>NZ_JBALIF010000006.1:0-331298 GCF_037053465.1 Citrobacter amalonaticus
GATATGTACGGTACCAGGACAAGGTAGCCAAAGAGGAAGAAGAAAGACAAATACAGCTGGGACTGGAAGGGTAGTGTTTAAGCCCCCTTTTAGGGGGCTGTGTCAAAGCCACCTGCTATGCAGGTGGTTTTTTACTAAATCACACTCCGCCTTATAACCGGCAATGAGAATATCATATCCCTACTTATTTTATGGAAATGATGTCATAAAGTAGTGTCTTATTCCCCGCCTCGCAAATTTCCCCTTTCAAATATTTATTTTTGATCAAAAGATTGATTTATTCTCGGGAAACGATGCGTAAATTCACTGGATCTTTGGCTAAAGTTTCATTAGGATTTGTCTCATCTGATGATTAATTGTGCCAATTGTTGGTGCTGAAATGATAAGTGATACCGATTATATGAGGTTGGCAATGCCGTCTGAAAACCAGGAACCACGTCGGGACCCTGAGATGAAACGCAAAGCGTGGCTTGCGGTCTTCCTGGGCTCAGCGCTGTTTTGGCTCGTGGTTGCGCTGCTGATCTGGAATGCATGGGGGTAGAGATGGCTGTTCATGAGCAGCAACAAACCTCACCCCCTACATGTCAGCCATGTGACAGCTCGGGTGAAGAAAAAATCGCGCGCGTGAAGACCACTCCTGAATCCTGGAAATTGACGCAACAGCAGCAGGCTTTTATTGATTTATTCAATGAAGACGAACAACCGAAACAATAATCGGCCCCGTTCCTGTTACCGTTTTTTTGTACACGCGAAGAACGCGCAGTGCATTTTTATTTATACACCACAGCAATAAAGCGTTGAGACAATCTCAACATAATGTATTAATCACAGGTTGGTGTAGCCTATGCTTACTTCAAATATGAAATACTGGTCCTGGATGGGCGCATTTTCCGTTTCTCTGCTCTTTTGGGCGGAACTCATCTGGATTGTGACCCGTTAAGCTCAAACCTCGCTACGGCGAGGTTTTCGTTTCCCCTTATTGTACTTCCCGTCAGTTTTTTCCTCTTTTATCAATTTGGGTTGTTATCAAAACGTTACGATGAGTTTGTGTTATCTTTAATATTCACCCTGAGGAGAATCAGGGCTTCGCAACCCTGTTATTAAGGAGGAGCTATGTCGTCAACCCTACGAGAAACCAGTAAGGACACGCTACAGGCCAAAGACAAAACTTATCATTACTACAGTCTGTCGCTGGCTGCGAAATCTCTGGGCGATATCACCCGTCTGCCCAAATCACTTAAAGTCTTACTGGAAAACCTGCTGCGCTGGCAGGATGGCGATTCCGTGACGGAAGAAGATATCCAGGCGCTGGCGGGCTGGTTGAAAAATGCCCATGCCGATCGTGAAATTGCGTACCGTCCTGCACGTGTGCTGATGCAGGACTTCACCGGCGTGCCGGCGGTGGTGGATCTCGCCGTGATGCGCGAGGCGGTAAAACGTCTGGGCGGCGATACCGCAAAAGTGAACCCTCTTTCACCCGTGGATTTGGTTATCGACCACTCCGTCACCGTTGACCATTTTGGTGACGACGATGCTTTCGAAGAAAACGTTCGTCTGGAAATGGAGCGTAACCACGAGCGCTATGTGTTCCTGAAATGGGGCCAGCAGGCATTTAGCCGTTTCAGCGTCGTCCCTCCGGGAACCGGGATCTGCCACCAGGTTAACCTTGAATATCTCGGCAAGGCGGTCTGGAGTGAATTGCAGGATGGCGAATGGGTCGCTTATCCGGATACGCTGGTCGGCACCGATTCACACACCACTATGATCAATGGCCTGGGCGTTTTAGGCTGGGGTGTCGGCGGCATCGAAGCGGAAGCGGCAATGCTCGGCCAGCCTGTCTCCATGCTGATTCCGGATGTGGTGGGGTTCAAACTGACCGGAAAACTACGTGAAGGGATCACCGCAACAGACCTCGTGTTAACCGTTACCCAGATGCTGCGAAAACACGGTGTCGTCGGTAAATTTGTTGAATTTTATGGTGACGGTCTGGATTCTTTACCATTGGCCGATCGCGCCACTATCGCCAATATGGCGCCAGAATACGGCGCGACCTGCGGCTTTTTCCCCATCGATGGCGTGACGCTGGATTACATGCGTCTGAGCGGTCGTACTGAAGATCAAATCGATCTGGTCGAGAAATACGCGAAAGCGCAGGGCATGTGGCGCAATGCCGGTGATGAACCGGTCTTTAGCAGCACCCTGGCGCTGGATATGAATGACGTCGAGGCGAGTCTCGCCGGACCAAAACGTCCACAGGATCGCGTTGCATTGAGCGATGTGCCGAAAGCGTTTGCCGCCAGCAGTGAACTGGAACTCAATACGGCTCAAAAAGATCGCCAGCCAGTGGACTATGTGCTGAACGGTCATACATACCAATTGCCTGACGGGGCGGTGGTGATTTCAGCGATCACGTCCTGTACCAACACCTCTAACCCCAGCGTGCTGATGGCCGCAGGTCTGCTGGCGAAAAAAGCCGTAACGCTGGGGCTGAAACGTCAGCCGTGGGTCAAGGCCTCGCTGGCACCCGGTTCAAAAGTGGTGTCGGATTATCTGGCGAAAGCCAAACTGACGCCGTATCTCGATGAGCTGGGGTTCAATCTGGTGGGTTATGGCTGTACCACCTGCATTGGTAATTCGGGCCCACTGCCGGAACCGATTGAAACCGCCATCAAAAAGGGCGATCTGACCGTCGGCGCTGTACTCTCTGGTAACCGCAATTTTGAAGGCCGTATTCACCCTTTGGTTAAAACCAACTGGCTGGCGTCGCCGCCGCTGGTCGTTGCCTACGCGCTGGCCGGGAATATGAACATCAACCTGGCAACCGATCCGCTCGGGCATGACCGTAAAGGCGACCCGGTTTACCTGAAAGACATCTGGCCGTCAGCGCAGGAAATTGCGCGAGCAGTCGATCTGGTCTCCAGCGAGATGTTCCACAAAGAATATGCGGAGGTATTTGAAGGGACACCAGAGTGGAAGGGGATAAACGTTGATCGTTCAGATACCTACGGCTGGCAAAACGACTCGACCTATATTCGGCTGTCACCCTTCTTTGATGATATGCAGGAACAGCCAGCGCCGGTGAGAGATATTCACGGCGCGCGAATTCTGGCGATGCTGGGGGATTCGGTGACCACGGACCATATTTCACCTGCCGGAAGTATTAAAGCCGACAGCCCGGCCGGGCGTTATCTGCAAAGTCACGGGGTGGAACGTAAGGATTTCAACTCCTACGGTTCACGGCGCGGTAACCATGAAGTGATGATGCGCGGGACGTTTGCCAACATCCGTATTCGTAACGAAATGGTACCCGGTGTGGAAGGGGGAATGACGCGGCATCTGCCCGGCGCAGACGTGGTGTCAATCTATGACGCAGCAATACGGTATCAACAAGAAAACATTCCGCTGGCGGTGATTGCCGGGAAAGAGTATGGCTCAGGCTCCAGTCGTGACTGGGCGGCCAAAGGTCCGCGTCTGCTGGGGATCCGCGTGGTGATCGCTGAATCATTCGAACGAATTCACCGTTCCAACCTGATCGGAATGGGGATTTTGCCGCTGGAATTTCCAAAAGGGGTGACGCGCAAAACGCTGGGGCTGACCGGTGAAGAGTCAATTGATATTGCCAGTCTGCAAAACCTGACGCCTGGCGCCGCGGTTGCGGTGATATTAACCCGTGTGGATGGTCGTCAGGAGGTGGTGCAATGCCGTTGTCGCATCGATACGGCGACCGAGCTCACCTATTACCAGAACGACGGGATCTTGCATTACGTTATCCGTAATATGCTGAAGTAAGACGTAAAAAAGCCTGCATTCTGTATGCAGGCTTTTAATGACTGCGGGTTACGCCGCGCTATTTACTCAGCAGGTGCCCCATCTTGGCGGCCTTGGTATCCAGGTAGTGTTCATTATTGGGATTACGACCGACAATCAGCGGCACGCGCTCAACAATGTTAATTCCCGCTTCGGTGAGAATTTCGACTTTCTTTGGATTGTTGGTAAGCAGCCGGACTTCATCAACGCCCAGCAGTTTAAACATATCCGCGCAGAGGGTGAAGTCGCGCTCATCAGCAGCAAACCCTAACTGGTGATTGGCTTCAACGGTGTCATAACCCTGATCCTGCAACGCGTAGGCGCGAATTTTATTGAGCAGGCCGATATTGCGTCCTTCCTGGCGGTGATAGAGCAGAATACCGCGGCCTTCTTCGGCGATATGGGTCAGCGCCGCTTCCAGTTGAAAACCACAATCGCAGCGCAGACTGAACAGGGCATCGCCCGTCAGACATTCTGAATGGACACGCGCCAGCACGGGCGTTTGACCTGAAATATCACCATACACGAGCGCGACGTGATCGTGTCCGGTTGCCAGTTCTTCAAATCCCACCATCAGGAAATCGCCCCATGGGGTTGGCAGTTTGGCTTCTGCCACTCGTTTAAGCTGCATGTGTTTCTCCAGATAATGCAGGCACGCAATGTTGTGCCGTCGCCTGTTGGCTTATCTGTTTATTTTGCCATAAGGCGACGGAGTTCACCTAATCGCTGCCGCGCAATCGTCATGCGAATGGCACAAATCTGTCAATTTTTCCGGGCGGGTGATTTTTCAGTTATGATTGTGAGACTTATCGGTCAAAGAGGTGTTCATGCTGTCGATTGCAAAGCGTACTGCGGTGGGGGCGGGATTATTGTTAATAATGCCCGTCGTCGTGTGGGTTTCCGGATGGACCTGGCAACCGGGTCATCATGTCGCGTGGCTCAAAGCGATGTACTGGATAACGGAAACTGTTACCCAACCGTGGGGCATTATCACGCATGTCACTCTTTGCGGCTGGTTTTTCTGGTGTTTACGTTTTCGCCTTAAAGCGGCGGTGATGCTATTCGCCATTCTGGCGGCAGCAATTCTGATTGGGCAGGGCGTTAAGTCATGGGTGAAGGACCGGGTCCAGGAGCCGCGTCCCTTTGTTATCTGGCTTGAAAAAACACACGATATCCCGGTCGATGAGTTCTACACTTTAAAGCGTAAGGAACGCGCTAATCTGGTGAAGGAACAGCTCTCGACGCAGCCGGAGATCCCGGTGTTTTTACGTCAGCACTGGCAAAAAGAGACGGGATTTGCCTTCCCGTCGGGACATACCATGTTTGCGGCGAGCTGGGCGTTACTGGCCGTTGGATTACTCTGGCCGCGCAGGCGAACGGTCACGATTGTCATTCTGCTTGTATGGGCAACGGGGGTGATGGGCAGTCGTTTGCTGCTTGGCATGCATTGGCCGCGCGATTTGGTGGTGGCAACGTTGATGTCGTGGGTGCTGGTTACGCTGGCAACCTGGCTTGCGCAGAAGATTTGTGGGCCGCTTGCCCCTCCGCCACAAGAGAAGCAAGAGATTGCTGAACGCGCACAGAAAATCTGATTTCGCTTGATTTTATGGGGTTTGCCCCCAAATCATCCGTTAACGGGGCGCTTCCCCATTTCGCACGCGCCATGAAAATGGTAATTTAAAAGGCTAACTGCGGTAAGTTGAACACGATTTATTCGCTTAAACCACATAACGGGAAGTAATGTGAAATATTTACTCATTTTCTTACTGGTGTTGGCGATATTTGTTATCTCGGTAACATTGGGTGCGCAGAACGATCAACAGGTCACCTTCAATTACCTGCTCGCTCAGGGTGAATATCGTATCTCTACGTTACTGGCCGTTTTGTTTGCCGCTGGTTTTGCCATCGGTTGGCTGGTTTGCGGTCTGTTCTGGCTACGGGTTCGTGTTTCTCTGGTGCGCGCAGAACGCAAAATTAAACGACTGGAAAACCAACTTTCGCCGACGACGGACGTGGTGGTGACACCGGGTACGTCGGTCGTGAAGGAATAATCGTTTATGCTGGAGTTGTTGTTTCTGCTTTTGCCCGTCGCTGCCGCCTACGGCTGGTACATGGGCCGCAGAAGTGCGCAACAAACAAAACAGGATGAAGCTAACCGTCTCTCCCGCGATTACGTTGCGGGCGTTAACTTCCTCCTGAGCAACCAACAGGATAAAGCGGTAGACCTGTTCCTCGATATGTTGAAAGAGGACACCGGTACCGTTGAGGCCCATCTTACCCTCGGAAATCTGTTCCGCTCTCGCGGTGAAGTTGACCGCGCCATCCGTATCCACCAGACCCTCATGGAAAGCGCCTCGCTGACTTATGAACAGCGGCTGTTAGCCGTCCAGCAGTTAGGGCGAGATTACATGGCGGCCGGACTGTATGACCGGGCAGAAGACATGTTCAACCAGCTCACTGACGAAACGGATTTCCGCATCGGTGCGCTACAGCAGCTATTGCAGATTTATCAGGCCACCAGTGACTGGCAGAAAGCCATTGACGTGGCGGAGCGGCTGGTCAAACTGGGGAAAGAGAAGCAGCGTATCGAAATCGCCCATTTCTACTGTGAACTGGCGTTGCAACAGATGGGCAGTGACGATATGGATCGGGCAATGGCCTTGCTGAGAAAAGGCGCCGCGGCGGATAAAAACAGCGCCAGGGTTTCGATCATGATGGGCCGGGTCTGGATGGCGAAAGGCGATTACGCTAAAGCGGTTGAGTGCCTCCAGCGCGTCATCTCCCAGGATAAAGAACTGGTCAGTGAAACGCTGGAAATGCTCCAGACCTGCTATCAGCAATTAGGTAAAAATGACGAGTGGGTGGAATTTTTACGTCGTGCGGTAGAAGAGAACACCGGAGCGGCCGCGGAGCTGATGCTGGCAGACATTCTCGAAGCCCGCGAAGGAAATGATACCGCGCAAGTCTATATTACCCGCCAGCTCCAGCGTCATCCGACGATGCGCGTTTTCCACAAGCTGATGGATTACCACCTTAATGAAGCTGAAGAGGGCCGGGCGAAAGAAAGCCTGATGGTACTGCGTGATATGGTGGGCGAACAGGTACGCAGCAAGCCGCGCTACCGCTGCTCAAAATGCGGCTTCACCGCCTATACCATGTACTGGCATTGTCCTTCCTGCCGCGCGTGGTCAACGATTAAGCCTATTCGTGGACTTGATGGGCTGTAATTTTTAAAAACATCGCATTTTAGTTACAACATACTCATGGTTTTTTGCGCCGCTATTCAGGCATCAGAGCCACATCGCCTGGCAGAGGCACAATCGCGGCTGTTAATTTTTACGTCTGAACGGTAGAATGCACGCCGTTTACCCATTTGCCCCCTTAGCAAGAAGGCCTGGTTATGACGTTTACTGCTTCATCCTCTTCCCGCGCTGTTACCGATTCTCCTGTCGTTGTTGCTCTCGATTATAATAACCGTGATAACGCCCTGGCGTTTGTTGACCGAATCGATCCGCGCGACTGTCGTCTGAAAGTCGGCAAAGAGATGTTCACCCTGTTTGGGCCGCAATTCGTTCGCGAGCTTCAGCAACGTGGGTTTGATATCTTCCTGGACCTCAAATTCCATGATATCCCCAATACCGCAGCACATGCCGTTGCCGCTGCCGCGGAGCTGGGCGTGTGGATGGTGAATGTCCATGCGTCAGGCGGGGCGAGAATGATGACCGCAGCGCGTGAAGCGCTTCTGCCGTTTGGCAACGATGCACCGCTATTAATCGCCGTGACGGTATTAACCAGCATGGAAGCCAGCGATCTGGTTGATATTGGCGTGACACTGTCACCTGCTGAGCATGCGGAACGTCTGGCGGCACTCACGCAGAAGTGTGGTCTTGATGGCGTGGTCTGTTCCGCGCAGGAGGCTGTCCGTTTCAAACAGGCCTTTGGTCAGGATTTCAAACTGGTTACGCCAGGTATCCGCCCTGCGGGCAGTGATGCGGGCGATCAGCGGCGAATTATGACGCCTGAGCAGGCATCTGCCGCAGGTGTTGATTATATGGTGATAGGTCGTCCGGTGACGCAGTCTGCGGACCCTGCACAGACGCTCAGCGCGATCAATGCATCACTGAAGCAGGGGGCGTAATGAACGATTCCAATAGTCGTCTGGTTTACTCTACAGAGAGCGGGCGAATTGATGAGCCGAAAGCTGCGCCTGAGCGCCCGAAAGGAGACGGTATTGTTCGTATTCAGCGCCAGACCAGCGGCAGGAAGGGAAAAGGCGTTTGCCTGATTACCGGCGTTGACCTCAATGATGCCGAACTTACAAAACTGGCGGCCGAGCTTAAGAAAAAATGTGGTTGTGGTGGCGCCGTAAAAGACGGCGTTATTGAAATCCAGGGCGACAAACGTGATTTAATTAAGTCCTTACTGGAAGCAAAAGGCCTGAAAGTAAAACTGGCGGGCGGATAACGAAACAGCCACGATATATTCTTATCGTGGCTTTTATATTTACTGTTAATTAGCGTGTAGTACAGACCTGAAAAAATAATCGAATTATTATATCGAGCCGGTCAACCGTAGATTATTTACGATTATTTACCTACCTGGTGTCCGATAATACCCCCCACAGCGGCGCCACCCAGCGTACCCAGGGTGCTACCATCGGTTAAGACAGCACCACCTAATGCCCCAGCGCCCGCACCAATAGCGGTATTTCGGTCACGTTTAGACCAGTTAGAACAGGCACTCAGAGACATTGCCAGGGCAACAGCCAGTACTGCGGCGGTCATTTTTTTGCTCGTTATTAACATAATACTTTCTCCTGAATTAACGATTCATGAAAGTAAGCTCTCTTTAACTATAGTTAAAATATCCGCATTAAAAAGAGTATTCATGAAACCTTATTGCACAGGGTAATATCACGCAGGTGATAGTCACTTCCTGTTATATCGCTAATAACAATTTTACGACTTTTGCGGGTGAACAACAGGTAAATAGTCTTAAACAGGTTGTCAGAATGGTCTTAGAGCGCAAATGATCTACGTAAAGGCAAATCATTTGCGGAGAATTTATTCAGCGTTGATGATATTCACGATCAGACCGCGATTTTTCATATGCATCTGATCGCTGGCGCTGATTTTTGCATCAGTAATAACACGGCTAAACCGCTCAATCGGGCCCAGGGGATAGGGATGAACGGCACCAAACTTAGAACTGTCGGTCAGAACGATGGCCTCAGAGCCTTTTTCCAGAACCGCATTGACCACATCCGCACGCATCATATCGCGTCCAGTAAAGCCCGTATCGCTCTGCCAGCCATCAATGCCAATAAACGCCTTACTGAAATGGACCTGCTGGATAAACTGGCGCGTTAACGGACCCACCATGCTTTCGCTTTTTTTCTGATAAATGCCGCCGAGTAAAATGACTTCGCAGGGCGTCTCTTTCAACAGATGGGCAATATAGCTGCTGACAGTAATGATGGTGACGTTTTTCTGTTCTGCCAGCGTTCTCGCCAGAAGCGCATTACTGCTGCCATTTTCGATAAATACCGTCTCGCCCGGGTTGACCAGCGAGGCTGCAAACTCCGCAAGCTGGCGCTTGAGGGTGTAGTGGGTCATCATTCGGGTTTCCACGTCTTCACTGTCCAGTGAAACCGCAAAACCGTGGGCACGACGCAGATAGCTCTGCTTCTCAAGGGCATTCAGATCCTGTCGAATGGTGACTTCTGAAACGCCGGTGATTTTTGCCAGTTCAGAAACGCTCATCTGGCCTTTATCAATCACCATTTGCAAAATGGATTGTTGTCGGGAGTTCATAACGTTTAATTTTTATAGCGGTAATCATACCGGGGTTTATACACATGCGGCGGCGTGACAACACCGTGCACGAAAAAACTCAGATCTCCCACGGAGCCCTGGGTTTATTCGCTGTCGTGGCGGCGTTTTCCTGCACCTGGTTTAATAGTTCTGCCTTCAGTATTTCAAGGTTATTGATGGCGGAATGAACATCACCCGCGACCAGGATATCAAGCACGGTATCAATTCGTTCAGCAACCCGTTTAGCGTCGATATCAGACATGAGAGGATCCTTGGGCAAAATAGTATTGAATTTAATGATGCAAAAAATAGCGACAAAAGAGAAGGGAAAATTCAGCCTCGGCCAAATCATTGAGTAATATTATATATTCTGTGATGACCAACAGATTGGGTGTACCGCCACCCCCACAATCTGGCATTGTACGGGGTATCGGCAAACTAGCGTGTTTTCTTATTGAGATAACGTTTGTACCAGCGCTCAAACGCCACGGCAGGCATTGGTTTTGCGAACAAAAATCCTTGTCGCTCGTTCACGCCATTTTTTGTCAGGAACGCATCCTCTTTAGCGCTCTCCACGCCTTCTGCAATCACCTGAAGATTTAACGCCTGCGCGACAGCGACGATGGCGCGCACCATGGATTGCGACACCGAATTTTTATGAATGTCCCTGACGAAAACCTGATCCAGCTTGATGGCATCAATGGGGAAACGCGCCAGTTGCGAGAGAGAAGAATAGCCCGTCCCGAAATCATCGAGATGCACCTGGGCCCCTAACCGACTGAACTGCTGAATGACCGATAACGCAAGTTCCTCGTTCTCTATCAGGCAGCTTTCTGTCAGCTCGACATCGATAGGGCAGTATTCAAAATTCAGCTCATGCAGCACCTGCTTCAGGTCAGTAAAAATGGTCTGATCCGCCAGTTGGCGGGCGGAAATGTTAACCGCCACGCGCAGGTTTATCCCCTTATCGCGCCATTTCGCGACCTGACGCACAACGTCAAGAAGCACCCAGCGACCGAGCGGTACGATTAGCCCGGACTCCTCAGCATAGGAGATAAAATCCATCGGCGGGATCAGTCCGCGTTCAGGGGATTGCCAGCGCACCAGCGCTTCCAGACTGCGGACTTCACCGCGCCAGGTCAGTTTGGGCTGGTAGTGAATCAGTAACTGATCGTTTTCCAGCGCTTTACGTAGATTAGTATCCAGCCACAGATATTCGAACACACGTTCGTTCATTTCGGGGGAGAAGACGCAGAACTGACCGCGTCCACCTTCTTTTGCGGTGTACATCGCCGTATCGGCATTACGAATCAGGTCGTCACTGTCTTCGCCATGTTGTGGGGCCATGGCAATGCCAACAGAACAACTGATATACACCTCTATTAAGCCGATACGGAAGGGCTGGCGCAGTCGGGTCAAAATGCGCGATGCGACTGCCTCAAGCGAACTCTGAGAGGTCTGACTGGCAAGGATAATAAACTCATCGCCACCAAGGCGCGCCAGCAACTGGTTTTCCTCCAGACAGCTCAGCAGGGCGAGCGACACCGCCTGTAACAGTTGATCGCCAAACATATGCCCGTAGGCGTCGTTGACCTTTTTGAAGTTATCCAGGTCGAGGTAGACAAGACCCACCTGGCCGTCACCAGTCTGTTCGAGGGCGTCATTGATCAACTCGTGGATGGCGTTGCGGTTAGGCAACCCGGTGATGGTGTCGGTATTCGCCAGTACGCGTAGACGTTCCTGCGCGCGACGTTCTTCGGTAATGTCGGTCCCGGAACAGATAAGGTAAATTTCGTTCTTCCCGCTGCCGCTGTGTACGAATTTATTGCGAAACAGAAACAGGCGTTGACCTTTGCGGGTCTTTACCCAGCGTTCGACCTCATAGGCGTTACCGTTGCGAAAAAAAGCGCCGATGTTATGACGTGATACCGCGGCTTCCCGACGACTCATAAAAAGTTTAAAGACGCTCTGGCCGATCACTTCCTGTTCTTTGAGGCCGGTGTACTCTTCACATAGCCGGTTAAAGCGTTGAATCTTGCCCTTGCTGTCGAGGATCACGATGGCGGAGTGAGCTTCCGAAACCACCTGCTCGGCAAACGACAGTCCTTTCACCAGATCGCGCGCCACGGAAGGGGTATCGTGCCAGGCTGAGGCACTGCCTGCCCACTCATGCTTACTAATTTTACGCCCGACGAGATGAACAGGCACATCGCTGTTCTTGATGGGGAGCGTCATCATCAGGCTGGAGGTGATAACGGTCATGTCGCGAATCTGCTCTGCCTGAGCAGGAGAAAGTTCAACCTCCTGGGGGCCGTCAGCACTTTCGGTGACGGACAATTGCAGGACGTTTGAATCTTCTGACAGACGCCAGTAAGGCGTGTGCGTGCCCATATAGCTATACAACGTCGCAGACTCCCGAGTATCTTTCATGTTGCACACCATCCCGCTTAACGCGCATGGGATCCTCAATGGAAGGGTCGCCACCGTTCATGAAAACTTACGTAGGCTGAACATCTTGTTTTGTTTATGTATTTATTTGTAATTCAGAACCGAAAAAAAGCATAGGAACGGATGAAAATATATTCAGCCGACAGTCAAAGTGTAGTGAGTGAAAAGGGAATTGCAGAAAAAGAAAACGGCCTTTCTGAAGGGAGAAAGGCCGTTGCGAAACCGAGAAGTCAGGCTACCGGGCGGGCGATGATGCTACGTGTTTCCATCCGCACTTCGGCGATGGTGACATCAATGACATCCGTCACTTTCCAGACGGCTTCCCCTTTAATCTGGATGGTGCCGCTCTCCTGGCTGCAAACCAGTTCGTCACGAACAGCGTGCAGGAACGGCGCAGGGATAAAGGCAATGGCGCCGTTATCCACCAGACGCACGCGCATACCACCCCGACTGACATCAATAATCTCTGCCGCGAAACGCGTATCCGTCCCGGCCTTGTCGCTCAGGAAACGGGCATAGAGCCAGTCGCCGACATCACGTTCCGCCATGCGATTCAGACGACGACGCTCGGCCATTTGTACGGTCGTCTCTTCCTGCGGGCGATCAATGCTTTCACCTTTGATCACCGCTTTCAGCAGGCGGTGGTTGATCATATCGCCATACTTACGAATGGGGGATGTCCAGGTGGCATAAGCTTCGAGGCCCAGCCCAAAGTGAGGACCGGGTTCGGTGCTGATCTCCGCGAAGGACTGGAAGCGACGGATCCGGCTGTCAAGGAAGCCAGACGGTTGTGCATCCAGTTCACGGCGCAGTTTGCAGAAACCTTCCAGCGTCAGCACTTCTTCTGCATTCACATGCATACCGTGAGATTGCAGCAGCGCGGCCAGCGCATCGGCATTGGCCGGGTCGAAGCCGAGGTGAACGTTGTAAATGCCAAAACCGAGTTTGTCGCGCAAAACGCGTGCGGCGCAGATATTTGCCGCAATCATGGCTTCTTCTACCATGCGGTTCGCAATACGGCGCGGTTCTGCGACAATATCGAGCACTTCGCCTTTTTCGCCGAGAATAAAACGGTAATCCGGGCGATCTTTAAACACCAGCGCATGGTTATGACGCCACTCGCCCCGGCTCAGGCAGATGCGCTGCAGCAGACGGATTTGCTGTGCGATCGCTTCGCTTTCAGGCTGCCAGCTACCGGTATTTTCCAGCCAGTCAGAGACGTTGTCATAAGCCAGTTTTGCTTTTGACTCAATGGTGGCGGCAAAAAAGGTGATGTCATCTTCGATAGTGCCGTCAGCGGCAATGGTCATGCGACAGGCGAGAGCCGGACGCACTTCATTGGCACGCAGGGAGCAGAGGTCGTCAGACAATTCACGCGGCAGCATAGGGATATTGAATCCCGGCAGGTAGTTAGTAAACGCGCGGATTTTCGCCTCGTTATCGAGTTTGCTGCCTTCGGCAATCCAGGCGGTGGGATCCGCAATCGCAACGGTCAGTTGCAGTTTGCCGTCAGCCAGCGCTTCGGCATACAGCGCATCGTCCATATCTTCGGTGCTGGCGCTGTCGATGGTGACGAAATTCAGCGCCGTCAGGTCCTGACGTTCCAGACCTTCATCCAGCATTTCAGTCGCCACGCCGTCCGGTGCTTCTTTTTCAAGATTGTGGCGCGCCAGCGTCACCCACCACGGCACGAAGTGATCGTCTGCAAAGGTGATGAACTGGGTTAATTCGGCGTAAAACGTACGGTCGCCTTTAAGCGGATGACGGCGCATTTCAGCAACAGCCCAGTCACCCTCTTTGAATTCATGTTCCACACCGCGCGCTGCGCGGCAGGGGATGGCGTCTTTCAACAACGGATGGTCCGGGACGATAGACAGACGATCGTTCTTACCCTGAATTTTACCGACAAAGCGAGTCAGGAACGGCTCAACCAGTTCTTCTGGCTCTGCCGATTCACGATCTTTTTCCGTGTGGATGACAGCGATAATGCGGTCGCCGTGCATCACTTTTTTCATCTGCGGCGGCGGAATGAAATAACTTTTTTGCGCATCGACTTCCAGGAAGCCAAAGCCCTTTTCCGTCGCTTTTACTACCCCTTCAGCACGGGGCGTCTGGGAATGCAGTTGCTGTTTAAGCTGCGCTAGCAGCGGGTTGTCCTGAAACATATTCGTCTATTTTCGTGGCCAAAAGAGCGGCTGACAGTTTTACGCGAAAGTACCTGATGCGGCAAGCGCTCTTTATCGTATTGGCAGGGTTAATCAGTCTCACCCAGCGCAATGGTCAGACGATTCAACCATCCACATAAACCTGACCACGCCAACAGTGTGATGGCCTGGTCAACGGATGCACAGTCGTCCACCAACGGGATGAACTGGGCGGCGCTGAAACGGTCGGGTGCCCGGGTGAGTAATTGTATCGCCTGGGACAATGCACGCTCCTGAGGATGCTGTCGCTCCCAGTGCTCAATCTCGCGCTCGTTCTGACGTAGTGATTCAGCTACAGGTGAAGATTTTGCCTGTTGATAAAAGCAGAATGCACTGCCGTTGATTCGCGCGGTCAGCAGCGTAGCGAAGGTCTGTGAGGTAGATTCGCTCGACAGCGTACTCGTTAACAGGGTAGCCAGCAGGGCGAGCAGCGCCGGTTGATGCGCCAGATTAGGCGCGATGTGCTGAAGCTGGGGGAGTGGTTGATAGCGTGACAGACACTCAAACTGCTCAGGTGTGGCATAGCATGGTTCAACCTGTTCATGCGCTGAACGCCACCGGATATCTTGCTGCTGGAACAAACCCTGATCGGCAAAGGATTGCGTATCCAGTCCTGGAACCCAACGAACAGCCTGTCCCAGCCATGCCTGAAAAGTGGCAATCACCCGCGCCTGAAACCCGATATAACCAATGATTTGGTTCATCAGTACGATATCCCAGGCAGAAAGCCCCACGTCGCTCAAATGCTGGCGCGCCCGGTTATCAATCACCGACGGTGAATGAGCAAGCTGGCGTGCGTACTGGGTAATTTGCGCCAGCCGGTGATTACTCTCGCGGGACGAATCCGGTCCGGGAAGCGGCGTCAGGCGGGCGGCATAGTGATTGCAAAGTCGCTGCACGCCATACACCTGGGCGACCGTTAACGCCGTACTCATTCGCTCATAGGCGCTAAAAGTATGCAGGCGGTTGAGCAAAACGGTGTCGGGAAATAATTCGCAAGCCAGTTGACGGGCAGGTTGCAGCCAGGACTGAAAGGGTAACAGCGACGCTTCGGGTATCCCCAAATCCAGCAAAAATCGGTCATCAACATGCGCGGCTTCCGGGACCAGTGGCAGCACGTCATGCGGCCCGGTACTGGATTGCGTTTCATGATACCAGTGGCTTTTACCGCTGAATCGGCGTTGTTCCATGGGCGTTCCTTGGTCTGTATGTGGCGACCCGGACACGTCGTCAATTCACGCCGGATCGTTTTCGCTGCTTAATCCTGGCGTAAGCGGGGGAAGGGATAAAAGATTGTTGCGTGATAACAAATATCAAAAAGCTATATTGCGGAGAAAATGAGAGCGCAGGGGCGGCATGACGCCGCCCACAAGGGAAGTGCGAACGATTATTTCAGTTCCAGTTCGTTCATTGCGGCGATGCTGAAGCCGCCGTCAACGTGAACCACTTCACCAGAAATACCGCCGGACAGGTCGGAACACAGAAACGCCGCAGTGTTACCGACATCTTCGATAGTGACGGTGCGACGAATCGGGGTAACTGCTTCGCAATGCGCCAGCATCTTACGGAAATCTTTAATACCGGAAGCCGCCAGAGTACGGATCGGACCTGCAGAGATGGCGTTTACACGCACACCTTCCGGACCCATCGCATTCGCCATATAACGAACGTTGGCTTCCAGAGACGCTTTCGCCAGACCCATCACGTTGTAGTTCGGGATTGCGCGCTCAGCGCCCAGGTAGGAGAGCGTCAACAGGGCAGAGTCCGGATTCAGCATAGAGCGGCATGCTTTTGCCATTGCGACAAAGCTGTAGGCGCTGATGTCGTGGGCAATTTTAAAACCTTCGCGGGTGACTGCGTTCACATAGTCGCCGTCCAGCTGATCGCCAGGGGCAAAACCGATGGAGTGAACGAAACCGTCAAATTTCGGCCAGGTTTTTGCCAGTTCTGCGAACAGGGTATCGATGCTTTCATCTTCTGCCACATCGCACTGCAGAACGATGTTTGAACCCAGTTGAGCAGCAAATTCTTCCACGCGGCCTTTCAGTTTGTCGTTCTGGTAGGTGAATGCCAGCTCCGCGCCTTCGCGGTGCATTGCCTGTGCGATACCCCAGGCGATGGACAGTTTGCTGGCAAGACCGGTTATCAGAATGCGCTTACCGGAAAGAAAACCCATAGCTTAAATCCTTATGTTGTCACTTATCTTTGGCTTTATATTCATATAGTTATGGTATAAAAAGCCATAATAAATCGAGAGCAGGCCGAAATTATAGCCCACTATACGCATGGATTGTCACGTGATTTTTACATTGAATCCGCTCAGAAACGAATGGCAGAACACCAAATCGGTACCGTCCGTTTCTATCTGGACCGGTGTACGAAGAGTTCCCGGCCCATCATGACCGTCAGTATTTAGCGGGCAGGCGACGTATCCTTAGCAGCCGGCCGTCTTCTATTTCGATATAACCGCCAGCTTTCAGGTTGGCGAGAATCTTCATAATACTGCTGCGTGATACATGCATTTTCTCGCGAATGTAGCGTTCAGCGGCGATGTTCAGGCGAATCGACTCGGGCTCGTTGCTGAGCGCCATGAGCTGCTTGCAGATCACTTCATAAACCGTCGGGGCGCACAACTGACAGCTATGGGCGTAAAGTTTATTGTTCAGCTCCATCATGTGGCGGCTGAGCGTCTCCCAAAGCCCCTTGTTCTCAATAATGCGATGGGCCTCTTCCTGCTTCAGTATCGCGATTCTGGAGGTCATCTTCGTCACTATATAGGCATCATGCAGCGCGAGTCCGACGATGTTTTTTGCCGCGACCGTCGCGATGAGAAGATTATCGCTATTGCGATGGATCTCAACCGTTCCTGTTATCAGGACATAACAGAAGACAATACCATCCTTAACAAGAGGTAATCTGAGTCCTTTTCCATAACTTCTGGTTGGCGCCCGATCCGCCAGGGCTTCTGCAAGTTCTGTGCTGAAAGAAGAAGACGGGGTCAGCGATGTTGTGAGTGAAAGGTTATCATTCATATAGACAAAATCAATAACTGATTAAAATTTAGTTGCGAAAGATATAAAACACTGAGCAGTAATAGATTTTCAGGCTAATTAAAATTTTTTCGGTAAAAAATTGATTTTTTTTAGCTTGCTTTCGCTGAGTTCAATATATCCGCCAGTACACAGTTCTGAAAGGATTCGCAGAATACCACTACGTGACAGGTAACTCCGGCTTTGAATGTAGTGAAGAACCGTTGTCGATTCGCGGATATTTTCAGGCTCTTCCAGTAACTCATGCAGGAGCGTTCTTATTGTTTCATAGGAGTTAACTTGCGACAAACGGACGTAATGTTCGTAAATGCGACTTGAGATATAAATGAGCAGAAAGGCAAGTGAGGGCCATAACGCCTTTTTCCCAATAATATCTAATGCTTTTTCCAACGGAAGGGTGCTGATAACTGCATCCTCTGAGGGAACGAGAATTAATCTGCTATCAGTCATCGACAGGTTTGATAGCCCAAAAATAAAAGGTGCATTTTCGGTATTCAGCACCAGTTTGTCTGACTGACGGCAAAGGTCTACATGCCCGTTGTGCAGCAGGACACACTGAGGTTGGCCATCTTCGGATAATTTCAATGACAAATCTTCATGTATCGGCATGTATGCTGAAACGGCAGAAAGCGCATCAATTATATCATGTAAGTGTTGTAAGGGTTTTAATTCTCTATGCATATCTCGATCATAGGTTTTCTTTTTAACAGGGGTAATTTTTTCCATAATTGAACATCCGGTTGTAAATTATATTCCAGGTGCGGGATTATGAATGGATAATTTCATTTGATGAAGAGGAGGTTGGCTCTAAAAATACACAATGAATATGTTGAGAGTATTCTAAAGATGCTGTATTTGACGGTGTATTTTTGGACCAACAAAGCAATTGAAATGATGCCGCTCAATGAATTATATTTACTGCGTTCGCCGTAAGTGGCTAAATATAAACTTATTGGTCGAAAATAAGTTCTGAATATTTTCAGTGCATTAGTGTAATAATGGCGTCGGCATTTGCTGACGTTAATTAGGTGTAATTTAAAGTAATCTAGCTCTAAAAAGGAAATTTGTAATGAAAATGAATTTAATCGCTTTTGCTCTGGCGGCGACTGCTGCTGTTTCTATGTCCAACGCTTTCGCAGCAGCCGGCACTGTGAATTTTTCTGGTCAGATTCTTGATGCTGCTTGCACCGTTGACGTTGCGTCTCAGAATCAGACCGTGACACTCGGACAGTACAATAAATCTGAGTTTACTAACGCTGGCGATGTCACCGCTGCTAAAAAATTCAGCATCGTATTGAAAGATTGCCCGGCTGCTGTAACGCAGGCGCACGTCCGTTTTGATGGTACTCCGGAGACCACAGACTCTACGCTGCTGGCTATTGACAGCTCTGCAGCAGGTGCTGCTACGGGTGTCGCTATCAACATGATGAGTGCTGATATGACTCAGTTGCCGCTGCACGGTGATAATAACTACCGCTATACGCTGAGCAGCACTGCTCCAAACTCTCTGGATTTCTACGCACAGTACAAATCCACTGCACAAACCGTGACTGCGGGTCCGGCAAACTCTGTTGCCAGCTTCTCAGTGGTTTATAACTAATTTCTTTGATCGGAAATGCCCGTGAGGCCGTTTACGGCCTCATTTTTTTACCCGAGGTTTAAAATGAACTTTCTCCGCAATATTTTTATTGTCAGCACCCTGATGGCTGCTGGTGTGTCTACAGCAAATGCCGGGGTTGTTATTGGCGGCACGCGCGTGATTTATGATGGCAATAAAAAGGAAGCATCCATCAGTGTGAATAACCCGGATACGAAGCCTTATTTAATTCAGTCCTGGATCGAAACGCAGACTGGTGGAGCAGAGAAAGCGCCTTTTATTATCACGCCCCCCCTTTATCGTCTGGATAAAGATCAACAGAACGTTGAGCGAATTATTTTAACCGGAGCACTCCCCCAGGACAAAGAAAGTCTGTACTGGCTAAATATTAAAGCCATCCCGTCTGCGCCCAAAGTTGAGAATTCCCTGCAAATTGCGGTGAAGACCAGTATTAAATTAATTTATCGTCCGGCGAGCCTGAAGGGTTCTGCACCCGAAGACGTGGCCGATCAGCTTCGCTGGAGCCGGGCAGGTAATAATCTGCAGGTCACCAACCCGACGCCGTATGTTATCAACTTTAACAGTATCAGCGTGGCGGGAAAAAAACTGGACGACGTAAGTTATGTGCTACCAGGGGCGAGTGCGCAGTTTAAATTGCCGGGGGTTACCGCTGGCGCACTGACCTTTACCGTTATTAACGACTTCGGTGGCCCAGGCAAAGAACACCACGCATCGCTGTAACAGCTATGCCGCATTAATTAATGGATTTTGAGTTTAATGATTATAAATAAAATGCATTCATTCAAACCTGCCAGGCTGGCGTTGTGCATTGCGGTTGCGGTCTGTGGTACTGCCTGGTCCGTATATGCTCGTGACGAATTCAACCCCGAACTTCTTGAGATGGTTAATTCGGCGTCAGGAAAAACCGATCTATCAGTATATGAATCGGGTTCGCAGGCGCCGGGCATCTACCATGTTGATGTTATTCTCGACGAGCAGCAGGTGGATACACTGGATATTACCTTTCGCAGCGTCACTGACAAGAACGGTGATACTCTCCTGCAACCCTGTCTGAGTGTCGAACAACTGAAAAACTGGGGCGTGAAAACAGCACTGTTTCCGCACCTCGACGCCGGGGATAAATGTGCCGATCTCAGCGCCATTCCACAGGCGTCAACGGATTTCCAGTTTAGTACCCAGCGTCTGCTCATCAGTATCCCGCAAGCCGCGCTGTCACCTCAGGCGCGCGGCTACGTCCCTCCGGAACAGTGGGACGAAGGCATCACCGCAGTGATACTGAACTATGCCCTCAGCGGTGCAAATAGCTGGCAGCGGGGTAATAACGGGCAAAGCACTGACAGCCAGTTCGCTAACCTGCGTCCTGGCATCAATATTGGGCCGTGGCGCTTAAGAAATTACACGACCTGGAGCCGTGATAGCGAAGGGCAGGATAACTGGGATACCGTTTACACTTATGCTCAGCGGGACATTATCGCGCTGAAGTCTCAGCTTACTGCTGGCGATAGCTCTGCGCCGTCCGATGTTTTTGATGCGATATCGTTTCGTGGGATCCAACTTGCCTCTGATGACGATATGCTGCCCGATTCACTTAAAGGCTATGCGCCGGTGGTACGTGGGATTGCACGCACCAATGCGCAGGTCGTGATACGTCAAAACGGTTACCAGATTTACCAGAGTTATGTCGCACCAGGCGCGTTTGAAATCACTGACATGTACCCGACCGGTGGCGCAGGCGATCTTGACGTGACCATTAAAGAAGCAGACGGTAGCGAGCAGCACTTTGTGGTGCCATTCGCTTCTCTGCCAGTATTGCAGCGTGAAGGGCGATTGAAATACGCCATCACTGGCGGGCAATACCGCTCTTATGACAGCAGTGTCGAGAAAACGCCCTTTGCCCAGGGCACCGTGATCTACGGTCTCCCGAAAGGCTTTACCTTGTACGGTGGGGTTGAGGAATCGAGCAAATACCAGGCTCTGGCTGCCGGTATTGGTAAAAACATGGGTGAGCTGGGTGCGCTCTCAATGGATGTCATCCAGGCCTGGTCCACACCGCAAGACGTAGAAAAGTCGAGCGGCCAGTCCTGGCGGGCACGCTACAGCAAAAACATTCTTGAAACGGGTACCAACTTTGCCATTGCGGGCTACCGGTATTCAACCAGTGGCTATTACGGAATGCAAGAAGTTCTCGACTCCTACAGCAACCAAAGCACGATGATTGATCGCCGTCGCAACCGCATGGAGCTGACCATGAGCCAGACCCTCGGTCAGGATCTGGGATCGCTGATGCTGAGCGCTGTCCGGGAGGATTACTGGAACTCTGAACGCTCCATGCAGTCCTGGAGCGTTGGCTATAACAATGCCTGGAATGGAATTAACTATGGGCTGACGTACACCTACACCAAAAACGGTTCTTCAACGGGAAATGGTGATGAAGCGTACTACGACAAGGATCAGCAACTGGCGCTGAACGTCAGTATCCCGCTGGATAAATTCCTGCCGCAGACGTGGGCTAATTACAGCATGAACGCCAGTAAAGAGAGTGGTACAACGCATACCGTGGGTCTGAGCGGGATGGCGCTGGAAAACAATGCCCTTAACTGGAACGTGCAGCAGGGTTACGGCACCAACGATGTTGGCTATACCGGCAGTATGAACGCTGACTACAAAGCGACCTACGGCGAAGTGACCGCCGGGTATAGCTACGACAAAAACAGCGATCGCCTGAACTACGGTCTGCAGGGCGGGATTCTGGCGCATGCCGACGGTGTGACGTTCAGCCAGCCGTTAGGGGAAACGAATGTGCTGATTAAAGCCCCTGGCGCCAAAGGTGTGAGCGTTCAAAACCAGAGTGGGGCAAAAACGGACTGGCGTGGCTATACCGTCGTCAATAACGTAACTGTGTTCCGTAAAAACGATGTGGCGCTCCTGACCGACTCTTTGCCGGATGACGTTGAGCTTGAGTTAACCAATAAAACCGTGATTCCAACCCGTGGCGCGGTGGTGCGGGCAGATTATGTGGCTAATGTCGGGATGCGGGTGTTAATGACGCTGACCCAGGCAAATGGGCAACCGGTGCCGTTTGGTGCCGTGGTAAGTATTGGTGGACAGAATCAGCAGAGCTTTATTGTGGGTGATGGTGGGCAAGTTTACATAACGGGTTTGAAAAATCAGACCGGAAACTTAACTGTGCAGTGGGGAGAACAGAAACGTTGCATTACAAAATATTCTGTTCCTGAGCATAGTCAAAACAATTTAATTTCTTTATCTGAAATTTGCCGTTAAGGTAAACATTATGAATTTAAGCAATATATTGAAATTTTTTATTATTACCTTATTATTTTCTGTCAAAGTTATGGCAGCCTGCAATAATAACATTAGCACGTACACCAAAACGGTAAGCTTTGGTAATGTTATTGTGCAACGTGACACCGCACCAGGAACTGTAGTGGCGACACAGGCTGTAAATGCACCAGTTAATTTTTCTTGTGGTGGTGCTGGTCCATATCTTTATCAGGAATCAATGCGCACATCATTAACATCTTACGGAAATAATATATACGAAATTGGTGTTCCGGGGTTTGGGATAAGGGTGTCAGAGAATGGCACCGATGGTACTTTGCATCACTACTTCCCCATATCTATTAATGGCTGGACGAATGGATCTGGTACGAATCAAACAAATCTATATAAATTTGAGTTGGTAAAAACTTCAGCAATATCCTCTTCTGGCAATCTTAGGGTTGGAACTATTGCTGATACAGCAATGTATAACCAATTTTATATTGGATATTTCAATGTGGGTGGCGGTACGATACAAGTCGTACAGTGTAATATAAATACACCAAACTTAAACTTTCCTATTGGCAACATATCAGCTTCCTCTTTCGGAAGTACAGTAGGTACTACGCCATCAGGCGCCCAAAATACCCAAAACCTGGGGTTGAATTGCGACGCAGGCACCAATATTAACGTCAGCTTTACGGGGACACAAAACCCGGATGTCGGCACTACAAGCGTACTGGCATTGACAGGACAGGGCAATACAGACGTCGCGAAAGGCGTCGGCGTACAGATTCTTTATAACGGCTCACCGCTGGTACTGAATAATCGTATTGTATTGAAGCAATCCTCAGGCGGTCAGGAAACGTTTCCGTTAACGGCGCGCTATTACCAGACTAAAACTTCAGTGACGCCAGGGACGGCGAATGCCTCGGCCACACTTAATTTGACGTATCAATAATGGAAATAATTATGAATAAATTTAAAATAGCCGCGGTTAGCGCAATACTGACGGGAATGTCCGCAGCTTATGCCGCCGATCCGGTCACGCTGTATATTATGGGCAATGTGGTTGCTTCACCTTGCCAGATTAGCAGCGACAGCGTGACGAAATCTGTGGATTTAGGCCAGAACCTTCAGGCATCGGATTTATCCACTGCGGGTTCATCAACAGCATGGGTTAATTTTAATATCAACCTGACGTCATGCCCGGCCGGAACAACTAAAGCCACCATGACGATGCATGGTTCAGCGGATACCAATAATCCGGCGGATATGTATGCGAGCACCGGAACAGCCAATAATATCGCTGTCCAGTTGCAAAGTCAGGCTGGCGATCTGCTTGGGGACGGAAAGTCAATCACTGGAAATATAGCGAACAACGCTTATTCCTATGCCCTGCGAGCGCGTGCCTATACAAAAAATGGCGGCGTAACGCCGGGAACAATTATTTCAACCGTCACAGCCACGTTTGTATATCAGTAATTATTGTCTGGTTCAGTTCAGGTAATATTAAAGAGGCGAGAATTCTCGCCTCTTTAGTTTACCTGTCTTTCCGCCACGCATCTGCGGTCAGTGCCTCACCAAAGTGACCCGCGATGAGTCGTTTGGTCAGTTCATGCAGCGGGGAGGCCAGAACGTCTGCGGTACTGCCGCGCTCGACAACTTCCCCCTGGTGCATCACCAGCACCTGATCGCTGATGTGCTTCATCATGCCCAGATGCTGGGTGACGTAAATATAAGAGATACCCTGTTTCTCCTGCAATTCCAGCATCAGATTGATTAACTGCGAACGCATCGACATATCGAGCGACGCCAGCGCTTCATCGGCAATAATCACTTTCGGACGCAGGATTAATGCACGCGCAAGGCCCAGACGCTGTTTTTGCCCCGGCGCCAGCATGTGCGGGTAGTAGCTGACGTGATCGGGCAGCAATCCCACCATACGCATGGTCTCAATAATCTGTTTACGCCGCTGTTCCGGGTCAAGATCCGTATTCAGGCGCAATGGAAAATCGAGGATTTGCGAAATACGCTGGCGCGGGTTAAGCGACGTTGACGGATCCTGGAAAATCATACGGATACGCTGGCTGCGAAACGAATAATCGCCAAAGTTAAGGGGAGTGTCATCAATCAGCAACTCACCGCTGGTGGGTTCAACCATACCTGCCAGCATTTTTGCCAGGGTAGATTTCCCGGAGCCGTTTTCACCAATGATCGCCAGCGTCTGGCGCTCGCGCAGCGTAAAACTCAGCGGCTTTACCGCCTCAACGGTCTGACGGCGAAACCAGCCAGTCCGGTAGCGGAACGTTTTACTCAGATTGCGCACTTCAAGCAACGTCTCGACCATGTCACTCACTCTCCATGTTTAACGGGAAATGACAGGCGTAGAGATGATTCTTTGCACCGGTCAGACGCGGCGTTTCAATACATTCTCGCTGCGCGTAGGGACAGCGTGGACCCAGGCGGCAGCCGATAGGTAATTGTTCCAGCAAAGGAATGGCTCCGGGCATCGTATTAAGACGACTTTTGTGCGGCATGGCGCTGCCAAAATCAGGAATGGCGCGGATCAACGCCTGGGTATACGGGTGATGTGGCGTCGTTACCAGCTCTTTGCTGGGGGCGGTTTCCACCGTCTGACCACAGTACAGAACGTTGATTTTGTCCGCCCACTGGCTGAGCATTTGCAGGTCATGGCTGATCAGCAGAATAGTGGTATTACTGTTCTGGTTCAGTCGCGTCAGCAGGCGGAAGATTTGCGCCTGCGTGGTGGGTTCCATGGCGTTAGTCGGCTCGTCGGCGATCAACAGACGCGGCTGATTGGCCAGCGCAATGGCAATCATCACCTTTTGGCATTCACCCTCGGTCAACTCATAGGGGAAGCTACGCATCGCGTCCTTGTGATCTTTAATACCGACACGGTGCAACAGTTCTATCGCGCGACGTTTTCTCCAGCCAATGCGTTGCCACCAGCGGCCTTTGTAGGTCCAGGCCGGAATGTTTTGCATCAACTGACGGCCCACCCGCTCTGAGGGATCGAGACACGACTGCGGCTCCTGGAAGATCATCGAGACGTTATGTCCCACCAGCTTACGGCGTTCGCGCGCAGAGAGGCGCAGCAGGTCGATATC
The DNA here is from genome assembly GCF_037053465.1 of Citrobacter amalonaticus. GTDB lineage: Bacteria > Pseudomonadota > Gammaproteobacteria > Enterobacterales > Enterobacteriaceae > Citrobacter_A > Citrobacter_A amalonaticus_H. The sequence continues at coordinate 25,351 of NZ_JBALIF010000006.1, forward strand.
GTCAAAACGCATACGGTCGGCGGTAACGCGCCAGTTATCTTTGGCAACGCCGCAGATGGCTTTGGCTATTAAGCTCTTGCCGGAGCCGGACTCACCCACCAGCCCACGAATTTCACCTTCGCTGAGCGTCATACTGACGCGGTCAACGGCTTTAACCCACTCTTCGCCCGTTTTGAACTCAATCGTCAGGTTGCGGATATCCAGTAATGGCATTATTCCACCCCCGCAATAATGGCGCGACGGATCCCGTCACCCAACAGATTTACCAGCAGGACGCTGATCATGATCGCCGCGCCGGGCAGCATGACGGTCCACGGCGCAACATAGATCAGTTCCAGTGCATCGCCCAGCATTGCACCCCATTCCGGAGAGGGGAGTTGCGCGCCAAGATCGAGAAAGCCCAGCGCGGCGATATCGAGGATAGCCATCGACAGCGCGCGCGTGATTTCAGTGATAAGGCCCGCGGTAATGTTGGGCAGAATGGCGAACCAGAGAATATTCAGCGTGGAGGCGCCATCAAGGCGTGCGGCGATAACATACTCTTTTTCCAGCTCATCGTGGACCATGCTGTAGACCGAACGGACCATGCGCGGCAGCAGCGCCAGCCAGACGGCAAACATAGCATGGGTCAAATGCGGTCCGGCGAAGGCGACCACAATAATCGCCAGTAGCAGAGACGGAATTGATAACAGCGTATCCAGGATATGGTTCAGCACGGCAGAGCGCAGACCGTGCGTCGCGCCGGCCACCACGCCGAGCAGCAAACCACACAGCGTGGCAGCCACGGTCACAATAAACGCGCCGCCGACGGTAGGGGCCGCGCCACTCAGCAGTCGGCTGAGTACATCGCGGCCAAGATCGTCAGTACCGAGAAAGAAAGAGACTTCGCCATAGCGCGACCAAGAAGGCGGCAGCAGTTGATAGCCGAGAAATTGCTGATCGATGCCATAGGGCGCAAACCAGCCGCCAAACAGGCACAACACCACCAGCCCCGCGCAGCCATACAGACCGATCATCGCGGTGGTATCACCATAAAATTTGCGCCATGCGGTGCGCAGCGTACCCGGCGGTCGCTTTTCGCTATAAACGCTATCGTAAGGCATACCATTCCTTATGTTTCAGAGGGTTAGCCATAGCACCCAAAATATCGGATATTACGTTAACGATGATAACCAGCGAACCCACCACCATCACACCGGCGGAAATGGCGGCGTAATCCTGTTGGCGAATCGCGTAAATCAGCCAGCGGCCAAGTCCCGGCCAGCTAAAGACCATCTCGGTAATCATCGCCAGCGTCAGCATGGTTGAAAATTGCAGGCCGAGACGTGGAATAACCGGCGGCAGGGCGTTATGCAGCACATGACGGCGCAGAATGGTAAAGCGCGACAGACCCCGCGTCGCCGCCGCTTTAACATAGTTTTGATCAAACACTTCGATGGTACTGATGCGCATCAGGCGAATCACCTCAGTGGTCGGCGCCACCGCCAGCGTCAGCACGGGCAAGACCATATGCCGTAAGGCGCTCATCAGCATCTCATCACGCCAGGGGGAATCAGAAATCCAGGCATCGACAAGGGCAAGACCGGTGACAGGCTTGACCTCGTAGAGCAGATCAAAACGCCCCGAAACGGGCAGCCAGCCGAGCGTAAGCGAAAAGAAAAGCGTCAGCAGGAGCGCCAGCCAGAATACCGGAATAGAAAAACCAAGCAGGGCGAGGGCGCTGATGAGGTGATCTTGCCATTTGTTACGGGTGATCCCCGCCAGCATTCCCACCGGGATGCCAACCATCAACGCAAAACCGAATGCCAGCGTACACAGCTCCATAGTGGCCGGGAACACCTCTTTTAGCTGTTCGGAGATAAGCTGTCCATTGATGCTCGAAACACCAAAATCCCAGTGAATGAGACCATTGAACCAGAATACCCAGGCATTCCACAACGATGCGCCCTGTAGCGGCGCATGGGGAGTGAAATAGCTGAGGCTGAAGCCGATAAAGGTCAGAAAAAACAGGGTAACCATCAGCAACAGCAAACGACGCAGGGTGAAGATAATCATGGTTTTTTCACCTCATCGTTTTTCTCGCGCGACACCCCCGCGAAAGAGGCGCTACCAAACGGACTCAGCACCAGACCTTTAATATCGTAACGATAGGCCTGCAAACGTAATGACGAGGCAAGCGGCAGAATAGGTAATTCTTTGGCGAGAATGTTCTGCGCTTCATCGTAAGCATCGATGCGGGCGGAAAGTTGCTGAGAAGAGAGCGCCTTACGAAGCACGCTGTCGAACTCCGGATTACACCAGTGGGCGAAATTGGTTTGCGAATTGATGGCCGCACAGCTGAGCAGCGGGCGGAAGAAACTGTCCGGATCGTTACTGTCGGTTGCCCAGCCGGACAACGTCAGATCATGGTTCATGTCCATCAACCGCGCCTCCTGAAAGCGACCTTCAACCGGCACAATCACCACTTTTACGCCCACCTGCGCCAAATCCGCCTGGATAAGCTCGGCAGTTTTCAGCGGGCTGGGGTTCCAGGCCTGTGAGCTGGTGGGTACCCACAGTTGGAGCGTCAGGTTTTCCAGGCCCAGCGCCTTTAATTGCTCGCGGGATTTGGCCGGATTGTATTCTGTAATTTTAGCTTCGTTGTCATATGCCCACGAGGCGCGAGGTAAAATTGAGGCCGCTGTTTCTGCGGTGCCGTAATAGATAGACTGCATCAGACGCTGGTTATTAATGGACAGCGCCAGTGCATGGCGAACCGCCGGATTATTCAGCGGCGGTTTGTCGGTGTTAAAGGCGAGGTAGGCGATGTTCATCCCCGGGCGCAGCGTCAGACGCAGGCGCGGATCGTCGCGCAGGATCGTTAGCTGACTGGCGGCAGGCCAGGCCAGTACGTCACATTCGCCGGTGAGCAGTTTTGACAGACGACCGGTTCCACCGGAACCTAAATCCACAACCACCTGCGGCATCAGCGGTGTACCACGCCAGAATTTTTCATGGCGCTGCAGACGGATAAATTGCCCGGCGCGATATTCGGAAAGCTGAAATGGGCCGGTGCCAACCGGCTGGCGATCGAGCAACTCCTGACGATCCTGCTTTGTTAGCTGGGCTGCATACTCGGCGGACATCACCGAAGCGTAGTGCGTTGCCAGATGCCATAAGAAAGAGGCATCCGGCTGCGTCAGGCGAAATTCAACGGTGTTATTGTCGAGTTTGCGCACGCTTTGTACGTTGTCGGCAAATTGCAGACTGTCGAAATAGGGGAAATTGCTGCCATTAACGTTATGCCACGGGTGTTTGCGATCAAAGATGCGCTGAAAGGTGAACACCACGTCGTCGGCGTTCAGTTTACGCGTCGGGGTAAACCACGCGGTTTTCTGAAACGGCACGTCACTTCGCAGGTGGAAACGGTAAGTGGCGCCGTTGTCCAGCACCTCCCAGCGTTCAGCCAGTTCTGGCACCAGGCGATAGGTATAAGGATCGACATCGAGAAGTCGGTCATAAAGTTGTGCCGCAAGCGTGTCGACAATCAGCCCGCTGCTTGCTTTCTGTGGATTGAAGGTGTTGACCTGTCCACTCACGCAATAGACAAAGCCGCTGCCGCGGATATCTTCACGCGAAGGCATTTCAGGCGCAGCAACAGCCTGACCACCCAGGAGTCCAGCCATCACGATCAGAGACGATAAAACCAGGCGCATAATTTTTAAGGTTTTTAGATTCGATTTGCAAAGTGTATCGCACTATCGCCCGCCAGGTACAAATGTCTGCGGGCGACTGACGTAAATATGCGCAATTATGCAGAAGGACGCGCTAAATCTGATGTTTTTTGAGCAGTGCGCGCAACTGGTGATAGGTCAGACCCAGCAGTTCTGCCGCCCGCTTCTGGTTAAATTTTGCCTGTTGCAGACTGGTTTGCAGCAACGCTTTCTCCTGTTGCTGCTGAAATTCACGTAAATCGAGGGGCAGAGAGGGGCCGGTTGTCGTCGTTTCCACCCCCTCGCTTTTAATGGTTTGTCGCTGAAAAGGATCAATAACAATGTCATCCAGTGGCGCATCGCTGGTGCCATGGCGATACACCGAGCGTTCCACCACGTTCTTCAGTTCACGTATGTTTCCCGGCCAGGTGTAATTCAGCAGCATCTCTCTGGCGTGTGGGGAGAAGCCAGGGAAGAGGGGCAAACGAATTTCACGGCACATCTGAATAGCAAAATGGTCTGCCATGAGCATGATATCCGCCTGTCGTTCTCGTAGCGGCGGCAGTTGCACAACATCAAACGCCAGCCTGTCGAGCAGATCGGCGCGGAAAGTTCCTGCTTTGACCATTGCCGGGAGATCGGCGTTAGTGGCGCAAACCAGACGCACATTCACCTGTAAAGGCTGGCTGCCGCCGACGCGTTCGAGTTCGCCATACTCAATCACCCTGAGCAGTTTTTCCTGCACCAGCATAGGGGCGGTGGCCAGTTCATCCAGAAACAGCGTGCCGCCATCGGCGCGTTCGAAACGTCCTGGGTGACGCTTTTGCGCGCCGGTAAACGCGCCGGCTTCATGGCCGAACAGCTCACTGTCGAGCAGGTTTTCGTTCAACGCGGCGCAGTTAAGTGAAATAAACGGACCTTGCCAGCGAGAGGAGAGGTAGTGCAGACGGTTGGCTATCAGCTCTTTCCCTGTTCCGCGTTCGCCGATAATCAGCACGGGCTTATCCAGCGGCGCCAGGCGGGAAACCTGTTCCAGCACTTCCAGAAAGCTGTTCGCTTCCCCTAACAGATTATCTTTATATTCGGCCATGATGAATTTCACCACTTGTTAGTGTATTTCACCACTTTACCCTGTTTGTTGGTTAAGGTAAAACGATGAATATTAATTAAAATCAATTTGTTAAAAAGTTGGCACGCGGATTGTATTAGAGAATCAGCAGGGCATCGCCCGACATCAAAAATGTGAGGATTGAATTATGGGTATTTTTTCTCGTTTCGCCGACATCGTGAATGCCAACATCAACGCACTGCTTGAAAAAGCGGAAGATCCGCAAAAGCTGGTTCGTCTGATGATTCAGGAAATGGAAGATACGCTGGTTGAAGTGCGTTCTAACTCAGCACGCGCACTGGCGGAAAAGAAACAGTTATCACGCCGCATTGAGCAGGCCACGACGCAGCAGGCAGAGTGGCAGGAAAAAGCTGAACTGGCGTTACGTAAAGAGAAAGAGGATCTGGCGCGCGCTGCGCTGATCGAAAAACAGAAGCTGACCGACCTGATTGCTTCTCTGGAGCATGAAGTGACGCTGGTGGATGACACGCTGACGCGCATGAAAAAAGAGATTGGTGAGCTGGAAAATAAACTCAGCGAAACTCGCGCTCGTCAGCAGGCGCTGACTCTGCGCCATCAGGCGGCAAATTCGTCACGTGACGTGCGTCGCCAGCTTGACAGCGGTAAGCTGGACGAAGCGATGGCGCGTTTTGAATCGTTCGAACGCCGTATCGATCACATGGAAGCTGAGGCGGAAAGCCACAATTTTGGCAAGCAAAAAACGCTGGATCAACAGTTTGCCGACCTGAAAGCGGATGATGAAATCAGTGAACAACTGGCGCAACTGAAAGCGAAAATGCAGCAAGACAAGCAATAATAAAATCTGGCGGTGCCCAGGCGCCGCCGATCATCACCTGTAAGGAGTACTCATGAGCGCGCTATTTCTGGCCATTCCGTTAACCATTTTCGTGCTGTTTGTCTTACCGATTTGGTTATGGCTGCATTACAACAACCGTTCCAGTCGGGGGGATTTATCGCAAAGCGAACAGCAACGTTTAGTCCAGTTGACTGACGACGCGCAGCGCATGCGTGAACGTATCCAGGCGCTGGAGGCCATTCTTGATGCGGAACATCCAAACTGGAGGGATCGCTAATGAGCGGAATTGATCTGAATAAAAAATTGTGGCGCATCCCGCAGAAGGGGATGGTGCGGGGTGTGTGTGCCGGGATCGCGCAATATCTGGATGTGCCGGTCAAGCTGGTGCGCATCCTGGTGGTGCTGTCTGTCTTCTTTGGACTGGCTTTTTTTACGCTGGTCGCCTACCTCATTTTGTCGTTTGTGCTTGATCCGATGCCGGATGACCTGGCCGCAGGAGAGCAGCAGCCGACCAGCGGTGAACTGTTAGATATCGTCGATAAAGAACTGGCCGCAGGCGAGAAGCGTTTGCGTGAAATGGAACGTTATGTCACCTCGGACGCGTTTACTTTACGTAGCCGCTTCCGTCAGTTGTAAGTCATTAAGAGGGCTGAGATGAATAATCGCTGGCAACGTGCCGGGCAGAAAGTAAAACCCGGCATCAAAATCGCAGGAAAACTGGTGCTTCTGACTGCGCTGCGCTATGGCCCGGCTGGAGTTGCTGGGTGGGCGGTGAAATCCGTCGCCCGACGTCCACTGAAAATGTTGCTGGCGTTGGCGCTGGAACCGTTATTGAGCCGTATGGCGGCGACGCTCTCAAAACGCTACGCTGGTCGTTAACCGCTATCGGTTATTATCGTAACAATTAAATCACATCTGGCTTATTAATTTGCGGCAGCTCACAAATACGATTGTTGGGCTGCGCAATTGCTTTTAATTCTCTGGTAATTCCCCCTTTGCTGCATTGACAGGTAATTTTTGCGGGAGTAGTCTCTTTTGTCATGGGACCGCTACCACGGAAAAGTAAAGTGAGTCAGAAAATACAGTGTTACCTGAGAGATATCTATGGCGAGACATTTACAGTGCGTCACTATGAAGTGCTAAAGGCGCGCATAGATAAGTCTTGTCGTTTAATTAATAAAAGGCGCAAACTGCATTGGGATGAGGGTGATGTGGTTCTGATTACCTATGCCGATCAATTTCGCAGTCATAACCGCAAGCCGCTGCCGACGTTTAATCTGTTTTATCGGCAATGGCTGGAAACCCTATTTTCTCATGTTCATTTATTACCTTTTTATCCATGGTCGTCCGATGATGGATTCTCAGTGATTGATTATCATCAGGTCGGGAAGGAAACAGGGGAGTGGAAGGATATTGATGAGTTGGGGCATTCCAGCAGACAGATGTTTGATTTTGTCTGCAACCATATGTCGGCGAAAAGCGAATGGTTCAAAAACTATTTAAATCAGAATCCTGAATATGATGATTTCTTTATTTCCATCCATCCCGACATTGATCTCAGCGCCGTTACGCGGCCACGCGCACTCCCGCTGTTGACCCCGTTTACGCTGAAAGATAATACGGTACGGCATCTCTGGACCACTTTCAGTGACGATCAGATTGACCTTAACTATGCGAATCCTGACGTTCTGCTCGCGATGATTGATGTCTTGCTGACCTATCTGGAAAAAGGGGCCGATTATGTCCGACTGGACGCCGTGGGCTTCATGTGGAAAGAGCCTGGCACGTCGTGCATTCATTTGCCGAAAACCCACCAGTTAATCAAACTGTTCCGCGCAATTGCCGATGAAGTCGCACCAGGAACGGTCATCATTACAGAAACCAACGTTCCGCATCGGGACAATATTTCGTATTTCGGCAATGGTAAAGATGAGGCGCAGATGGTGTATCAATTTTCGCTGCCGCCATTGGTATTACATGCCATTCACCGCCAGGACGTGTCGACGCTATGTGCCTGGGCCACGTCATTACAATTACCTTCCCGACAGACCACCTGGTTTAACTTTCTTGCTTCCCATGATGGGATTGGGCTTAACCCACTGCGCGGTCTGTTACCGGAAGAGGAAATTTTAAATCTGGTGGCCGATTTACAACAGGAAGGGGCGCTCGTTAACTGGAAAAATAATCCTGACGGTACGCGCAGTCCCTATGAAATTAATGTGACTTATATGGATGCGCTCAGTCCTCAGCGCGCCAGTGACGACGAACGACTCAACCGTTTTTTACTTGCGCATGCTATTTTGCTCAGTTTTCCTGGCGTTCCTGCTATTTATATTCAAAGCGTTATGGGATCGCGAAATGATTATGAGGGTGTGAAGACGCTGGGATATAACCGGGCGATTAATCGTAAAAAATATGACGCTGAAAGTATCTCGGCTGAGCTGGAAGATAATAATACGTTACGTCATCATGTATATCATGAGTTATCCCGGCTTATAAAACTTCGACGCCACCATAAAGCCTTTCACCCGGATAGCTTTTTTGCGATAAACACTATTACGCCTGCCGTGATGCAAATTAAGCGTGAAACGGATACAGGAGAAAGTGTCACTGCTTTATTTAATGTCAGCGATAAAAATCAAACGATAACTTACAACGGTCAACAGGGATTTGACCTTATCAGTGAAGCGAATATTCTGGATGGGGAAATAACGCTGCGCCCCTGGCAGATTATGTGGATTAAAAAATAAAAAGGAACGTCTGATGCTCAAAACGAAAATTGTGCTGTTATCAGCACTGGTTTCCTGCGCCCTGATTTCAGGATGTAAGGACGATAAATCCGCCCCTGTTTCAATTGAATTTATGCACTCCTCGGTGGAACAGGAACGCCAGGCCGTGATTACGAAACTGATCGAACGCTTCGAAAAAGCGAATCCGGGGATCAGCGTAAAACAGGTGCCAGTGGAAGAAGATGCTTACAACACGAAAGTCATTACCCTGGCGCGAAGCGGCGCTTTACCGGAAGTCATCGAAACCAGTCATGACTACGCCAAAGTGATGGACAAAGAATCGCTTATCGACCGTGATGCGGTGGCGAATGTGATCCATGAGGTGGGCGAGTCGGCATTCTATGACGGCGTGTTGCGCATTGTGCGTACCGAAGATGGCGAAGCGTGGACAGGTGTACCGGTCAGCGCGTGGATCGGGGGTATCTGGTATCGCAAAGACATACTTGCACAGTCCGGCCTGCCGGAACCTAAAAACTGGCATGACTTGCTCAATGTCGCGCAAAAACTTAACGATCCGGCGAAGAAGAAATATGGCATTGCGCTGCCGACGGCGGAGAGTGTACTGACCGAGCAGTCTTTCTCGCAGTTTGCGCTTTCCAATCAGGCCAACGTGTTTGACGCCCAGGGAAAAATTACCCTCGACACGCCAGAAATGACTGAAGCGCTGGCGTTTTACCGGGCGCTTGCCGCCAACACGATGCCGGGTTCTAACGACATCATGGAGGTGAAAGATGCGTTCATGAACGGCACGGCGCCAATGGCGATGTATTCCACCTATATCCTTCCTGCGGTGATCAAAGAGGGTAATCCGCAAAATGTAGGCTTTGTGGTGCCGACAGAAAAGAGCGCGGCGGTATACGGTATGTTGACTTCGCTCACCATCACCGCGGGTCAGAAGACTGAAGAGACCGAAGCGGCTGAGAAGTTTGTCGCGTTTATGGAGCAGGCGGACAACATCGCTGACTGGGTCATGATGTCGCCTGGCGCGGCGCTGCCAGTGAATAAAGCCGTGGTGGGAACCGCGACATGGAAAGATAACCCGGTGATCAAAGCACTAGGAACCTTGCCAGATCAACTGATTGCCGAGTTACCTCACATCCAGGTGTTTGGCGCGGTGGGCGATAAGAACTTTACCCGCATGGGGGATGTCACCGGTTCCGGCGTGGTGAGTTCGATGGTGCATAACGTCACGGTTGGCAAGGCCGATCTTCCTGCAACCATCAAGGCAAGCCAGAAAAAGCTGGATGACCTTATCGAGCAACGCTAACAGGGAAATGGAACGCCGTGATGAAAAGGTTCTTTTCAGGTCGCTCTGATATGCCATTTGCCATGTTGCTACTGGCGCCCAGCTTGCTGTTGCTGGGCGGTCTGGTGGTCTGGCCGATGATATCGAATATTGAAATCAGTTTTATGCGCCTGCCGCTTAATCCGCGATTTGAGGCCACCTTTATCGGGTTGAGCAACTACACCCGTATTTTATCCGATCCCGGCTTCTGGCATTCGTTGTGGATGACGGTCTGGTATACCGCACTGGTTGTGCTGGGAAGCACGGTACTCGGGCTGGGCGTGGCGCTGTTTTTTAACCGCGAGTTTCGTCTGCGTAAAACGGCGCGTTCACTGGTGATCCTCTCCTATGTCACGCCCTCGATTTCGCTGGTTTTCGCGTGGAAATACATGTTCAACAGCGGTTACGGCATCGTGAATTATCTCGGGGTCGATCTTCTGCATCTTTACGATCAGGCGCCGCTGTGGTTCGACAACCCCGGCAGCAGCTTCGTTCTGGTGGTGTTGTTCGCTATCTGGCGCTACTTCCCGTATGCCTTCATTTCGTTCCTGGCGATTTTACAGACTATCGATAAATCGCTGTATGAAGCCGCCGAAATGGATGGGGCGAATGTCTGGCAACGTTTTCGGATCGTGACGCTGCCCGCCATTATGCCTGTGCTGGCTACCGTGGTGACGTTACGCACTATATGGATGTTTTACATGTTTGCCGACGTTTATCTGCTGACCACTAAAGTCGATATTCTCGGGGTGTATCTCTATAAAACAGCCTTTGCCTTTAATGACTTAGGAAAAGCTGCGGCGATCTCTGTGGTGCTCTTCGTCATTATTTTCGCTGTCATCCTGCTGACCAGAAAACGGGTGAACCTCAATGGCAACAAATAAGCGCAAGTTAGAACGTATCGGCTTTTACTGCGGATTGATCGTCTTTTTGATTATCACGCTGTTTCCCTTTTTCGTGATGCTGATGACGTCGTTTAAGAGTGCGAAAGAGGCGATATCGCTCCATCCCACGTTGTTACCGCAGGAGTGGACGCTGGAGCACTATATCGACATTTTTAATCCGCTGATTTTTCCCTTTGTCGATTATTTCCGTAACAGCCTGGTGGTGTCCGTCGTCTCGTCGGCGGTGGCGGTATTCCTTGGCGTACTTGGTGCCTACGCGCTCTCGCGTTTGCGCTTCAAGGGACGGATGACCATTAATGCCAGTTTCTACACCGTGTATATGTTTTCCGGCATTTTGCTGGTGGTGCCGTTGTTCAAAATCATCACCGCACTGGGCATTTATGACACCGAAATGGCGCTGATTGTCACTATGGTGACCCAGACGTTACCTACCGCCGTGTTCATGTTGAAAAGCTATTTCGACACGATCCCGGATGAAATAGAAGAAGCGGCGATGATGGATGGCCTGAACCGCCTGCAAATTATCTTCCGCATCACTGTGCCGCTGGCAATGTCCGGGCTGGTCTCGGTGTTTGTCTACTGCTTTATGGTGGCCTGGAACGACTATCTGTTTGCTTCGATTTTCCTCTCCAGCGCCAGCAATTTCACCTTACCCGTCGGTCTGAATGCGTTGTTCAGCACGCCGGATTATATCTGGGGACGCATGATGGCGGCGTCGCTGGTGACGGCACTACCGGTCGTCATCATGTATGCGCTTTCGGAACGTTTTATTAAGAGTGGGTTGACCGCTGGTGGCGTGAAGGGCTAAAGCGGCCTGTTTAATCAAGGAGTTGTAAATGAAAAAGTTAGTAGCGACTGCACCGCGTGTTGCGGCGCTGGTGGAGTATGACGATCGTCCAATCAGCGCCAATGAAGTTCGCATCAAAGCGGTCTATGGCGCGCCAAAACATGGGACCGAAGTGGTGGATTTCCGCGCCGCCAGTCCGTTTATTGATGAAGATTTTAACGGCGAATGGCAGATGTTTATGCCGCGTCCAAAAGATGCGCCTCGCGGCATTGAATTCGGTAAATTCCAGCTCGGCAATATGATTGTTGGCGACATTATTGAACGCGGCAGCGACGTGACGGAGTATGCCGTCGGCGATCGCGTATGCGGTTACGCCCCGCTTTCTGAAACGGTGATTATTAACGCGGTAAACAACTATAAACTGCGCAAAATGCCGCAGGGAAGTTCATGGAAAAATGCCGTCTGCTATGACCCGGCCCAGTTCGCCATGAGTGGCGTGCGCGACGCCAATGTGCGTGTAGGGGATTTTGTCGTTATTGTCGGCCTGGGCGCCATCGGCCAGATAGCCGTACAACTGGCGAAAAAAGCAGGCGCGTCCATTGTGATTGGCGTTGACCCGATTAGCCATCGCTGTGAAATTGCCCGTCGTCATGGCGCTGACTACTGTATGAACCCCACCGGAATGGATGTCGGTAAAGAGATCAAAGCACTCACCGGCAAGCAGGGCGCGGACGTGATAATCGAAACCAGCGGCTTTGCGGATGCCCTGCAGTCGGCGCTGCGCGGGCTGGCCTACGGCGGCACCATCTCCTACGTCGCGTTTGCCAAGCCGTTTGCTGAAGGCTTTAACCTGGGACGCGAAGCGCATTTTAATAACGCCAAAATTGTCTTCTCCCGCGCCTGTAGTGAACCGAACCCGGACTATCCGCGCTGGAGCCGCAAGCGTATCGAAGAGACCTGCTGGGAACTGCTGATGAACGGTTATCTGAACTGTGAAGATCTCATCGATCCGGTGGTGACCTTCGCCAACAGTCCGGAAAGCTATATGCAGTATGTCGACAGACATCCGGAGCAGAGCATCAAAATGGGCGTCACCTTTTAATCGTCAGGGAAGATAACAGATGAAAATCGGCACACAGAATCAGGCATTTTTCCCGGAAAATATTCTGGAGAAATTTCGCTATATCAAAGAGATGGGTTTTGATGGTTTTGAAATTGACGGCAAACTGCTGGTTAACAACCTTGCGGAAGTCAAAGCGGCGATCAAAGAAACGGGCCTGCCGGTGACGACCGCCTGCGGCGGCTATGACGGCTGGATTGGCGATTTCATCGAAGAACGTCGTCTCAATGGCCTCCGGCAGATTGAACGTATTCTTGAAGCGCTGGCGGAAGTGGGAGGAAAAGGCATTATCGTTCCCGCTGCATGGGGCATGTTTACCTTCCGTCTGCCGCCTATGACGTCGCCGCGCAGTCTGGAGGGCGACCGAAAAGCGGTCAGCGATTCGTTACGCTATCTGGACAAGGTGGCGGCGCGCACAGGAACAACTGTTTATCTGGAGCCGCTCAACCGTTATCAGGATCACATGATCAACACCCTGGCGGATGCGCGTCGTTACATCGTAGAAAATGCGCTGGAACATGTGAAAATCATCGGCGATTTCTATCACATGAATATCGAAGAAGATGACATGGCGAAAGCGCTGCACGACAACCGCGACCTGCTGGGGCACGTGCATATCGCGGACAACCACCGCTATCAGCCAGGTACTGGCACCCTGAACTTCCACCGACTGTTTGATCAGCTGCGCGAAGATAATTACCAGGGGTATGTGGTGTATGAAGGTCGGGTGCGCGCAGACAATCTGCCTGAAGCCTACCGTCAGTCTTTGGCCTGGCTGCGTACCTGCTAAGAGGTTGCCGTGAAAAGTGCAATGAAACGTCCTCCGCTGCGCGTCGCCATTATTGGCGCCGGGCAGGTTGCGGATAAGGTTCATGCTTCGTATTACGGCACGCGTGAGGATCTGGAACTGGTGGCTGTCTGTGACAGCCGCCTGTCTCAGGCACATGCGCTGGCGGAGAAATACGGTTCAGCGCAGGCCTGGGAAGATCCGCAGGTGATGTTACAGACGGTGAAGCCCGATATCGTCAGCGTCTGTTCGCCAAATCGCTTCCACTTTGAACACACCCTGCTGGCGTTAGAAGCGGGTTGTCATGTCCTGTGCGAAAAGCCGCCCGCGATGACGGCGCAACAGGCACTGACCATGTGCAAGACCGCGCGTCGGATGGGCAAAGTGCTGGCCTATGATTTTCACCACCGTTTTGCCCTGGATACACAACTGCTGCGCGAGCAGGTCATGGCAGGTGTGCTCGGCGAAATTTATGTGACCAACGCCAGAGCGCTTCGTCGCTGCGGCGTACCCGGGTGGGGTGTTTTCACCAATAAAGCCTTACAGGGCGGCGGGCCGCTGATCGATCTGGGCGTCCATATGCTCGACGCGGCGATGTATGTCCTGGGCTTCCCGTTGGTGAAGCGGGTATGGGCGCACAGTTTCCAGAAAATCGGGACACAGAAACATTGTGGACAATTTGGTGAGTGGGATCCGTCAACCTATACCGTTGAGGATTCGCTCTTTGGCACCATTGAGTTTCATAACGGCAGCATACTGCGTCTGGAAACCTCCTTTGCGCTGAATATTCCCGAACAATCCATTATGAATGTGAATTTTTGTGGCGATAAAGCGGGTGCCACCCTGTTTCCCGCCCAGGTGTACACCGATCGCAATGGCGAACTGGAGACGCTTTTTACGCGTGAGCAGGCTGACGATCAGCGCCATTTCCGCAGTATGGAGGCCTTTGTAAACCATGTGCAGGGCGCCCCCGTCACCATCGCAGATGCCGAGCAAGGATTCGTGATACAGCAACTGGTGGCCGCGCTTTATCAGTCTGCCGAAACAGGGATGTGTGTGGAACTATGAGCAAACCAGTCAAATTATCAGAACCGGGATTTTGCCCACAACAGTTGAATAAATACGCCTCATTAATGACCGTGGGTAACGGCTATATGGGTATTCGTGGCAGCCACGAGGAGGCCTACACCCAACAAACGCGGGGGATGTATCTGGCGGGGTTGTATCATCGTGCGGGAAAGGGCGATATCACCGAAATGGTGAATTTGCCGGATGTGACCGGTGTTGACATCTTCCTGAACGGCGAGGCTTTTACTTTACTTGCCGGAACACTTGAACACTGGCAGCGTGAAATTGACTTCTCTGGCGCAGAGCTGGTGCGGTCGCTTATCTGGCGTGCGCCGGACGGGGCGCGATATGCCATTGAAAGTCGCCGTTTCGCCTCGGCTGAACAGTTGCCATTGCTGGCGATGACATTATCCATTACGCCCCTTGATGGCGATGCCACCATAACACTCTCCACCGGTATCGACGCGACCATGACCAACCATGGTCGTCAACATCTGGATGAAGCACAGGTGCGGGTCTTCGGTCAGCATTTGCTGCAGGGGATCTACACAACCCAGGATGGCGCGAGCGATATCTCCGTTTCGACACACTGTTCCGTCAACGGGGAAGCGCATCCCTGCTTCACGGCAAAAGAACGACGGCTGATGCAGCATACTCACGCGCAGGTGAAAGCGGGTGAACGACTGACGCTGGAAAAACTGACATGGCTGGAATGGACAACAGGACGCGATGTGTCACTCGACACCTGGGGACAGCAGGGACTCAGGCGTCTTGAGGCCTGTGCTGCTCAGGGTTACCAGGCGCTGCTGGCGCAATCGGCGGCTAACTGGCGAAACTGGTGGCAGCATCATCGGGTCCAGGTGAGCAGCGTCAACGAAGAGGATCAGCGAGCGCTGGATTTTGCGCTTTATCATCTGCGTATCATGACGCCTGTTCATGATGAGCGTTGCAGTATCGGCGCAAAGGGCATGACCGGTGAGGGGTATAAGGGCCATGTTTTCTGGGATACCGAAGTGTTCCTGTTGCCTTTTCATCTGCTCACTGAACCGGCGATTGCGAGAAACTTACTGCGTTATCGTTGGCGTAATCTGGCGGGAGCACGCAAAAAGGCACGCACGAACGGCTGGCAGGGTGCGCTGTTTCCGTGGGAAAGCGCGCGCAGCGGAGAGGAGGAGACGCCAGAATTCGCCGCCATCAATATTCGAACCGGTTTACGTCAGAAGGTCGCTTCCGCCCTGGCGGAACATCATCTGGTGGCTGATATCGCCTGGGCTGTGGTGAATTACTGGCAGGCGACAGGTGATGAGCAATTCATGTCCCGCGAAGGGCTCACGCTGTTGCTGGAAACAGCGCGGTTCTGGATCAGCCGTGCCGTTGAGGTGAATGGCCGGCTTGAAATTCATGATGTCATTGGCCCGGATGAGTACACCGAACATGTCAATAACAATGCCTTCACCAACTACATGGCGTATTACAACGTGATGCAGGCGCTCTGTTTCGCCCGTCGTTTTGGTGTTACGGATGAGGCGTTTATCGCGCGCGCGGAGCACTTTTTGCAGCACCTCTGGCGACCGGAACGGCAAAAAGACGGCATTTTGCCCCAGGACGATACGTTCCTCAGCAAGCCTGTGATTGACCTGGCAAAGTACAAGGCAAAGGCCGGAAAGCAAACGATTCTGCTGGATTACTCGCGGGCGGAAGTCAACGAGATGCAAATCCTGAAACAGGCGGATGTGGTAATGCTGATGTATATGCTCCCGGAGCTTTTCACCCCGGATGTCTGCCAGGCGAACCTGAATTTCTATGAGCCGCGGACCATTCATGACTCCTCTTTAAGCAAAGCCATCCACGGGATTGTGGCTGCGCGTTGCGGGAATACCCGTCAGGGGTATCAGTTCTGGCTCGATGGCGCACAGATCGATCTTGGCGATGATCCGCACAGTTGCGATGACGGCATCCACGCTGCCGCAACGGGGGCCATCTGGCTGGGGGCGATTCAGGGATTTGCTGGCGTACAGGTGTGTAACGGCGAGTTGCATTTCAATCCGGCTCTGCCTGATGAGTGGCAGCAACTGACGTTTCCTCTTGGCTGGCAGGGAAGTGAACTCTCCGTTTCCCTGACGCATCAGGATGTCCATATTGAAAGTTCAGCGCCAGTGACGCTGTTTCTGAAGGGGAAGCCCGTTACCGTGGCGAACGAATACCACGTTTCATGGGCCGATTTTATTTTATCTGCCAATGGGACCGCTACCACCTAGCGGGAGGATGAATGAAACCACAGGCCGTTATTTTTGATCTCGATGGTGTGATTACCGATACCGCCCATTTGCATTTTCTGGCCTGGCGGCAGGTCGCCACAGAGCTGGGTATTGGAATTGATGAGGCGTTTAACGACACCCTGAAGGGCATCAGTCGCCCGGAGTCGCTGCGGCGTATTTTGCGCCACGGCGGAAAAGAGGGCGTTTTCACCCAGGCTGAGTGCGACAAGATTGCCGCGCGCAAAAATGCGTTGTACGTCGATTCACTTCAAACGTTGACACCAAATGCGGTATTGCCCGGTATTCGGGAACTGCTTCAGGCATTACGCACGGAGCGGATCAAAACGGGACTGGCGTCGGTCTCGCTAAATGCCCCTGCGATCTTACAGGCGTTACAGTTGACGCCCTGGTTTGATTTTTGCGCCGATGCCGCACAAATCCAGCGCTCAAAACCCGATCCAGAGATTTTTCTGGCGGCGTGCCGCGGTCTGGATGTTAACCCCCGTGAATGTATTGGGATCGAGGATGCGCAGGCGGGTGTTGAGGCGATCAATGCCTGTGGCATGCGCTCCGTGGGGATTGGTGTCAACTTAACCGGCGCAGACTTGCTGCTACCGACAACGGAATGTCTGACGTGGTCACGGTTATCGACTTTCTGGCAACACGACAAATAAAGGAATCAACATGGCACAGCTTTCGTTACAGCATATTCAAAAAATCTATGACAACCAGGTGCATGTGGTGAAAGATTTTAACCTGGACATTGAAGATAAAGAGTTCATCGTTTTTGTCGGTCCGTCAGGATGCGGTAAATCGACGACCCTGCGCATGATTGCCGGGCTTGAGGAGATAAGCGCTGGCGAACTCCTGATCGACGGCAAGCGGATGAACGATGTTCCCGCAAAGGCGCGCAATATTGCGATGGTCTTTCAGAACTACGCGCTGTATCCACACATGACCGTTTACGACAACATGGCGTTCGGTCTGAAGATGCAAAAGATAGAGGCCGCCACCATCGACGAACGCGTTAACTGGGCGGCGCAAATTCTTGGTCTGCGCGACTATCTGAAGCGTAAACCCGGCGCGTTGTCTGGAGGACAGCGCCAGCGTGTGGCTCTCGGACGCGCGATTGTCCGGGAAGCGGGTGTGTTTCTGATGGACGAGCCGTTGTCGAATCTTGATGCCAAACTGCGGGTGCAGATGCGTGCCGAGATCAGCAAACTGCATCAGAAATTGAATACCACCATGATCTACGTGACGCATGACCAGACGGAAGCGATGACGATGGCGACGCGGATCGTGATTATGAAAGACGGTATTGTTCAGCAGGTAGGGGCGCCAAAAAGGGTTTATCACCAGCCCGCAAATATGTTTGTTGCCGGTTTTATTGGCTCTCCGGCGATGAATTTTATCCGTGGCACGCTTGATGGCGATAAATTTGTTACTGAAACCCTTAAATTAACGCTCCCGGAAGATAAATTAAAAATATTAAAAACGAAAGGGTATGAACATAAAGCCGTTGTCATGGGGATTCGTCCGGAAGATATTCATCCTGAATCTAAAGAGTTAAATAGTGTACCTGCGAAAATCAGCGTCGCAGAGCTGACGGGCGCTGAGTTTATGCTGTACACCACCATTGGGGGGCATGAGTTGGTCGTCCGTGCCGGTGCGGTAAATGACTATTCAGCAGGAGATAACATTACTATCCATTTTGATATGGCGAAATGCCATTTCTTCGATATGGAAACTGAACTCGCAATTTAATAATAATTTATCCGGGGGGAAACCCCTGGTTTTAACAACATTTTATATTTTTTGAAATTTCACAAGGAATAAAAATGAAAACCTTACTGACCTCTACAGCGCTATTGCTGGGCGCAACCATACCCTGCGTGCAGGCCGCTGAAAACAACGACTGGCATTTTAATATCGGCGCCATGTACGAAATTGAAAACGTCGAAGGCTATGGCGAAGATATGGACGGACTTGGCGAACCTTCGGTGTATTTTAATGCCGCAAACGGTCCGTGGAAAATATCGCTGGCCTATTATCAGGAAGGACCGGTCGATTATAGCGCTGGTAAACGTGGCACCTGGTTTGATCGCCCGGAACTGGAAGTTCGCTATCAGGTTTTAGACAGCGACGATTTCAGCTTTGGCTTAACCGGCGGTCTGCGTAACTACGGTTATCACTATGTGAATGAACCAGGGAAAGACACGGCTAATATGCAGCGCTGGAAAGTCCAGCCGGACTGGAATGTGAAACTCACTGATGACTTACGTTTTAGTGGCTGGTTTGCGATGTACCAGTTTGTGAACGATCTGAGTACCACAGGCTATTCGGACAGTCGTGTCGAAAGCGAAACCGGGCTGAATTATACCTTTAATGAAACGGTTGGGCTGACGGTTAACTATTACCTGGAGCGCGGCTTTAACCTTGCCGATCACCGTGATAATGGCGAGTTTTCAACCCAGGAGATCCGTGCGTATTTACCCATCTCGCTTGGCAATACTACGTTGACGCCCTATACCCGTATTGGCCTCGACCGCTGGACAAACTGGGACTGGCGGGACGATCCGGAGCGTGAAGGGCACAATTTCGACCGTCTGGGATTACAGTACGCGTATGACTTTCAGAATGGGCTATCAATGACCCTGGAATATGCCTATGAGTGGGAAGACCATGATGAAGGTGAAAGCGACAGATTCCATTATGCGGGCGTAGGGGTTAACTACGCATTTTAACGATAGCGGGGCAGATAGTGCCCCGCAGATTGTTGATATAAGATGGTAATATTAATTCGTTATACAACCTTGTAGGGCCGATAAGCTTGCGTCATCGGGCATTTCATCTATTTCAGCAGTTTCTGGGCCAAATTGTTATGCCAGCGCTCCCGTAAGGGAAAGTTGTGTTTTCACCGTAATATTCTGCTGCCCCTTTTTGCCACGGATTAACCTGAAAAGCAGGGCGCAACTCTCTTCACCCAACTCCTGCGTTGGAATATCAATCCCGTCGGGGGCGGGGTTTAAAATAAATGACAACATTTCATTACTGTAACCGACCACGGCAAGTTGCTGAGGAATAGAAATAGCTAATTCAGCCGCAGCGCGATATAAGCTCATCAGTTTTAAACTGTCTGTAGCGAATACCGCGTCAGGTAATTCGGCGCTGGTTAACAGTTTTCTGGCGGCACAGAGCGCGCTTTCATGGGTGTAGCCACCATCAATAATCCATTCGTCACGCACCGCAATACTATGCGCAGTCAGGCTGGCTTTATAGCCGTTAACCCGATCGACTGAAACATGGTATTCAAGCGGAGCGTGTAAACAGGCGATATGGCGATGACCACGGTTAATCAATGCGTCCGTGAGCGCAATACTGTCACGGTAATTATCCGTATCGACCGAATAGACATGATGATATTCACCTTCAACCTTACCAATCACCACCACCGGAATATCGTATTTATCCAGCCGCGCGAAAAATGACTCATCCGCTGGCGAACTGAGCATGATAATCCCTTTGATCATCTTCTGCTTAATTTTGCTCTCGCACTTTTGCAGGTCATCTTCGGTACTCCGCGAGGTTTGCAATATCACATCGAAACCTTCTTCTTCCGCTTTCGCGGTAATGGCGTGCAGCACTTCCGAGAAGAACGGATTTCCGGCGGTCGTTTTGGCAGAACGCGTGGAAATAACCATAATGGCATCGAAACCTGAGGAGGTCAGGGCGCGGGCCAGCTTATTGGGTTGGTACTGCAATTCATCGATCGCGCGCAATACCTTTTCCCGCGCTTCCGGTGAAATGTTTGTTTGCTTGTTCAGTACGCGTGAGACTGTCGATTTTGATACACCCGCCACGCGGGCAATATCATAAATAGTGGGGGACATAGTCCTGAAACTCCATCGGAGAGTTAATACCCTACATCTTATGAAGTTAGCTCCCTAATGACAACACAGCGTGGTTAATTGTGCAGCGCAGGGCTGAACAGGCGTGGGGTATTTTTTCTAAACTATCCGCACGCGCTTTGTTATTGATACGCTGAAAATATGAGCGGTGTTCAGTGCAACAAGATTTTCCCGATCAGATACGTTGTGGCTTGCCCACTGATGTAAACCCGGTCACCGCCGTACTGGCAACGTAGCACACCGCCACGCTCAAGTCCCTGCCAGGCTAACATCACCGCTTTATTGCGTTTTTCCGCCCAGTAAGGAATGAGCATACTGTGCGCTGAACCGGTGACAGGATCTTCGGCAACGGCTTCACCCGGACAGAAAAAACGGCTGACAAAATCATAGTCTCCATCGCCCGGGGCCGTTACACACACCATTTTCCCTAAAGGCAGCATGGCATTGATGTCAGGACGTAACGACATGACCTGCTGTTGACTCTCCAGCACGACCAGATAATCCCGCGCGACGCGCACCTCTTTCCATTGCTGAATCCCCAGCGCTTCGGGCAATAAAGACGGTGGCGCAACGGGATCGGTTTGCCATGCCGGAAAATCCAGCGTCAGCCAGTCGCCGTTGCGGGTTACGTTCAGTGGGCCGACAAAGCGGGTAGCAAAATGAATAACCGCGTCAGGATAATCGAGATGCTGAAAGATAACGTGCGCGGCGGCGAGTGTGGCATGTCCACACAGATTGATTTCCCCCTGAGTGGTAAACCAGCGCAGTTCAAAACCCTTATCTGTTGCGACGAAATAAGCGGTTTCAGACTGGTTATGCTGCTTCGCCATTTTCAGCAATGTTTCATCGGGTAACCACTCGCTCAGGGGACAGACTGCCGCGGCATTGCCACCAAACGTGGTGGTAGTAAACGCATCCACCATGTAAAAATCGATTTGTTGCATGGCTAAACCTCTTTATTTCACTCGGGGTGGAGACACTCTATCACGCCTCGGTCTGACAACACGGTTGAATATCAACGACCTGACCCCATATAAAAAGCCATGCGTTATACTTTTTTCTGGTCTTCAGGCACAACGGGATGGCGATGAAGAGACTCACTACTGAACTCAATGCGCTGGTCAATCGCGGCGTAGACAGGCATTTGCGCCTTGCGGTAACCGGGTTGAGCCGGAGCGGAAAAACCGCTTTTATTACCGCGATGGTTAATCAGTTGCTCAATATCCACGCGGGCGCACGATTGCCTCTGTTAAGCGCGGTACGGGAAGAGCGCCTTCTTGGTGTAAAGCGTGTGCCGCAACGTGATTTTGGCATCCCGCGTTTTACCTACGATGAAGGACTGGCACAGCTCTACGGCGATCCGCCCACGTGGCCGACGCCCACCCGGGGTGTCAGCGAAATCCGTCTTGCGCTGCGCTACAAATCCAATGATTCGCTACTGCGCCATTTTAAAGAGACCTCCACGCTCTATCTGGAGATCGTCGATTATCCCGGGGAATGGCTGCTTGACCTGCCGATGCTGGCGCAGGATTACCTGAGCTGGTCGCGGCAAATGACCGGACTGTTGACCGGACAACGCGCAGCGTGGTCGGCGAAGTGGCGGCAGATGACCGAGGGGCTGGATCCCTTAGCGCCCGCCGATGAGAATCGTCTCGCAGATATCGCCGCTGCCTGGACGGACTATTTGCACCAGTGCAAGCAGCAGGGGTTGCATTTCATTCAACCGGGGCGGTTTGTCCTGCCCGGCGATATGGCTGGCGCCCCGGCACTGCAATTCTTTCCGTGGCCGGATGTGGACGCGTGGGGTGAATCAAAACTGGCACAGGCAGATAAACACACTAACGCCGGGATGCTGCGGGAGCGTTTTAATTACTATTGCGAAAAGGTGGTGAAAGGGTTCTATAAAAACCACTTCCTGCGTTTCGACCGCCAGATTGTGCTGGTGGATTGCCTGCAGCCGCTCAACAGCGGGCCGCAGGCGTTCAACGACATGCGTCTCGCCTTAGCCCAGTTGATGCAAAGTTTCCATTATGGTCAGCGTACGCTGTTTCGTCGGCTGTTTTCGCCGGTCATCGACAAACTACTGTTTGCCGCGACCAAGGCGGACCATGTCACAATTGATCAGCACGCCAACATGGTATCCCTGCTACAACAACTGATTCAGGATGCCTGGCAAAACGCAGCATTTGAGGGCATCAGCATGGATTGTCTGGGGCTCGCTTCCGTGCAGGCAACAACCAGCGGACTGATTGACGTTAACGGTGAGAAGATCCCGGCGTTACGCGGCAATCGTCTAAGCGATGGCCTGCCGCTGACGGTTTATCCCGGTGAAGTTCCGGCACGACTGCCGGGACAGGCATTCTGGGACAGCCAGGGTTTTCAGTTTGAGGCGTTTCGACCGCAGATAATGGATGTTGATAAGCCGTTGCCGCACATTCGACTGGATGCTGCGCTGGAATTTTTGATAGGAGATAAATTGCGATGAGCGAGCCGTTAAAACCGCGGATTGATTTCGCCGGTCCGCTCGACGTCGAGCAGAAGCCGGCATTTAAGGCACAACAAACGTTCAGTGATGCGCAAGCGCAAACTTTTGCCCCCGCCACCGTAGATGAACCTCTGGAAGAAGAGGGGCAGGCTGAAGCGGTAATTGATGCGGCGCTACGCCCGAAGCGCAGTTTGTGGCGCAAGATGGTGATGGGCGGTCTGGCGCTGTTTGGCGCAAGCGTGGTCGGGCAGGGCGTGCAATGGACGATGAACGCCTGGCAAACCCAGGACTGGGTCGCGCTCGGAGGATGTGCGGCCGGGGCGTTGATTATTGGCGCGGGCGTCGGGTCGGTGGCAACCGAATGGCGGCGTCTGTGGCGTTTACGCCAACGCGCCCATGAGCGTGACGAAGCCCGCGAACTCCTGCACAGTCATGGGACCGGAAAAGGTCGGGCGTTCTGCGAGAAACTGGCGCAACAGGCTGGCATCGATCAGTCGCACCCGGCGCTGCAACGCTGGTATGCCTCAATTCATGAAACGCAAAACGATCGTGAAGTGGTCAGTCTGTATGCCCATCTGGTGCAACCGGTGCTGGATGCCCAGGCGCGTCGTGAAATCAGCCGCTGTGCGGCGGAATCGACGCTGATGATCGCAGTCAGTCCGCTGGCGCTGGTGGATATGGCCTTTATCGCCTGGCGTAATTTGCGGCTGATTAACCGCATCGCCACGCTGTATGGTATCGAGCTGGGTTACTACAGCCGGTTACGTTTGTTCCGTCTGGTGCTTATCAATATCGCGTTTGCGGGCGCCAGTGAACTGGTGCGCGAAGTGGGGATGGACTGGATGTCGCAGGATCTCGCTGCCCGCCTGTCGACCCGTGCTGCGCAGGGGATTGGGGCAGGGCTGTTAACGGCGCGTCTGGGTATTAAAGCGATGGAACTCTGTCGTCCGCTGCCGTGGCTGGATGATGACAAACCGCGCCTGGGTGATTTCCGCCGTCAGTTGATTGGTCAGGTCAAAGAAACGCTGCAGAAAAATACAGCTCCACGAGAGAAGTAATCACACAGCAGGCGTTGAACGCGTAACTTTACGCCAAAACGCCTGTTTTTCCGTCATGCTGTCAATATTTGTTGACAGAAACCTTCCGGCTTACCCATTCCTGGCTTATCATCTTATTCAAAGCTCATTATTCAGGTGAAGGTTCCTCCATGCGTCTGGAAGTGTTTTGTGAAGACCGACTTGGTCTGACCCGCGAATTACTCGATTTACTGGTGCTGCGCAGCATTGATTTACGCGGTATCGAGATTGACCCGATTGGGCGAATCTACCTTAATTTTGCCGAACTGGAGTTCACAAATTTCAGTAGCCTGATGGCGGAAATCCGCCGAATTTCCGGCGTCACGGACGTGCGGACTGTGCCGTGGATGCCATCCGAGCGTGAACACCTGGCGCTGAGTGCCTTGCTTGAAGCGCTGCCTGAACCCGTTCTTTCACTGGATCTGAAAAGTAAAATTGAGATGGCGAACCCGGCAAGCTGCCAGCTTTTTGCCCTCAATCCTGAGCGGATGCGAAATCACACCGCTGCGCAACTGATTAACGGTTTTAACTTCCAGCGCTGGCTGGAGGGCAATCCGCAGGCTTCCCATAACGAACATGTGGTGATCAACGGACAGAATTTCCTGATGGAAATCACGCCGGTTTATCTGCAAGGGGAAAGCGACGAAACGATGCTCACCGGAGCTGTGGTGATGCTGCGTTCCACCATCCGGATGGGGCGCCAGTTGCAGAATCTGGCGACCCAGGATGTCAGTGCTTTTAGCCAGATCGTCGCCGTGAGCGCGAAAATGAAGCACGTGGTTGAACAGGCGCGTAAACTGGCCATGCTCAGTGCGCCGCTGCTGATTACCGGCGATACCGGGACGGGTAAAGATCTGTTTGCTCACGCCTGTCATCAGGCGAGCCCGCGAGCGAGTAAACCTTATCTGGCGCTCAACTGCGCCTCGATTCCGGAAGATGCGGTAGAAAGCGAACTGTTTGGCCATGCGCCGGAAGGGAAAAAAGGCTTCTTTGAGCAGGCGAACGGCGGCTCTGTACTGCTTGATGAGATTGGTGAAATGTCGCCACGCATGCAGACAAAGCTGCTGCGTTTTCTCAATGACGGTACGTTCCGCCGCGTCGGTGAAGATCACGAAGTGCATGTGGATGTGCGTGTGATTTGCGCCACGCAAAAAAATCTCGTCGAACTGGTGCAAAAAGGGTTGTTCCGCGAAGATCTCTATTATCGCCTTAACGTGCTGACACTGAACCTGCCGCCACTGCGCGATTGCCCACAAGACATCATGCCGCTGACTGAGCTGTTTGTGGCGCGATTCGCCGATGAGCAGGGCGTACCACGGCCTAAACTGTCTGCCGATCTGAGCACCGTCTTGACCCGCTATGGCTGGCCTGGCAACGTCCGGCAGTTGAAAAACGCCGTTTACCGGGCGCTGACTCAGCTTGAGGGCTACGAACTGCGGCCACAGGATATTTTGCTGCCGGATTACGATGCCACTACCGTTTCGGTAGGTGAAGATGCGATGGAAGGTTCGCTGGATGATATTACCAGCCGCTTTGAACGCTCCGTGTTAACGCAGTTATACCGTAATTACCCCAGCACGCGTAAGCTGGCGAAACGTCTTGGCGTCTCCCATACCGCCATTGCTAATAAGCTACGTGAGTATGGTCTGAGCCAGAAAAAAGGTGAAGAGTCGTAATAACGAAAGAGAGTGGGACTAATACCGACTTAAGCCACGAATTAAAAGAACCAATAATTAAATAATTGGTTCTTTTTGTTTCTAAATATGAATAACTGAATTATATATACACAGAATTAAGACTGTACTCAACTTGGTCTGTATTGATAAAAGTGATATTTAACAATGCATTAGGTGTTTTTTAATTTGCAGGTAAGCCATTGTCCGAAATTGGATGTATTTTCAGTGGTGTTTTTGATTAGCTAACGCTACCTTTCTGTTTGTTCGTTATTTATAATTTTATTAAGGAGGCGTGTGCCTAATGGAAAAGGTAAGGTCAGGAACTTTTAAATTCAAACGTAAATTTAATCCAATTAATATATTTATTTTAGGTGTGTTGTATTCTGGTGGTTCTGTTGTTGCAAATGCACAGGAAATTACCAGTGATACAGATATTACCACAGGGACAATAACAGATGGGCTGCTAATTGACACATCTCCGGTTACATTAAATATAAGTGGCAGTAATACAGTTATCAGTAATTCTGACAGCAATGCAATATATTTAAAAAATTCGGCAGGCGCGGGTTCAATTATCAATATTTCTGATGGCGTACAGATATATGGTTTTGGTAGCGATCATGATGGTATTTTGATTGAGGCGTCAGGAAATGAATTAAATATCACCGGCTCATTTGTGATGGGAGGATACTCAGGTGTTGAAATGGGTACTCCCTCTAATACTGATACTAAGATGACTGTTGATGATTCCATCATTGGAAGCTCCGGAGGAGTAGCTAATGATACTGGAATGAAAATCAGTGGTATAAATTCAGAATATGTTATTAAAAATAGCACGATAGTCAGTAAAGTAGGTCGTGCTATTGACTTTACAGTACCAAATACCTCATCCCTGATGATAAGTAACTCGAACATCCTGGGTGGCACATATGGACTGGAATATGTCGATGGCAATGCGAGCACTGTAGTATTTGATAATTCTATAGTAACCGGAGATAGCGCTGTTTATGAGCAGCTCTGGCAACAGAACGATGATAGTAACATCAATAACAGCCTGACATTTCAGAATGGTACGCAAATCAAAGGTGTGACAAATGGTATCCTCGGCGATGATTTTGGTTCAAATAATACTATTAACGTAGATGCGTCTTCAGTTCTTGCGTCACAAGGCAATGCTATTAAATTAGGCGGCGGCTATACATTACAGGTGACTAATGGCTCAACCATCACTGGTGATAATGCCATTGTGCTGAACGGCACCACCACTGGCACAACTGTCGAAATTGTTGATTCTACGGTCACGGGGACAACAAATCTGTTGCAGTATGACGATATTGCCAGTCAGACCGATACGGTCAGCTTTACCGGCTCGACGCTGTCCGGCGCCATCACTTCCGGTTCCGCGGCTGACCAGTCGGTCACCATTGACAGCTCGAACTGGCACGGTAATGCCAGCAGAACGGGTACCGGCGCTCTGGCGCTAAATCTGAGCAATGGCGCAACCTGGACCAACACCGCGGATACAGATGTTTCCAGTGTGAGTCTTTCCGGCGGAAGTACTCTGGTTATGGATGGTGGAAATGTCACCACGGGTAGCCTGACGGACACGATTCCCCCCAGACCCGCCCCCGGGAACACACTGGGTGCGACAGCCGATCCGGCTGCATCGACGATTTACTCGACCTGGAACGCGGCAACGGGGTCGGCATACATTCTGACGGCGGATACTGCGACGGGTACTTTCAATGCGGGTGTGACGTCGAATTCCAGCGGTGCAGCAGGTGATATGACCGGTAACACCATTGTGCAAGTGGCGGATGCTTCCGGTGCGACGTTCAATGATATGCAGAGTGATGTCGGTGTGTATCGCTATCAGTCCCGCACAATCAACAACGCGGATGGTTCAACCAGCGTGATTCTGGATAATATTTCGCCAGACCCAACGCCAGCTCCGACACCAGACCCGACACCAGACCCGACACCAGACCCAACGCCAGATCCGGCACCGACGCTCTCGACGGCGGCACAGGCGGTGGTGGATACGCGTGCGGCGGCTCTGAATCTGTGGAATGACGAACAGGACGCCCTGAATTTGCGTATGGATAACGAACGTCGCACGGGCACGTCTGACGGTAATCTGAACGCGTGGGGTAGCTATTATGGCGGCTATCACCGTCAGCAGATGAACATGGCAAGCTCCAGTTACGACCAGACCAATAATGGTTTTATGGTCGGCGCGGATAAGCGTGTGGATATTGCCCCGGGCAATCTGTTGTTCGGTTTTGCCGTGACCCGGGGCTTCTCCGATGTGAACATGCATGATGGCGGCAGCGTGGGGACAGACATTGACAGCTATGGCGCCTCGCTCTATACCTCGCTACGCATGAACAATGGTCTGTTTTTTGATGCCAGCATCAAAGGGACGCATCTGAAAAATGATCTCAGCGTGACCTCTCTGGATGGTGGAAAAACCAGCGGTGACTACGCCACCAACGGCTTTGGCGGGTCACTCAAAGCGGGCTATCACCAGCAAATTAACGCATGGTATGTCGAGCCTTATGCCCAGGTCTCTTACGCCCGCTACAACGGCGTGGATTACACGCTGAAAAATGGCCTGCATTCGGAAGATAACGGCTATACCTCTCTGGCCCTGGAAGGAGGGGCAAATGTCGGTATGACGCTGGCGCTGAACAATGGTGTGGAAATTCGCCCGTATGTTCATCTGGCCGTGGCGGGAGAAACGGAAGACAACAACGACATGCACATCAACGGCGTGAAAATTGACGACAGTACCGATGGTTCACGCGGTATCGCCGGTTTAGGTGCGGATGTGAAGTTCAGTAAGAATCTGGGTGCATGGGCGGGTGCAAACTACGCTAAAGGAGAAGACAATTACGAATCTCCATGGCAACTGAATGCCGGTGTCAGCTACACCTGGTAATGGCACAACCTCATAAATGAAAAAGCCACCGGACAGCAATGACATCCGGCGGCTTTTTTTATTGGCCCAGCCAGGCCTTACGCTTTCAGCACATCCAGCGCTGCGACATAGTCAGGCTCAAGGGTGATTTCATTCACCAACTGGCTGAAAATGACGTTGTCGTTTTCATCAAGAACCACGACCGCACGCGCCGCCAGACCTTTCAGTGGGCCTTCACTAATTTCGACACCGTAATTTTTCAAAAACTCAGCGTTACGCAGAGTGGACAGCGTGATAACGTTGCTCAGACCTTCTGCGCCGCAGAAGCGAGACTGCGCGAATGGCAGATCAGCGGAAATACAAAGTACGACGGTGTTGTCGATTTCGGTGGCCAGTTGGTTAAACTTACGTACCGATGCCGCACAAACGCCGGTATCAATGCTTGGGAAAATGTTCAGCACTTTACGTTTACCAGCAAACTGGCTCAGTGTGACGTCAGACAGATCTTTTGCCACGAGGGTAAAAGGCTGCGCTTTGCTACCCGCTGGAGGAATGGCGTTGGCGACTGCCACCGGGTTGCCCTGGAAATGAACGGTTTGTGACATGGTTATCTTCCTGTTTACATATAATTAACGTTGCCGCTAGTTTATGCCAACAGTTAATAACACGGCAAACGCTATTTCTGCATAGCGCACAATCGACCACGTTGATGTCTAAGGAGAACAAATGAGATCTGTGAAGGTGTATGAGGAAGCCTGGCCGCTACATACCCCCTTTGTCATTGCGCGTGGTAGTCGCAGCGAAGCGCGTGTTGTCGTGGTTGAACTCGAAGAAGATGGGATAAAAGGTGTAGCGGAATGTACACCCTATCCGCGCTATGGTGAAAGCGATGCCTCAGTACTTGCGCAGATCATGAGTATTGCGCCACAACTTGAAAAAGGATTAACACGAGAGGACTTACAAAAACTGCTTCCGGCAGGTGCGGCCCGTAATGCCGTAGACTGCGCGCTGTGGGATTTAGATGCGCGAAAGCAGGGGATAACCCTTGTGGAAACGCTGGGTGTCACGTTACCCAAAACGATTGCGACCGCGCAGACGGTAGTGATTGGGACGCCGGAGCAAATGGCCGCGAGTGCGGTAGCCCTGTGGGAAACGGGAGCAACGCTACTGAAAGTTAAACTCGACGATCGGTTGATTAGCGAACGCATGGTTGCCATTCGCGCCGCGGTACCCGAGGCGACGATTATTGTTGATGCTAATGAATCATGGCGGGCAGATGGACTGGCGGCGCGTTGTCAATTGCTGGCCGATCTGGGCGTAGCGATGCTGGAACAACCGCTTCCTGCTCAGGATGACGCAGCGCTGGAAAACTTTATTCATCCCTTGCCAGTCTGCGCTGACGAGAGTTGTCACACCCGCAGCAGCCTTAAAGCTCTCCATGGGCGCTATGAAATGGTCAACATCAAGCTGGATAAAACCGGCGGACTAACCGAAGCGTTGGCGCTGGCAACGGAAGCGCGCGAGCAGGGGTTTACGCTCATGCTGGGTTGCATGTTATGCACCTCGCGCGCAATCAATGCGGCCTTACCCTTAACGCCACAGGTCAGCTTCGCCGATCTCGATGGCCCGACCTGGCTTGCTGTCGATGTGGAACCTGCGCTGCACTTTACGACAGGTTTACTGCATCTTTAGGATGCCAGCGCAGTAGGTTTGACATCGCCCCCAGGTATTTCTCGCTGGCTTCATCAGATGAAATCGGCGGGAATTCTGCAGTAATACAGCGCAAACCGAGATCGGCACACCAACTACCGAAAGAACCCGGCGTCTCGTAACCGACGCTGGTAACCAGCGGCAGTTCGAATGCCTGAGCCAGCCATTCCCCCAGTTCACTGCTGCCAGGATCTTCAATACAGGTCAGTGGGTCATGAAAAGAGACCACCCAGGCAGGCTGAACATGGTGAATCAACTGACATAACGCCTGGGTTTCAGGTTCCGATCCCGGATGCTCACCCGTTAATAACACCACATCCCGGGCTTCGGCTGCGCTGTTCCAGCGATAGACCGTTTCACCCGCTTTCCAGTTAGCCGCAGGGAAATTGCGATTGAGATCGACGCCGTTGGCATTGGCCCGTAAACCCAACTGGCAACCATCCGGATTGACCGAAAGGATCACATGGTGACGGCGCAGTGCAGGGGTTAGCGTGCGTAACGCACAGGAGAGGGTCACCACGGAAGAGTTTTCGTCACCATGGGTTCCCGCAATAATCAACCCACTGTCACGGTCGGCCGCGGGGGCAGGAAACCAGATGAGCGGCGCACCCAGCAGTGAGCGCCCGTAATGTTCGGTTCCGGGCGGGAAGGCGCCGCGTTCGGCACGAGGACGGGTAACGGTCATAAGCGTCTCTGAATGCAGGGATAATTACTCGCAGTGTTGTGCATAATTTACCGATAATCAAATCGTTTTGTTCAACATACGTTTTTAGTCGCAATATCAATTTTCTGCAGGAAGTTATTTGCATTTCCATAAGCTGAAACAAATAATTACGCCATTATTGATAAGCCGGATTGAGGGAACCTTATGAAGCACTCTGTTTCAGTAACCTGTTGTGCGCTGTTGGTGAGCAGCATTTCACTGTCTTATGCTGCGGATGTTCCTGGCGGTACAGTACTGGCAGAGAAGCAGGAGCTCGTTCGCCATATTAAGGATGAACCCGCCACGCTGGATCCGGCGAAAGCCGTAGGGCTACCGGAAATACAGGTGATTCGCGATCTGTATGAAGGTCTGGTAAACCAGAATGAGAAGGGCGAAATCATTCCGGGTGTCGCCACCCAATGGAAGAGCAATGATAACCGTATCTGGACCTTTACACTGAGAGACAATGCCCGGTGGTCCGACGGCACGCCCGTGACCGCACAGGATTTCGTCTATAGCTGGCAACGTCTGGTGGATCCTAAGACCCTTTCGCCTTTTGCGTGGTTTGCGGCACTGGCGGGAATCAATAACGCGCAGGCGATTATTGATGGTAAAGCCGCACCGGATACCCTGGGGGTGACCGCCATTGATGCGCGCACGCTGAAAATCCAGCTTGACAAACCGTTGCCGTGGTTTGCCAACCTCACCGCCAGCTTTGCGTTTTATCCGGTGCAAAAAGCGAACGTCGAAAGTGGCAAAGAGTGGACAAAACCGGGAAATCTGGTGGGTAACGGCGCCTATGTACTAAAAGATCGCGTCGTAAATGAAAAACTGGTGGTGGTCCCGAATACGCACTACTGGGATAACGGCAAAACCGTGCTGCAAAAAGTGACGTTTCTGCCGATTAACCAGGAGTCCTCGGCCACCAAACGCTATCTGGCAGACGATATTGATATCACCGAATCATTTCCGAAAAATCTCTATCAAAAGCTCCTGAAAGACATTCCGGGGCAGGTGTATACGCCGCCGCAACTGGGCACCTATTACTACGCTTTTAATACGCAAAAAGGCCCGACGGCGGATTCCCGCGTGCGACTGGCGCTAAGTATGACCATTGACCGTCGGATCATGGCGGAAAAGGTACTGGGAACCGGGGAAAAACCGGCCTGGCATTTCACACCTGATGTGACTGCTGGCTTTACCCCGGAGCCGTCACCTTTTGAACAGATGAGTCAGGAGGAGTTGAATGCGCAGGCGAAGACGCTGTTACGCGCCGCAGGGTACGGCCCACAGAAACCGCTTAAGCTGACGCTGCTGTATAACACTTCAGAGAATCACCAGAAAATCGCTATTGCCGTGGCATCCATGTGGAAGAAAAACTTAGGTGTGGATGTAAAACTGCAAAATCAGGAGTGGAAAACGTATATTGATAGCCGCAATACCGGTAACTTTGATGTCATCCGCGCCTCCTGGGTGGGGGATTACAATGAACCCTCCACTTTTTTGTCGCTGCTGACGTCAACGCACTCCGGTAATATTTCCCGCTTTAATAATCCGGCATATGACAAAGTTATAACCCAGGCGACGATGGAAAATACCGATAAAGCGCGAAACGCGGACTACAATGCGGCGGAAAAAATACTGATGGAGCAGGCGCCGATTGCGCCGATTTATCAATACACGAATGGCCGTTTGATAAAACCGTGGCTGAAAGGTTACCCAATCACCAACCCGGAAGATGTGGCCTACAGCCGCACGATGTATATTATTAAGCACTAAATCTGTCAGCGGGCGCGTTAACGCGCCCGCTGTTCATACGGTATAGATGCGAATATCATGTTCGCGAAACGCTTCGCAGTACTCCTTGCTGATGTTTTCTTCCACCACAATGACATCAATTTCACTGCTTTTGGCGACCACGTAGCGCGCTATCGCCGGGATCTTATCGGCTGTCAGCGCCACGATCGTTTCGTTGCACTGCCCGATCACCGCACGTTTGAATTCACAGTCGGCGTAATCAAAGCCGGTCAGTCCCGGTTCTGGCGCCATTGCGCAACCACCGATAAATCCCTGGTCGAATAACATTCCCTGAAGCTGGGCGATTGCTGTCGCACCGACCGATCCGCCGGAAGCGCGTTGTAATTGCCCTCCGAGTATAATGACGTCATAAAACGGTTTTTTCAGCAGTACAGCGGCAATTTCAGGTGAGTTTGTCACCACGGTTAAGGAAAGCTCGGACGGAAGCGCCTCGGCCAATGCCAGATTGGTGGTTCCCGTATCGATAAAAATGCAACCCCCGGATTTGACCAGTCTTGCACATTTTTGCGCGATACTGCTCTTTTTGTCTGATTTCTTTGTTTTACGCTCTGAATAGTCAACTGACTCCGGCAGCATTAACACCGCGCCGCCATACACTTTTTTGCAAATCCCTTCTTTGCTGAGTTCATGCAGGTCGCGACGGATCGTGTGTTCTGACACGTTCAGCCGCGAGGCGAGATCGCTGCACACCACACGACCATTTTTCTCCAGAATCTGTTGAATAAGAGCTTGTCGCTGCTCCGGGAAAGCTGCATAATCGAGCATAATAAGAACCTTTAATAGGTATCATCGAGCAATAAAAATCATAATCGGGCATCGGCGGCGTGCTGTCAACCTGAGTGATTACTGAGGAGAAAGGAAAATGAAAATTGCGCATATAGCGTTATGGACCACTGAACTGGAACAGCAGGCGCAGTTCTGGTGCGAGTTTTTCGATGGAGTCACCAATGAGAAATATTGCAGCACCAACAATCCAGGATTTGAGTCGTACTTTGTGACGATTGGCGAGGGCATTTCGATTGAGCTGATGACCAGGCCCGATTTGCGCTCAGTGCGTTCTGACAACCAAACGACAGGGTGGGCGCATCTGGCGATGAGTGTCGGTAGTAAAGAAAAAGTCGATGCGCTGGCGAAAAAAGCGCAGGAGCAGGGGATACTGGTTTCATCTCCGCGAACAACCGGAGATGGCTATTATGAAGCGGTAATAAAAGATCCTGATGGGAATTTGATTGAAATTGTTCTGTGAGTTGATGACGAAACGTGCGAAGCGCAAAGCCTCAGGCGCTGTGCCTGAGGCCAGAAAATTAATGATAATGGCACCAGTGTCTGATCAGACTGATTTTATCACTAAGCCCCATTTTTCTCATTGCCAGACTTTTATAGGTATACACAGTCTTGTAATCTAACTGCATTACCCCGGCTATCTGCCTGACAGAATTTCCGCTGATATACAGTGAGATAATCATGAATTCTTTCCAGTTCAGTTTTTTTTGCGACTCAACTGGTTTTTTATCATCACATAAACGTATCGCTGTTTTTCGTTTAAGCAGGAATTGCGTCAGTTTGAGTTCTAACTCAGCCAGAGTACTATTAATTTCACAGTATGACATTCTTCTGTCTGCTATTTTTAATGACAGAAAATTTAATAGCTGTGAATTACCAATAATCAACGTTTTTTCTGCTTTACTACAGGTTAAAGCATGTAATTCAGAGACGTCAATCCATGGCTTCTCAAAAATAAAAATATCAATGTTTAATGAAGAGTTAACGTCTGGAGTGATTTTTGTTATTATTTTTTGAATTATATGCTCTACCGCAATCCTGGCGTAACTGCCATCGCCATAAATAGAAATGTTTCCCATCTGGTATCATCCATAAATATAATATAAACATGCCGCTGAGGTTGTTGAAGAGGCATTGCGGCAAGAAAGCATATTCTGGAGAAGGGAAGTCATTATATCAAATGCAATACTATCCATTTTTAGACTTAATTTTAGTGCATTCTCTTGTCACGGTTTTGTTGCACATAAAGTGTCTGACTGGGGAAGGCGAAATCGGCGCCATGGGCTTGAACAATATCAATAATTTCAAGGTAAACCTGTTGCTGAACTGCCAGCCACTCTTCCCAGATTATGGTTCGTGTAAAGCAATAAACCATAATATTTAATGAAGAGTCGCCAAAACCGTTGAAATAGACCAGCAGCGTTTGTTGTTGATCGATATCGGAACGGCATTTCAACATTTGTCGTACCGCTTCAACGACAGCACCGATTTTACTGGCGTCCTCGTAACGCAGACCAATCACAGTCTCAATTCTGCGGTTAGTCATGCGACCGGGATTTTCCACACTGATTGAGGAGAAAATCGAGTTAGGTACGTATAACGGTCGGTGATCAAAGGTGGTAATTTTTGTCATTCGCCAGCCGATTTCGGTCACGGTTCCTTCAATATTCCGGTCCGGAGAACGAACCCAGTCACCGATGCTAAAGGGACGATCAAAATAGAGCATAATGCCAGAAAAGAAATTACTTAAAATATCCTTACCGGCCATACCCACGGCAATACCACCAATACCACCAAAGGTGAGGAGTCCTGACAAACTCATTCCAAAATGCTCACCGTAAAGCAGAATGATGACGATAATGAGCGTGATTTTGATAATCCGCGACAAGATCCTGGCGCTGGTAACATCCCGTCCTTTTTTGATCTGCGATTTTTCAAACTGATTGATAACAAGAAATACTTTCACGGTCAGAATCAGGGCGATTAATGAGGTACAGATAAAATCAATCATGCCTGATGAAACAACGGTGATGTCATAATGCGCAATAAGCGTGTTGGCGATACGGCCAATTGTACCGATCATCAGGACGTAAATAAGAAACTGTCCCGCATGAAAAATGAATCCTTTTCTTCGCTTATGTGCATGGCGAAACCAAAAGTTCATCAGTACTAACCCCATGACGCTACTCAAAATGATCGTCATGTTAACGATGTTTTTTACGAACAGATCGGCAAACATATTTATATCTGTCCTGGCGGACCCTCAAAAATAACCACAATAACCCTTTATTTATTAATGATACTCAGAATAAACAGTCGAGTCATCATTCAAAATGGGTAATAAATAGCGGTATCAGCGCGTTTACATCATGATATTTTTATTGTAATAAATATGTCGGTTGCTTTGTGGCAGACAATGGCTTGTTGTCATGGTATTGTTATGTATTAGTAACGGGTTTTTACAGGCAGAAGGACACGATGATGATGAACAAGCTGAAGACGGCAAAGGGTAAAAAGTTTCTGTTTTGCCTGCTGGGTGTATTTATCATTGCTGCATCGGTGGTGACGCGCGCCACCATTGGTGGGGTGATCGAGCAATATAATATCCCATTATCTGACTGGACGACATCGATGTATGTTATTCAATCATCAATGATTTTTGTATACAGTCTGGTCTTTACTGTGCTGCTTGCCATTCCGTTGGGGATCTATTTTCTCGGTGGCGAGGAGACGCATTAAAAAATCAGGCCCGAATTTTCGGACCTGATTTACTGCATCTTTCGCGAATTAATCGTCTTCGTCGTCGTCCAGTTCAACGGGCGTCTGATACTGATCGGGTTTGATGACCAGCAGGTCACAGCGCAAATGGTCGATCACCTGTTCAGCGGTATTACCGAGGAACGCGGCAGAAATTCCGGTACGACCCACGGTGCCCAGTACAACAATCCCCGCCTGTAAATGTTCTGCCAGGTCCGGGATCACTTCTTCCGGCAATCCTTTCTCAACATGCGTAACTTTCTCGTCAATGCTGAATTTCTGGCGTAATGCTTTCATAGCCAGAAGGTGTTGACCGCGAATCGCATCGTTATACACGCTGGGATCAAATTCCGGTAATTCGATAGCGATATTAATGGGGGTTACCGGGTAGGCTCCAACCAGATGCACTTCTGTATGATTGACCTGCTCAGCAAGCTGGAGTGTTTCTTTGACCAGCTTTTCATTCAGCGCATTGTGGTAGGGTTCTTCGCTGGCGAGGTTGACGGCGACCAGCGCTTTGCCGCCTTCTGGCCAGGGCTGGTCTTTCACCATCCATACCGGGCTTGGGCATTTACGCAACAGGTGCCAGTCGGTTGGGGTAAAGATGACCGCCTCCAGTCTGTCGTGTTGGTGCGTCATCTTGAGGACCAGATCGTGTCCACCGCTGATGACTTCCTGGATAATGGCTTCAAACGGACGGTTGTGCCAGACCACTTTAATCTCAATCGGAACACCTGTTTCGAGATAGTATTTTGCTTGTTCGCGTATCCAGGCTGTTCGTTGGCTAATGACGCCCTGGCGCATTGCCGTCCGCTCATCGGGCGACAGCAGGGTGGTCATTTCGTAAGAAAAGTCATAGATCGGCAAAAAGGCTTTAATTTTGCCACCAATCCGTTGATGCAAATACACCGCACGCCGTAAAGCAGGTTGATCGTCCTGATTCGGATCGATAACCACCAGCATGTTTTGATACATAGCCATACAGGGTCTCCTTACAACTGTCATCGCAGTTTGTAACTAAAAGAGTAACCCAAGAATGTGAATTGAAACAGGGAAGAACCTTCTGCCAGATCAATAAATCAGGAAAATTTAACGATTTGACAGAAGGGTATCAGAAGGAATTGCAGAAAGATTAGGCAACGTTACGCGTATGACCTGCAAGTTCGGCCAACGCATCACTATTTTCGATGGTGATGTATTTACCTTTCACTGCCAGCATCCCGCTTTTCTGGAACCGACCCAGCAGACGACTGATCGTTTCAACCGTCAGGCCCAGGTAGTTGCCAATATCGCCACGGGTCATGGTCAAACGGAACTCACGTGGTGAAAAGCCGCGCTGCGCAAAGCGACGAGACAGATTATAGATGAATGCAGCCAGACGCTCTTCCGCATTTTTCTTGGACAACAACAGGATCATGTCCTGGTCGCCTTTGATTTCACCGCTCATCAGACGCATCATTTGCTGACGCAGGTTCTGCATTTTACCGGAAAGATCGTCAAGGGTTTCGAACGGGATTTCACAGACCATTGAGGTTTCCAGCGCCTGCGCAAAGCTTGGATGGTGACCGCTGCCAATCGCATCAAAGCCAACCAGGTCACCCGCGAGATGGAAGCCAGTGATCTGCTCATCGCCTTGCTCAGTAATGGTGTAGCTCTTGATGGTGCCGGAACGAATGGCATAGAGCGACTTCAGCTCATCACCCGCTTTAAACAGCGTCTGGCCTTTCTGAATCGGCTTTTTACGCTCGATGATATTATCAAGCTGATCAAGCTCATGCTCATTAAGTGTGAACGGGATGCAAAGCTGGCTGATGCTGCAATCCTGGCAATGGATAGCACAACCGCCAGACTGAATGCGCCGTATAATTCGCTTTTCCGGGATCATAGTTCTGCTCAAGCCGTAATTGATATTTGTCAATTTTAACATCTTTTTGCTGACCACGTAAGTCTGAGCGAACTGCATTAGCGGATTATTCCGACATGTACGAGTGGAATATTTCTATCTCATTGAAAAACCATGTTTTTACTGTGACATCATTGTGCAAAAGTGTGAGCAAGAAGGCACGAATTGCCTGGAATCTAGAGCAACAGATAACCTTCATGGCGTAATAACCACTCTTTTCGCTGCACGCCGCCTGCATATCCGGTCATCGTACCGTTTCGACCAATGACGCGATGGCAGGGCACGACAATACTGATTGGGTTTGAGCCGTTTGCCGCACCTACTGCGCGTGCTGCGCCAGGACGTCCTAACTGTTCGGCCATTTGCCCGTAGTGCATGACCTGGCCACAAGGAATGGTGCGCAATGTCTGCCAGACTTCACGTTGAAAGGGCGTTCCGCCCGTTGCCGTTGGCAGTGTGTCGATCACGCCGAGGTTGCCAGCAAAGTAGTCAGACAGTTTATCGCTCAGGCCGCCAGGATTTGTCGCGCTGATACGGGTGTAACCCTGCACGCGATAGTGAATATCCAGCAATTGCGCCATGCGATCGCTGTGCTGTTCCCACTCAACGGCGCGCAAATTGAATTGTTCGTCGCAGATAATCCACAGCGGACCAAGCGGGGTCGCAATCTTATCTTCCAGTAACGTTAACATCTGTCGCCTCTAAAGCGTGAAATTCGTCGTGTATCACACTATCACGACAATTGTCAGGGGCGCTATCCCTCTGATTGGGGATAAAAAAATAGAGCCTGTCGACATCCGCCAGACTCTACAGTACACACAGCAGTGTATCCTTCATCATTGCCCGATCTTTTCCTGAGCGGTTAAGTTTTTATAGCAAGAACAGATTGGCTCTGCCAGCGATCAAGAGTGACTGATTTCACGAAAATCTAAGTCAAATCAAGCGGATTAAATGACAGTGTTGCACCTGTTTAACACGGCTTAACTCGCAGGGATAAGCAGACCAAAAAAACAGGGCAAAACGCGGTTTACTGGAAACATCTGTAAAGCGTTGTCGCATCAGAGGGGGACAGCTATGATAGTCACTGTCTTAACAAGCGGGGGAGAAAACATGAACCTTGACGACAAATCGCTGTTTCTTGACGCCATGGAGGATGTCCAGCCGCTAAAACGATGTGACGACGTGCGCTGGCAGCCTGTGCGCAATACGCGGGCACCACGGCGTATTGATACCCTCCAGCTTGATAATTTCCTCACCACCGGCTTTCTGGATGTGGTCCCGCTGGCGCAGCCGTTAGCATTTCGTCGCGAAGGGTTGCAACAGGGGGGTACTCGATAAACTACGTAACGGAAAGTACAGTCAGCAGGCCAGTCTGAATCTGTTGCGCCAGCCAGTAGAAACCTGCCGCCAGCAGCTATTTAGCTTTATTCACCAGTCCTTACAGAATGGGTTACGCAACGTGCTGATAATCCATGGCAAAGGGCGAGACGATCGCTCTCATGCCAATATCGTGCGAAGCTATGTGGCGCGTTGGCTGACAGAATTTGACGACGTCCAGGCCTATTGTACCGCGCTGCCGCATCATGGCGGCAGCGGTGCCTGTTACGTCGCATTGCGTAAAACCGTACAGGCGAAGCAGGACAACTGGGAGCGCCACGCCAAACGCAGTCGCTAATTTAACAATAACGACAGCTCCTGCGCGGCTTTTTGCAGTTCGGGAAGGACACGAGAGCATAATTCTTCCGCAGACACCTGCCCGGCGTGGACGCCCACGTTCAGCGCCGCCAGAACCTGCCCCTGGCTGTTGATCAGCGGTACGGCTATCGATCGCAACCCCATTTCCAGTTCCTGATCGTTCAGGGCATAGCCTTGTTGACGAACTTTTTTCAGCTCCACGCGTAGCGCAGACACGGAATCCACGGTTTGTGAGGTGTAGCGGATCATCGTAATTCGCCCGAGGATATCGTTCAGCTTCTCTTCAGAAAGATGGCTAAGTAAGACGCGCCCCATCGAGGTGGACCACGCAGGCAGACGGCTGCCGATATCCAGATCAATCGTCATGATGCGTGAACTGGACGCGCGAGCAATATACAGAATGTCGTCACCGTCGAGAGTAGCGATAGAGCAGGACTCATTAAGCATTTCGCTCAGATGCTTCAACACCGGTTGCGTGGTCCTCGCCAGCGGCGTGGAGGCCAGATAGGCGTGCCCAAGCGCCAGAATGCGTGGACGAAGTTCGAAATTCTTTCCATCCTCGGCATAGACAAAGCCCAGTTTTCCCAGCGTATACAGACAGCGTCTTACCGCTGCCCGCGGGATGCCCGTTTTCTGGCTAATCTGCGATATCGACATAACCCGGCGTTGAGCTGTAAACGCCTGAATCACCTCCAGGCCGCGCGCCAGCGAAGCCATATAATTCGGATCGCCTTTAAACGGATCCGCTTCATTGTTCAGTCGGTCATCAGGGTGTTTTTCCACTGTTTTTGCCTCGGAGTTCGCCATGGATCACATTCTTCAAACAAATATAAATGATGTTCGATTATCGCACCATATTTCGATTATCGCCCTTGCCTGACTCCGTTAAGTGGGTCACATTTTGTGCGAACAACGCAAAAATGTGCGAAAACCGCACCACGAGGAGCGAACGGATGATTGATAAAAGTGTGCCTTCGGTGGAGGAGGCCATTGCCGGGATCCCGGACGGCGCCACCATTATGATCGGGGGTTTTGGCACCGCCGGGCAACCAACCACGCTGATTGACGCGCTCATTGCGCAGGGGGCGCGCGACCTTACCATCATCAATAACAATGCGGGTAACGGTGAAATTGGACTGGCGGCACTGTTGAAGGCGAAGCGGGTGCGCAAAATGATTTGCTCCTTTCCGCGCCAGGTTGATTCGCAGATTTTCGATGGCCTGTATCGTCGTGGGGATGTGGCGCTGGAGCTGGTGCCGCAGGGCAATCTGGCGGCGCGAATTCAGGCTGCCGGAGCAGGATTAGGCGCAATCTACACGCCCACGGGATACGGTACGCCGCTGGCGGAAGGTAAAGAAACGCGGCATATCGACGGAAAAGATTATGTACTCGAATATCCAATCAGAGCGGATTACGCGTTGATAAAAGCACATCAGGCCGATCGCTGGGGAAATCTGGTGTACCGCAAGGCGGCGCGCAATTTTGGTCCCATCATGGCAACCGCGGCGCAAATCACCGTGGTGGAAGTGAATCAGATTGTGCCGCTGGGAGAACTGGATCCGGAACACATCATCACGCCCGGAATTTTTGTCCAGCGCGTATTTTCTCTGGAAAACGAAACCCACACGGCCTTACGCGCTTAAGGAGTAAACGATGAAAAAATTGTCCCGCGACGAAATGGCCAAACGTGTCGCGCAAGATATCCCGGAAGGGGCATACGTTAATCTGGGAATCGGTCTGCCAACTCGCATTGCCAACTATTTACCCGCCGAAAAAGAGATTTTCCTGCACAGCGAAAATGGCTTGCTCGGCATGGGACCAAAACCGGCGGAAGGCGAGGAAGATCCGGAACTGATCAACGCCGGAAAAGAGTACGTCACGCTGTTGCAGGGAGGCTGTTTTTTTCACCACGGCGATTCCTTCGCCATGATGCGTGGCGGTCATCTTGATATCTGCGTTCTGGGGGCTTATCAGGTCTCGGCGACGGGCGATCTGGCCAACTGGAGCACCGGCGCGCCGGATGCTATCCCCGCTGTAGGAGGCGCAATGGATCTGGCCATTGGCGCGCGTCAGGTGTTCGTGATGATGGATCATCTCACCCGCGATGGGGAATGCAAACTGGTCGAACACTGTACTTATCCGCTAACCGGCATAGGCTGCGTCAGCCGTATTTATACTGACCTGGCGATTATCGATATTACCGAAAAAGGTCCGGTGGTCCGCGAAATCGTTAACGGGCTTTCCTTCGAAGAACTACAACGTCTGACGCCCGTCAAACTGGGTTTTGCAGAGCTGGCGCACAGCGCATAAGGAACTATGATGAATCAGGCATTTATCTGTGATGCAGTGCGAACGCCGTTTGGTCGCTTCGGAGGGACGCTGGCAAGCGTCAGAGCTGACGATCTGGCCGCCGTCCCGTTAAAAGCGTTGCTTGAGCGGCATCCGGCGCTGGATCCGGCGCTGATTGATGATGTGGTTTACGGCTGCGCAAATCAGGCGGGGGAAGATAACCGCAACGTCGCGCGAATGGCGCTGCTGCTGGCCGGGTTGCCAGAAAGCGTACCGGGCAGTACGGTAAACCGCCTGTGCGGCTCCAGCCTCGATGCGATTGGTATTGCGGCAAGAGCCATCAAAAGTGGCGAAACGCAGATAATGATTGCCGGTGGTGTTGAGAGCATGTCCCGCGCGCCTTTTGTCATGGGCAAAGCGGAAAACGCATTCAGCCGTAACATGAAAATCGAAGACACAACCATCGGCTGGCGCTTCATCAATGCGCACATGAAAGCATTGTACGGTGTGGATTCCATGCCGGAAACGGCGGAGAACGTCGCCCGGGAATTTGGCATTTCGCGAGCCGACCAGGATGCTTTCGCACTGCGTAGCCAGCAGCGTAGCGCACTAGCCCAGCAACAAGGTCTCTTTACTGATGAACTGATTTCAGTGACAGTGTCACAAAAAAGAGGCGAGCCGCTAATTTTTAGTCGC
Organism: Citrobacter amalonaticus; assembly: GCF_037053465.1. Taxonomy (GTDB): domain Bacteria; phylum Pseudomonadota; class Gammaproteobacteria; order Enterobacterales; family Enterobacteriaceae; genus Citrobacter_A; species Citrobacter_A amalonaticus_H. Next base: position 68,386 of record NZ_JBALIF010000006.1, read on the forward strand.
GATGAGCACCCTCGCCAGACGTCGCTGGATGCGCTCGCCAGATTAAAAGGCGTGGTCTGCGCCGACGGGTCAGTGACTGCAGGCAACGCGTCAGGCGTTAACGACGGGGCCTGTGCGCTGTTAATTGCCAGTGAGCAGGCTATAACGCAACAGGATCTACAACCGCTGGCGCGTATTGTTGGCGTGGCAACCGCCGGAGTGGCGCCCCGAATCATGGGCTTTGGCCCGGCGCCTGCGGTGCGTAAAGTGCTGGCGCAGACCGGGTTAACGCTCGGTCAGATGGATGTTATTGAACTTAACGAAGCGTTTGCCGCGCAAGCGTTGGCGGTGATGCGTGACTTAGGGTTGCCGGATGATGCTGCGCATGTCAATCCAAACGGCGGCGCGATTGCTCTGGGTCATCCTTTGGGAGCATCAGGTGGACGTCTGGCGATGGCGGCCGCTTATCAGCTACAGCGAACCGGTGGCCGCTATGGTCTTTGCACAATGTGCATTGGCGTGGGTCAGGGGATCGCACTAATTATTGAACGCGTGTAAGGAGCCGGAATGACCTTGCTAACGCCGTTGATGCGCGGAAATGCGCTGACGGCTGAATTTACAGACTCGCAGCTTCTACAGGGAATGCTGGATTTTGAGGCGGCGCTTGCCCGGGCGCAGGCAGACTGTGGCGTGATCCCGGCAACGGCAGTCGCGCCGATTGCACAAAGCTGTCGCGCCGAATTGTTCGATCTGCCCGCGCTGGCTGAATCGGCGCGATCTGCCGGGAATCTCGCCATTCCGCTGGTCAGACAGTTAACGGCCAGGGTAAAACAAATCGATCCTGAGGCGGCGCGTTACGTCCACTGGGGAGCGACCAGTCAGGATGTGATTGATACCGGTCTTATTTTACAACTGCGTTCAGCGTTGAATCACACGCAGCGGTCGCTGGCCAATCTGATGGAGGCTTTTGCCCAACAGGCGCTACGCTATCAGCACACGGTGATGCCCGGACGCACCTGGTTGCAACAGGCGTTACCGGTGACCTGGGGATTGAAGCTTGCCGGAACGCTCGATGCATTGCTTCGCTGGCAGGAGCGTCTGCGGCAATTGCGGCCGCGCGTGCTGGTATTGCAATTCGGCGGGGCGGCGGGAACGCTGGCGTCGCTGAGGCAAGACGGACTGGCGGTGGCAGAGCGGTTAGCGCAGGAACTTACGTTGACGCTCCCGGATACGCCCTGGCACACCCAGCGGGACCGCCTGCTGGAAGTGGGGGGGTGGTATGCCGGGGTCGGTGGCACGCTGGGAAAGTTTGCCCAGGATTTCTCGTTACTGATGCAAACCGAGGTGGCTGAAGTCAGCGAGCCTGCTGTTGCGGGCAGAGGCGGTTCGTCGGCGATGCCGCACAAACGAAACCCCGTCAGTTGCGCAGCGATTTTAACCAGCGTGCAGCGAACGCCTGGTTTGATGGCAACCCTTTTCAGCGCTCAGTTACAACAGCATGAACGTGCCCTTGGCGGCTGGCAGGCTGAATGGGAAGTGCTACCGGAAATTGCCATGCTGGTTGGACATGCGCTGGAGGAGACCCAACAGCTTGCCCTGAATATGCAGGTCTTCCCACAAAAGATGCGTGACAACCTGGAGATAACTCACGGCCTGATGATGGCGGAATCCGTCACGCTGGCGTTAGCGGCTTTTATCGGTAAACAGGATGCGCATCATTTGATGGAGGCGCTTTGCCAGCAGGCCGTTGAGCAGGGCCGTTCGTTGCGTGCTGTGTTAGTCGAAAATCCGCGCGTTATGGCGCATCTCCGAGAATCTCAATTAACGGCGTTACTGGATCCAATGACGGCGACCGGTAGCGCGGAACCGTTTGTTCAACGTGTGCTTACACGCTTTAAGGAACAGCAGCATGGAACTGAATTACCAGATTGATGGGCCAGAGAATGCGCCAGTGGTGGTGTTGTCCTGTTCGCTGGGAACGACGCTTGCCATGTGGGAACCCCAGATGGCAGCACTGGCCGCGTGCTACCGGGTATTGCGCTATGACACGCATGGTCATGGCGCAACACGTCAGTCGGGGCAAACCAGCCTCGCGCAATTAGGTCAGGATGTGATTGATCTGCTGGACCACCTTGATATTCCAGCGGCGCATTATTGCGGGATTTCGATGGGCGGTCTGACAGGCCTTTGGTTGGCGCGTTTTCACCCTCAGCGCATGTTAAGTGTGACAGTGATAAATAGCGCTGCGCGCATTGGTAATGAAACGGGATGGCAAAGCCGGGCACAGAGCGTTCGCCAGGCGGGGCTACGCGATATTGCCGCCAGTTCGCCGCAACGCTGGTTTACCCCGTCATTTTGCCAGTCAGCCCCGGAAACGGTCGCCGCATTGTGTCAGCAACTGGCCGCATCGAATGCAGAAGGCTATGCCGCCTGCTGTGATGCGCTGGCGGCAGCCGACTTGCGGGAGGAGATTGGGCAGATAGCCTGCCCGGTACTGTTGATTGCCGGGGAACGTGATCCCGTCACCACCGTTGCCGACGCGCGGTTCATGCATCAGCGTATCAGCGGTTCGCAAATGACCGTGGTGAATGCGTCACATCTGTCCACCATTGAAGCGCCAGAGGCTGTGAACGCGGCGCTATTATCATTTCTGGGAGATCAGTATGAACGATGAAGAGCGTTATCAGCAGGGAATGCGCGTGCGCTGCGCGGTGCTGGGCAATGCGCATGTCGATCGCACAGTGGAAAATTTGACGCCGCTGAATGAAGAGTTTCAGGATTTCATTACCCGGTATGCGTGGGGCGATATCTGGAGTCGCCCTGGACTTGAGCGGCATACGCGCAGCATGATCACCATAGCGATGTTGATTGCGCTTAACCGGGAGGCGGAACTCAAAATGCATCTTAACGCCGCATTCAATAACGGTGTGACGCGTGAGGAACTGAAAGAACTGATTATGCATTCGGCGCTGTACTGCGGTCTGCCTGCGGCAAATGCGACGTTGCACCTGGCGCAGCAGGTTTTTGCCGAGCGGGATGCTGGCAAAAAGTAACGTAGCCCTGGCGACGGGGAATGTTGCCAGGAAACAGATTCTCAGGCCGCCAGTACCCGGTTGCGTCCGCCATTTTTGGCCCGGTATAACGCCGAATCAACGCGTTTAAACAGGTCGTCAATACTCTCATTCGGTTCATGATGGGCGACGCCAATGCTCACGGTAAAACGCGGCAGGCCAGCAAGACCAATTTTGGCCACAGACGCGCGAATATCTTCGGCTAGCTGGAGTGCGGTCTCCAGCGGGGTGCGCGGCAGCAGCAGGACAAACTCCTCGCCGCCCCAGCGGAACACCAAATCGCCTTTGCGGGCACAGGACTCCAGATTTCTCGCCAGCGCGCAGAGCACTTCATCGCCTTTCAAATGGCCATACAGATCGTTAATACTTTTGAACCTGTCGGTATCAATGAGCAATAAACTGTAATCCTGCGTGATCGACAGGTGTGACATCTGCCCCTGGTCGGTTAATTGAAAGAACTGACGACGATTGAGTAGCCCTGTCAGCGCATCATGCATGGCTGCTTCCTCAAGCGCCTGTTCGAGGCGCTTTTGTTCAGTGATATCGTGAATGATGCAGAGCATTAACCGTTCGCCATAGATTTCGAGCGGTCCGGCATAGGTCTGAACATGGCGGGTCGAGCCATCCGCGATTTTGTGAACAAAATTTAAGGGCTTATGTCCGCCGGGCAGCCGCGCGATCTCCTGCATTACCGGTAAAATCTGTCGACCCAGCATGTTGATTTCCCAGGTGTGCTTTTGGCACATTGCGTCGAGGCTGTAACCATAGAAATTCAATGCTGCCAGATTGGCATCCACAATCAGTCCTTCTCTGGCGGGATCGATAAGAAGCATTGGGGCCGAATTGGTCAAAAAGAAACGGGCATAAAATCCCTGTTTTTTTCGTTGGTAGCTTGCCGAACGGCTCGCTTTCAGTCCCTGCATTGCGGAATTTTCCATCCCTTCATAAAAAATGACCTCTCCCGTTTCCGGTAGCTCTTTAACGGAAAGCCGACAGCTAAGCGCGACCGGGGCATCTGCGCGTACCACCGTAAGAATTTCAACAATATCGCGCTGGTTGCGTAAATCTGAAACATAGCTAACTAACTGGCATTGTGCATGGGTTGAAAAACACCCTTTGCGCAGTTGGCTGAAGGTGAGGTGCTGCATCATTTCTTTTGCGCTGCGATTCGCGAAATATAATTCCTCGGTACACGGAGAGACAACCCAGACCGGGAAGGTTAATAAATCGAGTGCATTGAGGTTGTGTGCAATCATAAGTAATCCTGTTATTTTTTTATTACGTTGCGGTCATGCGACACTATTTATTCAAGCGTGATGCATTTGCTGCTGACAACGCGCTGAATACTCCGGGATTGCGAGTAAACAGAGTACGATTTGCCTGCGGTTGGCTAAACCGGTTAGCGGCAGTTTTGTCAGTCGCTTATTGAGAGGGCGTACAGAAATCGCAACATGTATCGCAAACATCGCTGTGGATAAACAGCAGAGCAGGGATTCCCGATGCACAGAAACAGCCACTTTACCCATGCTATCAAGGGATACAAAGGCAGCAATGAAAGCAACAAGGTATGAGATCCCGATTAATAGTGGGCCCCATGATATGTGCAGCATCGGGCTTTCCATCGAAAAAATGGTGTGATGTTAAATCTAGCAGGGATTCATGCTTTCGCATGGTAGAGAAAGCGACAAACCTATAACTTTTTCGTATTGCCGAACGCCTCCGTTTGCATCTGGCGAATAAACGGGTAAATCGACGCATCAAAACATTAAATGATTTAATCATTTAAGCAATTTTTAACTTTCATTATTAATGATGTTGCATGGCTTAACTTTTCAGGAGAGCAATCTTATGATTCAGGCAGGAAAATCGCGATTCAAAAGCAGAACAGGGTGACCTAAGGCAAATCAAAGAGTCATAATTCGAAATTAAACTAAATTTAACGTTTCCAGGATTGATTATTGCCATATCGTGAAAAGCGCGTGAAAATCACCATGCCTGATGCTATATAAATATGACCAGCAATATATAATCCTAACAGGCTTAAAATGTTAAAAAACATTAGCGTCAGAACATTTATTATTGTATTCATGTTGCTCACATTCTTTCTGCTTAATATTGTTCAGATAATGAATTTCGTCAGTCTCAAAATATTAATTCCGGTCAATGTGATCTATCTTGTGGCGGCGATCTCACTCTGGTGTTATATGACAATATATCTGGTCACGCCCATCAATACCGTCAAAAAAAGTATAGAAGATGTCACCTCGGGAAATCTTGCGGTGAATATTCCTGAATTTGGCAATAACTGTGCGGGGCGGCTGATTCCAGGTATTAATAGCTTATCCTGCAATATTGCCACACTGGTGCGTGAAATCCGGAGTTCATCGAAAACAGCATTGTCACTCTCGGAGCAACTGGCTGCTCGCAGCGCGGAATTATCTGTGAAAACCGAGCAGCAATCCGCGTCGCTTATCCAGACTGCCGCCAGTATGGAGCAGATGGCGGCCAGCACCCGCAATAACGCAGACAATACCCGGCTTGCCAACCAGCAGGCTGACAGCGCAACACAATGTGCGCAACGGGGCAGTGAATTAATGGTTCAGGTTGCCAGTAATATGCATTCCATAACGGAATGCGCCCAGGAAATGACGGAAATAATCACCCTGATTGATGACATTGCATTTCAGACCAATATTCTGGCGCTGAATGCTGCTGTTGAAGCTGCACGCGCGGGAGAACACGGGAAAGGATTTTCAGTAGTGGCGACGGAAGTCAGAAACCTGGCGCACCGAAGTGCGCAAGCGGCAAAAAATATCCGGGTGCTGATCGACGTCACTCATCAAAATGTCCGGCAAGGCGCTAGTGTGGTGGGGGAAACAGAAAAAAATATGCAGGAAATTGTCCAGGGAGCCGGGCAATTAAGTCAGTTGATTAGTGAAATATCAGCAACAACATCGGAGCAAGAAAAAGGGATTAATCAGATCGCTCAGGCAATGAGTGAACTGGAAAAAGTCACCCAAAGTAATGCATTGATGGTGGATGAATTATCCGGCTCCTCCGATGTACTGAAATCTCAGGTTGTCGATCTGCAATCGAAAACACATAAATTTTATTTAAGCGATATGACAGAAGACATTTCGTCCCCCTCCCGGGTAGGATTCGCGCGTTGAGGCACGCAGGAACATCGTTTTTATGAATCATTTCAGCACAATGGGATAATAACAGGTTGCTTAACATACGCCGAAGGCTAGACTAACCAGAAAAGCGCGATGTATGGGAGGCGAAATGGAAGCCATTAAAGGGTCTGAAGTGAGTGTGCCGGATGCGGTGTTTGCATGGCTACTCGATGGCAAAGGCGGCGTGAAGCCCTTAGAAGATGACGATGTTATCAGTAACGAACATCCGTGCTGGCTTCACCTGAATTACACACATACGGAAAGCGCGCAATGGCTGGCTACCACCCCGTTACTACCAAATAACGTCCGGGACGCGCTGGCAGGCGAAAGCCTTCGCCCGCGTGTCAGTCGCATGGGTGAGGGTACACTCATCACGCTGCGTTGCATCAATGGCAGTACCGACGAACGTCCGGACCAGTTGGTGGCAATGCGTTTGTACATGGATGAACGGCTGATTGTCTCTACGCGACAACGTAAAGTGCTGGCGCTGGATGATGTGGTTAGCGACCTGCAGGAAGGGACCGGGCCTGTCGATTGTGGCGGCTGGCTGGTTGATGTGTGTGATGCGCTGACGGATCATGCCAGTGAGTTTATCGAAGAACTTCACGATAAAATTATCGATCTTGAGGATAATCTGCTCGATCAACAGATCCCTCCGCGCGGGTTTCTTGCTCTGCTGCGTAAACAATTGATTGTCATGCGCCGCTATATGGCGCCTCAGCGTGACGTCTATTCCCGACTGGCCAGCGAGCGTCTGCCATGGATGAACGATGATCAGCGTCGCAGGATGCAAGATATCGCCGACCGTCTGGGAAGAGGACTGGATGAAATTGACGCCTGTATCGCCCGCACAGGCGTGATGGCCGATGAAATCGCGCAGGTTATGCAGGAGTCTCTGGCAAGGCGTACTTACACCATGTCGTTGATGGCAATGGTTTTTCTGCCCAGTACGTTTCTGACCGGTCTTTTTGGCGTTAACCTCGGGGGGATCCCCGGTGGAGGATGGCAATTTGGTTTTTCACTTTTTTGTATTCTGTTAGTGGTTCTGATTGGTGGTGTTACTTTATGGTTGCATCGTAGTAAATGGTTGTAAAAACGAGCGTTTTAAGAGATTTCGGAGCCTAAAAATGGCTTTTAAATTGAGCAAAGTCAATAAATGAGATTTTTGTTCGGGGCAATATTCCTCTTGCAGGTGAATGCAACGTCAAGCGATGGGCGTTGCGCTCCATATTGTCTTACTTCCTTTTTTGAATTACTGCATAGCACAATTGATTCGTACGACGCCGACTTAAATAAGTCGGCTTTTTTTTGTCTGCCTGTTTTCAACGGCTACCCTAAAAGGGAGTCAATGAAATACAGGAGGCCCTCATGTTACGTATCTTCCCTCACGATCATAACGCTATTCACTTCTCTGACCCGGTGCCCACCGATCCGGTTCCGATACCTGATCCTATACCCCGACCACAGCCGATGCCGGACCCACCGCCCGATGAAGAACCGATTAAAATGTCGCATCGCGGGCGCGAATCTGCGAGGATACGCGCCTGCTGACTGTGAGTCGTTAACCGCGAGAATAAATTGTGACCGCTTTTTCTACCCTGAATATGTTGCCTGCTGCCCAGATTGAGAATTTGAACGAGTTGGGGTATTTATCCATGACACCTGTCCAGGCGGCGGCGCTACCGGCGATTCTGGCGGGAAAGGATGTTCGGGTGCAGGCGAAGACCGGGAGTGGGAAGACGGCGGCGTTTGGCCTCGGCTTGCTGCAACAGATTGATGCCAGTCTGTTTCAGACGCAGGCGCTTGTACTCTGTCCGACGCGTGAACTGGCTGACCAGGTTGCAGGGGAGCTACGTCGCCTTGCGCGGTTCTTGCCGAATACCAAAATTTTAACGCTTTGTGGTGGACAGCCGTTTGGCGCGCAGCGTGACTCGCTTGCGCATGCACCGCATATTATCGTGGCGACGCCCGGACGTTTGCTGGATCATCTGCAAAAAGGCACAGTTTCTCTCGACACGCTGACGACGCTGGTCATGGATGAAGCGGATCGGATGCTGGATATGGGATTCAGTGATGCCATTGACGACGTGATTCGCTTCGCTCCTGAATCGCGTCAGACATTACTCTTTTCCGCTACCTGGCCCGACGCGATTGCGGCCATTAGCGGCCGTGTTCAGCGTAATCCGATAGCTATCGAAATTGATACGGTGGATGCGCTTCCCGCCATTGAACAACAGTTCTTTGAAACGTCTGCGAGCGGCAAAATTCCGCTGCTGCAAAAATTACTCAGCCAACACCAACCGGCTTCCTGCGTGGTGTTTTGTAATACCAAAAAAGATTGTCAGGCGGTATGCGATGCGCTGAATGCGGCAGGGCAAAGCGCGCTTGCGCTGCATGGCGATCTGGAGCAACGCGACCGCGATCAGACCCTGGTGCGTTTTTCCAACGGCAGCGCCCGCGTGCTGGTGGCGACGGATGTGGCCGCGCGCGGGCTTGATATCAAATCGCTGGAGCTGGTAGTGAATTTCGAACTGGCGTGGGATCCGGAAGTGCACGTGCATCGTATCGGGCGTACTGCGCGCGCCGGGAACAGTGGTCTGGCGATCAGTTTTTGTGCTCCTGAAGAAGCGCAGCGGGCGAACATTCTGTCAGAAATGTTACAGCTCAAACTTAACTGGGTTTCAGCGCCGGCGAATGTCACGGTGACCCCACTGGAGGCTGAAATGGCGACGCTGTGTATCGACGGTGGTAAAAAAGCCAAAATGTGTCCGGGCGATGTATTAGGCGCACTGACGGGCGATATTGGTCTGGATGGCGCGGATATTGGCAAGATTGCCGTTCATCCGGCGCATGTTTATGTCGCGGTACGCCAGTCAGTGGCAAACAAGGCCTGGAAACAGTTGCAGAACGGTAAAATTAAAGGCAAAAACTGCCGGGTTCGGCTGTTGAAATAAGGCTGTCGCTTTGCCGGATGCGCGCTGCATCCGGCATATTGCAACTTACTTCACTTCCACGACGTTCAGCCGTAATTCATCACGCTGATTGTCGTCTTCTTCCGGCTGCCAGCCCGCGGGCTGAAGCGGGATCTCTTCGCGGTCAAACGCCAGATCGCCACCGTCGACGACTTCGGCACCGTGTTTAATCCCTTTGAAATCGAACAAATTAATGTCGCTCAGGTGCGAGGGAACAACGTTCTGCATTGCGCTGAACATGGTCTCGATACGACCTGGATAGCGCTTATCCCAGTCACGCAGCATGTCAGCGATGACCTGACGCTGCAGGTTCGGCTGCGATCCACACAGGTTGCAGGGGATGATAGGGAACGCTTTTGCCTGGGCAAAACGCTCGATGTCTTTCTCGCGGCAATAAGCCAGCGGGCGGATCACGATGTGTTTACCATCATCGCTCATCAGCTTCGGTGGCATACCTTTCATTTTCCCGCCGTAGAACATATTCAGAAACAGAGTTTGCAGGATGTCGTCACGGTGATGGCCCAGCGCGATTTTCGTTGCGCCCAGCTCCGTTGCGGTACGGTAGAGGATCCCGCGCCGCAGGCGTGAGCAAAGAGAGCAGGTGGTTTTACCTTCCGGGATCTTCTCTTTGACGATGCCATAGGTATTCTCTTCGACGATTTTGTATTCGACACCAAGCTGCTCAAGGTATTCAGGCAGAATATGCGCCGGGAAACCGGGTTGTTTCTGGTCCAGGTTAACCGCCACCAGTGAAAAATTGACTGGCGCGCTTTGCTGCAAATTGCGCAAAATTTCCAGCATGGTGTAGCTGTCTTTGCCGCCAGAGAGACAGACCATAATGCGATCGCCTTCTTCAATCATATTGAAATCGGCAATCGCTTCGCCCACGTGACGACGCAGGCGCTTTTGTAATTTGTTCAGGTTGTACTGATCTTTCTTGCTAATATCTTGATTTTGCGACATTTAATAGAGGCTCAATTCATAGGATGGCATCAGAAGAGTATGCATCACGCCGGAAAGTCCGGCAAAGCTGTCTGATATAAAAACTGTGGTCTGTATGGTACGGATAAGCGAGAAAAATGTCAGCACATTTAGCGCGTATGGGAGGGGGGATAAAATGAAGAAACAAAGCCCGCACCGGGATGCGGGCTGAAGAGATTAACGCACCACAAGGACTGAGCATGAGGCATGCCGTACAACGGCTGCCGCGTTAGACCCTAACAGATAAGTGGCAATGTCCGGACGGTGAGAGGCAATAATCACCATATCTGCTGGCAACTTTTTCGCCATTTCAAGGATTTTGTCTTTTGGCGAACCTTCAGCGACGTGGATTTGCACTCTGTCTGACGGGATAGCGAACTTCTTGATAATCTCTTCCAGTTGAGATTTCGCTTCGGCTTTCAGATCGTCCATGGCGGGCAACTCAGCAGAGTAGGCCAGGCCCAGCGAAGCATAGTAAGGCAGTGAAGGGATAACGGTCAGGAAATGAACCTGTGCATCGTCAATTTTCGCCTCAGCTTCGACGTGGTTAATCACGCGTTGAGTTAATTCTGAATCTGAAATATCGATGGGGACAAGAATCGTTCTGTTCATAAAACCTCCTGTTTTAGTATCCATATAAAGTGTAACGCTTTATCGCAGGTTAAGCATAATGACAGAGCTCACATTTTGGCATCACTTACTTTTGATTTCCGGGAATTTGCCTTTAATGACGCCGTCATAAAAGCGTCCTTTCGATACAACCGTCAGGAAATTTTGATAAATATGCGGCGGAACGCCGCGATAGCGCAAAATGCCCGTCTGATAGAAACGAATTTCCAGCGTAGCGGTCTTTTCGTCATAGCCGACGGAGGCGATACGTGATGAGTTTACAGGCTGGTGGTTCATGATGGCACCCTCGGCGGCAGATCGTATTAATAATGTATCATCTAACCGGCAGGGGGATTAGTCTCTGAGATATAGCGTTTTGCTATAGGCGACAGATTTTGGTTATAGGAAATATTGAAAAGGAGAGCCCGCCGTTGCCAGCGGGCGAAATAACTTAGAACTGATATACCATACCTACAGCAACAACGTTATCGGTGTTGATGCCGTTGCTACGATAGAAATTATCGTTGTCATCTAACAAGTTAATTTTGTAATCAACGAAGGTAGACATATTCTTGTTAAAGAAGTAATAGGTACCTACGTCAATATAATTAACCAGCTCCTGGCTATTATCAGCACCCTGGCCCGTCAAGTCTTTGCCTTTGGAGACGACGTATCCCAGAGACGGACGTAAGCCGAAGTCAAACTGATATTGCGCAGTGGCTTCGAAGTTTTGCGTTTTATTCGCAACACCGTTATCATCACCGTAAGGCGTCATATTACGGGTTTCGGAATACATGGTCGCCAGGTAGATGTTGTTCGCATCGTATTTCAGACCTGCTGTCCACGCATCTGCTTTATCGCCACCTGCAACTTTACCGCCCGCAGTGACTTGTTCATTAGTACGGTCAGAAGTGGTATACGCCGCACCCATGCTAAAGCCCATGCCGAAATCATAGGTAGAGGAGATACCGAAACCGTCACCGTTGGAATTCTGCAGATTACGTGAGCCACCGTTAGCCGTTCCTGACTGAGAGAAATCATCTTCATTGGTAGACTGGTTTTCGTTTTTACCCTGATACTGCAGGGCGAAGCTCAGGCCATTGACCAGTCCGAAGAAATCGGTGTTGCGGTATGTGGCCACACCATTCGCACGACCCACCATAAAGTTGTCTGCATAGGTGTAGGAGTCGCCGCCGAACTCAGGCAGCATATCGGTCCAGCCTTCGATGTCATACATAACACCGTAGTTACGACCGTAATCGAATGAACCGTAATCACCGAATTTCAGACCAGCAAAGGCCAGACGAGTAAAGCTGTTGCCATGATCGCTTTCAGTGGTGTTGGTATTCACCTGATATTCCCACTGACCAAAGCCCGTCAACTGGTCGTTGATTTGCGTTTCGCCCTTAAAGCCGATACGCATATAGGTTTCGTCGCCATCACTGTTTGAATTGTTGGAGAAATAATGCTCAGCGTCAACTTTACCATAAAGATCAAGCTTGTTACCGTCTTTATTATAAATTTCAGCGGCATGTGCTGCGCCTGCAGCTAAAAGCGCAGGGATGATAAAGGCCAGTACTTTTCTATTCATGGGAATAATCCTTTCGTTTTTATTTGACTCCCGGAGAGGAGTTAAAACATGCTAAAGGAGAAGTTCCGTAAAAGGATAAATATCAATTGTTACACGCTGAGTAAAACCTTTAATAATTAATTCAGTTGAAATGATGATAATTATTATGAATATTTTTACTCGAAATATACAAAATAAAAATTATACAACGCATTAAGAATGCGATATTCTGCGCGCGTTATATGCCTTTATTGTCACAGATTGCTTTTTTGTTGGTCAATTGCTAAAAATACTGATTTGCGAACTAACAAAATGACAAGCCCGAACGGATGTTCGGGCTTTTTTTTGGGCGTCGAGACAGTTAGCGACGTCGATGCGATCAGTCGCTACCGGTTTTTTCCGCTTTACCGGCCAGTTGCGCCAGAAAATCGTACCGTTTTTGCAGATCCGCCGCCGCATCTTTCCATAACTGCTCAGCAACCTCTGGCTGCTGTGCGTTCAGACGACGGAAACGTTGCTCGTTGAGCAATGTTTCTGCCAGCGCGTCTGACGGTGGGCGAGAGTCCAGCGCCAGCGGCAGTTTACCTTCATCTGCACGGCGTGGGTCAAAGCGGTAAAGCGGCCAGAAGCCCGTTGCGGTCAACTGACGCATCTGATCGTGACTCAATGCCAGGTCGTAACCGTGTTCCTCGCATGGACTGTAGGCAATGATTAGCGACGGACCAGGATACGCTTCCGCTTCCTGAATAGCCTTAACGGTCTGGTTGAGCTGTGCGCCGAGCGAAATCTGCGCCACATATACATGGCCGTACATCATTATACTGACGCCCAGATCTTTACGCGCTTTACGCTTACCGTGCTCACCAAATTTCGTTACAGCGCCCAGTGGCGTCGCTTTTGATGCCTGCCCCCCGGTATTGGAATAGCACTGTGTATCGAGCACCAGAATATTGACGTTTTCGGTGAGGCTCAGCACATGATCCAGCCCGCCGAAACCAATATCGTAAGCCCAGCCATCGCCACCAATCAGCCAGATCGACTTCTCGACCAGCGCATCGGCATCGGTGAGCAGTTCACGCGCGCCGTCGACATCTTTAAGGTGCTGACGCAGAGCGGTCACCTGTTCGCGGCGCTCTTCAGGCGTGGCGTCTGCATGAAGCGCGGCATTCAGTTCCGCAGGGAGCCTGTCGGCAAACTGTTCCAGCAGACGCAGAACGCGTACCCGATGCTGATCAACTGTCAGACGAAAGCCCAGACCGAACTCTGCGTTATCTTCGAACAGCGAGTTCGCCCACGCGGGGCCGCGACCATTGGCATCCGTGGTATAAGGTGTCGAAGGGAGGTTGCCGCCGTAGATAGATGAACAACCGGTAGCGTTGGCAATCAGCATTCTGTCACCATAAAGCTGGGTCAGTAGCTTGATATACGGTGTTTCGCCACAGCCGGAGCAGGCACCCGAATACTCGAAAAGTGGTGTAATGAGCTGCGACGTGCGGATATCGATGCGTTCTAGTGTGCTGCGATCAATTTCCGGCAGGTCGAGGAAGAAATCATAATTCACTTTTTCTTCCTCTACGTGTTCAAGGCGGGACATCATATTGATGGCCTTGATCTCCGGGTTCTGGCGATCTTTTGCCGGGCAGACTTCTACGCAAAGATTACAACCCGTACAGTCTTCCGGCGCGACCTGCAGCACGTATTTCTGTCCGCGCATATCGCGGGACTTCACATCCAGAGAGTGCAGGCTGGACGGCGCATTCTCCATCGCTTCGGGAGAAACCACTTTGGCGCGAATTGCCGCGTGCGGGCAGGCGGCGACGCAGTGGTTACACTGAGTACAAAGCGCTTCTTTCCAGACTGGGATCTCTTCGGCGATATTGCGTTTTTCCCATCGGGTAGTGCCCATTGGCCAGGTTCCATCAGGAGGGAGTGCTGAGACGGGAAGGGCATCGCCTAGGCCGGCAAGCATCGCGGCGGTGACGGTTTTTACAAAATCTGGCGCCGCATCGGACACCACCGGAGGACGGTTAGCACTGTGCGGATCGACCGCCAGCAGCGGCACTTCAGCTACCGACTCGCGTGCCAGCGCCAGCGCCTGCCAGTTGCGCTCAACCAGATCCTGACCTTTGCTGCTGTAACTTTTGGCAATCGCGCCCTGCAGTTCAGCCAGCGCGCTGTCGCCGGGCAGGATTTGCGTCAAATGGAAAAATGCCATTTGCATGACGGTGTTAATACGTGCCGCCAGTCCACATTCGCGGGCGATTTTGGCTGCGTTAATGACGTAGAAACGGGCTTTTTTCTGATTCAGCACCGCCTGTACTTCCTGTGGCAGTCGCGGCCAGACCTCATCGGCCGGATACGGTGTGTTCAGCAGGAAAATGCCGCCCGGTTTCAGGCGCTCAACCATCTGGTATTTGTCGATAAACTGTAACTGATGACAGCCAACAAAATCGGCCTGAGAAACCAGATACGCCGAGCGAATAGGTTGTTCACTGACGCGCAGATGCGAAACCGTCAGGCCGCCGGCCTTTTTAGAGTCGTAAACGAAGTAGCCCTGCGCATACCACGGCGTTGAGTTACCGATTATCTTGATGTTGTTTTTGGTCGCCGATACGCTACCGTCGCTTCCCAATCCATAAAATAGCGCTTCGAGCTTCGCGGTGGCAGGTAAGGTGTTATCTGGCAGCGGGAGTGAGAGATTGGTGACATCATCGTAGATACCGACGGTAAACCGTGGTTTGGGTTTCGCCTGGTTCAGTTCATTAAATACCGCCAGCACGCAGTCCGGACCAAATTCTTTAGATGAGAGGCCATAACGACCGCCAATAACGCGGGGCAGCGTTTCGCGTTCGCCACTATTAAACGCTTCCGCCAGGGCGGTCATAACATCAAGATACAACGGTTCGGCCTGTGCGCCCGGCTCTTTGGTTCGATCGAGAACGGCAACTGCCCGTACGGACTCAGGCAGGGCCTGCAACAAATGTCTGGCTGAGAACGGGCGGAAGAGACGAACCTTCAACACGCCAACTTTTTCACCGCGCGTCAGCAGTTCATCAACCACTTCTTCACTGGTGCCGATGGCTGAGCCCATCAAAATAATGACCCGTTCCGCCTGCGGGTGGCCATAGTACTCGAACGGCTTGTACTGGCGACCTGTAGCCGCGGCAAAATCATTCATCGCCTGTTCGACATGATCGTAAACGGCGTTATACCACGGGTTGGTTGCCTCACGGGACTGGAAATAGGTATCCGGGTTTGCCGACGTTCCGCGAATCACCGGATGTTCAGGATTGAGCGCCCGGGCACGGTGCGCGTCGATTTCGGCCTGAGGCATCAGGTCCAGGATGGTGTCATCCGCCAGGGGAACAATTTTGTTAATTTCATGCGACGTGCGGAAACCATCGAAAAAGTGAATAAAAGGCACCCGGCTTTTCAATGTGGCGATTTGCGAAATTAAGGCAAAGTCCTGCGCTTCCTGTACGCTCGCGGCGCACAACATCGCGCAGCCGGTCTGACGCACGGCCATTACGTCTGAATGATCGCCAAAAATGGAGAGCGCATGTGTTGCCACCGTACGCGCTGCGACATGCAGTACAAACGGCGTTAATTGTCCCGCCAGTTTGTACAGCGTAGGTATCATCAACAATAACCCCTGGGAAGAGGTAAAGGAGGTCGACAGCGCGCCCGTTTGCAATGCGCCATGAACGGTGGCGATAGCCCCCGCTTCGGACTGCATTTCGACAACGCGAGGGGTATCACCCCAGACGTTTTTTAGCCCGTTGCCAGCCCAGGCATCCGCCTGTTCAGCCATCGTGGAACTGGGCGTAATGGGGTAGATGGCGATAACTTCACTGGTACGAAACGCCACTGAGGCGACTGCACCATTACCGTCAATAGTAATCATATGACACCCTTACATTGCGCAAAAAGAGGGACGCACGAAACCACTCAGCGTCCTGATAGTTATTCTTTCAGTATAGGACTTTCCTGTATTCCCTTGAAGTTATGCGGCTTTCGAGTGCACAAATTGACACAAAGGTCGCAAAAAAGAACCTGTTGTTTATCCGTCGGCCACGGTTCCGGCCTTTAAATTATTAACAATGAGTTAACCCATTGCACAGAATTACTCTCTCTCTGTCCAATACTGGATTCCAATTTTGTTTGAGGATTTACTTAATCCGTTTATTATCCTCGCCGCTGTCCTGAAGACGTGAATGTTTTACTCAGACTTTTTAAGTTTGCGTTCATGTCGATAGTGTCTGTACTCAACACGCTTCATAACGGATATGTCTTACAAATCCATAAGTTAGCTGCAGTTGGTGAGCGCTGTTTAATCACGGATACAAGCGTTAAAAACATAATAATTTCAATTCACCCTGAGGGTGGATTTTTTTGTGCGCAAAAAAGGTCTGGATGTGATTATTTAATTAAATGTTTTTATCAAATTATGATTCGTATATTTTTACTTGCATTACTTATTTCTGCCTCGTCATCGTCATTTGCTTTCGTAAAAACTCAGGTAAAAGACTGGGGCTGGAATACACCTTCTCAACTCTCTTATTCTGAAGGGTACTTTTCACAAGCGCCTGTTCCGAATAAGAAAGCGCAACTTAAGCGTCGCATTATGAATGAATTTGCGGTGTGGAGAGGAACGGATTATCGCTGGGGTGGGGATAGCCGCAACGGTATTGACTGTTCAGCGTTCACTCGCAGAATAATGGCATCGGTTATTCACCGGCATTTGCCACGTACCGCGCTGGAGCAAAGCCACATCGGACTGAGAGTGAGTCAACGTGAACTTAACGTCGGCGATCTGGTGTTTTTTGAGACCAAACCGCATGTTCAACACGTGGGCGTTTATGTTGGTAATGATTCTTTTATTCATGCGTCGAGTTCAGAAGGTGTGACGTTGTCACATTTATCGAATCAATACTGGCAGGATCACTATGTGACCGCCCGTCGCATCAGCGCATAATGCCGCTGCGATCATAAACCGGGCAGTATTATGCAACAAAATGCGAACGAGGCGCATAATTGAGCGTATTGACTCTCGACGCGCTGGATTCAGATGCCTATTATTAGTGCGGTTTTAGTTACGCTTTCGAAATATGAGGGGAGTCAAATGCGTGCAGCGTTTTGGGTAGGATGTGCCGCGTTATTATTGTCGGCATGCAGCAGCGACAATGAACCTGTTCAGCAAGCGACGGCAGCACATGTCGCGCCGGGGTTAAAAGCGTCAATGACCAGTACCGGAGAGGCCAATTGTGCCATGGTTGGCGGTTCGCTGTCCGTTGCTCGTCAACTGGATGGTTCTGCCATCGGCATGTGCGCACTCCCCAACGGCAAACGTTGCAGCGAACAATCCCTTGCCGCGGGAAGCTGTGGCAGTTACTAAGCCCTGATTACTGCACTAAATCAGCCAGTTTATAGCTGAGCGTATGTTCCGCCGTTGCCAGGGTCAACTGGTTAGCCGTGAGATCGACCTGCGCGCCATTTTTGAGCATCGTGCTCAGCGTGTTATCGAGCGTATTGAGCTGCGGGTCGGCGCACATCATGCGCGTCATGGCCATCTGTTTGACTTTCAGTTCACCGTCTGAAAGCGATCCCTGGCCGTTGAACCGGTTGCACATGTTGCCGGAGACCGTCATCTTTTCTCCAAAGCTGAGCTCCAGAGGTTGAGGCGTCGTAGTGACCGGCTTACCGTCCACGCTCTCCAGAACAAAGCGGTGGTGCTGTAACTGTTCAGGGCTGACAGACACTTTTCCATTACTTACACAGCCTGCTGCCAGCAGGCTTAGCGCAATCAGCGCGACGCTCTTCTTCATATTCACTCTCTGGTGTAAATGGTAATTACCTTCGACAGGATAACGCTTTTATCCGTTCAGGCATTGGGGATAATCTGAAATGCCCTCCTGCAAACAGGAGGGCGACAGGATCAAAACAGTGCGTTAGGACAGGTCTCTCCGTTCGCTAACTGCTGCAAATTTTGCAGGGTGGTTTCAGAAATACTGGTCAACGCCTCTGCGGTCAGAAAAGCCTGATGCCCGGTAAACAGCACGTTATGGCAGGCTGACAGGCGACGGAATACATCATCCTGGATGACGTCATTGGATTTGTCTTCAAAGAAGAGATCGCGCTCGTTCTCATACACATCCATGCCCAGCGAACCAATTTTCTGATTTTTCAGCGCTTCAATCGCCGCCTGAGAATCGATTAACGCACCGCGACTGGTGTTAATCACCATCACACCGTCTTTCATTTGTTCAAACGCGGCATGGTTTAGCAGGTGATAGTTCTCCGGCGTTAACGGGCAGTGCAGCGAAATGACGTCAGATTCGGCAAACAGCGTCGTCAGATCGACATATTCCACTCCGATTTCCAGTGCCGCCGCGCTGGGATACGGGTCGAAGGCCAGAAGACGCATGCCAAAGCCTTTCAGAATGCGCAGGGCAGCAATCCCGATTTTGCCAGTACCAACCACGCCAGCCGTTTTTCCGTACATGGTAAAGCCCGTCAGCCCTTCCAGTGAGAAGTTAGCGTCGCGGGTACGTTGATAAGCGCGATGGATGCGACGGTTCAGGGTCATCATCATTCCCACTGCGTGCTCCGCGACAGCTTCCGGGGAGTAGGCCGGGACACGAACCACCTGCAAACCCAGCTCTTTCGCGGCGTCCAAATCGACGTTGTTAAAACCGGCACAGCGTAGGGCGATATACTTAACGCCATGCTTTTTCAGTTCTTCCAGTACCGGGCGGCTGCCATCGTCGTTAACGAAGATACACACGGCTTCGCAGCCATGGGCGGTCCTGGCCGTTTTTTCCGTTAGCAGAAAGTCAAAGAATTCAAGCTCAAAGCCATAAGTCTCGTTAACCTGTTGCAGGTACTTCTTGTCGTACTGTTTGGTACTGTATACGGCGAGTTTCATAAGACTTTCTCCTGTGATGTCAAATCACACTTATCGAATTCAAATTATTTTATATAATATCAAATATTATTGAAAGTAATACATGGTATGAATAATTTTAGAGCATCTATTCTTAATCTGGGCATGTTTCACCAAACATGCCACAATAGCGGCCTAATTCGGCTTAATTTTTCGCTAAATCAGGATATTAACTGCCCATGAAGGGTAAATATAAAGTCGCTCTGGCGCTTCTTTTACTCGTGATCCTCATTCCTCTCACACTGGTGATGACGCTGGGATGGTGGGTTCCGACGCTGGCAGGCATCTGGCTGCCGGTCGGGACCCGTATCGCGCTGGATGCAAGTCCACGTTTTACGCGCCAAGGGTTATATATTCCCGATATACGCTATCTGGCAGGCGAGTGTCAGTTGGCGCGGGTCAGTCAGGCGCAACTGTCTCATCCCAGCCGTTGGCAGTTAAATATAGGCACTCTCGAAATCGATTCTGCCTGTCTGGCAAAATTGCCACAGTCCGAAACGTCTCCCGCGGCTCCGCGCACTCTTGCTGAATGGCAATCGATGCTGCCGAATACCTGGATAACCATCGATAACGTCATTCTGGCGCCCTGGCAGGTCTGGCAGGGCAAACTGAACGTCTCACTGACACCCACGATTCAGCAACTTCGTTATCAGGGTGAGAAGGTGAAATTTCAAGGCCAGTTGCGTGGGCAAACGCTGACGGTGAGTGAGCTGAATGTGATGGCATTTGAGGGGCAACCTCCTGTTAAACTGGTCGGTGAATTTACGTTGCCGCTGGTGCCGGACGGGCTGCCGGTCAGCGGCCATACTGTTGCGACGCTCAGTTTGCCGCAGGAACCGTCGCTGGTTGATGCCGAACTGGAGTGGCGAGAAAACGCCGGGCAACTGATTGTCATGGCGCGGGACAATGCCGATCCGCTGCTTGATTTACCCTGGGAACTGACGCGCCAGCAGGTGACCATCAGCGATGGCCGCTGGTCCTGGCCCTATGAAGGTTTTCCGCTGAGCGGTCGTCTGGGCCTGAAAGTGGAGAACTGGCAGGAAGGTACCGAGAAAGCGGTCATCAGCGGGCGGATGAATGTGTTGACGCAGGGGGACGCGGGCAAAGGAAACGCAGTGCTTTCATTTGGCCCGGGCAAACTGAGTATGGATAACAGCGCTATGCCGCTGCAACTGGTCGGCGAAGCGAAACAGAACGATTTAATTTTCTATGGCAAACTGCCTGCGCAATTAAGCGGAAGTCTCGCCGATCCCATGCTGGCATTTGAACCCGGCGCACTGCTGCGCTCGCGCGGACGCGTGATTGACTCACTGGACATTGACGAAATTCGTTGGCCGTTGGCAGGCGTCAAGGTGACGCAGCGGGGTGTGGACGGGCGATTGCAGGCTATTTTACGTGCCCATGAAAATCAAATGGGTGATTTTGTCCTGCATCTGGATGGCCTGGCGAATGATTTTCTGCCTGATGCCGGTCGCTGGCGGTGGCGTTACTGGGGCGAGGGCAGCTTTACCCCGATGCATGCCAAATGGGATGTTGCCGGGAAAGGTGAGTGGCATAACAACACCATCATCCTGACGGATCTCTCCACGGGTTTCAATCAGCTTCAGTACGGCACAATGAAAATAGAGACACCGCGACTGGAGATGGATAAGCCAATCGAGTGGGTGCGTGATGATGCGCATCCTCGCTTTAGTGGCGCGATGTCCTTTGATGCGGGCAAAACCCTCTTTTCTGGCGGCAGCGTTCTGCCTCCCTCGACGCTTAAATTCAGCGTCGAGGGACGCGATCCAACGTTTTTCCAGTTCAAGGGGGACTTGCATGCCGGTGCGATCGGACCTGTCAGGGTAAACGGCCGCTGGGATGGTCTGCGGTTACGCGGGCAGGCATGGTGGCCGAAGCAGTCTCTGGAGGTATTCCAGCCGCTGGTTCCGCCGGACTGGAAAATGACATTACGGGAAGGCGAGCTGTATGCCCAGATGGCGTTTTCAGCCGCCGCAGAGCAGGGGTTTGAAGCGGGCGGTCACGGTGTCTTAAAAGGCGGTAGCGCCTGGATGCCGGATAACCAAATTAATGGCGTCGACTTTGTGTTGCCGTTTCGCTTCAACGCAGGCACGTGGCAGTTAGGTACACGTGGGCCGGTTTCACTGCGTATTGCCGAGGTCGTCAACCAGGTCACCGCCACGGATATTACCGCCGATCTGCAAGGGGCGTACCCGTGGAGTGAAAGCAATCCACTGCTGCTGACCGATGTCAGTGTGGATGTCCTTGGCGGTAAAGTCTCCATGCAGCAGCTACGTTTGCCGCAGCACGATCCGGCTCTGGTGCGAGTACAAAATATCTCCTCCAGCGAACTGATAAGCGCTGTAAATCCAAAACAGTTCGCCATGTCAGGCCCGGTGAGCGGCGCGCTGTCTTTGTGGCTCGATAATGAAAAATGGATAATTAAAGACGGCTGGCTGACCAATCCTGGTCCTATGACGCTGCGAATTGACAAAGACACCGCGGATGCCGTGGTAAAAGACAATATGGCGGCAGGTGCGGCGATCAACTGGTTGCGATATATGGAGATTGCGCATTCATGGACCAAAATTAATCTGGATAATCTGGGGGTTTTGACAATGCAGTCACAAATCACCGGGAACAGTCGGGTGGATGGCAAAGTCGGAACGGTGAATCTGAACTACACCCACGAAGAAAATGTGTTTACGCTTTGGCGCAGCCTGCGCTTTGGCGATAATTTACAGGCGTGGCTTGAACAAAACGCGGCGCTGCCAGAAAAGACCTGTCAGGCAGGCAAGGAATGTGAGGAACCTCAATGAAAACGATGACCGCTGTGCTGGCGCTTCTTTCGCTATTGACATTAACCGGCTGTACGCCGCGTATTGAAGTCGCCGCGCCAAAGGAGCCAATCACTATCAATATGAACGTCAAAATTGAGCATGAAATATACATCAAAGTCGATAAAGACGTTGAGAGTCTGCTCAAATCGCGTAGCGACTTGTTCTGAGGTCATGATGAAAAAAATCGCACTACTGTCAACGTTGATTCTGAGTCTACTGGGCGGAAACGCCTTCGCGCTGACCTTAAATGAGGCCAGAACCCAGGGGCGAGTCGGTGAAACCCTGGACGGTTATCTGGTGGCGCTGAAACAGGATGCGCAAACGCAGGCGCTGGTAAATGAAATCAACAAAGCGCGAAGCGTAAGCTATCAGCAACTCGCTGAAAGCCATCATCTTCCCGTCGATGAAGTGGCGAAACTGGCCGGGCAAAAACTGGTTGAGCGTGCAAAGCCGGGAGAATACGTGCAGGGCATCAATGGTAAGTGGCTCAAAAAATAGCATCCAGAGTCTGAATTTTCAGCTGGAGGTGGTTAAAGCACATAGAATGGTGGCAATATCATAGGGTCAATAATTATCAGGGAACGATAATGACCCTCTATCAGATTAAACCTGTATTTCAGACTCTTTTACGCCCCCTCATGTTTTGGCTACACCGTCATCGAGTGACAGCCAATTACATCACGCTTGCTGCGGTCGCTCTCTCTGTTCTTACCAGCGTAACGCTCCTTTTGTTTCCCAATTGTGAGTTACTCATTCTTCTGCCTGTCGTGCTGTTTGTGCGAATGGCGCTCAATGCTCTGGATGGGATGTTAGCAAGAGAATGCAACCAACAGTCTCGTCTGGGAGCCATTCTCAATGAAACGGGGGATGTTATTTCTGACATAGTACTCTACCTGCCATTTATATTGCTTCCGCAGAGCAGCACGATTCTTGTCCTTGTCATGCTGTTTTGCTCAGTGATGACAGAATTTTGTGGCGTGTTAGCGCAAGTGGTCAATGGGATCCGAAGCTATGCAGGCCCCCTGGGAAAAAGCGATCGCGCGCTAATGTTTGGTGCGTGGGGCCTTTTATTATCTGTCTGGCCGCATCTTGCGCAATGGAACAATCTGGTATGGGGTGTTGCTATCATCTTACTGCTGTGGACGGTTTATAACCGATGTCAGGACGGACTCCACAATAATGAGGAAGCAAGATGATGTTACTCGAGAAATCGTTGGCGATCGTTTTTGCGCTGTTACTTGTGGCGAGTATGGTGAATGTGCTTCTGACGCGGATCTTCCCGCAGAAAAACTGGCGTGAATTGACGTTACGTATCAGGACATGGTGGCTTATCGTCGTTGTATTCTCTGTGGCGTTGCTAAGCCCAACTTGGTTAGCGCTGACTTTTTTTGCCTTAGTCAGTTTTATGGCATTTAAAGAATTTCTGACGTTGACACCGTCACGACAATCCGATCGAATGCCACTGTTGTGGATGTTTATTGCCATTCCCGTTAACTATTGGCTGATTGGCATTAACTGGTATGGCATGTTTGTCGTGTTTATTCCCGTCTTCGTTTTTTTATTTTTACCTGTAAGGATGGTTATTACGGGAGATACGCAGGGATTTTTGCGTATAGCCTCCCAACTCCACTGGGGTTTAATGACCACCGTTTTTGCTTTAAGTCATGTTGCATTTTTACTGGTCTTACCCGCGGATGGTAAACAAACCGGGGCTTTATTGGTTCTGTTTCTGGTCGGACTGACAGAGATCAACGACATTACGCAATATCTATGGGGTAAGTCACTTGGGCGGATTAGGGTCACGCCGAAGGTGAGTCCTAATAAAACGTTAGCGGGGCTGGTTGGGGGCGTTGTCACGACTGCGCTGGTTGCCATGCTGTTGGGACCTCTGCTTACGCCACTCAGTTGGTCAATGGGGTTATTGACGGGTGTGATTATTGGGATAACCGGTTTTTGCGGCGATGTGGTGATGTCTGCGGTGAAGCGGGACATTGGCGTAAAAGACACGGGTACGCTATTACCGGGTCATGGAGGGATCCTTGACCGACTGGATTCGCTCATTTTTACCGCCCCTGTTTTCTTCCATTTCATTCGTTACTTCTATTACTAACTGATGATTACTCGTTTACTTCGCGTTATGTTCACGCTGTGCATTGTCTGGCCAATAATCTGGACATGACCCCTTGGCGTGTTTATGAACGATCTTAAACGTCAGTTGCTGGCACTCTCACACAAAACACAAGGAAATTATCCCAATGACCGAGACAAGGATGCCTGAAGAGAGACACTTTTTAACCAGCGATAATACAACACTGTTTTATCGTTACTGGCCTGCAACATCGTCAGTCGCTACCCCGAAAGTCATTGTTCTGTTTCACCGTGGACATGAGCATTCTGGTCGGTTGCAACATATTGTCGATGAACTGGCGATGGCAGACACCGCATTTTATGCCTGGGATGCCCGCGGTCATGGGCGCTCGCCAGGTCAGCGCGGATATAGCCCATCCCTGGCACGCTCAGTACAAGATGTTGATGAGTTTGTCCGCTTTGCGGCAAGCGATAGTCAGGCGACTCTGGAGGATGTGGTGGTTGTGGCACAAAGTGTCGGCGCAGTGTTGGCTGCCACCTGGGTACATGATTATGCCCCAACTATTCGGGGTCTGGTGCTTGCATCGCCAGCCTTTAAGATAAAGCTGTATGTGCCCTTTGCGCGTACCGGGTTGGCGGCGCTGTATCGTTTGAGAGGTCTTTTTTTCGTCAATTCTTATGTGAAGAGTAAATTACTGACACATGATCCTGAACGGGTCGCGAGTTTTGATTCTGATCCCCTGATTACCAGACCTATCGCGGTTAACATACTGCTTGAGCTTAACAAAACGGCGAAGCGGATCGTCAGCGATGCCAGTGCAATCACTTTGCCGGTGCAAATGCTGGTCTCCGGGGAGGATTACGTTGTTCACCGCCAGCCGCAGATCGACTTTTATCAACGCCTGCGAAGTCCGTTGAAAGAGTTGCATGTGTTACCCGGTTTTTATCACGATACGCTGGGCGAGAAAGAGAGACATCTGGCGTTGGATAAAATGCGCGAGTTTATCCATACGCTTTTTGCGCGCGCTCTTATACGCTTTGACTACTGTAATGAAGATCGCTGGAGCCCTGGCGCCGATACCTGGAGAATGCTAAGCGGTGGGCCGGAACCGTATTCCCTGGACGACATCGCCTATCGCGGTTTGCGCTATGGCATGAAGATGCTGGGAACACATTCCACAGGACTTCGTCTGGGGTTTGAGACTGGTTTTGATTCCGGAAGTACGCTCGACTATGTCTATCGTAACCAACCTCAGGGCAACAACGTGCCTGGGCGTTTAATTGACAAATACTACCTCAATAGCATTGGGTGGAAAGGGATTCGGCAGAGAAAAACGCATTTGCAGATCCTGATTCGACAGGCCGTTTCCAGACTTATTGAGCAAGGAAAAGCCGTACGCGTAGTGGATATTGCCGCTGGGCATGGACGCTATGTTCTCGATGCACTCGAAAGCGAAACGGCAGTGGAAGAGATTGTATTGCGGGACTACAGCGAATTGAATGTCGCAAGAGGTCAGGAAATGATTGCCGCCCGTGAAATGTGCTCTCGTGCTCGTTTTGAACAGGGCGATGCCTTTAATCGTAATGAATTAGCCGCACTTAAGCCTCGTCCAACGCTTGCCATCGTTTCGGGTTTATATGAATTGTTTCCGGATAACACGTTGGTGCGCAATTCACTGGCTGGTCTCGCAGATGTCATCGAGCCAGGAGGGATATTGATCTACACCGGACAGCCCTGGCATCCGCAGCTAAAAACCATTGCCTGGTCACTTACCAGTCATAAGGATGGCAAGGCGTGGGTGATGCGTGTGAGGACACAAGGTGAAATGGATGCGTTGGTACGAAATGCCGGTTTCGAGAAATGTACTCAGCTCATTGATGAATGGGGCATTTTTACCGTATCTATGGCGGTGCGCCGGGCATGATGACAATTCAGCGTACTGTGTATATTCAGGGTATGGGCTGGCTTCTCTTATTGCCTGTGTTGGGTGCTATGGGGTCAATGGCACTTGCGAATCGTTACGGGTAATCGCAGGGTTATGGCTGTGCGTTATCTGTGCGGTTCGCGTTTGTAAGAAAGACACTGAACAGTTGGCGTTTTTATTTACGCACTCCTATTTGTCCCTCATTAACGAAGAAAATAATGCTCTTGCGGGTGAAGCACTTTCCGCTATCTGGCAGCCTGAGAAATTACTGGCATTAACCTTAACACAGAGAGAAAAGGGGGCCATGAAAATGTGCCGTACTTCGTTGTACTGGGTTATCGTTTTGTGGGTGGGGTGGTTGCTGCTACTTTTTTAATACCAGGCTGATGGCTTTGCTGTTTTGTTGCGCCAGGCGTAATAATTTGCAGGGTAAGTTCCTATACTCTCTTTTCTTACGCGCTATTGAGCAGAAGGGGCAGTTATGACAAGTCACGGCAATTCAGACACGTTTTCTCTTGGTTCCCGGCAGGTCAAACGCTTAGGTTATGGGGCAATGCAACTGGCTGGGCCGGGGGTTTTTGGACCACCCAAAGATCGTCATGTCGCATTAACGGTGCTTCGGGAAGCGATTGCCCTGGGCGTCAACCATATTGATACCAGCGATTTTTACGGTCCGCACGTTACCAACCAAATCATTCGTGAAGCGCTGCATCCGTATCCGGATGATCTGGTGATTGTTACCAAAATCGGTGCCCGGCGCGGAGAGGACGCTTCCTGGCTACCCGCTTTCTCACCTACAGAACTCAGGCAGGCGGTTCACGACAACCTGCGTAATCTTGGACTGGAGGCGCTGGATGTCGTTAACTTCCGCGTGATGATCGGTGACGGCCACGGTACGCAGGAAGGGCCGATTGAAGAGAGTTTCTCCGTTTTAGCGAAGATGCAACAGGAAGGGTTGATTAAGCACCTGGGGCTGAGCAATGTCACGGCAAAACAGGTGGCGCAAGCGCGTGATATTGCGGAGATTGTCTGTGTGCAGAATGAATACAACATTGCAAACCGTCAGGATGATGCGCTGATTGACGCGCTGGCAGCTGAGCGCATTGCGTTCGTTCCCTTTTTCCCGCTCGGTGGATTCACACCGCTGCAATCCTCCACGCTTTCAGAAGTGGCGATGAGCCTGAATGTAACGCCGATGCAGGTCGCGTTGGCCTGGTTGCTTCATCGTTCACCGAACATTCTGCTGATACCAGGAACCTCGTCGGTCGCGCATTTGCATGAAAACATGGCGGCAGGGAAACTTCATCTTTCAGATGACGTTCTGGCGACGCTGGATGGAATATCACTAAAAGGGCAGACGAATGGCTGAGAAAAGAGCGGCACAATGCCACTGCGGCGCCGTCAGATTTACCGTTGAGCTGAGTGACGGATTTAATACTGTCCGACGCTGCAATTGTTCATTTTGTCGGATGCGGGGAGCGGTTGTGGTCTCTGCTCCCCTGTCGGGAATTGAGATCCTCGCAGGAGAGGACAAGCTCACGGAGTACCGTTTCAACACCGGTACGGCAAGGCACTTCTTTTGTTCTGTGTGCGGGATTTACACCTTTCATCAACGACGGTCCAGTCCGGATCAATATGGCGTTAATGTCGCCTGTATTGAAAATGTGTCGCCGTTTGATTTTTCCTGTGTGGAGGTCACCGACGGGATGAACCATCCCAGCGATGGGGCAAGTCAGGGAGTGGTGGGGTATTTACGCTATCAGAGTAAATAAAAGGCCTCCCGCATGGACGGGAGGCCTTTTAATCAGGCTGCAACGACGCTGTCGATCGCAGCTTTCGCGTCAGACTGGGCCTTAGACGCCACTTCCGGACCGTAGGCGATCCCTTCTGCGAACACGAAGTTCACATCCGTGATACCAATGAAGCCGAGGAACACTTTCAGGTACGGGGCGATCAGATCGGTCGGCGTGTCTTTGTGAATACCACCGCGGCTGGAAAGGATCACTGCGCGTTTACCGGTCACCAGGCCTTCCGGACCTTTCTCGGTGTAACGGAAGGTGACGCCAGCACGAGCAATCAGATCGAAGTAGTTTTTCAGTTGTGTCGGGATATTGAAGTTGTACATCGGCGCGGCGATAACAATCACATCATGCGCTTTCAGTTCGGCAATCAGCTCATCAGAAAGCGCCAGCGCCTCTTGTTGACGGGGGGTCAGCGGCGTATCGCTCGGGCGCAGGGCACCTACCAGCTCGCCATCCAGCACCGGAACCGGGCTGGCAGCCAGATCGCGGACGGTTACCCGATCAGCCGGATGCTTTTCACGCCACTGTTCAACAAAATAATCAGACAACTGACCAGACTGAGAGTACCCTGCCAGAATACTGGATTTAAGAACTAAAACCTTGCTCATGGGTGATTCCTTACATGTGTTTGAATGGGCGATGCGCCGTTGCGTGTTGCCACTTTATTCACAATCCTGTCGCAGAGATAGCGCAATATATCGAAGTCTATGTTCGAATTTATTGAACAACACATAAAATGCGCTGATGTGGTACGCTATACCTATTATTTTGAAGAGATTTAACCAGGCAGAGCACTGCCTTTTAACGCTATGACAGAACAACAAAAATTAACCTTCCACAGCTTGCAACAGCAACTCGACTCGCTGATGTTGCGCGACAGGCAGCGATTTTCGCGTCGCCTGCAGGGGGTAAAGAAGGTTAAAAATCCTGATGCACAACAGGCCATTTACCAGGAGATGGCAAAAGAGATCGAACAGGCAGCCGGTAAAGTCGTGCTGCGTGAAGCGTCGCGCCCGGCGATTACCTACCCGGAAAATCTGCCCGTCAGTCAGAAAAAACAGGCGATTCTGGAGGCCGTCCGCGATCATCAGGTCGTCATTGTGGCCGGGGAGACCGGGTCCGGTAAAACGACGCAGTTGCCGAAAATTTGTATGGAACTTGGACGCGGTGTGAAAGGGCTGATTGGTCACACCCAGCCGCGTCGCCTGGCGGCGCGTACGGTGGCGAACCGTATCGCGGAAGAGCTGCAAACAGAACCTGGCGGCTGTATCGGGTACAAGGTTCGTTTCAGCGATCACGTCAGCGACAACACTATGGTCAAGCTGATGACGGACGGTATCCTGCTGGCTGAAATTCAGCAGGATCGTTTACTGATGCAGTACGACACGATCATCATCGATGAGGCGCATGAACGCAGCCTGAACATCGATTTCCTGCTTGGCTATCTGAAAGAGCTGCTGCCGCGCCGTCCGGACCTGAAAATAATCATTACTTCCGCGACTATCGACCCGGAGCGCTTTTCACGTCATTTTAATAACGCGCCAATTATTGAGGTCTCCGGCCGCACGTATCCTGTTGAAGTACGCTATCGTCCGATCGTGGAAGAGGCTGATGACACCGAGCGTGATCAGTTGCAGGCAATTTTCGACGCGGTCGATGAACTTGGACGGGAAAGCCCCGGCGATATTCTGATCTTCATGAGCGGAGAGCGTGAAATCCGCGATACAGCTGATGCGCTGAATAAGCTCAATTTGCGCCACACCGAAGTGTTGCCGCTGTATGCGCGACTGTCGAATAGCGAACAAAACCGCGTTTTCCAGTCGCACAGCGGTCGGCGTATCGTGCTGGCGACCAACGTGGCGGAAACCTCGCTGACGGTGCCTGGCATCAAATACGTTATCGATCCAGGGACTGCGCGTATCAGTCGTTACAGCTATCGCACTAAAGTGCAGCGTCTGCCGATTGAACCCGTCTCGCAAGCCTCTGCGAATCAGCGTAAAGGACGCTGTGGGCGTGTCTCCGAAGGGATCTGCATCCGGCTCTATTCGGAGGATGACTTTCTGTCGCGTCCGGAATTTACCGATCCGGAAATTCTGCGGACCAACCTGGCGTCCGTCATCCTGCAAATGACCGCACTGGGGCTCGGTGATATCGCCGCGTTCCCGTTTGTTGAAGCGCCGGATAAGCGCAATATTCAGGACGGTGTGCGCCTGCTGGAAGAACTGGGGGCGATTACCACGGATGAACAGGCTTCAGCGTACAAACTGACTCCCCTGGGTCGGCAACTGTGCCAGCTTCCGGTGGACCCGCGTCTGGCGCGGATGGTGCTGGAAGCCCAACAGCACGGCTGTGTGCGTGAGGCGATGATCATCACCTCAGCGCTGTCAATTCAGGACCCGCGTGAACGACCGATGGATAAGCAGCAGGCCTCTGATGAGAAACATCGCCGCTTCCATGACAAAGAGTCCGATTTCCTCGCGTTTGTGAATCTGTGGAATTATCTTGGCGAACAGCAAAAAGCGCTGTCATCCAATGCGTTTCGCCGTTTGTGCCGGACGGATTACCTGAATTATTTGCGCGTGCGTGAGTGGCAGGATATCTACACCCAGTTGCGTCAGGTGGTAAAAGAGCTGGGGATTCCGGTGAACAGCGAACCGGCTGAATACCGCGAGATCCATATCGCGCTGCTCACCGGGTTGCTGTCGCATATTGGGATGAAAGATGCCGATAAGCAGGAGTATACCGGCGCGCGTAACGCCCGTTTCTCTATCTTCCCTGGTTCCGGCTTATTCAAAAAGCCGCCGAAATGGACAATAGTGGCTGAACTGGTGGAAACCAGCCGTCTGTGGGGACGCATCGCCGCGCGAATCGATCCGGAATGGGTGGAACCCGTCGCCCAACACCTGATTAAACGCGCCTACAGTGAACCGCACTGGGAGCGTGCGCAGGGGGCGGTCATGGCAACGGAGAAAGTGACCGTATACGGTCTGCCCATTGTCGCCGCGCGTAAGGTGAACTACAGCCAGATTGACCCGGCCTTGTGCCGCGAGCTGTTTATCCGTCATGCGCTGGTGGAAGGCGACTGGCAAACGCGTCATGCTTTCTTCCGCGAAAATCTCAGATTGCGCGCGGAAGTGGAAGAACTGGAACACAAATCGCGTCGTCGGGACATTCTGGTGGATGACGATGCGCTGTTTGAGTTCTATGACCAGCGCATCAGCCACGACGTCATTTCTGCCCGTCATTTCGATAGCTGGTGGAAGAAAGTCAGCCGTGAAACGCCGGACCTGCTCAACTTTGAAAAGAACATGCTGATCAAAGAGGGGGCGGAAAAAATCAGCAAGCTGGATTACCCGAATTTCTGGCATCAGGGCAATCTTAAGCTGCGGTTAAGCTATCAGTTTGAACCGGGCGCTGATGCGGACGGGGTCACCGTGCATATTCCGCTCCCGCTGCTCAACCAGGTGGAAGAGAGCGGATTCGAGTGGCAAATTCCGGGATTGCGCCGCGAACTGGTGATTGCACTGATTAAATCATTGCCAAAACCGATACGCCGCAATTTTGTGCCTGCGCCGAACTACGCCGAAGCGTTTTTAGGCCGCGTAACGCCACTGGAGCTACCGCTGCTTGATGCTCTTGAGCGCGAGCTGCGGCGCATGACCGGCGTGACGGTTGACCGTGAAGACTGGCACTGGGATCAGGTGCCCGATCATCTGAAAATCACTTTCCGGGTGGTGGATGAGAAGAACAAAAAGCTACAGGAAGGTCGGTCGTTACAGGATCTTAAAGAAAGGCTGAAGGGGAAAGTGCAGGAAACGCTTTCTGCCGTGGCGGACGACGGCATCGAACAGAGCGGGCTGCACATCTGGAGTTTTGGCAAACTTCCGGAAAGCTATGAGCAAAAGCGCGGCAACTACAAAGTTAAAGCCTGGCCCGCGCTGGTGGATGAGCGCGACAGCGTGGCGATCAAGCTGTTTGATAATCCGCTGGAGCAACAGCAGGCTATGTGGGCGGGTCTGCGCCGTTTGCTGTTACTGAATATTCCGTCGCCTATTAAATATCTGCATGAAAAGCTGCCCAATAAAGCCAAACTGGGGCTCTATTTCAACCCGTACGGGAAAGTACTGGAACTTATCGACGACTGTATTTCCTGTGGCGTAGATAAGTTGATCGACGCCAACGGCGGTCCGGTCTGGACGGAAGAGGGCTTTGCCGTTCTGCATGAAAAAGTTCGCGCCGAACTGAACGAGACCGTTGTGGAGATTGCCAGACAGGTCGAACAGATCCTGACTGCGGTCTTTAATATCAACAAAAGGCTGAAAGGGCGTGTGGATATGACGATGGCGTTGGGCCTTTCGGATATCAAAGCGCAGATGAGCGGTCTGGTGTACCGCGGCTTTGTCACCGGCAACGGCTTTCGACGTCTGGGGGATACGCTGCGCTATCTGCAGGCGATTGAAAAACGTCTTGAGAAACTGGCCATCGATCCTCATCGCGACAGGGCGCAGATGCTCAAAGTCGAAAGCGTCCAGCAGGCGTGGCAACAGTGGTTGAACAAGCTGCCACCGGCGCGCCGTGAAGACGAAGAGGTCAAAGAGATCCGCTGGATGATTGAGGAACTGCGCGTGAGCTACTTTGCCCAGCAACTGGGAACGCCGTACCCGATCTCGGATAAGCGTATACTCCAGGCGATGGAGCAAATTTCACTTTGACCATGACGCCAGCGTTGAGGTTTTCAGCGCTGGCGTCATTCATACAGTATCGCTACTTATGCCATCTCGCCGGCCTGCGCGCACGTCAACATAAACCCACCCAATAACAAAAACCAGGTATATATCGGCCGCGAATCTCTCGTTTGTGCAAGGTGATAAGTCGGCTAATAACGATGAGTAATGCACATACCTCACAGAATGTTCGAATACCCATTTGGCGTGCCCTGTTTATTTTAAAGACAATTTAGAAAGAATTAATTCAGCAGCAATGTGTAATATTGTGAGGAACAGGAGATAATATATGAATTATTTATTTACATTTTTTCGTAAAAATACATATGTCGACAGCACACTTTTCAGAACCTGCTGGATATGATGAAAGCAATGCGGAGGAGGGTAGATATAATGCAAAAACCAATTGAAGACATTGATGCGGTGGTCAACCATTTTTTAAATAATCAGGACAGGCAATCAGAGGTTTTGACATTTAGCGGGGAAATGGATAGTTGTAATTTACTCGATAATGATTCAGTCATCATTATTCTTGAAGGACATTTAAACCTGGAGAGGACATCTGATGGAATAGTGATAGCATCACTCTCCGGTAAAAACGTAATAAAACTATTTCATGTCGAGATTTATAAGCATTTGCGATTAACGGGTGACAGTAGTTTTTCCTATCTGCAATACCGCAGAGAGGACTTTTATAATGGCATTGAACGTCACTGTTTGTGGAAAAATCTTTATCACATAATGGCGTATGCATCCATGCTTATTTATTCCAGAATGAATATGTTAATGAACTGTAGTGTCTACGATATGGTAAAGTATTACTTGTATAAAATTGAATCCAGCACCGAACTCAAATTAAAAGAAAATATTTGCACATATATTATCCTCAGAACCGGATATTCAAGGAGCGCCGTAATGACTGTTCTTAACGAATTAAAAAAAGGCGCCTACATAGAAATCAATCGTGGCAAATTAAAGAAGATTAATTTTTTGCCAGTAAAATTTTAACCCGATTAATTATCAGGTGAGTGATTAAAACAGCCTGTCTATGTATTTGATGATGTTCTTAATCGCTGGAGCATGTTTCGTTTTCGTCTGATAATAATAATGCATATTCATTTTCATGTGGTCCATCAGAATAGTGTTCTGGCGATTGATATTCATCATCTCGCAGGTGGTAAGGGGCAGTAACATGAAGCCGGCTCCGTTGCTGGTCATCACCATGAAGTCCAGCAGAGAGCCTTGCACAGCCTGCACCTTCGGGTGGAAGTTAACGTACTTTTCCAGCCAAAAGGCGATTCTTTGATGGCTGATTGTCAGCATGTTTTCCCTGACAAGCAGAGGGATTTTTTCCAGATTTTTTAGGTCATCTTTATTTTCTTTATTAGTGATCAGAAGCATTGCACTACTGTGATGGCATTGGGTGGCAATTTTATCTGGAACAGGAAAGTGAGTGGTGCTAATGATGATGGTACGGTTATTCAGTTCATCGTTTTCCAGCGTTTCTTGTCGGACGTTCATCCTGACTACGGTATAACTAAAATCGCTTTTACCTAAACTGCATTCAAGTATATCAGCCAGGTTGTCGGGGAATGATTTATCAATCACGATAGTGATCCTGTTGCCTTGCATTGGACCGAGAAGTTCTTTTTCGGTATTGACGATTTTGCGATACAGTGGCTCGGTCTGCTCATAAATCTCTTTAGCATAATCGGTTGGGCTGAATAAACCATGTTGACGCAGAAAAAGTTTCTTGCCAAAAAATGTTTCTAGCTCGTTAATTGTTTTTCCTAAAGGTGAGCGAGTAATAAATAACTCTTCACAGGCTTTATTTAAACACTGCTTTTCCATGACGGTCATAAAGTATTTGAGTTTCTTGGTTAATAGAAAATTCATGTTCAACCCCATTTTAGTAGTGTGATGGCGATCTCAACACCTTTAAATGTTAAATAACGGACAACTTCTGATTTTTTTCTTTATGAAGTTGCTCCTTCATTACTTAAAGCTATCACTCAATTTTACTCCTGAAAATGCCTGTTTTGCTCATTTCTGCGCTTTTTTTGCAGAATGTTGTAATAGTCATTTGCGCAACCTCTTGTAGTATGGGTGTTAATGTTTTGTCACATATTGTGTGCATTATTGGATGTTGTGGCACAAATGATTTTTGTGTCAAAGGGATTATGATAAAAGTAATAATAAAATTTTACTGTCATGGATTGTTACGACAAATGGCCCATCTGTCATCATCATTAAAAATGATGGAAATGGAAAGAAATTAATGAGTGGGTGGATGATGTAATTATATTTTCATCTAATGGGTGAACGCTGGAGAATTTATTTTCAGGAAGTGGTTGGTCTGATTGTAAATAATATTCCAGATACTGATTCCCTTATTGCTGACATTTGCCGTTGTTGTTGATCCGTCACTCGCTCAATCTCAGTATTCACCACTCAGTGACGAGTTGAATAAAAGTGCACGCTGCTCGTTGCAAACCCTCTTTAGCAATCTATTGATCAGGCAAGACCAGTCAGGCCTATTAACCGTCATTGAGTTCAATAAAATCAGCGGCCCGAAGAACGGGCCGCAGGCCTGTTACACCCTGTCAGGCTGGGCATTGATCGCCGGGCTACGTTTTACCCGGCTGGCAAAGAAAATCGCCACCAGTGAAATCGCCACGGTGGTGACCAGATACCATGCGACTGGCACCCAGTCGCCGTCATATTTTGCCAGCAAGCCGGTCGCGATAAGCGGAGCCGTACCGCCCGCCAGCGCTGCGCCAATCTGATAACCAAGAGTAATGCCGGTGTAGCGCACATTTGCGCTGAAAATTTCTGAGCACAATGTGCCGAGCACGGCTGTGACCGGCGACCAGAGAATACCGAACATCACTATCGTTGCCAGCATAATTCCCCAGGTGGTGCCGGTATTGAGCAGCAGGAACCATGGCACGATAAACAGGCCCAGCAGGAAGACACTTATGGCATACATGCGCTTACGGCCAATTTTGTCCGACAACAATCCCATCAGCGGGATCATTACCGTGGCAATAAGGGCACCCACGGTAACCGCTTCCAGCGCCTGGGATTTCTGATACGCGAGCGTGGTGGTGGCGTAGCTGACCACAAAGGTCGAGAAAATGTAGAACGGCGCGGTTTCGACCACCTTCAGTCCGGCGGCGATTAAGACTTCACGCCAGTGGTGGGTTAGCGTGTCACGTAGCGGCGCTTTCGCCACCTGGCCGGAGGCTTTAACTTTTTTGAAATCTGGCGTTTCATCAATATCCCGGCGTATCCACAGTCCTAACAGCACCAGCACGGAGCTGAGCAGGAAGGGAATACGCCAGCCCCAGGAGAGAAAATCATCTTCACTGAACAGGGTCATCAACGACACGATAAACGTCGCCATGAGCATACCGATGGTGACACCCGCCTGTGGAATGCTGCCGAAAAAACCTTTGCGCTTTTCCGGGGCGTATTCATACGCCAACAGCAACGCGCCGCCCCATTCGCCGCCAATCCCCATCCCCTGAATAATACGCATCAGGATCAGCAGGACAGGCGCCCAGATGCCAATCATGTCGTAGGTCGGCAACAGACCAATCATTACCGTGGCGCCGCCCATCAGCGAAAGCGTTAACACCAGCGTTTTCTTGCGCCCAATGCGATCGCCTATGTGCGCGAAAATCACGCCGCCAATCGGTCGAATGAAAAAGGTTAGCGAGAAAGAGAGGTAGGAGAGGATAAGTCCTATGACCGGATCGACCATTGGGAAGAAAATTTTATTAAATACCAGCGCCGCAGCGGTGCCATACAGGAAGTAGTCAAACCACTCAATCGCGCTACCGGTAAGACTGGCGATGAGTACCTTCTTATTTTTTTTCAGAATTGCCGTGCTACTTTCATGGGTTGTCATTGACGGAAAACCTCGACCAGAGAATAAAAGGGTGGCACCCCATAGTGCGACAGGTGCAACTTGTTACGTGGAGAAGTTGTTAAATTGTTAATTAAACTAGGTGTGTTTGTAACATTTAACAAGCAATGCCGTACGGTAACAGGTTAAAAAGAGGGCAATTTGCCAGGGGAATTTTCTGTTATGACAGAAGATTTGACGTCGATGATTTAAGAAATGATAAATAAACAGCATAATCCACAGGTGCAACCGGCCGATTTTTAGACGATTTGTGTTATTTCACCGGGATGACAAAAAAGCGCCGATATTTCAAGCATAAACCTTTCAGAGAGATCTGCTGTTTATCCGATTCCGGTGCGGTACTCTGCAGGGAACAGAAGAGGAGCCTGATGATGCAACCTTTCCCGACACTTTCCGCCACGACCGTTGAGGCGATCAATACCCTGGGGCAATGGCTGGCACAGGATGACTTTTGCGGCGAGGCCGACCGTCCGGCAGATTGTGTGGTGCTGGCGGGCAATGCCGTTATTCCGACCATTGAGGCAGCTTGCCGCATCGCCTCGCAACAGCGTATCCCGTTACTTATCACCGGCGGAATTGGGCACTCTACAACGTTCCTGTATGCCGCTGTAGCTCAACACCCGCGCTATAACACCATTCAAACTACTGGCCGTCCGGAAGCCGCTATTCTGGGCGATATCGCCCGTCAGTTCTGGCAGATCCCGGCGAAGAACATCTGGCTGGAAGATCGGTCAACCAACTGCGGGGAGAATGCCCGTTTCAGCGCAGATATCATTGCGCAGGCCGCCGGACCGATTAATACCGCCATCGTTGTGCAGGATCCCACCATGCAGCGGCGCACCGTAGCAAGCTTTCGCCGCGTCACCCGCGATAATCTGGACGCGCCGCGCTGGTTAAGCCATCCTGGATTCACCCCCGTTTTGTGCCAGCATGACGATGGCGTGAGGCTGGCAAACGCCAGTGAAGGTGTCTGGACTGTTGATCGCTATCTGGCGCTGGTTGTCGGTGAAATCCCACGTTTGCGAAATGATGAAACGGGTTACGGACCGCGTGGTCGCGACTTCATCGTGCAGGTGGATTTTCCGCCAGAAGTTGAGGCGGCCTGGCGGATCCTGCGCCAGGATAACGCGTTGAACGATGCCATGAACCATCGCTCACTGTGCTAAATGGGGCGGAGGTTATCCTCCGCCTGCTGACTAGAGTTTGACGAATTTATCCAGAGTGCGAATAAGCTGCGTCACAAAGCCGTATTCGTTGTCGTACCAGGCGACGGTTTTCACCAGTTGCAGATCGCCCACTTCGGTTATTTCGGTCTGTGTGGCGTCAAATACGGAGCCGAAGTGCGATCCGATGACGTCGGACGAAACAATCTCCTCATCGGTGTAGCCGAAAGATTCATTGTTTTGCGTTGCTTTCTTCAGTGCGTTGTTAACTTCTTCAGCCGTCACTTTCTTATCCAGAATGGACACCAGTTCGGTGACCGACCCGGTTTTAACCGGTACGCGCTGGGCGTGGCCTCTTAATTTGCCGCTCAGCTCTGGAATGACCAGCCCAATCGCTTTTGCCGCGCCAGTGGTATGCGGAATGATATTTTCCGCAGCCGCTCGGGAGGCGCGTAAATCTTTGCCACGTGGCCCATCGACCAGCGACTGTGTTCCGGTGTAAGCGTGAATGGTGGTCATGGTCCCCACTTTGATGCCAAAGCTGTCATGCAGGGCTTTGGCCATTGGCGCCAGGCAGTTGGTGGTGCAGGAGGCAACCGAAACAATGACATCGCTGGCGTTAAGCGTGTCATCATTGACGTTGTAGACGATGGTTTTCATCTCGCCAGCCGGCGCGGAGATAAGCACCTTTTTCGCACCAGCATCAATATGGGCCTGCGATTTTTCCGTTGAGGTATAGAAGCCGGTGCATTCGATAATGACTTCGGCACCCCTGGCTTTCCACGGGATGTTTTTGGCGTCTTTCTCTGCATACACCGCAATCTCTTTACCATTAACGATCAGCGCATCTTCGGTGAAGTCGACGCTCCACGGGAACGGCCCGTAGTTCGAATCATGTTTAAGCAGATAGGCGAGGATTTTAGGGGAGGTGAGGTCATTAATCGCGACCACATCAACATCGCTTTTGACTTCCAGTAAACGACGCAACACCAGACGACCAATACGACCAAAACCATTAATGCCAATTTTACTCATGATTTACTCCTGTGAGGATGTAGCGGAGGTGCATTTTCCCTTACAGGCATAGTCCAGTATGGCGTGGTGGGCAATCGCAGTTCTTGCCGTTAAGGGTAACTTACTGATTAGCAGCGAAGAAAAATTAATGAATTTTTAACAAAACCTCGTTATGTTGTCGCTTTGTCGTTTTTACTCAGGAAGTGTTATGGGCAATAAGTATTCAAGCCTGCAAATTGGGATTCATTGGCTGGTCTTTTTACTGGTGATAGTGGCGTACTGTGCGATGGAGTTTCGCGGTTTCTTTCCACGAAGTGACCGACCTGTCATTAATATGGTGCACGTGTCATGCGGAATCGCCATTCTGCTTCTGATGGTGGCGCGTTTGCTGATCAGACTGAAATACCCGGCACCGCCAATTGTGCCGAAACCCAGGCCGATGATGACCGGGCTGGCGCATCTGGGGCATCTGGTCATTTATCTGCTCTTTATCGTGCTGCCGATCGTTGGCCTGGTGATGATGTACAATCGCGGTAATCCCTGGCTGGCGTTTGGTATCGTAATGCCCCATGCGGCGGAAGGAAACTTTGACCTGGTTGACACGTTAAAATCCTGGCATATCACGCTGGCTAATATCGGCTACGTGGTGATTGCCCTTCATGCCGCTGCCGCACTGATGCATCACTACTTCTGGAAAGATAATACCTTGTTACGCATGATGCCGCGCAAACGGCAGAAATAACCCCTGCGTCGCCAGTATCCGCGGGTGTGACGGCCCGCGATTTTTCAACGCTGGACGGTGCCTGGTTCTGAATCATCTCATCCGTTGTTCTGAACAGGATACCTGTACTCCGGGTGCAAGGATTTTCTTAACTTCATAATCCATATTTAAACCCTGAATAGATTGTTATGCGTTACCTATTAAATTAGCCTCAGCGCACCCGTCAAAAACAGAGGCTCGCGTTATGAAATCATCAGGCAAAACTAACGTCACGGCGAATGAAGCGAACAAAAACGCGGTCGTTCTTCGCTGTGATGAAGATTTTGAACATTGGTATCTTAAACAATTTGATTATACGATGTTTACCGATATGGAAATCCAACAAGCTATGGAAGAGGTGAGGCCGGAAAAATATCCCTGTATCCCGTTAATCCAGGATGGGGGAAATGAGGTGACCTATCTCGGTGAAGACCTGGTAACATTTTTGTTCCGAAAGCTATGCACCGTCACACTGTCACCACAATAACGGCTTCTCTGCTAATCTACTTATAAACACTTCTGTGGGTAACAAAATGATCAGCAATGTCGATAATTCGGAACTGTCCTGGCCTGTGAGCTCGCGTATAGATGACACTTATCTTAAGATTTTGTTTGAAACGCTGGAACCTTACTTAACCTATGCAAGTTATCCTGCCGGAAAACGCATTAGCTTCAGTGCCGCCCGACAGACGGACTGTTTCTTTATCCGTACAGGCGCGATCACACTCTATCGCCAGCCGGATGATATTCTTCTTGATGTCATTGAAGCGCCGACCATCCGTGGGATTATTCCCGTTCACAAAAACTCTGAATCGATGTTTGTCATGCGGGCCATTGATGCTGTCGAGATTGCTACTCTTGCAAAAGAACAGTTTTACGACTTACTCACAAAACACAGTTTATGGGAAGCCTATGCCCGGCATCTGCAGCTTATCGCCAGCATAGCGACAGAGATATTGTTTAAAATCGCGTCGCCGACCGTTTTTCAGGTTGTTCGTTACCAGCTTTATGAGCTGATAAGTAAACCGGAGGAAATCAGGCTGGCGATCACGGCTGAGAGTTACATTCGCGGTAAAACACGACTTTCGCGTTCGGCCATAATGAACACGCTTTCTGCATTAAAGACGGGTGGATACATCAGTATTGAGAATGGACATCTGATGAGTATTAAGTACATTCCGGCACAGTTCTAAGCCTCTTCAGTCCGCAACAAGCCACGGCGCATAACGCTTAATCATTTGCTGATTACGTGATGCGTCACTCGACCCTATCCGCGTGTTATCACCCACTAATCTGTTTAAATACAGTCTTTACATTTCATTAACTCAGTGACTCTGATACCATACCCCCCTATAGTATTGAAGGGGACGGTATGCCGCATTCACCAGAAGATAAAAAACGTATTCTGACTCGCGTCCGGCGAATCCGGGGGCAGGTCGAGGCCCTGGAGCGGGCGCTGGAATCGGGAGAACCCTGTCTGGCTATTTTGCAACAAATTGCCGCCGTACGGGGCGCATCCAAAGGCTTAATGGGCGAAATGGTAGAAATTCATCTGCAAGATGAATTAGTCAGCGGTGACACCACCGCCGATCAGCGCGCCCTACGGATGGCTGAAATCGGCCATCTTCTTCGCGCCTATCTAAAATAAATCCATCACCTCGCAAAAGGGAAGAGATATGAAATCACGTGCAGCAGTCGCTTTTGGCCCCGGTCAGCCGCTCAAAATCGTTGAGATTGACGTCGCGCCGCCTGCAAAGGGCGAAGTTCTGGTCAAAATTACCCATACCGGCGTGTGTCATACCGATGCGTTTACGCTGTCGGGAGATGACCCGGAAGGCGTTTTTCCGGCGGTACTGGGACATGAAGGTGGCGGTATTGTGGTGGAAGTCGGTGAAGGCGTTACCAGTCTGAAACCTGGCGACCACGTTATTCCACTCTATACCGCAGAATGTGGTGAGTGTAAATTTTGTAAATCAGGAAAAACCAACCTTTGCCAGGCGGTACGCGCCACGCAAGGGAAAGGTCTGATGCCGGATGGCACCACCCGTTTTTCATACAACGGCGAACCGATTTACCACTACATGGGCACCAGTACGTTCAGCGAATACACGGTTTGTGCGGAAATCTCTCTGGCAAAAGTGAACCCGCAGGCGCCGCTGGATAAAGTGTGTCTGTTAGGCTGCGGTGTTACTACGGGGATTGGGGCGGTACACAATACCGCAAAAGTGAAAGAAGGAGATACCGTCGCGGTCTTTGGTCTTGGTGGTATTGGTCTGGCAGTAATTCAGGGCGCGGTACAGGCGAAAGCTGGCCGAATTATCGCCGTCGACACCAACCCGGAGAAATTCACGCTTGCGGGTGAAATGGGGGCGACCGATTTCATCAACCCGAACGACTACGATAAACCGATTCAGGACGTGATTGTGGAACTCACCGACGGCGGCGTGGATTTCAGCTTCGAGTGTATCGGCAATGTAAACGTCATGCGCGCGGCGCTGGAGTGTTGTCATAAAGGATGGGGTGAAAGCATCATCATTGGCGTAGCTGGCGCGGGACAGGAGATTAAAACGCGTCCGTTCCAGTTGGTAACGGGACGGGTGTGGCGCGGTTCTGCCTTTGGCGGGGTCAAAGGCCGTAGCCAGTTGCCGGGCATGGTGGAAGAGGCGATGGCCGGGAAAATCCAGTTGGATCCCTTTATTACACACCGTTTACCGCTGGAGCAGATCAACGAGGCATTTGATCTGATGCACGAAGGAAAATCCATCCGCACCGTTATCCACTTCGGCGATAACTGATTCATCCGCCAGCGGAAATCTCCGTTGGCGCTTTCCGTTTTTAACATAAATGTTGTCAAAGTGTGACGAATCCGGCGCTTTTTGCGGTAAGTAAACGCCTCTGAATGCCGATGACTATCTTACGGGCGTGTATCACGCATAAATCCTACAAGAGAGTCGACGGTCATGGACAACACATCATCGATGCAAGCACCGCATAAGCTGGGCTTCCTGCATCAAATACGGCTGGTTCCGCTGTTTTCCTCTATTCTCGGTGGCATCCTGTTACTGTTCGCACTGAGCTCAGGGCTGGCGGGGTATTTCCTGATGCAGGCCGACAGCGATCAGCGCGATGTCACGGATGAGATCCAGGTGCGGATGGGATTATCTGACAGTTCAAACCATCTTCGCACGGCGCGAATCAATATGATTCATGCCGGTGCCGCGAGCCGAATCGCTGAAATGGATGACATGAAAGCGAACATTGCCGAGGCGGAAAAACGCATCAAACAATCTGAAGAGGGGTTTAACACGTACATGTCGCGTGCGGTGAAAACCCCGGCAGATGAAGCGCTGGATGGTGAACTGAACAGCAGCTTCAAAGCTTATGTTGCCGGTATGCAACCGATGCTTAAGTTCGCCAGAAACGGCATGTTCGAAGCCATCATCAATCACGAAAGCGAGCAGGCAAGAAAGCTTGATGACAATTACAACAACGTCCTGCTGAAAGCGATTGAACTGCGTACCGCGCGCGCGAACCAGTTAAGTGAGCAGGCGCAACAGCGTATGCAACTCGGTGTGATGTTTATGATTGGCGCCTTTGCACTGGCCCTGGTGCTGACGCTGATGACGTTCGTTGTGCTACGTCGTACCGTAATTCGTCCCTTGCAGCGCGCGGCCCAACGTATTGAGCAAATTGCCGCGGGCGATCTCACTGTGCAGGATGAACCGACAGGGCGCAGCGAAATTGGGCGTTTGAGCCGTCATCTGCAACAGATGCAGCGCTCGCTGGTGCAAACCGTTGGTACGGTGCGTCAGGGAGCGGAAGAGATTTATCGCGGCACCAGTGAAATCTCGGCGGGCAATACCGATTTATCTTCGCGTACGGAGGAGCAGGCGGCAGCCATCGAGCAGACGGCGGCCAGCATGGAAGAACTGACCGCTACAGTGAAGCAGAATGCTGATAATGCGCACCATGCCAGCAAACTGGCGGAAGACGCCTCCGGTAAAGCCAGCCGGGGCGGGGAAATGGTGTCCGGCGTGGTCCATACGATGGGGAATATTTCAACCAGTTCGAAAAAGATCTCTGAGATTACCGCCGTCATCAACAGTATCGCTTTTCAGACCAATATTCTGGCGCTGAACGCCGCGGTTGAAGCCGCGCGTGCCGGTGAACAGGGGCGCGGGTTCGCCGTCGTCGCCAGTGAGGTTCGTACGCTTGCCAGCCGAAGTGCCCAGGCGGCGAAAGAGATTGAAGGGCTTATCAGTGAATCTGTCCGGCTGATCGAAAAAGGTTCCGGTGAAGTGGTTGCAGCGGGTAATACCATGACCGACATCGTGGAAGCGGTGAAACGCGTCACTGACATTATGCTGGAAATCGCCGCGGCCTCGGACGAACAAAGCCGCGGTATTGTCCAGGTCAGTCAGGCCATCTCCGAGATGGATAAGGTGACCCAACAGAACGCCTCGCTGGTAGAAGAAGCTTCTGCGGCGGCGGCATCGCTGGAGGAACAGGCTGCTCGACTGACCGAAGCCGTAGGGACATTCCGTTTGCCGGGCAGTCGTACAGTCAAACGGGCCGCGACCGTGAACACGCCGCTTCAACCTGTCACATCCCCCGTCACCGATCGCGAAGAAAACTGGGAAACATTTTAAGGATAATCCCGGAAGGAATGCGAAAGCGTCCCTTCCGGCCAGTCTGAGTGGTTATAACGGCATCGATTTACGAATGGCGGCGATCAGGCTCTGCGCGCCCGTGGAGAGCGGGGAATCCACGCGGGTCAGAATGCCAATCGGCTCGCCTGCGCCCTGCGTCGGAACCGGCAGTGACACCAGCGTCGCCTGACGCAAATCCTCTTTTACTGCCCCTGACGGGACAAACCAGACGTAGTCATAATCGACGGTCAGTTGCCGGGATAGCGATGCAGAAAGCGTTTCGATACAGCCCGTTGGCATCTTACAGCCCTGACTTTGCAACAGGGTTTCGGCATTCTGCCGGGGAACCGTTCCTTTTGGCGAGACCACCACCGGCCACTCCATCACGCGACTGAGCGTCACATTTTCCTGTAACAGCGGGTGGTCAGGGCGCACAACCAGCTTTAACGACTCCAGAAACAGCAGTTCGTAGTTCAGGCCGCTCATCAGTTCCGGATCGGACATCCGGCCGA
The DNA here is from genome assembly GCF_037053465.1 of Citrobacter amalonaticus. GTDB lineage: Bacteria > Pseudomonadota > Gammaproteobacteria > Enterobacterales > Enterobacteriaceae > Citrobacter_A > Citrobacter_A amalonaticus_H. The sequence goes on from NZ_JBALIF010000006.1 coordinate 113,095, forward strand.
TGCCAATGTCAATCTCAGCGGATTTCAGTCCTGCCAGCAGCATGGTGTTATTCATCGTCGCCACCTGCAGCGTGGTCTCTTTCTGCTGCTGATGAAACGCCCCGATGACCGAAGGAAGAATACCCAGCGCTGCGGTGGGCAACGCGCCAATTCTTACAACATCATTGTTAAGGCCTTCTTTACGATTCAGCGCCTGACCCGCGGTGTTAAGCGCATCAAGCACTTTCACCGCGTGCGTTAAAAACTGCTCTCCGGGTAGCGTCAGCTGCGCGCCGAGACGTCCGCGTTCGAACAGGCGGGTTCCGGTGAGTTGCTCCAGTTCATTAAGCGTCTTGGAGAGCGCAGGCTGGCTAAGGTTAAGGGTTTCGGCTGCGCGCCCCAGGGTTCCTTGTTGAGCGACAGCGACAAATGTATGAAGATGGCGCAATCGGATGCGCTGACTGAACAGACTATTTTTTTCCATAAGTGATGTTAAGAACAGAGCGATGACGGTGACAAGTAAAGTTGTTTGTTTTTGATAACTTGATTGCAAAATATTATTAACATTTAACTTATTTAAGTAACAGCACTTTCTCTTCGGAGGGTAAAATGATCCATGTCATAGGCCACCTTAATCCCGATAGCGACGCCATTTGCAGCGCTTACATGACCGCTCGCTGGCTGAATATGCGCGGCCTTCAGGCCACGGCCTGGCGCCTGGGAGAAGCGAATCGTGAAACCCGTTTTTTGTTCGAGCGCGCAGGGCTGGAAATGCCTGCGCTGCTGGAGATGCCGCTAACAGACCTTGACGTCTGGCTGGTGGACTTTACCGAACCGACGCAGGGGCCAGAGACGCTTCAGGACAGTAATATTGTGGGCATTATCGACCACCACCGTTTAGGGGGACTGGTCACGCGTTTGCCGCCTGAAGTGTGGGTTAAACCGGTTGGCAGTAGCGCCACGCTCCTCTGGCAACTGATGTCGGAAACGGAGAGAGCGCAGATAACCTCTGCACAGGCATTATTGCTGCTGGGTGCCATGTTGAGTGACACTGTCGCGCTTCGCTCGCCGACCACCACTCCCGACGACCGCCAGGCAGTCGACGAGTTGGCGACGCTTGCCGGTGTCGATTTGACGACCTTTAGCGCCGATCTGCTGAGTGCGAAAACCAGCGTGGAAGGGCTCAGTGCGAGCGAACTTCTGCAAAAAGACATCAAGCGTTTTACCATTCACGGCCAGCAGGTGAGCGTCGCGCAGATTGAGCTGTATGCGTTGAGCCAGGTCGCCGACATGATGGTGCCACTGCGAGAAGAGATGGCGGATTACGCAATGCGTAGCGGGGCGGATCTGGTTGTGCTGATGCTTACCGATATCAACGCTGAGAATTCACAGCTCTGGTTTGCCGGTCAGCGCCAGCCTCAACTGTCACAACCGGTGACAGTGGAAGGGATGTTGAGTCGTAAAAAGCAGATGCTGCCCTGGCTGGACAGTCACGTCAGCGCGGTTAAATAGGGATAACGGGCTAAGAGGCTCAGCCCATTGATGCCCTATGGTTGTAGGCCGGATAAGGCAACAGCCGTCATCCGGCAAGAGCTGAAATGCCCGATGACGCAAGCTTATCGGGCCTACGGGATTTGTGGCCGGATAAGGCGACAGCCGTCATCCGGTAAGAGCTGAAATGCCCGATGACGCAAGCTTATCGGGCCTGGGAGATTTGTGGCCGGATAAGGCAACAGCCGCCCTCCGGCAAGAGCTGAAATGCCCGATAACGCAAGCTTATCAGGCCTGGGAGATTTGTAGGCCGGATAAGGCGACAGCCGCCCTCCGGCAAGAGCTGAAATGCCCGATGACGCAAGCTTATCGGGCCTGGGAGATTTGTAGGCCGGATAAGGCGATAGCCGTCATCCGGCAAGACCTTCAGACTCAGCCCGTTTTTCTCATCAGACGTCAAAAAAGACGGTTTCGTTTTCGCCCTGCAAATGAATATCGAAGACATACACGATGTCGCTGCCGCGCTGTTCACGGCGGGCAATCAGGGTCTGACGGCGAACCTCCCACTCAATCAGATTGAGCACCGGATCGCGCTGGTTCGCTTCGTGCTCATCGGCAAAGTACATGCGGGTGTTCAGGCCAATGTTGATACCGCGCGCGACAATCCATAAGTTGACGTGGGGGGCCATCATCCGCCCGTCGCGGCCGACCACGCTGCCTGGTTTGATGGTATCAAAGCGCCACACGCCGCTGTCGAAGTCTGAACAGGTTCGTCCCCAGCCGCGAAAATCCGCGTCGAGCGGTTTCTCTTCCTGACGGTCAGCCGGGTGGTTATAACGCCCGTGAGCATTGGCCTGCCAGATCTCCAGCAATACATCGCGTACCGGCGTGCCGGAGCCATCAATCACCCGGCCTTCGATCACAATTCGCTCGCCTGCGGTATGGCTGTTAGTCAGCGTGGAACTGACGTTTTTCTCGAAAATATGAAAACCTGCCGCGTCCGGGGCGAGGCCGATATGCACATACGGTCCGGCCGTTTGCGACGCGGTTTCTGCTAAATAGTTTTTCATCGTGCTGCTCCCTGCGTCCGGTTTTCAAACAAGGTCGCGCGCTGCCCGCGCAGGACCAAATCAAAGCGATACGCCAGACAGTCAAGCGGGACGGCGGCGTGCGTATCCAGTTCGGCAATCAGCGTGCGGATAGCGTCATCATTGTTGAGGGTTTTCACAATGGGGCACTGTTTGATCAGCGGATCGCCTTCAAAATACATCTGGGTAATTAAACGCTGGGCAAAGGCATCGCCAGAGAGCGAAAAATGGATGTGTGAAGGTCGCCAGTCGCTGGCCTGATTGCGCCAGGGATAGGGGCCTGGCTTGATAGTACGGAAAAAGTAATAGCCGTTCTCGTCCGTTAACACGCGTCCGCAGCCGCCAAAGTTAGGATCGATCGGCGCCAGATACTGATCCTTTTTGTGGCGATAGCGTCCGCCCGCATTGGCCTGCCAGACTTCCACCAGCGTATTTTTCATCGGGCGGCCAAAACCATCACGCACGTAACCGTGGACAATAATACGTTCGCCAATCGGCAGGCCATCCTGGACGTAATTCATGATGAGATCATTATCCAGCGGACCGAGATCGTTGTTACTGAACACGGGGCCGGTGATTTCAGATAATGAGTTTTGCAGCGAGATCAACGCGTTGCGTGGTGACCGCAATACGCTGGTTTTATAGCCGGGGGCAAACGCCGGTGGATGGCAGTTGTAGTCGCGATGGATCACCTCACGAGGAAACACCTTTTCTGACATAGCGAACTCCAGTACAGGGAAGAAAATTATTGTTTTAGTGATGCCTGATGGAGTGTGTGTAAAAATATTGTTAATTAAAAGTGAATTTATACCGTTTATTTCATAACCTTTGGCTATGAACTTGCATGAGCGCAGCGACCGGGCGAATTCTGGTGAGATCACACTTTGTAAATTCTTCCCACCAGAGTGAATGGCGTTTCCTACACTCCAGGTAACATTCACTGGAGACATGACATCATGGCGAACACCATCACGGCAGATGAGATTCGGGAACACTTTTCGCAGGCAATGTCAGCGATGTACCAGCAGGAAGTTCCGCAATACGGCACGCTACTGGAACTTGTGGCGGATGTGAATCTGGCCGTCCTCGAAAATAACCCGACATTGCACGAAAAGCTGGCGAATGCGGATGAACTGGCGCGCCTTAACGTGGAGCGCCATGGGGCTATTCGTGTCGGCACGGCGGCAGAGTTATCGACGCTGCGGCGTATGTTTGCCGTTATGGGGATGTTCCCGGTCAGCTATTACGATCTCTCGCAGGCGGGCGTTCCTGTTCACTCGACAGCGTTTCGTCCCATTGACGATGCTTCGCTGTCGCGAAACCCGTTTCGCGTCTTTACGTCGCTATTGCGCCTGGAACTGATAGAAAACGCGACATTGCGCCAGCGCGCGGCGGAGATCCTCGCTCAGCGCGATATCTTTACGCCACGCTGTCGTGAATTGCTCGACGTCTGGGATGAACAACAGGGGTTCAGTGACTCACAGGCGCGGGAGTTTGTGAAAGAGGCGCTGGAGACATTTCGCTGGCATCGTCATGCCACCGTGGATGAGCCGACTTATCATGCGCTCCATAGCGAACATCGCCTGATTGCCGATGTTGTCTGCTTTCCTGGCTGTCATATTAATCACCTCACGCCAAGAACGCTGGATATCGATCGGGTGCAGTCAATGATGCCGGAGTGCGGGATTGAACCCAAAATTCTTATCGAAGGGCCTCCGCGTCGTGAAGTCCCGATTTTGCTGCGCCAGACCAGCTTCAAGGCGCTGGAAGAACGGGTATTGTTCGCGGGGGAAACCCAGGGAACGCATACCGCACGCTTTGGCGAGATAGAACAGCGCGGCGTGGCGCTCACCCAAAAAGGCCGTCAGCTCTATGATGAACTGCTGCATAAAGCGGGCACCGGTAAAGATAACCTGACGCATCAGCTGCATCTGCAGGAGGTGTTTAAGGCCTTCCCGGATAGCGAGTTTCTTTTGCGTCAACAGGGACTGGCGTGGTTTCGCTATCGTCTGACCCCGTCAGGCGAGGCGCATCGCCAGGCGATTCATCCTGGCGACGACCCGCAACCTTACATTGAACGTGGCTGGGTACAGGCGCAGCCCATCACTTATGAAGATTTCCTGCCGGTGAGTGCCGCAGGTATTTTCCAGTCGAATCTGGGCAATGAAACGCAGGCGCGCAGCCATGGTAATGCCAGCCGTGATGCTTTTGAGGAGGCGCTGGGTTGCCCGGTATATGATGAGTTTGCGCTTTATCAGAAAGCGGAAGCGCGAAGCAAAAGGCGTTGCGGTCTGCTTTGAGCCAGGTATCCCTTATATTGCCCCGCTGACGGGCGAATAACGCTGACGGGCACCTCTGCCCGTCGGCATCGATTCGCTTTGCAAAAGTTTAACGTTTATGCGGGAAACTTTACCCGGGAATCAGTTTGTTCTCATCGACGCTAAATATTTTCCGTTTTGTTCAGATTTGCAGCGGCCAACAATTGGATTATTAATGAATTTTGTCTAGAGTGGGCGGTCAGAAATATTCATTCTCTTGCCGCTGCCAGGTGCCAGCGCGGGATTCTTCACATGACCAGAAGGATTTACTTTCAGGTATGAATCGCAGACGTTTTATTAAAGGTTCAATGGCAATGGCCGCCGTGTGCGGCACCGGCGGCATGGCTTCACTCTTTACCCGTGCGGCCTGGGCGGCGGAATCCGATATTGCAGACGGGCAAACCGTGCGGTTTGATTTTTCCGTATTGCAGTCCATGGCGCATGATTTAGCGCAGAAACCGTGGGGTGGCGCCCCGCGCGCATTGCCGAATACGCTGGCTAATCTGACACCGCAAGCTTACAACAGTATTCAGTATGATGCGGCGCAGTCCCTGTGGAATAACGTGGAAGGCCGCCAATTGGATGCACAGTTCTTCCATGTCGGGATGGGCTTTCGTCGCCGCGTGCGCATGTTCTCTGTGGACGCCAGCACCCATCTGGCGCGTGAGATCCACTTCCGTCCGGATCTGTTCAAATATAACGATGCCGGTGTCGATACCAAACAACTGGAAGGGCAAACCGATCTCGGTTTTGCCGGATTCCGGGTATTTAAAGCGCCAGAACTGGCGCGCCGCGACGTCGTCTCTTTCCTGGGCGCGAGCTATTTCCGGGCGGTTGATGATACCTACCAGTACGGTTTGTCCGCCCGCGGCCTGGCGATTGATACCTACACTGACACCAAAGAAGAATTTCCTGACTTCACCGCGTTCTGGTTTGACACGGTTAAACCCGGCGATACCACTTTTACTGTTTACGCGTTACTGGACAGCCCGAGTATCACCGGCGCTTACAAATTCGTGATTCACTGCGAAAAGAGCCAGGTGATCATGGATGTCGAAAACCGTCTGTATGCCCGCAAGGACATCAAACAGTTGGGCATAGCGCCGATGACCAGTATGTTCAGTTGCGGCAATAACGAACGCCGCATGTGCGACACTATTCACCCGCAAATTCACGATTCCGATCGCCTGGCGATGTGGCGTGGCAACGGTGAGTGGATTTGCCGCCCGCTGAATAACCCGCAGAAGCTGCAATTCAACGCCTACTCCGATAACAACCCGAAAGGGTTCGGCCTGCTGCAACTGGATCGCGATTTTACCCACTATCAGGACATCATGGGCTGGTACAACAAACGTCCAAGCCTGTGGGTGGAGCCGCGCAATAAATGGGGCAAAGGTACCATCGGCCTGATGGAGATCCCAACGACAGGCGAAACGCTGGATAACGTGGTGTGTTTCTGGCAGCCGGATAAAGCCATCAAAGCGGGGGATGAACTGCAATACCAATACCGTCTTTACTGGAGCGCACAGCCGCCGGTGCGTTCGCCCCTGGCGCGGGTGATGGCGACCCGCACAGGTATGGGTGGATTCCCGGAGGGGTGGGCACCGGGCGAGCACTATCCGGAGAAATGGGCGCGTCGTTTTGCTGTTGATTTCGTGGGCGGCGATCTGAAAGCCGCCGCGCCGAAGGGTATTGAGCCGGTGATCACCTTATCAAGCGGCGAAGCGAAGCAGATCGAAATTTTGTACGTTGAGCCGTTCGACGGTTACCGCATCCAGTTTGACTGGTATCCCACCTCGGACTCAACCGACCCGGTTGATATGCGGATGTTCCTGCGCTGTCAGGGGGAGGCAATCAGCGAAACCTGGCTTTATCAGTATTTCCCACCGGCACCCGATAAACGACGCTATGTCGACGATCGCGTGATGCGCTAATCTGCTCAAACGCCCTTTGTATCCCAGAGGGCGTAAACCTTTAAATCGCCTGAAATCGCTGTCAGGAATTAAACACGATCTCGTTCGCATTTTTCCCTAAGTTAAATGGGTAAGCTGAGGATGTGTATTTCTTATACACATGGTTTATTACTCACAGGGAGAGCATATGTTTCCAGAATACAGAGATCTGATTTCCCGACTGAAAACCGAGAATCCTCGCTTTCTGTCTCTTTTTGAAAAGCACAATAATCTTGATCATGAAATTGCCAGGCTGGAAGGTGCCGATGGTCGGGGTTACAATCTCGATGTCGTTCGTCTGAAAAAACAGAAACTCCAGCTAAAGGACGATATGCTCAAAATTTTGCAGCAAGAGAGTATGAACGCGGAATAGTCTATGTTCATAAGCCGCCTGAACGGGCGGCTTTTTTGTGTCTGAAATTTAGCGGGAGGGCAGCACTAACTGGCATCCCGCCTGCCGGTAGCGTTGAGCAATGCTTTGCGGCAACGCGCTGTCACTGATAATGGTTTTAATGCAGGACAGCGTTGCAACGGCATGCGGTTCGACGGCATCAAATTTTGAGTGATCGGCCATCAGTATCACCTCGCGGGAACGTTGAATAATCCGCGTTTTGACCCCGACTTCAAACATGGTGGCATTTGTGATCCCCGTTTCCAGCGACAGGGCATCACAGGAGATGAAAGCGCGTTCGACAGAAAACGCGTTGATCATCTCCAGCGCCAGACTTTCCCCTACGGAAAAGTAACCCGGTCGAATCAGTCCGCCGATGATATAGCTTTCCACATGCGGGAAGCAGCCTAACTCGTTGGCGATTTTAATGTCATTACAGATGACTTTCACCCGTGCGTTAGCCAGACATTTCGCCAGCTCAAGACAGGTTGAACCAGAATCAAGAAAGAAGCAGTCGCCGTCTTTAATCATGGTTCGGGCCAGCATCGCTATCTCTTTTTTCGCTTCCGCCTGCAGCGTGCGTTTGACATCAAAAACGTACTCTTTGTCATCGGTGCTGTCGTCAAAATCCAGGCAGCCGTGTCCCCGAATCATGCCGGGATACTGGCTGGCGATATACTGGAAATCGCGGCGAACGGTGGCTTCTGCATAGCCAAACAATTCCATCGCCTGCTGGGTGGAGAGATGACGATGTTGCCACAGGTAGTGCAGCATCTGTTTGATTCGATCGGGGCGCTGTTGGCTCATCGCAGATATCTCCTTCTACAGGGCCGCAAACCGGGATAACGTGGCGTGATAGTCCTCCGAAGAGAACAGGGCGCGGCCAATAACGACATGCTGTGCGCCGGCGTTTGCCAGTAATGACGCCGCAGAAAGCGTGATGCCGCCATCGGCCCAGCATTCTGCATCAGGAAACAGCGCGCGCGCGACACTGACCTTCCTGCACATGGCGGGAATAAACGCCTGGCCTCGTCCATCCGGTTCACTGGTCATTACCATCAGTGCATCCAGGTGTGGAGCCAGATAATCATACGCCTCAACCGGCGTGGCGGGATTAAACGCCAGCCCGGCTTTCGCGCCGAGGTGCCGAATGTCCGCCAGCGTTTCAGAGGGGTATTCCAGTGTCTCAGCATGGACGAAAACCCATGCAGGCTTGTACGCAGCGAGTGCGGAAAGCCACGTCTGCGGGCGGGAAATCATCAAATGAAATGAGAGCGGAAGGTGCGTCTGGCGGGCAACGGCCTGCACGGTTTTAAGGCCAAAAGTGATGTTATTTATAAAGCTGCTGTCTTCAATATCCAGATGCAGGGAACCGATATGAGCATCGGCGAGCGCGGACAGTTCGCTGCCGTATTGCAGTGGATTGGCCGAGGCGAGAGAGGGGTGAACAATCATGATAGTCTCCGTCAACCGGACACCCGCGCAAACAGCGCGTCATCGCTGGCGGCTTCCCGCACCGCTGCGAGCCGTTCAGGTGAATCAATAAACTGGCTGATCCGCTGAATGGTATGAATATGCGCATTGGCATCGGTCGCGCTGACGCACAGCAGGAGCCAGACCGGATCACACTCTTCATTGCCAAAACAGACGGGCGTGCTGAGGGTTGTGATACTCACCTGGTTATAATTTGCGCCTTGTTCCGGGCGGGCGTGGGGCAAAGCAATGCCGGGCGCAATGAGATAGTACGGCCCCCAGTTCAGCGTGTTGTCAATGATACCGTCTACGTAGCCGGGCTGCGCCGCTCCGAACGCGACCAACGGGCGAGCCGCGATTGCCACGGCTTCTCGCCAGTCTTTAGCCTCACGTTGTGCCTGTACCCACTTAACATCGTTAATCATCAGTCGTTGACTCCTTGCCGGTTAGGGTTACTCTGGTAGCGATCCCCGTCGGGACTTTTGACGAAGACGACAGGGATCGCAGAAGGGTAATGACTCTCTGCCGGGGATAAGCGCTCTGCTTATCCCCTTTTTATTGCCGGATCTGGTGTACTTTCTCCATAAACTGACTGACGCGCGCCTGGTCGACAAAGTTGGCGAATACGCCGTCTTTTTTGAAGGTTGTCGCCGTGACGCAGCCGTCGGCGATGCTCAGTTGCTCTTCCACGTTTTCCAGACACACGCCGGTATTGGCCAGCACGACAGTTTCCGGAACGGTTTCTTTCACTCGTTTCAGCAGTGCGCTGTCGGTGCGTGCGCCTGCGGTCAGGCCAGAGACGCAAAGCGCATCCGGATGGTTGTTAAACACCGTCGATTTTGCAATTGAACAGATATCGCGGTTGCCAAGATAAACCGCTGCTTCAGGCACAATATTGAACAGGGTTTTGACATGGCCTGCGCCTATACGGTGCTGATGACGGATGGTTTCCCCGACGTTGGTATCCCAGACGCCAAAATCGCTGGCGTAGGCGCCGGTAAATATTTCGCGGATAAATTTCGCCCCGGTTGCCATGGCGAGATCGAACGAGGCGACCGGATCCCACAACACGTTTACGCCAAACGGAATACGGATCTCGTTCATTAATTGCCCGATGATTCGCGCCATGGCTGCGGTGGTTTCCGGACGGACTTTGGTCAGATAGGGGAGACTAAACTCGTTGGAAAACATAACGGCATCCACACCGCCATTCTGTAACGCCATGAGATCGTCATGGGCGCGGTCGGTCACCCAGTTCATCCCTTTTTGCGCGTCAAAACTCGGGTCGCCAGGCAATGCGCGCAAATGGCACATGGCGATGACGGCTTTTTCCGTTCCAATGACTTCTTTAAGCCAACTCATTGAAGCTACTCCTTATTCCGATAATTCACGTTTACGTAAGAACAACACAACACTGGCCACAAGACCGACAGCGACGACAACGCCAATGATCCCAAGCGACATCAGTTCCGAAATCGACCAGCCAAACAGATTGCCAACGGATAGCGCGGAGATTTGCGCACTCTCACCGGCAAAGCTGAAACCGCCTTTCAGCGCCATCTCAGTAAAGTACGGGGCAAATTGCGTGGCGATGAGCAGGACGGTAATCATGACAATTACGCCGCTGATTAAGGTGCGAATCAGGTCGCCGCGATGGATAACCGTCGCCATACAGATAAAGAACGGCGCCACCGGCAGGTCAGCAAGCGGCAGCACTTTATTGCCCGGTAAGATACTCGCCAGAATCAACATGATAGGGATCAGTAACAGACCGACCGCAATGGTGGTGGGGTGGCCCAGCGTCACGGCGGTATCCAGACCGATGTACACTTCACGTCCTTTGAAATGCGTCTGGAAGAATTTTCGCGCCCCGTCGGAAATGGGCAGCAATCCTTCGACAATCAGACGGATCATGCGCGGGAACAGCACCATAATCGCAGCGACGGTAATCATCAGGCTGGCGCAGCCTTTGAAACCTTCTCCGGCGGCAAGACCAAAGATCAGCCCAAGCACCACGCCGATGATGACCGGGTCGCCCACCATCCCGTAGCGCTTCTGGATCTCCTGTGCGTCAATGTTGCGTCCTTTCATAAAGGGGATTTTTTCGTAAATCGCATCCAGCAGGACGAACAGCGGCACCGAGCTTGAACCATAGCCCTGTGGGATGGAAATCCCTTCCAGACCAACAATGTTTTGCACCCGTTTGGCGGTCCAGTCGGCCATTTTTAGCGACAACGCCGCATGGCAAATCGCGCCCAGAACACCATAAATCAGACTGCCGGTCATTAACTGGACGACGGTGCCGGTAATGGCGTAGTGCCAGTAGTTATAGATATCGACGTTCATGGTTTTGGTCAGGCGGGTGACCAGCATCGCGACGTTGAGCAGGAAAATCACCGGAATGATCATAGCGCCAATAGCGGTTGCATACCCCACGCCGGAAGCCGGTCCTGCGCCGACGTCAAACACGTGCAGCGTCAGGCCGAAGCGTTCAATCATCACTTTGATAGGCGGGCTGAGGCTGTCGATCGCCATCACGATCACCAGCCCCATGCCCACAAACCCAATACCAACCGTCACCCCGGCTTTGATGGCCTGAAGCCAGGGGATGCGGAAGATCAGACCTATCACAATCATGATGATGGGAACGAAAACGGTACCGCCGAGAGACAGGATGTAGTCAAACATATTGCCTCCTTGCTACTGCGTTAACAGTGCCTTGATTTGTTGTTTCAGCGCGTCATCGTTAATGCCCGTCAGCAGGGCCGCGCCGTTTAAGGTCGGTACGCCATAGTCACTGTTGGTGCGCATGGACGTGACAATAAGGTCCATACCGTTACAGTTAAGCGGGATCTCATTGAGGCAACACTGCGCTGTGCTTGCCGCAATGCCTTCCTCAGCCAGAAACTCCTGCAGCTTGTGCGCAATCATGGTGGAGGTGGACATGCCAGTACCGCATGCCACAAGGATCTTTTTCATAGTGGGTGTGCCTCTTGTGTAGTGCCTGAATCAGGCTCAACGGGAAAATGCTCTGCGGGCATGCCGGTAAGAGCGGTTAATAAGCGAATGCAGTCAGTCAAATCGCGCAGACTGGCGACCTCCGCGGGAGAATGGGTATAGCGACAGGGAATAGAGAGGCTGGCGCAGGGAATGCCGTCCTGTTCAACCTGTATGTAGCCCGTTTCGGTAATCACGCCTGGCGCCACTTCACGCTGGACAGGGATGTTGTGCTCACGGGCGGTTTGCTCCAGCATCCGGATGAGGCGCGGCGGGGTGATGAGTCCTGCCAGCGTTCCACGACCGTGGTAGTTCAGACAGGTAATGCCAACTCCCTGATTAATCCGTACCTCGGAATAGTCATGCAGATCCGGCGTATCGCAGGATGGAGTGATATCAATACCAATGGCGAGGTCTGGCTTCACGCGGCGTAATACCGGCACGATGCCCCGGATATTGAACTCTTCCTGTACGGATGCCACCAGCCAGACGGCGATATCCAGCGATGCCACGCCAATCGCCTCGGCAACACCCAGCAGCGCAGTACAGCCCAGGCGATCGTCCAGCGCTTTACTGCACACCAGATCGTTTGCCAGCAACTGTGGCGGGTTATACAGGGTAACGGGCGTTCCCACCTGAATACCCATGCGCATCGCATCGGCTTTATCCTTAGCGCCGATATCGATCCATAACTTATCAACAGAGGGGGATTGCGTGCGTTCATCCCCCTTCGCAAAGTGATAAGCCTTGATGCCAATACAACCCATCACCGGCCCGTGGTCTCCGGCCAGCGTGACCACTGAACCCGACATGGTGACCTGCGCCGGACCGCCCACGCGCTCGAAGCGCAAAAATCCGGATGGCTCAATTTTTCGCACCATAAAGCCGACTTCATCCATGTGCGCAAAGATCATCAGCCGCAGCGCATTGGGGTTATCACTGCCATAACGAGCAACGACATTGCCCAGCCGATCGCGCCAGACCTCTTTCGCCTGGCGTTTAAATTCGCGTTGCATGAGGTCAGCAACGCTGTTTTCATGCCCCGAAATGGCGTTAAGTTGCAACAGCGAGAAGAGCGTTTCCTGCACAGAAAATGACATAGGTTTCTCCGTAGAACGTAAAACAATCACTCATTGAGCGTTTTATAGGCGCTGGGTGGCTGAATAATTGTGATAAATCTCACGTGAAATGACCGAAAGCAGGAGGAATAAAAAATAATGTGATGAAGATGGAATAAAAACGCTCAAATTAAATGAAAGAGTGAAGGGGAATGACAGGGGTTAGAAGAGTGTGCATGCAAAAGCGCGCTGGCGGCGCGCCTGGCTACAGTGAACCGACTAACGGTGTGCGGGTGATCTGCTCACCGTTACAGACTTTCGGCCCGCGCAGGTGAATGGCATCACCGGGCGTCGCGTCCACCGTTGTCTGCCCGCGAATATCGACATGGTTTTCAATCAGCACTTCTCCCTGAATGCGCGAATCGCCCTCAATCAGAATGTGGTCGTCAAGTAAAATGGGCCCTCCGCGCAGCAGGGCGTTCCCCCCGACCAGAACATGATGTTTCAGCACACAGTTGCCTTCCACTCGCGCCTGTTCCGCCACCTGTGAGCTGTAACGCAGCGTCGGGATAGCGTCTTCTTCTGTGCCCGCCACGACCTGCGCGCAGCCGTAAACTTTTGCACAATCGCAGATCCAGACGTTATTTTCCTCGTTACCCTCTATCACCGCGTTGTCAAAAACCTCGGCCCGGTGCTCAATGAACGCATAGCGGATACTGGCGTCGCCGTAGATTTGCACCTGATGAACGATGCGCGAGCAACTGATGGTCGCACGGTCGTAAATTTGCAGGGTTCGATCGCGCTCGACGGTCAATCCCCGCGCTGCAATGATCTCCGTTTGCTGCAGAATGCGGGCATCACCAGACAGGCGGCAGTCGCCGCGAACAATGGATGACTGAATAGTGACGTTGTCACTTATCGTGGCGCCATGACTTAACTCCGCATGGTCAATCCAGGCGTTATCGCTGATGCGCACATTGTCATGAATCAGGCAGGGCTGGGTTACCCGGACATCCCCGGAGATAACGCTTCCGCCGAAGGCCAGCGTATTTTCATCATAAATCCAGCAGTGTCCGGTCTGAGCCAGAACGCTTTCATCGTCCACCCAGCCTCCCGCGTCACCGGCTTTCACATCATTAAAGTCAGCAACGGCGATAATCTGGCGTAGTAATACGCTCTTTTTATTGCCATTATCCTGATAGCTGAAGGCACGCTGCGTGTTGCTGAGTCGGTATTTATGCATGAAGGTATTCCGCCTGGTTGCTTACTATAACCGTAGCAAATTTTGCGGTGCTGGCTAAAAGCGGCGACATTCCATAAAATGCATCTAAAATATACTTTAAAATATAAACAAAATGAGTAACAAAAAAGACAGTGATTGTGTTCTCAATCTTCCCGCAGGCTACTTTGGCATGGTGTTGGGAACGATTGGAATGGGGTTTGCCTGGCGCTACGCCAGTCAGATTTGGCCCGTCAGCCACGGCATTGGCGACGGTCTGGTGATTCTGGCGATGGTTATCTGGGGGCTGTTGACGCTCGCATTTATCACCCGTCTGCTCCGTTTCCCGCACAGCGTACTCGCTGAAATTCGCCATCCGGTGATGAGCAGTTTTGTCAGTCTTTTTCCTGCGACAACCATGCTGGTGGCGATTGGCTTTGTGCCCTGGTTTCGCGCGCTTGCCGTCGGTCTGTTCAGTGCAGGAGTGGTGATCCAACTGGTTTATGCCGCCTGGCAAACCGCCGGGCTGTGGCGCGGTTCGCATCCGCATGAGGCGACGACGCCAGGACTGTATTTGCCAACAGTGGCCAACAACTTTATCAGCGCGATGGCCTGCGGAGCGCTCGGCTATACCGATGCCGGTCTGGTCTTCCTGGGCGCTGGCGTCTTTTCCTGGCTGAGTCTGGAACCGGTAATTTTACACCGTTTACGCACTGCCGGAGAATTACCCACCGTGTTGCGAACCTCGTTAGGAATTCAACTTGCCCCTGCGCTGGTGGCCTGCAGCGCCTGGCTGAGTGTTAATGGCGGGGAGGGCGATACGCTGGCGAAAATGCTGTTTGGCTATGGCTTGTTGCAACTCCTGTTTATGCTGCGGTTGATGCCCTGGTATCTGTCACAACCGTTTAATGCCTCATTCTGGAGCTTCTCGTTCGGCGTGTCGGCGCTGGCGACCACCGGATTGCACCTGGGCCACGGCCGCGAGTCGGGTTTTTTCCATGCCCTGGCGTTGCCATTGTTCATCTTTACCAACGTTATTATTGCATTACTGCTGATACGCACGTTCGCATTGCTGATGCAGGGAAAACTGCTCATTCGCACAGAACGCGCGGCATTACTGAAATCTGAGGATAAAAAATGACCCTTCGTGATGAAAATTATTTTACTGAAAAATACGACCTCACCCGAACCCACTCCGAAGTGTTAGACGCGGTGAAAGTCGTAAAACCAGGTAAAACACTGGATTTAGGCTGTGGGAATGGTCGCAACAGTGTTTATCTGGCAGCAAAGGGATATGACGTGACCGCGTGGGATAAAAACCCAATGAGCATCGCCAACGTCGAGAGGATTAAAGCACAGGAAGGGCTGGATAATTTACAGGCGAAGGTCGTCGATCTCAATGCGCTGACGTTCGGGGGGGAATATGATTTTATTCTTTCCACCGTAGTGCTGATGTTCCTTGAGGCAAAAACTATCCCGGGTTTAATCGATAACATGCAGCGCTGCACGAAACCAGGCGGATATAACCTGATTGTGGCTGCAATGGATACCGACGACTTTCCCTGCACGGTCGGTTTCCCGTTTACTTTTAAAGCAGGGGAACTTCGTCGTTATTATGACGGATGGGAATTGCTCAAATACAATGAAGATGTCGGCGAATTACACCGCACGGACGAAAACGGCAATCGGATTAAACTGCGTTTCGCCACGCTGTTAGCCCGCAAAATAGCGTAAATGAAATCCTTCTAACCCCCTCTGCGCCCGAGGTTTTTCTGAAATGTGGGCGCGCTGAAAAAAATGTGCTTTGCATTACATTTTTAGTCCAGCGCAGGTGGTTTCCCTTTGCTACTATTTCAATTGCATATCTGCATATTTTAAGGGATCGATTCATGCGTACTCATACTTTATTTAAAGTTGCAGCGCTAACTGGTTTATTGGTGTTATCTGGCTGTGCGTCAAAAGTCACGCAGCCTGAGAAATACTCTGGGTTTTTAAAAGACTACTCCGGCCTTAAGGAGACAAAATCTGCAACGGGACAGCCCGTTCTGCGTTGGGTGGATCCTGCCTACAACGAAGCGAAATATGACAATATTGTCTGGAACCCGATAACCTATTATCCGGTTCCAAAGCCGACGACTCAGGTCGGACAGAAAGTCCTCGATCAGTTATTGAACTATACCAACACGAAAATGAAAACGGCCGTTGCTCAGCGTAAGCCGCTGGTGACCACGCCCGGGCCGCGCAGCCTGATTTTCCGTGGAGCTATTACCGGGGTCGACACCAGCAAAGAAGGGTTGCAGTTCTATGAAGTGGTGCCAATTGCGCTGGTGGTGGCAGGTACGCAAATGGCTACCGGTCACCGCACTATGGATACGCACCTCTATTTTGAAGGTGAGTTGATTGACGCGGCAACGAATAAGCCGGTGATTAAAGTCGTACGTCAGGGTGAAGGTAAGGACCTGAATAACCAGAGCACGCCAATGGCGTTTGAAAACATGAAACAGGTTGTGGATGACATGGCGACAGACGCCAGCATGTTTGATATCAACAAGAAATAATCCTCTGATGCGCCATCGTCTGATGGCGCATCTTTTACGCCAGCCGGCGACGTAGCAACGTGGTTGGGCGAGCGAACATCACCAGATTACCGAGCAGAATCAGCACCAGTCCCGCTACCGCATTCATCTGCCAGACATAGCCTTCATATACTGTGGAAATTGACAGGGCGACCAGCGGAAAAAGCAGCGTACTGTACGCGGCGTTGCCCGGACCAATGCGTCCCACCAGGGTAAAATAGGCCCCGAAAGCGATAACCGATCCGAAAACGGCCAGATACAGCAGGGCGCCAAGGTAGCTGAAGGTCCACTGAGGGCTGAAATTATCCCCGCGAAGCAGCGCAATAACGGCGATCATCAGCGTGCCGTAGAGCATGGCCCAACTGTTGGTGGTCATAATCTCCAGCCCTTTTTTCTGATGGCGCAGGCTAATCATATTTCCCAGTGAGAAGCCAAACGTCCCCAGAGCACTCAGTCCAATCCCCAGCAGCAGTGTTCCACTGAAACCGCTGTTTGTCAGATCCTGCCAGAAGAGGGTGACGATACCAGTGAGGCCGAGTATGGCGGCGCAGTAAAAGCGCAGCGGTGGTTTTTGCCCAAAAAAGAAGAAGCTGTTCACGGCGTTAAAAAGTACCGCCATCGAGAAAATAACCGATTCAAGTCCGGTACTGATCCAGGCTGCGGCGGTGTAAAAACACCAGAAATTAAAACAGAAAACACAGCTTCCTTGCAGCAGACAGAACAGGTGATCGCGCGCTGAGAGCTTACGCAGTTTGCCGCGCACCAGCATAATTAACATCATCAGCGCCGTTGCTACCGCAAAACGCCAGAAAATAGAGACCGGTGCGGGCACGGGCCCTTGTTGCAGATAAATGGCGATCCACGTCGTACCCCAAATCACCACCACCAGACAGTACAGTAATGCGTTCATTGCGCTTTTCCTTTTTCAACCGATAACTGACTGTCGCAGTTTTCACGAACAATGCGCTTTCACCATGTTGCGCCAGACTTGCAAAATCTTGCGCTTTTTTCACCCGGACCGCTGGTAACGCCAGTAACCTGCGATAGACTGAAAGCCTGCTCAATGTCGCTAATGTGGTGGTATGTCCCGGTCCTACGAAGCCTTTGAAAAATTGCGTCGGCACAATGCCGTGCTGCATGAATCGGTTGCCTTGCAGTCGGGTATTCAACTGGCAGCGTGGTCGAACAAACGCGACACCATCACCCAGTATTGCGATCACCACACGCTCAGCTTGTACGTGGCGGATGGCTATGAGAGCTACCATAAAACGGCGACGGGCTGGAAGAATGGCGGGGGACCGGACCGCTTTTGCCTGCTGCCGAAAGAGAGTGAATCCACCTGGGATATCCGTGACGATCTTTCGTTTGTACATCTCTACTGTACAGACGAGCATCTGCGGGAAGTGGGTGAAAAAGTCTGGGATAAAAGCCCGTATAGCTTCACGCTGGATGAGCGCACGTTTGGTAACGACCCGGGGATTACCGCAGTTTACCGACAGTTTTTGTTGGGTAACGACTGGCAGCAACCGGCAAATCACCTGACGCTCAGCGCGGCCTCGTCGCTGCTGATGACACATTTGATTCAGCATTACAGCAATGTGCAGTGGCGGTTGCCGACCGTCACCGGGGGACTGGCGCCGGTGACCTTACGCAATGTGCTTGCGTATATCGATGCACATCTGGCAGAACCGTTAACCCTGGCCGATCTGGCCCATGAAGCGGCACTCAGCGAATTCCATTTCGCCCGAATGTTCCGCCAGTCGATGAACATGGCCCCGCACCAGTACGTGATGCAGCGGCGTATGGCGCTGGCTAAACAACTGGTGTGTCATACGCAGCGCCCCCTTACGGAGATTGCGCTGGCCTGCGGCTTCAGCTCGCCGAGCCATTTCAGTAATCGCTTTAAGCAGGTAACAGGAACGACGCCATCGCAGCTACGCGCGGCGCGCCAGGCGTAAAACACAGTAACTGATCCCGCCTGCGGCCAGTCCCCAGAATGCCGGACCAACTCCCCAGAGTGTCAGTCCACTGGCCGTCACCAGAAATGTAATGATGGCAGCATCTCGTTCATTTTCATGGTTCAGCGCCTGATGCAGACTGCCTGACAGCGTTCCCAGCAGTGCCAGCCCTGCCAGCATTTGCATACCACTCACCGGCAACGCCGCCATAATGCCGGTAATGGAGCCACCAAAAAAACCGGCTAACAGATAGACCCCCCCGGCTGCCGCCGCTGCCAGCCAGCGCTTTGTTTTATCAGTGTGGGCCTCCGGACTTTGGCAAATGGCGGCGGTGATGGCTGCAATGCAGATGGAGTAGACGCCGAAGGGTGAAAACAGCAGCGCCAGCAATCCCGTGACCACGATAAGCGGTGAGACAGGGACATCGTAGCCCGCCGCTTTCAGGGTAGCCACACCAGGGGCATTCTGTGATGCCATCGTCACCAGAAAGAGGGGCACAGCAATACCCAGAGCGTGCGACAGTGAAAACGTCGGGGCAATAAACGTGGGAAGAACAGGAGAGAGAACAATGGATGAAGTGACAATGTCACCTTTAAGTGAGGCAATGAGCGCGCCGACGACCAGTGCGGCAATCACCGCATAGCGTGGGGCAACGCCCTTCAGTATCAGCCAGGCCAGCAGCATGCTGCCACAAAGAATGAAATCGCCATCCAGACTGGAAAAGGCCTGTAAGCCAAAACGGAGCAGAATACCTGCCAGCATTGCCGCCGCCAGCGAATGCGGAATGATATTCATCAGACGTGCAAACAGCCCCGTCACGCCGAACAGCACGATCAGCGCGTTGGCGACAATAAATACCCCAATGGTTTCCGGTAATGTCAGCCCCTGCAATCCGGTCACCAGCAGCGCAGCGCCAGGCGTTGACCATGCGGTGAGTATCGGGGCGCGATACCACAGGGTTAACGCCAGCGTACTGACACCCATCGCAATCCCCAGTGCGGTCATCCACCCCGCGATTTGCGCTGCGCTGGCCCCGGCAGCGACCGCCGCCTGCCAGATGATCGCGGCGGAACTGGCGTAGCCAACCAGCACGGCGACAAAACCAGAAAGCAGAACAGGTAACGGAAGGGAAAATGAACGCATAGCCACCTCTTGTGCGTTATAACGGTCATTTAATCTAACATTTGAGCGTTATAACGTACAAGTGGTAAGCTGGCCTTTTAGGGAGAACGCAAATGGATAATCTGACTCACTATCTGGCGAAAACACTCAGAACGCTACGTAAAGAGCGGGAGTGGAGCTTATCGCGTCTGGCGGACGCGACGGGCGTTTCAAAAGCGATGCTCGGGCAAATCGAGCGCAATGAATCCAGTCCAACCGTCGCAACGTTATGGAAGATTGCCACCGGGCTGAATGTCCCATTTTCCACCTTTATTTCCCCCCCGGAATCTGAGCCGCTGCCGACGTTTGACCCGCAGCAGCAGGCGATGGTCGTGACGCCGTTATTCCCGTGGGATCCGCAACTGTGCTTCGATCATTTTTCCATTTTGCTGGCCCCCGGCGCGCTCAGCGAATCCACGCCGCATGAAGCGGGGGTGATTGAACATGTCGTGGTGATTCACGGTGAGCTGGAGATGTGCATTGATGGGCACTGGCACACCATCCGCACTGGTGAAGGGGTTCGGTTTGCCGGTGACAAAGCCCATGCCTATCGCAACAGCAGTGAACAACCGGTTCACTTTCATTCGCTCATCCATTACCCGCGCAGTTAAGCGGGAAAACTATTTCGTAACGCCGCGCTTCTGACTACAATAGCCGCCATTTTGCTGCTACTGGATAAGAACAACGCTATGCGCCAGCACCCACATCGCCTCGAATTGTTAAGCCCGGCTCGGGACACCGCGATTGCCCGCGAAGCCATTTTACACGGTGCTGACGCCGTTTATATTGGCGGCCCCGGTTTTGGCGCCCGTCACAACGCCAGCAATAGCCTGAAAGACATTGCTGAGCTGGTGCCGTTTGCCCATCGTTTTGGCGCAAAGATCTTTGTCACGCTAAACACCATTCTTCACGACGATGAGCTGGAGCCCGCGCAGAAACTGATTACCGATCTCTATCAGAGCGGCGTTGATGCGCTTATAGTGCAGGATATGGGCATTCTGGAACTCGACATTCCGCCCATCGAACTGCATGCCAGTACCCAGTGCGACATTCGCAGCGTTGAAAAAGCGAAATTTTTATCTGATGTCGGCTTCACCCAGATAGTGCTGGCGCGCGAACTGAGCCTGGAGCAGATTCAGGCCATCCATCAGGCCACCGACGCTACCCTTGAATTCTTTATCCACGGCGCGCTGTGTGTGGCCTATTCCGGGCAGTGTTACATCTCTCATGCGCAGACGGGACGTAGCGCCAATCGCGGCGACTGTTCCCAGGCGTGCCGTTTACCGTACACCCTGAAAGACGATCAGGGACGGGTGGTGTCGTACGAAAAACATCTGCTGTCGATGAAAGATAACGATCAGAGCGCCAATCTGGGCGCGCTGATTGACGCCGGTGTACGCTCCTTCAAGATTGAGGGGCGTTACAAAGACATGAGCTATGTGAAGAACATCACCGCCCACTACCGTCAGATGCTTGACGCGATCATTGACGAGCGTGACGATTTGGCCCGAGCCTCTGCCGGACGCACAGAACATTTCTTTATTCCGTCGACGGAGAAGACGTTTCATCGCGGCAGCACCGATTATTTCGTGAATGCGCGCAAAGGCGACATTGGCGCATTCGATTCGCCGAAATTTATCGGTCTTCCGGTCGGCGAAGTCCTGAACGTAGCGAAAGATCATATCGATGTGGAGGTCAGTGAACCGCTGGCCAACGGCGATGGGCTGAACGTGCTGATTAAACGCGAGGTTGTCGGTTTTCGTGCCAATACCGTTGAGAAAACCGGGCATAACCGTTACCGCATCTGGCCAAACGACATGCCCGCAGAACTGCATAAACTTCGGCCGCACCATCCGCTGAACCGCAATCTCGATCATAACTGGCAACAGGCGTTGACCAAAACGTCAAGTGAGCGTCGGGTCGCGGTGGATATTGAACTGGGTGGCTGGCAGGAGCAGCTAATCCTGACGTTGACCAGCGAAGAGGGCATCAGCATTACGCATATGCTGGAAGGACAGTTTGATGAGGCCAACAACGCAGAAAAAGCGCTGAGCGGGCTGAATGAGGGACTGGCCAAACTGGGGCAGACGATTTACTTCGCCCGCAACATCACGGTGAATCTGCCGGGGGCGCTGTTTGTGCCTAACAGCCAGTTGAATGCCTTCCGCCGGGAAGCGGTAGACATGCTCGATGCCGCACGTCTTGCAGGCTATCAGCGCGGCGTTCGCAAAGCGGTCTCAGATCCTGCGCCCGTTTATCCGCAGACGCATCTCAGTTTTCTCGCCAACGTCTACAACCACAAGGCGCGCGAGTTCTATCATCGCTACGGTGTTCAACTGATCGACGCGGCCTACGAAGCGCATGAAGAGAAGGGAGATGTGCCGGTGATGATCACCAAACACTGCCTGCGCTTCGCGTTTAACCTGTGCCCGAAACAGGCGAAAGGCAATATCAAAAGCTGGAAAGCGACCCCCATGCAACTGGTGAACGGCGACGACGTATTAACGCTGAAATTTGACTGTCGCCCGTGTGAAATGCATGTGATCGGCAAAATCAAAAATCACATTCTGAAAATGCCGCTGCCAGGCAGCGTAGTGGCATCCGTCAGCCCGGAAGAGCTGATGAAAACCCTGCCGAAGCGAAAGCGTTAAAATTTAACGGAAGTGAGTCTCAGGCTTGCGTGATTTTAGCCAGTGATGGTGCTCACGCAGGCTTTCGGCAGACTCTTCGGCCCTGGCACGCAGCTCATCGCTGTCCGCCTCATGACGTAACTGATGATCCACATTTTTCACCCACAGGAATTCGTGACCGTTATGGCCTGCCATAAGCTGACCGGAAAACAACGCGCAGGTGAGTAAAATAACGGAAAACGCTTTTGTAAACATCATGCCACACTCTGGTTCAGTCTGCGGGTATGATGCCAGTCATTTCGTCTGGTTATTATTCAACTTCTCAAGTTAGTGCAAAGGGTTTGTCAGCAACGGGTAAGCGTGAAGCCTACCCGTTATACTTAGTGAGATTTAAAGCCTGCAGCCGTCATGATCACACGGAAGAACATGCCCACCGCAGCCAGCGCCAGCACGCTACCGCCCCAGATGATCGCCAGCCACATCAGGCGCTTCCAGACAGGTTGTTGCATCAGTGATACCCCTCGCCATGTTGAACTTTTCCACGGAACACGTAGTAGCTCCAGAAGGTATAGACCAGAATAATCGGGATTATCAGTAAGGCGCCGACCAGCATAAAGCCCTGGCTCTGCGCGGGCGCTGCCGCCTGCCAGAGGGTAACAGACGGCGGAATAATATGAGGCCAGATACTGATCCCCAGCCCGCTGAAACCGAGAAAAATTAACCCCAGCGTCAGTACAAACGCCAGCGCGTGGCTGTCTGGTTGATTCAGTGTTCGCCACAGCCAGAAACCGATCGCCGCGACCAACAACGGTACTGGCAACAGGAACCACAGGTTGGGCAGTGTAAACCAGCGCTCAGCGATAGCCGGGTGCGCCAGCGGCGTCCACAGACTGATGATGGCGATCACCACAAGCATCGCCAGCAACAGCTTTTTCGCCACGACACGCATCTTATCCTGCAACGGGTTTTCACTCTTCATCACCAGCCAGGTAGCGCCCAGCAGCGCATACGCGACCACCAGGCCCACGCCGCAGAACAGTGAGAAGGGCGTTAACCAGTCAAACGGACCGCCGCTGAAACTGCGACCCGTGACCGGGAATCCGTTAATCACCGCGCCAACCACTACGCCCTGGCTGAATGTCGCCAGAACCGACCCGCCGATAAACGCTTTATCCCAGAATGGGCGATGAGCCGGTGTCGCCTTAAAACGAAATTCAAAGGCGACGCCGCGAAATATCAGCCCGATCAGCATCAGGGTCAGCGGGATCGTCAACGCATCAATAATCACCGCATAGGCCAGCGGAAAAGCGCCAAACAACCCGGCGCCGCCAAGAACCAGCCAGGTTTCATTACCGTCCCAGACCGGAGCGACGCTGTTGACCATCACATCACGATCCTCTGCGTCGCGCGTAGAGGGAAACAAAATACCAATGCCTAAATCGAATCCATCCATCACGATGTACATCAGCGTGGCGAAGACGATGATGACAAACCAGATAACCGATAAATCAATACCCATTAGCGATGTGCCTCATGTTGAGAATCGAGGACGGCAGCCGACAGCGGTCTGGCAGGCGTGCCGGTTGGCGGTGTCGTGGCGTCATCATCCTGCGGCCCTTTGCGGATAAGACGAATCATGTAGCTGTAGCCGACGCCAAACACGGAGCTGTAGACAACAAAGAACGCCAGAAGCGAAATACTCATGTGCAGGTCGCCGTGAGCGGAAACCGCATCAGCAGTGCGTTGCAGACCGTAGACCACCCACGGCTGGCGGCCCACTTCGGTCGTCACCCATCCGGCCAGAATGGCGATAAGTCCGGACGGTCCCATCCATAACGCAAAGCGCAAGAAAGGACGCGAAGTATACAGCCGCTGTTTGTAGCGTAACCACAGTGCGCAAACGCCCAGCAGAATCATCAGCATGCCGAGGCCCGCCATAATGCGAAACGACCAGAAGACGATCGTTGAGTTCGGGCGATCTTCTTTCGGAAATTCTTTTAACGCCGGAACCTGTTTATCCAGACTGTGGGTCAGGATCAGACTGCCCAACGCCGGGATTGCCAGTCCGTAACGGGTGCGCTCTTGTTCCATATCCGGCCAGCCAAACAGCAGCAGTGGGGTGGCCTCTCCTGGCGGGTTTTCCCAGTGACCTTCAATCGCCGCAATTTTGGCGGGCTGATGTTTGAGGGTGTTCAGACCGTGCATGTCGCCAATCAATGCCTGAACCGGAGCGACAATCAGCGTCATTGCCAGTGCCATCGAGAACATGGCGCGAATGGCAGGAGTGTTGTTTCCACGCAGCAGATGCCAGGCTGCCGAAGCGCCAACAAACAGCGCGCTGCTCAGAAACGCCGCCACCGACATGTGCAGCAAACGATAGGGGAAGGACGGGTTAAAAATGACCGCAAACCAGTCCACGGGCACGACCTGTCCATTCACAATCTCAAAGCCCTGTGGCGTTTGCATCCAACTGTTTGAGGCCAGGATCCAGAAGGTGGAAATAATAGTGCCTAGCGCAACCATGCAGGTGGAGAAAAAGTGCAGGCCGGGGCCGACTTTATTCCAGCCAAAGAGCATCACGCCGAGAAAACCGGCTTCCAGGAAGAACGCAGTGAGCACTTCATAGGTCAGTAATGGCCCGGTAATACTGCCCGCGAACTCGGAAAACCCGCTCCAGTTCGTGCCAAACTGGTAGGCCATCACCAGACCCGAAACTACGCCCATCCCAAAGTTGACGGCGAAGATTTTCGACCAGAAGTGATAAAGCGAACGCCAGACCGGATTTTTGCTTTTCAGCCAAAGTCCTTCCAGCACGGCAAGATAACTGGCAAGGCCAATGGTGATTGCCGGAAAAATTATGTGGAAGGAAACCGTAAATGCAAACTGGATCCTCGCCAGGTGAAACGCATCAAGACCAAACATGCAAAGCCCCACACTTAAAATTGATTCAGCGCAATTTTATGCCTGTAGCGTATTGAGTGGCAGGAACAGTCCAGGCTTTTAAAACCATAACAGTTACCAGGATGTTGAGTATTTTATTCACTGATATACACTCAGGTGTCACCTGCATGGACATTCGAGCGTATAACGATGAAAAAATATCAACGACTGGCAGAACAGATCTGCGAGCAGATTGCGTCTGGCGTCTGGCAACCCGGCGATCGACTGCCGTCACTGCGTGAACAGGTCGTCAGCAGCGGAATGAGTTTTATGACGGTGGGCCATGCCTATCAGCTACTGGAAAGCCAGGGGCGGATTATTGCCCGTCCACAGTCCGGCTACTACGTCGCGCCTCGTCCCGTACGTCAGCCAACTGTCCCCCCGGCGCAGATCATGCGTGATGAGGCGGTGGACATTAACACCTCTATTTTTGAGATGCTCCAGGCCAGCCGTGACGCGTCGGTGATGCCATTTGCCTCGGCGTTTCCGGATCCGCGTCTGTTTCCGCTACAGCAACTGAACCGCTCGCTGGCCCAGGTCAGTAAAACGGCCACCGCCATGAGCGTGATTGAAAACCTGCCGCCGGGTAACGCAGAGTTACGCCATGCCATTGCCCGTCGCTATGCGTTACAGGGGATGACCGTCTCACCTGATGAAATTGTGATTACCGCCGGGGCGCTGGAAGCGCTCAATCTGAGTCTGCAGGCGGTGACGGAACCGGGTGACTGGGTGATTGTGGAAAACCCCTGTTTTTATGGCGCGCTGCAGGCGCTGGAACGGCTGCGGTTAAAAGCGCTGTCGGTGGCGACAGATGTGAAAGAGGGGATCGATCTGACGGCGCTGGAACAGGCTTTACAGGATTATCCGGTGAAAGCCTGCTGGCTTATGACTAACAGCCAGAATCCGCTCGGCTTCACCCTCAGTCCGGAGAAAAAAGCGCGCCTGATTGAGATACTCGATCGCCATAATGTGATGTTGATTGAAGATGATGTTTACAGCGAACTCTATTTTGGCCGGGAAAAACCGCTACCGGCCAAAGCATGGGATCGCAAGGATAACGTGCTGCACTGCTCGTCGTTCTCCAAATGTCTGGTGCCGGGATTTCGCATTGGTTGGGTCGCCGCAGGTAAGCATGCTCGCCTGATCCAGCGCTTACAACTGATGAGCACGTTATCGACCAGTTCCCCCATGCAACTGGCGCTGGTGGATTACCTCTCCACGCGTCGCTATGACGCCCATCTTCGTCGCCTGCGTCGCCAGCTTGCAGAGCGCAAACAGCAGGCCTGGCAGACGTTACTGCGCCACCTGCCTGCGGAGGTGAAAATTCATCATAATAACAGCGGCTATTTTCTCTGGCTGGAACTGCCGGAATCGCTGGATGCGGGAGAACTCACTTCGCTGGCGTTGGCTCATCAGATAAGCATCGCGCCGGGAAAAATGTTTTCGACATCGGATACCTGGAAATGTTTTTTCCGTTTCAATACGGCCTGGGGATGGGGAGAACGCGAAGAAGCGGCGGTAAAACAACTCGGCCTGCTTATTCGTGAACAAATGAAATAAATCCAGCGCGCCATTCAATATAAACGCGTGGCGCGTTGTTATTTTAAAATAGCGGTAATATGGCTTCGACCTTATTTCCTCCGCGCCATCACAGGAACCCGCAATAGCGTTCATTTTTTCGACGTTTTCCCTAACCCCTTGTCTGTACACCAGAAGATGACCACATATCGGCCTGTTTCAGGGCGATATGCGCGTTATGTCACAACCTGATTAAATTTTTTCACCCCGGGAGGTGCGCTGCAGACGCGCCGACTATTCTCAGGAAAGGACATATATTTACGGCAAGGCTGCCGCTCAATATTTTGCGACAGGAGTAAGATCTTATGTGCAAGAAATTTGCCCGCAGCAGCCTGTGTGCGCTCAGTATGACGCTTTTCACCGCTCACGCCGCCGAACCACCAACCTCATTAGATAAACCGGAAGGCCGCCTGGACATTATCGCCTGGCCGGGATACATCGAGCGCGGTCAGACCGATAAACAGTACGACTGGGTGACGCAATTCGAAAAAGAGACGGGCTGTGCGGTAAACGTCAAAACGGCCGCCACGTCGGATGAAATGGTCAGCCTGATGGCAAAAGGCGGTTACGATCTGGTTACGGCTTCCGGTGATGCCTCGCTGCGTTTGATCATGGGGAAACGTGTGCAGCCGATTAATACGGCGCTTATTGCGAACTGGAAAACCCTCGATCCGCGCTTAGTCAAAGGCGACTGGTTCAACGTGAAGGGTAATGTCTACGGCACACCGTATCAGTGGGGACCCAACCTGCTGATGTACAACACCAAAACGTTCCCGACGCCGCCTGATAGCTGGAGTGTGGTGTTTGTCGGGCAAAACTTGCCGGACGGCAAGACCAACAAAGGCCGCGTACAGGCCTATGACGGACCGATTTACATTGCCGATGCTGCGCTGTTCGTCAAGGCAACGCAGCCGCAACTGGGTATCAGCGACCCGTATCAGCTCACGGAAGCGCAGTATCAGGCGGTACTGAAAGTTCTGCGCGACCAGCACAGTTTGATTCACCGGTACTGGCACGATACCACCGTACAGATGAGCGACTTCAAAAATGAAGGTGTGGTGGCCTCCAGCGCCTGGCCGTATCAGGCAAATGCCCTGAAAGGCGAAGGACAACCCATCGCCACCGTCTTCCCGAAAGAGGGCGTCACTGGCTGGGCGGATACCACCATGCTGCACAGCGACGCGAAACATCCGGTTTGCGCCTACAAATGGATGAACTGGTCGCTGACGCCTAAAGTACAGGGCGATGTCGCGGCGTGGTTTGGGTCGCTTCCGGTTGTCACCGAAGGCTGTAAAGCCAGCACGCTGCTCGGTGAAAACGGGTGTGAAACTAACGGCTACAGTTACTTCGACAAAATCGCCTTCTGGAAAACACCGGTTGCCGAGGGCGGAAAATTCGTGCCGTACAGCCGCTGGACGCAGGACTATATCGCCATTATGGGCGGTCGCTGATTTCACTGGGGTGATTTATGACGTACGCAGTGGAGTTTGATAACGTCTCGCGTCTTTACGGTGACGTACGGGCCGTCGATGGCATCAGTATTGCGATTAACGACGGTGAATTTTTTTCCATGCTGGGGCCATCCGGCTCCGGCAAAACCACCTGTCTGCGCCTGATTGCCGGATTTGAACAGCTCTCCGGCGGATCGATTGCGATCTTTGGCAAGCCGGCGAGCGAGTTACCGCCGTGGGCGCGGGATGTGAACACCGTGTTTCAGGACTATGCGCTGTTTCCGCACATGTCGATCCTCGACAATGTCGCCTATGGCCTGATGGTTAAAGGCGTCGACAAGAAGCGTCGTCACACGATGGCACGTGACGCGCTGGAAAAAGTCGCCCTCGGATTTGCGTATGAGCGTAAACCCTCGCAGCTCTCCGGCGGCCAGCGTCAGCGGGTGGCGATTGCCCGCGCGCTGGTGAACGAACCGCGCGTGTTGCTGCTGGATGAACCGCTCGGCGCGCTGGATCTGAAACTTCGTGAACAGATGCAACTGGAGCTAAAAAAGCTCCAGCAGTCGCTTGGGATCACCTTTATTTTTGTCACCCACGATCAGGGTGAGGCGCTGTCGATGTCTGACCGCGTGGCGGTATTCAACAACGGGCGAATTGAACAGGTGGATTCGCCGCGCGAGTTATATCTGCGCCCGCGCACGCCGTTTGTCGCGGGATTTGTGGGCACATCCAACGTCTTCGACCCGGTGATGTCATCAACGGTCTGTGGCATGGCGGGCAGCTATTCGCTGCGCCCTGAGCATATTCGGCTGAACGTTCCTGGTGAGATCCAGACGCTGGGAGTGATTCAGGCAGTACAGTTTCAGGGGGCGGCAACCCGCGTGGAGTTAACACTCTCAGGCGGTGGAAAGCTGCTGGTCAGTCAGGCCAACCAGAGCGGTGAATCACTGTCAGCAACCCTTGTACCCGGTCAGCAGGTGATGGCGTCATGGCCGCGTGAGGTCATGGTGCCGCTGGTTGAGGAGAGGTAAATGGCAATGAATGTCCTCTCTGCGCCTTCTCACACTGGCAGGCTGAGTCAAATTTCTGGCTTATTCTGGCGCAAGCCAGGACTGGGACTGTTTCTGCTGCTGCTCGGACCGCTGATGTGGTTTGGCATTGTCTACTTCGGCTCGCTGATGACGCTGCTGTGGCAGGGGTTTTATACCTTTGATGATTTCACCATGTCAGTGACCCCGGATCTGACGCTGGCGAATCTCCGGGCGCTGTTTAACCCGGCCAATTACGACATCATCATCCGCACCCTGACAATGGCGATTGCGGTCACCATCGCCTGCGCGATTCTGGCGTTTCCCATGGCGTGGTACATGGCGCGCTACACCAGCGGGAAAATGAAAGCCTTTTTCTATATTGCCGTGATGCTTCCGATGTGGGCGAGCTACATTGTGAAAGCCTACGCATGGACGCTGCTGCTGGCTAAAGACGGCGTGGCGCAATGGTTTTTAACCCATCTCGGGCTGGAATCCGTATTGACCAGTATTCTGACGCTGCCTGCGGTGGGCGGAAACACGCTCTCAACATCCGGATTGGGCCGGTTTATGGTCTTCGTTTACATCTGGCTGCCGTTCATGATTTTACCGGTGCAGGCGGCGCTTGAGCGTCTGCCGCCGTCGCTGCTTCAGGCGTCCGCCGATCTGGGGGCGCGTCCCCGGCAAACTTTCCGCTATGTGGTTTTGCCGCTGGCAATCCCCGGTATCGCTGCGGGTTCAATTTTCACCTTTTCCCTGACCCTCGGCGACTTTATCGTGCCGCAACTGGTGGGCCCGCCGGGTTATTTTATCGGCAACATGGTCTATTCCCAGCAGGGGGCGATTGGCAACATGCCGATGGCCGCCGCGTTCACGCTGGTGCCGATTGTACTGATAGCCCTTTACCTGGCGTTCGTGAAACGCCTGGGAGCATTCGATGCACTCTGAACGCGCACCGTGGTTCCTCAAACTGGCCGCCTGGGGCGGGGTGGTTTTCCTGCACTTTCCGATTCTGATTATCGCAACCTATGCTTTTAATACGGAAGACGCGGCCTTTAGCTTTCCCCCGCAGGGGCTAACGCTGCGCTGGTTCAGCGTCGCCGCGCAGCGTAGCGATATTCTGGATGCAGTGACGTTGTCACTTAAAATTGCGGCGCTGTCGACTGCGATTGCACTGGTGCTTGGCACACTGGCTGCGGCGGCGCTCTGGCGGCGTGATTTCTTTGGAAAGCAGGCCATCTCCCTTTTACTGCTGCTGCCGATTGCGTTGCCAGGGATAGTCACCGGGCTGGCGTTACTGACCGCGTTTAAGGCGATGGATCTCGACCCCGGCTTTTTGACGATTGTCGTGGGGCACGCCACGTTCTGTGTGGTGGTGGTGTTTAACAACGTGATTGCGCGCTTTCGCCGGACCTCATGGAGTCTGGTTGAAGCATCAATGGATCTGGGGGGGAACGGCTGGCAAACCTTCCGCTACGTGGTACTACCGAATTTAGGGTCGGCACTGCTGGCGGGGGGAATGCTGGCGTTTGCGCTGTCGTTCGATGAAATCATCGTGACGACCTTTACCGCTGGTCATGAACGGACGTTACCGCTGTGGTTGCTCAATCAGTTAGGGCGACCGCGCGATGTGCCGGTGACGAACGTCGTGGCGCTGCTGGTGATGCTGGCGACAACGTTTCCAATTTTAGGGGCCTGGTGGCTAACGCGTGAAGGCGACAGCGTCGCCGTAAACGGTAAATAAACAACGACATGGGAAATTGCTATGCAACATCAATTACTGATTAACGGCGAGCTGGTCAGCGGTGAAGGTGAAAAACAGCCCGTCTATAACCCGGCCACCGGCGAGATATTGCTGGAAATTGCCGAAGCGTCAGCGGCTCAGGTGGACGCCGCAGTCCAGGCTGCCGATCGGGCCTTTACTGAGTGGGGCCAGACCACGCCAAAGGCGCGCAGCGAAATGTTGCTGAAACTGGCGGATGTGATCGAGGCGAATGCGCAAGAGTTTGCCGAACTGGAATCCCGTAACTGCGGCAAGCCGTTGCACTGCGCGCTCAATGATGAGATCCCGGCGATTGTCGATGTGTTTCGCTTTTTTGCCGGGGCCGCCCGTTGCCTGAACGGACTGGCGGCCGGGGAGTATCTGGAAGGGCACACGTCCATGATTCGCCGCGATCCGGTGGGCGTGGTGGCCTCCATCGCGCCGTGGAACTATCCGCTGATGATGGCGGCGTGGAAGCTGGCGCCCGCGCTGGCGGCCGGTAACTGCGTGGTGATCAAACCGTCGGAAATTACGCCCCTGAGCGCGCTGAAGCTGGCGGAATACGCGAAAGATATTTTCCCTCCGGGGGTGCTCAATGTGCTGTTCGGCAGAGGCAAAACGGTGGGCGATCCGCTGACGGGGCACAAAAAAGTCCGGATGGTCTCGTTAACCGGTTCGATCGCCACCGGTGAGCACATTCTCAGCCACACCGCGCCGTCAATTAAGCGCACCCATATGGAACTTGGCGGGAAAGCGCCGGTGATTGTGTTTGACGACGCCGATGTGGATGCGGTGGTGGAAGGCGTTCGCACCTTCGGTTTTTACAATGCCGGACAGGACTGTACCGCCGCCTGTCGCATTTACGCACAGAAGGGGGTTTATGATGCGCTGGTTGAAAAACTGGGGGCCGCGGTTGCCAGCCTGAAAACCGGCGCGCCGGAAGAGGCGTCAACAGAACTGGGGCCGCTGAGTTCGCAGGCTCATCTTGAACGCGTCACCAGCGCGGTCGAAGAGGCCAAAGCGCTGGGCCATATCCAGGTCATTACCGGCGGGAAAAAAGTGGACGGGCCAGGCTATTACTTCGCGCCAACGCTTTTGGCCGGCGCTAAGCAGGAGGATGCCATCGTTCAGCGGGAAGTGTTTGGTCCGGTGGTCAGCGTGACGGTATTCGAGGACGAAGAGCAGGTGCTGGAATGGGCAAATGACTCGCAATATGGGCTGGCTTCCTCCGTCTGGACGCGTGACGTGGGCCGGGCGCATCGGGTCAGCGCGCGACTGCAGTACGGTTGTACGTGGGTCAACACCCATTTCATGTTAGTCAGCGAAATGCCGCACGGTGGTCAGAAACTTTCGGGTTATGGCAAGGACATGTCACTTTATGGGCTGGAGGATTACACCGTGATCCGCCACGTGATGGTTAAACATTAAGGATAATTGACGCCACAGGGCGACAGCAGGATCGTCAGTCGAAGGCAGAGAGAGACGTTCTCTCTGCCCGTCTGCGCTGCAAGTATTCAGAGGATTAAATAAACCAGCCAAATCTCAATGAGATAAGAGCAAACAAAACGACAGCAGCAAAGAGATTTATCAACACAACGGTTTTACTGGAAACATTCATTTTTGCCACCCTGGGTTATTGCCCCTATCTGTATAGTCCGGTATTGCACAATCTGCAATAGTACAAAACGAAGACTTAACGTCAGTGGTGATAAAAAACGGAAAATTCCTAACCAGGGATAAAACTTGATGTACGTCAAAAAAAAGAGCATATTGCGCGCGTTTTATTGCTCTGGCGGGATGCCCTGTAAATGTCTTTGTACCAAAAAATGTTGATGTTCTATGCCGCGATGTCGGCGATTGCGTTTCTGATCACCTGGTTTCTCTCACACGATAAAAAACGCATCCGCTTTCTGAGCGCCTTCCTGGTCGGGGCGACCTGGCCGATGAGTTTCCCGGTGGCGCTGCTGTTTTCACTGTTTTAACTCGCCAGCAATGCCATCAGCGCCTGCCTGTCGGCATCAGTCAGATCCTGCGGGTGCTGATACCCCTTGTTCTCATTTGCCCGGGTATACAGCGCGACCAGCCAGTCATAGACATAGCGGCTGGCGGCGTGGACTGGCTGATCTTCAAGTTGCGTTAAACGCGCCATCGGCTGGCGTTTTTCCGCGCTGAAGATTGTCGCGCCTTGCGAAATTCGACTGGCGGGGCGATCTTTCTCTTCTGAACCAGCATAGCCAAGCCAGGCGATGAAATTGGCGATACAGGCGTGTAACTGTGCGCCGCAAACCTCTTCACGCTGCAATATTTGTTGTAATTGCTGTGGTAGTTGCAGGCGGTAGCTGGTTGTAATCAGAATGTCGATCACCTGTCTGAGCGTTGCCGGGGAGAGTCCCAGACGCTGGGCGTGGCTGTCATCCCGGCTCCACTGGCGAAGATGGTTAAGCCACAGCCGGTGCGCCTGATAGCCTGTCTCGTGGTGCTCAAATGTTGCTGGCGCGTCGCGAACGTCCGCAAAAAGATCAATAGCGTCATTGAACAGGCTGCTGACCTGTTCTTCACGCGGTTGCTGGACGCGAAGCAGGGTTTCAAAATGATGAACCGCCGGTAGCAGTCCGTTGAGCAGATCGCCGTGATGCGCTGCCTGTTGTTGAAGCTGGCGTATCACCGCTTCGTGGCTGACCGGTCCGGCAGGCTGAGACAACATCAGTTCACGAAGATGCTGCTGATGTTGCTTACACAACGCCTGTAAACGCGCCTGCCTTTGCGGTGCTGAAGTGGCCTGCGACAGCCATTCAATTAACCGCAACAGGCTGTGTTTATCCAGCGCCTGTAAGGTTCCCCAGTGTTGTCCTGGTTTGCCCATCAGATGCTGAACGGCCTCATCCAGATTTTGCCCTGTCGTGAAACGCGCATCCTGTGGCGTAATCGCCCACACCACGCCGGGCAACGCCGTTTCGCGTACAGGCTGGGTGTCATGAACCCAGTTAAGGAGTGTCCTCGCCGCAGCGGATGTCTGTGTCCGGGTCGCGGTGGCATTGCAGATCACCAGCACATCGGGTTGCAGGTGCTGCCGGTAATGCTCCAGCAGCCAGCCAAGCTTAGCCTGCCAGAGCGGCTGTGTGTGGTGAGGAGGGGCGACGGGAATATCGACAATATCGACGTTGTCCAGCACGCCATCATCGACGTTCAGCACCAGTTCCCGGGTGAGCAGGGCCAGCGATTCCTGCGCCAGACTGACGGCGTTAAGCCGCGTTTCATCCCCAAGCGGATGGACGACCACATCGCTTTGCACCTCTTGCGATGCCAGAGCATTTTGGGTGATAAAACTTTCTGACGGCAAACCAAACTGGTCGACCAAAAGACTCAGCGGCGCTGCGACGACGCCCGCGTGACCGGTTTGCTGGAGAATCTGCGCCAGTTTCAGCCACTGCTGCGTCAGTTCCGGTTGCTCTCCCCACAACAGCGACCATGCGCTGGCGCGGGTGGCGAGATCGACGGTCGGTAGCAATTGGGCAAACTGGTGCCACAGGCCGTCATCAATGTGCTGTTGCGACGCCGGGACGCAACGTCGCCAGAAACGGGCAATATTCGCCACCTCCTGCGCCGTCACGCCCTGATCCGGGTGCAACTGGCGCAGCGACTGCCACTTCTCCATGCGCGATTCAATAATCGCCTTTTCGACCTGCCGGTTACCGGGCTGGCTATACGCCTGGGCGATAAAAATCTGTACCAGTTCCGCTTCCGTGATGAGATGCAGACGCAGCGGCCACTCATCGTCAGATGCGCTTTGTTGTCGCGTAAAGCGCAGCGCCATGTTAGTGGGGGCGTGACCGGGATTAAGGTGGCTGAAATAGTCGAAGCTACGATCTGGCGTTATCACAGTAACCTTGCCATTTCCGTTACCGCACAGTGCGGTAATGAGATGCGCTTTTGCCGCCTGCGAATAGCCATACAATCCAATGCTGGCGCGGATATCCCGGGCGTTATTAAGGGCAGACTCCACCGCCGCGGCGGCGTTAAGCTGTGCCAGCAGCGCATCCGCTTCATCATCCAGCGTCGTTGCGTGCTGGCGGGTACGGTTAACCCACGCGATGGCGGCCTGAGTGGTATTCAACGTCTTGCTCATTTCAGGTACACGCTCCCGCTGTCAATCCAGTAGTGGCTGCCGCTGTGTCGGCGGTCGGCCAGGGTATTTAATTTCAGTGTCAGAAAGGAAGCCGGGACCGGCGTGCCGTCCTGCAACCAGGCGTCGCTCAGGACAAATGACTCCGGCCCGCTCTCTTTGTTACCGCCGCGCAGTTGCAGACGGACGTTTAACACGCCGTCCCCGGCAATATTTTTCGCCAGTTCGGCAGAGTTGATACTCAGGGTATACAGCGGCGTTGCAGGCCAGCGGCTGTTCGCCAGTTGGCGAAATCCGAGGGTGACATTACCGCGAAGCGGGAAGTGAACGCGGGTATCAAGCTTCGCGCCGGGCTTATCCAGGTCGATATCCTGATACCAGACGTTTTCGTCACGCAGCGTATTCACCGTATTGTCGAGCACGCCGAGATAGCGTACGGTCGAGTAAGCGCCAATATCAGCGGCTTTAAAATTGAAGCGCGGCAAGCGCAGATCCAGCGCCAGACTGCACAGCATGGCGCCGACGGCGGCGGTGGATTTCGGATTACCGATGCGTCCCTGTTGGCTGAACGGATACCATTCATGCACCCGGTAGTTGTCCATCCACACCATCCGGTTAACGGGGACGGGCTGCAAATGGCGGATCAGCGCCTGAACAGCAGGAAGGCAGGCCGGTCTGCCGGTGACCAGGAGCACATCGCAGCAATAGTGTGAAATGGCTTCACACACCGCATGCAGCGGCGAGGTCAATGTGAACTGACCGGCCAGCATCGCCTCCTGAAGTTCGCTGAACTGGACCTGTAACGGGACGCTAAAGAGATCAAACGCCGCTGACCCTGTTGGTAACGCATGTTCAATCGCCTGCTGAACATAGTTGAGCACGTTGCGGGTCGGGCGGTGGTTCAGCAGATCGCCAAAGGTTGCATGAAGTCCGGCTAACGGATCGTTAGCGTCGCTTTTTTCCCAGGCTGACAGCACCGCATGACCGAGGGGCATAAAGAGTTGCAGCGCGGTTTGTTGGCGCAAAACCGCCTGGGTGTCAATGCGTCCGGAGTCGCCAAACAGCGTGGCGAGCAGGGCGGCGGCGTCGGTGACGCCCGCCTGTTGCAGGCGAGTTTGCAGCGCGGGCAGGATGCATTTCTGAATAACGTCCAGCAGCAGGTCGTCTCCTGCAACCTTGAAACCTTCCCGGAATAACAGGTGCGGGGTAATTTTTACGTTCGCGCCAATACCGTCATCCAGTTGATAGTGGACAATGGCCATATCGGTGGTGCCACCGCCGATATCAATTGAGGCCACGCGCAGCGCCCGCCCTTTGGTCTCTCCCGGCTCCGGCAGCCGATCCGGGCGGGCAAGGGTATTAAAGAACGCTTCGTTGCGCCCGGCGTAATGCGAAATCGCTTCGTTATATAACCAGACCAGTTGCCCACAGCTTGCCTCATCCCATTCCATCTGGATCTCCGGTACCGGAACGAGGCTCTTTTCCTGTTGCTTACGGCTGCTGAAATCGTCGTCCTGCGGGTGCCAGCCCATTGCTTTCCAGACAATGGCAATCGCCTCGAACATGCGCAGGCGGAAGATCTCGCGTTCCTGTTTTGGCATTGCGGAAGGAAGCGTGAGGATGAGCGTTCGCAACTGGCGGGGCGACGCCGGAAACCCCAGACGCAGGCGGGTGGCGACGCTGTTAATTTGCCCCAATGCCTGCGCGAGGATCTCGCAGAGCATGTGAGTCATTAGCGTGCTGCGGCTGTACTGCGGAGAAAACACCGGCAGACGGTCATCCTGCGGCAGCGAGTAGAGCGGCTGGCCGTCGTCGTTCATCAGGTTCATCAGCGGAAAGGCGGTGGCGAGCGGTTCACGCTGGGTTTTGCTGTTCATCTGACTGAAGCGCCAGTCATGCAGGACCGGCGTTTCGTCCCACAGATAGCGCCGGGGGCTGGAGATGCCGCTGTTACCATCGGTTCCGACGCGCTGCATGGCCAGTTTGCGCGCCTCATCCCCGACGCGCACAATAGACGGCCAGATAAACGCATCTTCACGCCCGCTTTCGACGGAGAAATGCTGTTTGCCAAATCGTGCTTCGGAAAACTCAAGCCGACTGGTGAACAAAGGATCGTTAAGATACTGCGGTTCGCTCAGCGACCGGACCTGCAATTCCGCCGTCTGGCGCAGCCCGTCGTTGGCGTCACCGTGATCTTCAATCAATACGCCACAGGTATGGGTGTTTCCAACATCCAGAATCAGGTCCACCGGGATCGCCGGGGTACTCAGCGTGTGCGTCACCAGTTTAACTTCCGGGACCGTGAGCTGTTCACCCAACAGCGCCAGTAAATTCAGCCAGTGCGCCTGGTACTCAAAGTTACGCAGCGCCTGATTAATCGCCTGCTCGGTCCGGTTTTCCACCTGTGTGACATGATGGAGAAACGCTTCACGCAACCAGCCGTCGATCCAGGTCTGATCGAGAAAATCAGCGATCTCGTCATCCCGCCATGCCAGTGCAAAACGAGTTCCGTTCAGCAAATCGTTTTCGCACGGAGCGAGGGCGGCGGGCGTATTGCCGCTGAGCTGGCTGTCCAGGGCGAGCGTCAGGCGATGGGTATTGCCCGCGCTATCGGGTGCGGCGAGTTTACGTACCTGCACCCGTGCCCAGTTATCTGGCCCCTCAACGAAGGTTCGGGGGGGGTTAAAACGCAGGAAGGGCAGCGGCAGCCAGACGCCGTCCAGGACGTCCAGTGAATAATGCAGCGTTTGCGTACTTTCCGGTTTCACCACTTCCGGCTGCGAACCAGGGCGCGCTGGCAGGGTATAGCGGCCGTTAGCCAGATCGTAATCCAGGCGCAGCAGCGGCCCGTTCGCGGTTTTACGCACAAAGCGACCATGATGCGCGGATTCTTGTGGCGTCAGTCCAAAATCAAGAAACTGAACGCCGCTGTTTGCAATGAGCGAGACGCTCTGTTTGTAATCACACAAATTTACAAGCATAAAATCAGGCACCTGTCTTTTTGAACGTCAACGGGATCTCTGCTTTTGCATCAAAGCGGGCAGTACAGACAGCGACGTCATTGGTCCCGGCTTTACAGGTAATTTCCGGCATCGGGTAACGTGAACCGTCCGTGCAGCGCGCGTTACCGCGACTTTTAATCATTAATTCACCATTCTGATGCAGGCCAGAGAACAGCTCCGCGCGGCAGACGATGTTATCGCCATGAACCACCCGCGCCGTGCCTTTGTTGTTTTGAATCTGATAGCGCAGCGACGGCGCTTTTCCGGTGACGGGATCTTTCACCTCAATCATCACGCGCCAGTTACCATTCAGAAAACGGGTCGTTCCGGCTTTCATCTGGCTTGCGTCCATGACCAGCGCGTCTTTCGGGATGGCGGCAATCACCACGGGTTCGTCCACAGGTTTCGTTTTTTTAGCGACCGCGATGACCTCCGCCTGGTGCAGCGGCAGCGTGGCGAGCGCGGGCAACGGGGCCATGTCTGGCTGCGGCATATTGACAGTCTCTGTTGGTACGGCGGGTGTCTGTGTCTGCCACAGCACAGGGGCGGCAATCGCCGCGACGATCACGGCGGCAACCGGCAGGCTCCACAGCGGCAAACGACGCGTCGGTTTAGCGGCGACGGGCGGGGTATTTTCTTCGGTTACGGTAAGCACAGGCTCCGGCATGATGACCGGTTCAGGCTCGCTGACAGGAACTATCGGCGCAGAGAGTAGCGGTTCATCCGCGCGGGCAAAAGTGACGTCTGGCGCCGGTTCTTCGGTCACTTCCGGTTCTGTATGCAACTCGGGTTGCGGCTCTTCCTGCTTGCGCAGGCACGCAAGGACATCCTCACGGCTGTTCTCATTGAGATTGATAAAGCCCCAGAAGGTAATCACCGGCTTGCCATCCACCAGAAAAACGTGATTCTCCCCAGGGAACTGGACGGCTTTTTCCAGCAGTGAGCCGAACAATTGCAGCGCGGTTTTACCGGACTGGAGGCTCTTGCGACTCAGGACGGCAGCGCTTTCCAGGGTGGCGGAAAGGTGGCGCAGCGCGCGAAAACGGGTCTCATCATCGGCGGCTTTCCATGCGATGGGCTGGCCTTCAAGGGGGGAATACCAGTCGACCCGGTCGCCACCGTCATTCACTTGTGGAATGGCGAGACAATCAACCATCGCCAGTTGTTTACGCAGACGGAGCGTTTCGCGAATTTGTAGCGCTGAATCAAAGACGGCCTGACCGCCACCGCCGACGGCCTGATAGTCGTCCAGATTGCCGCTACGCAAGAGTGTTTTTGCCACGTTTTAATCCCTAAGACTTTTTCACCCATCTACTTTACGGTTTCGTGCTGCGAGCAAACGGCGGAAGAGAGGCCAAAAGGGGCGAATTTTCACGGCATAGATAGATTGACGAGTTCAAAAAGACTTAAGGGAAATTCAGCCCTAATGAGCAGATTATTAGCGTAAACTGAGACGGATTTGCTATAAGTGGCAGAGCCTGATGGCAGTGATTTTTCAAAAGCGAAACTGAATTAAGGAGTTTTTATGTCAAATCTGGAAGAGGTGAGTGCCCGTGTGGACGCCGCCATTGAGGAGTGTGTGGTAAGCCATATGAACGAACTGTTGATCGCGTTAAGCGATGACGCGCAGTTGAGCCGTGAAGATCGCTATACGCAACAGCAACGTTTGAGAACGGCTATTGCGCATCACGGTCGTCAGCACAAGGAAGATATGGAAGCACGTCGCGAACAGCTAACCAAAGGCGGCTCGATTCTTTAATTTTGGTGCAGTGTGCCGGATGACGCTGCGCTTATTTGGCATAGGGCGATGAGGATGTGTAGGCCTGATAAGCGTAGCGTCATCAGGCGTTCAAAACTGGCGTCTGGCGACCAGCCAGGCGCCGACCACCAGCATTACGGCACCGCAAACCGGGCCGATCAAGGATTTGAGCGGGATGCCGTGGCTGCGTAGAATATCCAGCACCAGACCGCCAATCAACTGACTGGCAACCAGTACGGCGATGGTGGTCGCTGCCCCCAGATGCTGATAACCGCTGATGCTGGCGAAAACGAAGAAGGATCCCAGCAGACCGGGGATCAGTGTCCACCAGCGCACGCTGGCAACCAGTTCACCGAATCCTGCCATTCCCTGTTTAAACCACAAAATGCTGACGAACAGTACGATACCGACCAGCGAGTTCAGCAACATGGCGATAAGTATTGTTGACGACGTCTGGGTGATCCGCACCATCAGCGTGTTCTGCACCACCAGCCCAATGCCAGCGGCAATCAGAAAGGCGAGGGTGAGCGACTGGTTCATCCGCGGGCGTCCGGTTGCTGGCGGTCGTCAAGCTGCAACTGCATAAAGGTCAGGTCGAGCCAGCGCCCAAATTTAGTGCCGACCTGCGGCATTTGCGCGGTAGTTTTAAATCCGAGCGTGTCATGCAGGTGCAACGAGGCGTGGTTTTGCGATTCAATTCCGGCCACCATCACATGCTTACCGCAGGCGCGGGCTTGCTCAATCAACCGGCTGAGAAGTTGACGCCCCAGACCTTTACCCTGATGCGCCGGATGAACATAAACGGAATGTTCCACAGTGTGGCGAAAGCCATCGAAATTGCGCCAGTCGCCAAACGAGGCATAGCCCGTGACAACGTCACCTTCAACGCTCACCAGGACCGGATAACCCAATGATTGTCGCGCTTCATACCAGGCGATGCGGTTATCGGTGTCGACGGTCTGGTCGTTCCAGATAGCCGCCGTATGCACTACCGCATGGTTGTAGATCTCTGCGATGGCGGCGCAGTCCTCTTTAGTGGCGAATCGAATGGACATGTTGAACCTCGGGAAGGTGTTCACTATAGTGTTACGATATGAATACTATTGAAGACAGCATAAATCAACGGATCAGTGCAAGAATTCGCATTGAACGAGAGTCTCGCGGCTGGTCGCTGACCGATCTGGCCGAGCGGGCAGGCGTGTCGCGGGCGATGATCCACAAAATTGAGCGCGGCGAGAGCAGCCCGACGGCGACGCTACTTGGCAGACTTTCCGGCGCGTTTGCTATCAGCATGTCCACGCTGATTGCGCGTGCTGAAATGCAGGAGGGCAAACTCTCCCGCTTTGCCGATCAACCCGTCTGGCACGATCCGCAGAGTCATTATCTGCGCCGCCATGTGTCTCCGCGTAGCGATCTGCCGATTGATCTTGTGCAAATCGAGCTTCCGGCGGGCAGTGACATCCCGATGCCCGCGTCATCCTACGTTCAGGCCCGTCAGTTGATCTGGCTGCAACAGGGAGAACTGATATTTGTGGAAGGTGAAACGCGACACGAGATGAAAGCGGGAGACTGCCTGGAACTGGGGCCGCCAAACGACTGTCGTTTTATCAATGAGACGACGCAACCCTGCGTTTACCTCGTTGTGCGCTTAAACCTGAGCGGGAGTTAAAGATCAACGTCGTGGAATATCGCTATGGCGGCACAGGCCGCCATAAAAAATGTGCAAAACTGAAAAACCCAGCTTTAATTATATCACCGCGTAGCAGACGGAAAATCTGATAAGGCAGTTAACATAACGCGGATAAATTATTTTTTTACTATTTATAAACCAGGCGAAACTTTACCAATTAAACCCGGAGGTTTAATTGCGATTGGCTATTTTATGAGGTGAAGAAATAAATGCCTGGTCTGGAAAAGTTGCAACACATCAGTCTCACTACGCAAGTTGAAAAAGGGCTAAAAGACAGACTCAGTATTGGTGCGCTACGCCCTGGCACCAGACTTATCACGAAGAACATTGCAGAGGAGTTAGGGATCAGCATTACCCCGGTACGGGAGGCGCTTTTACGCCTGGTTTCCTCGAGCGCATTAGCCATTGCCCCCGCACAGGCTTTTATGGTTCCGGACATCAATATGATGCGGTTTAACGAAATTATTCATATTCGCAGTGAACTGGAAGGTATGGCGGTGGCAGCGGCCGCCGGGCAGGTTACACCGGAGCGAATGGAGATTCTGCAATCGCTACTGGCGGCTTACCAGCAGTCGTTTGTCAATGGCACAACAGAAGAGCGTCTTCTGGCGAATCGGGCTTTTCGCTTTAAAATCTACCAGTTTGCCAATATGCCGATATTGACGGAATTAATTGAACAGCTCTGGGTGAGAATGGGCCCGAGCCTGCATTTTCTCTATGACGCAGCAGAAAAAGAGACACTCAGGAATAACGTGGAGCAGTATCAACATTTGCTG
Organism: Citrobacter amalonaticus; assembly: GCF_037053465.1. GTDB lineage: Bacteria > Pseudomonadota > Gammaproteobacteria > Enterobacterales > Enterobacteriaceae > Citrobacter_A > Citrobacter_A amalonaticus_H. The sequence goes on from NZ_JBALIF010000006.1 coordinate 155,495, forward strand.
GACAGGATAAGTGTGGGAAATAAAGAGGACAGTTGCCAGTGTTTATTGGATATCATCCATGAGAATGTAGCAATAATTAAACAACAATATATTAATTAAGTATCAATAAAATATAGCGGGGTTTTTCCCCGCTATTGTCGCATTAATCTGCAGGCTTACTCAAAATGCCAGGCCAGATTGACCCCGACACCGTAGTTACGTCCCGGCGCGGGTTCGTAGTAACGGCCATTCGATTCATTGACGATGACCGAGCTGACATACTCTTTATCGAACAGGTTGTCGACGCGACCAAACAGGTCCACCGTAAGGCTGCTGACGTTGAATTTATAGCCCGTGTTCAGGCCCACGACGGTATAAGAGGGTGCTTTGGCGGTATTCTCATCGTCGGCCATGATATCCCCCATGTAGTGTGCATCCGCTCCTGCATACCAGCCTTCGTCCGGTACGTAGCCCAGAGAGGCGAAACCCATGTTCCGCGCGATGCCTGGCATCCGGTTACCATTGCAGTTTTGGTCGCTGCATACGTTGCTGCGATAGGTTGCATCAAGCCAGGTCCAGGAGGCGTTGAATCGCCAGTTGCCGGCAAAGCGCTGGTCCCAGGCAAGTTCTGCACCCTGGCGGCGGGTTTTTCCGGCATTTTTGTACGTTGTGCGCCCGCCGCTGCTCGAATCCACCACCAGTTCGTCATCGGTATCCGTCTGAAACAGGGCGGCGGTGAGTAATCCATCGCCAATCCGGGTTTTACTGCCCATTTCCAGCGTGTTGTTGGTCGACGGTTTGAGATCCAGATTCATCCCGCTTTGACCGTCAGCGCGATAAGACAGCTCATTAATGGTCGGTGTTTCGAAGCCACGGCCTGCGGCAAGATAGACGTTCCATGCGTCCGTTAACGCATATTTCAGCGACGCGGCAGGCAACCATTTGTGATAGCTGGCATCTCCGCTGTCATCGCCATTGCCTGGCGTGATGTAATGGTCGTTGGAGTCAAACCAGACCGAACTGTAGCGGACGCCCGCATCCAGCGACAGTTTCTCGGTCAGTTGCCATTGGCTCTGCAAATAGGGATCCACGTTCCACATCAAATTGCGTTCATCGCGGCGCAGGTCGCCTTTCTGACCGTACTCTGGTACACCGTTATTCAAACGATAGTTGTTATAGCCCTTACGGTTTTCACTCATATTTTCGTAGTTCAAACCGGTAGTGAAGGTGACGGGAACGCCAAACACGCCACGGTGCGTCCAGCGACTGTCGATCCCCTGGTAATGCCGCTGCAAGCTGATAACGCCACCGGCATGAGAAGGGCGAAGCTGCGGTGCCATCGGGATCGACTGATACTGAGTAGTTTCCCGTTCACCGGCGTACAGCATTACGCTCATGTCATCAAAGGCACTGAGCTGGCGCTCATAGCGCAACCCGGCCTGCGTCTGTTTGATTGTCTTTCGCGTGTGGTATTGCTCTGCGCGGGGAGATTGCTGCGGATTGTCCCGCCACTCCGATTCCGTCAGCCCGCCGGGATCGTCAGCGTGGATATCAACGCTGTTAACAATCAGGCTCAGTTTGCTGGCATCGTCAATCCGCACGCCCAGCTTTGCATTCGCCAGATTTTTCTGCGCGCCGCTGCGATCGCGATAACCGTGCGTGGTGAAACGCGTGGTGGAAACCGTGTAATCCACATCGCCTGCCTGGGTGCCGTCACCCATCGCACCAGTCGCTTTCAGACCGTAACGCCAGCTACCGAAACTGCCGTAATAGCTGCTCGCTTCAATCGTCGGCGGCTGCTGTCCGGTTTGTGTCGTGACATTCATCACGCCGCCGGAGGCGTTGCCATACAGGGCAGAGAAGGGGCCACGCAGCACGTCGACATTCTGCACGCTCGTGAGATCGATATTTGATGTCTGGCCCTGTCCATCCGGCATGGTGGCCGGGATCCCGTCGACATACAGACGGATGCCCCGAATACCATAGGTGGAGCGTGAACCGAATCCACGTATGGAAATCTGTAAATCCTGCGCATAGTTTTGCCGGTTTTGCACCTGAAGTCCGGGTACGCGGGTCAACGATTCAGACAGGTTGATGCGTGGCGTTGCCAGCCGCATATCTTCACCGTCCACCACGCTGACGGCGGCCGGGGTATCGAGTTCTGAAATTGCCTGTGGCGAGGCGCTGACGATGAGGGTCTGTTCTTCTGCGGCATCGTCTGCGACAACCTGTGAGGAGAACACCAGCGGGAGAAAAAATGCGGGAACTGCAGTGTATCGTGTGGAAATCATCTTCATGAAAAAGGCCAGTTAAAGTGAACGTACCCAGCGGTATGTGAGTTCAATGTTAACGAATTTGTAAATGTTTGAAAATTTTAACGGCACGATGCGTTAAAAATTAAGGAAAAATTTAAAAAGATTGTAGTCAGGATGCGAAGAAATGCTCCACATTCATATGAATAATGATTACCATTCCCATCTATAAAGCAGAGCAATACCATGATGTTGCTCATTGAAGCGATGTGAAGCAGCAAATTAGCGATTTATCAAAGGGAGTCGTCATGCATTTTCGTCATCTGTTTTCACCGCGTCTGCAGAGTACTTTGCTGTTAGGTTCACTGCTGGTTGCTTCTTCGTTTAGTGCTCAGGCTGCAGAAGAAATGCTGCGTAAAGGCGTGGGCAAGGGCGCCTACGAAATGGCCCTGAGCCAGCAGGAAAACGCGCTGTGGTTGGCCACCTCCCAGAGCCGCAAGCTGGATAAAGGCGGCATCGTCTATCGTCTGGATCCTGTTACGCTGGAGGTGACTCAGGTTATCCATAACGATCTCAAGCCGTTTGGTGCCACCATCAACAATACGACGCAGACGCTGTGGTTCGGTAACACGGTGAACAGTGCCGTCACCGCCATTGATGCGAAAACGAGCGAAATAAAAGGTCGTCTGGTTCTCGATGCCCGGAAGCGTTCAGAGGATGTGCGTCCGCTGCAACCGCGTGAACTGGTGGTTGATGAAGCCACTAACACGGTCTACATCAGCGGTCTCGGCAAAGAGAGCGTCATCTGGGTGGTGGATGGAGACAAGATCGCGCTGAAAGAGACGATTCAGAATACCGGTAAGATGAGCACCGGTCTGGCGATTGACAGCAACGCGAAACGTCTGTACACCACGAATGCGGACGGCGAGTTCATCACCATTGATACCGCCACTCACAAAATCCTCAGCCGTAAAAAACTGCTGGATGACGGCAAGGAGCATTTCTTTATTAACCTGAGCCTGGACACTGCCGGACATCGCGCGTTTGTGACCGACTCGAAAGCGGCAGAAGTGCTGGTCGTCGATACCCGCAATGGCGCCGTCCTGGCGAAAATCGCCGCGCCGGAATCACTGGCCGTGTTGTTTAACCCGACGCGTAATGAAGTGTACGTGACACATCGTCAGGCGGGTAAAGTGAGCGTGATTGATGCGAAGAGCTACAGCGTGGTGAAGACGTTCGATACGCCAACCTTCCCGAACAGCCTGGCGCTGTCGGCCGACGGGAAAACGCTGTACGTTAGCGTGAAGCAGAAATCGACGCGCGAGAAAGAAGCCACCGAGCCGGATGATGTGATTCGTATCGCCCTGTAAGACGCCGGGAGGTTATGAAGACTACCGCCTGATGGCGCTTCGCTTATCAGGCCTACGCCTGAATGGTGTTGTAGGCCGGGTAAGGCGAAGCCGTCACCCGGCAGATCCGTGAAGGGACAATCTGATAAGGCCTGCCCGAAAGTGCAGGCCTTATTATTTATGGCGCGTTACGGTGTATTTCCGCTACGCGCTTACGCACACCATACCAGCCGGCGACCAGCAGAATGGCGATGAGCGGCAATGAAGCAATGGTATACGTCCCGTTCGGGTAATCGAACGCCATCAGCACCAGCACGCTTATCAAAAACAGCAGCGTTAACCACGAAGTAAACGGCGCGCCTGGCAGTTTAAAACTGACATCAGCCGCTTTCCCTTCTTTGATTGCCTGACGTAACCGTAGCTGGCAAACGACGATAAAACCCCATGACGCGATAATGCCCAGCGAGGCAAAGTTCAGCACGATTTCGAAGACCTGCGAAGGGACCAGATAGTTAAGGAATACCCCCACCACATACACGACCAGCGTTGCCAGGATCCCGGCATACGGAACATGCTGGCGGCTCATCTTACTCATGAATTTCGGTGCAGAACCGCCCATCGCCATCGAACGCAAAATACGTCCGGTGCAATACAAACCGGAATTCAGGCTGGAGAGCGCGGCAGTCAGCACAACGATGTTCATGATGCTGCCGATATAGGGAACGCCCAGTTTCGAGAAGAAGGTGACAAACGGGCTTTGGCCCGCCTGATACGCATTCCACGGCAGCAACAGCACCAGCAGCAGCACAGAGCCGACATAAAACAGGCCGATTCGCCAGATAACACTGTTGATGGCTTTTGGCACCATCGTCTGCGGATCCTTACACTCACCCGCGGCGGTTCCGACCAGTTCGATGGAAGCGAAGGCAAAAACCACCCCTTGCACCAGCACCAGCGCAGGCAGCAAACCGTGAGGGAAGAAGCCGCCATTATCGGTAATCAGATGAAACCCCGTGGCGTTTCCATCCAGCGGTTTTCCTGAGCCAAGGAAAAGGGTTCCCACCACCAGAAAAAGAACAATGGCCAGCACTTTAACCAGCGCAAACCAGAACTCCATCTCGGCAAACCACTTCACGCCGATCATGTTCATGGTGCCGACAATCGCCAGCGCCCCCAGCGCAAAGACCCATTGCGGTACATCGCCAAATGCGCCCCAGTAGTGCATATACAGCGCCACCGCGGTGATGTCGACGATACCGGTCATCGCCCAGTTGATGAAGTACATCCATCCCGCAACATAGGCCGCTTTCTCACCAAGAAATTCACGTGCCCAGGAGACAAAACTGCCGCTGGAAGGGCGGTGTAAAACGAGTTCGCCCAGCGCACGAAGAATAAAGAATGAGAAAATCCCACATACCAGATAAACCAGCGCCAGCGCAGGGCCAGCCATCTGCAGGCGCGCGCCTGCGCCCAGAAATAAGCCCGTACCGATGGCGCCGCCGATGGCGATCATCTGTACCTGGCGGTTGCCCATTGCTTTGTGATAACCCTCTTCATGGGCATTCAACCAGCGGCGTTTCGCAGCGCGCTGTTCCGACGCCGTGGTGTCTTGTGTATTCATTACGTTTTCTGTTCCCCTGTCTGATTGCTAAGGCTATTTATCGCGCACCAGGTGCTGCGATGCCGGTGAGTTTTCCCGTCATTCTGTGTAGGGATAAAGACACCGGCGGAGCATCCTACCTGCAAATAATACCCGGTGCAAAATAGTCGTTTTCGAATGGTCATATCGGGTAATAATCAATCAAAACTGATGACAGAATCTGGTTGGGAGGTGTGTGTTCTGGCGGAACGTGAATGCGCATGCCATTTTCCATTCAGCCCCCAGAAAGCGATACCAGAAGTGCAGTCTGCTCTACACTTAACCTTTTACCCTGTAGGAGGCAGCATGATAAAGGTGTATGGGGCACCGGGCTGGGGGTCCGCAATCAGTGAATTAATGCTTACGCTGGCCGACATTCCGTATCGCTTTGTTGATGTCAGCGGATTTGATCGCGAAGGACCGCAGCGCGACCTGCTGAAAAAAATCAATCCGTTGTGTCAGGTGCCAACCCTGACGCTGGAAAATGGCGAGGTGATGACCGAAACGGCGGCGATAGCGCTGATGGTACTCGACAGACGCCCCGATCTCGCTCCGCCAATTGGCCGTACTGAACGCCAGCAGTTTCAGCGTTTGTTAATCTGGCTTGTGGCGAATGTCTATCCCACGTTTACCCTGGCGGACTATCCCGAGCGCTGGGTTACCGATGCGCCTGCACAGTTGAAAGCAAGCTGTATTGAATACCGCAAATCACTTTATCGCTGGCTGAATGCGCAATTGAGCGCAGAACCGTATGCGTTTGGCGAACAGCTCACGCTGCTGGATTGCTATCTCTGCGTTATGCGCACCTGGGGACCTGGACATGACTGGTTCCAGGACAATACGCCTAATATCAGTGCGATAGCCGATGCCGTGTGCCAGCGCCCTGAACTACGCCAGGTCCTGAAAAACAATGAAATTATCTGAGAACGGGCGACTGCGGCAGGAAATGACATAAAAAACGCTGTTCCGACGGAGTGCAATCCCGGAACAGCGGGGGCGAAGCATTCGCCATACGGACAATCAGGCAACTGACGGTGTCAGTGTAATGCGATCCAATGGTCCGACAATAAACAGATAGGAGATGAGACCAATAAGTCCCATTGCACCGACATACAGGATTGCAAAGTCGAATGACTGGGTATTAGCCAGAATTACCCCAATCACCAGTGGCGTAATGATACTTGCCATGTTGCCACACATATTGAATACCCCTCCGGCGATGCCCAGTACCTCTTTCGGTGAGGTATCACTGAGGACACACCAGCCGAGGTTGCCGAAACCTTTAGCAAAAAATGCCAGACTCATCGCGGCGATCACCACGAATTCCGACGAGGTGTAGTTGGCAATAACAATGACACAGGAGAGCAGCATCCCGCAGATAACCGGCAATTTACGCGCGACAGTCAGGTTGTAACCGCGCTTGAGTAACCAGTCGGAAAAAACGCCCCCCAACAGGCCGCCAATAAACCCGGCAATGGCCGGAATACTGGCGACAAATCCCACTTTCAGAATCGACATCCCCTTGGCCTGATACAAATAAGTTGGAAACCAGGTCAGGAAGAACCAGGTGATGGAGGTGACACAGAACTGCCCAATGTAGACTCCAATCATCATCCGGTTGACGCAAACGCTTTTGATTTGTGCAAAAGTGACTTTTTGCGGCTCTTTTTTACTGCCGAGCATCGGTTCACCACCGCCATCGCGAATATAGTCAATTTCTTGTTGGTTGACTTTAGGGTGGTGCATAGGGTCTTTGACGTTAATTAACCAGAATATGCCAAGGATCACGCCAATAGCACCGATATAATAAAAGACAAAATGCCAACTTAAATTATGCAGAATAATGGTCATCAGCGGGGTAATAATCCCCAGCGAGATATATTGTGCTGCCTGATAGACCGACGTCACAAAACCGCGTTCATTATTCGGAAACCACTGCACGCTCAAGCGGCTGTTTGCCGGGAAAGCCGGGGCTTCAATAGCACCCATCAGTAAACGCAAAATAATCAGAACAATCAACGGGCTGGCATACAGATAAATGGTGCCCTGAAACATGGTGACCAGCGACCATCCGATGAGTGCGCAGCCATAGACGAGGCGAGAACCGTACCGGTCTAATAACCAGCCGCCGGGTAATTGCATAATGACATAGGCAATCCCAAAAGAGGAAAAAGCCAGACCCATAGCTTCCGGGTCAAAACCCAACTCTTTACTCATAATAGGCGCGACGACAGATAACGTGGCGCGATCGGCATAATTAAAGACGGTTGCGAGAAATAAAAATATCAGAATGCTGTAACGCACTTTGCTGCGCTTTATTATAGTGTTCATTCTCTACTCCTCAGGTAAGGGCAGAAAGCGTTGTGTAGGGTAAGCGAGCGGGAAGGCGTCCCGCCCACAGACATTAAGGACGTTTACCAAATTCGCAGCTTAATTGTGTCCAGCGGCGAGCCTGTTCGCTCAGGGTGAAGCCCAGACCATGACGATCCGAAATCCACATACGCCCGTCGCGCAGCTCAAGCTGCTCATTAAACAGTGGGTTCAGCCATTCGAAATGTTCCAGCCACGGTTCCAGCGGATAGGCTGCAGAGAGATGAAGGTGAACTTCCATGGCAAAATGTGGGGCGAGTTTACGACCGTGCTTTGCAGCCAGATCCATGATCTTCAGGAACGGTGAGATACCGCCAACACGTGGGGCATCGGGCTGAACGAAGTCGCTGGCGTTGCCGAGAATGAGCTGTTCATGTTCACGGAAGCTGGTAAGCATTTCGCCGGTCGCGATGGGCGTGTCCAGTGCGGCGGCAAGCTGAGCGTGGCCTTCTACATCGTAGGCGTCCAGTGGCTCCTCAATCCAGATGAGATTGAACTGCTCCATTTTTCGTCCCATGCGAATGGCGGTTTCACGATCCCATTGCTGGTTGGCGTCCACCATTAGCGGGAAGTCGTCACCCAGGGCTTCGCGCACGGCGGTTAAGCGGCGGATATCCTCAGCGCAGTCTGGCTGTCCCACTTTCAGCTTGATACCGCCGATGCCGTTTTCACGTGAAATCACCACATTTTTCAATACCTGATCGAGCGGTGTATGCAGGAAACCGCCTGAGGTGTTGTAGCACTGCACGGAATCGCGGTGCGCGCCTAACAATTTAGCCAGTGGCAAGCCGGCACGTTTGGCTTTCATATCCCAGAGGGCGATATCGATAGGGGAGATGGCCTGAACCGCCATGCCGCTACGTCCTACAGATGCGCCAGCCCACAACAGTTTGGTGTAGATCTTATCGATGTCATTAGGATCTTCCCCCAGCAGATTGTCGGCAATCTCTTTCGCATGCGCATAAATGCCCTGACCGCCTGCACGTTTTGAATAGCTGAATCCCACGCCATCGAAGCCATCACGGGTACGGATCTCGGCGATGATGATAGCTACCTCGGTGAGAGGTTTCTGGCGTCCGGTCAACACTTTCGCGTCACTTACCGGCGTTGCCAGTGGGAGAAACGCCAGTGACAACTTTACCCACTCGATACGGTCACCGGTTTCCGCTGCGGTACGTGCATTGGCCGCTTTGGCATAGGTTACCGCTTCAGAATTCGCGCTTAAAGACATGTTACTCTCCTTATTGATACAAAATGATTGCGCTAACATTTCTATTATTAGGCTTTTTATAAATCCAGAGAGTTGATGTTGATTTGAACAATTGATCACATATGGCGAATAAAGAAGGAGATTTCCTGCAAACAATGTCACGTTCCAGACGTCTCTGTTAAAATGCACAACATACAATGATGGCGCTAACATTTTATGTATAGCACGTTACAGCTAACATGCTGTATTTGCGGCGTTTCCGGGGTTGAAGCTGGAATTAGCCCTAAGCATGATGAATAATGCATCGATAAATCAGCAATTTTTACAAGGGCATCAACCGTGAAGAGCACTAAATCCCCTCGCGCGCCGACGCTGGAAGATGTTGCCCGCAGCGCTGGATTATCGTCCATGACGGTGAGCCGCGCGCTGAACACGCCGCAACTGGTGCGTCCGAAAACCGTTGAAAGAGTGATGCAGGCGGTGCGTACCACGGGCTATATTCCCAACGCACTGGCAGGAGGGCTGGCGTCGCGGCGCAGCAAATTAATCGCTGTCGTCGTACCACAAATCAATAACAACATGTTTGTGGATACCATTCAGTCGTTGAGCGATGAGCTGGCAAGGCGTGGCTATCATATTCTGCTGTGTGTCGCGGGTTATACCGAACAAACGGAAGCGGAACTGGTGGCGACGTTGCTTTCTCGCCGTCCCGACGGCGTGGTATTAACCGGCATTCATCACACCAGCGAACTAAAAAAAGTGATCCTGAACGCAGCCATTCCGGTAGTCGAAATTTGGGATCTGACGCCAACGCCGCTCGATATGCTGGTCGGCTTCTCCCATGAAAAGGTCGGCCAGGCTACGGGTGAGTATCTGTTGCGTAAAGGGTATCGTCGACCCGGTTTACTGTGGACGGCCGATCGCCGGGCCGGCCAGCGTAAACAAGGGCTGTGCAGCGTACTGGCTGGACATAATATCTCTGAAGTGCCGCAGATCGATGTGCCGCTTCCTGCCTCACTGTCACTTGGACGCAGCGGACTCTCGCAGCTTTTTGCCGAAGGGGCGTTCGATGTGATTGTCTGTAGTTCCGACACCCTTGCGCAGGGGGCGATGATGGAAGCGGAAAGCCGGGGCTTACGCATTCCGCAGGATCTGGCCGTCATCGGGTTTGGCGATCTCGATTTTGCCGCCAGTAACCGTCCGTCAATCACCACTGTCAGCGTGGACCGGCGTGCCATTGGACAGCGCGCTGCTACGCTATTGGCTAACCGGATAGAACAGAGAGCGGGCGAAGAGGCCATTATCGATATTGGTTTTCACCTGGTTGAGCGTGAGTCCGCATAAACCGACACAGGCTTCAGTTCAACTGTGCTAGTTTTACTCGCACACTACCAATAAGGAATCTGCCATGCCGCACGTTGATATTAAATGTTTTCCCCGCGACCTTAATGATGAACAAAAAGCGGCGCTGGCCGCAGACATTACCGACGTCATTATTCGTCATCTGAACAGTAAAGAGCGCTCGGTGAGCGTGGCGCTTAATCAAATTCCCGAAGAGCAGTGGCAGGGGATTTGGGACAGCGAAATTAAGCCGCAGATGGAAGAATTGATTAAAAAACCCGGCTACAGCATGTAAAAAATTATGCCCGGACGCGAACGCTGACCGGGCGTACATTTTACCGTCAGAGCAACGGAATATCCTCAAGCGCGGTATAGATGTTTAGCCCATGCTCACGGGCGACCTCAATATCCATATCGGCCCCGCGTGACGCACCCGCAATTCGATATATCGCATCACAGCGCGTAATAAGACGGTGGGCGACCGGGTAGATCATTGACTCGCTGATGTCGTCATCCAACGCGGTGGATCCGGCTGCTTTTGCCAGCGGTAACGCCAGCCATTCGCCAATCACCGGAACATGCCCGCGCTGATATACCGCCAGGGCCGCTTCTTCGAGACGCAGAAGGTTGGCGTCCATCAGTTCTTGTTTACCTTCCGTACCACTTCGCCAGGGGCCAGCGATTAAAATTAATTGTGCGGTCATGTCGAGTTCTCATTCAGTGTTTGCATGAAGCAGAAATGCGTATTTCTGCACGTTTTGATTGCCTGATCGGCTTTCTGTTTGTACAGTAAACATCATAAACAGCAAATTCGTGCACGATCAAGATCAATCGTGCATATTCAGGAAAAAACGTATGCTCACCGATCAGCGTAAGAAAGTGATACTGGAGCTGCTGGCCGCAGAAGGTCAGGTGTTGTCGAAAGCGCTTAGCCAACGGTTTGCGGTCTCTGAAGACACTATCCGACGCGATTTGCGGGAACTCGCTGCCGACGGTTTTTTACAGCGCGTGCATGGCGGGGCGCTGCCATCCTCGTCCGCCACTGGCTCCTTTCTCGAAAGAAAGTCGTTGAAAACGGATGCAAAAAGGCGACTTGCGCAGAAGGGGGCCACGCTCATTTCCCCAGGCCAGGTGGTGATTATTGACGGCGGTACAACGACCACAGAGCTTATCGCCTGTCTGCCTGACGATCTCAATATCACTGTGGTGACCCATAGTCCGGGGATCGCGCTGGGCCTTGTTAATCATCCACTTATCGAGATCATACTGATCGGCGGTCGGGTGTTTAAACACTCCATCGTCACGGTTGGGGCGGCGGCGATGGAGGGAATTGGCAACATTCAGGCCGATCTCTTTTTCATGGGGGTCACGGGCATCCACCCGGAGGCGGGCTTAACCACCGGAGATTACGAAGAAGCGTGCATCAAACGTGCATTTTCCGGCAGAGCCGCAGAAACCATTGTCCTCGCCTCACCGGAAAAGATAAGCACCGCCTCGCCATTTACGATTGGCAGCGTCTCCCTCATCAATACCGTCGTCGTTGAGGAAAACACCGACGACGGCTGGGTTAAGGCGATGGCGGCGAAAGGGATTACGGTAGTGAAAGCCTGATTATCCCGCGGTGACGCGTTTGCCGCTGGTGACAAAGGTCCCTGCGCCGAGGTGATGCAGGGTATTGAGTTTGTCGTCATCAAACTGCCAGCGGCCATCGATAAATACCCGTTCGTCCGCGGCGGCGCTGACCACTTCACCGAATAAGGTGTCGTACTTCTCCTGCGCTGCCGTGGCGGGCAGCAGCCGACACTCCATCCAGGCGAGACATTTCTCCTCTACGACCGGCAAGCCTAATACCGGCCCCGTAACCACCGGAATGCCATAACAGTTGAATTTATCTTCGTCGCGCCCGGTCACGCTGCCGACGGCATACGTCCAGTTAGTTGCCGCCACGCCGGGAATGACGATGCCAAACATACCGCTGTATTCAATTAATTCACGCGACCAGGCCGTTTTATCAACCACAATCGCGATTCGCGGCGGCGCAAATTCAACGGGCATTGACCAGGCGGCTGCCATAATATTTCGCCTGTTGCTGATAGTGTCACGGCTGGTAATCAGCACCGTAGGGCCATGATTGAGCAGGCGGCTGGCATGGCGTAATTCGACAGGATGGAATCGGCTCATAAGATTGTCTCGCAACGGTTTTTTCTGAGTATTAATGAAAACCGGCATTGCGCCAACCGGGGAATAACATCTGTCTCACTCTTTTGGGACATCGTTTATACTCGGTGAATTAACTGAAAGTCTCACCACAGGAAACCTGATGACACCGATCCTGAATGCGTATTTTGCCCGATTAAACTGGTCCGGGCGCACTGAAGTTGGCATCGAGACGCTTCGGGCACTGCACCTGCAACATAACTGTACGATCCCCTTTGAAAATCTGGATGTTCTGCTGCCGCGGGAAATGCAGCTTGACGATCTGTCGCTTGAGGAGAAACTGATTACGGCGCGTCGCGGCGGCTATTGTTTTGAGCAAAATGGCGTGTTTGAACGGGTGTTGCGCGAACTGGGCTTTATGGTCCGCAGTCTGCTGGGACGCGTGGTGCTGGCGAATCCGCCAAGCCTGCCGCCACGTACACACCGTCTGCTGCTGGTTGAACTGGACGGCGAAGCCTGGATTGCCGATGTCGGTTTTGGTGGTCAGACGCTGACCGCGCCGATTCGTTTACAGGCGGATATCGCACAGCAAACACCGCACGGCGAATACCGCTTGTTGCAGGAGGGGGATGACTGGATATTGCAGTTCCGCCATCACGAACACTGGCAGTCGATGTACCGTTTCGATTTGGTTACGCAGCAGCAAAGCGATCATGTGATCGGTAATTTCTGGTCAGCGCACTGGCCGCAGTCGCATTTTCGCCACCATCTGCTGATGTGCCGTCATTTGCCGGACGGCGGGAAGCTGACGCTGACCAACTTTCATTTCACCCATTATGAAAATGGGCGGGCGGTCGAGCAGATCCATCTGCCGGATGCTTCATCACTATATTCGCTGATGCAGGAACGTTTTGGCCTGGGTGTGAATGACCCCAGACATGGCTTTACCGAAGCGGAATTAGGCAGAGTGATGGCGGCGTTTGATACCCATCCGGAAGCCGGAAAGTGAGATGTCGCCCGGCAGATTGCCCGCCGGGCAGAAGCATTAGCGGCGGGAACGGACCATCTGGTAGCGGCGCGTAAAATACTCAAACGGCGCGCTCCAGACGTGAACCAGACGGGTGAACGGGAAGAGCAGGAAGATAGTCATCCCCAGCACCAGATGCACGCGGAAGACAAACGCCACGCCCGTCAGCATTTCAGATGAACCACCGCGGAAGGTCACAATACTTTGCGCCCAGCCCACCAGTTTCATCATTTCGCTGCCGTCTGGATGCTGTGCGGAAAACGGGATGGTGCTTAATCCCAGCAGACACTGAATCAGTAAAATACTCATGATCAGAATGTCTGCCGTTGTGGAGGTTGCGCGTACGCGTTGATTGGTCAGGCGGCGCCAGAGAAGTCCCGCACCGCCAATCAGCGTCAGCACGCCACACACGCCGCCCATGATCATGGCCATTTGTTGTTTAACCGCGATGGGCAGAAACCAGGCATACATCCAGTGCGGGGTTAACATGCCGAACAGGTGCCCAAAGAAGATCCCCAGAATGCCGATGTGGAAGAGGTTTGACCAAATCACCATTCCGCGCTTATCCAGCATCTGGCTGGATGAGGCGCGCCAGGTGTATTGCCCATAGTCATAGCGCAGCCAACTGCCGAGGAAAAAGACCGTCGCACAGAGGTAAGGATAAATGTCGTAAAAAAAGACGTTCAGGTACTGTATCATTTCGGGCCTCCCGCGCTGACATCGACATATTGCGGTGCGACGTCCTGGCTAAAGCGTCGTTGATAGTGCTGCAACGGAGAACTGTCACAGGCCGTGGCGTTGTCTTCAATAAATTTCACCTGTTCTTCTTCCCAGACGGCGTCGAGTGCCTGACGGGTATCGTCACGCGTTTCGTTGTCGACCTGCTTAGTGACACTGTCACTGGAAAGCGGGCTGCCAGCCAGTGAAAGCAAAGCGTCAAATAGCTGATACCACGGCGTGCCGCGCTGTTTTAATCGTCCGCCCAGCAGCGCCAGAATCGGGGCGACGTTCTGCAATCCTTCGCGGGCTTGCGCTTCCGGCAGCACGCTCAGGTATTCGAGATATAACGGCAGATGATCCGGAAGTTCGCGACAGTCGAGCTGCAAACCCACTTTTTCGTACTGCGCCAGCAGGTCAACCATCGCCTGACCGCGATCGCGGGATTCCGCATGCACATGCTCAAACAGCAGCAATGAGGTGGCACGGCCACGGTCAAAGACTTCGCACCACTGCGCCTGTTTATCGAGCAGCGGCGCGCTGAGCAGTTCGCGGGTGAACCCGGTGAGCATCGGTGCATCGTGGCGCACCAGGGCGAGCGCATCGTCCTTACATTCCCACAGTAGTTCATCCGGGTATTCCATCAGCAGGCCAATCACCTTGAGGATTTGCATCATTCCCCCTCCGCCTTGTCACGCACTTCGGTGATGTTGATGGCGTCAATGCGGCTGCTGTTGAACAGATTGAATTTGGTATCTGAACCGTGGCAACCGTCGCCAAAGGTGAAGCCGCAGCCGTTGCGTTCCGGGAAAGCATCACGTGCCATTTCGCGGTGGCTGGTCGGGATCACAAAGCGGTCTTCGTAGTTGGCGATCGCCAGATAGCGGTACATCTCTTCAATCTGCTCCACGCTTAAGCCCACTTCATCGATCGCCCGGGTGTCGGTAACCCCTTCCACGGTTTGTGAACGCATGTAATGGCGCATTGCCATCATGCGTTTCAGCGCGCGCAGCACCGGGCCGGTATCGCCCGCGCTGAGCATATTGGCGAGGTACTGTACCGGGATACGCAGGCTTTCGATCGCCGGAAGAACGCCGTCGCTTTTCGGCAGGCCACCGGCGTCGGCATACGACTGAATGGGCGACAAAGGCGGTACGTACCAGACCATCGGCAGAGTGCGGTATTCCGGATGCAATGGCAGGGCCAGCTTCCAGTCCATCGCCATCTTATAGACCGGTGAACGCTGCGCCGCGTCGATGACATTTTGCGGAATGCCCTGTTTAAGCGCCTCTTCAATAACCGCCGGGTCATTTGGATTCAGAAACACGTCGCACTGGCGCTCATAGAGATCGGTTTCGTGTTCTGTGCTGGCGGCTTCTTCAATGCGATCCGCATCATAGAGCAGGACGCCAAGATAGCGGATACGTCCGACGCAGGTTTCGGAACAGACGGTTGGCTGACCGGATTCAATGCGCGGATAGCAGAAAATACATTTTTCCGACTTACCGCTTTTCCAGTTGAAGTAGATTTTCTTGTACGGGCAGCCGCTGATGCACAACCGCCAGCCCCGGCACTTATCCTGATCGATCAGCACAATGCCATCTTCTTCACGCTTGTAGATAGCGCCGCTCGGACAGGTGGCGACACAACTGGGGTTGAGGCAGTGTTCACACAGGCGCGGCAGATACATCATGAAGGTGTTTTCAAACTGCCCGTACATCTCTTTTTGCATGTTGTCGAAGTTACGGTCGCGGGCGCGTTTTTCAAATTCGCCGCCAAGCAACTCTTCCCAGTTCGGCCCCCAGATCACTTTGTCCATGCGCTTGCCGTCTATCAGCGAGCGGGGACGGGCGGTGGGCACATGTTTTCCTTCCGGCGCGCTGTGCAGGTGCTGATAGTCGAAGGTAAACGGCTCGTAATAGTCATCGATTTGCGGGATGACCGGGTTAGCAAAAATTTTGGTAATCACACCCATTTTGCCGCCCAGACGGGGTCTGATCTTGCCGTTTACGTCGCGCATCCAGCCGCCTTGCCATTCTTCCTGATCTTCCCAGTTTTTCGGGTAACCGATGCCCGGTTTGGTCTCGACGTTGTTAAACCACGCGTACTCCATGCCTTCACGTCCGGTCCAGACGTTTTTACAGGTGACGGAGCAGGTATGACAGCCAATGCATTTATCGAGATTCAGTACCATGCCAACCTGTGAACGGATCTTCATTTTTTCGTCTCCTGTACCTGATCCCGACCTTCATCATCCAGCCAGTCAATATGTTTCATTTTTCGAATCATGATGAACTCGTCGCGGTTGGAGCCGACGGTGCCGTAGTAGTTAAAACCGTAAGCGAGTTGCGCATAGCCGCCAATCATATGGGTTGGTTTAGGGCACACGCGGGTGACAGAGTTGTGGATACCCCCGCGCATGCCGGTAACTTCCGAACCGGGGATATTCATGATGCGCTCCTGGGCGTGGTACATCATGGTCATGCCTGGCGGGACGCGCTGGCTGACCACCGCACGGGCCGTCAGTGCGCCATTGGCGTTGAACGCCTCGATCCAGTCGTTATCTTCAATACCCAGTTCTTTCGCGTCCGTTTCGCTGATCCAGACAATTGGTCCGCCGCGCGATAAGGTCAGCATTAACAGGTTTTCGCTGTAGGTGGAGTGGATCCCCCATTTCTGGTGCGGCGTCAGGAAATTCAGCGCCTTCTCCGGAAAGCCGTTGGGTGGAATTTCGCGCATTTGACTGACGCTGCGGGTGTCGATCGGCGGACGATATGCCACCAGGCTTTCGCCAAACGCCCGCATCCATTGATGATCCTGGTAGAGCTGCTGACGGCCCGAAAGCGTGCGCCACGGGATCAGCTCATGAACATTGGTATAGCCCGCGTTATAGGAGACATGCTCACTCTCCAGACCGGACCAGGTCGGGCTGGAGATGATTTTTCGCGGCTGCGCCTGAATATCGCGGAAACGAATTTTTTCGTCTTCTTTGTTCAGCGCCAGGTGCGTATGCTCACGGCCGGTCATTGCGCCGAGCGCTTCCCAGGCTTTCACCGCCACCTGACCGTTGGTCTCCGGCGCAAGAGCGAGGATCACTTCCGACGCATCCAGCGCCGTTTCAATCAGCGGGCGGCCTTTGGCCGGGCCTTCACGTTTGGTGTAGTTAAGCTTGCCGAGGAAATCGACTTCCGTCTGCGTATTCCATGAGATCCCCTTGCCGCCGTTGCCAAGCTTATCCATCAGCGGCCCGAGTGACGTAAAACGCTCATAGGTGGCGGGATAGTCACGTTCCACCACCGCGATATTCGGCGCGGTTTTACCGGGGATCAGCTCGCATTCCCCTTTACGCCAGTCCTGAATATCAAAAGGCTGTGAGAGTTCCGCCGGCGAGTCGTGCTGTAGTGGTTGCAGCACCACGTCGGTTTCTTGTCCAAGATGGCCGACACAGACTTCGGAAAAGACTTTCGCGATCCCTTTGTAGATTTCCCAGTCGCTTTTCGACTCCCACGCCGGATCCACCGCCGCAGACAACGGGTGAATAAACGGATGCATATCCGAGGTATTCATGTCGTCTTTCTCGTACCAGGTGGCGGTGGGCAACACGATATCGGAGAAGAGACAGGTGCTGGACATGCGAAAATCGAGCGTCACCAGCAGGTCAAGCTTGCCCTCAATGGCCGACGACTGCCATTCCACTTCTTCAGGTTTAATTCCGTCGCTGGAGCCCAGCGCGTCCCCCTGAATACCGCTTTCGGTGCCCAGTAAATATTTGAGCATGTATTCATGGCCCTTACCGGAAGAACCGAGCAGGTTAGAACGCCAGATAAACATATTGCGCGGGTGGTTTTTGCCGCTGTCGGGCTGTTCGCAGGCAAAACGGATATCGCCGGATTTCAGCGCTGCAACAGTATATTCCACAGGCGTTAACCCGGCTTTTTCGGCGCGGGCTTTGACCGTCAGCGGATTGAGGTTGAGCTGAGGTGCCGAGGGGAGCCAGCCCATGCGTTCCGACCGCACGTTGAAATCGATCAGATGACCGGAGAATGTTGAGGCATCCGCCAGCGGCGAGAGCAGTTCCTGCGCGGTCAGTTTTTCATAGCGCCACTGGCTGGCGTGATTATAGAAAAATGAGGTGCTGTTCATCTGGCGCGGCGGACGGTTCCAGTCCAGCGCGAAGGCCAGTGGTAACCAGCCGGTTTGCGGACGCAACTTTTCCTGACCGACATAGTGCGCCCAGCCGCCGCCGCTTTGTCCCACACAGCCGCAGAAGACGAGAATGTTGATCATCCCGCGGTAGTTCATGTCCATGTGATACCAGTGGTTAACACCGGCACCGAGGATAATCATCGAGCGTCCGTGGGTTTTATGCGCCGTATCAGCGAACTCACGGGCGATGGTTTCAATCTGGAAACGCGGCACGCCCGTTATCTGTTCCGCCCATGCCGGGGTGTACGCTTTCACCTCGGAATACGCTTTCGCACCGCAGGCGTCTTCCAGACCGCGATCGAGGCCATAGTTTGCCAGTATCAGATCGTAAACGCTGACCACTGGAGAACGACGACCATCGGCAAGCGTCAGGTATTTCACCGGTAACTGGCGCACCAGCACCGGCTCTTGCTTCACGCTGCGAAAATGCGGGTTTTCATTGCCGCCAAAATAGGGGAACGCCACGCCCAGCACGTCATCGCGCTGCTCAAGTAATGACAGCGTCAAGGTGATGTCTGCGTCAGCCGCCAGCGATTCCAGATTCCATTTGCCTTTTTCTCCCCAGCGAAAGCCGATTGAACCGTTGGGAACCACCAGTTCGCCGTTATGATTAACCGCAACGGTTTTCCACTCCGGGTTATTGCTTTCGCCCAGGCCATCGACCAGATCGGAGGCGCGCAGCATCCGTCCCGGTACAAAACTGCCATCTTCGCGGGGATCCAGTAATACCAGCATTGGCATGTCGGTATAGCGGCGGCAGTAGTTGAGGAAGTAGTCGCTGGGATTGTCGAGGTGGAACTCTTTTAAGATAACATGACCCATTGCCATCGCCAGCGCGCTGTCGGTGCCTTGCTTTGGTGCCAGCCACTGATCGCTCAGCTTAGCAACTTCGGAGAAGTCGGGGGTAATAGCCACTGTTTTCGTGCCTTTGTAGCGAACTTCGGTAAAGAAGTGCGCATCCGGGGTGCGCGTTTGCGGCACGTTAGACCCCCAGGCAATGATGTAACTGGAGTTATACCAGTCAGCAGATTCCGGTACGTCCGTCTGCTCTCCCCAGGTCATGGGCGAGGCGGGCGGTAAGTCGCAGTACCAGTCGTAGAAACTGAGACAGGTGCCGCCCAGCAGTGAAAGATAGCGCGTACCGGCCGCATAAGAGACCATCGACATCGCCGGGATCGGCGAAAAACCAGCGACACGGTCTGGTCCAAACGTTTTGATGGTCCAGACGTTGGCGGCAGCAATCAGTTGATTGAGCTCTTTCCAGTTCGAGCGAATAAATCCACCACGACCGCGCACCTGTTTGTAGCTCTGGCATTTTTGCGGGTCATTCATGATCGATTCCCATGCCAGTACCGGATCGGTATGCGTGGACAGCGCTTCGCGCCACAGTTCAATAAGACGCTTGCGCACCAGCGGGTATTTCAGACGGTTGGCGCTGTACAGATACCAGGAGTAACTGGCGCCGCGCGGGCAGCCGCGGGGCTCGTGGTTGGGCAGGTCGGGGCGGGTGCGGGGATAGTCGGTCTGCTGGGTTTCCCAGGTGACCAGACCATTTTTGACGTAAATTTTCCAGCTACAGGAGCCGGTACAGTTCACGCCGTGGGTTGAGCGCACAATTTTGTCGAATTGCCAGCGCTGACGATAGCTGTCTTCCCAGTCACGGTTGGTATGCATCACCTGGCCGTGCCCCTCAGCAAAGGTATCGCCTTTTTGTTTGAAGTAACGGAAGCGATCCAACAGTTTACTCATGACATTTCTCCTGCTCCGTAAGGTCCTGTAGGCCAGATAAGACGCCTCGGCGTCGCCATCAGGCATAAAATTCTTGCCGGATGGCGGCGCAAGCGCCTTATCCGACCTACAAACCATCGGTGAATATGTTGTTATTTTTGCTTCGGTTTACGGCGACCATAAACCAGCCAGGTTATCAGGACGCAGACGATGTAAAACACCAGGAAAATCTTCATTGCGCCGACGGGGGAGCCGGTCATTGCCAGCGACGTGCCGAACGCTTTGGGGATGAAGAAGCCGCCAACGGCACCAATGGCTGAGATAAAGCCCAGCGCGGCGGCGGTGTCAGTCACCGCCTCACGCTGGGCTTGTTCGTCGCTGCCACCACGCAGTTTCACCTTATAAATCGTGAGCTGGCGGAAAATAACGGCAATCATCTGGAAGGTGGAACCACTTCCCAGACCTGCGGTTAAGAACAGCCCCATAAAGACCAGATAGAAAGCGATAAAGCTCCCGGATCCGGAGCCAGGAAGCGTCAGGAACAGCAACGCTGAAAAGAGGGCCATAAAGATAAAGTTAATCAGCGTCACGCGAACGCCGCCGAATTTGTCGGAGATAACGCCACCAGCAGATCGAGCCAGCGCGCCAATGAACGGGCCAAAGAACGCCAGTTTGAGGATGTTCACATCCGGGAACTGTGTTTTCGCCAGCATGGCGAAACCGGCTGAAAAACCAATAAACGATCCGAAGGTCGCCAGATAGAGCAGACTCAACAGCCAGAGATGAAACCGCTTCAGCACCGGGAGCTGAGAGGCAATTGACGCTTTGGAACTGGCAATATCATTGGTGCCAAGCCACGCAGCAAGGGTGGCAATGGCTAATAGCGGTACCCAAATCCAGGCGGCGTTTGCCAGAGAGAGCAGCGAACCATCGGGTTGCGGTACGCCCTGAACGCCAAGAAAAGCAAACATGGGCAGGAAGATCACCAGCGGGGCGACCAGTTGCATTACACTCACGCCAAGATTTCCCAGACCACCGTTCACGCCCAGGGCGCTGCCTTGTTTTGCTTTCGGGAAAAAGAAGCTGATGTTGCCCATGCTGGAGGCAAAGTTTGCGCCGGCGAAACCGCATAACAGCGCAATCACAATAAATACCCCGAAAGGGGTGGCCGTGTTTTGCACTGCAAAACCCAGCCAGACGCACGGAATAATCAGGATGGCGGTACTAAAAACGGTCCAGCGGCGTCCACCAAATAGTGGCACCATAAAGGAGTAGGGAACGCGTAATATTGCGCCAGAAAGAGACGGTAATGCGGTTAATAAAAAGAGTTGGTCGGTGGTGAAATTAAAACCAATTTTATTGAGATTAACGGCGACGGCGCTGAATAGCATCCAGACGCAGAAAGCCAATAATAAGCAAGCAACTGAAATGCATAGATTTCTTCGTGCAATGTGTTTTCCTTTATTCTCCCAAAATGCCGGATTCTCGGGTGCCCAGTCACTCAACAGATAACGGTTGTTTTTCTCATTTTGTTGCGCCATATACCCTCTCACATGCCCATGTCGTTCATGAAAAAAGACAAAACGGTTTCGTAAAGGGCGCTATTCGCCCTTTTTAGAATTTATTAATACTTTTATGAATATTGATGAAAGGATAGATAAAAAAGCGCAACTACGCGGAGTGAAGGGGAGATAACAGGTTGCTTAAGTGTTACTGAATGTAAATAAAAGATGTATGCATTTAACATCTTAACCATCAGGAAAAGAGTTCGAGGGTAATCATATGATCCAGATGCCGCTCAAATGCGGGATCGGCCATTTCCTGGATGCCAAGCACATACATACCATCAAGACCGCACACCAGCGCGATTAAGCGCCAGGCAACGTCCGCAGGTGTTGCACGGGTAGAAAACTCACCGGCGGCGAGTCCTTGTTCAATAAGCGCGGTGGTTTCCTCATGCCACATTCGCATGGTCAGAAGATAGGCGCTTTTAATGTCCGGATCTTTGTCCGCGAGGATTTGCGCTTCCCGCCAGAGCTTAATGTAGGGTTCGAATCCGCCGTCGTCGCTACCCAGCATCGCGTGTAATCGCAGGCGCCAACTGGCGTCATCCGGCACCACCCCGGCATCAAGCAGCGTTCGAATAAGGCGAATAAAGGCCTGAGACTTCAGTTCTCCTGCGCAGGTGAAGTGGTGATGGACTTGTCCGGTCGCAACGTTAGCCTCTGTGGCAATTCGCCTGACCGTCATGGCAGAAAAACCCTCTTCCAGGGCCACGCGCATGGCGGCCTGTAAAATAACGTCGCGACGCTCGTCTTTGTTCAGATAACTCATACACCATCCTCATCTTCCTGATGGTGCAGTGTAACAATAAGCTGGACAACCGTTCAATTGTGACAGGCTACAACTGAAGCGAAAGCTCCATGGCGGCTCGCCGCAGGGGGGCCAGCGCTTTCTCTTTCAGTGCCGCGGCGCTCATTGACGATGCAGGAACGCCCACGTTCAGCGCGGCGACCACCGTACCCGCCCGCGAGAGCAGTGGAACGGCGAGCGAACAGAGTCCGACTTCCATTTGCCGATCAGCCAGGGCGTATCCCTGAATACGCACTCGCGCAATTTCTTCCCGCAGTGAGGGCAAATCGCAGAGGGTGTGCGGGGTGTAGCGCAGTAGCTGTGCTCGTGACAACGTCACTTCAAGCTGTTCCTCTGGCAGGGCGCTAAGCAATACGCGCCCCATGGAGGTCGCCCAGGCGGGCAATCGGCTGCCGCGGCCGATGTCGATGCTGAGCAGGTTATTGACCGCTGCGCGGGCGATATACAGGACGTTATCGCCATCGAGCGTGGCCGCCGAGCAGGATTCGCCGAGCGATTTTCCCAGATTATCCAGCACCGCCTGTGCCACTTTTGCCAGCGGCGTGCCCGCGAGATAGGCATGCCCCACGGCGAGGACGCGTGGCAATAATTCGTAACTGCGTCCATCAGGGCTGTGCACCATTCCCAGCGCCGCCAGGGTATAGAGACAACGACGCACTGCGGCGCGGGAGATCTGCGTTTTCTGGCTTAGCTGGGAAATGGTCAGCCGCTGACGCTGGGGGGTAAAGGCATTAAGCACCTCCAGACCGCGGGCCAGAGACAGCATAAAGTTAGGATCTGACTTCACGGCATCATTGCTGATAACCGACTGATTTTTATCGCTCATTGAGTCTTTCTCCTGCGCAATGCAAATCTTCAACCGCTCAACTATACCGTGAGTCGTGGTGCTGGCAGGGGAATATCCCCGTTTTACCACAGGGATCACATTATTAACTTCAACGTAACAACCGCGCCGATTATCGCACAACATTTCGATAATCGCCGTTGACCATGTCAGTAACGCGCACCTATTGTCAGAAGCATCGTCACCCCAGGTTATCGCCGGTGACACAAAAAGTGATGACATAGCTGCTCAGGAAGAAACGATGACTGCGACCATTGAACGTATTGAAAGCTGGCTGGTTGATGTACCAACCATTCGCCCGCACAAACTGTCTATGACCACCATGGGCTGCCAGACGCTGGTGATTGTCCGCCTCACGCGTTCTGATGGAATTTTCGGCATTGGCGAAGCGACCACCATTGGTGGACTGAGCTACGGCGTTGAAAGTCCGGAGGCCATCCAGTCTGCCATCACTCACTATTTCACTCCACTGTTGAAGGGGCAGCCAGCAGACAATCTCAACGCGCTGACCGCACGTATCAATAGTGCAATCAAAGGCAATACATTTGCCAAATCAGCCATTGAAACCGCGTTGCTGGACGCGCAGGGGAAAGCGCTGGGGTTGCCGGTTTCCGCACTGTTGGGCGGCGCGCTGAACACGACATTATCCGTATTATGGACGCTGGCGAGCGGAAATACCGAGAGCGATATTGCGGAGGGGCAGCGCCTGCTGGACGAAGGGCGGCACCGGGCGTTTAAGTTGAAAATCGGCGCCAGGGAGCTGGCGACCGACCTGCGCCATACCCGCGCCATTGTGGAAGCGCTGGGCGATCGCGCCAGCATCCGTGTGGATGTCAACCAGGCGTGGGATGCCACTTCCGCCGCCAGAGGATGCCGGGAATTGGCCGCCATGGGCGTTGAGTTGATTGAACAACCGGTGAGTGCTCAGGACAGCGATGCGCTGGTTCGTCTCAGCCAGACGATTGAAACGGCGATCCTCGCGGATGAATCGGTGGCGAGCCATTTCGACGGCTATCGCCTGGCCCAACACGGTTTCAGCGGGGCGTACGCGCTGAAAATTGCCAAAGCGGGCGGACCTGACAGCGTAGTAAAACTGGCGCACGTGGCGCAGGCGGCGGGCATCGGGCTGTACGGCGGCACCATGCTGGAAGGCACTATCGGCACCGTGGCGTCACTGCATGCGTGGTCCACGTTGCCACTGCCGTGGGGGACGGAAATGTTCGGACCGCTGCTGTTAAAAGACGACATTGTCAGTACGCCCTTATCCTTTGCCGATGGCGGCGTGACGTTGCCGCAGACGCCGGGACTTGGGGTCGAACTGGATGAAGAAAAACTGCATTTTTATGCCCGCAAGCGTCGGGAATAACAGGAGACCAGCATGTTATTTAAAGTGGATATGACCGTGAATATTCCTCACGGAATGCCGACAGATGAAGTCGAAGATATTAAATCACGGGAAAAAGCCTATTCCCAACAATTGCAACGCGACGGGAAATGGCGACATATCTGGCGCGTGGCGGGTCTGTATGCCAATGTCAGCATATTTGATGTCGAGGATGCCGAGGAATTACATCAATTATTAATGGCGCTGCCGTTATATCCCTTTATGGATATTCGTGTCGAAGCATTATGTCGCCATCCTTCATCGATTCACAGTAACGACCAATAGTAGCAAATACATCCTGCCGGATAATACCGGCATAAACCCTACAGACAATAATAAGCGAGAAGCATGATGAGCCACTCCTTTATCCAACAAGACGACGTGCAAAAATTATTACGTGAAGGTGCCGGGTTAAATGGCCCTGAAGGTAATGAACGTTTTAAATCCATTATTCACCGCCTGCTCAGTGATATTTGTACACTTATTGACGATTATAATGTCACCCAGGAAGAATTCTGGCAGGCGGTGAATTATCTCCATGAACTGGGCGGACGCCAGGAGGCGGCGCTGTTAGCGGCGGGACTGGGGCTTGAACATTTTCTCGATCTGCGCCAGGAGGCCATCGAGTCCCGTTTGTCCTCTGAATCCGGGACGCCGCGTACCATCGAAGGGCCGTTGTATGTCGCCAATGCGCCGCTGGCGGAGGGTTACGCGCGAATGGATGATGGTAAAGACGCGGGGGAAGTGATGTGGTTGTACGGACAGGTCAAAGACGTTCATGGGCAACCGGTAGCTGGCGCGATTGTCGATATCTGGCATGCCAATACGCTGGGGAACTACTCGTTCTTTGATCAAAGCCAGAGTGAGTACAACCTGCGTCGGCGCATTCGTACCGATGCCGGAGGGCGCTACAGCGCGCGCAGTATTCTGCCTTCGGGTTACGGTTGCCCGCCGGATGGCCCAACGCAGAAACTGCTTAATCAACTGGGTCGCCACGGCAACCGCCCGGCGCATATCCATTTCTTTGTCGCAGCACCGGGCTTTAAGCATCTGACCAGCCAGATTAACCTGAGCGGCGACCCGTATTTGTGGGATGACTTTGCGTTCGCCACGCGCGAAGGACTGATTGCCGGGCCGGTGAAGGTCAGCGATCCGGCACGGATCCAGCAACGCGACCTGGACGGTGAACATACCGAAGTGTGCTTCGATTTTACCCTGTGTGCGGCGCAAAACGCGGATGAAGAGCAGCGAATTACCCGACTGCGCGCGCAGGAATAACGAATAACCCCACTGTTTTATTAATCCTGAATTGTGCAGGAGGGATCAACGCAT
Source organism: Citrobacter amalonaticus (assembly GCF_037053465.1). Taxonomy (GTDB): domain Bacteria; phylum Pseudomonadota; class Gammaproteobacteria; order Enterobacterales; family Enterobacteriaceae; genus Citrobacter_A; species Citrobacter_A amalonaticus_H. The sequence continues at coordinate 181,403 of NZ_JBALIF010000006.1, forward strand.
GCAAAAAACGCTGTCGGCATTACAAGACAAAATCACGCAGGCATTAATTGTCGACCGTGATAAACATATTTATCGCTGTCATCGTTCGATATTTACTGACGAGCAGCTATTTAATTTAGAAATGAAACATATTTTCGAAGGTAACTGGGTGTTTCTGGCGCATGAAAGTCAAATTCCGCAGCCGGGTGATTATTTTACCCTGACGCTGGGCCGCCAGCCGGTCATTATTACCCGCGATAAAAAGAACGATCTGCATGCCTTAATTAATAGCTGTGCGCACCGTGGCGCCATGTTATGTCGGCGCAAAACGGGCAATAAAAACTCATTTACCTGTCCGTTTCATGGCTGGACGTTCAGCAATAACGGCAAATTGTTGAAGGCAAAAGATGAAAGTACCGGCGGTTATCCAGAAACGTTTAAGCACGAAGGATCGCACGATCTGAAGGCGCTTCCGCGCTTTGCTGAATATCGCGGTTTTTTATTCGGTAGCCTGAGTGACGATGTGCTGCCGCTTGAAGAATACCTCGGTGAGACGCGCAAAATCATCGATCTGATTGTCGACCAGGCCCCGGAAGGGCTGGAGGTGCTGAAAGGCTCATCCAGCTACGTCTATGAAGGCAACTGGAAGCTGGGCGCGGAGAACGGGGCCGATGGCTACCACGTCAGCGTGGTGCACTGGAACTACGCCTCCACAATGTCACGGCGTAACTATGAAGCGGAAGGAACTCGCGCGGTCGATGCCAATGGCTGGTCAAAAAGTCCTGGCGGCGGCTACGGGTTTGAACACGGGCATATGCTGCTGTGGACGCGCGCCATGAACCCGGAAGTGCGCCCGGTTTACGATCATCGCGAACGGCTACAGGCGGAGTTTGGTGAGAATCGCGCCGACCAGATGGTCAATGAGACACGCAATTTATGCCTCTATCCCAATGTGTATCTGATGGATCAGTTTTCGACGCAGATCCGCGTGGTTCGCCCACTGGCGGTGGATAAAACAGAAGTCACCATCTGGTGCTTTGCGCCGAAAGGGGAATCCGATCAGGCGCGGGCGTTACGAATTCGCCAGTATGAGGATTTCTTCAACGTTAGCGGCATGGGAACGCCGGACGACCTGGAGGAGTTTAGCGCCTGTCAGCGCGGTTATCTGGGCGAAAATCTGCCCTGGAGCGATCTCAGCCGTGGCGCATTGCACTGGGTGGATGGGCCCGACGCGCACGCAGAACAGGCGGGCTTTACGCCGGTGTTAAGCGGCGTCAAATCCGAGGATGAAGCGCTTTACATTGCACATCATCACCACTGGCAAAACGTGATGCTGGCGGCGGTGGCAAAGGAACAACGGCAGTATGAGCAGTCGATTACCCAACGCGTGGAGGTGAGCTGATGTTTACGCTTGAACAGGTTCGTCAGTTTCTTTACTACGAAGCGCAACTGCTGGATGACCGCCAGTGGGACGCATGGCTGGATTGCTACAGCCCAAAAGTGGTCTTCTGGATGCCGGCGTGGGGGGACGACGACAAGACCACGCAGGACCCGCAGCGTGAGATCTCGCTGATCTACTATCCCAACCGCGATGGGCTGGAAGACAGGGTGTACCGCATTAAAACTGAACGATCTGGCGCCAGCACGCCGGAGCCGCGCACTACCCATATGATTAGCAACATTGCGTTGCTGGGCGAAACCGAAAACGGCTGTGAAGTGCGCTACAACTGGGCGACCTACAGCCATCGCTATCAGCAAACCGATGTTTACTTCGGTACAACGCACTGCACGCTGATTGAGTGTGACAACCAGCCGCGAATCACGCGCAAAACCGTCCGACTCAATAACGATTACATCCGTCAGGTGATTGACGTTTACCATATTTAAGAGGTGCTTATGAGCTTTACAATTGCCCTCAATTTTGAGGACGGCATCACCCGCTTCATTCAGTGCAATGCGGGTGAAAAGGTACTGGATGCCGCGTATCGCCAGAAGATGAATCTGCCGATGGACTGCTCTGACGGCGTTTGCGGCACCTGCAAATGCCACTGTGCCAGCGGCGATTATGCCCTTGGTGAAGACTTTCTGGCAGAGGCCCTGAGCGACGAGGAAGCCGCTGCGCGTCAGGTTCTGACCTGTCAGATGATCCCCTCCAGCGACTGTGTCATTGACGTTCCGGTAGCCTCCGCACAGTGCAAAACGGGCATCACCACCACCGACGCAGACGTCGTGGCGATCAATGCGCTTTCCGATACGGCGATTGAACTGGTGGTGCGCCCAGAGACGCCGCTTCACTTTCTGTCCGGGCAGTATATTAATATCCAGATCCCCGGGACGCCGCATCTGCGCGCCTATTCGTTCAGTTCGCTGCCGGGAAGTCAGGAAGGGCGGTTTTTAATCCGCAATGTTCCCGGCGGGCTAATGAGCCAATGGCTGACCCAGCGCGGCCAGCCCGGAGATACCCTCACCCTCAGCGGTCCGATGGGCAGTTTTTATTTGCGGCATACCGTGCGCCCGGTCTTGATGCTTGCCGGTGGAACGGGGCTTGCCCCCATGCTCTCGATGCTGGAAACGCTCGCGCAGAGGCAAAGTCAGCGCCAGATAACCTTACTTTATGGGGTGACCAGCGATGTCGATCTGGTGAAAACCGAGGCGCTGGACGCTTTTCGGCAAAAACTTCCCGGCTTTCGCTGGCTACCGGTGGTGACGGATGCGCAAAGCGCTTGTCCACAGCGCGGCTTTGTCACCGATCACCTGAGCGATGAAATGCTCAATCAGGGCGAGGTGGATATCTATCTTTGTGGCCCGCCGCCGATGGTGAATGCCATCACAATGGCGCTGCGTGAGCGCAATATTACGCCCGCGGGTTTCTGGTATGAAAAATTTATTGCCAGCCAAAGTGCGGCGGCGTGAGGAGCGAAGATGCGATTTAACCATAAAGTCGTGGCGATTACCGGGGCCGCCCAGGGGATTGGCCGGCAAACCGCTATTCAGGCCGCGAAGGAAGGGGCGCGGTTGTTGCTTATCGATCGTGCCCGTCATGTCCACGAACTGGCGGCGGAGCTTGCTTCAGAAGGTTGCCAGGCGCTGGCGCTGGAGGCGGATCTTGAGCAATGGGAAAGTACAGAACGGGCTTTTGCTACCGGCGTCGCCCACTTTGGTCAACTGGATGTGCTGGTGAATAACGTCGGCGGAACCATCTGGGCAAAACCGTTTGCGGAGTATCAGCCGGACCAAATTGAAAAAGAGATCCGCCGCTCGCTGTTTCCGACACTCTGGGGCTGCCGGGCGGCACTACCGTGGATGCTGAAACAGGGACGCGGCAGTATTGTGAATATTTCCTCTGTCGCCACCGGCGGGGTGAACCGCGTGCCATATTCAGCCGCAAAAGGCGGTGTGAATGCGTTAACGCGCGCGATTGCGATGGAGTACAGTACGAGCGGCATTCGCATTAACGCGGTGGCGCCTGGCGGGACAGAGGCACCTGCACGCGTGGTGCCACGCAACGTGGAGAAACCTTCCGCACAAGAGCAGGTCTGGTATCAGCAGGTGGTGGATCAAACGATCGACAGCAGTCTGATGCAGCGTTACGGCACGCTGACGGAGCAGGCCAATGCGATTTTATTTCTTGCCAGTGACGAAGCGAGCTATATCACAGGCATCACCTTACCGGTTGCCGGGGGCGATCTTGGTTAGTGTCACCAGACAGTAAGCCAGGCATACTGTCTGGCTTGCCGTCGTCCTCATCGGCGTCACCTTTCCCGCACACGGCAATCCTTCATTATTGATAATCACGACGCTGAACAAAAAGTTGGACATATGTTCAATTTCCCGTAGGATCGTCAGAGCTGGACATGTGTCCAGCTTTGTACCGGAAGGGAGTTTTATGTTTCGTCAGTGGTTAACGTTAGTGATTATTGTGCTGGTCTACATTCCTGTTGCGATAGATGCAACGGTGCTGCACGTTGCCGCGCCCACGCTGAGCATGACGCTGGGCGCCAGTGGTAACGAACTGCTGTGGATCATTGATATTTACTCGCTGGTGATGGCAGGGATGGTTCTGCCGATGGGCGCGCTCGGCGATCGCATCGGTTTTAAACGCCTGCTTATCCTCGGCGGGGCGCTGTTTGGTCTTGCGTCACTGACCGCGGCATTCGCGCACACGGCCAGTTGGCTTATCGCCACCCGTGCAGTTCTGGCGATTGGCGCGGCGATGATCGTTCCGGCGACGCTGGCGGGGATCCGCGCGACATTTTCCCAGGCGCGCCATCGTAATATGGCGCTTGGCGTCTGGGCGGCGGTCGGATCGGGCGGCGCGGCATTCGGTCCGCTGGTCGGCGGTATGCTGCTGGAGCATTTCTACTGGGGCTCGGTATTCTTAATTAATGTGCCGATTGTTCTGGTCGTTGTGGCGCTCACCGCACGTTACGTTCCGCGTCAGGCAGGACGTCGCGATCAGTCGCTGAATCTGGGGCACGCCATTATGTTGATCGTGGCCATTTTACTGTTGGTTTATAGCGCGAAAACCGCACTGAAGGGACATATGGCGACCAGCGTTATTGCGCTTACGCTGTTGACTGGGGCGCTTTTGCTGGCCCAGTTTGTACGCATTCAGCTTGCCGCCTCGCGCCCAATGATCGATATGCGTCTGTTTACCCACCGTATCATCTTAAGTGGCGTGGTGATGGCCATGACGGCGATGATCACGCTGGTCGATTTTGAACTGTTAATGGCACAGGAGCTGCAGTTTGTACACGGTCTGTCGCCCTATCAGGCGGGGCTGTTCATGCTGCCGGTGATGCTTGCCAGCGGTTTTAGCGGTCCGATTGCCGGAATGCTGGTCTCACGGCTGGGGTTGCGGAAGGTCGCCACCGGGGGAATGGCGTTAAGTGCGCTCAGTTTCTATGGTCTGGCGGCGACAGATTTTAGCACGCAGCAATTTCAGGCCTGGGTGCTAATGGCGCTGCTGGGTTTCAGCGCCGCCAGCGCGCTACTGGCCTCAACGGCGGCGATTATGGCTGCCGCGCCCGCCGAAAAAGCGGCGGCGGCGGGGGCAATCGAAACGATGGCCTACGAACTGGGAGCGGGTCTGGGAATTGCTATTTTTGGTCTGCTGCTCAGCCGCAGTTTTTCAGCGTCGATTGCGCTTCCTGGAGGTCTGGATGCAGAGGAAATTGAACGCGCCTCGTCTTCAATGGGCGAAGCCGTGCAGTTAGCGAAGACGTTCCCTGACGCCATGGGTGAAAGTATTCTGTTGGCCGCGAAACAGGCGTTTACCTGGTCACACAGCGTGGCGCTCAGCAGTGCCGGAAGCATGCTTATCGTGCTTGCTATCGGCATGTGGTTCAGCCTGGCGAAAGTGAAACGCGATTAACTCAGTGGGTAAGCTGACAGAGGTTATCCATTGCTTCAACCTCTTTGCCGCTCAGACGAGCGTACTGTCCGGTGAGTCGCCAGAACGCCGGTTGTGTCTCGGTATAGATCTCGGCGGCCAGGATCAGGCGGCGGCGATCGACCTCGTTGAATTCGAGCAGAGTCCAGGGGACGAAGTAGCGTAGGGTGTCAGTCAGCTTTATCCACAGCGGACAGCCGCATCCGGAGCAGAAGTAGCGTTCACCGCGTGCAGAAGAGGAAAAATAAGCCGGTTCGGGCGCATCAGGGTCCATCATAGGGTGCCCACTGGCTTCCAGATACATGGCGATACCGCCGGACCATTTCTGGCATAACGTACAGTGACAGGCATAGACATCAAGTGACTCAATGTCCACGGTGAAATGGCTTTGCCCACAGAGACAACGTCCTGTATACGTTTGCACGGCATACTCCTTATGACCGGTTTACTCTCTGGAAAAAAAACCAGCCCGTAGCGGGCTGGCTTCTTGTACTGCTCAATTCTACAAATTAGAACTGATAGGTCAGGCCAACAGCAACGATGTCGTCGGTGGAGATACCGGCAGCACGGGTGAAGTTGTTGTCATCCAGCAGGTTGATTTTGTAATCAACATAGGTAGACATGTTTTTGTTGAAGTAGTAGGTCGCGCCAACATCAACATATTCAACCAGATCCTGGTCGCCGTAACCGCCAATGTCTTTACCTTTGGATTTCAGGTAAGCCAGGGACGGACGCAGACCGAAGTCGAACTGGTACTGAGCAACCACTTCGAAGTTCTGCGCTTTGTTAGCAATACCGTTTACATCACCGAAAGTGGTCATGTTACGGGTTTCAGCATAGGTGGTTGCCAGGTAGATGTTGTTCGCATCATATTTCAGACCAGCAGCCCATACTTCAGCGTTTTTACCCGCTGCATAGAATACGTTGTCGCCGTTACGAGTCTGGGAATCGGTACGGTCAGATTTCGCGTACGCAGCAGTTGCAGCGAAGCCTTCATATTCGTAGCTGGTGGACAGACCGAAACCGTCGCCGTTTTGCTCAACGAGTGCAGAACGACCGTTGTTGGTTTCGCCAGAAGCGCCATTTTTGCCCTGATACTGCAGCGCGAAGTTCCAGCCTTCAACCAGACCGAAGAAGTCGGTATTACGGTAGGTTGCAACGCCAGTAGTACGGCCAGTCATGAACACGTCAGTCTGGGTCCAGGTGTCACCACCGAACTCAGGCAGAACGTCGGTCCATGCGCCAACGTCGTATGCTACGCCGTAGTTACGACCGTAGTCGAAAGAACCGAAGTCAGCGAATTTCAGACCAGCAAACGCCAGACGGGTTTTGTTGCTGTTTGAACCACCGGTAGATTCGGCACGGTTACCTTTGAATTCATATTCCCACTGGCCGAAACCGGTCAGTTGGTCATTGATCTGAGTTTCGCCTTTGAAGCCCAGACGCGCATAAGTTTTGTCGCCGTCATCACCGTTGTTGTCAGAGAAGTAGTGCAGAGCGGTAACTTTACCGTACAGATCCAGTTTGTTGCCGTCTTTGTTGTATACTTCTGCTGCATTTACAACGCCTGCTGCCAACAGGCTAGTCACTGCCACTGCAACTAATTTAAGTTTCATTATAAAAATCCTTATAATTTTCTTGGTATGATTCCTGAACCATTGCTAAACGAGGCTGCTCATCAATGGCAAACTATTTTTAAATTAGGGGGCAGTACGAATTCAATAATAAGTTTCATAACATTGCTAAATATTTATAGTTGTGTGATCCAGATCGCTTTAATACACAGCAAGAAATTAATCGCCATATGAGATAACCCTGAATGAAATATTTCCGCACGGAACTATATGTGCGTAATTTGTTATTATCTCAATTAGTTCGCAATGTATACTATATGCGGTGAATTTATTTGATTTGCATTATAAAATTCATTTTTTATCATTATTTTATCAATTCATTAACACACGAGCTCGTCTCAGAAGCGGTTCAGTCACGAATTTAAATGAATCCTGAATGAGTTCTAAATTAAGGTATGGCAGTCATATCAGAAAAAGGCAAATAAGAAGAAGGGAATGAAAATAAACATTGCAGGTTAATTATTGATTGTTGAATTATATGCGTGCCAGTGAAAAACTGACACGAAGCCTTTTATACCCGTCGTGTTGCCCACCAGCAAAGCAGAGATCCGGCACAGACCATCATGGCACCCTGCCAGAAGGAGAACGACAGCGGGGCGCTCAACAGCACAGCGGCAAGCGCTGACGACAGGACAGGTGTGAAATAGGAGCCCACCGCCATAATGGTGACATTACCGTGCAAAATACCGACGTTCCACGCCGCATAAGCAAACCCCAGGGTTAATGCCGCAGAAAAGAGTTTAATCACAACAGGTGTACTGAATATCATTTCAGGTTGTGGCGTCAAAAAATAGTGGAACCACAAACTTAACGCTGTCAGCAGGACAAACACGGTAATTCCATTAAATCCTCGTGCATATTTGTTGGTCACGGTGCAGTAGGTTGCCCAGATAAACGCGCCGAGAAACGCAAGAAAATAGCTTAATGGACTGGAGGTGACATTGCTGAGAATTTCATCGGGATTAAGTCCATTCTCACCACCAAGAACCCAGCAAACCCCAATCAACGCAAGGAATAATCCTGGTATGATGCCCCAGTTTGTCTTTTGTCCATTAAACAAAATGGCGAATAAAATAGTCAGGCTGGGCCATAAATAATTGACCATTCCCACCTCAATGGCCTGATGACGCGTTGCGGCATACCCCAAAGACAATGCCAGACAAATTTCATAACTGACAAACAGCATGCTACCGGCGATCAAATAGCCAATGGGAAAGCGACGAATATTGGGAAATCCAACGGTAAATATCAACAGCAGTCCACTTAATGAATAGATAGCCGCCGCGCCACCCACCGGGCCAAGACCTTCACTGACGCCACGAATCAGACCGACCATTGTGCTCCATAGCACAATAGCGATAAGCCCAATGAGCGTTGCTTTTTGTTTCGTCATTCTGATTGCCGTGTTTCATAACTTGCGAAAAATGAAGCTGAACTATATAGCACTTTTTTACCTGAACACGCCAGACACAAGGTGAAAGAGCGATACCACTATGGTGGTACATAAAACAGACATAAGGGGCTATTTAGTAGCGGAACCGTTTCGTTATTGATTTGACTCAAAAAAAATACGGCCTTTGCTGTTAGTTTCCGGGCGGAAATTACCACTGTGGAAAAAAGGGGAAAGCAATGGACGTCAGCCGCAGAAAGTTTTTCAAAATCTGCGCGGGCGGTATGGCCGGAACAACAGTTGCTGCACTGGGATTTACCCCCAAAATGGCGCTGGCTCAGTCGCGAAATTATAAGTTATTACGTGCGAAAGAGATCCGAAACACCTGCACATACTGTTCCGTGGGTTGTGGGCTATTAATGTATAGCCTGGGTGATGGAGCAAAAAACGCCAAAGAAGCGATTTACCATATTGAAGGGGATCCGGATCATCCGGTGAGCCGCGGAGCATTGTGTCCGAAAGGCGCAGGCTTGCTGGACTACGTCCATAGCGAGAATCGCCTGCGTTATCCGGAGTATCGCGCGCCGGGTTCCGACAAGTGGCAACGCATTAGCTGGGATGAAGCCTTCACCCGCATTGCGAAGCTGATGAAAGCCGATCGCGACGCCAACTTTATCGAGACAAACGAACAGGGGGTGACGGTCAACCGCTGGCTTTCAACAGGGATGCTTTGCGCTTCCGCAGCCAGTAATGAAACCGGTATGTTGACGCAAAAATTTGTGCGCTCGCTCGGCATGCTGGCCGTCGACAACCAGGCACGCGTCTGACACGGACCAACGGTAGCAAGTCTTGCTCCAACATTTGGTCGCGGTGCGATGACCAACCACTGGGTTGATATCAAAAACGCCAATGTCGTCATGGTCATGGGCGGTAACGCTGCTGAGGCTCATCCGGTGGGATTCCGCTGGGCGATGGAAGCGAAAAACAACAATGACGCCACGCTGATTGTGGTCGATCCCCGTTTTACCCGTACTGCCTCGGTTGCAGATATTTACGCGCCGATTCGTTCCGGTACGGACATTACCTTTCTGTCCGGCGTACTGCTGTACCTGATAGAAAACAACAAAATCAACGCCGAATACGTCCGCCATTACACCAACGCCAGCCTGCTGGTACGGGATGATTTTGCCTTTGATGATGGTTTATTCAGCGGCTATGACGCGAATAAACGCCAGTACGATAAGTCATCCTGGAACTACCAGTTCGAAGAAAACGGCTACGCTAAACGCGATGAAACCCTGTCGCATCCACGCTGTGTGTGGAATTTGCTGAAACAACACGTCTCCCGCTATACGCCGGACGTGGTGGAGAACATTTGCGGTACGCCAAAGGCCGACTTTCTGAAAGTCTGTGAAGTGCTGGCCTCAACCAGTGCCGCCGATCGCACCACAACCTTCCTGTATGCGCTGGGCTGGACCCAACATACCGTCGGTGCGCAAAACATCCGCACAATGGCGATGATCCAGTTGCTGCTGGGCAACATGGGCATGGCCGGTGGCGGCGTCAATGCACTGCGAGGTCACTCTAATATTCAGGGGTTAACCGATTTAGGTCTGCTCTCTACCAGTCTGCCTGGCTATCTGACGCTGCCTTCAGAGAAACAGAGCGACTGGCAAACGTGGCTGAATGCCAACACGCCAAAAGCAACGCTGGCGGACCAGGTTAACTACTGGAGCAACTATCCGAAGTTTGCCGTCAGCCTGATGAAATCGTTCTACGGCGATGATGCGCGCAAAGAGAATGACTGGGGCTTTAACTGGCTGCCGAAATGGGACCAGGCCTACGACGTCATCAAATACTTCAACATGATGGATAGTGGGAAAGTGACCGGCTACATCTGTCAGGGCTTTAACCCGGTTGCGTCCTTCCCGGACAAAAACAAGGTGGTTCGTAGCCTGAGTAAACTGAAGTATATGGTGGTGATCGACCCGCTGGTGACCGAAACATCAACGTTCTGGCAAAACCACGGCGAATCCAACGATGTCGATCCGGCGGCTATCCAGACCGAAGTGTTCCGTCTGCCGTCCACCTGTTTTGCTGAAGAAGATGGCTCTATTGCCAACTCTGGCCGCTGGTTGCAGTGGCACTGGAAAGGGCAGGATGCACCGGGTGAAGCGCGTAACGACGGCGAAATTCTGGCCGGGATCTTCCATCGTCTGCGCGACATGTACCGTACGGAAGGCGGCAAAGGCGCAGAACCGCTGCTCAAAATGCGCTGGGACTACAAACAGCCGGATCATCCGGAGTCAGAAGAAGTGGCAAAAGAGAATAACGGCTATGCGCTGGCCGATCTCTATGACGCTAACGGTGTGTTGATCGCGAAGAAAGGGCAACTGCTCAGCAGTTTCGCGCAGTTGCGTGATGACGGTACGACGTCGTCTTCCTGCTGGATTTATACCGGTAGCTGGACGGAGCAGGGCAACCAGATGGCCAACCGCGACAATGCCGATCCGTCTGGGTTAGGTAATACGCTGGGTTGGGCATGGGCGTGGCCGTTGAACCGTCGCGTGCTGTACAACCGTGCGTCTGCGGATATCAACGGTAAACCGTGGGATCCGAAACGGATGCTTATCCAGTGGAACGGAACGAAATGGGCGGGGAATGATATTCCTGATTTCAACACCGCGCCTCCGGGTAGCGCTACCGGTCCATTTATCATGCAGCCGGAAGGCATGGGGCGACTGTTTGCTCTGGATAAACTGGCAGAAGGTCCGTTCCCTGAACACTATGAGCCGATGGAAACGCCGCTCGGCACTAACCCGTTGCATCCTGACGTGGTTTCCAGTCCGGTGGTGCGAATCTATGAAGACGATGTGCAGCGTTTAGGTAAGAAGGACAAATTCCCGTATGTCGGAACGACCTATCGCCTGACCGAACACTTCCACACCTGGACCAAGCATGCGTTGTTGAATGCGATTGCGCAGCCGGAACAGTTTGTGGAAATCAGCGAAACGCTGGCGGCGGCAAAAGGTATCGCCAATGGCGATCGCGTCACGGTAAGCAGCAAGCGCGGGTTTATCCGTGCGGTGGCGGTCGTTACGCGTCGTCTGCGTACGCTGCAGGTTAACGGTCAACAGGTTGAAACCGTCGGTATTCCGCTGCACTGGGGTTTTGAAGGGGTGGCGCGAAAAGGCTATATCGCCAACACCCTGACACCAAACGTCGGTGATTCAAACTCGCAAACGCCGGAATACAAAGCGTTTTTAGTTAACATCGAGAAGGCGTAAGGGGGCGAACATATGTCTTTGGAAACGCAGGACATCATCAGACAGTCCGCAACCAACACCATCACGCCGCCGCCGCAGGTACGTGATTATAAAGCGGAGGTCGCCAAGCTCATTGACGTCTCCTCCTGCGTAGGCTGCAAAGCCTGCCAGGTGGCCTGCTCTGAGTGGAACGACATTCGTGACGAGGTGGGGCATTGTGTCGGGGTGTACGACAATCCCGCCGATCTCAGCGCCCGCTCCTGGACGGTGATGCGTTTTAGCGAAACCGAACAGAATGGAAAACTGGAATGGCTGATTCGTAAAGATGGCTGTATGCACTGTGAAGATCCGGGCTGCCTGAAGGCGTGCCCGTCTGCGGGGGCAATCATCCAGTATGCCAACGGGATTGTCGATTTTCAGTCCGAACATTGCATTGGCTGCGGCTATTGCATCGCCGGGTGTCCGTTTAATATCCCGCGCCTCAATAAAGAGGATAACCGCGTTTACAAATGTACGCTTTGTGTCGATCGTGTCAGCGTCGGCCAGGAACCGGCCTGTGTCAAAACCTGTCCGACCGGGGCGATTCATTTCGGCACCAAAAAAGAGATGCTGGAGCTGGGTGAACAGCGCGTGGAGAAGCTGAAAGCGCGTGGTTATGAACATGCTGGCGTCTATAACCCACAGGGCGTCGGCGGCACCCACGTGATGTATGTTCTGCATCATGCGAGTCAGCCAGCGCTGTATCACGGCTTGCCGAACGACCCGAAAGTCGACACCGCAATCAATCTGTGGAAAGGGGCGCTGAAGCCTTTAGCCGCCGCCGGGTTTATCGCAACCTTCGCCGGATTGATTTATCACTACATCGGTATTGGCCCGAACAAGGAAGTGGACGATGACGAGGAGGATCATCATGAGTAAGTCGAAAATGATTGTGCGCACGACGTTCATCGATCGCGCCTGTCACTGGACGGTGGTGATTTGTTTCTTCCTGGTGGCGCTGTCGGGGATTTCGTTTTTCTTCCCGACACTGCAATGGCTGACGCAAACCTTCGGCACACCGCAGATGGGACGTATTTTGCACCCGTTCTTTGGTGTGGCGATCTTTGTCGCGCTGATGTTCATGTTTGTCCGCTTCGTTCATCACAATATTCCGGATAAGCAAGACCTTCCGTGGCTGAAAAACATTGTGGAAGTGCTCAAAGGCAACGAACACAAAGTGGCGGATGTCGGTAAGTACAACGCCGGGCAGAAGATGATGTTCTGGTCAATTATGAGCATGATTTTTGTGCTGTTGGTGACCGGGGTCATCATCTGGCGTCCGTACTTTGCGCAATTCTTCCCGATGCAGGTAGTGCGTTACAGCCTGCTGATCCACGCGGCAGCGGGCATCATTTTGATGCATGCCATCCTCATCCACATGTATATGGCCTTCTGGGTGAAGGGGTCAATTAAAGGGATGATCGAAGGGAAGGTAAGTCGCCGTTGGGCGAAGAAACATCACCCGCGCTGGTATCGTGACGTTGAGAAGGCCGAAGCGAAGAAAGAGAGCGAAGAAGGGATAGTGTAACCGCTTTCTGACGATAAGGCGCTACGCAGGTAGCGCCTTAAATGACTTGCCGGATGGCGGCTAACGCCTTATCCGATCAACACAGATCGCTTACTGTACAGCCAGCCGCCGTAAACGAGAAACGTCCACGTTTTTTTGCGCTTCCGCCAGGCTCCAGGCATTTTGCAGATTCAGCCACATCTCAGGCGAACTGCCGATCACCACAGAGAGCTTAATTGCCATTTCCGGGGTCAGCGCGGCTTTGCCCGTCAACAGACGGCTGGCCGTTGAGGGCGCAATCTCCATTGCTCTGGCAAATTCACGCAAACTGACGTTCAGCTCGTCCAGCGCTTCCTGAATAATATCCCCGGGGCGGGGATGGTTCGCCATTTTCATCAGTGATAATCCTCGTAATCCAGAATGTACGCATCGCCATTGACGAATTCAAACGTCAGACGCCAGTTGCCCGAAACCGATATCGCCCAGACCTGGTCACGATCGCCATTCAGACAATGCAACCGGTAGCCGGGCATATTGATATCGTTCACACAACCTGCGGCGTCAATCACGGCAAGGCGGTGTCGTAAACGTTTGACGTGTTTTGCCATCACGCCAGACGTTTTGCCGAGAAGAAACAGGTCGCGTAGTCCTTTATGTCTGAAGCTCATGATCATCCATCTCACCTCGTTCCCTCAGAAGGAACAGTATCATTACGTTGCGTGTGGCGCAACAACTTTCGCCACGGTTTAGCGAATTGTCGGGGTAAACAAAACAAGAGAAAAGGTGAGGGGATGAATTCTGGAAAGCGTTACGCAAAATGCCCGGTAAACAGTGCGCTACCGGGCGTTGAGGGTTAAAGTCGCGCCATGATGTCGGCAATTTCCTTGCGCCATTGCACCTGCAACTGTGGCTTCTGGTGTCGGGGTTTACGCGCCAGATCGTCCGCCAGCCGCTGTTCCAGCGCGATCAGTTTCTCCAGCAGCGCGTTCTCATCAGCCTGCTCAGCAACACCCTGCACAGCCGCCTTATCATCAGAGAGCGGTTCCACAACGGTTTCGCGGATTCGGGCATTCATCGCGTCCAGATCGTGCCATTCGCTCAGTTCCCCCCCATCCACAAACCAGAAGCGATTACAGCTTTGACGAATGAGCTGGCGATCGTGACTGACCAGCAACACGCCGCCTTCAAAGATTTGTAATGTCTGCGCCAGCGCTTCTTTGCCTTCCATATCCAGATGGTTAGTCGGTTCATCGAGCATCAGCAGGCTGAAACGTGCCAGGGACAACCCAACAAACAGCAGGCGCGAGCGCTCGCCGCCGCTTAGTGTACTCACCATTTGTTGATGGCGTATCCAAGGGAACCCCGCGCCGATCAGCGCCATTTTGCGAATATCTGGCGGTGGGGCGAAGGGTTCAAGGGCATCGAACAACGTCGCATCATCCGGAAGTTGATGCAACGTCTGGTCGTAATAGCCCAGCGAAACGCGAGGATGCAGCACCAGTGAGGCCGACGTTTGTGCGGTCTGATAGTGTTGCCAGATGAGCTTCAACAGCGACGATTTACCACAGCCGTTACGTCCGACAATGGCGACTCGATCGCCACTTTTCAGACGAATTCCGGCAATGTTAAACAGCGTTGAAGCCTCCGGAGCCGGTTTGACCGGCAGATTAGCCATTTCAAGCAGACGATCGGCGCGCAGCGCATCGCCGTGCAAGGTTAGCGTCCACGGACTTCCTGCCGTCAGTTCCGTTTGCACCGCTTTCAGGCGAGAAACCTGCTTTTCCATCTGTTTGGCTTTACGGGAGAGGTCTTCGTTGTCATACACCTGACCCCAGGTTGCCAGTCGTTTAGCGCTGGCGGTGACGCGATCGATCTCCTTTTGTTCCGCTTTATAGCGCAATGCATCGCTGGCATCCCGCTGTGCAAGAGCCTGACGGGCTTCACTACAGGGTTGTGCAAAGCCATGCAGGGTGCGATCCCGCAGGACCCACGTTCCATTAGTCACGGCATCCAGAAGCTGCGGATCGTGAGACACCACGACAAAACTGCCGGACCAGTGCTGTAAAAACTGCTCCAGCCACAAAAGCGTAGGCAGGTCCAGATGGTTACCCGGTTCATCAAGCAGTAACAGATCCGGATTACGCATCAGTGCGCGGGCCAGCAGCAGTCGCGTATGCTGACCGCCGCTCAGGGTCTGCGCCGTTAAGGTTAAATCTTGTGGACGAAAACCCATCTGTGCGAGCAGGGCTTCGATCCGCCAGAGCTGTCCGGCGCGATCCTGTTCAGGCAGTTGCGCCAGCACCGCCTCCTGCAACGTCAGCGGCAGAATTTCGTCGGGCAAATGCTGTTCAGCGCGGGCAAGGTGGCAGTGATTCGCTACGGCGAGCGTTCCGCTGGTCGGGGCTATCGAGCCGTCGAGAACTTTCAGCAGTGTACTTTTGCCACAGCCGTTATCGCCGATTAACCCAATACGGTCGCCTTTTTTCAGGGTAAAGGTCAGGCCGTCGAAAAGCGTGCCAAACGCCGTATCAACGTGGAGAGATTGCGCGGTTAGTAATGTGCTCATTGTTGCTTACTCAAGAGTTACAGGCGTCAAAACGCCTCGTCAAACATCGCTGACGATAACCCGGTAAGCCCGAGAGAAGGGGAATTCAGAAGGTAGCTTCGCTCAAGCAGAAGTTATCGCAGCACGATACCGATAACGCTTGAGCACTGGCGATCGCCAAAAGCATGTGAAACGATCAAACGTTCACAGTACAGCATAAGTATCCTCCTTTTATTTATCCGAATGTTAATCGATGGTGAAAGTGTAAACGCAAGAGGCGGGATGACGCAAGGAGGAAGGCCCGGCAGCGTGCGCCACCGGGCAGAGTGTCAGATGGAGGTGCGACGGTAATCGCGATATTCCGCCTGCCAGAAGTTTTCCTCGATCGCCTGTAACAGCGCTTCGGCGGAGGTTTTCACCGCCACACCTTGCTGCTGCGCCATCTTACCCACTGCGAAAGCAATGGCGCGGGAAACGGTCTGAATGTCTTTCAGCTCCGGCAGTACCAGACCTTCACCGTTAAGCACCATCGGCGAGTACTGCGCCAGCGTTTCACTCGCAGACATCAGCATCTCATCAGTAATGCGGGAGGCGCCGGAGGCAATCACACCCAGTCCGATTCCCGGGAAAATATAGGCGTTATTACACTGGGCAATGGGATAAACGTTCTCTTTCCAGACCACAGGCGCAAACGGGCTGCCGGTGGCAACCAGCGCATTGCCTTCCGTCCAGGTAATGATGTCCTGCGGCGTGGCTTCCACACGCGAAGTGGGGTTAGACAGCGGCATCACGATAGGGCGCGGGCAATGCTTGTGCATTTCGCGGATGATCTCTTCGGTGAACAGTCCCGTTTGTCCGGACACGCCAATCAGGATATCCGGCTTGACGTTACGCACCACATCGAGCAGGGAAAGCACATCGTTATCAATGTCCCAGCTTTGCAGGTTTTCGCGCTTCTGCACCAGTTTAGTCTGGAAGGAGAGGAGATTCGGCATCTGGTCGGTCAGTAGACCAAAGCGATCCACCATAAAGACTTTCTGGCGGGCGGCCTCTTCACTCAATCCTTCACGCTGGGTCTGGGCGATGATCTGTTCAGCGATACCGCAACCGGCGGAGCCTGCGCCAAGGAAGACAATTTTCTGCTCGCTGAGCTGGCTGCCCGCCGCACGGCTGGCGGCAATCAGCGTACCGACGGTGACGGCTGCGGTGCCCTGGATATCGTCGTTGAAAGAGCAGATTTCGTCGCGGTAGCGGGTCAGCAGCGGCATGGCGTTTTTCTGTGCGAAGTCTTCGAATTGCAGCAGAACGTTCGGCCAACGCTGTTTAACGGCCTGAATGAATTCATCGACAAACGCATAGTATTCGTCGTCAGTGATGCGAGGATTACGCCAGCCCATATAGAGTGGGTCGTTGAGCAGTTGCGGGTTGTTGGTCCCGACATCCAACACGACGGGCAGGGTGTACGCCGGGCTGATCCCACCACAGGCGGTATAAAGGGACAGTTTGCCGATAGGAATCCCCATCCCGCCAATTCCCTGGTCGCCAAGACCAAGAATACGCTCACCGTCGGTCACCACGATCACTTTGATGTTATGGTTCGGTACATTTTGCAGGATGTCGTCCATATTGTGACGGTTCTGATAAGAGATAAACACGCCGCGCGCACGACGATAAATCTCAGAGAAGCGTTCACAGGCGGCACCAACGGTTGGGGTGTAAATAACCGGCATCATCTCTTCGAGATGGTTATGCACCAGCCGATAAAACAGGGTTTCGTTGGTATCCTGAATATTGCGCAGGTAGATGTGTTTATCGATTTCGGTTTTAAATCCCTGATACTGGATCCAGGCACGTTCCGCCTGTTCTTCGATTGACTCGACCACTTCCGGCAGTAACCCCAGCAGGTTGAAGTTACGGCGTTCTTCCATGCTGAAGGCGCTTCCCTTATTCAGTAAGGGAAATTCCAGCAGTACAGGGCCAGCGTAAGGGATATAAAGGGAACGCAGTTTTTTGCTTTTGGTTTCCATGTCACTCACTCTTTTTTGACGATACGTCCCTGGCGCTTTTTATAATATGCTGCCATTCCACCAGGGTATCGGGCACAGAGTATAAAGCATTGCTAATGGATAAAGGCTTTTGTAAGCAAAAACACCATCGCGGTTGCGATGGTGTTTATCGTCATATTCGGGCTGTCAGGTTACTTCTTACTGTCTGCGTGGCGTTTTCTGCCGGTTGAATGTTTCACCACGCTGGATTTTTCACCTTCGCTCACCAGTTTGCGCTGATTGGAAATTTTGTGGTCCAGTCCAAGAATATGACGGGCCTGACGGTTCGATTTCATTCTAACTCCTTAATCCTGTTAATGGTTTCAAGGATGAGTCCATGTGACGCTGGACGAAATACAACCCTTAATATCGTCGGTAGCACAGGCTACCAACCTGGTTGATGGTCGGACAAATTGTCTGAAAGGTCAATGTTTCACCCGGAAATTAAGAAGCCTCTGTTATCTGTCACGAAACAGCGTGAGCATCCTATACTTGTAGTCCCGACGACAAAAAGGAGAGTAATAATGACAATCCATAAGAAAGGTCAGGCACACTGGGAAGGCGACATCAAACGCGGTAAAGGAACCGTTTCGACAGAAAGCGGTGTGCTGAACCAGCAGCCTTATGGTTTCAATACCCGTTTTGAAGGGGCGAAGGGCACCAACCCGGAAGAGCTGATTGGTGCCGCGCATGCGGCCTGTTTCTCGATGGCGCTCTCGTTAATGCTTGGTGAGGCGGGTTTCACGCCGGATGCTATCGACACTACGGCGGACGTGTCGCTGGATAAAGTCGATACAGGCTTTGCCATCACGAAAATTGCCCTCCACAGTGAAGTGAAAGTACCGGGTATCGATGCCACGACGTTTGACGGCATTATTCAGAAAGCGAAGGCCAGTTGCCCGGTGTCGCAGGTGCTTAACGCCGAAATTACCCTCGATTACCAGTTGAAGTCCTGACCGCTGGTTTGCCCGGTCATACACACTAGCTGACCGGGCATACACGCAGAGGCGCTCCTACTATCGCGGTGAAATAACCATCAAACATCAGGATCGGTATCGCGAAATATCAAAAACAGCCATAACAAGTGTGCGTGTATTTATTTCTGTGAGGGGAAGGGTATTATTCTCTTCGTTCTACATTAACGGTTTAAAGCGCTCATGTAGAGGTTATTTATATCATTAACGGAGTAATAATAATGAACAAATTTTCCCTTTCTACTGCCGGTATTTTAGTCGCAGCGCTATTGACCAGTGTCAGTGTAAATGCAGCCACTGCTAACGCTAAAACTGACGTTACACCTAAAAATATGAGCTGCCAGGAATTCATCGACCTGAATCCTCAGACCATGGCGCCGGTTGCCTTCTGGGTTTTGAACGAAGATGAAGACTTTAAAGGCGGCGACTATGTCACCTTTGATGAAACGGTTACCACCGCCGTTCCGCTGACGGTTGATATTTGCAAAAAACACCCGCAGAGCGAATTAACTAAAATAAAAGACGAAATTAAAAAAGAATTAAGCAAATAAGATTAAGATCTTATTTAAACCCAGCCTGAGTGCTGGGTTTTGCTATTTGTGACAATGTCACGCCATCATTTTTGTCAATCGTGGATTTTGTTTAAAGCTCTAATAATGCGTGCCGATACTGAATATAAATTAGCCTGAAAAAAAGGATGTTTATATGGTCTGGTATCCGTCTCGTATTTCTACACGTTTAACACTCGGGGGGATTGCGTTACTTGCGGTAACGACATTACTCATAGTTGTGACTATGCTCTGGCGCGGGCAGCCTCGCGTCGTTGACATCAATACGGCGTTAATTGAGGAGACCGGGCACGGCCTGACGCGCCAACTCAGCAACGTACTTTCCCGAATTGAGGGTGAAACCGTCACGCTGTCGCGGCTGGCAGAGGTGTTGCCGAACGATGAAGCGCTTTATCGCGCCGTGGTGCCACATCTACTCGGCGATGCTGATAATTCGATTATCACCGGAGGCGGGATCTGGCCTGAACCGGATGCGTTTACCCCAGGCATTGAGCGCCGCAGTTTTTTCTGGGCGCGTGATACGCACAATAAACTCGTCTTTTCCGATGAATATAATGCACCGGGCGGCAACGGTTATCACGGTGAAAGCTGGTATCAGGGAGCGAAAGGGCATTCGCAGGATACCTGCGTCTGGTCTGATGTTTATCAGGATGCTATCTCCGGGATCAACATGGTGACCTGTAGTATCCCTTATTTGCAGGAAGGGAAGTTTGCCGGTGTGGCGACGACGGATATTCGTCTCGATAATGTTGCCCGTTTTATGCAGCAACAGGGCGGGCAGACGGGCGGGTATGCATTTGTTGTCGATAAGCAGGGGCAGATTCTCTATTTTCCGCACAACGAACAGGATTCGTTCAAAACCGTCGCTGAGCTGGTGAAGGCTTCGCAATGGCTTACGCCGGTTGCTCAACGTTTAAACTCGCTGCGCAGTGCAACCTCTGAGATTGCTTCCGTGACACTTGTACACGACGGAATTCTCAATGTACCTTCACGCGTGATGTTGTTCCCTATGGCTGACACCGGTTGGGTGATAGGTCTGGTGACGCCGCAAGAGCGGATTGTCGGGCTGGCAAAAGTGATGATGCGTGATGTCCTGGAAGTGTTGATTCCTGTTATGACGTTGCTGCTGGTGGGTTCATGGATGGTTGTCCGTCGGCTCATTTCTCGTCTTGATGACACACGTCGCGCGCTGGACGATATCGCGCAGGGCGAGGGAGACCTGACCCGTCGTTTAGACGTAAAAGGCAAAGATGAAATATCGGCCATTGCGCAAGCGTTTAACCTCTTCGTCGATAAAATTGCCGCCATTATGCTAACCGTGCGCAGCAGTAGTGAAGTCGTGGCAAATAACGCCGTGAGTCTTGCCGACAGTAATACCGAACTGTCATCTCGTGTGACCCAGCAGGCAGCAGCCCTGGAAGAAAGCGCGGCTGCGATGGAGCAACTCAATGCGACCGTTCATCAAAATACAAGCAATACGCAACTGGCGGACGAACTTGCAGAAAATACGGCGCAAACCGCTAATCGCTGTGGTGAAGTGATGCAGGGGGTCATTTCGACTATGGATAATGTCAGTGCCTCATCGGGCCGGATGGTCGAAATTGTTTCGGTAATCGACAGTATTGCATTCCAGACCAATATTCTGGCACTGAATGCGGCGGTGGAAGCCGCCCGGGCCGGTGATGCCGGACGGGGATTTGCCGTTGTTGCCTCCGAAGTAAGAACGCTTGCCCAACGCAGTGCCACCGCCGCGCAGGAGATAAAAGCCCTCATTGATGAGTCGGTATCACATGTTGATGACAGCAGTCAGCACATTCATCACGCCGGCGATCGCTTGCAGGAGCTGGTGGGCCACGTTCGTCAGGTGCGCCAACTGATGGGAGAGATTCGCATCGCTGGTGAAGAACAGCGTAAAGGCGTCGCGGAAGTCACGCTCGCGGTCACGGAAATGGACAGTACCGTTCAGCAAAACGCGTCGTTAATTGATGATGCCGCCGCGCGGACGCAAATCTTAAAAGCGGAAGCGGAAGAACTGGCAGCGCAGGTATCCTCGTTCAAACTGCCGTAACACATTGAGACTGGCCCGGTGAGTCTCTGTCTCACCGGAGCTGACTTTATGTGAAATACAAAAGGCAAGCCGGAAAAGGAAGAACGGGAACAGCGGGATAATAAGCACAGGCAGGGCGGTGAACGGTCAGAGATAACATGCTCATACCAGAAGGTGGTGGCGTTCTGGTATGAGCCATCAGCGATGTCAATGAGTTGTCAGATATCGTCCATGGTATAGCCCACGACAATCTCCAGCGTTTTGCGCAGGATATCCGCATTCACAACGCTGTTCGTTGTTTCCAGCTCATGAACAAGCCACAAAATAATCGACTTATGGGTAATGTGCCCGTCAGAGGCCAGAATACTGCTAATAGCGTTTTCTAAAACGGCTGACTCATCCGCAAGGCGATCGCCAGCATTGCGGAAGAACTCTGACATAGCTGTGTCGGGTAGAGCTGCGTAAAAATCGGACTGTTTAAGCATTGCTTGTCTCATGCGCTTTTACCGTAATGTTGATGAGAGAGAGGCTAGTGCATTTTTTTTGCGCTATTTGGCCCACGTGAACCGAATAGCTGTAGCACATTGCCCGGTTTATTTTCTGCATTTGAATCTGATACACGTGCATCTTTACGTCGGCGTGAGATCATCATGTTGACCTCAGCAATGACGC
Source organism: Citrobacter amalonaticus (assembly GCF_037053465.1). Lineage (GTDB taxonomy): Bacteria > Pseudomonadota > Gammaproteobacteria > Enterobacterales > Enterobacteriaceae > Citrobacter_A > Citrobacter_A amalonaticus_H. Next base: position 203,462 of record NZ_JBALIF010000006.1, read on the forward strand.
TCCGTATGGCTTCACACCGTTTGCTGTCGCTTTCATTAGCCTCCATATTTCCCAGCGTGATAATCAACGCCTGGCTGCTAATGGGGCTATGGTTTTTCAGCAGCGTTAATACGGCTTCACCGATAATTTCATCTGTCAGTTGCTCAATTTCACTTCTGTTCATAACTGCATCTCTGGTTGCCGCCTGAATAGTGCGGTCGGCGTGAACCTCCACTAACGATCAAAAAGCAGACCGATCAGCGTGTGATAGTGGTGTTCCTCTTCCTGACTGTTCGCTTGCTCCAGACGACTCAGCAATTTTGTACAAAGCGATTTCCTGTTCAGGCTCTTGCCGTCGGTGAGGATTTCCACCACAACTTGACCCAGGGTTTCCTGCTGAGTCGGCAGATTAGCTTTATTGAAGTACTGAGCAATCGCATTTGCTGAATCGGAAAGGGTGCTGTTGTGATGCATTTGTGACTCCCGTTGTTCAATAATCAATAAAGTTGTTATTTAAGTTATACAACTATAGAAAACATGTACACAGAACGCGTACAAATTAGCATACTAATTTTTATCGATTTGTGCTATTTGTTAAATATCATAATGTTACACTATCAAATGTGACTTTTAATCCTGCATTCAATTTGTACAATATTCGCGGTGATTTTTTACATACAGATAAAAAATCTGCACAGAAGAAGATGGGGATTTTTCTTTGTGAACAAAGTGTTACCTACTGGTGAAGTTTTACGGGACTGACAGAACATGTTCTGTTAGGGTGTTTTTTCACTTCTACCTGTCTGGAAAACTCATGCTCATCACGGTCATTTACCGTAGTCATATATGCCACAACCTCTCTTTTAGTGCTGTGCAGGAGATGGTCGTCACCGCCAGCAGTAACAATGAACGCGCAAACGTCACCGGAATTCTGTTATTCAATGGTAACCATTTTTTCCAGTTGCTTGAGGGACCGGAGGAGGGGGTGCTGTCTATCTATAACAGCATTTGTAACGATAACCGACACCACAATCTGGTGGAGTTAATGCGAGACTACGCTCCATCACGACGCTTTGGGAAAGTGGGGATGGAATTGTTTGACCTCAGGGAGCACAACCGGGAAGACGTTCTGCAAACGGTACTCGATAAGGGGACGACAAAGTATCAGCTCGCCTTTAACGACCGGGCGCTTCAGTTCTTTCGGACATTCGTCGAATCTACTGAAACAGAGAACTATTTTGAGATCCCTCCCGCCAACACCTGGGAATTCATTGCTGACGGAGAGGGATGGGTACACGAGACGTCCGGGAGAACCGATAACGCGGCCTGTCGGTTTGCTTTTCAGCCAATTGTTGATCCGTTCAGCCGCCAGATCGTCTCCCTGGAAGCCTTAGTCAGAACCCATGACGGCAAGGGACCAGAGGTTTGGTTTGCAGAACTGACGGGCACAGCGCTTTATGAAGCGGATCTTGAAGCTAAAAAAGTAGCATTCGCCGTTGCCGGGAAGCTCAGTTTTAACGATCTGGCGCTCTCTGTTAATCTTTTACCTATGACGCTGGTGAACATTCCCGGTGCGGTAGAAACACTGCTTCATGCCATTGAAAGTAATGGACTGGTGGCAGAGCAGGTAACCGTCGAGTTTACGGAAAGCGAGGTGATATCACGCTTAGATGAATTTACGGGAGCCGTGAGACAGCTCAAAAGCGCAGGGATCAGTGTCGCCATTGACCACTTCGGTGCCGGGTTTGGCGGACTTTCGCTACTGACGCAGTTTCAACCGGATCGTATTAAGATTAACCGCGCGCTTGTCGGCGATGTGCACAAAAGTGGTCCTCGTCAGGCCATCGTCCAGGCTATCGTCAGATGCTGTTCGTCACTGGAAATAGCCGTCTCGGCGGTGGGCGTTGAGAAACCCGAAGAATGGATGTGGCTGGAATCGGCGGGGATCAGCCAGTTTCAGGGACATTTATTCGCCAGCCCGCGACTGGAAGGGGTTTCCCCCATTTGCTGGCCAGAGAGAACCACCGATCTTTAATCTCTTGTTAAATTCAGTGACATTTTTCCCGACCAGCAATCACTAAGCAAAATGCCGTACAGAGCACTGTACAGATAAATTATATTTGTACAGTGTGACCGCATTGGTTAACTTATAAAAGGAAAGACGGTTTTCAGTAAGAGGGATGCTATGGCTTATTACAGTATTGGTGATGTAGCAGAACGATGTGGAATCAACCCCGTCACACTGCGCGCCTGGCAAAGACGCTATGGATTACTGAAACCTCAACGCAGTGAAGGGGGGCACCGTCAGTTTGATGAAGACGATATCCGGCGCATCGAAGAAATTAAACGCTGGATAAAAAGTGGTATCCCTGTCGGCAAGGTCAAAGCCTTACTGGAAGAGAACCACATTGCAGCGCATGATGGCTGGCTGGCATTGCAGGAAGAGGTGATGGCGCTGCTTCGCCGCATTAATCCTGACAAACTGCGTATGCGCATTAGCGAACTGGGCGAAACGTTGCCCGTTAATGATGTCATCGACCATATCCTTGTTCCTGTCCGTCAACGACTCAATCTTGAACAGGCCACGGCGCGAATTATGGGAAGTTTGCTGGATGGCGTTCTGATTGATTATGTCGTGTCGCGGCTGATTGATTTGCGTCAGCATGCTGATAAAGAAGCGTTTTTGATTTCCTGGGATGCAGAGGATCGCACGCGACTCTGGCTTGAAGCATGGCGACTGGCGCACAAGGGATGGAACATTCATGTTCTTCCTGAGCCTCTTGAATCACCCCGTCCCGAGATGTTCCCGGGACAGGATATTTTTGTCTGGATAGGCAAAGCACCGTCACGACGTCAACAAGAGCAACTGGCAAGCTGGCGAGAGCAGGGATATAGCGTTGCTCTGCACGCTGACAGTTAATGATTCGCGACCGCCCAGCGATTGCGTAAGTAACTGACGGCCTGCTGTGTTTGCGGTTGATTCAGATTATTTTCACGAAACAGAATCGTGCCGCTAATTTGTGGCATTGATTCGTTCAGGTCGAGCTGTTTCTTGAGTTCCGGAACGCCACCATTCACCGCCCAGTCAGGTTCATTGCGCGACGGTTCACCCACCTTATACAGGGCAACGCCAATATAGAGCCGCGTTTTTGTCGGCTTCACCACATCCGCCCACCATTTTGCCAGCACATCATAGCGGGCCGCATCGCGTGAGAAGGGCCAGTAGATTTGCGGGGCGATATAATCGAGCAGTCCCTGCTGAACCCAACGTCGGGTGTCAGCGTAAGATTCATCATACGCCGCAGCGCCGCGGGTATCAGACCCGGCAGGATCGTGTGAACGGTTGCGCCAGACGCCTGCCGGACTTACGCCGAATTCTACATCAGGATTAATTTGTCTGATCGTGCGCGAGACTTGTTCGATTAACTGCTGGGTGTTATGCCGCCGCCAGTCTGCTTTTGAAGCAAATCCCTGACCGTATCGCTGCCAGGTGACACTGTCGTTGAGGGCAGAGCCAGGGGATTCCGCGTAAAAGTAGTCATCAAACTGAACGCCATCAACGGGATAACGTTTCACCACTTCAGCAACAATGCTGGTGATCCAGTCGCGCGCTTCCGGAATGCCGGGGTCAAGCACATAACGGTCGCCCGCGGTACGGATCCAGTCGCGATGCAGAACAAACACACTCGCAGGTTGAAGTGATACGGTCCGGTTAAGTTCAGTGGTTGTCGACGGTTTAATATTGGTCGAAACGCGATAAGGGTTGAACCAGGCATGAACGAGCATCCCGCGTTTATGTGCCTCATCCAGCATAAATTGTAGTGGGTCGTAGCCCGGATTTTCGCCGATTTTGCCGGTAAGCATATCTGACCAGGGCAAAATGGATGAAGGCCAAAGGGCCGTGCCGTCCGGTTTCACCTGGAAGAAAACGGTATTAATACCCAGCGTCTGTAAATTATCGAGCTTGTCGGTTAACGCTTTTTTTTGCATAGCAATACGCGTCGATGCGCTACCGACATTGATCGATTGCACGGGCGGCCAGTCGAGGCGGGAAACCGTCGCCAGCCAGACACCGCGAACCGGTTGTTTCATTTTCTGCGCTTTAGCAGGCGAACTGGGGGTTGATAAAGGTGGCGACACCAGAGAGACGGGCGGTTTTGATGAGCAACCCGCAAACAAAATGGCTGCGGCCATCAATGCGCTGATTTTACTAACACGACCACAAAAGACAAAGCCACGAGAACCGATATCCATATACGCCAGTTTTCCGATTATCACCAAAGAGAAATTATTGTGGCCCGAATCGGTGTTAAGTCAAGCAGGAGAGCAGGGAATGCAAGTTCATGGGCTGTCGGGCCGTCTAATTTAACATAATATACATTATGCGCACTTATCACAAGGAGTTTTCTATGGCTATACATACGCCGGGATGTTCAACGTGAAAGAAATCAACCGCCTCAAAATCCTTCAGGATGTCATCGATCGCAATCTGCGTCCTGGCCAGGCTGCGGAGATGCTCGGCATTACACCACGTCATTGCAGCCGACTGCTGAAACGCTATCGTCAACTCGGACCGCTTGGCAGGCATGAACAACCAGAGTCGTGGCCGCACTGGTAACCGTCTGTTGCCAGCGTCACCCTTCAGGACCGACTGGTTAAGGAACTCAGGCTTAAGGGAATCTGTACTATAGGAAGCGGCCAATGGATTTGCAGAAGAATACATTGCGGATTACAACCGACGCTTTGCCAAAAGCTGGCGCAAAGCAAAATGGATGAACTCGAACGCGATGGTAAGCGTGATCGGAGCAAAAAGATGCCCAGAGGAATTCAGGGCCAGCCTAAAACGCTGACCCCTGCTCTTTTGTATTCAACTACACAAAATAGTCAGGACACTGCTTGCTAATTGTTTCAGAAATTTCTCGGATCAGTTCAGCGCACCCAAGAATAAAAGCATCATCTGCTTTGATGAGAGATCTTACCGCTGAAACATCCCCTTCTTCGTAAACTGGAGTGTGGGGCGTTTCAACAGCAAATTCAAGAACATTGATCTTGGTTACAAGTTGCCTGTAACTTGCACCATCTCCGTGTTTTAACGCATTAATAGCAAGGTAGTAATTATCAAATTTTTCTTTAAGCTCATGCTTTCCTGCAGCATCAAGAATAGTGCGAACTTCTTTAAATCCATTTTGGCAACTCAATCCATTTTGTAAATGCGCTTCAAAAATGGAAAACATACCAACGGCAAAAATTGACCTCTGGAGTTGCAGCATCTGCAGCTGTTTAATGTGTACGGTTGCTGAACTTGTTTGAAGTTGTTCAATCACTTCAGTTTCTGCCTGTTCAAGACTATAGAGTGTAAACGAGGTACTTCTTTCAATAAGTTCACAAAAGGAATGCATAGCTAATCCACGCGAATAAGACGTACAAAACCACTTTTGATCGCCTTTCAGAAATCGACCGGGGCGCTATAGTCGGCAACAAGCGCCCCGGACGCATACTTGAATTTGTCAAACCATCGATTAATTACTTTTAGCGACCTTTCATTGATGCCAGGGTTGCAATGCCAACAAGAGGCAGGCCAATTAATTGCAATGGTGATGTAATAACATCCGCAGCAATAGTTGCAGGATACAAGATCACACCAGCGGCAGCTGGGGATATAGACATTTTTGTCTTGTAAAATTCAATTTTGACTGGCTGATGGAAAATCAATATTTTGCTATTATCTTGTTGGGTGTTTTTCTTATGGATATTACCTGAAAGGAAACGTACTAACTCACACGCATTATCGGCATAACAATGAAAACCATAATTTTTCAATGAATTACGAACCGTATCAATTATTGGCGTGGCACTTTGATATTCAACATAAATATTTCCAGTAAATGAACTACCATTTTCTGTAATAGCAAAGCTCCCTCCGGCGCTGGCTGTAAGGTTTTTTTTATCAATTGTGTCATCATTAAGAATACTTATAATTGACTCACCTCCGCTGGATAATAAGTAATCAAAATTTCTCCCAATAAAAACCCAACCTTCCTTTTTATTACTGTCTATCCCTTTTGAAAACCCAACGATTTCATCATTACTATATGTTGTGTGTTGTCTTTTACCATCACCAATCATCTCATGGAGAGAGTAAGTTAAACACCCTGATAAATTTAGAGTCAACAACAGTAAGAATAAAAACCTACAAACATTGACATTAACGTTAAATATTCTATTCATTTTCACTATTTCAATCCATTTTAGTCTAATGACATTTCCGCGCGGCATCCATATCGCAGCGTATGTGACCTGCACTTCTGGCACCTTGTCCGGCAGGCTCTGATAGTTCAATATTCATTTGTAAAAATAATGACATTTCCAGTTGCTATAAAAATTTTATATAAATCTCCACCAAATTCTCTTGCAAAACTCACCTCTCAATACACCTCCTGAAAGAGATTATGCACGAACTCGTAAAATACATGAAATAGTCCTTGTATAAAAAAGGATTAAATACTGCTTTCTGACCCTGTTAAAGCCGCAACTTGAATTGCCACATCTGAAAAATACACACTAATTAATAGAGATAGCAGTTATAAAGATACACAGATTGCAATATTAACGGGTAAGCTGCCCTGTCCGATTGAATGGCATCCGGACTTTCGGCAACGTTGTTATACTATGATGAGTAGAGTTCACGCTATGCGCGCTTTTTCATCACAGGAGAATGGCCAATGTCCGACTGGAATCCGTCGCTGTATATGCAATATGGCGCTGAACGCTCCAGACCTGCCGCAGAATTGCTGACACGCGTTCAGCCTGCGACCGTCACTTGTGCAATTGATTTGGGTTGTGGCCCAGGTAACAGCACCGCATTACTGCAACATCGCTGGCCTGCTGCGAGTATTACTGGCGTCGATACGTCACAAGCAATGCTAGATGAAGCACGTAAGGCATTGCCACAGTGTCATTTCGTGCAGGCGGATATTCGCCAGTTTCAGCCCATCACAGCACCTGATGTCATTTACGCCAACGCATCGCTTCAGTGGATCCCCGATCACTATACGTTGTTTCCGCATTTGGTTTCGTTGTTGAAAAATGAAGGTTTTCTGGCCGTACAGATGCCGGACAACTGGCTGGAACCTTCACATGTCCTGATGCGCGAGGTGGCTTTCGAGCAGGATTATCCCAATCGTGGTCGCGACCCCCTGCCCGGCGTTCATGCTTATTACGATATTCTGAGCGAAGCCGGCTGCGACGTGGACATCTGGCGAACGACTTACTACCACAAAATGCGTTCCCATCAGGCTATCATTGACTGGGTCAGCGCCACCGGACTGCGTCCATGGCTACAGGATCTGAACGAACATGAGCAACAGCGATACCTGATGCGTTATCACCAGTTATTGCAGGAGCAGTATCCGCTCCAGGAAGATGGGCAGATACTGCTGGCATTTCCGCGCCTGTTTATTGTTGCTCAGCGCAAGTTCTGAGTTCCTGGTAAGCCATTTTAAGTGACGTTGTCACATATTCTGTTTATTCCCTTTTGTGGTGAAGCTTCAGGGTTCGGGGGTTGGTGCGGAATTTTCAGAATGTTGTAACTACTGTTATTCAATGAAAAACCCGGCCAGCGCCGGGTCAATCTTTTAACCTTCACACAGCGGCCTTACCGCCTCACGCATGCCTTTGGTCAGGATCGCATCGAGATCGGCAGCCACCTGCCCGACTAATCCCTTAACCGGGGTCAGGTCCAGCCCCCAGTGTTCCCCGTCGGTCAGAACTGCGCTCACCAATTGTTGTGTCGTGATCTGACGGGCGCCATGCTGGCTCCAGAGTTGCCGGAAGCGGTCAATCCAGTGAACATCATCCTGAACGGGGTAAGTTTCACCGTTACGTTCTCCACGATAAAATGCTATCAGCGCGGCTAACGCAAAGGTCAGACGTGCCGGAAGCCGGCCATTCGCCTGCTGCCCCGCCAGCAACTGCGGAAGAATGCGCGTACGGAATTTCGTCATTCCATTCAGGGCAATGGATAATAACTGGTGCTTAATGTACGGGTTGCGAAAACGTCCGGTGACTGCACGGGCAAACGATTCCAGTTCGTCCCGAGGCAAATCGAGAACCGGAATAATCTCTTGATAAATAGCGTTCTCAACAAAGGCGCAAATTTCAACGTCATTCATCGCCTCGCCCACGGTATCCAGCCCAGCCTGGAAAGCAACCGGCACCAGCGCCGTGTGCGCCCCGTTCAGAATAGCGACCTTACGCTCCTTATAAGGTTTGATATCGTCCACAATCAGAACATTCAGCGAGTATTTGTCGAGACGCAGTTCTGTTGCCAGTGATTTCGGCCCCTGAATGACAAACAGATAAAAGTGCTCCGCTGTATCCAGGAAATTATCGTGATAACCCAACCCGGCTTCCAGTTGCGCCGCTTCATCGCGCGGATAACCCGTGACGATTCGGTCCACCAGCGTGGAACAGAAGACGTTTGCCTCTTCCAGCCAGGTAATAAATGCCACCGGCAATGCCCACTCTTGCGCATAGCGCAGCACCAGCTCGCGCAGCGCTTCACCGTTATAATCAATCAGTTCACAAGGGATGATGATCCAGCCTTTATCCAGTGCCCCATTGAAATGGCGGTAGCGTTCAAACAGCAAACGCGTCAGTTTCGCCGGGTAGCTTACTGCGGGCGCGTCATCAAATTTATCGCCGGCGTGGTAACTGATCCCCGCCTCTGTGGTATTCGAAAAAACAAAGCGCATCTCAGGATTGTGCGCCAGCTTCAGGAATTCATCGTAATCACTGTAAACGCTGATTTCGCGATTCACCGAGCGAATCAGACGCGCATCGCTGACGGCGTCGCCCTGCTCATTCAGACCACGGATGATCGTCGTATACAGGCCATCCTGAGTACTGAGTGACGGTGGGAATGAACTTTCGATGGGACGAACAATGACCACGCCGGCATTCAGGTCGGTATGCTCATTCAGCAAATCAATTTGCCAGTCTACAAAGGCTCGCAGGAAATTACCTTCACCAAACTGAATGATGCGTTCAGGATAGTGGGCACCAGGAAAATCGCAACGGTTAAGTGTTTTCACAATGGGTTCCCTTTCGATTAGTCATACAACCTGATTAAATTGGTAGAACAGGTTAGCAAAACTTTTCGTCAGTGAAACCCTGTTTTGATCAATTCACTATGACTTATTCGACTGCTTTATAGAAAACTGTCGTCCCCGTTAGCGCGCCATCAGGCATCAGGGCATAGTCGGGTATCACCCCCGCCTTCTGCCAGCCGCAGGAGTGGTAGAACAACTCGGCGTCACTGCCTGTTGCCGTATCCAGCACTAACCGTGTTTTCTGCTGTTCGCGGGCCAGCCGTTCGAGCCTGTTCATGAGCTGTCGGGCCAGGCCCTGACGCCTCGCGCTGGAATGAACAAGCAGTTTGGCAACGTCGGCACGATGCGGCTGGTTTTCCGGCTGCTGGAGAATAAGTTGCACTGTACCGACAATCCCGCCTGCGCGATCATCAACCGCAAGGACAAGGCGCTCTCCTCTCTCCACGCTGTGTGCGACATCCTCCCAGAACGCCAGTGCTTTGGCTCGTTCAAAGGGTAAAAGAAAGCTGACCGACGCGCCGTGATTCACACAGTCGGTTAATACTTCACAGAGCTCATCAATTCTTGAGCGAATAGCGTGCGCATCGAGTAGATAACAGGGTTTAGATGGGGTCATGCTGTCTCCTTAGGTGAGCCAACACGATGCACTTAACATTGCGATAACACAATAAGACGTGTCATAGGTTATTGTTATTACGAACTTATGCCAGATCCCGTTGCGCGAAAGCATCGGTTTCGGCTTTACGGGCACTGGTGCGATTTCGCCCCTCGTTCTTGGAGCGGTAAAGGCATTCATCTGCTTCGACCATCAACGAGTTAAACAGGTCAGTCAGGGTATTCTCCCCCATTGTGCCATTGCCAATCCCGATACTGACCGTCAGAAAAATGTTTTGTTGATGCCATTTGAAAGGCCTTTGCGCCACGGCATTGCGAATATTTTCTGCCAAGAGCATGCCCTCTTCAGGCGATGACGACGGCACAACGACAGCAAACTCTTCGCCTCCCATGCGCGCCACCAGCCCGCGCTCTCCCACCGTTTGCTGGATATGTTGGGCGAAGACGCTGAGCACCTGATCGCCGCATTCATGCCCATAGCTGTCATTAATGCTTTTGAAATAGTCGATATCCAGCAGCATGGTGGTTATGTGCTGCGTGGTTGGATATTCCTGGCGTTTCAGCGCTTCATAGAGGCCGGAACGGGAATAGACCTGCGTCAGGAAATCGAAGTCGGCACGTAACGAAACCTGCTTCATCAATGAATTGATCGCCGCCACGCTCACCGACACCATAATGGGGCAAATCGCCATAGTGGCAATGCCCAGACGGGCGGAAAACATCTGCGGTACATAAAGTGGAGACGCCACGGCGATATTGATAATTGAATTGGCCACCAGCACAATTTCCACCGCACCGGTAATAAACGTTAATAAGCAGGTTACCTGCGGCGTATACCGCACGGCGCACCAGATAAGCGCAGGCAATGGAAAGGCCAGACTTCCCGCTCCCCCAATAATAACCGATGCCATGACTGAGATAATCAGCGCCACCATCGGCATCAGTTGTTCTGCCTTAAAGCGTTTTACGACCCCCGGGATCCCGAGGGTTAACATACAGGGAACAATCAGCACCCCTGTTGAAAATTGCTCACTAAACCAGTCGGCGAACAGCGGCCAGAATGTCAGCCTGTCAATGCCGACCGAGCCAATGGCCCCTATTAGTGCGCAGGCCAGCGCCGCCAACAGACAATAATTAAACAGGCGTAAGGCACTGACGGGCTCATATTTATTTTTGCCCAGACGTTTATCACGAATCACCAGTTGGGCGACGATGACGATAAAGATCATATTGGATAAATTAATCACCAGGGACACCCAGCCCCATTCGGTGGTTACCGCATCATAACCCAACATTGCCACGTAACTGACCGCATAATAATGCAGCTTATTGAGCCAGACATAACGAGCAAACACACCTGCCATCACGCCATTGAGCGGCCAGAACAATGACAGTTCATGGACCAGACGCAGTTCTGCGCCAATAAAATAGAACAGAGTGGTTAACGCAAAAATAGCGATAATATTACGAAGCGGGCGCTCTTCCTGAAACAAACGGAAAGAAGGAATGTGAAGTGCAAGCATTAACTATCAATCCATATATTTGCCACAGGCAATTATCTCTGCGTAATTGATTAAATTAATGATGAGAATAGCATGATTTGTTCTCAAAGATAGCCGCCCCATTGACGTTGTCAGTATTTATTTAGCGCAATCCTTGAGTAATAAACCTTGTTTATTATAAGGGATTTCAGTAACTGGTTAATTATTACGGTTTATTCATTTGAATAACCAGCCAGTGATGAATGACGGCCACCACATACTGTTGCTGTTCTTCGCTTAGCGGCTCGCCCTGAGCGATATAGTGCCATTTTGCCAGACACCCCCGGCAACAGGTCGCAGTGGCATGTTGAGCGATAAACACCGGATGTCCGCGCATGGGGGTTTGTTTGCCGTCATTAGCAGGCATCGCCGGCGCCAGACGCTTCGCCACAAAATCCGCCGCATGCTGATCGATAACCGCCGCGCCTTTATCCCAACAATATTGCCGCTCTTTCGTCCCCAATCGAAAACGGGCACGAAACGGTGAACGCGACAGCCGGGCAAAGAGGGAATCAAAGGAGGTATTCATCAGTAAACCGAACGTCCTAAGCGCTGGGTGAGCTGTTCCAGCGCCGCAATTCCCGCCAGCGAATTGCCGGTCGGATCCAGCTCCGGGCTCCACACCGCGATAGCCATCTCATGCGGTACGATGGCGACAATTCCACCGCCGACGCCTGATTTTGCCGGTAATCCCACGCGCCAGGCGAACTCCCCGGCATTCTGATACATTCCGCTGGTCGCCATCAACGCATTGATCTGACGCGCCTGTAGCGGGGTCACGACCGGTTCTTCCAGATGAAACGCCTTCCCCTGACTGGCGAGAAAAACAAATGTCTTTGCCAGCTCAACACAACTCATTTTCAGGGCGCAGTAATGGAAATAATTCTGCAACACGGTGGTGACGTCATGATGAAAGTTACCGAACGATTTCATCAGCCAGGCGATAGCCGCATTGCGGGCGGAGTGCTCGAACTCCGAGCGCGCAACCACCATATCATAGGCAATATCAGGGACGCCGCTGAGCGAACGGACCACTTCCAGCATCCGCTGGCGCGGCGCGCTCAGCCGTCCCTGTAACATGTCGCAAACCACCAGCGCCCCGGCATTAATAAAGGGGTTACGCGGGATCCCCTGCTCCATTTCTAGTTGCACCAGCGAGTTAAACGGCGAACCCGACGGATCTTTCCCCACGCGTTGCCAGATCTCATCTTCTGAATAGTGGCGCATCGCCACCACCAGACTGAGCACTTTCGAAATCGACTGTATGGAGAAACGTTCTGTGGCATCTCCCGCCTGCCAGAACTGCCCCTCTACGGTACAAACGGCAATTCCCAGGCGGGAACCGTCAACCGAGGCAAGCGCAGGAATATAATCAGCAACCTTTCCCTGACCAATGAGCGGACGAACTTCCGCCAGAATGGTCTCTAAAATTGAATTGTCCAGGGCGATAGCCACACCAGGTTCCTTGCATGCAAATCTGAAAAGGCCTGCGAGTATAACAGAGCGAAACCGGCCACGTCAGGGAGATCCCGCCAGGCATGCGGGAAAGTATGCCCGGTCATGTCAATGTCTGGTCTGGCGTCCTGGGTCGATGACGCCACAACTGGAAGCCTTTTTGCGTTGCTAACAGCGTCGCGCTAAAAACGAGATCCGAATCACAAAGCGTTTGTCTTTTCGCCAGCAAACGTTTTAAGATCGACCTCTCACCTTTTCGCAACGAATCCGATACCCCTTTATGACAATGAACCCGGTTTCCCGCAAAGTCGCCTGGCTACGGGTAGTGACGCTGGCTATTGCGGCGTTTATTTTTAATACCACCGAATTTGTTCCTGTGGGTCTGCTGTCCGACATCGCACAAAGTTTTCATATGCAGACGGCGCAGGTTGGGATCATGCTGACGATCTATGCCTGGGTTGTCGCCCTGATGTCGCTGCCGTTCATGCTGCTGACCAGTCAGGTTGAGCGTCGCAAACTGCTGATTGGACTGTTTATTCTGTTTATCGTAAGCCACGTGCTCTCTTTTCTGGCGTGGAATTTCACCGTCCTCGTTATTAGCCGCATCGGCATTGCCTTTGCCCATGCCATCTTCTGGTCAATTACCGCGTCGCTGGCGATTCGCCTCGCGCCGGCAGGCAAGCGCGCACAGGCGCTGAGCTTACTTGCCACCGGTACGGCGCTGGCGATGGTGCTGGGCCTGCCTCTCGGACGTATTGTCGGCCAGTATTTTGGCTGGCGTACCACCTTTTTCGCCATCGGCCTGGGGGCGTTAATTACCCTGATTTGTCTGATTAAGCTGCTGCCGCCACTGCCCAGTGAGCATTCCGGATCGCTGAAGAGTCTGCCGCTGCTGTTTCGTCGCCCGGCGCTGGTGTGCCTTTATCTGCTGACCGTCGTCGTGGTGACGGCCCATTACACGGCCTACAGCTACATTGAGCCTTTTGTACAGAGCGTCGCCGGGCTTAGCGCCAGTTTCGCTACCGTACTATTACTGCTTCTGGGCGGTGCGGGGATCATCGGTAGCGTCATCTTTGGTAAGTTCGGTAATCAGTATGCTTCGGTGCTGATAAGCGTTGCGATCGGCCTGCTGGTGGTATGCCTGTCGTTGCTGCTGCCTGCCGCAGACAGCGAAATGCATCTTGCCGTTCTCAGCATCTTCTGGGGAATTGCCATTATGGTAATTGGCCTCGGGATGCAGGTTAAAGTGCTGGCGCTGGCGCCCGACGCCACAGATGTTGCAATGGCGCTGTTTTCCGGCATTTTCAATATTGGTATCGGCGCGGGTGCGCTGGTGGGGAATCAGGTGAGCTTACACTGGTCGATGGCGAGTATTGGCTATGTCGGTGCGGTTCCGGCGGTCGCCGCCTTGATCTGGTCGGTCATTATCTTTCGCAAGTGGCCCGTTTCCTTAGACAATCAGGAACAGCCACAGCATTGACAGCAAGAGGCCCGGTTATCACAACCGGGCTTCTTTTAATGGTAGGTTTTAATAATTTCCAGCACGCCGTTGATAATAAACTGCACGCCCATACAGACCAGCAGGAAGCCCATCAGACGAGAGATCGCTTCAATACCGCCTTTGCCCACCAGACGCATAATCGCACCGGAACTGCGCAGACATCCCCACAGAATCACTGACACCAGCGCAAAGATCAGCGGCGGTGCGACGGTAATCACCCAACCTGGGAAATCACCGCCATCGCGAACCGTCGAGGCGGAGCTGATGATCATCGCGATAGTCCCCGGTCCCGCCGTACTGGGCATGGCCAGCGGAACAAACGCGATATTTGCCGTTGGTTCATCTTCCAGTTCTTCCGACTTACTCCGGGCCTCAGGCGATTCATGGGCCTTCTGCTGAGGAAACAGCATACGAAAACCGATAAACGCCACAATCAGTCCCCCGGCAATACGCAAGCCCGGAATGGAGATCCCAAAGGTATTCATCACTAACTGACCGGCATAGTAAGCCACCATCATAATGGCAAAAACATATACCGAGGCCATATATGACTGGCGGTTACGTTCCGCGCTGTTCATGTTCCCGGCAAGGCCGAGAAACAGCGCAACGGTGGTCAACGGATTCGCCAGGGGGAGAATCACCACCAGTCCCAGCCCTATTGCTTTAAACAAATCGATCATTATGGCGTCAATTCCTGTTTCATCTGTGTCAGCGGCAAGTATAAGTGGAAAACCATGACCTTAGCCATCTTGCCGCTGTAAGCATTCGTTATGCCCGTCAAACATAACAGGTAATTATCATTAACTTATTAAAATGTGACGTGGCGCAGGTTTGAACCGTTTTAGCAAATCGTGTGATCGGTAAATCCATCCGTTTGACTTATGATTGCCTGGGCAATATTATCTGCCGTAACTAAATACTTGCCAGGGCAACCATCGTGAAAAGCACCAGTGACTTATTCAATGAAATCATCCCACTGGGGCGGCTGATCTACATGGTCAACCAGAAAAAAGATCGTCTGCTCAACGACTATCTTTCGCCACTGGATATCACCGCATCGCAATTTAAGGTGCTTTGCTCTATCCGTTGCGCGGGTTGCATCACCCCGGTTGAACTGAAAAAAGTGCTGTCCGTCGATTTAGGCGCGCTGACGCGTATGCTCGACCGTCTGGTCTGTAAAGGCTGGATCGACAGACTGCCTAACCCGAATGACAAACGCGGCGTGCTGGTGAAACTCACTGAACACGGCGCAGCAATTTGTGAGCAATGTCATCAATTAGTAGGACAAGACCTGCACCAGGAATTAACAAAAAACTTAACGGCCGACGAAGTGGCAACGCTTGAGCATTTGCTTAAGAAAGTACTGCCGTAAAACAAAATGAGGTATGACGATGTCCAGACGCAATACTGACGCTATCACCATTCATAGCATTTTGGACTGGATCGAAGATAACCTGGAATCGCCGCTCTCACTGGAAAAAGTGTCTGAGCGTTCAGGTTACTCCAAATGGCACCTGCAACGGATGTTCAAAAAAGAGACCGGCCATTCATTAGGCCAGTACATCCGCAGCCGTAAAATGACCGAAATAGCGCAGAAATTAAAAGAAAGTAACGAGCCGATTTTATATCTGGCCGAACGTTACGGTTTTGAGTCACAGCAAACGCTGACCCGAACCTTCAAGAACTATTTCGACGTTCCGCCGCATAAATACCGTATCACCAATATGCATGCGGAATCCCGGTATCTGCTGCCGCTGAACCACTGTAATTAATCATCGCCTGTAAACGACGTAATCGAGGAAATCATGAAACTGTTGTCTTCTGCAATGCTGGCCCTGCTGCTTGTTGTCTCAGGTCAGAGCGTTGCGGAACAGTCCGCGCAGCCCACCACGACAAACAGTCGTGACACGATGATTGTGCCTGGGGCACAGGAGCAATCGCCGTTCGATTTTAATCATATGGACGCGGGAAGTGATAAGTCCGACGAACTGGGCGTGCCCTATTACAACCGGCACCGCCGCTGATTCGTTTTCGCCCTGCTGACAAGCGGGGCTTTTTTTTATCCTCTCAGCTGTGCCGTTCTGCGTCGCCAGCGCATGCCAAACACGTTAATGTACAGCCCGGCCATAATCAGCACTGCGCCCAGCAGTTGCAGCGCGCTTAACGTTTCGCCCAGCAATACCGCGGCGCTCGCCAGCCCCACCACCGGCACCAATAGCGAGAGCGGCGCCACACGCCAGGTCTCATAGCGACCGAGCAGCGTTCCCCAGATACCGTAACCCACAATGGTTGCCACAAACGCCAGATAGACCAGCGATAAAACCGTCGTCACATCCAGCGCATAAAGACTCTGTATCATCTGCGCGGAACCGTCGAGGAACCACGAGGCCAGAAAGAAAGGGATAATCGGAATCAAGGCACTCCAGACCACCAGTGACATCACCGCCGGGCGTGAGGCGTGCTGCATGATTTTTTTGTTAAAGATATTGCCACAGGCCCAGCAAAATGCCGCTGCCAGCGTCAGCATAAAACCGAGCAGCGCCACCTGCTGTCCGTTGAGGCTGCCTTCAATCAGCACCAGCACGCCAAAAACGGCAAGCGCAATCCCGGCGACTTGTTTGCCCTGCAAACGTTCGCCAAACGTGAACGCGCCGAGGACGATGGTGAAAAACGCCTGTGCCTGTAACACCAGCGAGGCCAGTCCGGCGGGCATACCGAATTTGATCGCGCAAAAAAGAAAGGCAAACTGGCCGAAGCTTATCGTCAGGCCATAGCCCAACAGCAACGAAAGCGGAATACGAGGACGCGCGACGAAGAAAATCGCCGGAAAAGCCACCAGTAAAAAACGTAGCCCTGCCAGCATCAGCGGCGGCATCGCGTGCAGACCGACCTTGATCACGACGAAATTGAGTCCCCAAACCACGACTACCAGTAAAGCCAACAGCCCGTCTTTACGCGTCATACCGCCGCTCCGCGAAGTTTAAATTTTTGTAAACAGGTTAAAGTAACGGAAATCATTGTCATGTAACAGATCATTAATTCTGGTAGGGGATCCTGCTCATTTTCCGGCCGCTTATCAGGTATACATCACAATTTTGCCGTGCTATTTCTTTACGTCATTACAAAAAAATAACGAAACGCACTGTCGGGCAGCTAAATGAACACAACACTGAGACGATCCACCCTCGCCTTACTCGCCTCCTCACTGTTACTGACCATTGGTCGAGGCGCCACGCTGCCTTTTATGACCATTTATCTGAGTCGCCAGTACGACCTGAGCGTGGATTTAATTGGCTATGCCATGACCATCGCGCTGACCATCGGGGTGGTATTTAGCCTCGGCTTTGGCATTCTGGCGGATAAATTCGATAAAAAGCGCTATATGCTGCTCGCCATTTCCGCGTTTGCGCTGGGCTTTATCGCCATTCCGCTGGTTCATAGCGTGGTGCTGGTGGTGCTGCTCTTCGCGCTGATTAACTGCGCCTATTCGGTGTTTGCCACCGTACTGAAGGCGTGGTTTGCCGATAATCTTTCGCCCGGCGCGAAGGCGAAAATCTTCTCGCTGAACTACACGGTGCTGAATATCGGCTGGACCGTCGGACCACCGCTCGGTACGCTGCTGGTGATGCAAAGCATTAATTTACCCTTCTGGCTCGCCGCCTTCTGTTCCGCCTTCCCGCTGGTGTTTATCCAGATGCTGGTCCGGCGATCCATGGCGCCCGTCAACGCCGAAAACAGCGTGGCGTGGTCGCCATCCGTGTTGTTGCACGATAAAGCGTTATTCTGGTTCACGCTGTCGGCTTTTTTGGCCTCGTTTGTCAGCGGCGCGTTTGCTTCCTGTATCTCCCAGTATGTGATGGTCGTTGCCGACGGCGACTTCGCCGAAAAAGTCGTTGCGGTCGTATTACCGGTAAACGCCGTGGTGGTGGTCGGATTGCAGTACGCCGTAGGCCGCCGACTGACCCCGGCGAACATTCGCCCGCTGATGGGCTTTGGCACGCTCTGTTTCGTCATTGGCCTCGGCGGTTTTATGATTTCCGGCGACAGCTTACTGCTCTGGGGAGCCGCCGCGGCGATTTTCACCCTGGGCGAGGTGATCTACGCGCCGGGCGAATACATGTTGATTGATAACATCGCCCCCGCAGGCATGAAGGCCAGCTATTTCTCGGCGCAATCACTGGGCTGGCTGGGGGCAGCGGTCAACCCGCTGGCAAGCGGGGTTATTCTGACCTCTTTTCCTGCCTGGACCCTGTTCGCGGTGCTGATCGTGGCAATTATCGCCGCATGGCTGTTAATGCTCAAAGGCATGCGCGTGCGGCCCTGGGGACAACCGGCCCTGTGCTGATCGCCTGCCGTGCAGGCGCAGACCTGCACGGTTGCTCGTCAGATAGCCACTAACCCGCGAACGCCTTCTGACGCCATATTTTCGCCGCGTCCGCGTTGAATAATGCTGCCACGCGACATCAGGAGATACTGGTCCGCCAGCTCTGCGGCGAAATCATAAAACTGTTCAACCAGCAGTATCGCCATATCGCCGCGACGGGCAAGCTGGGTGATCACCTGGCCTATCTCTTTGATAACCGAAGGTTGAATACCCTCCGTGGGCTCATCAAGGATCAGGAGCTGCGGTCGGCTCGCCAGCGCCCGCCCGATGGCAAGCTGCTGCTGTTGCCCACCTGAGAGATCCCCGCCGCGCCGCTGCTTCATCTCGTTGAGTACCGGAAACAAGGCGTAGATCTCCTCTGGCACCGACCTGGCTTCCCGGGAGGAAAAGCGCGACAGCCCCAGCAGCAGGTTCTCTTCGACGGTCAGTCGCGGGAAAATCTCCCGCCCCTGCGGGACATAAGCCACACCCGCCTGTACCCGCTGATGCGGCTTGCGATGGGTAATCTCTTTCTCCTGCCAGATAACCGTACCGCTACGCGCAGGAACCAGCCCCATCAGACATTTGAGCAACGTCGTTTTCCCTACGCCGTTACGTCCCAGCAGACACGTCACCTCGCCGGGCTGCG
The DNA here is from genome assembly GCF_037053465.1 of Citrobacter amalonaticus. Lineage (GTDB taxonomy): Bacteria > Pseudomonadota > Gammaproteobacteria > Enterobacterales > Enterobacteriaceae > Citrobacter_A > Citrobacter_A amalonaticus_H. Next base: position 222,675 of record NZ_JBALIF010000006.1, read on the forward strand.
CGTCAAAGGTGACGCCGCGCAGAATATGGCTGCCGCCATAGTATTGATTCAGTTCCTTCACCTGTAACATCTGCACTCCTTAACGCCCGAGATAAACGTCAATGACCTGTTCATTGGCCTGCACTTCGCGCAGACTGCCCTCCGCCAGTACGCGCCCCTGATGCAGTACCGTGACATGGTCGGCGATGGTTTCAACAAAGCCCATGTCATGTTCCACAACCATCAAAGAGTGCTTGCCCGCCAGCGTGCGGAACAATTCGGCGGTATATTCGGTTTCGGCATCGGTCATCCCTGCGGCCGGTTCATCCAGCAGCAACAGATGAGGTTCCTGAACCAGCAGCATGCCAATCTCCAGAAACTGCTTTTGTCCGTGTGAGAGTAGCCCGGCACGGCGGCTCCGTTCCGCCCGCAGGCGCAGCAGTTCGAGCATCTCATCAATACGGTCGCGCTGTTCGCCATTGAGGGTGGCCCGCAGCGACGCCCACACCGATTTATCGTTTTTCATCGCCAGTTCGAGGTTTTCTTCCACGGTTAACGCTTCAAACACCGTAGGTTTTTGAAACTTACGGCCAATTCCCTGACGGGCGATAGTGATGGGGTCCAGCGTGGTCAGATCCGTAGTCTGGTCATACAGCGCCTTACCGCTTTGCGGTCGCGTTTTGCCGGTAATCACATCCATCAACGTGGTTTTACCGGCGCCGTTAGGACCAATAATGCAGCGCAATTCACCGACGCCGATGTTCAGCGTCAGATCGGTTAACGCCTTAAATCCCTCGAAGCTGACGTTGATGTTTTCCAGTTGCAACACCGGGTCCGTTTGCCGGCGATAGCGGTCGCCCGGCATCTGGCGAGTAAAAAGTCCTTCATCTGGCTGCATTATTTTTCTCCTTTGCGGAACAAACCCATTACGCCACGCGGTAAAAACAGCGTGACACCAATGAAAATAAGCCCCAGAAATAACTGCCAGTATTCCGGCATCATGACGGTGAAGAGGCTTTTCGCGCCGTTGACCCCTACCGCGCCGATCACCGGGCCAATCAGGGTGCCGCGTCCGCCGAGCGCCACCCAAATGGCGGCTTCAATAGAGTTCGTCGGCGACATTTCGCCAGGATTAATAATCCCGACCTGCGGGACATACAGCGCTCCAGCCAGTCCGCAGAGCACCGCAGAGAGCGTCCACACCAGCAGTTTGAAGCCTTTCGGATCATAGCCGCAGAACATCAGGCGGTTTTCCGCATCGCGCACGGCGGTAAGGATCCGGCCGACTTTACTGCGCGCCAGAGCAAAGCCCAGCCACAGTGCCAGCACCAGCAGCACCACCGTTGCCAGAAACAATCCAATACGGGTGGTGGTTGCGGTGATCGGTAATCCTAATAAGGTGGTAAATCCGGTGAAACCGTTGTTGCCGCCGAATCCGGTCTCATTACGAAAGAACAGCAGCATCCCGGCAAAGGTCAACGCCTGGGTCATGATCGAGAAATAGACGCCTTTGATTTTTGAGCGGAAAGCAAAATAGCCAAAGAGCAGCGCCAGTCCCCCAGGAACCAGCACCACCAGCGCCATCGCCCACGCAAAATGCTGCGTTCCCCACCAGAACCAAGGCAGCTCGCTCCAGGAAAGAAAGGACATAAAGGCAGGCAACCCGTCTCCGGATGCCTGACGCATCAGATACATTCCCATCGCATAACCGCCAAGCGCAAAGAAAATACCGTGTCCCAGCGACAGCATACCGGCGTAGCCCCAGACCAGATCCAGCGCAACCGCCACCACGGCGTAACAGAGGATCTTTCCGGCAAGCGTCAGCGTCCATACCGGGATCGCCAGCGGATTTTCAGCAGGCAGTAGCGCCAGAAACGGCAGGATAATCAGCGCCAGCAGGATAAATACCCCCAGCAGTTGACTGACGCGCGGGGCTTTCCGCGCCAGGGTTAACGTCATTGGCATCGTCATTACTCGGTGACCCTCCCTTTTAAGGCAAACAGTCCCTGAGGACGTTTCTGGATAAACAGAATGATCAGCACCAGAATTGCGATCTTCCCAAGTACCGCGCCCATCTGTGGCTCAAGGATTTTGTTGAATACGCCGAGTCCAAACGCGGCGGCCACGCTCCCTGCAAGCTGGCCCACGCCACCGAGTACAACGACGAGGAAGGAGTCGATGATATAGCCCTGACCCAGTTCTGGCCCGACGTTGCCAAGTTGCGACAGCGCAACGCCGCCCAGCCCGGCAATCCCCGAACCCTGGCCGAACGCCAGCATATCCACGCGTCCGGTCGGCACGCCACAGCAGGCAGCCATGCTGCGGTTTTGCGTGACGGCGCGAACGCGCATGCCCAGCCGCGTTTTATTTAATAAAAGCCAGGTGAAGAACAGCACCAACAGTGCGAAACCCAGCACCACAATGCGGTTCCACGGCAACACCAGGTTGGCGTAGACCTGCACACCGCCGGAGAGCCACGCCGGATTAGCGACTTCAAGGTTTTGTGCGCCGAAGGTCATGCGCACCATCTGGATCAGCATCAGACTGATCCCCCATGTTGCCAGCAGCGTTTCCAGTGGGCGTCCGTAGAGATGGCGGATCACGCTACGTTCGAGGATCATGCCTGCCACGGCGGTAAACAAAAAGGCGACGGGCAAGGCGACAAGCGGATAAAAGGCCAGCCACTGAGGCGTAAACTGGGCCATCAGTTGCTGAACCATCCACGTACTGTACGCCCCGAGCATCAGCATTTCGCCGTGGGCCATATTAATGACGCCAAGCAGACCGTAGGTGATCGCCAGCCCCAGCGCCGCCAGCAGCAGCACCGATCCCAACGAGAGCCCCATAAATGCCTGGCCGAGCAGATCGCCGATCGCCATCCTTTTTTGTATGCGTTTGAGACTGTCACTCGCCGCTTCCCGCACGCTGGCGTCTGGCTCATGCGCTTTGTCAGTAAAAGCGTACAGCCGAGTCTGCATTTCCGGGTCGCCGGAGTCCCCCAGCAACGTTATCGCCTGGCGGCGAATGTCGGCAGACGGACTGGCCAGTTGCAGAGAAGCCAGTACGTGGTTCAGACGAGATTTCACCTCCGGATCGGTTTCCTGCGCCAGTCGCTGCTGGATAAACGGCAGCATGGCAGGCTGCGCGTCCCGTTGCAGCGTTTGTGCTGCCGCCACTCTTTTCGTGACACTGTCACTCATAAGTTGATGTGTTGCCAGCGCTCCCGCGACGAGATTGCGCAGGCGGTTCGTCAGGCGCAGCTTTTTCAATTCACCCGCGGGCTGACTCGCGCTTCCCAGTGCCACGGCATGCGCACCTTTCAGGGTGAAAGCCTGTTTTGCGCTGTCATAAAGCACATTTTCCTGGTTTAGCGCCGTCAGGAAAGGCAGACGCTGTTGTTCAGGCGATGCCGCCCACTGCGCAAGCAGTTGCGCCTGGCTGGTCCGGCTGGCGGCGACAAACCTGTCGGCGTCATTAGCCTGCGCAAACCACGGTAAAAGACCGGTTGCCAGCAGCACACCGCGAAGAAAACTCAAGGCTTTCATATCGGGATCTCCAGAAGTCGCCCTCCGTGGGAGGGATAAGAACGTTGACAAACCTTGCGGCGCTTTCGTCGGATGACACCTTACCCGGCCTGCATCGGCTTACCCTTGCTCCGTCCAGGCCCGATAAGCTTGCGCCATCGGGCATTTCGCCGTCTGTCCTGCGAAGGGCTTATCATTAGTTCTGGCGGTTTTCACCGGCTGTTCTGACTTCTTATCGTTGCCTGCAATAAACGGGCTCCACGGCTGGGCGCGAACCGGTTCTTCGGTTTGCCACACCACGTTAAACTGACCGTTGCCTTCGATTTCACCAATCATCACCGGTTTATACAGATGGTGGTTGGTGGCATCCATTGTCAGGGTAAAGCCAGACGGTGCCTGGAACGATTGCCCGGCCATCGCCGCACGGACTTTATCGACATCCGTCGTCCCCGCTTTTTCCACCGCCTGCGCCCACATATGCAATCCGACGTATGTCGCTTCCATCGGATCGTTGGTCACCACGGTGTCGGCATTTGGCAGCTTGTGCGCTTTGGCATACGCCCGGTAATCGTCGACAAATTTCTTGTTGGTGGCGTTATCAACCGATTCGAAGTAGTTCCATGCCGCAAGATTACCGACCAGTGGTTTGGTATCGATACCGCGCAGCTCCTCTTCTCCAACCGAGAATGCGACAACCGGAACATCGGTGGCTTTTAAGCCCTGATTCGCCAGTTCTTTATAAAACGGCACATTGGAGTCACCATTAATGGTGGACACCACCGCGGTTTTACCGCCCGCCGCGAACGTTTTAATATTGGCGACGATGGTCTGATAATCACTGTGACCGAACGGGGTATAAACCTCTTCGATATCCTTATCGGCTACGCCTTTTGAATGCAGAAATGCACGCAGGATTTTGTTGGTAGTGCGGGGATAAACGTAATCGGTGCCGAGCAGGAAGAAACGTCTGGCGCTCCCGCCATCCTCGCTTAGCAGGTATTCCACCGCCGGAATGGCCTGTTGGTTTGGCGCTGCGCCCGTATAGAAAACGTTCGGCGACATCTCTTCCCCTTCGTACTGAACGGGATAAAACAGCAGGCCGTTCAGCTCTTCAAAGACCGGTAATACCGATTTACGCGACACCGACGTCCAGCAGCCGAAGACCACCGCCACCTTATCCTGGCTTAATAACTGCCGCGCCTTTTCAGCAAACAGCGGCCAGTTTGAGGCCGGATCAACCACCACAGGTTCCAGCTTTTTGCCTAATACGCCCCCTTTGGCGTTGATCTCATCAATCGTCATCAGCGCCACATCTTTCAGCGGCGTTTCGGAGATAGCCATCGTGCCGGACAACGAGTGCATGATCCCCACTTTGATGGTGTCGGCGGCCTGAACGCTAAAACTGAGCCCCATTGCGGCAACCGAGGCTGAGAGGGCAAAAGCTTTGAGTAATGTACGACGCTGCATAATTTCACTCCTGAAAATAAAACGGCTGTGAGTTCTGGTGCGATCCGACAAACAACACGGCGCAAAAAGAGATTCAGGAGAGATAAGGCAAAAAGGATGCCAGGATGGTAAAAGAGATGAAAAGAGCGCCCTCGCCCGTACTGAAAGGCTTCAGGCAAGGGATGAACCATGGTGAATCAGCGTTGCATTATTTATGTGCAACGCTGTGTTCATTATTGAGGCAACTCACCAGACCTTGTGGGCCATTTCGGTGATACGTTTAATGAGGCAAAATATTCACGTTTCAGTCACTACCGCTGGCAAATGCGTAGCCTTCATCTTCCCAGCCGGTAATCCCGCCAATCATGACCTTCACCGGCAATCCCAATTGCGCAAGTTTCACCGCTGCGCGGTCAGCGCCATTGCAGTGCGGCCCGGCGCAGTAAACCACAAAAAGCGTTTGCGCCGGCCACTGAGCCATCCGCTCTGCGGAGATCTGCGCATGCGGAAGATGAATGGCGCCGGGGAGATGGCGACGGGCAAACATCTCCGGTTTCCCCACCACGTGCAATAAAACGAAATCCTGCTCTCCGGGTCTGATGCTTTCATACACATCGGCGCAATCCGTCTCCAGACTCAGACGTGTGCGGAAATGGTTCAGGGCTATCTCAGATGCAGCGGCGGGAAATTCGGTGACATAACTCATTGTGCTTTCTCCTCAGGGATAATTGTGTTTACAATAATTTAACCAACCGAGTGAGCTTGCACCGCTGTCAACTATGCCAAAAAACGCCAGGATCATGCCAAAATCAACGCGCCCGCTTGTGGTTGCGCTCGCCTATGACGGACTTTGTACCTTTGAGTTTGGCGTCGCGGTCGAAATCTTTGGTCTGCCACGCCCGGAAATGGGCGATAACTGGTACCGGTTTGCCGTCGCAGCCGTAGAGGATGGCCCGCTCAGCGCCACTGGCGGCGTGCGGATTGTGGTGGATGGCGGGCTGGAGCTGTTAGCGCAAGCCGATATTATTATCGTTCCAGGCTGGCGGGACAGCGATGCGCCGGTGCCGGACGCCCTCTGTGATGCCCTGCGTGCCGCCTGGTCACGAGGCTGCCGGCTACTGTCAATTTGCTCCGGCGTTTTTGTGCTGGCCGCCACGGGCTTACTGGACGGACAAAAGGTCACGACCCACTGGCGCTATACGGAAAAACTCCAGCAGCGTTTCCCGAAAATCGACGTGCTGGAGGATGTCCTCTATCACGACGCAGGCCAGCTATTGACGTCAGCCGGTAGCGCGGCGGGTATCGATTTGTGTCTCTATCTGGTCCGGGGAGATTATGGCCTCGACATTGCCAATAGCGTCGCCAGACGCCTGGTGGTCCAACCCCATCGCGACGGGACTCAGCCGCAACAACTGCTGCGCCCCGTCGCCCGCGATCGTGAAAGCCAGACGCTGGGCCGATTGTTTGATTTTCTGCATCAGAACCTGACGCTCAATCATGACACTGCATCGCTGGCGAAACGTGCGGGAATGAGTCCGCGTACCTTCCTGCGCCGCTTTACTGACTGTACGGGCATGACGCCAGCGCGCTGGATCCTCAACGAACGGTTATTGCGGGCGCGTGATTATCTGGAAAATTCGCCGCTCAGTGTTGAACTGATCGCGGAGCAAACGGGTTTCGGCAGCGCTGCGCTGTTACGTCATCATTTTCGACACACATTTAGCGAATCCCCTTCCCGGTATCGTAAAAAATTTACTTTTCATGGTAAATAATCACTTAATTCAGCTTTTGTTTAGGTTCAATCTGCTATTATCCCTTCACACCAACAGAAATAAGGTAAGCGAGGAAAAACACTAGCCAATAACTGGAGGCAACTATGCTGGGTAATATGACCGTTTTTATGGCCGTTCTGGGCGTTATTTTATTTTCCGGTTTTCTGGCCGCATATTTCAGTCACAAATGGGATGACTAATGAACGACGATAGTTCCACACCGATAAGGCCCCTTGTCGCATGATTGCACAAGGGGCCATTTTTATATGGGCGAGCATAAAAAAAACCGCCGGAAATCCGACGGTGAATGCTTGCATGGATAGATTTGTGTTCTACTTTTTTCGTTGTCCTGCAATCCCTGCAGTAACACCGAATCACACTCACTTTATCATGGCGTTTCTCAATGAATGTTAAACGACGGGATTCAGGACTCGCGAGTTTCTCGCTTCCACTCTTTTTTGCTCTCGCAGCAGGCGGTACGGGAAGGCCACGGCCCGGCTGAGCGCGTATGGTTTAAGTCCTGCGTTTCGGGACGAGAATTCCAGCGTTTCCTCTTTAATTTTTTCCGCTCGACTTGCTGCATACCACCTCCGGCTTTTGCTGTTTTAGTCCATTAATCAACTTGTTAATTGAAATTAGCATAACAAATGCAGACTTATGTCAGGCAACGGCCTGTTTTGTAAAGACGGCGTGCGCCGGCGCATAATTGACAACATTCACAATCCGCTGGTGGTTATCAATAAACATGCAGCGATTTCTGCCCGTCTGTTTTCCCTCGTACATCGCTTTGTCAGCACGCCCTAAAACGGTATTCAACGACTCGCCAGGCCAGGCGCGGGTGACACCGCCGGTGGCGGTAATATCCAGTGTCCCTCCAGGATAATGAACCGGAGTCGCGGCAATGGACTGACACAGACGTAAACCTGCCTGCCTCGCCTCTTCATCACATTTTGCTCTGATGGCAATAACAAATTCCTCCCCACCGTAGCGGTATGGGGTCTCATCATGACGCGTCCAGGCCGTCAGATTAGCCGACAGCATCCGTAACACCACATCGCCCACCAGATGACCGTAAGCATCATTGATCGATTTAAAGCGATCGATATCTAACAGCAACACGTATAAATTCAGCGGTCCTGACTCTTTCAGTTGACGGTCAAAGGTCTCATCAAGGATACGGCGTCCTGGAAGACCGGTTAATATATCCATATTACTGCGTAAATTGACCAGATATATTTTATACTGCATCACATTTGCGGTGAAAGTTAATAAACTTTCCTCAAAGCGTTCGAAATGGGATGTCGTCCAGCATTTTTCTGTCACCGCCTGCATTAATTCACGCCCTGTCATATGCATTTCCATATGCGCCTGCTTTATTTCGTGTACATATTCCCGTTCGTCATTTTTAATGACGGAATGATTTTTCAGCCACTGGCCGAAATGGCACTTGCAATGTGCGCGGGAATCAACAATATCTGGCTGTGACTTATCCCCGGTGACGACACAGCGAAACATTTTCACCAGCCACTGGTAATGCGCGTCAACAGACCGATTCAGATCCAAGAGAATGGTATCAATTTCTACTGTTTTTTTAATCATCGCCGCTCCTTATCACCTTTTCCATTTGTAAAAAGAGTGTAACGAGATAAAAGCAAGGTTATGTCAATTTATTCATAGAAAAGAGGAAAGCCGTGCTTCAGAGCAATATGCTAATTTAAACCCGATACCACCGCCCCAAGCTGGAATTATCTTCTGTCTGTCCACTGCAGAATAACGGTATGGACGGATAACTGAGTCAAAGGGTTAAACAACGGGCTTCGAAAAAGAAGCCCGCATAGCATATCGACAATACGCTCCGCTCGCTTTACCCAAAGGGATTATTCCGCCAGCCCACGGTGTTTGAGCATATGGCTGATGTCCGGGGTATTTCCGCGCCAGGCGGGATAGAGGCTCTCAAGATCCTCGCTGTTTCCGCGTGACAAAATCAGCTCACGAAAACGCTGACCGTTTTCCCGCGTCAGACCACCGTTCTCAACAAACCACTGATAGCCGTCATCCGCCAGCATCTGCGTCCACAAATAGGCGTAATAGCCCGCCGCGTAGCCGCCACCAAAAATATGGGCAAAATAGCTGCTGCGATAACGAGGTGGAATGGCAGGGAGATAGAGTTGCTCATCTGCCAGCCGCTGTTGTTCGAAACAATCGACGTCTTGTTTCGACGCGTCAACCGACAAACTGTGCCAGGCCATATCCAGCAGCGCGGCGCTGAGCAGTTCGGTCATGTCATAGCCCTTATTAAACAGGCTCGCCCGGCGCATTTTCTCCTGGACTGCCTCTGGCATTTTCTCGCCTGTCGCATAATGACGGGCATAGCGGTCAAAGACCACAGGATGACTCGCCCAGTGTTCGTTGATCTGCGACGGAAACTCTACGAAGTCACGCGGCGTATTGGTGCCCGAGAGCGAGGCGTAGCGCTGTGAGGCGAACAGCCCGTGCAGGGTATGGCCAAACTCGTGGAACAATGTAATGACATCGTCCCAGAATAACAGCGCCGGCTGGCCCGCTGAGGGTTTCTGATAATTGCAGACGTTATAAATCACCGGGAGCGTCTCGTTAAGCGTCGATTGCTCGACGAAATTGCCCATCCACGCCCCGCCGCTTTTTGAGTCCCGGGCAAAGAAATCGCCGTAAAACAGCGCCATTCCCTTGCCATTATGGTCAAAAATTTCCCAGACGCGGACATCCGGGTGATAAACCGGAATATCAAAGCGCTCGATAAATTTGATATCAAACAATTGGTTAGCGGTCCAGAACACGCCTTCGCGCAGAACAGTATTCAGTTCGAAATACGGCTTGAGTTGCGATTCATCTAACGCATATTTCGCCCTGCGCACCTGCTCAGCATAAAACGACCAGTCCCAGGCCTGCGCGGTGAATCCGCCCTGCTCATCATCGATCACCTGTTGAATATCGGCCAGCTCACTCAGTGCCCGCTTGCGCGCTGTGGGCACGATTGCCCGCATGAAGGCCAGCGCCGCCTCGGGTGTTTTTGCCATCTGGTCGGCGATTTTCCACGACGCATAGTCTGGAAAACCCAGTAATTTCGCCTGCGTGGCGCGAATAACCACCAGCCGCTGAATCAGTGTCCGCGTGTCGTTTTCGTCGCCCTTTTCTGCGCGCGTCCATCCGGCGTTAAACAGGTTCTCCCGCGTCTGGCGATCGCGCAGCGAACTCAATGCCGGCTGTTGCGTGGTGTTGAGTAACGGAATCAGCCACCCTTCGGTCAGCCCTTTTTCACTGGCCGCCTCGCGCGCGGTGGAAATCTCTTCCGCGCTGAGTCCTTCCAGTTGATGGGCATAATCCACGACCAGTCCACCGGATTTGTTCGCCGCCAATAGCCGCTGGTTAAACTGACTGGTCAGGGTCGCCGCCTCTGTATTGAGCGCCCGGAGCGTGGTCTTATCCGTGTCGCAAAGTTTTGCCCCGGCAAGAACAAAACGCTGATGCATCACCTCGGTCAGGCGCACGGACTCGCTATCGAGACCTGATGAATGACGCTGTTGCCAGACCAGGTCGACGCGGGCAAACAGCGCGCTGTTAAGCCAGATATCGTTCGCCAGTTCAGCCAGTTCTGCAGAAAACGCTTCATCAAGACGCTGAAGTTCATCGCTGGTATGTGCGGCGGTCATGGCGAAGAAGACACTGGTTACGCGCGTGAGCAGTTCGCCGCTTTTCTCCAGCGCCAGCAGCGTATTGGTAAAATCCGGCGCATCGCTATTGGCAATAATGGCGGCGATGTCCGCACGCTTCTGCTTCATCCCTTCGTCAAATGCGGGACGGTAATGTTCGATCTTAATCAGATCAAAGCGCGGAGCCTGATACGGCAACAGGCTGTGGGTAAAGAACGGATTCGTTAACGACATCTTTCACTCCTGAAAACGATTTGTTCATTAGAGTAGGCTTCATGGTCTAAGACCGCAATCCTGTAAACCAGCATTACCCGCGAGGGGAATCGCGTGCTATGGTAGTACCACGTAAAAAGCGTTGAGGAACAGTGAGATGATCGTTTTAGTAACCGGAGCAACCGCAGGTTTTGGTGAATGCATTACACGTCGTTTTGTTGAGAACGGGCATAAAGTCATTGCCACTGGTCGTCGCCAGGAACGTCTGCAGGAACTGAAAGAGTCGCTGGGTGATAATCTGTATATCGCGCAACTGGATGTCCGTAACCGTGCAGCCATCGAAGAGATGCTGGCATCCTTACCCGCCGGGTGGCGTGACATCGACCTGCTGGTCAACAACGCCGGTCTGGCGCTCGGTCTTGCACCGGCGCACAAGGCCAGCGTTGAAGACTGGGAAACCATGATCGACACCAATAATAAAGGGCTGGTTTATATGACCCGGGCCGTTCTGCCGGGCATGGTGGAGCGTAACCGCGGCCATATCATCAACATTGGCTCTACGGCGGGTAGCTGGCCTTATGCCGGTGGCAACGTCTACGGCGCGACGAAAGCGTTTGTTCGCCAGTTCAGCCTGAATCTGCGCACAGACCTGCACGGCACCGCCGTTCGCGTTACCGATATTGAACCCGGTCTGGTTGGCGGCACGGAATTCTCAAACGTTCGCTTTAAAGGCGATGATGATAAAGCGGGTAAAACCTATGAGAACACCGTCGCCCTGACGCCGGAAGATGTGACTGAAGCCGTCTGGTGGGTCGCCACACTCCCTGCGCATGTCAATATCAACACGGTAGAAATGATGCCTGTCACCCAGTCCTTCGCCGGACTGAGCGTTCATCGCAGTTAATTTTGCCTCCCGGCCTGCGGGCCGGGTATAGCTCGCAGTAAAAAAGTGGTAGAATTGGCGGGTTAACTTTCTAAAAAGTAAGAGCGAATGACCGTCGAAACGCAACTCAACCCTACACAGCCCGTAAATCAGCAGATTTATCGCATTCTTCGTCGTGACATTGTGCACTGCCTGATTGCACCGGGTACGCCGCTGTCCGAAAAAGAGGTGTCCGTTCGCTTCAATGTCTCTCGCCAGCCGGTGCGCGAAGCCTTTATCAAGCTCGCGGAAAATGGTTTGATCCAGATCCGCCCCCAGCGCGGCAGTTACGTTAACAAGATCTCCCTCTCCCAGGTGCGAAATGGCTGTTTTGTTCGCCAGGCCATTGAATGTGCGGTTGCTCGCCGTGCCGCCGCGCTGATGACCGATAGCCAGTGTTACCAACTGGAACAGAATCTCAGCCAGCAGCGAATGGCTATCGAACGCAAGCAGTTGAACGATTTCTTCGAGCTGGATGACGATTTCCATCAGAAACTGGCAACGATTGCGGACTGTCAGCTTGCCTGGGACACCATTGAAAATATCAAAGCGACCATCGACCGGGTGCGTTATATGAGTCTTGATCACGTCTCTCCGCCCGACATGTTGCTCCGCCAGCATCTGGATATTTTTTCCGCCCTGGAGAAACATGATGCCGATGCCGTCGAAAAAGCCATGACGCAGCATCTGCAGGAAATTGGCGAGTCGGTCCTGCTGATTCGCCAGGAAAACAGCGACTGGTTCAGCGAAGAGTGATTCTCCTGCCTCATCTCCGCCGGGATGAGGTTCTGCCTCCTCCAGCATGTCCACATCAAAAAAGATGTGAGATTGATCAAAAACAAAAAATATCCTGACTGATAAGCGTATTTATATAGCGCCCGTTACGTGGGACCAGAGCCCACGGGCTTTGACGGTAAGTTAGAAAGGAGAAAACACCATGATGACATACGATCGTAACCGCAACGCAATCACCACTGGCAGCCGCGTCATGATTAGCGGTACAGGCCACACCGGTCGCATCAAAGCGATTGCAACCGAAGGTCTGGATGCTGCTCAAATTCGTCGTGAAAAAACGGTAGAGGTGGAAGGTTGTGAAGGCAAGTTCGCGCCCGTTGAACTGATTCGTCTCGGCATGAACTAATGGTGTGAGTGCCGGATAATGCCATGATTATCCGGCAGTCTTAGCGCCGTTACTTGATGTTAGCGGCATACTTCGCCACGGTGGCTTTCGCGCCTTCCGCAAGTAAGGCCTGATAAGCCTCTTTTACCGCCTTCGTGAACCGTTCTTCATGTGGCAGTTCATTGCCGAAGATCGCCTCAATACCCAGCAATGCCTCGACGCGGCGTTCACCATCCGCACTGTTTTGCACCGCCTGCTGAATCACCGGCAATAGCGGGTCGTTGACCTCAATAGCATTCCCCTGCTCATCCACCCCGCCGACATAACGCATCCAGCCCGCCACGCCCAGCGCCAGCAAATCAAAACGGCGATTGTGCGTAAGGTGCCAGCGCACAGAATCCAGCATACGCTGAGGCAGTTTCTGGCTGCCGTCCATGGCAATCTGCCAGGTCCGGTGGCGCAATGCCGGGTTGCTGTAACGCTCAATAAGCAGATCGGCATAACGGGTCAGATCCACGCCCTGTACTTTCAGCGTTGGCGCCTGTTCGTTCAGCATCAACGCGCGTGCGGCAACACGGTAATTCTCGTCACCCATACAATCGTTAATATGCTGATAACCGGCAAGATATCCAAGATAAGCGAGGAATGAGTGGCTGCCATTGAGCATACGCAGTTTCATCTCTTCAAATGGAATGACGTCAGAAACCAGCTCGGCCCCTGCTTTTTCCCACTGTGGACGACCAGCAACAAAATTATCTTCAATCACCCACTGACGGAACGGTTCACAGGCCACGCCTGCCGGATCGCGAACCCCGGTCAGTTTTTCGATTTTATCCAGCGTCTCTGGAGTGACCGCCGGAACAATGCGATCCACCATGGTGGACGGGAACGTCACGTGTTGTTCGATCCATGCCGCAAGGTCTGCATCCACTGCGCGCGCATAGGCAGTGACCACATTTCGCATGACATGACCGTTTTCCGGCATGTTATCGCAGGACATCACAGTGAACGCAGGGAGGCCCGCCGCCTTACGGCGCGCCAGCGCTTCAACCACTACGCCCGGAGCCGATTTCGGCTGATGCGGGTTTTGCAGATCGGCGGCGATCATCGGATGATCCAGCATCAGTTGCCCGGTCGCCGGAGAATGGCAGTAACCTTTTTCAGTGATTGTTAATGAAACAATGGCAACCTGCGGTTCACACATTGCTGCCAGTACGGTTTCCAGTCCATCAACTTGCGCATGCAGCGCCTTCTTCACCACACCCACTACTCTTGCGGTCCATGCATCGGCTGACATTTCTGCCACGGTGTAGAGGTTATCCTGCTGCTTCAGATCGGCAATCTGCTGTTCTCCGCCAATCAGGTTAACTTCGCAATATCCCCAGTCGCTGTTGTGCTCTGCCGCGAGGATGTCGGTGTAAACCCCCTGGTGGGCGCGGTGAAAGGCACCAAAGCCCAGGTGAACAATACGCGGAACCAGTGCGTGACGATCGTAGAGAGGAAGCGTCGCTTTTGCCGTTAAGAGCTTGTTTTGCATTGTATGGCCTACTTTGAATGTGATCAGGACAGTCTCAGGGTAACGCCTGCAGGGTTGTCTGTTTTGATTTGAATTAAGCTTTTTGTAATTGGTATGACATCATTTTTAAGTTATGTGACAGGATTCTTTTCCTTATCCTCCTGATTCTCCTGGGCTGGCTGCTTACATGCAGCCAGCCCGGATTGGGATTAACCGTGTTTGTGCCAGTCCTGGTACTCACGTTTGAGTCGCAGCGGCGCCGTTTCCGGCATCATCAGCAGACCAATAATCGACACAACACCGAGGACAATCACGTAGCTGGCTAAACCGTAGTAATGTCCACCCGTCACCTGCAAAATTTTCACCGCAACCAGTCCCAGCACTCCGCTACCGATAAGCGATCCCAGTTGCCAGATTAGGGCAATGCCACTGCAGCGGATGTGGGTCGGGAATAATTCCGGGAAGAATGACGCTTGTGGTGCGTAACACATACTGTGACCGAAGCTAATGACGATTATCATCACCAGTTGCGTCAACCAAAAGCTGTCCTGGTTAATAGCCAGGAAGAACGGAATAATCATCACGACCTGGATCAGCGCCCCCATGATATACACCGGTTTGCGGCCAATTCTGTCGCAGAGCGCCCCCATCATCGGGATGGCAAGCACCTCGATAACCACAGCGATAATCATGGTTTCCATCAGGATATTGGCATCCAGATTGTTAGCCTTGCCATATGCCAGCACAATCACCGTGAACATGGCGAAGGTACAGGCTTCAATAAGCTTGGCGCAGACGCCTTTCACAACAATCCCGGGGAAATCGCGAACCACCTCAATCAACGGACGAGATTCTTCCGCTTTCGTTTCACGAATCTGGGCGAATACCGGCGATTCATCGATTCGCAGGCGGATAAAGAGGCCGACGATAACCAGCAGCAGGCTTAACAGGAACGGAATACGCCAGCCATAATCCATCATGGCGTCCGCAGATAAGGTGGCATTGAGTAAGGCAAACAGCGCCATTGGCAACAGAAAGCCCACCGGCGCGCCGATTTGTACCCAACTGGCGAAGAAACCACGGCGTTTCGGTTCTGCGTATTCAGCGGTCATCAGGACTGCCCCGGCCTGCTCACCGCCGACACCAAATCCCTGCA
Source organism: Citrobacter amalonaticus (assembly GCF_037053465.1). Taxonomy (GTDB): domain Bacteria; phylum Pseudomonadota; class Gammaproteobacteria; order Enterobacterales; family Enterobacteriaceae; genus Citrobacter_A; species Citrobacter_A amalonaticus_H. The sequence continues at coordinate 238,012 of NZ_JBALIF010000006.1, forward strand.
ATACGCGGATGAAAATCAGCATAACCGGAGCCCAGACGCCGATTTTTTCATATGTCGGCAATAAACCAATGCAGAACGTTCCCAACCCCACGATTAAGATCGTAATCACCAGCGCTTTTTTACGTCCGACCTTATCGCCGATATGACCAAAGACAATACCGCCCAGCGGCCTTGCCAGAAAGCCCACGGCATAAGTTGCAAAAGCGGCCAGCGTACTGATTAAAGGATCGTCACTGGGAAAGAACAGATGCCCAAAGAACAGTACCGCCGCCGTGCCATAGGCAAAAAAGTCATAATATTCGGCTGCAGTACCAATCGCCGAGGCAGACGCAACGCGACGTACGACGGGTTTGCTATCAACATCATTTTTAATATCAACGGAACTAACCATAAATATTTACCTTCGTTGGTCCAGAGGTGATCAACATCCCTGTTGCAGAAATTTTAACTTACCAGTTCCACAAGGTGCCATCTTCAAGCCGGGCGACCGGCAGACAGGCGGGGTCATAGGGATATTTCGCCGCCAGTTTTTCATCGAACCCGATACCCAGTCCCGGCTTATCGCCCGGATGCATATAGCCGTTATCAAAGCGCCAGTTGTGCGGGAAGACCTCCAGCATCTGCTCTGAATAGCCCATGTATTCCTGCACGCCGAAGTTCGGCACCCACAAATCAAAGTGCAGCGCAGCGGCCATACAAACCGGAGAAAGATCGGACGGCCCATGCGATCCGGTACGCACCTGGTAGAGAGAGGCAAAATCAGCGATACGGCGCATACCGGTAATCCCACCCGCGTGGGTGATCGTCGTGCGGATGTAATCGATAAGCTGTTCTTCGATAAGCTGTTTGCAGTCCCAGATGCTGTTAAAGACTTCCCCCACGGCAACTGGCGTGACCGTGTGCTGACGAATCAGACGGAAGCACTCCTGGTTCTCGGCGGGCGTCGGATCTTCCATCCAGAACAGGCGGTAATCTTCAATGCTTTTGCCAAAGCGCGCGGCTTCAATGGGTGTCAGACGATGGTGCATGTCATGCAGCAGATGTTCGTTAAAGCCGAACGTATTGCGCACCGCGTCGAATAATTTCGGTGTGAAATCGAGATATTTTTCCGTCGACCACAGTTGTTCTTCCGGCCACTGGCCTTTGGTGGCAGGTTCATAAGCCTGCCCTTTCCCTTTTGCCATGCCGTAAGTGGTTTTCATACCCGGCACGCCGCACTGCACGCGAATGGCTTTAAAACCCATTTCTTTATGACGCGCGTAATCTTCAAGCACTTCATCAACGGTATGGCCGGTCGTGTGGCAATAAACCATTACTCCCTCGCGCGACGCCCCACCCAACAGTTGATAGAGCGGCATATTGGCGGCTTTCGCTTTGATATCCCACAGCGCCATGTCGACCGCAGAAATGGCCGACATAGTTACCGGACCGCGACGCCAGTACGCGCCTTTATAAAAGAACTGCCAGATATCTTCGATGCGATGCGCGTCACGACCAATCAACTGCGGACAAAGATGATCCTTCAGATAAGACACCACGGACAACTCACGTCCGTTGAGCGTGGCATCGCCCAGACCGGTGATACCGTCATCAGTGGTGATTTTCAGCGTGACAAAGTTACGCCCCGGACAGGTGACAAAAACCTCAGCCCCTACAATCTTCATTTTCTCTTCCTGACTCAGTGTGGTGATGGGGCTAACTTACGCAATACACATACTACCATACAAGTATAATTAGCCTGTTTTTCCAGCAAGATCACAAAAATGCCGAAGGTTACCGGATGAGATTTAACGAGGAATTATCAGGGTTGTGACGGTTCATTCAGCCTGAACCGTCTGATTTTTAAGTCAAAATAACGTTCGTGACGCCATTTGGATTAGCAATATCACCAGCAAGGAGAACAAGGTTTAAGCGCGTCCCCAGCCTGCGACAATAATCAACATTCCACACAATGCGATAACCGCGCCGGTCCAGTCATAGAGGCTCAGCTTTACGCCATCCACTACCCGCAGCCAGATAAGCGCGGTACAGACATAAACGCCGCCATAGGCCGCATAGACACGGCCACTGGCCGCCGGATGCAGCGTCAGTAACCAGACAAACAGCGCCAGTGCAATACCTGCCGGAATAAGCAACCCGATGGTTGCGCCTCGCTTCAACCAGAGCCAGGGCAGAAAGCAACCTATGATTTCGCAGAGCGCAGTGGCAAAAAACAGCAATGTAGTTTTGATCATTGGAATCGTTCATTTATCTGTGGTTAAGGCATGATACGACATAATCTTTGTCTCTTATCCATCTCCTTCTGCCGGGTATTCCCGACACCGGGAATGGTGTAGAATTTCACTGCCAGTGATGATTTTTTACCCCACTCATGAAAGGAATTTGCCATGAATATTACACTTAGCAAACGCCTGTGCCTGACGGCAGCGCTGCTGCTTGGTGCTGTCGTATACACCACTTCTGTGCAGGCGGAGACCAGCAGGCTGGTGATTGAATCCGGTGACAGTGCCCTGAGCCGTCAGCAAGCGACAATGCAGAAAGAACAGTGGAATGACACCCGCAACCTGCGTCAGAAAGTGAACACGCGTACGGAAAAAGAGTGGGATAAAGCCGATGCCGCCTTTGACAACCGCGACAATTGCGAACAAAGCGCCAACCTGAATGCGTACTGGGAGCCCAACACCCTGCGTTGTCTGGATCGTCGAACCGGTCGCGTTATCGCACCATAAAATATACGATTGAGAAGAGAAGTTAAGGATTCAGTATGACAAGCGCCCTCAGTGTTAAGTTGCGCCCGCTGGAGCGTGAAGATTTACGTTTTGTTCATCAACTTGATAACAACGCCAGCGTGATGCGCTACTGGTTTGAAGAGCCTTACGAAGCGTTCGTTGAGTTGTCCGATCTTTACGATAAACATATTCACGATCAGAGCGAGCGCCGCTTCGTCGTGGAATGTGACGGTGAAAAAGCCGGCCTGGTTGAACTGGTTGAGATCAACCATGTTCACCGCCGCGCAGAGTTTCAGATCATTATTTCCCCGGATTATCAGGGTAAAGGGCTCGCCTCACGAGCTGCCCGTCTGGCAATGGACTACGGGTTTACCGTCCTTAACCTCTATAAGTTGTATCTGATCGTCGATAAAGAAAACGAAAAAGCTATCCACATCTACCGAAAGCTGGGCTTTAAGGTTGAAGGTGAACTGATTCATGAATTCTTTATTAATGGTGAATATCGCAACACCATCCGGATGTGCATCTTCCAGCATCAGTACCTGGCCGACCATAAAACACCAGGAGCAACGATGCTAAAACCGACCGCGCAGTAACCGCTGCGCGGCGGTTTCAGTAGTAATCGATTGTATTCTTGATGGTGTAATTTCGTTTAACCGAAGGCTTAACACTCTCATCGGTTATGACCAGCGTGCAGTCCGTGGGATTGGCGTGGTAGTCATAGTCACAGGTCTGCGTAACATTCCCCAGCGGATGGTTGTTAAGCAGACTGACTGCCGTGTAATCGAGCTTTTTGCGCGGATCGTTTGACGGTCTGGCGCTGACCGTCAACGTTTGATCCTGACTTACGGTTGTCTTGCCGAGTGGATAGCCGTCCGCATCGTAGCGATATTGCACCTTCATCTCTTTTCCGGTCGCCGAGACCACGAAGCCATTGTCATCGGTATCCCAGACGACACCGGCGGAAGGCAGTTCCGCAAGTTGACATTTCCCCTGCAGGCGCACTTTTTTCTCCATCGTTTCGGCATCACGATAAAAGTTTGCGTCAAGCACCAGCGCCACGCCGGTATTGTTTTCGAGATCGTGTAACTCCAGTGACTCAAAACAACCTTCTTTTGAGAGTATCCCATTGACGCTTTTCGCCACTTCGCCCTTCTCATTAAGCAACGTCTGGCTGAAATCTTTAACCGGCCCGCGCAAAGGGTCAAAGTCGAATTCATTGGAGAAACTGGCCATTTCCGGCGTAAAAGAGAGCGTCACTGTACTGTTGTCACAGCCCGCCAGACCGATGCCGATCGCGAAAAGAAAGATCTGATTTTTCACAGGTTCTCCAACAGCAAAAGATGATTCTCAATCATATTAGCAAATACAGATGTTTACATTAGAAATGCTATGCTTATTTTGTCCATATCTAACAGGAGTTGCTGATGAAATTATCCCGAGGAATACTGACATGTCTACTGCTGAGCGCTTCTCCGCTGGTGTTTGCTGCCCCTGACTCATGCGAACGTGTGAAAAGTGATATTCAGCAGCGCATCATCAATAACGGCGTCCCTGAAGCGAATTTCTCACTGACTATTGTGCCAAACGATCAGGCGGACCAACCGGATTCACAGGTCGTCGGTCACTGCGCGAACGATACGCATAAGATCCTCTATACACGAACCAGCAGTGGCAACGCGCCAGCCAACAGCGCGCCAGCTCAGGAAGGCTCCACCACGGAACCCCAGTAATACCAGCGATTTTCGGCCCTCCGCTCCCGGAGGGTTACCTCACTTTGATATGGATTAATAACCCTTACCCATTAAGGGGTACACTCATCACATCATCAGTATGTGAATGATTACGCTATAGAAATATGTATATAGCGTAATCGATGTCGTGAGGAGTGATATCCACACCGCGCTCAGATCGTCTCGTCATACACCACCAACATTATTCCAATCAGTAAAGTGAGCAATCATGAAAATCAGCACGCCTGAGGTCCTTATGACGGCAAATGTCAGCCGTCGAAGCCTCGTGAAAACCTCCGCGATTGGCAGCCTTGCGCTTGCCAGTACCGCTTTCACCCTCCCTTTCTCCCGTATCGCTCGCGCCGCAGACGGTCTGGCACCCGCCCCGGTCGAAGAAAAAGCGGTCTGGAGTTCCTGTACCGTAAACTGCGGCAGTCGCTGCCTTTTGCGTCTGCACGTGAAAGATGACTCGGTTTACTGGGTTGAATCTGACACCACCGGTAACGATGAATACGGCAACCATCAGGTTCGCGCTTGTCTGCGTGGTCGCTCGATTCGTCGGCGGATGAACCACCCGGACCGGCTGAAATACCCGATGAAGCGTGTCGGCAAACGGGGTGAAGGCAAGTTTGAACGCATCACCTGGGAGGAAGCGCTGGACATTGTCGGCGACAATCTGAAGCGGATCCTGAAAGATTATGGTAATGAAGCGGTACATGTGCTGTACGGTACTGGCGTGGATGGCGGAAACATCACTAACTCCAACGTGCCCTATCGCCTGATGAACTCCTGCGGTGGCTATCTCAGTCGCTACGGCAGCTACAGTACCGCGCAAATCAGCGCCGCCATGAGCTACATGTTTGGCAGTAACGATGGCAACAGCCCGGATGATATTGCCAACACGAAACTGGTGGTGATGTTCGGCAACAATCCTGCCGAGACGCGCATGAGCGGCGGCGGGGTCACCTGGTATGTTGAACAGGCGCGCGAACGCTCTAACGCGCGAATGATCGTCATCGACCCGCGTTATAACGATACCGCCGCCGGACGCGAAGATGAATGGCTGCCGATCCGCCCAGGAACCGACGCCGCGCTGGCCTCGGCTATCGCCTGGGTACTGATTACTGAAGATTTAGTGGATAAGCCGTTCCTCGACAAATATTGCGTCGGTTACGATGAAACCACCCTGCCAGCCAGCGCGCCGCGTAACGCACACTATAAAGCCTACATCCTTGGCGACGGGCCGGACGGGATTGCCAAAACGCCGGAATGGGCATCCCACATCACCAGCATTCCAAAAGAGAAAATCATCCACCTGGCGCGTGAGATAAGCGCCGCCAAACCGGCGTATATCTGTCAGGGCTGGGGACCGCAGCGTCACTCCAACGGCGAGCAAACTGCGCGGGCGATCGCCATGCTGTCGGTGCTGACCGGCAACGTTGGTATTAACGGTGGTAACTCAGGCGTTCGTGAAGGCACATGGGATCTGGGCGTTGAGTGGTTTTCGATGCTCGACAACCCGGTAAAAACGCAAATTTCCGTGTTCACCTGGACAGACGCCATCGATCACGGCGCTGAAATGACCGCCATACGCGACGGCGTGCGTGGTAAAGATAAACTGGATGTCCCGATCAAGTTTATGTGGTGTTACGCCAGCAATACCTTGATTAACCAGCATGGCGATATTTCCCATACCCATGAAGTACTTCAGGATGACAGCAAGTGTGAAATGATTGTCGGTATTGAACACTTTATGACAGCGTCAGCAAAATACTGCGATATTCTGCTGCCAGACTTAATGCCCACAGAGCAGGAAGACCTGATCTCCCATGAATCTGCGGGCAACATGGGCTATGTGATCCTCGGTCAGCCCGCGACCTCAGCGAAATTTGAACGCAAGCCGATTTACTGGATGCTCAGTGAAGTGGCCCGTCGTCTCGGTCCGGATGTTTATCAGACCTTCACCGAAGGACGTTCACAGCAGGAATGGGTGAAATACCTGCATGCAAAAACCAAAGAGCGCAATCCGGAAATGCCGGATTACGAGGAGATGAAACAAACAGGCATCTTCAAGAAAAAATGCCCGCAGGAACACTACGTTGCGTTCCGCGCTTTCCGTGAAGATCCCCAGTCTAATCCGTTGAAAACGCCCTCCGGAAAAATTGAAATTTACTCAGAGCGACTGGCCACCATCGCCAGTACCTGGGAACTTAAAGAAGATGAGATCATTCATCCGCTCCCCGCTTATGCGCCAGGCTTTGACGGCTGGAACGATCCTATCCGTGAAACCTATCCGCTGCAGTTGACCGGGTTCCATTACAAAGCGCGCACCCACTCCAGCTACGGCAACATCGACGTCCTACAGCAGGCCTGTCCGCAGGAGATCTGGATCAACCCGATTGATGCCAAATCGCGGGGAATTGCCCATGGCGACACCGTTCGCGTATTTAACAATAACGGTCAGATGCTGATCTCCGCCAAAGTGACGCCGCGTATTCTCCCCGGTGTAACGGCGATTGGTCAGGGCGCATGGCTGAAAGCCGATATGTTCGGCGACAAAGTTGATCACGGCGGCTCTATCAATATCCTGACGTCGCACCGCCCATCGCCTTTGGCGAAAGGCAATCCTTCGCACAGTAACCTTGTTCAGGTTGAAAAGGTTTAAGGAGTAACCGATGACAACCCAGTATGGATTTTTTATTGATTCCAGCCGTTGCACCGGTTGTAAAACCTGCGAACTGGCCTGTAAGGACTACAAAGACTTAACGCCGGATGTCAGCTTCCGCCGCATTTATGAATATGCGGGCGGCGACTGGCAGGAAGATAACGGCGTCTGGCATCAGAATGTGTTTGCCTACTATCTCTCCATTTCATGCAACCACTGCGAAGATCCGGCCTGTACGAAGGTCTGTCCGAGCGGCGCGATGCACAAGCGGGAAGATGGGTTTGTGGTGGTGGATGAGGATGTGTGCATTGGCTGTCGTTACTGCCATATGGCCTGTCCGTACGGTGCGCCGCAATACAACGCGGCCAAAGGGCATATGACCAAGTGCGACGGCTGTCATGACCGCGTGGCTGAAGGCAAGAAGCCGATTTGCGTCGAATCCTGCCCGCTGCGCGCGCTGGACTTCGGTCCGATTGACGAACTGCGTAAAAAACACGGAGATCTGGCGGCGGTGGCCCCGCTGCCTGGCGCGCACTTCACCAAACCCAATATTGTTATTAAACCGAATGCCAACAGCCGTCCGACCGGGGATACCACCGGTTATCTGGCGAATCCGAAGGAGGTCTGAAATGGGAAATGGATGGCATGAATGGCCGCTGGTGCTGTTTACGGTACTCGGCCAGTGCGTGGCAGGCGCACTGATTGTGAGCGGGCTGGGCTGGTTTGCGATAAAAGAGGATACGGCGGCCAGGCAACGCCTCGTTCGCAGTATGTTTTTCCTGTGGCTGGTAATGGGCCTGGGATTCCTGGCCTCTGTCATGCATCTGGGGTCGCCGATGCGCGCCTTCAACTCGCTCAACCGCATTGGCGCATCCGGGCTCAGTAATGAGATTGCCGCAGGTTCGGTCTTTTTCGCCGTTGGCGGGCTATGGTGGCTGGTCGCCATGTTGGGTAAAATGCCGACTGCGCTGGCTAAACTCTGGCTACTGCTCAGCATGGTGCTTGGCATCGTCTTTGTCTGGGCAATGACTCGTGTTTACCTGATCGATACCGTTCCCACCTGGTATACTGGCTATACAACGGTGGCCTTTTTCATGACGGCGTTACTCAGCGGCCCGCTGTTCGCGGCATTACTGTTACGCGTCGCGCGGGTGAGCTTTAACGGCACAACCTTCGCCAGTATCAGCGTTCTGGCGCTGCTGGTCAGCGTGGCGGTTATTGTCCTGCAGGGCATGTCGCTGGCGACGATCCACAGTTCGGTTCAGCAGGCTTCTGCACTGGTTCCGGATTATGCCACTTTACAGGTGTGGCGCGTGGCTCTGCTCGCCGCGGGACTGGGCTGCTGGATCTGCCCGCTGGTTCGTCGCAAACAACCGCACGTCGTGGGATTGTTGCTCGGGCTTCTTCTGGTGTTGGGCGGCGAAATCATTGGCCGCGGCCTGTTTTATGGCCTGCACATGACCGTAGGTATGGCGGTGGCAGGTTAACAAACTTGTGCGGGGAGACCCGCACTTTTCAGGATGATGTTAATGACAGATTTTACTCAACGTGATGATTTTTCCCTGACAGCACGCGTGCTGGGCGCACTGTTTTACTTTACGCCAGACAGCGCCGAAGCCGCACCTCTGGTGTCAGCGCTAACCACAGAGGACTGGCAGGCGCAGTGGCCGCTTGAGCAGGAGACGTTGTCGACACTGGCCGGGATGTTTAAAGCCAGTAGCGATGAGTCCCTGAGCGGGGCCTTTCAGCGCCTTTTTGTCGGACCGTATGCCCTGCCGGCACCGCCCTGGGGGTCCGTCTGGCTGGATCGGGAAAACGTCCTGTTTGGTGAATCCACGCTGGCTCTGCGCCAGTGGATGCGCGAAAACGGCATTCACTTTGAGATGCAGCAAAACGAGCCGGAAGATCATTTTGGCTCATTGCTGCTGATGGCGGCATGGCTTGCCGAAACGGGCCGTCATCAGGAGTGCGAACAGCTCCTTGCCTGGCATCTGTTCCCGTGGTCGTCCCGTTTCCTTGAGGTGTTTATTGAAAACGCTGATCATCCTTTTTATCAGGCACTGGGTGAACTGGCGCGCTACACCCTGGCGCAGTGGCAGTCTCAGTTATTAATCCCGGTAGCGGTTAAACCCCTGTTCCGCTGACCATCTCGAAGGCAGGATTTTCCTGCCTTTTCTGATACCTGCAATATCGCCACCAGTTACAGTGTCACTTTTCAATCTTATTTTTAAGACAATTCTTTATCTACCCTGCTCATCCGTTATCCCATAAGGCCAGATCGCCGCTGACAATCAATCGTCTGTAAATCGAATTTGTCTCCCCCGCTGGAATCCTTCCCAACCTGTTGCTATAGCTCAAAACACCCTGCCGGAACATGGCATAACAACATGCGACGATTTCTCGCCGCCATAACGCATGCAAACAGGGAGACACACTGCAATGCACACATCCACGTTAAAACGCGTGTTGGGCTTTAGTCTGGTCATCGCGCTGATATTGGCGCTACTGGGCTGGGGAATTGGCCTGGAAACCCTTCAATCGCGTCAGGTTGATCTGCTTTACCTGGGTGAACAGCACCTGAAATTAGTGTTTATTTCAATGTTCTTCGCTCTGCTGGTCGGTATTCCCAGCGGTATTTTACTGAGCCGCCCTGCCGCCAGAGGCGTGGCGGAATATGTCATGCAGATCTTTAACATCGGCAACACGTTGCCGCCGCTCGCCGTCCTCGCGCTGGCCATGATTATTATCGGCATTGGCGATATCCCCGCCATCGTTGCGCTGTTTCTGGCATCCCTTCTGCCGATTGTCCGTAACACCTATGCGGGTCTGAGCGCAGTCCCCCCGTCGCTGACTGAAGCGGCTAAAGGTATCGGTATGACCAAATGGCAGCGGCTTCGCCAGGTTGAACTTCCCAGCGCATGGCCGGTAATGTTGTCCGGGATCCGTATTGCAACGGCGATTAACGTCGGTACGGCGCCGCTGGCCTTTCTGATTGGCGCCAGCAGTTATGGGGAGCTTATCTTCCCCGGTATCTATCTGAATGACTTCCCGACGCTCATTTTAGGGGCGACCGCCACTGCACTTTTTGCCCTGATCCTCGACAGCCTGCTCGCCTGGCTTGGGCGCGCCCTGAGTCCACACACTGCCTGACGACAACGATAACAACAAGGAACGCAAATGACTCTCAGAAAACATCTGCTGGCGTGGCTTGCCGCCACGCTGTTCATCAGCACGCAGGCGCACGCCGCGCCCCTTATTCTTGCCACCAAAAGCTTTACTGAGCAGCATATTCTCTCGGCGATGACCGTTCAGTATCTGCAAAAGAAAGGATTTCAGGTTCAGCCACAAACCAATATCGCGACGGTGATTTCACGCAATGCGATGATCAATAAGCAGATTGATATGACCTGGGAATATACCGGCACGTCGTTGATTATCTTCAACCATATCAATAAGCGGATGAGCCCACAGGAATCCTACGATACCGTGAAACGCCTTGATGCCAGACTGGGTCTGGTGTGGCTAAAACCCGCCGATATGAACAACACCTATGCGTTTGCCATGCAACGTAAACGTGCCGAGGCCGAAAACATCCATACAATGTCGGAAATGGTGGCGAAAATTGAACACATTCGCCAGACCGATCCCGACAAGAACTGGCTGCTGGGCCTCGATCTGGAATTCGCCGGGCGCAGCGATGGTATGAAGCCATTGCAACAGGCCTATCAGATGGAACTCGACCGACCGCAAATCCGCCAGATGGACCCGGGACTGGTGTACAACGCCATTCGTGACGGCTTTGTCGAGGCAGGACTTATCTACACGACAGACGGGCGTGTGAAAGGGTTTGATCTTAAGGTACTGGAAGATGATAAAGGATTCTTCCCAAGTTACGCTGTCACGCCTGTGGTACGTAAAGACACACTGGAAGCCAATCCGGGTCTTGAGGAGGCGCTCAATACCCTCTCAGCCGAGCTGAACAACGATGTGATCAGCACGCTGAATGCAAAGGTCGATATCGATCACCAGTCACCTCAGCAGGTTGCCCGTGAATTCCTGCAACAAAAGAATCTGCTGTAAGGAGCGCATATGGACACGATTCATTACATGATGGATAACGCAGGCTATCTTGCCACCCTGACCTTCCAGCATCTGTGGCTGGTGGCGCTGGCTGTCAGTCTGGCTATCGTTATTGGCGTGCCATTGGGGATCCTGATTGTGCGCCATAAATGGCTGGCAACACCCGTTCTGAGCGTCGCCACGCTATTGCTGACCATTCCCTCTATTGCCCTGTTTGGCCTGATGATTCCGCTGTTTTCGCTGATCGGTCACGGTATTGGCGCATTACCCGCCATCACTGCGGTATTTCTTTACTCGCTACTCCCGATTGTGCGGAACACCCATACCGCACTGGACAGCCTTCCGCCGGGCCTGCGCGAAGCCGGACGCGGAATTGGCATGACCTTCTGGCAACGTTTACGTTGGGTGGAGATCCCGATGGCATTGCCGGTGATTTTCGGCGGGATCCGCACCGCCGTGGTAATGAACATCGGCGTGATGGCGATTGCTGCGGTGATTGGCGCTGGTGGCCTGGGATTACTGTTACTGAACGGCATCGGCGGTAGTGATATTCGGATGCTGATTGCCGGCGCACTGATGATTTGTTTTTTAGCGATTGTACTCGACTGGCTGTTACACCGCCTGCAAGTCGTCCTGACACCAAAGGGGATACGATAATGATAAAACTGGAAAACCTCACCAAACAATTTCCGCAGAAAAAAGGTCAGCCACTGAAAGCCGTTGATAACGTTAATCTTAACGTACCGGAAGGCGAAATGTGCGTACTGCTGGGGCCGTCCGGCTGCGGCAAAACCACCACCCTCAAGATGATCAACCGTCTGATTGCCCCCAGCAGCGGCAACATTTTGATCAACGGAGAAAACACGGACGGCATGGATACCGTCACGTTGCGTCGCAATATTGGTTATGTGATTCAGCAAATTGGTCTGTTCCCCAATATGACCATTGAGGAGAATATCACCGTCGTTCCCCGCATGCTGGGCTGGGATAAGGCACGTTGCAAGAACCGTGCGGAAGAGTTGATGGATATGGTGGCGCTGGATGCGAAGAAATTTCTGCACCGCTATCCGAAAGAGATGTCCGGCGGCCAGCAACAGCGTATCGGTGTGATTCGCGCGCTGGCAGCGGATCCGCCGGTCCTGCTGATGGATGAACCGTTTGGCGCTGTCGACCCGATTAACCGCGAAGTGATCCAGAACCAGTTCCTGGAGATGCAGCGCGCGCTGAAGAAAACCGTCATGCTGGTGAGCCATGATATCGATGAAGCGCTGAAACTCGGCGATCGCATCGCCGTATTCCGCCAGGGACGTATCGTGCAGTGCGCCAGCCCGGATGAACTGTTAGCCAAACCAGCCAATGATTTTGTCGGCTCGTTTGTCGGCCAGGATCGCACGCTAAAACGTCTGTTGCTGGTTTCTGCGGGTGATGTCACCGATCAACAACCAACCCTCACCGCCCAGCCGTCGACCTCGTTAAGTGAGGCTTTTGGGATTATGGATGACAATGATATCCGTGCGATCACCGTGGTGGATAGCGAAGGTAAACCGCTGGGCTTTGTGAAACGCCGCGAAGCGCGACAGGCCACGGGCACCTGCGCAGACATCCTGCACCCCTTCCGTATCACCGGCAAAGCAGAAGATAATCTGCGTATCGTATTGTCAAAACTGTACGAAAGTAACACCAGTTGGATGCCCATCGTCGACGAGGAGGGTCGTTATAATGGTGAAATCTCGCAGGATTACATCGCCGATTATCTCAGCTCCGGGCGTACCCGTCGGGCGCTGAATATTCACGAAAACAGTGCTCCGTGAAACGGCGGGCAAACAGTAAAGAGCCCGAAAGCGCAAGCTTATCGGGCCTACAGTGGAGCCAACAATCTAAGGGGGGATCAGGCGGTGATTCTGTCTGCGGACAACACGCTTCCCAACATTGACAAGCGGATATAATGACCGAGTTCTCGCTGCTCAGCGCGCGGCAGATACGGCAGTTCGCCAATCAATGGCGCTGGCAGCTTTTTGCTTAACACATCGATAATTTCTGCGTAATGCGCCAGCCCCGGATTGATGCGGTTCGCCACCCAGCCAATGAGCGGCAAACCATCGTTAGCAATCGCCTGGGCGGTCAGTAACGCATGGTTGATGCAACCTTCCTGAATACCTACCACCAGGAGAACAGGCAGTTGTTCCTGTACAACCCATTCCGACAACGGACGCAGATCGTTCATCAGGCTACGCCAGCCCCCGGTGCCTTCCACGACAACGTGGTCAACCTTTTCATTTAAATTTGCCAGCCCATTAGACAGTAAAGTGTAATTAATGGGGCAACTGTGGGCCACGCTACTTTCATCTTCGCTCAGGGCGATCGGATTGACAGCCTCGTAGGGCAAATCCAGCGTTGAGACGCTTTGCAGCACCAGCGCATCTTTGTTGCGCAGCCCCTCTGGCGTCTCTTTACTGCTCTTGGCGACGGGCTTGTATCCCGCAACGCTCTTTCCCCCCGAGGCTAACGCTTGTAGCAATGCGCGGGAAACAACCGTCTTCCCGACAGAAGTGTCTGTACCTGTAATAAAGAAACGCTTCAGCATCGCTAACTCCACCGTTATGCTTCGAAAATATAAATCAGGGAAATAATACAATAGGGAAATTCTAAGGTAAGCCCGGCGGAATCAGCTTGAGTTAGCGCAATTTTTGGTAGAACAGTGGAAAAATCTTACCCCTGCAACAGACGGATCAGTAAAGAACCGTTATACATCGCGTCCTTCACCAGCGCAGCACCAGCCATGGTTCCCTGGTTCGAAAATTGTGTGCTTTCAACCACTATATTTTTGCTGTAAGCCGGTAACGCCTGCTGACGGATACTGTCGGCAATCGCCGGAAACAGCACGTCAGCCGCTTTACTGAGCGGTGAACCGATAAGTATTTTTTGCGGATTAAACAGGTTAACCATGATGGCCAGGATGCGTCCCACATGGTTGCCGACACCACTGATAATGTCTTTTGCCAGCAGATCGCCCTGCAACGCGGCCTGACAAAGTGAATCGACCGTCAGCGGTTGACCGTGAAGCGAGGAGCTCATGGATTGCGCCATGCGCAGTTGTGCCAGTTCGAGAACGCTTTCCACGCTGGCAATGGTTTCCAGACAGCCATGGTTACCGCAGTAGCAACGTTTACCATACGGATCGACCTGCGTATGGCCGATCTCCACCAGACTGCTGCTGCCCGCATGCAGTAAGTGACCATCCGTAATTACGCCTGCGCCTACGTTATGATCGATAACCACCTGAATCACATCTCGCGCACCGCGCGACGCGCCAAACAGCGCCTCAGCCATTGTCCAGGCGCTGATATCGTGCTGAATATAAACCGGCACGCCAGTGTGCTGCGCAAGGGTTTCTCCCAGCGGCATCTCTTTCACATCATCGTAAAACGGCATGCGATGCACGATGCCATTCTCGGTGTCAATGATGCCCGGTAAGGTGATGGCGATTGACGTCAGGCGTTCGAGCTTCTGCTGATGGCGAATAAAAAATTGATCGACCAGGATAACGATGCGCGTCAGTAGCGGAGTATCGTCGTTCAGCGGGAGATCGAGACACTCCTCCACCACCAGCTTACTGCTGAGATCGCGCAGGGCAAGGAAAATTTCACCGCGACTGATGCGAATAGATAAATAGTGCCAGGCTTCCGTCTCCACAACCAGCCCCACAGCAGGTCGTCCGCGACTGCCGGCTTCTTTAATTTCCAGCTCCTGGACCAGATGCGCTTCGAGCATTTCACGGACAATCTTGGTAATACTGGCAGGAGCAAGTTGCGCAAGTCGGGAAAGATCAATACGCGAAACCGGTCCCAGCTGATCAATCAGACGATACACCACGCCCGCATTGGTCTGCTTTATTTGATCGATATGCCCAGGCTGACTATCAGCAACCACCTCTTACTCCCTTTATTTTCGCGCTCCGAAATAATCTGCGGGCTATGGTGAAGTACTTCAAGATACAACGTCAACTTTTTACTTAGCCGTGTGATTAACTGCACATTTTCAGCCGTTATAAAATTAATTTAAGTACCCCTGACAGCGTGAAGCAGTTGCTGACGAAAACGTATCGCCGCCTCACTTTGCTCATGATGTTTTGACCACACCAGCCACATTTCCGATACGGCATCGTCTTCTGCAATGGGGACCCAACACATTTCGTGAAGCTGAACCTTTTTAAACGATGCCGGGAGGATCGACACCCCCAACCCGGCCGCCACGAGACCGATGATAGTCATGGCTTCCCCCACTTCCTGAGTAATGACCGGCGACAGCTTATAGTGGCGCATCAACCCCAGAATATCGTCATAAAGGCCAGTCCCCACATGCGGGTCGAAAAAGACAAAGGGTTCTTTAGCCAGCTCCGCCAGGGTGACCACGGGTTTTTGCGCCAGCGGATGCGCCCGCGGGATCATCGCCATCAGCGGCTCGTGCAAAATCACCTCATGGCAGAGCACATCCGGTAACGGGGTATTGCGCATCAGTCCCACATCAAGCCCCCCTTCGGTGAGCGGCGCAAGCTGTTCGCGAGTGTTCATCTCCCGCGTTTGCAGATGCATATCCGGGTAGTTTTGGCGGAATAACGACAGGGTATCGGCAACGGCACGGATAAACGGCGCTGACGAAGTAAATCCAATACGCAACTCCCCTGCCTCCCCCTGATGCAGCCGCTCGGCGCGGGCGGCTGCATCGTTCACCAGTCCCAGAATCTGACGACTGTCGGCAAGAAACTGCTTCCCGGCAGCCGTCAGTGCGACGCTCCGGTTGGTTCGCGCAAGCAGCCGCGCGCCAACCTGCTGTTCAAGCACCTGGATCTGTTGGCTTAACGGCGGTTGTGAAATGTTCAGACGGGCCGCCGCGCGACCAAAATGCAATTCTTCGGCGACAGCGACAAAGTAGCGGAGATGACGCAACTCAATATTCATATTTTTAAAGTATTATTTGAGACTATTAATATATTAGACAGAATATTGAGTTTTTCCTACTCTACTCAACAAGGTTATGCCCGTCCCCTCAAAACACGGGTTTGTTGAGCAAGGATTTCAAGTGAGTCGTACTACTACAGTCAATGACGCGACGGCGGGCGACATTGATGAGCAACACATTTCTCAGCCGGTGCAGTTTATCCAACGCGGTACGTCTCCCTTTATGCGCGTCACGCTGGCGCTCTTTTCTGCCGGGCTGGCAACCTTCGCGTTGCTGTACTGCGTTCAGCCTATTTTGCCCGTGCTTTCCCATGAATTTGGTGTGTCACCTGCCAACAGCAGTATCTCTCTGTCTATTTCCACCGCGATGCTGGCCATTGGTCTGCTGTTTACCGGCCCGCTGTCGGATGCCATTGGGCGTAAGCCGGTGATGGTCACCGCGCTGCTGCTGGCCTCCTGTTGTACATTACTCTCGACGATGATGACCAGTTGGCACGGGATTCTGATTATGCGCGCGCTGATTGGCCTTTCACTGAGCGGCGTTGCCGCAGTTGGGATGACCTATCTGAGTGAAGAGATCCACCCCAGTTTTGTGGCGTTCTCGATGGGGCTGTACATCAGCGGCAACTCGATTGGCGGGATGAGCGGACGTCTGATTAGCGGCGTGTTAACGGATTTCTTCAACTGGCGGATAGCGCTGGCGGCAATTGGTTGCTTCGCACTGGCATCTGCACTGATGTTCTGGAAAATCCTGCCCGAATCGCGCCATTTTCGCCCTACTTCACTGCGTCCGAAAACGCTGTTTATCAACTTCCGCCTGCACTGGCGAGACCAGGGGTTACCGCTGCTGTTCGCGGAAGGTTTTCTGCTGATGGGGTCGTTTGTCACCCTGTTCAACTACATCGGTTATCGCCTGATGCTCTCCCCCTGGGAGCTTAGTCAGGCGGTCGTTGGTTTACTTTCTGTCGCCTATCTGACCGGCACCTGGAGCTCGCCAAAAGCGGGCGCGATGACCGTCCGCTACGGGCGCGGTCCGGTGATGCTGTTCTCTACCGCCGTTATGCTCATTGGACTGTTATTGACGTTGTTCAGTTCGCTGTGGCTGATTTTCGCCGGAATGTTGCTCTTTTCTGCGGGCTTTTTTGGCGCCCATTCGGTCGCCAGCAGCTGGATTGGTCCCCGCGCGCGACGCGCTAAAGGCCAGGCCTCTTCGCTCTATCTGTTCAGTTATTATCTGGGATCAAGCATCGCGGGTACGCTCGGCGGCGTATTCTGGCATAACTATGGCTGGAACGGCGTCGGTGGTTTTATCGCGATTATGCTGGTGCTGGCAATTCTGGTCGGTACGCGGCTGCATCAACGCCTGCACGTCTAGCCTGAAAGAAAAGCCCGGGGGAATCGGGCTTCTCACCGCTCAACCTTAAGTGGCTACCACATTCCTGAAATCGATGTAAGACCCATCAATTCTCTGACCGCATCCACTGCCAGAAGAGCAAAGACGACCCAGATAATCGGATTCATTTTTCTGTGTGTGTTCATTTTTTATTGGACGGGGCGAATGCACCGCTTCGTTACTATAAAAAAAGGTTAACATGAAAGCTAACTACCCATTATGGTGGGCATCCAACCTGCACATTCGTCGAAGAGGATCCATGGCTAATAAAAACTATCAACAGCTTACCCGCACCTTCCTGCGACTCTCCCGCTTCTCTCACCTCTCCGCCATTGCCAGTTGGGATATGTTTGCAATGATGCCCCCAGGCGGCAGCACGGCACGCGGTGACGCGCTGGCGGAACTGAGCGTGCTGGAACATCAGATTCTGACCAGTCCTGACGTCTCGCGGTGGATTGCGGAGGCGGCACAGGAAGATCTCAATGACGTCGAACAGGCCAACCTGCGCGAAATGACGCGCCTGCATACCCAGGCCGCCATACTACCAGCGTCACTGGTCGAGGACAAATCCCTCGCGGGAAGCCGCTGTGAACACGCCTGGCGCAGCCAGCGTCCGGCAAACGACTGGCAGGGATTTTCGGTGAATCTGAAAGAGGTCGTGAAGCTCAGCCGCGAAGAAGCCCGGCTGCGCGCCGGGGCGAAGGGCTGTTCACCGTATGACGCGCTACTGGATATCTATGAGCCGGATATGACCAGCGCGCAACTGGACGGACTGTTTGCGGACATCAAATCCTGGCTGCCGGATCTCCTGCGTCGCGTGGTCGAAAAACAGGCGCAACAACCGCTGATCGCCCCGGTCGGCCCCTTCCCAATCGCCGTGCAGCGTGAACTGGGTCTGGAGACAATGTCGATGCTCGGTTTCGATTTTAACGCCGGTCGTCTGGATATTAGCGCTCATCCATTCTGTGGCGGCGTTCCCGAGGATGTACGTATCACCACGCGTTATGATGAAAATGAGTTGCTGAGCGCCCTGTTCGGCGTTATTCACGAAACGGGTCATGCCCGCTATGAGCAAAACCTGCCGCGTAACTGGCTGGGACAACCTGTCGCCCTTGCCCGTTCCACGGCTATCCACGAATCGCAGAGCCTGTTCTTTGAAATGCAGGTGGGCCGCAGCACCGAGTTCCTGCAACAACTGCTTCCCGCCGTCAAACGCCATTTTGGCGATCAGGCCGCGTTTGATGAGCAAAACTTTATTGCCTGGAATCAGCGGGTGAAACCGGGCTTTATCCGTGTGGATGCCGATGAAGTCAGCTATCCGGCACACGTCATCCTGCGTTATGAAATTGAGCGCGCGTTAATCAATGGCGATATCGAGGTTGAAGATATTCCTGCGCTGTGGAATGAGAAAATGCAGGCCTGGCTGGGACTTTCCACCGAAGGGAACGATCGCAACGGCTGTATGCAGGATATTCACTGGACCGATGGCGGGTTCGGTTACTTCCCGTCTTATACACTCGGCGCCATGTATGCGGCGCAGTTGTTCAGCGCGGCCAGCCGCGCACTGCCCGATCTCAACCAGCAGATGGGGTGTGGCGATTTCAGCGCGCTGTTTGAGTGGCTACGCCAGAATATCTGGCAGCACGGGAGTCGCTTTACAACGGAAAAGTTAATTGCTCAGGCCACCGGTGAAGCCCTGAGCAGCCGCTATTTTCGCGCCCATCTCGAATCCCGCTATTTGTAAACCCTTCGTCGGGCCGCGTGTGCCCGACGTTGTACATATCGTTACACGTCGAAACCAATGACTCACGGAAACCCTCAGGTTACAGGAATATAGTCATTTCAACGGCCCCGCAGTGGGGTTGAATGAAAAGCCAAATCGAGGGTATGAAAATGAAAAAAGTATTAGCTCTGGTTGTTGCCGCTGCTATGGGTCTGTCTTCTGCTGCGTTTGCTGCTGAAACTACATCAACTGCCCCGGCGGCAGCGCCGACAGCAAAAGCGGCTCCGGCAAAAACCACGCACCACAAAAAACATCAAAAAGCGGCTACACAGAAAGCGCCAGAACAAAAGGCCCAGGCTGCTAAAAAACACCCAAAAAAAGCCGCAGCCACGACTGAGCAAAAAGCGCCAGAGCAAAAGGCCCAGGCCACTAAAAAGCACACCAAAAAGCACACCACATCAAAGACCGCTAAGCCAGCCGCCCAACCGGCCGCTTAATTCCTGATGATGTTATCTGGCGCGTCCCCTCGCGCCACGGTGTAACGGCGCTGAACGCATTTCTGGTTTAGCGCCGTCTTTTTCGGAGGGTAACAATGTGCGCCGTTATCGCTTTGAGTTTATCCTCATCACCCTGATTTTTTGTGCGCTCATTGCGGCCCGGTTTTATCTCTCCTGATTGTAGTTCTCTGATTTTACTCTCACTTTCCCGCCGTTCCGTCTATAGTATTTACTGAGGGTTTTCTTTTAATAATCATAATTACCCACCAGAGTGTGATATGCGTAAAACCGTTGCTGTATTACTGGGCTCATTATGTTTTTTACCCGGCGTTGCGCAGGCAGATAAACCTGATGCGGACTCCGATACCAGTGAAGTTAAAACATTGTTTTTTGGTCAGGACGATCGTGTGCCGGTCAGCGATCCTACGCAATCGCCGTGGGATGCTATCGGGCAACTCGAAACCGCCAGCGGAAACTTGTGTACCGCAACATTAATCGCCCCCAATCTGGCATTGACCGCCGGGCATTGCTTATTAACGCCGCCAAAAGGGAAACCGGATAAAGCCGTTGTCCTGCGCTTTGTCTCGCAAAAAGGGATCTGGCGCTATGAAATTCACGGTATTGAAGGAAGAGTGGATCCAGGTCTTGGAAAACGTCTGAAAGCCGATGGTGATGGCTGGATTGTGCCGCCGGCCGCCGCGCCGTGGGATTTCGGGCTGATCGTGCTGCGCAATCCCCCTTCCGGCATCACGCCGTTACCGCTTTTTGAAGGCGATAAAGCAGATCTCACCGCCGCGCTTAAAGAGACAGGCCGTAAGGTCACTCAGTCGGGATACCCTGAAGACCATCTCGACACGCTTTATACTCACCAGGATTGTATAGTGACGGGCTGGGCACAGAAAACGGTGCTATCGCATCAGTGCGACACCCTGCCAGGCGACAGCGGTTCCCCGCTGATGTTGAAAACCGATGCAGGCTGGCAACTCATTGGTGTTCAAAGCTCGGCACCGGCGGCAAAAGATCGCTGGCGGGCGGATAACCGCGCGATTTCTGTGACTGGTTTTCGCGAAAAGCTCGATGCGCTGGCGCAGCAGGAATAAGACGTTTAGCGCTGCCCGCGACGGCGGGCAGCGAGAGATCAGGCAAGTTTAATCATCACCATACCGGCCAGCAGAAGCACCACGCCAATCCAGCCTTTATGATTCAGACGTTGACCAAACAGTACCCAACCGGCCGCCAGCGTCGCGGCAATACCAAACCCACCCCACAGCGCATAGGCGACTGACAGATCAATCCCTTTTACCGCCTGAGATAGCGCGCTGAATGCGGCAAGCACCGCAGCCAGTGACAACATGCCGTATAACTTACGGCGAAATCCGTCAGAAAACTTTAAAAAGACGTTGGCAATAATTTCCAGCACGATGGCGATACCCAACCAGGCGGCATGCACCCACTCAAACTGTTGCATGAGTCACCTCCTTCGCGGCTGGACGCGGCTTGCGCGTACCGGATTTAATCAACACGATCCCAAGGACCAGCGTCGTCAATCCGGCAATTTTCATTGCCGATAATGCTTCATCAAATAACAGCACGCTGAACAGCGTGATAAATAAAATACCAATCCCCTCCCACAACGCATACGCGACACCGAGGGCGATTTTTTTAACGGCGAAAGAGAGAAATATATACGACAGTGCAATCATCACCAGCATTAAAATAAACCCGGCGTTGCCGTTGCTCACGCTCGCCCATTTCATCGACAGTGTGCCGGTAATTTCAGCGGCAATAGCCAGACCTAATAAAATCCAGTAAAACATGATGCTTCTCCTGCTTGAGAATATAATCCATTGGGCTTGCCCAAAGCAGCAAACCAGAAAATAAAATCAGTGCGCTAAACGCGTCGCGTCAGCGTAGGCAGAAGAAAGGACTAAAGCGCGTTGCGCCAGTGCTGCTCACCTGCAAGCAGGAAAGAGGAGGAAGTGCGAAGAAGAACCTGGGTAGAAAAAAACGTCCTGAACATATTGTCCATAATATTACAATTATCCGCAGTGTTGCTTCTCGTCATCGCGGATGATAATTGTCCTCGGTAGTTAAACACGCCTGATTTGTATCATAGCCCAGGAATTAACTCAAAACCTTTTCATTTCTTTACCTGGTTCATCTGATTTTTCCGGGGCGAGACCCGATGTGAGTCACATTATTTTACACAGCATGTTCACTGCAGTGAAATTGACAGGAAAAAGAGGAATTGTCGTAAACGGAACAATTCCTCTGTTTTTTCGGAGGGAGACGATTAAAGCGCTTTCAGAATCGCATCCACGCTGGCTTTGGCATCGCCAAACAGCATATGGGTGTTCTCTTTAAAGAACAGCGGATTCTGCACACCGGCGTAACCGGTATTCATCGAACGCTTAAAGACGACCACATTCTGCGCTTTCCACACTTCCAGTACCGGCATACCGGCAATCGGGCTGTTTGGATCGTCCTGCGCCGCCGGGTTCACGGTATCGTTCGCGCCAATAACCAGTACGGTGTCGGTATCGGCGAAATCGTCGTTGATCTCATCCATTTCCAGCACGATGTCGTACGGTACTTTCGCTTCTGCCAGCAGGACGTTCATGTGGCCCGGTAAACGCCCCGCAACCGGATGGATGCCAAAACGCACCTTGATACCACGCGCACGCAGCTTCTCAGTGATTTCCGCTACCGGATACTGCGCCTGAGCCACCGCCATACCATAGCCCGGGGTGATGATCACCGTATGCGAGTTTTTCAGCATATCGGCGGTATCTTCCGCACTGATTTCCCGGTGCTCGCCGACTTCTTCGTCACCGCTGGAGGCGGAACCATCCGTACCAAAACCGCCTGCGATAACGCTGATGAACGAGCGGTTCATCGCCTTACACATGATGTAAGAGAGAATCGCACCGGAAGAACCCACCAGCGCCCCGGTCACGATCAGCAGGTCGTTGCTGAGCATAAAGCCCGCCGCCGCCGCCGCCCAACCGGAGTAGGAGTTCAGCATGGAGACCACCACCGGCATATCAGCCCCGCCGATAGAGGCGACCAGATGCCAGCCAAACGCCAGCGCAATGATCGTCATCACCAGCAGCGCCAGAACCTGCAGGCCAACGCTTTCAGTGCGAACAAAAACCACCAACAGCAGGAAAGAGACCACCAGTGCCGCCAGGTTCATCTTATGGCGATTCGGCAGCATCAGCGGTTTAGAGGAAATCTTACCGCGCAGTTTACCAAATGCCACCACGGACCCCGTAAAGGTCACCGCCCCGATGAAGATGCCGAGGAACACTTCGGTCAGGTGGATATTGACCAGAATCGGCTCCAGACCGGCTTCGTGATACAGATAGCTGTTAAAGCCGACCAGCACCGCAGCCAGGCCCACAAAGCTATGCAGGATCGCCACCAGTTCTGGCATCTCGGTCATTTCGACTTTTTTCGCCAGACGTATACCGATAGCGCCGCCGATGATCATCGCCACCAGAATCCAGGCAACATTGCCGGTATCCGGGCCAAAAATCGTGGCGAGCAGCGCAATCGCCATCCCGGCGATACCGAAGTTGTTCCCCTGCTGAGACGTTTCATGTTTTGAAAGTCCCGCCAGACTGAAAATAAACAGGATCGCGGCAACAATGTATGCAGCTGTAACTAATCCTCCAGACATGTGTTACCCCTTAGTTTTTCCGGAACATTTTCAGCATGCGCTGAGTCACGGTGAAGCCACCGAAAATATTAATGCTGGCGATCAGTACCGCGATGAAGCTCAGGAAGCTTACCCAGCCACCCTGGCCAATCTGCAATAGTGCACCAACCACGATGATCCCTGAAATGGCATTGGTCACGGACATCAGCGGCGTATGCAGCGCGTGAGAGACATTCCAGACCACGTAGTAACCCACCACGCAGGAAAGCGCGAACACGGTAAAGTGACCGAGGAACTCTTTCGGCGCGACGTCCGCCAGCCAACCGAACAGAATGATCGCCAATGCCATCAGCGCATATTTACGCCACGGCGAGGCCGGTTTCTCGGGTTCTTTTTCTGCCGGCGCGGCTTTCGCAGCGGCCTTAGGCTGCGCAGAAACCTGAATCGGTGGCGCAGGCCAGGTTATCTCCCCGTCACGAACCACCGTCACACCGCGCACCACCACGTCGTCAAAATCAACGGTGATGTTGCCGTCTTTTTCTTTGCACAGCAGTTTCAGCAGGTTAACGAGGTTGGTACCGTAGAGTTGTGATGACTGCGTCGGCAGACGTCCAGGCAAATCGGTATAGCCGATCACTTTGACGCCATTGGCGGTAGTGGTCACCTGGTTAGCCACGGTGTATTCGCAGTTCCCCCCGTTTTGCGCCGCCAGATCGACAATCACACTGCCCGCTTTCATAGCGTCAACCATTTCCCGGGTGATCAGCTTCGGTGCCGGTTTACCCGGGATGAGCGCGGTGGTTACGATAATGTCGACTTCTTTCGCCTGTGCGGCAAAGAGTTCCATTTCCGCTTTGATAAACGCCTCGGACATCACTTTGGCATAACCATCGCCGCTGCCCGCTTCCTCTTTAAAATCCAGCTCGAGGAATTCAGCGCCCATACTCTGGACCTGTTCCTTAACTTCCGGACGGGTGTCAAAAGCGCGCACAATCGCGCCCAGGCTGTTTGCCGCGCCGATGGCGGCCAGACCAGCGACGCCCGCGCCAATGACCATCACTTTTGCCGGCGGCACTTTGCCCGCCGCGGTGATCTGTCCGGTGAAGAAGCGACCAAACTCATGTGCCGCTTCGACAATCGCGCGATAACCTGCAATGTTGGCCATGGAGCTTAAGGCATCCAGCGACTGCGCACGCGAAATACGCGGAACGGAATCCATCGCCATCACCGTCACATTACGCTCAGCCAGCTTTTGCATTAATTCTGGATTCTGCGCAGGCCAGATAAAACTGACCAGCGTGGTGCCAGGATTCAGTAACGGAATTTCATCGTCTTGCGGCGCGTTGACCTTCAGAATGATCTCTGACTGCCAGACAGCGCTGCTATCAACAATCTCCGCGCCCGCGTCTACAAAAGCCTTATCGTCAAAACTCGCCAGTCCACCCGCGCCGCTCTCTACCGCGACGGTGAAACCCAGCTTCAGCAGTTGCTCAACCGTCTTCGGCGTTGCTGCTACGCGGGTTTCATTGGTAAACCGTTCTTTTGGTATGCCAATTCGCATAATGTTCCCTTCCATCGGTATTTTTGATGATGGTTTGTCAGTGAACGTGGAATGACGCTCGCCACTCCACGCAGGAGGTAGGTTTTACCCCGGCAAAATAAAACAGTAACAAACTTCCTATAACGTACTGAAAATAGCGCCTGTGATCTAGCGCCAAAAAACAGAATTTGCCAGGTAATTTGCAAAATATGAACGATTCAGCCCTCAGACCGGGATAATGACCTTCAATTCTTCGCGAAAGACCAATAAATCGCTCAGGTGGAACGGCAAAACATGATTTAGCGCCACAGAAGATCAATCAATTAACATTAAATTAACTTATGAAATTCAGCCTCTTTATCAGTTTACGTCGTGAAATGGCCATTTTTTCGACATATCATAAATTGTTATCGACCTTGTGACTTTATTCGTTATGTAGATTGAAAAATGACGCAGACATTCACCGGGTTTAAATGCAATAATCAGCCACGTTTCTAGTCAATAACAATACCAGTACCTGGTTTGCGCAAGGCGAAGGATTATTTTTATGAAGCTTAAGAACACTCTCCTGGCGTCCGCTCTTCTTTCTGCGACGGCTTTTTCCGTCAACGCAGCAACAGAATTGACGCCGGAGCAAGCAGCAGCACTGAAACCGTACGACCGTGTCACGGTCACGGGCCGTTTTAATGCGATTGGCGATGCGGTGAAGGCCGTTAACCGCCGTGCGGACAAAGAAGGTGCCGCCTCATTTTATGTTGTCGATACATCCGATTTTGGTAACAGCGGTAACTGGCGTGTTGTTGCAGACTTCTATAAAGCCGACGCCGAAAAAGCCGAAGTCAGCCAAAACCGCGTCATTAATGGCATCGTTGAATTACCGAAATCTGAAGCCGTACTGATTGAGCCGTTTGATACCGTGACGGTGCAGGGTTTCTATCGCAGCCAGCCGGAAGTGAATAACGCCATTACGAAAGCTGCCCGTGAAAAAGGCGCTTACGCTTTCTATATCGTGCGTCAGATTGATGCGAACCAGGGTGGCAACCAGCGTATAACCGCATTCATTTATAAGAAAGATGCGAAAAAACGTATCGTGCAGAGCGCGGATGCCATCCCGGCCGATTCCGATGCAGGCCGTGCTGCGCTGGCAGCCGGTGGCACAGCCGCGAAGAACGTTGAGATCCCAGGTGTTGCGACTACCGCATCACCGAGTGCCGAAGTGGGTCGCTTCTTCGAAACGCAGTCAACCAAAGGTGGACGTTACACCGTCACACTTCCGGATGGCACCAAAGTTGAAGAACTGAACAAAGCCACAGCCGCTATGATGGTGCCGTTCGACAGCATCAAGTTCACCGGCAACTACAACAGCATGACGGAAGTCTCTTATCAGGTCGCCAAACGTGCGGCGAAGAAAGGGGCGAAGTACTATCACATTACCCGCCAGTGGCAGGAACGTGGTAACAACATGACCGTGAGCGCTGATTTGTATAAATAAGCAGCATTTGTAGCAAAATAAGGCGGCTTTATGCCGCCTTTAGTATTATTAGTCACAAATCTTTCTCCGACCATTGCATGCCGTCTCTTCTCTTCGTAAAATCCCGCGCCTTAGTGGCTTTCACCATTTTTATGCGTTTTGCCACAATAATTATTCTCCAATGTACGTTTTTATCACTGGATTATCATGGAAAAAAAACTGGGACTGAGCGCACTCACCGCGCTGGTTTTAAGCTCAATGCTTGGCGCAGGTGTCTTCAGTCTGCCGCAGAACATGGCCGCTGTTGCCAGCCCGGCCGCGTTGCTCATCGGTTGGGCGATTACCGGGGCTGGAATATTACTGCTGGCGTTCGCCATGCTGATCCTGACCCGTATCCGTCCGGAACTGGATGGCGGGATCTTCACGTATGCCCGTGAAGGCTTCGGAGAACTGATTGGTTTCTGCTCGGCCTGGGGCTACTGGCTGTGCGCGGTTATCGCCAACGTCTCTTATCTGGTGATCGTTTTCTCCGCTCTCAGCTTCTTTACCGACACGCCTGAACTTCGTCTGTTCGGTGACGGAAACACCTGGCAGTCTATCGTTGGCGCCTCCATTTTGCTGTGGGTGGTTCACTTTCTGGTATTACGTGGCGTACAAACTGCCGCCAGCATCAATCTCGTGGCAACACTGGCAAAACTGCTGCCGCTGGGCCTGTTCATTGTGCTGGCCTTTATCGCTTTCCGGCTTGACGTCTTTACTCTCGATTTTAGCGGGGTCGCATTGGGTGTACCCGTCTGGGAGCAGGTAAAAAACACCATGCTTATTACCCTTTGGGTATTCATCGGTGTGGAAGGTGCGGTTGTGGTCTCTGCCCGCGCTCGTAATAAGCGCGATGTTGGCCGCGCGACGCTGCTGGCAGTACTCGCCGCGCTGGGCGTGTATCTGCTGGTCACCCTGCTCTCACTTGGCGTGGTTGCCCGGCCCGAACTGGCGGAGATCCGCAACCCGTCAATGGCGGGGCTGATGGTAGAAATGATGGGGCCGTGGGGAGAAATTATCATCGCTGCGGGACTGATTGTCTCCGTTTGCGGGGCCTATCTGAGCTGGACGATTATGGCGGCAGAAGTTCCGTTCCTCGCGTCAACGCATAAGGCCTTCCCGCGTATTTTCGCCCGCCAGAATACGCAAGGCGCGCCTTCGGCTTCACTGTGGCTCACCAATCTTTGTGTTCAGATCTGTCTGGTGCTCATCTGGCTCACCGGCTCGGATTACAACACGCTACTGACCATTGCCTCAGAAATGATCCTGGTCCCCTATTTTCTGGTGGGCGCGTTCTTACTGAAAATCGCGACCCGCCCACTTCATCGGGCGGTGGGTGTCGGTGCGTGCATTTATGGCTTATGGTTATTGTATGCGTCCGGGCCGATGCACCTGTTGCTGTCGGTCGTGCTTTACGCGCCGGGCCTGCTGGTGTTCCTGTACGCACGCAAGACGCATACACATGATAATGTGCTCAATCGCCAGGAAATGGTTCTGATTGGTCTGTTACTGATTGCCGCCGTTCCGGCAACCTGGTTGTTGGTAGCGTAAACGCCTCCCATCGTTTGACGCTAATTCCCTGGTCCACAGGCGTATAAGGAGTTTTCGATGGGTAAGCAACTTCCTCAGCCAGTGCTGATTACCGGTGGCGGTCGCCGCATTGGTCTTGCGATCGCCTGGCACTTTCTGAACCAGAAACAGCCGGTGATCGTCAGTTACCGGACACATTATCCCGCTATTGACGGGCTTACTAATGCCGGCGCGCTGTGCATCCAGGCGGATTTTTCCACCAATGAAGGCGTTCTGGCCTTTGCCGACAAGGTTAAAGAGAACGCGACAGGCCTGCGCGCCATCATCCATAACGCCAGTGCGTGGATGGCGGAAAAACCCGGAACACCGCTTTCTGACGTACTGGCGTGCATGATGCAAATTCACGTCAATACGCCCTACCTGCTCAATCATGCGCTTGAAGGGATGCTGCGTGGTCGCGGTCATGCCGCCAGTGATATTATTCACTTTACCGATTATGTCGTAGAGAAAGGCAGCGACAAACATATCGCCTACGCCGCCAGCAAGGCTGCACTGGACAACATGACCCGTTCGTTCGCCCGCAAACTGGCCCCAGAGGTCAAAGTGAACGCTATCGCCCCTTCGCTCATTTTGTTTAATGACGGTGACGATGCGCAATATCGCCAACAGGCACTCAACAAGTCGCTGATGAAAACCGCCCCTGGCGAGAAAGAAGTGATCGACCTGATTGATTACCTTCTGACCAGTTGCTTTGTGACCGGTCGCAGTTTAGCCGTGGACGGCGGCCGCCATCTGCGTTAGTGCAATCTCACCCAGCAGAAAATCAACAGCCAGGCGCTCAGACACCAGCAGAGAACCGCCCCGCCGAGCGCCACCGGTAGCTTCAGAAAGCCGGTGAAATACCACAGCGACACGAGATAGACAAAATAGGGAATGATCGACCACATGCTAAACACAATGGTCGTTCTTAGCGCCTCAATGCCGCGCTCACTGGCCACTATGTAGTGGGCAATTAACGCAAAGGTCGGAAACAACGGGATCAGCCCTGCAATATAGTAATTTTTCGTTTTTGCCAGTAAACCAATCAGCACCACTACCAGCGCACCCAGGGCGGCTTTAATCACAAGACCCATTACCTTGCCTTTACACATCAATAACATCGACGGTTAGCATAGCGGAAGCGGTTACGTTTAGGAAAGATTAATGGAAGCAAAAGCCGTGGCGGTGTATGTTGGCGTTTTCTGATCGGCAGAAAGATAATGAACACGATTGTATTTGTTGAAGACGACCCGGAAGTGGGCGCGCTCATTGCGGCTTATCTGGCAAAGCATGATCTTGATGTGGTGGTCGAACCGCGAGGCGATCTGGCAGAGGCGAGAATTCTCGAGGTTCAGCCGGATCTGGTGCTGCTGGATATTATGCTGCCAGGCAAAGACGGCATGACGCTTTGTCGCGATCTGCAAGGACAATGGCAAGGCCCTATTGTTCTGCTCACCTCCCTCGACAGTGACATGAACCATATTCTGGCGCTGGAAATGGGCGCCTGTGACTATATTCTGAAAACCACGCCCCCCGCCGTCCTGCTGGCGCGTCTTCGCCTGCATCTACGCCAGAACGAGCAGTCAGGCCAGACAAAAGGCATTCAAAGCGCGGCAGCGACGCCGCACAAAGCCCTGCGTTTTGGCTCCCTGACCATTGACCCGGTTAATCGTGCGGTGCAACTTAGCGGCGAACAAATTGCGCTATCTACTGCCGACTTTGAGCTGTTATGGGAACTCGCCACCCATGCCGGGCAAATCATGGACCGCGATGCGTTGCTGAAAAACCTTCGTGGCGTGAGCTACGACGGCATGGATCGCAGCGTGGACGTCGCCATTTCTCGCCTGCGTAAAAAGCTGCTGGATAACGCCACCGAGCCCTATCGTATTAAGACTGTGCGTAATAAAGGTTACCTGTTTGCCCCACACGCCTGGGACGAAAGCACATCACATCCATCGGGGATTTGAATGAAAAAACTGTTCGTGCAGTTTTATCTCCTGCTTTTTGTCTGCTTTCTGGTGATGACCCTGCTGGTCGGCCTGGTGTATAAATTCACCGCAGAACGGGCGGGTCGCCAGTCGCTCGATGATTTGATGAAAAGCTCGCTGTATCTGATGCGTAGCGAATTACGCGAAATCCCACCGCGCGACTGGAGCAAAACGCTCAAAGAAATGGATTTAAACCTCTCGTTTGATCTTCGCGTGGAGCCGCTGTCCCAGTTCAGGCTGGATGCGCAAAGCATGCAGCGCCTGCGTGAAGGTGACATCATTGCGCTCGACGATCAGTACACCTTCATTCAGCGCATCCCGCGCAGCCACTATGTGTTAGCCGTTGGGCCGGTGCCTTATCTCTATTTTCTCCATCAGATGCGCCTGCTGGATATCGCGCTGATAGCCTTTATCGCCATTTCACTCGCCTTTCCGGTGTTTATCTGGATGCGCCCGCACTGGCAGGATATGTTGCGCCTGGAATCCGCCGCACAGCGATTTGGGAAGGGTCACTTAAGCGAACGCCTGCATTTTGACAGCGGCTCCAGTTTTGAACGGCTTGGCGTAGCGTTTAACCAGATGGCGGATAACATCAATGCGCTGATCGCCAGTAAAAAGCAGTTGATTGACGGGATTGCCCACGAATTACGCACCCCGCTGGTGCGCCTTCGCTATCGGCTGGAAATGAGTGAAAATCTTAGTGAGCAAGAATCTCTGGCGCTCAATCGTGATATCAGTCAGCTCGGAGCGTTAATTGAAGAACTGCTTACCTATGCGCGCCTCGACAGACCGCAGAATGAACTGCACCTCAGCGAACCTGACCTGCCCGCCTGGCTTACTGCCCACATTGATGATGTGCAAAGCGTCAATCCTGAGCGGAAGTTGCACATCTCGCAGCTTGTCAGCGGCGATTATGGCGCGCTGGATATGCGCCTGATGGAACGCGTGCTGGATAATTTGTTGAACAACGCGCTGCGATATTGCCGGTCTACCGTGCAGATACAGCTTTTACTTAACGGGAATCACGCCACACTGATCGTTGAAGACGACGGCCCAGGTATTGCGCCAGAGGCCAGAGAGTCGGTTTTTGAGCCTTTTGTCCGACTCGATCCGAGTCGCGATCGTGCAACCGGAGGTTGCGGTCTGGGCCTGGCGATTGTTCACTCCATCGCCCAGGCCATGGGTGGCACAGTGGCCTGCGATGAAAGCGAGTTGGGCGGTGCCCGTTTTCGCTTTTCCTGGCTTGTCTGGCACACGCTTCCCGAATTTCCCTCTGCCTGACACTGACCGCACGGTAGTCACAGGTGAAAAACCGTGTTATACAGTTAGTATGTTGTAACTAATGAGAGTGCGCAATGGCCCGCTACGATATCGTCGATCGACTGAACACGACCTTCCGCCAAATGGAACAGGCGCTAGCGACCCTGACGGAAGAACTCAGCCAGCATCAGCTCATGGTTGCCCGCGTTTTTTCACTGCCTGAAGTGACCAAAGAGGCCGAACATTCGCCGCTGGAGTGTATCGCAGTGAAACAGCATCTGGGTAAAGAAGCGCAGACGCTGGCACTGACACATTATCGTCATCTGTTTATCCAGCAGCAGTCGGAGACGCGCAGCAGTAAAGCGGCGGTTCGTCTGCCTGGCGTAGTGTGCTATCAGGTTGATAACGACAGCCAGCGTTCTCTGGAACATCAGGTGCAACAGATAAACCAACTGAAAACGACCTTTGAACATATTGTGACAAAGGAATCTGGTTTACCCTCCGCGGCGCGCTTTGAGTGGGTACATCGCCACCTGCCAGGGTTGATCACCCTGAATGCCTACCGCACATTAACCGTTATTAACGACCCGGCCACGTTGCGTTTTGGATGGGCCAACAAACATATCATTAAGAATCTGAAGCGCGATGACGTTCTGGCACAACTGGAAAAGAGCCTTAATACCCCGCGCAGCGTTCATCCCTGGACACGTGAAGAGTGGCAGGCAAAACTGGAACGTGAATATCAGGATATCGCCGCCTTGCCACAACAGGCGAAACTCAAAATTAAACGTCCGGTGAAGGTCCAGCCCATCGCCCGCGTCTGGTACAAAGGCGAGCAAAAACAGGTTCAGCATGCCTGCCCGTCTCCACTGATTGCGTTAATCAATGCACAGAACGGCGCAGGCATTCCGGATATCGGGGAACTGATGAATTACGATGCGACGAACGTTCAACACCGTTTTAAACCACAGGCGCAGCCGCTGCGACCGATCATTGAGCGACTGCACCTGTATGTGGCTGATTACTGATTTAGTTTCATGCTGCCGACCATTAATTCTGGCCGCACCCAGCTATCAAATTCCGCTTCACTGAGATAGCCGAGCGACAGCGCGGCGGCTTTCAGCGTTAGCCCGTCTTTATGCGCTTTTTTGGCAATTTCCGCCGCCTTGTCGTAACCAATATGGGTATTCAGGGCGGTGACCAGCATCAGCGATTCATTCAGCAACTGGTTAATCCGCGCCCGGTTCGGTTCAATCCCCACCGCACAGTGTTCGTTGAAGCTTTCCATGCCATCCGCCAGCAGGCGAACCGATTGCAGGAAATTGTGAATAACCATCGGGCGATAGACGTTTAGTTCGAAATTACCCGACGCGCCGCCCATATTGACCGCCACATCGTTTCCCATGACCTGGCAGCATAACATCGTGAGCGCCTCGCACTGCGTCGGATTGACTTTCCCTGGCATGATCGAACTACCCGGCTCGTTCTCCGGAATGGCGATTTCACCGATACCGCAGCGCGGCCCCGACGCCAGCCAGCGCACATCATTGGCGATTTTCATCAGCGATGCCGCCAGGCCTTTTAGCGCCCCATGGGCATGCACCAGCGCATCACAGGTCGCCAGCGCTTCAAACTTGTTGGGCGCTGTCACAAAAGGCGCATGGGTGATCGCCGCCAGCTCCTCTGCCACCCGGCGTGCGTATTCCGGATGTGTATTCAGCCCGGTCCCCACAGCCGTACCGCCCAGCGCCAGTTCAGCCACATGCGGCAGGCTGTGTTCAATGTGCCGCAGGTTGTGCTCCAACATCGCCACCCAGCCGGAAATCTCCTGCCCCAGCGTCAGCGGTGTCGCGTCCTGGAGGTGTGTACGACCAATTTTGACGATACCCGCAAACGCCAGGGATTTTTCGTTAAGCGTCTTTGTTAAGGCTTTCAGTTGCACAATGAGGTGTTGATGCAGCGCCAGCAGTGCAGCGACGTGCATTGCCGTCGGAAAGACGTCATTTGAGCTCTGGCTTTTATTGACGTCATCATTGGGATGAATTTTGCGCTCCATGCCGCGCACGCCGCCCAGCAGCTCGCTTGCCCGGTTCGCCAGCACCTCATTCATGTTCATGTTGCTTTGCGTCCCTGAGCCCGTTTGCCAGATAGACAGTGGAAACTCATCGGGATGTTTACCTGCTAACACCTCATCTGCAGCCTGTATAATCGCAGCCGCTTTTTCTGAGCTCAGCAGTCCTAAATCGTCGTTAACCTTTGCCGCTGCACGCTTGGTGAGCGCCAGCGCGTGGATCAGCAAGACGGGCATTTTCTCCGTAGAAATGCGGAAATGCTCAAGCGAACGTTGGGTTTGCGCGCCCCACAGCTTCTCTGCCGGGACATCAATCGCGCCCATCGAATCTTTCTCGCTGCGTACCGTTGCCATGACCTGCTCCTTACATAATGAATTGATTAGGTTATGTGTCGACATTGCCCACTTGATCGCGGTCTTATCAGTATCAACGATCACAGCACACCCGTTTGGTGGTTTGTGCGAAAAAAAACCGCCCCGAAGGGCGGCTGACGTTACTTAACGCAGCGTGCGCACTGCGACGTCTGAATCTGCTGGAAGAAGTCGTTTCCTTTATCGTCAACGAGGATAAAGGCCGGGAAATCTTCCACTTCAATTTTCCAGATGGCTTCCATTCCCAGTTCCGGATACTCCACGCACTCCAGACTCTTGATGCTGCCCTGCGCCAGTACGGCTGCCGGGCCGCCGATGCTGCCAAGGTAGAACCCGCCGTGTTTATGGCACGCGTCGGTCACCTGCTGACTGCGGTTACCTTTTGCCAGCATGATCATGCTTCCGCCCTGCGACTGAAGCTGATCGACATAGGAGTCCATGCGTCCGGCGGTAGTCGGACCGAGCGAGCCGGAGGCATAACCTTCCGGTGTTTTCGCCGGACCTGCGTAGTAGATCGGATGATCTTTCACATACTGCGGCAGCCCTTCGCCATTATCCATCCGCTCTTTAAGTTTCGCGTGGGCAATATCACGCCCCACGATGATGGTGCCGTTAAGCGAGAGTCGGGTCGAAACCGGATATTGCGACAGCTGCAAAAGGATCTCTTTCATGGGGCGATTCAGGTCAACACGAACCGCCTCACCTTCACCCGCTTTGCGCAGTTCTTCGGGGATATATTTCCCGGGGTTGTGCTCCAGCTTCTCGATCCAGATCCCTTTACGGTTAATTTTCGCTTTGATATTGCGATCCGCCGAACAGGAGACCCCCATCCCGACCGGACAGGAAGCGCCATGACGCGGCAAACGGATGACGCGAATATCGTGGGCGAAATATTTCCCGCCAAACTGAGCGCCTAATCCGAGGTTTTGCGCTTCCACCAGCAGCGCTTTTTCCAGCTCCACATCACGGAACGCCTGGCCGTGTTCGTTCCCTTCCGTCGGCAGTTCGTCATAGTATTTGGCTGACGCCAGCTTCACGGTTTTCAGGTTCGCTTCCGCTGACGTTCCACCGATAACGAAAGCGATGTGGTACGGCGGGCAGGCCGCTGTCCCCAGCGTGCGCATCTTCTCAACCAGATAGTTTTTCAGCTTACCGGGGGTCAGCAGCGCTTTGGTTTCCTGATAAAGATACGTTTTGTTTGCAGAGCCACCGCCTTTGGCGATGCAGAGGAATTTGTACTCGTCGCCATCGACCGTATAGAGGTCAATTTGCGCAGGCAGGTTTGTCCCCGTATTGACCTCTTTATACATATCCAGCGCGGCATTCTGCGAATAACGCAGGTTGTCCTCGATGTAGGTGTTGTACACGCCACGCGCCAACGCCGCTTCATCGCCGCCACCGGTCCAGACGCGCTGACCTTTTTTACCAACGATAATGGCCGTGCCGGTATCCTGACAGGTCGGCAGAATGCCTTTCGCCGCGATGTCAGAGTTACGCAGGAACTGCAACGCCACGTACTTGTCGTTTTCGCTGGCTTCCGGGT
The DNA here is from genome assembly GCF_037053465.1 of Citrobacter amalonaticus. GTDB lineage: Bacteria > Pseudomonadota > Gammaproteobacteria > Enterobacterales > Enterobacteriaceae > Citrobacter_A > Citrobacter_A amalonaticus_H. Next base: position 273,304 of record NZ_JBALIF010000006.1, read on the forward strand.
CACGCAGAATATCCGCAACCTGCTGCTGGTGTGCGGGGCGCAGCATAAACGAGGCGTCATGGAAAGCCTGACGAGCGAGCAACGTTAAGGCTTCCGGGTCAACTTTGAGGATTTCTTGCCCCTCAAATTCCGCCACGGAAACGTGTTCACTGGTCAGCAGGTAGTATTCGGTATCATCCTTTTTGAGGGGAAAAGGATCCTGATAATGAAAGGGTTTGTTTGACATTGTTCTCTCACTTACTGCTCGGTCTGATTATCTTGGGCTTCAGGGCAGGTGTTCCTTTGCCCTCTTTAAAAGCGAGTTACACTATCCTACACAAATTTTTAACAAAAACTGAGACAAGTACGACTTTTTGCGCCCACAGGTTACATCCATTAGGTTTCTTGGTTTAATAACCGAATGACGTTCTTCTCTATTCCAAATTGAAACAGGGCATTGAAATGCAAAAACTCATCAACTCGGTGCAGAACTACGCCTGGGGAAGTAAGACCGCGCTGACAGAACTCTACGGCATAGCAAACCCGCAACAGTTACCGATGGCAGAACTGTGGATGGGCGCGCACCCTAAAAGCAGCTCAAAGGTTGAAGACGCCAGCGGTCGTGCCGTCTCGCTGCGTGAAGTGATTGAAAGCGATAAATCCGCATTGCTTGGCGATGCCGTAGCTCAACGCTTTGAGGAGTTACCTTTCCTGTTTAAGGTTCTGTGTGCCGCACAGCCGTTGTCCATTCAGGTGCATCCGAACAAACGCAACTCTGAAATCGGTTTTGCCAAAGAGAATGCCGCCGGGATCCCGATGGATGCCGCAGAGCGCAATTACAAAGATCCGAATCACAAGCCGGAGCTGGTATTTGCGCTGACGCCGTTCCTCGCCATGAACGCGTTTCGTGAGTTCTCTGAGATTGTATCGCTCCTGCAGCCGGTCGCAGGCGCACACACCGCTATCGCACACTTCCTTGAGCAGCCTAATGCCGAACGCCTCAGCCAGTTATTTGCCGGACTGCTGAATATGCAAGGGGAGGAAAAATCACGAGCCCTGGCCATTCTCAAAGCAGCGCTGAACACCCAGCACGGCGAACCCTGGCAGACCATCCGTCTGATTGCCGAATTTTACCCGGATGACAGCGGCCTCTTCTCACCGTTGTTATTGAACGTGGTGAAGCTGAATCCAGGTGAGGCGATGTTCCTGTTCGCCGAAACGCCGCATGCCTACCTGCAAGGGGTGGCGCTGGAGGTGATGGCGAACTCCGATAACGTGCTGCGCGCGGGCCTGACGCCGAAGTACATCGATATTCCGGAACTGGTCGCGAACGTGAAGTTTGAAGCCAAACCGGCAAACCAGCTACTGACGACGCCAGTGAAAAACGGCGCGGAGCTCGATTTCCCTATCCCGGTCGATGATTTCGCCTTCTCACTTCATGATCTGTCCGCGCAGGAAACTGAGATTGACCAGCAAAGCGCGGCCATTCTGTTCTGCGTGGAAGGCGAAGCGGTACTGAGTAAAGGCGAGCAACGTCTGGTGTTGAAGCCTGGAGAATCGGCGTTTATCAGCGCCGCAGAGTCGCCTGTCGCAGCCAGCGGCGCGGGGCGTTTAGCGCGGGTTTACAACAAACTCTAGCAACTTACTGAATTTTGTAACCACTCTTGCTAAGCTAATAAACGGCTTATGACTTTGCCAGGCGGTACCTACCGCCTGGTTTCATTTTATGGATAAACAATATGAAAAAATCGCTGGTAGCTGCAGGAGTGATCGTTGCACTCGGCGTCGTCTGGACAGGCGGTGCATGGTACACGGGTAAGAAGCTGGAAACGCATCTTTCTGAGATGGTCAACCAGGCCAATGAACAGATTAAACGAACCGCACCGGAAGCGAACGTGGAGTTGGCTTACCAAACCTATCAGCGTGGTGTATTCAGTAGCCAGCTACAGTTGGTGCTTAAGCCAGTGGCGGGTAAAGAGAATCCCTGGCTGAAAGCGGGCCAGAGCGTGGTGTTTAACGAATCCGTTGATCACGGCCCCTTCCCGTTCGCTCAGTTGAAAACCTTTAACCTGATCCCGTCCATGGCTTCGGTGAAAACCACCCTGGTAAACAATGATGTCAGCAAACCGCTGTTTGATATCGCGAAGGGCGAAACGCCTTTTGAAATCAATTCGCGTATTGGCTACAGCGGTGACACCCGTTCAGTGATGTCGTTAAAACCACTGAATTACGAAAAAGATGCTGAGAAAGTGGCATTCAGCGGCGGCGAATTCATCTTCAACGCGGATAAAGAAGGCAAGGTGGTTTCCCTTTCCGGTGAAGCCCAGAGTGGTCTGGTTGACGCGGTGAATGAGTACAATCAGAAAGTGCAGCTTTCTTTCAACAACCTGAAAACCGAAGGTTCAAGCACGCTTGCCAGCTTCGGCGAGCGCGTCGGCGATCAAAAATTGTCGCTTGAAAAAGTCTCAATTTCTGTTGAAGGCAAAGAGTTAGCGCTGCTGGAGGGTATGGAGATCAACGGGAAAACCGATCTCGTCAACGACGGCAAAACCATCAACAGCCAACTGGACTATGTGCTGAAAAGCCTGAAGGTGCAGAATCAGGATTTGGGTAGCGGCAAACTGACACTGAAAATCGGCCAGATTGACGGCGCGGCGTGGCATCAGTTTAGCCAGCAGTACGACGAGCAGACTCAGGCACTGTTGTTACAACCCGATATAGCGAGTAACCCGGAACTGTATCAGCAAAAAGTCACCGAAGCATTCTTCAGCGCCCTGCCGCTGCTGATGAAAGGTGAGCCCGTGATCACCGTGGCACCGCTGAGCTGGAAAAACGCCAAAGGCGAAACGGCGCTCAATTTGTCGTTGTTCCTCAAAGATCCCTCAGCCGCCCAGGGCGAGCCGCAGACGCTGGCAGAAGAAGTTGACCGGACCGTCAAATCTGTTGACGGCAAACTGTCGATTCCGGTGGATATGGCCATTGAATTCATGACTCAGGTGGCAAAACTGGAAGGCTATCAACAGGATGAAGCTGAAAAACTGGCGAAACAACAGGTGAATGGTCTGGCGGCGATGGGGCAAATGTTCCGTATCACGACGCTGGAAAACAACACTATTGGCACCAGTCTGCAATATGCCAACGGACAAGTGACGCTCAACGGTAAGAAAATGCCGCTGGATGAATTTGTCGGTATGTTCGGCATGGCGTTGCCAGTACCGCAGGAGTAATGACGACTGACAAGCAGTGAAATGCCCGATGGCGCAAGCTTATCGGGCCTACAAATAACGTAACTATCTTATTGTAGGCCGGATAAGGCCTCAGCCGCCATCCGGCAAAGCGCGAAATGCCCGATGGCGCATGCTTATCGGGCCTACAAATAACGTAACTTTCTCATTGTAGGCCGGATAAGGCCTCAGCCGCCATCCGGCAAGACCTTCATAAACAATCTGCCCCTTCTCTGTGGAAGAGGTTATTTTTGCACCACAAGCCGTGCGGATAAGGTTTGTGTCCGGGAATGGCTCTCTTCGTTTGCAACACGCTGCAGGATCCGCTCCGCCAGGGTATACCCCATTTCTCTCGCTGGCGTTGTCGCCCAGATAATCGGCAAATCATCCAGCGCGTTTTCAGCCACATCCGCAAAAGCCCCTAACGACACCTGTTGCTCAAAGTAGCGATCGACGCCCATCTCACCACTTTGTCGCCCCGCCCGCATGAGGCCAAACCACGCCCCCATTGCGATCGTTTCGTTGTAGCACACCACCGCGCTGATGGTGGGATTATGGCGCAGCAAAGCGGTAATGGCTTCCGCCGCCTGTTTTTGACTGGAGGCGCATTCCAGCACCCAGTCACTGTGAAACGGTAAACCATACTTCAGCAACGTTGCGCAATAGCCGCCCACGCGTTCAGCGCGTGTTAAAGACGAACTTTGCCCTCCCAGCCATGCGATACGCTGATGACCGTGGCGGATCAGATGTTCTGTCAGCAATTGCGCCGCCTGCATATTATCGGGGCGCACGGTATCCACATCATCAAGGTAACTGGCGCGCGAGGCAAAAACGACCGGGATCCCCTTCTCTTCTGCCATAACCCGCAGCGTATCGCTGCTGCCTGCCGCCCCCGCGATCACCACGCCATCGACCCCCTGATTGAGCAGCAGCGTAAAGCGCTGTGCCAGAACGTCACTGTCGTTGCCGCCATGCAGCAAAAACACCATTCGCCCCTGCGCTTCCAGTGCCTCCGTCAATCCTGCCGTCAACTCGGCATAAAACTGTGCCGAGAGATCGCGAACAATCAGTCCAATAACCCCGCTTTGTCCACCGCGTAACGCGGAGGCCTGGCGATTACGTACAAAGCCCAGTTGTTCTATCGCTGCATTCACCCGCTCGCCGGTGGCCGTTGAAATACGTCCCTTGCCACTGAGCACCAGTGAAACGGTGCTGACGGAAACCCCGGCTGCGAGTGCAACATCGTGAATAGTGATTTTTTTGGCTATAGCCATAAAAACGGCAAACTCCCTGATAACGTGATCGATAAAACGTTTTATCAATTACTTTTAGTTATACGCGCTATCACCGTTCGATAATGTGATTTCTGCCGCACTAAAATGAGGTAAAACGTTTTATCTTCTTGCTCAAATTTACTCATGACCGATGGATTTTCACAAGGAGTCGTTAAATGACGGCGAAAACCACACCAAAAATTACATTATGGGAATTTTTTCAGCAGTTGGGTAAAACGTTCATGTTGCCCGTTGCCCTGCTGTCGTTTTGCGGGATTATGCTGGGGATTGGCAGCTCATTAAGTAGCCACGATGTGATTACCCTGCTGCCGGCATTAGGTAATCCGGTACTGCAGGCCATCTTCACCTGGATGAGCAAAGTCGGCTCCTTCGCCTTTAGCTTCCTGCCTGTGATGTTTTGTATCGCAATCCCTCTGGGGCTGGCGCGTGAAAACAAAGGCGTGGCGGCGTTTGCCGGATTTGTCGGTTACACGGTGATGAACCTCGCGGTGAACTTCTGGCTGACGGCGAAAGGCATTCTGCCCACGACCGACGCCGCGATTCTGAAAGCGAACAATATCCAGAATATCCTGGGTATTCAGTCCATTGACACCGGTATTCTCGGCGCAGTGATCGCCGGTATCATAGTCTGGATGCTGCATGAACGCTTCCATAACATCCGTCTGCCGGATGCGCTGGCCTTCTTCGGCGGTACCCGCTTCGTCCCCATCGTCTCTTCTGTCGTGATGGGGCTGGTTGGGTTGGTGATCCCTCTGGTATGGCCTGTTTTCGCGATGGGCATCAGTGGCCTGGGTCATATGATCAACAGTGCCGGTGTTTTTGGTCCTATGCTGTTTGGTACTGGTGAACGTCTGCTGTTACCCTTTGGTCTGCATCATATTCTGGTGGCGCTGATTCGCTTCACCGACGCGGGCGGCACGCAAGAAGTGTGTGGTCATACAGTCAGCGGCGCATTGACGATTTTCCAGGCGCAACTGAGCTGCCCGACCACGCAAGGCTTCTCTGAAAGCGCCACACGCTTCCTGTCTCAGGGTAAAATGCCCGCGTTCCTGGGCGGCTTGCCGGGTGCGGCGTTAGCGATGTACCACTGTGCACGTCCTGAAAATCGCCCTAAAATTAAAGGGCTGCTGATTTCCGGTCTGATCGCCTGTGTGGTTGGCGGGACGACTGAACCGCTGGAATTCCTGTTCCTGTTTGTCGCACCGGTCCTGTATGTGATTCATGCGCTGCTGACAGGCCTGGGCTTTACCGCAATGTCTGTGCTGGGCGTAACTATCGGTAATACCGACGGAAATATCATCGACTTTGTGGTGTTCGGCATTCTGCATGGCCTGTCCACGAAATGGTATCTGGTGCCGGTTGTGGCGGCCGTCTGGTTCGTGGTGTATTACGCAATTTTCCGCTTCGCCATCACCCGCTTTAATCTTAAAACACCGGGTCGCGACAGTGAGATTGCCAGCACGCCAGAAACTGCGGTTGCCAGCGCGCCGGGTAAGTCCGGGTATAATGTGCCTGCAATCCTGGCGGCATTAGGCGGAGCAGATAACATCGTGAGTCTGGATAACTGCATTACGCGTCTGCGTCTGTCAGTGAAAGATATGTCACTGGTTAATGTGCAGGCGCTGAAAGATAATCGCGCAATTGGCGTCGTTCAGTTGAACCAACATAACCTGCAAGTGGTAATTGGCCCGCAAGTTCAGTCCGTAAAAGATGAAATGGCCGGTCTTATGAACACCGTTCAGGCATAAGGGCACGCATATGTACGATTTTTCGAGGGTTGTAGACCGGCACGGTACATGGTGTACGCAGTGGGATTACGTTGCCGACCGTTTTGGCGCTGCCGACCTGCTACCATTTACCATCTCTGATATGGATTTCGCGACGGCTCCGTGCATCCTGGAGGCGCTGAACCAGCGCCTCGCACATGGCGTGCTGGGTTACAGTCGCTGGAAGAATGACGAGTTCACTGGCGCCATCGCACACTGGTTCGCGACGCGCCATAATAGCGTTATTGACAAGCAGTCACTGGTATATGGCCCTTCTGTTATCTACATGGTTTCACAGCTTATTCGCCAGTGGTCGTCCGCCGGAGACGGCGTGGTTGTTCATACGCCAGCCTACGATGCGTTTTACAAAGCCATTGAAGGCAACGAGCGTCATGTGGTTCCTGTCGCGTTAGAAAAACAGGATGGCGACTGGTATTGCGACATGACCAGGCTGGAAGCGGCCCTGGCGCGACCGGACAGTAAAATCCTGCTGCTGTGCAGTCCGCAAAACCCAACGGGTAAAGTCTGGACTCGCGCGGAGCTGGAAATAATGGCGGAGCTGTGTCATCGCCACGGCGTAAGAGTGATTTCCGACGAGATTCACATGGATATGGTCTGGAGCGATCGACCGCATATTCCGTGGAGCAATGTGGCGCGCGGCTGTTGGGCGCTATTCACCTCTGGATCAAAGAGCTTCAATATCCCTGCACTGACAGGAGCCTATGGCCTGATTGAAGATGCCGATAGCCGCAATACCTATCTCAATGCGCTGAAAGGTCGGGATGGCCTGTCGTCACCAGCCGTACTGGCTCTGACGGCACATATCGCAGCTTATGAACAGGGCGCGCCGTGGCTGGATGCGTTGCGGGAATATTTGAGAAATAATCTGCGCTATATCGCAGAGACGCTGAACAGCGCTTTCCCGGAACTCAACTGGCAGATTCCTCAGTCAACCTATCTGGCGTGGCTGGATCTTCGCGCCCTGAACATTGATGACGCCGCATTACAAAAGGCGCTGATTCAGCAGGAAAAAATCGCCATTATGCCCGGATATACCTATGGCGATGAAGGCCGCGGTTTTGTGCGACTGAATGCCGGCTGCCCCCGTTCAAAGCTGGAAAAAGGCGTGACTGGATTAATTAACGCCATTCGTTCAGTACGATGACGATCGGTTGCGCAATGGATTTTTTTCATTGCGCAACATAGCTTTTCGCCTGCGTTTATTTTTATAATGGCGCGCACTTTTATAATAGAAAATGAGTGCGACCATGATTGATACTTCCCTGCCGTTAACTGATATTCATCGCCACCTCGATGGCAACATCCGGGCTCAAACCATTCTGGATCTTGGCCGCCAGTTTAATTTAACGCTCCCGGCGCAAACCCTTGAAACACTCATTCCGCACGTACAGGTCACCGCCAATGAACCGGACCTCGTCAGTTTTCTGTCAAAACTGGACTGGGGCGTAAAGGTATTAGCCTCGCTTGACGCCTGTCGTCGCGTCGCTTTTGAAAACATTGAAGACGCCGCGCGCAATGGTCTGCACTATGTTGAGCTGCGCTTTTCCCCCGGTTATATGGCAATGAGTCATCAACTGCCGGTGGCAGGCGTTGTTGAAGCGGTTATCGCGGGCGTTAATGAAGGCTGCAAAGCGTTTGGAGTACAGGCGCGTCTGATTGGCATTATGAGTCGCACATTCGGTGAAGCCGCCTGCCTGCAGGAGCTGGACGCGCTGCTGACCCACCGCGATCGGATAACCGCACTCGATCTGGCCGGTGATGAACTGGGTTTTCCCGGTAGCCTGTTCCTCTCGCACTTCAACCGCGCCCGTGACGCGGGCTGGCACATCACCGTTCACGCAGGTGAAGCGGCGGGTCCGGAAAGCATCTGGCAGGCAATTCGGGAACTCGGCGCTGAACGCATTGGACACGGCGTCAAAGCGGTTGACGATCCGGCGCTGATGGATTTTCTGGCGGAACAGCGCATTGGCATTGAGTCCTGCCTGACCTCGAATATTCAGACCAGCACCGTGGCATCCCTGTCGGTACATCCGCTGAAAACCTTCCTGGAACATGGCGTTTTAGCCAGTCTGAACACTGATGACCCGGCAGTCCAGGGGGTGGATATCATTCACGAATATACCGTAGCCGCACCGGCAGCGGGATTGAGTCGTGAACAGATTCGCCAGGCGCAGATAAACGGACTGGAAATGGCTTTTCTGAGTACGGCGGAAAAACAGGCGCTACGCGAGAAAGTCGCGGCTGCGTAACGGAAAGTTGCCCGGTAAGACTCACCGGGCATTTTATCTGTCAGGCAAGACAGAGCGTTGAACGATGCTTCGCTGACTCGATGCCTAACTCAATCAATTCCATAATCTGAATGGCCTGACTTGCCGGAACCGGGTTTTCACCGTTGCCATTGAGCGCATCACGGATCCCGGCGTAATAGGCCGGGTAATTCCCCGGAACGGTCAACCAGGTCTCTTCCACCTGCGTTTCACCATCGACGCGAGTCACAACTCCGTCACGCATGTCATATCCCCAGTCTTCCTGCGGCAGCCGCTCGCCGTTTTTCAGACGTTCTTCCTGTGGGTCAAGGCCGAACTTAACATAGCTACCACGCGTTCCATGCACGATATAGCGCGCGGATTCTGCCGCCGCCAGCATCGTACCGTGCAAAATGACCCGCCGCTGCGGATAGGAGAGCGTGGCGTGAAAATAATCGGTTGACTGAGCACCCGGGCGTAACTGGGCCAAATCCACCGTCATGCTGACCGGCAAACCAAACAGATTGATTGCCTGATCCAAAAGATGCGGCGCGAGATCGTACCAGATACCACTGCCCGGGCCGCCTTGCTCGCGCCAGCGGTCGCGGACCTGCGGACGGAAGCGATCGAAATGCGATTCAAAGTAAACCACTTCGCCCAGCACACCTTCTGCCAGCATTGTTTTCAGGGTCAGAAAATCACTGTCCCAGCGACGATTATGGAAGACTGACAGCACCCGCCCCAGGCTTCTGGCCAGCGCATCCAGCTCACGTGCTTGTGACAGTGTCACGGTGAACGGTTTATCCACCACGACATGTTTACCTGCTTCCAGCGCAGCTTTTGCCAGCGGAAAGTGCGTATCGTTAGGCGTGGGAATGACGATGAGATCAATATCTGGATCGTTGAACAGGTGTCCGGGCTCAGAGACAACGGCGACGGAAGGCCAGTCCGCTTTGACTTTTGCTGCATCACTACTGGAAATAGCCGCCAGTTCCAGTCCCGGCGTACCGTCAATTAAGGGCGCATGGAACGTTTTACTGGCGTATCCGTAGCCAATCAATCCTACACGGATGTTGTCACTCATAAATTTGCCTCTCGTTTCAGTCTGTAACTATTTCACACCATCCTTGTCGCACTCACAATAGTTTAATAAGTTCTGTGGCAGAAAGACCGTTTTTTTAACTTAAGTCAAACAAGTGTCATTTTCGGAAACTTTGACGTCATAAAGTCGTTGAAATCGTTCCCGAACCACTTGCCGCGATAAATATTGATAAGTAACATCAACGTCCTGTGTTTAAGGATAAATCAAAGCAAATGTCGTCAGTTATCGATCGTATTATTGAATTAACGGGTTGGGTTGTTCTTGCTGTCTCTATGGTGCTACTGGGAGTAGCCAGCCATATCGATAATTATCAGCCTCCCGAGCAGACTGCCGTCGTTCAGCAGAAATAACGTAAGCGTAAGCCAGGCGGCCCAGGCCGTCTGGTATATCCCTTTTCCTGATACAAATGGCGGAAAAAACTGAAAAGTTAACGCAAAAGGGTATTTGTAACACTTACTGCGCTGGCGCTTATTGCCAGTTGTTGAGAAGCGCGGTAACCTTCGATGTCATCTCGCTTTGTGCGTTAAATACCGCTTAAGTCACACTGTTTTTGCATTCGCATTCCGTCTTCATTAGTTAAGTAGCAGTTGTTTATTTTTAAGTTCACCGTTCGTAGGCTTTATTTTTATATAATTGGGATACCTGTTTATGACCGTTCAGGATTATTTATTAAAATTCCGCAAAATTAGTTCGCTCGAAAGTCTGGAAAAATTGTTTGATCATTTGCACTACACCCTTACCGACGAACAAGACATTATAAATATGTACCGCGCTGCCGATCACCGTCGTGCTGAGCTGGTTTCGGGCGGTCGCCTGTTCGATGTCGGCCAGGTCCCCAAATCAGTATGGCGTTACGTGCAATAAGAGAGTAGCGCTCGCCAGCAAAAGCTTTATAATAATCGCCCCAAAAAGAACGGTACGTCTGGCAATTGCGGAGATTTTATGACCACAACACCGGTACAGCGCATTGGAGGCTGGTTACTGGGCCCATTGGCCTGGCTTTTAGTCGCATTGCTGAGTGCCTCACTGGCCCTGTTTCTGTACGCCACGGCACTCGCCTCTCCTCAAACGTTTACCATGCTGGCGGAACAAACAACCGGTAACCTGATGCTGTGGGGCGTTTCCTTTCTGACCGCTATAGCAATGTGGTATTACACCCTGTGGCTGACAATCGCCTTCTTTAAGCGCAGACGTTGCGTTCCGAAACACTATATTATCTGGCTGCTGATCTCCGTTTTACTGGCGATAAAAGCGTTCGCGTTTTCACCCGTACCCGACGCATTAGCGGTGCGCCAGTTGTTGTTCCCGTTGCTGGCTGCGGCCCTGTTAGTGCCCTATTTCAAGCGTTCAACGCGGGTGAAATCCACGTTTTTGAATCCGTAATAACCTTACAGTTAACCTGTTGTCGCCTGCTGTGGATTGTCAGATAATAGGCGGCTTTTTTATTTCAGGCCGAAAAATGACTGATTACCTGCTGCTGTTTGTCGGAACTGTACTGGTCAATAACTTTGTACTGGTTAAGTTTCTGGGCCTTTGCCCCTTTATGGGTGTTTCCAAAAAACTGGAAACCGCAATGGGAATGGGGCTTGCAACCACCTTTGTGATGACGCTGGCCTCTGTCTGCGCCTGGCTGATTGACACCTGGATCCTGATCCCGCTCGATCTCATCTACCTGCGCACGCTGGCGTTTATTCTGGTGATCGCGGTCGTGGTGCAATTTACTGAGATGGTGGTGCGCAAAACCAGTCCAGCGCTCTATCGCCTGCTGGGGATCTTCCTGCCGTTGATTACCACCAACTGTGCGGTTTTGGGTGTGGCGCTGCTGAACATCAATCTGGGTCACAACTTCCTGCAATCGGCTTTGTATGGTTTTTCCGCCGCCGTGGGTTTCTCACTGGTGATGGTGCTCTTTGCGGCAATTCGTGAGCGTCTTGCCGTCGCGGATGTTCCGGCTCCGTTTCGCGGTAACGCGATTGCGCTGATTACCGCCGGGTTAATGTCTCTCGCCTTTATGGGCTTTAGTGGTTTGGTGAAGTTGTAATGAATGCTATCTGGATTGCCGTTGCCGCCGTGAGCCTGCTGGGTCTGGTGTTCGGCGCCATTCTGGGTTATGCCTCCCGCCGTTACGCGGTTGAAGATGATCCTGTCGTTGAAAAAATCGATGAAATTTTACCGCAAAGCCAGTGTGGGCAATGTGGTTATCCTGGCTGTCGGCCTTATGCAGAAGCGATTGGCAGTCAGGGAGAAAAAATTAACCGCTGTGCGCCAGGCGGCGAAGCGGTAATGCTAAAAATTGCGGAATTGCTGAACGTGGAGCCGCAGCCAATTGATGGCGATGAACAAGACATTACCCCTGTTCGGATGCTGGCGGTGATTGATGAAGCGAATTGCATTGGCTGCACCAAGTGTATTCAGGCCTGTCCGGTTGACGCTATCGTCGGCGCAACCCGTGCTATGCATACGGTAATGAGCGATCTGTGTACGGGATGTAACCTCTGCGTTGATCCGTGCCCAACGCAATGCATTGAACTGCGTCCGGTCGCCGAAACCCCTGACAACTGGAAGTGGGATTTGAACTCCATCCCCGTTCGCATTATCCCCGTGGAACAACATGCTTAAGTTATTCTCTGCTTTCAGAAAAAATAAGATCTGGGATTTCAACGGCGGCATCCATCCGCCAGAAATGAAAACCCGGTCAAACGGAACACCGCTGCGTCAGGTTCCTCTCGCGCAGCGTTTTGTTATTCCGCTCAGGCAGCATATTGGCGCTGAAGGCGAACTGTGCGTGGCCGTGGGTCAACACGTGCTGCGCGGACAACCGCTCACCCGTGGTCGTGGGAAAATGCTTCCGGTTCACGCCCCCACCTCCGGTACAGTGGTAGCAATTGCCCCCCATTCTACTGCCCATCCTTCCGCGCTCGCTGAACTGAGCGTAATTATCGATGCCGATGGCGAAGATCGCTGGATTGAACGTGAAGGATGGTCCGATTACCGCGCTCACTCTCGTGAAGAATTAATTTCCCGTATTCATCAGTACGGTGTTGCTGGTCTTGGCGGCGCGGGTTTTCCGACTGGTGTGAAGTTGCAGGGGGGCGGCGATAAAATTGAAACGCTGATCATCAACGCCGCTGAATGTGAACCTTATATTACCGCCGATGATCGCCTGATGCAGGATTGCGCGGCACAGGTCGTCGAGGGGATTCGCATTCTGGCGCATATCCTGCAGCCGCGTGAAATCCTGATCGGGATTGAAGACAATAAACCGCAGGCGATCTCGATGCTCCGCGCGGTGCTGGCCGATGCGCATGACATCGCATTACGCGTAATCCCGACAAAATATCCGTCGGGCGGCGCTAAACAGCTCACGCAAATTCTGACCGGTAAGCAGGTTCCGCACGGTGGACGTTCATCCGATATCGGCGTGCTGATGCAAAACGTCGGTACGGCGTATGCAGTTAAGCGCGCAATTATCGATGGCGAACCGATTACCGAACGCGTGGTGACGCTGACCGGCGAAGCAATCAGCCGTCCCGGTAACGTCTGGGCCAGGCTTGGAACACCGGTCAGCCATTTGCTCAATGATGCGGGTTTCTGCCCTTCTGCCGAACAAATGGTGATCATGGGCGGTCCGTTGATGGGTTTCACGCTCCCGTGGCTTGACGTCCCGGTGGTGAAAATCACCAACTGCCTGTTGGCGCCTTCGGCAACCGAGATGGGCGAGCCGCAGGAGGAGAAAGGCTGTATTCGCTGTAGCGCCTGCGCTGATGCCTGCCCTGCCGATCTTCTCCCCCAGCAGCTTTACTGGTTCAGTAAAGGTCAGCAGCATGACAAAGCCACGGCGCATAACATTGCCGATTGCATTGAATGCGGTGCCTGCGCGTGGGTCTGCCCCAGCAATATTCCGTTAGTACAATATTTCCGCCAGGAAAAGGCCGAGCTTTACGCCATTGCCCAGGAAGAGAAACGCGCCGCAGACGCCAAAGCGCGCTTTGAGGCGCGTCAGGCTCGTCTTGAACGTGAAAAAGCCGCGCGACTGGAACGTCATAAGAAAGCCGCGGTGCAGCCAGCGGCGAAAGATCACGATGCGATTGCCGCAGCCCTGGCCCGCGTGAAAGAAAAACAGGCGCAGGCGACACAACCGGTGATGATTAAAGCGGGTGAAAAACCCGATAACAGCGCCGCCATCGCCGCTCGCGAAGCGCGTAAGGTGCAGGTTCGGGCAAAACAAGCAGAAAATACCGTCGTGACGGATACCGATCCGCGTAAAGCCGCGGTCGAGGCGGCGATTGCGCGGGCGAAAGCACGCAAACAGGAACAGCAGGCCAGCGCTGAACCCACTGCGCCAGTTGATCCGGTTGACTCGCGTAAAGCCGCAGTTGAAGCAGCGATTGCGCGGGCAAAAGCACGCAAGCTTGCACAACAGGCCAGCGCTGAATCCACCGCGCCAGTTGAACCGGTTGACTCGCGCAAAGCCGCGGTTGAAGCCGCTATCGCCCGGGCAAAGGCTAAAAAAGCCGCACTGCAGCAGGTTGTAAACGAGGAATAAATGGTATTCAGAATCGCAAGCTCCCCCTATACACACAATCAGCGCCAAACTTCGCGCATTATGCTGCTGGTTTTACTTGCCGCAGTGCCGGGAATTGCCGCCCAGCTGTGGTTTTTCGGTTGGGGAACCCTGTTCCAGATTGTCCTCGCCTCGGCAAGTGCGCTGTTGGCTGAAGCTGCCGTACTCAGACTGCGCAAGCAGCCGGTTGTCGCAGTATTAAAAGATAACTCCGCACTGCTGACAGGTTTGTTACTGGCGGTCAGTATCCCGCCTCTCGCGCCGTGGTGGATGGGTATTCTCGGTACGGTTTTCGCGGTGATCGTTGCTAAACAACTGTATGGCGGTCTGGGGCAAAATCCGTTTAACCCGGCGATGATTGGCTACGTGGTCCTGCTTATCTCTTTCCCGGTGCAGATGACAAGCTGGCTGCCGCCGCAGGATATCGCTGCGACAACGCCAGGTCTGGTGGATGCGCTGCAAATCATTTTTACCGGGCATACCGCCAGCGGCGGCGATATGACGACGCTTCGCATGGGGATTGACGGTATCAGTCAGGCGACACCGCTGGATACCTTTAAAACATCGCTTCATGCCGGACATACGGTGGAGCAAATTCTGCAATACCCCATTTTCCACGGTATGTTTGCGGGAGCGGGCTGGCAGTGGGTCAATCTGGCCTGGCTTGCGGGCGGTGTTTTTTTGCTGTGGCAAAAAGCCATTCGTTGGCATATCCCGGCAAGCTTCCTGCTTTCATTAACGATTTGTGCAACACTGGGTTGGCTGTTTGCCCCCGATTCGCTTGCCTCACCACAGATTCATTTGCTTTCCGGCGCAACGATGCTCGGTGCGTTCTTTATTCTGACCGATCCGGTGACGGCGTCGACCACCAATCGTGGCCGTCTGCTGTTCGGTGCGCTTGCAGGATTACTGGTGTGGTTAATACGCAGTTTCGGCGGTTATCCGGATGGCGTGGCTTTTGCCGTATTGCTGGCCAATATTACCGTTCCCCTGATCGACTATTACACGCGCCCTCGCGTTTACGGACATCGCAAAGGATAAACCATGCTGAAAACGATTCGTAAACATGGCATCACCCTGGCGCTGTTCGCTGCCGGCTCAACCGGACTGACCGCTGCCATTAACCTGATGACAAAAACGACGATTAACGAACAGGCCGCGATTCAGCAAAAAGCGCTGTTTGATCAGGTGCTCCCTGCCGATCGCTATAACAACCGTTTGCAGGACAACTGTTTTATTGTGAACGCCCCTGAGCTGGGTAAAGGCCAACATCGTGTTTATATAGCCGAGCAGGATGGTCAACCGGTGGCAGCAGTACTTGAAGCTACGGCGCCGGATGGCTATTCCGGCGCAATCCGGTTGCTGGTCGGAGCTGATTTTAATGGCACCGTTTTAGGTACTCGGGTAACGGAACATCATGAGACACCGGGGCTGGGCGATAAAATTGAACTGAGGCTGTCTGACTGGATAACCAGCTTCAGCGGGAAACAAATTCAGGGTGTCAATGACAGCCACTGGGCAGTGAAAAAAGATGGCGGTGATTTTGACCAGTTTACCGGGGCCACCATTACGCCACGCGCAGTGGTCAATGCCGTCAAGCGAGCGGGGATTTATGCCCGGACGCTGCCCGCACAACTGCCTCAACTTCCTGCCTGTGGAGAATAAATCATGAGCGAAATTAAAGAGGTTATCGTTCAGGGATTGTGGAAAAACAACTCAGCGCTGGTGCAATTACTTGGTCTATGCCCTCTGCTGGCGGTAACCTCCACTGCAACCAATGCGCTGGGTCTGGGTCTTGCCACCACCCTGGTATTGACCCTGACTAACCTCGCGGTTTCCACATTGCGTCGCTGGACACCGGCTGAAATTCGCATCCCTGTTTATGTGATGATTATCGCGTCGGTGGTAAGCGTGGTGCAGATGCTGATTAACGCTTATGCCTTCGGCCTGTATCAGTCTCTGGGAATTTTTATTCCACTGATCGTAACTAACTGTATCGTTGTGGGTCGTGCTGAAGCCTTCGCAGCCAAAAATGGGCCTGCGCTTTCCGCACTGGACGGTTTCTCCATTGGAATGGGGGCGACGGCAGCGATGTTCGTGCTGGGTTCACTGCGCGAAATTATCGGTAACGGTACGCTGTTTGATGGTGCTGATGGACTGCTCGGCAGTTGGGCGAAAGTGCTGCGGGTGGAAATTTTCCATACCGACTCCCCTTTCCTGCTGGCGATGTTACCCCCTGGCGCATTTATTGGCCTCGGCTTGATGCTGGCCGTAAAATATCTTATTGATGAGAAAATGAAAAAACGTCGCGCCAGCGCGGCGGTAACGACGGAGTTGCCCTCCGGTGAACCAGGGAATGTGTCATGAATCAAGCAAAACGGCTGGAAATATTAACGCGATTACGGGATAACAATCCCCATCCAACAACGGAACTCAACTTCAGTTCCCCGTTCGAGTTACTGATCGCTGTTCTGCTGTCAGCACAGGCAACGGACGTCAGCGTCAATAAGGCGACGGCAAAGCTTTATCCGGTCGCCAATACGCCAGCCGCCATGCTTGAGCTCGGCGTTGAAGGCGTTAAATCCTACATCAAAACCATCGGCCTGTTTAACAGCAAAGCAGAAAACGTCATTAAAACCTGTCGAATCCTGCTTGAACAGCATCATGGCGAAGTCCCTGAGGATCGCGCGGCGCTGGAAGCCCTCCCGGGTGTGGGACGTAAAACTGCTAATGTCGTGTTGAACACCGCCTTCGGCTGGCCGACCATCGCCGTAGACACGCATATTTTTCGCGTTTGTAATCGCACCCAGTTTGCGCCGGGTAAAAACGTTGAACAGGTGGAAGAGAAATTACTGAAGGTCGTCCCGGCCGCGTTTAAGGTCGACTGTCATCACTGGCTGATCCTCCATGGCCGTTACACCTGCATTGCCCGCAAACCGCGCTGTGGTTCCTGTCTCATAGAAGATCTGTGTGAATTCAAAGATAAGGTCGATATCTGAACTTCCGGGGGTGAGGCCGCCCCCACCATAACATTTAGTTATCCTCTCCACACTGTCATTTTGACCATCAATGATTCTGCTTCAATTCGTTTATGCAACGAAATATGCCTGGGTTTAAACACTTAATCAGGGTAATCATTTTTTTAATACCAAAAAATTCTATCCAAATGTGAAGCAGATCAACCTGGTAACGCAATGTTAATTATTTAACCTTTTCAGGTTAAAACCACATTCAAATGACCCGGGGACAACTTTTATACACAAAACATTACACTGGCTATTTTTCAGATAATGGCCTATATCACTGCCTTTTACCTCAAATAGCAGAAGATATTGCCTGATACCCCAAATCAGCGCTATCACACAGCGTAAAAAACTGCCATTTTCTGATTATGAAAATTTAACGCTGGATAACATTTCCGAATCAGGAGGAATTCACCATGCGAGATATATGTAACAGATTATTACAAAAGACTTGTCTGAACGTGCAAGATAGTGAACATTACCTGCCGTTTCCCCTCCCACTATAACAATCTCACGGCTGTCCAGGTGACCTCACGTGACAGAACACCCCCGTTAATATGGGATGTAAAAAAAGAGGTAAAAGTGTCTACTGCAAACAAGAAACCAACTGAAGGCGTGAGTCTCAACGCGTTCAAACAACCGAAAGCGTTCTATCTCATCTTCTCTATCGAGCTCTGGGAACGTTTTGGTTATTACGGCCTGCAAGGGATCATGGCCGTCTACCTGGTGAAACAACTGGGTATGTCCGAAGCGGACTCCATCACTCTTTTCTCTTCCTTTAGCGCCCTGGTTTACGGTCTGGTCGCTATTGGGGGTTGGTTAGGAGATAAAGTTCTGGGTACCAAGCGCGTCATTATGCTCGGTGCAATAGTATTGGCTATCGGTTATGCCCTGGTGGCATGGTCCGGGCATGATGCCGGTATCGTTTATATGGGGATGGCCGCCATCGCCGTTGGTAACGGTCTGTTCAAAGCTAACCCGTCCTCTCTGCTTTCCACCTGCTATGAAAAAGATGACCCGCGTCTTGATGGTGCATTTACGATGTACTACATGTCCATCAACATCGGTTCATTCTTCTCTATGCTGGCAACGCCATGGCTGGCCGCGCGTTACGGCTGGAGCACCGCGTTCGCGCTGAGCGTCGTCGGTATGCTGATTACCTTGCTGAACTTTGCCTTCTGCCAGCGTTGGGTTAAGAATTACGGTTCAAAACCTGACTTCGAGCCGATCAACTTCCGCAACCTGCTGCTGACCATCATTGGTGTTGTTGCCCTGATCGCTATCGCGACCTGGCTGCTGCATAACCAGCAGATCGCCCGTATGGTTCTGGGTGTTATCGCTCTGGGTATCGTGTTTATCTTCGGTAAAGAAGCCTTCGCAATGCAGGGCGCTGCGCGTCGTAAAATGATTGTCGCCTTTATTCTGATGCTGGAAGCCATCATCTTCTTCGTTCTGTACAGCCAGATGCCGACCTCTCTGAACTTCTTCGCGATCCGTAACGTTGAGCACTCTATCCTGGGTATCGCGTTCGAACCTGAGCAGTATCAGGCGCTGAACCCGTTCTGGATTATTATCGGTAGTCCAATCCTCGCCGCTATCTACAACAAGATGGGCGATACCCTGCCGATGCCGACCAAGTTCGCAATCGGTATGGTGCTGTGCTCCGGTGCGTTCCTGATCCTGCCGCTGGGCGCGAAATTCGCCACCGACGCGGGCATCGTCTCCGTTAACTGGCTGATCATGAGCTACGGGCTGCAAAGTATCGGTGAGCTGATGATTTCTGGTCTCGGTCTGGCGATGGTCGCGCAACTGGTGCCACAGCGCCTGATGGGCTTCATCATGGGTAGCTGGTTCCTGACCACTGCCGGCGCGAACATCATTGGTGGTTATGTCGCCAGCATGATGGCGGTTCCGGAAAACGTGACCGACCCGCTGATGTCTCTGGAAGTCTACGGCCGTGTGTTCCTGCAGATTGGTGTGGCTACCGCAGTTATCGCTGTTCTGATGCTGCTGACTGCGCCGAAGCTGAATCGCATGACCCAGGACGATGACGCGCGTGAGAAGGCATCCAAAACCGCTACCGCGTAAATTTTCGGGAAACTGACATTGGGCCGCTAACTGTGCGTTAGCGGCTTTTTTTTTCGCTGGACTCGAACTAGGATACGTTAAACCTCAGTTGAAAGGAGTAACCGATGAAACTGTTCTACAAGCCGGGTGCCTGTTCCCTTGCCTCTCATATTACCCTGCGCGAGAGCGGGAAAGACTTCACACTGGATGGCGTGGATTTAATGAAAAAGCGTCTGGAAAACGGCGATGATTTTTTCGAGGTAAACCCGAAAGGACAGGTCCCCGCGCTGTTGCTCGATGACGGTACAGTACTGACGGAAGGCGTGGCGATTATGCAATACCTCGCCGACAGCGTACCTGACCGCCAGTTGTTAGCCCCCGTGAACAGTATTGCGCGTTATAAGACGCTGGAGTGGCTTAACTTTATTGCCACAGAGGTGCATAAAGGCTTCACGCCGTTGTTCCGTCCTGATACGCCTGAAGAGTACAAGCCAACGGTACGGGCGCTGATGGAGAAGAAAATGCAGTATGTTGATGCATCGCTGAGTGACGGTCAGTGGCTTTGCGGCTCACGTTTCACTATTGCCGACGCCTACCTGTTCACTGTGCTGCGCTGGGCGTATGCGCTGAAACTCAATATGGATGGATTCAGCCATATAAGCGCCTATATGAAACGCGTGGCGGAACGTCCGGGGGTTGCTGCGGCGCTGAAAGCGGAAGGGTTACAGTAATCGGGTTATGCCGGATAACGCCAGGCTACATATCCGGCATTCTCTTCAGAGCTGTGTGGCGCTGAAGTAATGTTCTGGTTGTGCAATACGATCCTGAGCGGCAACCACCTGCAATTCATATTCCTGCATTGCTTTGGTCGCAACCATAATCTCATACACCGCCGCAGTCACATGTTCCAGCGCCTGCTGAATGGTTGCCCCCTGCAGCAGCTTCACTAACAGTAACCCACTGGTCACATCGCCCACGCCAACCGGTTGACGCGCACCAAAATCCACCAGTGGACGACTGATATGCCAGGTTTCATCCTTTGTCACCAGCAGCATTTCAAAGCGCTCCTGACTGTAGCCTGCTCGCGCCAGATGTTTCACCAGCACAATCTCCGGCCCCTGCGCAATTAACTCACGGGCGGCGCCAACGGCGTCATCTACGCTGTTAACCGCATGCTCGCATAGAATTTCCAGTTCAATCAGGTTTGGCGCAATAATGTCGCTGGCGGGCAGCGCGTGACGCACATGGAATTCGGCGACGCCCGGCGCAACAATACAGCCTTTTTCCGGATGCCCCATCACCGGATCGCAAAAATACTTCGCCCCCGGATTGGCGGCTTTCACCTGGCGTACAATTCCCAGAATATGCTCGCCCTGCTCTGCCGAACCGAGGTAACCACTCAGCACCGCGTCGCAGCGTTTGAGCTGATCGATATCGGCAATACCCTGCACGATCTCCGTCAGGTGAGCGGGCGGCATTACGCAGCCGGTCCACTTGCCGTATTGCGTATGATTTGAAAATTGAACGGTGTTAAGCGGCCAGACGTTAGCCCCCAGGCGGCGCATTGGAAATTCCGCAGCACTGTTGCCAGCATGTCCAAAAACCACGTGGGACTGAATGGCGAGGATGTTTTTCATTTTTTCTTACCACAACCCTGAAAAGATAAAGGGGCGTGGTTTCCCACGCCCCTGATAACCTTCGATTACTTCCAGCAAACCAGGCAGTAATTCTTCTTACCGCGACGCAACAGCGTATAGCGGCCATACAGACGATCGCCATCCACAAAGGTATATTCCGGATCGGACTGTTTCTCACCGTTAATGGTAATCGCGTTCGAGGCGATGGTTTTACGCGCCTGCCCGCGAGACGGCTGCAGTTCAGAGTCCACCAGCGCCTGCATCAGATCCGCGCCTTTTTCCATCTCCACCATCGGCACGCCATCCTGCGCCAGTTGTTCAAAGTCCGCTTCGCTCAAATCGCTCAGTGTACCGTTGAACAAGCTTTCGGTAATACGTTTTGCCGCAACCAGACCTTCTTCGCCATGAACCAGACGAGTGACCTGCTCAGCCAGAACGTACTGGGCGCGCGGAGCTTTTCCGCTGTTTTTATCTTCTTCTTCCAGCGCATTGATCTCTGCAATGTCCATGAAGGTGAAGAACTTCAGGAAGCGATACACATCCGCATCCGCGGTGTTGATCCAGAACTGGTAGAATTTATACGGACTGGTTTTCTTCGGATCCAGCCATACTGCGCCGCCTTCGGTTTTACCGAACTTGGTACCATCTGCTTTGGTGATCAGCGGAACCGTCAGACCGAAGACCTGGTTCTGATGCAGACGACGGGTCAGATCGATACCGGAAGTGATGTTACCCCACTGATCGGAACCGCCGATTTGCAGCGCCACGCCGTGCAGTTTGTTCAGGCAGGCAAAGTCATAACCCTGTAGCAGGTTGTAGGAGAATTCGGTAAAGGAGATCCCCTGATCGTCACGGTTCAGACGCTGCTTCACCGCTTCTTTGTTGATCATCTGATTAACAGAGAAATGCTTACCGATATCGCGCAGGAAGGTCAGCACGTTCATGTTGCCGAACCAGTCATAGTTATTTGCTGCGATAGCAGAGTTTTCGCCGCAGTCAAAATCCAGGAACGGCGCAACCTGTTTACGGATTTTGTCGACCCACTCCTGAACCGTATCTTCAGTGTTCAGTTTACGCTCAGCAGCTTTAAAGCTCGGGTCGCCAATCAGACCGGTTGCGCCGCCGACCAGCGCCACAGGTTTGTGACCCGCCTGCTGGAAGCGTTTCAGGCATAACAAAGGAACCAGATGCCCCAAATGCAAGCTGTCAGCGGTAGGATCGAAGCCGCAATAGAGCGCGATCGGGCCTTGCGCCAGTCGCTCTGCTAACGCTTCCTCGTCCGTCACCTGGGCTACCAGCCCCCGCTCTTGCAATTGTTTAATCAAGTTACTGCTTGCCATCAAAATCTCCATGTTTAAAACGACTGCACCTTTGCCGGTACACGACTTTTCGCCAGACGCGAAAGCTCTATAGAATAAAGCGCTGACGCGGACAGCGCTAGCGCTTAACACAACAATTTTCCGGGTTTATGGCGCGAGCCGATCAATTTTCCATGCGTTATTTTCGCGCTGGTATAAAAAGCGGTCGTGCAGACGGTGCTCTCCCCCTTGCCAGAACTCCATCTGTTCGATGCTGACGCGAAAACCGCCCCAGAAACTGGGCAGCGGTATTTCACCCTGCTGGAATTTCTGTTTAAGTTCGAGGAATTTGCTTTCGAGGATGCCGCGCGCAGAAATGCGGCTGGATTGTTTAGAGACCCATGCCCCAATCTGGCTGTCGCGCGGGCGACTATGGAAATACTTCACCACTTCCAGCGTGGATAATCGATCCGCTTTACCGGTCACCATCACCTGGCGTTCCAGCATGTGCCAGGGAAACAGCAGGCTGACTCGCGGATTATTTTCGATTTGATGCGCTTTGCGGCTTCCCAGGTTGGTGTAAAACACCAGCCCTTTTTCATCGTAGTGTTTCAGCAGCACAATGCGCTGATAAGGCTGACCGTTCTCATCGACGGTGGCGACGACCATGGCTGTCGGATCGACCAGTCTGGCATCGCATGCCTGGCCCAGCCAGCGCTCAAAAAGGGTTAATGGTTCGGCGGGAAGATCGCTGCGGCGCAAGCCGCCTTTGGTGTATTCACGGCGCAGATGCGCGATTTGCTGCAATTCGTCGTTATCAGACATGGTGTTCGCTACGGATTGTCAGTGGGTGGCGCTATTGTGCGCCGCCCTGCTGGAAATCTCAACGCTTCGGATTTTGCAACTGACAGTTATTCAACACAATGTTGTCACGTTTATAGACCGTTACCTCGTTACCTTTTGACCAGAACACGTAAATTCCGTCGGTATAGCGTGCGCCGGAGGCAGAGATCCCCTGTTTCAGATTGAGCAGTTTGTTGTCATACACAAAACTCACCTCCTGACGGGTGTTGTTTAATTTCACCGTCAGCGGTTTTTCTTCACACTGGTATTCCAGCGTGTCGGTTTGCAGGCGTTCGACAAACTGGTTATAAGCGCTACACCCCGACAGCATCAGCGGCAGACAAACGAGTAACAGTTTTTTCATAGACGTATCCTGATGACTTTCCTGGTCCCGGAGGGTGAATTCACCCTCCTCGATCCCTGTAGTGTAACGGCAGAAGACGCAATTAAAATTCAGTTAACTCTGAGTTCGCGGGGTGGCGGGAAAAATCGCGCCCAGCACACTTGCCTCGCGCGCGCCTGTCACTGACGGTAGATTCCCCGGTAGCCCGGCAATGGTGCGCCATGCCAGCCAGGCAAACGCCAGGGCTTCCATATCATCACCGCTAATGCCCGCTTCATCGGTGGTGGTCACTTCTGTTCCCGGCAATAATGCAGCCAGTCGCGCCATCAACAGTGGATTACGGCTACCGCCGCCGCAGACCATCAGCCTGTCGCAGCCCCCGCTGAGCAAAACCTGCTCCGATATTGTTACCGCGGTCAGTTCTGTGAGCGTGGCCTGTACATCGCGCGGATGGATCCCCGGGAAAGCCGACAACTGGCGCTCTATCCAGCCATAGTTAAAGTATTCCCGGCCGGTACTTTTTGGCGCAGGCAGTGAAAACCACGGATCGCTGAGCATACTCTGCAACAGTGGAATCATCACCGTTCCGAAGCTGGCCCACTGCGCGTCTTTATCATACGGTTTACCGCACTGCCGCCAGATCCAGGCATCCATGAGCATATTGCCCGGCCCCGTATCGTAGCCACGTACAGGTTGTCCAGGGATCAACATTGACAGGTTCGCAATCCCGCCAATGTTGAGCACCATTCTGCGCTCGGTCGGATGGCCGAGCAGCGCCTGATGAAATGCCGGGACCAACGGCGCGCCCTGTCCGCCAAGCGCGATATCACGCCGACGGAAATCGCCTACCACCGTGATCCCTGTGCGCGCCACAATCTGATTGTTATCACCGATTTGCATCGTATGCGGTGCCGGGCCGCCGGGTTCATGCCATACCGTTTGTCCATGGCAGCCAATCGCTACAATGTCCTGCGGCCGGAGTTTTTGTTGTTCCAGCAGCGCATTCACCGCATCCGCAAACAGCCTGCCAAGCTGAACATCCAACTGGCCTAACTGAGAAAGCGTCAGCGGCTGGCCCTGGCAAATATCAAGAATTGCCTGCTTCAATGAAACGGGCATCGGCCAGGTCAGACTGGCCTGCTGGGCAACCATTGTGTTATCTATTGTCGCCAGTACGACATCGACACCATCAAGGCTGGTGCCGGACATCACGCCAATATAACGGCCCGATTTCATACATGTTCCTTTTTAAACATTATTTAGCGTCAACACTCCACCACAAACAGGTAGCCAATGCTACGCTTCATTAGCGTTTTTCAGCGAAACCAGGGCGTCAGTGAATTTCCTCGCCCACTCAATCGTTCGTTTAAAATTGGTTAAGCTGGCTGTTATTATGATTTCTTTTATCTTTCCATCAGAATATGTGACCTTAGACGCACAAATGCCATATAATTTGACCATGAGGGATGCTTGGGTAGCGTTTCATGGTGAACAGGAGATTTATAAATGATTAAACGTGTACTGACCGTTTCAGTGGTGGGTTTATCCTTAGTGGGTTGTGCCAATACCGATAGCCTTTCAGGTGATGTGTATACTGCCTCTGAAGCAAAACAGGTTCAGAACGTCACCTACGGCACCATCGTTAACGTTCGTCCGGTTAAAATTCAGGCGGGCGATAATGAAAACGTCATCGGCGCGATTGGCGGCGCAGTGCTGGGCGGCTTCCTGGGTAATACCGTTGGCGGAGGTACTGGTCGTTCACTGGCAACCGCAGCGGGTGCTGTCGCAGGTGGCGTAGCCGGACAAGGCGTTCAGGGCGCCATGAACAAAACGCAGGGTGTTGAGCTGGAAATCCGTAAAGACGATGGCAACACCATCATGGTCGTACAGAAACAGGGTGATACGCGTTTCTCTGCGGGACAGCGCGTTGTGCTGGCAAGCAACGGTCGTCAGGTTACCGTTTCTCCGCGCTAAGCGAATTAACGTGTGGTCAGCAACTGACCACACGTTTCATGACCTCAATCGTGCGACTGCAACTCAAGAATATTGTGTTCAAGACGAGCGATAAGTTTAATCAACAGATCAATTTCCTGCGCTGAAATCCCTGCCAGAATCTCACCTCGCGTTTTATTGATGACCGCTTCCATATCGGCAATCAGCGGTTCTGCCTTTTCCGTTAGCTTAATGCGCTTGGCGCGGCGATCGCTGACACAGGTCTGCCGCGAAATAAGCCCCTTTTCTTCGAGCTGATCCAGCGTACGCACCAGTGATGGCTGCTCAATGCCAATCGCTTTTGCCAGTTGTATCTGCGACTGATCCGGTGGCAGTTGGTGAATATTATGCAGTGTTACCCAGTGTGTCTGCGTCAATTCCAGAGGCTTAAGACGGTGGTCTATCAAAGCACGCCAAATGCGCACCAACCGTGCCAGATCAGAACCTAATGGCGATTCCAATTTCATCTCCTTATAATTAGCTTGCTAAGATATTATACTGATTTTAGAATAGTGTGCAGCATTTGTATTGCTAAAACAAATGTATTGCTGCATTTGGTTACCGTCAGACATATTTTTCAGACATTACTCGAAAAGAGCGCACTCCTTTCGGTTTTTTGCTAAACCTGAAGGAATGCCCTCTAACGCAAAGGATTATTGCTTGTGACCTCCGCACTCAATGCAACAGGAATGCCATTACAGGATCTGGTGATCGGCGCCTCTGTTTACTTCCCGCCGCTGTTTAAAGCCTTCGCGCTGGGATTTTTGCTTTGGCTATTTATTCACCGCCTGCTTCGTGACCCTATCTATTCTGGCAAATTCTGGCATCCACTTCTGATGGATCTGTCGCTTTTTGCCCTTTGCGTTTGTTCTGGTCTTTTATTACTGGTCGTGTGGTAATTATGTCGCTGAAAACAATTAAATATTTTTCTACAATTGCCGTTGCCGCCATCGCCGTTCTGGTCGGATGGTTTATGTGGAATTATTATATGCAATCCCCGTGGACCCGCGACGGGAAGGTTCGCGCGGAACAAGTCAGTATCACACCGCAGGTGTCCGGGAGTATTGTCGATTTAAAGGTGACGGATAACCAGTTTGTTGAGGCTGGCGATTTACTTTTCAGTATCGACAAAACCCCCTTTCACATCGCTGAGCTCAACGCGCAGGCGCAGCTTGCCAAAGCCCAGTCCGAACTGGCAAAAGCCAACAATGAAGCCAATCGCCGCCGCCATCTGTCACAGAACGTGATTTCCGCAGAAGAGCTGGATACGGCAAATCTGAACGTCAAAGCGATGCAGGCAAGCGTCGATGTTGCCCGGGCGACGCTGAGGCAGGCACAGTGGCAATTGAGTCAGACCGATGTCCGTGCGCCGGTCTCTGGCTGGGTAACCAACCTTTCAACCCGAACGGGTAACTTTGCGACCACCGGCAAGCCGCTGTTTGCACTGGTCGACAGCCACTCCTTTTATGTGATGGGCTATTTTGAAGAGACCAAACTTCGCCACATTCGCGAAGGTGCCCCGGCACAGATTACCCTCTACAGCGGCAATATTAAGTTACAGGGTCACGTTTCCAGTATTGGGCGGGCTATTTACGATCAAAGTGTGGAAAGCGATTCAGGTCTGGTCCCGGATATTAAACCTAATGTGCCCTGGGTACGCCTTGCACAGCGCGTTCCGGTGCGGATCGAATTTAATGAGCTTCCCCGCGATGTCACCCTGGTTTCCGGCACAACCTGTAGCGTGGCGATTGGAAAATAGATGAAGTGGCCTCAGCTTAGTCTGGCAAAGACACCCTGGTTTAAAGCGACCGCCGGGCAATGGCGTTATGCCCTGCGAAACAGCATCGCAATGTGTCTGGCGCTGTCATTCGCCTATTACCTCAATCTGGACGAACCCTACTGGGCGATGACTTCCGCAGCGGTGGTGAGTTTCCCCACCGTTGGCGGAGTCATCAGTAAAAGCCTGGGACGTATTGCCGGAAGCCTGCTCGGGGCAACCGCCGCGTTGATTCTGGCCGGACACACGCTTAACGAGCCGTGGCTATTTCTGTTGAGCATGTCCGCGTGGATCGGATTTTGTACCTGGGCCTGCGCGCATTTTACCAATAACGCGGCGTACGCTTTTCAACTGGCAGGCTACACGGCGGCAATTATCGCCTTCCCGATGGTCAACATTGTCGAAATAACCCAACTCTGGGATATCGCCCAGGCGCGTGTTTGTGAAGTCATCGTCGGCATTCTCTGCGGGGGCATGATGATGATGATCCTGCCCAGTACCTCGGACGGCACCGCGCTGTTGACGGCGCTTAAAAATATGCATGCCCGTCTGCTGGAACATGCCAGCCTGCTCTGGCAACCCGAAACCACCGATGCAATTCGTTCGGCTCATGAAGGGGTGATTGGGCAAATATTGACGATGAATTTACTGCGTATTCAGGCGTTCTGGAGTCATTATCGTTTCCGTCGCCAGAATGCCCTACTCAACGCCCTTTTACATCAGCAACTGCGCCTTACCAGTGTTATCTCAAGCCTGCGCAGAATGTTACTGAGCTGGCCCAATCCGCCAGCGCATACGCGCGAAATCATCGAACAGCTTCTGACCGCGCTGGCGCGCTCGCAAACCGACAGCTACACCGTCGCACGGATCATTGCCCCGCTGGCCCCTGACAATGCGAGCGATTTTCGCCATGTCGCATTCTGGCAACGGCTGCGCTATTTCTGCCGTCTTTATCTGCGAAGCAGTCATCAGCTACGACGGGTCGAACAAGGAGAGCCGCCGTCCCGGATGGCTATTCCGCGCGCGCCCGCACTGGCAAGACACACTGACAACGCCGAAGCGATGTGGAGTGGTTTTCGTACGTTTACCACGCTGATGGTCATTGGCGCCTGGAGCATCGGTTCCCAGTGGGAATCCGGCGCAGCGGCGCTAACCCTGGCCGCTATCAGTTGTGTGCTCTATTCCGTGGTGGCCACCCCGTTCAAATCACTGTCGCTGCTGATGCGTACCCTGGTGTTGTTGTCGCTGTTTAGCTTTGTCGTGAAGTTTGGCCTGATGGTGCAGATTAGCGATCTCTGGCAGTTCTTACTGTTTCTGTTTCCTTTACTGACAACAATGCAACTGCTGAAACTGCAGATGCCCAAACTGGCCGGGCTCTGGGGACAGCTCATCGTGTTTATGGGATCGTTTATCGCCGTCACCAATCCGCCAGTCTATGACTTTGCCAGCTTCCTGAACGACAACACGGCGAAGATCGCAGGTGTTGCTTTATCATGGCTGGCTTTCGCCATTTTGCGACCGGGCTCGGATGCGCGCAAAAGTCGCCGCCATATCCGTGAGCTGCGACGAAATTTTGTTGATCAATTGAGTCGTCATCCCGCGCACAGTGAAAACGAGTTCGAGTCTCTCACGTATCACCACGTTAGCCAGTTAAGTAACAGCCAGGACGCGCTGGCCCGCCGCTGGCTGCTACGCTGGGGTGTCGTGTTACTGAACTGTTCGCATGTGGTCTGGCAGCTTCGCGACTGGGAGTCGCGTTCTGATCCGTTATCCCGCGTACGGGATATCTGCATCTCATTACTGCGTGATGTGATGAGTGAGCGAGGTGTTCAGCAGCGTCCCCTTGCCGCCACGCTGGCAGAACTTCAGCGTATCTGCGAGACGCTTTCGCATCATCATCAACCGGCAGCGCAAGAACTGGCGGCAATCATCTGGCGCTTGCATTGCTCGCTATCCCAACTGGAACAAGCGCCACCGGAGGGAACACTTGCGCCCTGATTATTGGATGACGCCACAGGCATAACGCGCCCCGCCGCCGCCCAACGGTTTGGGCTGATCGGACATATTATCGCCACCGATATGGATCATCAGCGCTTTATCTTTTACCTCTTTAAGCGATTTCAGGCGTGTGGCTGTAACGGGGATAATGGCCTTGCCTTCGTTGTTCACCACCAGCACAGGCAGATCGCCCAGATGCCCTTCACCATCCGGCCCGCTGTGTTTACCGGTTTTATGAGGGTCAAAATGTCCTCCTGCTGCTTCTGCTGCGGAGGCTTTTCCGTCTTTGATGGCAGGCTGGCAGCTACCGTTCGCATGAATATGGAAGCCATGCTCTCCCGGCGGGAGCGCTTTAAGATCAGGCGTAAACTCCAGCCCTTTTTCAGTTTCTGCAATGATCACCTCACCGATGGACTGTCCAACGCCCTGTGAGGTGACCAGATTCATTTCAACTTTCTCACTGGCGGCATGCGCCCCCGTGCAGGCTATCAGGGTTAACACAGCCAGACTTAATCGCTTCATAGAACCTCCGTTTTGTGTGCGTGTCGGTTAAGTGTAAACCAGTGACGCATTTTTGAACGGAAGAAGGAGAATTCAGCGATTAAGGTACATCGTAGCCCAGTGCTGCTTTGCGGATACGGAACCACTGCTGACGGCTCATGGTCAGTGACTCTGCTTCGATCGCCGCACGGACGCGTTCAATTTTACCCGAGCCGATAATCGGCAGCGGTTGTGACGGCAGCCGCAGGATCCAGGCATACACCACCTGCTCAATGGATGACGCATTCAGTTCTTCTGCCACGATCGCCAGTTCGTTACGCAGCGGCTGGAATTCATCGTCATTGAACAGACGTCCGCCGCCGAGACAGGACCAGGCCATTGGGCGTATGCGTAACTGCTGGAGCTGATCGAGGGTACCATCAAGCAACAACGGCTGGTGAACCGGGGAGATCTCGACCTGATTGGTCGCCAGGGTGAAAGGCAGCCGCGATTGCAGCAGCGTAAACTGGGCTGGCGTAAAGTTGGAGACACCGAAGTGGCGCACTTTTCCACTCTGGTGCAGGTGGTTGAAGGCTTCCGCCACCTCATCCGCATCCATGAGCGGATCGGGGCGGTGGATCAACAGCAGATCGAGATGGTCAGTTGCCAGATTCGCCAGCGACTGTTCTGCACTTTTGACAATATGGTCGCGATCGGTGATGTAATGGCCCAGCGCATTCTCCGGGCGTGCGGTCGTGGCAATACCGCATTTCGTCACAATTTGCATCCGCTCACGCAAATGAGGCGCCAGCTTCAGCGCCTCGCCAAACGCCGCCTCACACTGATAGCCACCGTAAATGTCCGCGTGGTCAACGGTGGTGATACCCAAATCGAGGTGTTCTTCAATAAAAGTGACCAGTTCCCGGGCGGACATGTTCCAGTCCATCAGGCGCCAGTAACCCATCACAAAGCGGGAGAATTTCGGACCTTGCGGTGCAATAGTAATACGCGAAACCATAACTGCTTCCTCATGAAGTAAACTGTTTCGAGTATATACAATTAGCGAGTTAAAAGAGTGAAGGCTGTTGAGGTTCTTCTGGCGCGGCGGGTTTGTTTGCGCGTAATTTACGCAGCAGGCGTTGGCGGCATAACCGCAAGACTTCTTGTTTTTGTCCATCGCTCATGGTTTGCCAGTTGAAGCGTTCCTCTCTGCTGCGCTGGCATCCACGGCAAAAACCGCGCTCATCGGACTGACAAATTCCCCGGCACGGACTCTGGACGGGAAAAAACTCTAACTGCTCCGCCACGCCCTCTCCTCATTAACAGGTTATTCCTCTATTGAAGACGTAAACTTCATTTCTGGCAACCCGACTTGCATTAGACCGACTGGTCTATTACACTCATGCTCATGAACAAGCAAACTGAATACGATACCCGCGAACACTTACTGGCAACCGGCGAGCATCTCTGCATGCAGCGCGGCTTTACCGGCATGGGTCTGAGCGAGTTGCTCAAAACCGCCGAAGTGCCTAAGGGATCGTTTTATCACTATTTTCGCTCGAAGGAAGCCTTTGGCGTCGCCATGCTGGAACGGCATTTTGCCGGTTACCATCAGCGCCTGGCTACCCATTTCGATACGGGGGCGGGCAATTACCGCGATCGTATTCTGGCTTACTATCAGGAAACCCTGAATCAGTTTTGCCAGCAAGGAATTATAAGCGGGTGTCTGACAGTAAAACTTTCCGCTGAAGTGTGCGATCTCTCTGAAGATATGCGCACCGCGATGGATAAAGGCGCCGGAAAGATTATGACCATTCTGGCGCAGGCGCTGGATAAAGGCCGCAACAACCACTGTTTGTCGTTTGCAGGGGAACCGCTGCAACAGGCGCAAATTCTTTATGCGCTCTGGCTTGGGGCGAATCTGCAGGCCAAAATTTCTCGTAGCGCCATTCCGCTTGAAAATGCGCTGGCACATGTGAAAAGAATCATTGCAACGCCTGATGTGTAACAGGCGTTTTATTTACATCATCACTAGACGACCGGTCTATTTATAACGGAAACCACTATGTCATCTGAAAAACTGTTTATCCCACTGAAAGTGGGCGCGATCACCGCAGCAAACCGTATCTTTATGGCCCCGCTGACGCGTCTGCGCAGTATTGAGCCTGGCGACATCCCTACTCCGTTAATGGCCGAGTATTATCGCCAGCGTGCCAGTGCAGGTCTTATCATCAGCGAAGCGACGCAGATCTCCGCCCAGGCGAAAGGTTACGCCGGAGCGCCCGGACTGCACAGCGATGAACAGATCGCCGCATGGAAGAAAATCACCGCTGGTGTTCATGCCGGGAATGGTCATATGGCGGTTCAGTTATGGCACACAGGACGTATTTCTCACACCAGCCTGCAGCCAGGCGGACAAGCTCCGGTTTCCGCGTCGGCAATCAGTGCGGGAACCCGCACCTCTTTGCGCGATGAAAATGGTCAGGCGATTCGTGTTGATACGTCGATGCCGCGCGCCCTGGAGACCGCTGAAATCCCCGGTATCGTTAACGACTTCCGTCAGGCAATTGCCAATGCGCGCGACGCCGGTTTCGATCTGGTCGAGCTACATTCCGCGCACGGCTATCTGCTGCATCAGTTCCTCTCTCCGTCGTCTAACCATCGTACCGACCAGTATGGCGGCAGCGTGGAAAACCGCGCACGCCTGGTGCTTGAAGTGGTGGATGCCGGGATTAAAGAATGGGGCGCAGATCGCATCGGTATTCGCGTGTCCCCTATCGGCAGCTTCCAGAATGTCGATAATGGGCCGAATGAAGAAGCCGATGCGCTGTACCTGATCGAAGAGTTGGGTAAACGTGGTATTGCCTATTTGCACATGTCTGAACCGGACTGGGCAGGCGGTCAGCCATACAGCGAAGCGTTCCGTGAAAAAGTGCGTGCGCGTTTCCAGGGGCCGATTATCGGTGCCGGTGCCTATACGCCTGAAAAGGCAGAAGCACTGATCGAGAAGGGTCTCATCGATGCCGTCGCTTTTGGCCGCGATTATATCGCTAACCCGGATCTGGTCACGCGTCTGCAACATAAAGCCGAACTTAACCCGCAGCGCAGTGAAAGTTTCTACGGCGGCGGCGCGGAAGGCTATACCGATTACCCGACGCTCTGATCCCGCTCTCTCGAATCCTTCATTGATAGCGGCGTAAAAACGCCGCTATACTAAAACAACATTTTGAATGTATTGACCATTTTTTAAGGGGATAAACAATGCGTTTACTGCATACGATGCTGCGCGTCGGCGACCTGCAACGTTCAATCGATTTTTACACCAACGTCCTGGGCATGAAGCTTCTGCGCACCAGCGAAAACCCGGAATACAAATACTCGCTGGCTTTCGTCGGCTATGGTGAAGAAAGTGACGAAGCGGTCATTGAACTGACCTATAACTGGGGCGTGGACAACTATGAGCTGGGCACCGCTTATGGTCATATCGCCCTGAGCGTGGATAATGCCGCTGAAGCCTGCGAGCGCATTCGCCAGAATGGCGGCAACGTCACCCGTGAAGCGGGCCCGGTAAAAGGTGGGACCACCGTTATCGCGTTTGTTGAAGATCCGGACGGTTACAAAATCGAACTGATCGAAGAGAAAGACGCCGGTCGCGGTCTGGGTAACTAATCCCTTTCGGGCGCAGGTTCTCTGCGTCCGTAGTTTTACTGCATCACAGCGCTTTTTTTGGCATAATGCGCGCTGCAATTTTTCTGTACTAAGAGACCCTGATGTCCGATAACGCTCAACTTACCGGTCTGTGCGACCGTTTTCGTGGTTTTTATCCTGTCGTCATTGATGTTGAAACGGCTGGATTTAACGCCAAAACCGATGCGCTGCTTGAAATCGCTGCCATCACACTGAAAATGGATGAACAGGGCTGGCTGATGCCGGACACCACGCTGCATTTCCATGTTGAGCCTTTTGAAGGCGCGAATTTGCAGCCCGAAGCACTGGCGTTTAACGGCATCGACCCCTCTAACCCGCTCCGCGGCGCGGTGAGTGAATATGACGCCCTGCACGCTATTTTTAAAATGGTGCGCAAAGGTATTAAAGACAGCGGCTGCAGCCGCGCCATTATGGTTGCCCACAATGCGACCTTCGATCATAGTTTTATGATGGCTGCCGCCGAGCGTGCCTCACTTAAACGCAATCCTTTCCACCCGTTTGTGACCTTCGATACTGCCGCTTTGAGCGGTCTGGCGTTAGGCCAGACGGTACTGTCTAAAGCATGCATTGCCGCAGGCATGGCATTCGACGGCACCCAGGCGCACTCGGCGCTGTATGATACCGAACGCACCGCCGTGCTGTTTTGTGAAATAGTCAACCGCTGGAAGCGGCTGGGCGGCTGGCCGTTGCCCCTGCCAGAAGAAGCCTGATTTAACCGCCTGATAGCGCCGGTTATCAGGCTTGCTCCCTCCCCCTTCAAATACTGTATATTTGACCAGTCTCAATTTGCCCCCCTCATTTTCCGCTATTCTGTAAAAAGGTTTTGATCCGCTCACACCGCAAGGGACAGGGAAGATGCCAGAAAAAAACGTGCCACCACCTCACCTGCCGGATATTTTTTCACAGGTCACCCGCGACTGGTTTACCTCCACATTTCAGCAGCCGACGCCTGTGCAGTCTCAAACGTGGGAGGTTACCGCAGCCGGGCAACATGCATTAGTCATTGCTCCCACCGGCTCAGGTAAAACCCTTGCGGCTTTTCTTTACGCGCTGGATCGTCTGTTCCGCGAAGGCGAAAAATCGTCCAATCGTTCACCGGCGGTTAAAGAAAAGAAAACGACCCGCATCCTCTATATTTCTCCCATAAAAGCCCTGGGTACGGATGTGCATCGCAACCTGCAAATTCCACTTCAGGGGATAGGTGAAGCCCGAAAAAAAACCGGTGCGCCTAAAGTGTCTGTTCGGCCAGGCATCCGTACGGGCGATACGACGGCTCAGGCGCGGGCAAAGCTTACCCGTTCCCCTCCGGATATTCTGATCACCACACCTGAATCACTTTATCTGATGCTCACCTCCCGCGCTCGCGAGACGCTTCGCGGAGTGGAAACGGTGATTATCGATGAAGTACACGCCGTGGCAGGAACAAAACGCGGCGCACACCTGGCGCTGAGTCTTGAAAGGCTGGATGCTCTGCTTGCGAGTCCGGCCCAGCGTATCGGTCTTTCTGCAACGGTGCGCTCCGCCAGCGAGGTCGCGGCGTTCCTGGGCGGCGATCGCCCGGTTACCGTCGTGAATCCCCCCACGACGCGTCATCCGGATATCCGCATCGTCGCGCCTGTTGCCAATCTGGATGATGTGCTGTCAGACAACACGGACAGCAGCGACGCAATTCACGCGGGAAGAGAGGGTTCCATCTGGCCACGTATCGAAGCGGGTATTCTTGATCAGGTGCTTAGCCACCGTTCCACCATTGTGTTTACGAACTCGCGGGGGCTGGCGGAGAAACTGACGGCCCGGCTCAACGAACGCTATCTCTCCCGGCAACAACCTGCGCCAGATCCCCAATCTGCCCCCCTACACTTCGAATCACTGACCGGCTCCACCAGCAACCGGGTACAGGATACAGCGGATTACATTGCCCGTTCGCATCATGGTTCCGTCTCCAAAGAGCAACGCGCCGTCACAGAGCAGGCCCTGAAATCTGGCGAGCTTCGCTGTGTGGTGGCGACGTCAAGCCTGGAGCTGGGCATCGATATGGGCGCTGTCGATCTGGTTATTCAGGTCGCCACACCGCTGTCTGTTTCCAGTGGTCTGCAACGCATTGGGCGAGCGGGTCACCAGGTGGGCGGCGTGTCAAAAGGGCTGTTTTATCCAAGAACCCGCCGGGATCTGATCGACTCGGCGGTGATTGTCGACTGTATGTACGCCGGGCATCTGGAAGCGCTGACACCGCCCCGCAATCCGCTCGATATTCTGGCGCAACACACCGTTGCCGCCGCGTCAATGGACGCACTTAACGTCGATGCCTGGTATAACCTCGTTCGCCGGGCCGCGCCGTGGAAGGATTTGCCACGAAGCGCCTTTGACGCCACGCTGGATATGCTGGCAGGCCGCTATCCCTCAGCTGATTTTGCAGTCTTTAAACCCCGAATTATCTGGAACCGGGAAACCGGACAGCTCTCGCCCCGGCCCGGCGCACAGCTTCTGGCGGTAACCAGCGGCGGCACCATCCCGGATCGGGGCATGTTCAGCGTTTTGTTACCTGAGGGTGATGAGCAGGCTGGTTCAAGGCGCGTCGGGGAACTGGATGAAGAGATGGTATATGAGTCACGCGTCAATGACATTATCACGCTTGGCGCCAGTTCATGGCGGATACAGCAAATTACCCGCGATCAGGTTATCGTCGTTCCTGCACCGGGCCGTTCTGCCAGACTTCCGTTCTGGCGCGGAGAAGGCGTCGGACGTCCGGCGGAACTCGGCGAGCGCA
The DNA here is from genome assembly GCF_037053465.1 of Citrobacter amalonaticus. Taxonomy (GTDB): domain Bacteria; phylum Pseudomonadota; class Gammaproteobacteria; order Enterobacterales; family Enterobacteriaceae; genus Citrobacter_A; species Citrobacter_A amalonaticus_H. The sequence continues at coordinate 309,434 of NZ_JBALIF010000006.1, forward strand.
TTGGCGACTTTATTCATGCAATGGAAAATGAACTCACCGGGCAACCACGCTATGCACACCTGAACGACGACAATGTGCTGTCCAATATCAGAAGCCTTATTGACGAGCAAAAAAATGCCACTGGCGTTCTCCCCTGGAGTCGTCATCTGGTCCTTGAACGTTGTCGCGACGAATTGGGCGACTGGCGCGTCATTTTACATTCGCCTTATGGTCGTCGGGTACATGCTCCCTGGGCGCTGGCCGTCGCCGGGCGGATTCAGACATTAAGGGGCGCGGACGCCTCTGTTGTCGCCAGCGATGACGGCATCATCGCAAGAATCCCGGATACCGATGGCAAACTACCTGACGCGGCGATTTTTCTGTTCGAACCTGAGAGCCTGCTGCGCGTTGTCCGGGAAGCCGTCACCAGCACCGCCCTTTTTGCCGCACGATTCAGGGAATGCGCAGCCCGTGCGCTGTTAATGCCAGGCCGAACGCCGGGCCGCCGTTCCCCGCTCTGGCAGCAACGCTTACGAGCGGGCCAGCTTCTGGAAATCGCCGCAGGATATCCTGATTTTCCGGTGATCCTCGAAACCGCCCGCGAATGTCTTCAGGACGTCTACGATCTCAACTCGCTGGAAAAGGTCATGAGGCGGCTTAATACCGGTGAAATTCATCTTTCAGAAGTCACCACATCAACCCCCTCGCCGTTTGCCACCGACCTGCTGTTCGGTTATGTCGCTGAATTTATGTACGCCACGGATACGCCGCTCGCGGAGCGGCGAGCCTCTGTACTGACGCTTGACAGCGAATTACTGGGCAACCTGTTAGGCCAGGGCGATCCGCTGGAACTGCTCGATCCGGACGTCATTCGTCAGGTGGAAGATGAACTCCAGCGCCGCGCCGCAGACCGAAAAGCCCACGGGCTGGAAGGCGTTTATGATTTACTCCGCGAACTCGGGCCGATGACCGTCGAGAATATTGCGCTAAGGCACGAGGGCACACTCGCTGAAATCAACACATTTATTGATACGCTGGCCCACGACAAGCGCATTTTTTCTGTTGTCATCGCAGAGACGGTCCGAATAGCCTGCATGGACGATGCCGCCAGACTGCGCGATGCGCTTGGCGCTCGTTTGCCAGAAGCGCTTGCGCAGACATGGTTGCATCCGGTAAAAACGCCGCTGCGGGATCTTTTTATTCGCTTTAGCCGTACGCATGCCCTCTTTACCAGCGCGGAGGTAGCCAACGAATTTGGCCTCGGCGTGGCTGTCGCCAACGATCTTCTGCGTCAGCTCAAGGACCAGCGAGTCGTGATTAATTTGCGCGCCACTCCTCCAACCTCGTCCGGAGGGGCTACCGCCGTCACCTGGGCAAATGAAGAGGTTTTCCGCCGGCTGCGGCTGCGCTCATTGCATGCCGCAAGGGAGGCGACTCGCCCGGTGTCTGCCAGTAGCTATGCTCGTCTGCTTCTGGAGCGCCAGAGCGTGATGTCTACTGCTGACGGCAATCCCTCGCTGAGTCCTGCAACGGCATCGGGTATGCTGGAAGGACGTGACGGTGTCACGCGCGCCATTGAGCAACTGGCCGGTCTCCCGCTACCCGCTTCTCTGTGGGAAAGCCAGATCCTGCCCGCTCGCGTTCGGGACTATTCGCCAGATATGCTTGATGAACTCCTGGCCACTGGCGAAGTTATCTGGTCGGGACAGAAAAAACTCGGTGACGATGATGGTCTGGTGGCGCTGCATTTGCGTGATTACCTTGCCGAAACGCTACCGCCGCCTGTCGTTGATAACGCAGCGCTTTCCGACATACAGCACGCGATTTTATCGGTGCTTGCCGGGGGCGGTGCATGGTTTGCCCAACACCTGGCGGCGTTGATTCAGACACAGACTGACCGGTTATCTGATGAGTTAGCCTCGCCAGGTTCGTTGCATGAGGCACTTTGGGGACTCGTCTGGCAGGTTATGTGACCACGGATATCTGGGGGCCGCTGCGTAGCCTGACGCGAGGTGCTGCGTTGTCACGTCCCCAGCCCCGTCGCGCGGCACGTATGCGTCGTGGCCGCCCACTTTCAGTTCCCCGGGCGGCCTCTGGCACCCTCTCTGCTTCCTGGAATACGCCCACTCTTGCCGGGCGCTGGTCGCTTCTGCACGCAGAGAGTCTGAATGACACAGAAAGAATGCTGGCCACTACGGAGAACATGCTCGATCGCTATGGCATTATTACACGCCAGGCCGTCATCGCTGAGAATGTTCCCGGCGGATTCCCTGCTATGCAGATGCTCTGTCGAAGTATGGAAGATTCTGGTCGTATCCTGCGTGGGCGATTCGTGGAGGGGTTGGGCGGCGCGCAGTTTGCGGATCGTACCACTATCGATCGTCTACGCGATCTCGCCACGTCTGTGTCAGAAAGTCGGACGTTTAGCGCGGTAGGTTTATCTGCAAGCGATCCCGCCAGTCCGTGGGGTAATTTTTTGCCATGGCCCGCGCACTCCTCTTCTCTGGCTCCGACCCGTCGTAGCGGCGCATTTGTCGTGATTTGCGCAGGAAAACTGTGCCTGTATCTGGCTCAGGGTGGGAAAAAGATGATCGTCTGGACAGAAAAAGAGGAACCGCCTTCACCGGCCATTTTCAGGGCGCTGGCTGGCGCATTAATGCGTGAACCGCGCCTGCGTTTTACCCTGACCGAGATTAATGACAAACCGGTAAGGCAATCCAGCTTATTTACCCTGTTACGCGAAGTGGGGTTCTCCAGTTCACCACAAGGGCTGGACTGGGGGTAAGGCGACACAAATAAAAAGGAGCTAAACCTGTCCGGAGAAGCTCCTCATGATACGTTACTGATTACTCAGCATCGGATTCTTCAGATTTGTATTTCGCAGCGGTCTCTTTAATCAACTGCTGCAGTTCGCCGCGCTGGTACATTTCAATCAAAATGTCACAGCCGCCAACCAGTTCACCGTCAACCCACAACTGCGGGAAAGTCGGCCAGTTTGCATATTTCGGCAGTTCAGCACGAATATCCGGGTTTTGCAGAATGTCTACATAGGCAAAACGCTCACCACAGGCGGAAAGCGCCTGCACAGCCTGGGCTGAGAACCCGCAGCTTGGCAGTTTGGGAGACCCTTTCATGTACAGGAGAATCGGGTTTTCAGCGATCTGGCGCTGGATTTTTTCGATAGTGGTGCTCATTGTCTTGCTTCCTTAACTTCTTTTACGGCAGTTGCCTGACATTGTAGCGTTTCAGAGCAACATCGGAAAATAACATTTTCATCACGCTTTACTATTTTATCGTCTTAACGTTTACGTTGCATTCCAAACAAGGGATTAACATCTTTTTCTGCCAGAATTGTGCACTAAATAACCCGATTTACGTTATGTAGGCGCTTTTTTTTGCACTCAATATCCGAAACACTATTTTTAACAATAAAAGCTATTAACTTTCTCCATTTCTATAGATTAGAATCATCAGGTTTTGTAAATCACACGCAGGAATGATTGCGACCTGCCTTAACAGAGGATTGCTCAGTGGCGCGGATAAACCGACTCTCCATCACGCTCTGTGCTTTACTATTTACAACAATTTCTTTGATGCCAATGGCTCACGCTTCCAGGCAAGCCAGGGACACGGCTGATCTTTCGCATAATAAAAAACCAGCCGTAAAGAATAAAAGCACCGCGACAGCAAAAAAGACGAATAAACCCAGTCAAAAAACCGTTAAAAAAACCACCCGTAACGTCAGCACTAAAACCGCCGCCTCTGCCAGTAAAAAGCAGATGACAGCGGCAACGAAAACCAGCAAAACCGCCAGTCGGCGTAGCAAAACGTCTGTTGCAAAAACAGCCGCCGTCACCTGGACTGAAAAATGCACCCCGCGCAAAGGGCGAAAACCGCATTGCGTGAAGGTAAAAAGCGCGGTGCCAGGCACCCTTGCCGATGCGCACAAGGTGAAAGTACAAAAAGCGAAAAGCACGGCGATGAACAAGCTCATGAGCCAGATAGGCAAGCCCTATCGCTGGGGTGGAACGTCACCGCGCACCGGCTTCGATTGCAGCGGTCTGGTTTATTACGCCTATAAAGACCTTGTGAAATTCCGTATTCCGCGCACGGCAAATGAGATGTATCACCTGCGCGACGCCTCGCCAATAGAACGTGGTGAGCTGGAAAATGGCGATCTGGTGTTCTTCCGCACGCAAGGTCGCGGGACTGCCGATCACGTCGGCGTTTATGTGGGTAACGGTAAATTTATACAGTCTCCGCGCAGTGGGCAGGAGATCCAGATTACTTCTCTGAGCGAAGACTACTGGCAACGCCATTACGTAGGCGCGCGCCGGGTCATGACACCGAAAACCATTCGCTAAAACTTTACCCTGTTGTTAACGCAACAGGGTAAGTTCATCTTTTTTCTCACCTTTCAATTTGCTACCCTATCCTCACGCTCAATAGGGTTATTGCGCGTACTCATATTAATAATAAGGAGAGAAGCAATGTCGTTCGAATTACCTGCACTACCGTATGCCAAAGACGCCCTCGCGCCGCACATTTCTGCTGAGACGCTGGAATATCACTATGGCAAACACCATCAGACTTATGTGACAAACCTGAACAACCTGATCAAAGGTACCGCCTTTGAAGGTAAGTCACTTGAAGATATCGTTCGTAGTTCGGAAGGGGGGGTATTTAATAACGCCGCTCAGGTCTGGAACCACACCTTCTACTGGAACTGCCTGGCACCTAATGCCGGCGGCGAACCAACCGGTAAACTGGCCGAAGCCATCGCCGCCTCTTTTGGCAGCTTTGCGGATTTCAAAGCACAGTTTACTGATGCAGCAATCAAAAATTTTGGCTCTGGCTGGACCTGGCTGGTCAAAGGAAAAGATGGCAAACTGGCTATCGTTTCAACTTCAAACGCCGGTACGCCGCTGACCACTGACGCTACTCCGCTGATGACGGTCGACGTATGGGAACACGCCTATTACATTGACTATCGCAATGCGCGCCCTGGCTACCTGGAACATTTCTGGGCGCTGGTGAACTGGGAGTTTGTTGCGAAGAACTTCGCTGCATAATAATGATAACGCAGAAGGTCATCCCTTCTGCGTTTTAGCAAATGTTAACTGGCGACACACACCTGTTCAGGCTGTTTTCTTGCCGAGACAAACACCAGCAACAATGCCAGACCCGCCACAATCGCGCCCATCACCGGAACAAAGCTGTAACCTAATCCGCCCGAAATCACAGCACCGCCAGCAGCAGCCCGAGCGCATTCCCCAGATTGAACGCGCCGATATTCACCGAAGACGACAGACCAGGCGCTTCATGAGCAACCCGCATAACGCGCATTTGCAAAGGCGGAACCACCGCAAAAGTCGCCGCCCCCCAGACCACCATGCTGACTGCGGCCCCCAGTTCATTCTGCGCAAGGAACGGGATGGCCAGCATAATCACCATCAGCAGCAGTAAAAAACCTTTCAGCGTGCCGTTGACCGACCGGTCAGCCAGTTTACCGCCAAGGTAGTTGCCGATGGAAAAACCGACCCCAATGAGAACCAGCATCGCGGTGACAAAAACCGGAGTCGCATGGGTAATGCTATGCAGTACCGGAGCGATGTAGGTGTAGAGCGTGAACATCGCGCCAGCGCCGAGAACCGTAGTCAGCAGCGCGGAAAGCACCTGAGGCCGCATCAGTACCGCCAGCTCCTTCTTCACTTCCGGGCGCGTACCCGCACCACCCTTTGGTAGTGAGAAAAACAGGCTCAGCATAGCAATAACCCCCAGCCCCGCAGTTGCCATAAACGACATACGCCAGCCGATTGTTTCACCCAGCCAGGTTGCCGCCGGGACTCCGCCAATATTCGCAATCGTCAGCCCCATAAACATCGTGGCTACCGCGCTGGCCTGTTTGTGTTTTGGCACCACGCTTGCGGCGACGACGGACCCCAGACCGAAGAACGCGCCATGGTTCAGACTGGTTAAAATGCGTGACAACATTAGCGTGGTGTAATCCGGCGACATGGCTGAAAGCACATTGCCAAGGGTAAAGATGGCCATCAGAAAAATAAGCGCGTTGCGACGACCACGATGCGACAGCAGCAGCGTCATCAGCGGCGCGCCGACCATCACCCCAACCGCATAGGCGCTTATCAGCATGCCTGCGGCGGGAATAGATACATCAACGCCGCGGGCAATAACAGGCAGCAGTCCCATTGGAGAGAATTCCGTAGTGCCGATACCAAACGCGCCAATCGCCAGCGCCAGTAACGGATAATTGATTTTCATGCAGTGATGACTCCGGCTTTTCGCGACAAAACGCGATGCTAAGTAAGTCTAAAAAGCATGACATCAATCACAAAAAAAGAGAAGTTAACAAAAATACAAAAGACTTTTGCAGATTAGATAACAATTTTACGGGAAGGCTTGAGGGAGCGAACGCTCCCCCGAGGGGTAAATCAGTGCAGTGCTGCTGTCAAACCACCTGCGACGATCAGAGCCAGAACGATAATCGTGGTCACTAATGAAAATTTCAGATCGGTACTCATCAACTTTTCTCCTTTTTATTCCCACACAAAAAGTGATATAGCGCATTTTTGCATACCTGAGTCCAAAAATCTCCCACGATTTAGAGTGATATGTGCTTTTATTACTTCCCCTTTTCGTCAAGATCAGACAAAATTCGTCGCTACTTGTTTAGCGTACCGGCCATTGACCCCTTTCCTGACGTTCCGTGTCGTTTTTCCGGCGGGCCGCAACCCTGATGTTGCGATCAGGGTGTGTAAAGGCAAACGTTTACTTAGCGTAGTTTAATGTTCAGGTTGGGTCTGGAGTGAGATGTAATGGCAACAATTAAAGATGTAGCGAAACGAGCAAACGTTTCCACTACAACCGTATCACACGTAATTAACAAAACGCGCTTCGTTGCAGAAGAGACGCGCAATGCAGTGTGGGCGGCAATCAAAGAGCTGCACTATTCCCCCAGCGCCGTTGCCCGTAGCCTGAAGGTCAACCATACCAAGTCTATCGGCCTGTTGGCGACAAGCAGCGAAGCCGCCTATTTTGCTGAAATCATTGAAGCGGTTGAGAAAAACTGTTTTCAGAAAGGCTATACCCTGATCCTCGGTAATGCGTGGAACAATCTCGAAAAGCAGCGTGCTTATCTGTCTATGATGGCGCAAAAGCGCGTTGATGGCCTGCTGGTGATGTGTTCTGAATACCCGGAATCCCTGCTTTCGATGCTGGAAGAATATCGCCATATTCCGATGGTGGTGATGGACTGGGGCGAAGCCAAAGCGGATTTCACCGATACGGTGATTGATAACGCCTTTGAGGGCGGCTATATGGCCGGTCGATACCTGGTTGAACGCGGGCATCGTGAAATTGGCGTTATTCCCGGACCGATGGAGCGTAACACCGGTGCCGGGCGTCTGGCTGGCTTTATGAAAGCAATGGAAGAAGCGTTGATTAAAGTGCCTGAGGACTGGATTGTTCAGGGTGATTTCGAGCCAGAATCTGGCTACCGTGCAATGCAGCAAATCCTGTCGCAATCACATCGCCCAACCGCGGTCTTCTGCGGCGGTGACATCATGGCAATGGGCGCGCTATGCGCTGCTGATGAAATGGGTCTGCGTGTTCCGCAGGACGTTTCGCTGATCGGGTATGATAATGTGCGTAATGCCCGCTTCTTCACGCCAGCCTTAACCACCATTCACCAGCCAAAAGATTCGCTGGGTGAAACGGCCTTTAACATGCTGTTAGACCGTATCGTTAATAAGCGTGAAGAATCGCAGTCAATCGAAGTCCATCCGCGCCTGGTAGAACGTCGTTCTGTTGCAGATGGTCCTTTTCGCGATTATCGCCGTTAAGCCCCTTTCGCGGGAGCCTCGTCGGGTTCCCGCAACCACTCTTTGTTCAGCGTTTCGCTGTCTCCCAGATAATCCAGTAACCAGCTCAGGGCCGGTGACGTGTCATTCTGCTGCCAGGTCAGACAACATGCCGCGTCCGGGAACGGGTTTTCCAGCGTCAACGCCACCCATTTCCCCGTATTGAGGCGCGGTTTGGCAAAATGTGTAGGCACCATGCCGATACAAAGTCCGGCGCTGATACAGGTTGCTGAGGAATCCCAGTCCGGCACCACCACCCTGCGCTGGTTATCCAGTAACCAGGTCACGCGCTTTGGCAGCGTTCGGGAAGTATCCTCAAGCACCAGAGAGGGCCAGTTGCGTAATGTATCATCGCTGATGGGGCCAGCCATTGTTGCCAGTGGATGGTCACTGGAGACCACGCAACACCAACTGAGCTTGCCCATATCGCGAAAGGTATAGCGACCCCCAACAGGAATAGCCTGGGTTGCACCGATGGCAAGCTCTACCCTGCCATCTGAAAGCGCGTCCCAGACGCCGTTAAACACTTCCGGGAAGACCCGGAGCTCCACATCATCAAAGTGGCGATAGAAATCGACAATCATTTGTCGCGTGCGCTCCGGACGCACAATGTTATCAACCGCGATGGAAAGCTCTCCCCGCCAGCCGTTGGCAATCTGCTGACACTGCTGTCGGGTAACCTGCATTTTTTTGATAACAGAACGCCCTTCCTGCAAAAACCACGCGCCCGCCGGGGTGAGTACGACATCACGGTGACGGCGTTCAAACAACGGAACCGCCAGCCATTCCTCTATTTGGCGCACCGTGTAGCTGACCGCTGAAGGCACCCGGTGCAGCTCCTGGGCGGCGGAACTGAAGCTTCCGTTGCGCGCCACCGCGTCAACCACTTCCAATGCATATTCTGACCACATAATTTGCCTGCAAAATTTTTGAATGCAATAACCAAATATTAGCGTTTCACAAGCTGAAATACACTCCCTACACTCTGCGCCGGTGTTATTCATTAAAATAAGAGAACATTATGCAACCAGGAAAAGGGTTTTTAATCTGGCTGGCCGGGCTTAGCGTGTTAGGGTTTCTGGCAACAGATATGTACCTCCCCGCTTTTGCCGCCATTCAGTCTGACCTGCAAACCCCCGCCTCCGCCGTCAGCGCCAGTCTCAGTCTGTTTTTAGCAGGCTTCGCCATCGCACAGCTTTTGTGGGGACCACTTTCAGATCGTTATGGTCGCAAGCCGATTTTACTGCTGGGATTAACCATCTTTGCGGCGGGGAGTCTGGGCATGTTATGGGTAGAAAATGCGACAGGATTACTGGTGCTGCGTTTTATTCAGGCTGTCGGGGTCTGCGCCGCGAGCGTTATCTGGCAGGCGCTGGTCACGGATTACTATCCAGCACATAAAACCAACCGTATCTTCGCGACAATCATGCCACTCGTGGGGTTATCCCCTGCACTGGCACCGCTGTTAGGAAGCTGGATCCTGACTCATTTCTCCTGGCAGGCGATTTTTGCCACGCTGTTTGCCATTACCCTGATTCTGATGCTGCCTGCGCTGCGTTTAAAACCGATCGTAAAAACTCGTACTGACAGCAAAGACACACTGACCTTTACCACGTTACTTCGCACAAAGGCGTATCGCGGAAACGTGCTGATTTACGCGGCCTGTTCTGCCAGCTTCTTTGCCTGGTTAACCGGCTCGCCCTTCATCCTGAGTGAGATGGGCTACAGTCCGGCAGTGATTGGGCTCAGTTATGTGCCACAAACTATTGCCTTTCTGATTGGCGGTTACGGCTGCCGTGCTGCGCTGCAAAAATGGCAGGGTCAGCAGCTTCTTCCCTGGCTACTGGTACTTTATGCGCTGAGTGTGGTGGCGACCTGGGCAGCAAGCTTTATTCATCACGTCTCCTTGACGGAGATCCTGATCCCGTTCTGCGTGATGGCGATTGCCAACGGTGCGATCTACCCGGTTGTAGTCGCTCAGGCACTACGCCCTTTCCCGCAGGCAACTGGCCGCGCCGCAGCCCTGCAAAATACCCTGCAACTGGGATTGTGCTTCCTTGCCAGCCTGCTGGTGTCCTGGCTTATCAGCACACCGTTACTCACCACCACCGGCGTTATGCTGTCGACGGTATTCCTCGCAGGTCTGGGGTATAAAATGCAGCAACAGTTTGATGGGGTCAGCGAGAAACATGAGAATACAGAGATCGCCCATAACGAATCTCATTGATATATGAAATGAATATCGTTAATTAGGAGGCTAAGAATTTTTGGTTGAATCATCAAATTTTGAGGCCTATACTAAATTCCGGTGGTTAAATTACGATAATTATTATGTGTTAACGGGAACCAGCGTGTTCCCGATTCACCATGGATGGCCTTTTCGGCAAGGGTTCCTCCCTTCCTCTGTTCTACGTCGGATAATAGACTCACGGAATGTTTCCGTGAGATTTCTCACAAAGCCAAAAAAGCGTCTACGCTGTTTTAAGGTTCTGATCACCGACCAGTGATGGAGAAGCTATGAGTTCATCGTGTATAGAAGAAGTCAGTGTACCGGATGATGACTGGTACCGTATCACTAACGAATTATTAAGTCGCGCTGGCATTACCATTAACGGTGCTTCACCCGCCGATATACGCGTCAATAACCCCGCTTTTTTCAAACGCGTATTGCAGGAAGGCTCACTCGGTCTGGGTGAAAGTTATATGGATGGCTGGTGGGATTGCGACAGGCTGGATCATTTTTTTAGTAAAGTATTACGAGCAGGTCTGGAAAACCAGTTGCCGCGCCATTTTAAAGACACTCTTCGCATTGCTGGCGCTCGCCTGTTCAATTTACAAAGCAAAAAACGGGCATGGATCGTGGGTAAAGAACATTACGATCTCGGCAATGACCTGTTTAGTCGTATGCTCGACCCCTATATGCAATATTCCTGCGCCTACTGGAAGGATGCAAAGACGCTGGAAGCCGCACAGGAAGCAAAATTACGGTTAATCTGCGAGAAGTTGCAGTTGCAGCCCGGCATGCGCGTGCTGGATATTGGCTGCGGCTGGGGCGGTTTGTCACACTATATGGCGACGAACTATAACGTCAGCGTGGTTGGCGTGACGATTTCCGCTGAGCAACAGAAAATGGCGCAGGCGCGTTGCGCCGGGCTCGACGTGTCGATTCTGTTGCAGGATTATCGCGATTTACACGATCAGTTCGACCGTATCGTTTCGGTCGGTATGTTCGAACATGTGGGGCCGAAAAACTACAACACCTATTTCGAGGTGGTTGATCGCAATTTGAAACCCGATGGCCTCTTTTTGCTTCATACCATCGGTTCGAAAAAAACCGATAATAATGTCGACCCGTGGATCAATAAATACATCTTCCCCAACGGCTGCCTGCCGTCAGTACGCCAGATTGCCAGGGCCAGCGAAGCGCATTTCGTGATGGAAGACTGGCATAATTTTGGTGCCGATTACGACACCACGTTGATGGCGTGGCACGAACGCTTCCTTGCTGCCTGGCCGGAGATTGCCGATAACTACACCGAGCGCTTCAAACGGATGTTCAGCTATTACCTGAATGCCTGTGCCGGGGCGTTTCGCGCACGCGACATCCAGCTCTGGCAGGTGATGTTCTCACGCGGTGTCGAAAACGGTCTGCGCGTTGCCCGCTAAGCTCAAGCCCCCTGCCTTCCTGCGGGGGCCTTTTCGTTTTACGCTTCGTTTTCCGTCTTCATTGTTGCAGCGTCACGCGCCGCCAGCACGCGTTCAACCGTATCAACCACAGCCTGCGTTTGCGGATCAATTTCAATATTCACGCGCGCGCCCAGCTTTTTCTTACCCAGCGTCGTGCGTTCCAGCGTTTCCGGAATGAGATGTACGCAGAAACGCGTCGCGGTGACTTCCCCAACCGTCAGGCTTATCCCATCGATACCAATGAATCCTTTATACAGGATGTATTTCATCAGCGTCGGATCCTGAACTTTAAACCAGATCTGGCGATTATTTTCTGATGTCAAAATCTTTGATACTTCCGCCGTTGTCATAATGTGACCCGACATCAGATGCCCACCGATTTCGTCGCTGAATTTTGCCGCGCGCTCAACATTCACCAGGTCGCCCACGTTCAATTCACCCAGATTGGTAATACGCAGCGTCTCTTTCATTAAGTCAAAGCTGACGCGGTTACCGTTAATTTCGGTCACAGTCAAACAACAACCGTTATGTGCCACCGATGCCCCCGTTTCCAGCCCGTCCAGCATGTATTCAGGTAATTCCACTACATGGGTGCGAAAATTGGGTTTTTCATCGATCGACACCAGTTTTGCGGTGCCCTGCACAATACCTGTAAACATACCTGCAACTCCTGAACTCAGTTAAACCATTTCTGCCTGCCACAATAGCAGTTGGAAAATCAGGTTGCCAGCAAAGTGCCCGGCGCGGCTGTTTTTTCACTGGAGAAATATCGATTCGTCGCTACAATAGACTGAAATTTCCCCTGCATCTTCTTCTTGCTGCCCCCCGTGGCGGCTTTTTTATCTCTCAAATAAAAACAAAACGATAGGTGTATACGTGCAGAAGTATATCAGTGAAGCGCGTCAATTATTGGCTCTGGCAATTCCGGTGATTCTTGCGCAAATCGCCCAAACCGCAATGGGATTCGTTGATACCGTCATGGCAGGTGGCTACAGCGCCACCGACATGGCGGCCGTCGCCATTGGTACCTCAATCTGGCTGCCTGCTATTCTGTTCGGTCACGGACTGCTGCTGGCGCTGACCCCGGTGATCGCACAGCTCAATGGTTCTGGCCGACGTGAGCGCATTGCGCATCAGGTTCGACAGGGTTTCTGGCTGGCAGGTATTGTCTCGGTCCTGATTATGATCGTGCTGTGGAATGCCGGGTACATTATCCGCGCCATGCATAATATCGACCCCGCTCTGGCGGATAAGGCGGTCGGCTATTTGCGCGCATTATTGTGGGGCGCGCCAGGTTATCTATTTTTCCAGGTTGCACGTAATCAGTGTGAAGGTCTGGCGAAAACAAAACCCGGCATGGTAATGGGCTTCCTCGGCCTGCTGGTCAACATTCCGGTAAACTACGTCTTTATTTATGGTCATTTCGGCATGCCGGAACTGGGCGGTGTTGGCTGTGGTGTGGCGACTGCCGCCGTCTATTGGGTGATGTTCAGCGCCATGATCTGGTATGTAAAACATGCGCGCTCCATGCGAGATATTCGTAATGAAAAGCGCTTCAGCATGCCGGACAACGCGGTGATGATGCGGCTGGTGCAGTTGGGGTTACCCATTGCGCTGGCGTTGTTCTTTGAAGTGACATTGTTCGCCGTTGTGGCGTTACTGGTTTCACCGTTGGGCATTGTTGATGTCGCAGGTCACCAGATTGCCCTGAACTTTAGCTCATTGATGTTCGTACTGCCGATGTCACTGGCCGCGGCAGTGACGATCCGCGTAGGGTATCGTCTCGGACAAGGCTCGACGCTGGATGCGCAAACAGCGGCGCGGACCGGTCTGGGCGTTGGGGTGTGTATGGCATGTCTTACCGCAATCTTTACGGTAACACTGCGCGAACATATCGCCCTGCTCTATAACGACAACCCTGCAGTAGTGGCCTTAGCGGCGCAACTGATGTTTCTGGCCGCGGTTTATCAGATATCCGATTCTGTTCAGGTTATCGGCAGCGGGATCCTGCGAGGGTATAAAGACACACGCTCTATTTTCTTTATCACCTTTACCGCGTATTGGGTGCTGGGATTACCGAGCGGTTATATACTCGCGCTGACCGATCTGGTGGTTGAGCGGATGGGGCCAGCAGGATTCTGGATGGGCTTTATCATCGGCCTGACGTCTGCTGCAGTGATGATGATGCTGCGGATGCGCTTCCTGCAACGTCAGCCTTCGGCGGTGATTTTACAGCGCGCGGCACGATAAACAGGCAATAGCCGCCTGTTGGCGGCTATTCTCGCGTCATTTTGCGCACTTCCTCCGCAATCGAGTGAAATCAGGAAGAAAATTACCATTTCCCTCTTGCCTCATCCCGGCTCTGCCGCTAATATTCGTCCCCGTTGTCACTTACAACATTGCGTTCATAGCTCAGTTGGTTAGAGCACCACCTTGACATGGTGGGGGTCGTTGGTTCGAGTCCAATTGAACGCACCATCCCAAACAGTGCGTCCGTAGCTCAGTTGGTTAGAGCACCACCTTGACATGGTGGGGGTCGGTGGTTCGAGTCCACTCGGACGCACCATTTCATGGTTTTGCAATCTGGTGTACTCTTTTTCCTCGTTGCTTTTTCAGCCAGTTTTCCTTCATTACAAAAAACACTTAAAACAGGTAACGCGTTTTAGCCCCTTATCTCCCTCGCCGTCCAGCATCGACCACACACATCCGCTGTTTTTAGAACACGTTAGTGCACAAAAATCCCCCTGACTTGCGCCGGATTAACCACATCGCGTCGTTTTCGCCAGTTTGGTTTTGTTGTTCATTATGCTCAATGTAAGTTTTTACAAACAGATATTATTTTATTTAGCAACATATCATTCTTGTTTTTGGAGTGAATATGCGCATAAAGGTCAAAATTCTTTTTCTGTAGAAAATCACAGCGAACTTCTTTGATCGGAAACAGCTCGCAAACCAATGGAAGGTAGACCCTTGGAAACAAGGTAAGATAGTCATAGGAAATGCAAAGCAATAAAAGGTTGATCATCGATTCACTTTTTAAGTGGATATCATAAACATGATCCAGGAGAATATGTTCAATCCCAGAAATAATATTCAAATTATAGTTAGCATTATTCAGCCTGACAAACTTCTCCTGCCTGAATTCGTCCAGCGTTATACTATCACCAATCCTTGGATGCGCTTTGTTTGCAATAATACAAACTTCATATTTAAAAATCTCTTGCGCTCGTATCGTTCTATCTGCATATAAACTCATGCCTATATCAATATCCACTTCCAGATTTCGTATTTTGCTCACCCTGAAATCAGGATCGTTACGTTGCTGGACGAATTCAACATTGCATTCATTTGGAATAATACCACTGAGTATTAATTGATGGCTAACCCAAAACTCACTTAACGGCTCAGTCCGAATGATGACTTTGCGCTTATTCCAGATCTCATCATCTATTGTGTTCTTCCCATCAGAGACATCAACAATAGCATCAAGAATAGGTTTAAACCGCTCATAGAGATTAATCGCAACGGCGGTAGGAGTAACGCCATTTATTGTACGGATAAACAGCGGATCGTTAAAACTTTTGCGTAATTTTGCCACCGCATAGCTGACAGCGGATGGCGCAACATCGAGCACGTCGGCAGCACCGGTCATGCTTTTTGTCTCGATAATCGCAACCAGATATTTAATTAAGTTGTAATCGAAATTCATTTGTTCAGGCATGATACTATATCGCATACTCCTCATCGTTATCAGTAGTATAACCTGCCATTTCTGCTAAAGCGCATTTTTATGTACCTCACGCTTCATCGTCCACTTACTCCATCAGCTTACTATAATTATTTACAACCTTACGATGGCGCTTATCCTCACTATCAATACACAGAATTGATATTAGTTCTTTATAATGAATCACATCCTGATAATGTGACATCCCCAGCTTTGACATTGCTGAATTACGTTGGCAATACAGCGTTTTTGGGCTGATACCCAGTTCTTTAGCACACTTCGCAACATCATCGCCTTTCATGATGGTTTGAAGCGCCCTGATCTCATTATTGGTCAAGAATCTCCGTTTCCGTTGCTCCCGACGATGAGGCAACATCAATAGTGAACTCACCCATTTATCAGCAATGTTGTAATTACTATGATGGATTACCTGTAGGCTCCTTCTGATGTAACCAATAGACTCCTTTCTATTGATGATAAACTTTACGTCGATGGTCGCAATGAAGTCCAGAAAGAGTTCAGGGAGACGGTCGGCAAAAATCAGAATTCTCTTACGAGGAACCGATAAGATCTTCCAGCCATAGACCAAAAAATCAATAATGCCATCAACAACAAAATTGTCATTAGATTGAACATTTAATATAAGCGATGTAATTTTTTGAGTATGGCTTCTACGCCAAATGACAAATTCAATAAAACTATAGAAGCCAAAAACCTCGCAATTTTTACATATACTATTCACAAGATCTATCATTGCATTGCGGCTAAAATGGCAGCGATCGACAACGATAAAAGTCTCACTACTCTCACCATTAGGTATATAAGTTATATCAGTCATAAAATCCTCAGCTCTATTTCCAAAGAAATATGTAAGCATCACGGATAGCAAAAACCAGAGGTATATAATTAAAATTCAAGGATTAGATTTTTCTACGTAACTTCTTATCAGTCTTCTTGGGCAGAGGCTGTGAATCAATTATCTTCACATCAACAAAATATTCCTTGCCAAAGATTTGACCATTTCCAAGCCAGTTCACACCCCGAGAACGGAACAACACATTGCTGCTATCCTGAACGAGTTCATGGTTATGTGCATCGGCCACTGAAAAAGTATTCCCCGTTACTGACCTAATCACAATCGGTTGATTAGCGGTTGCGTTGGAGAATATTGTCACAGTGCGCAGATATTCCGGCGCATAATTCGCAATAATTTGCTGAGCCTGAACCTGATATTCACCCCAGCTTTTCCCTTTTTCAGCAGACAGATTGCTGGCAAGTACTGCATACAATTGCGCGGTGGCTTGTGACATTGCAATGCGCACCCGCGCATCTTGCGCGAACTGAGCCTGATTAAATATTTTTGCCGGCGCCGCAGCTTTTGCTGTGGCATTTTTAGTATCGGCGTCAACTTTTTTATCACTCGCTGCGGATGGCTTCTCTTTATCCTTACCTTTCGTGGATTCATCTGCCGGCGCTTTTGCATCTTGTAAATATACTGCATTATTCACAGGCATAAACAATGACGATGCCAGGTAGGCCACACAGGCCGTTTGTTGTTGCCCGCGGTCACCGTTAACCAACAATGAAAGCGTATTGCCTTGTTTCGGGAGCTTCGCAGGATCAACGTTATTCTTGAGTAAAAGCGCATTAACCTCCTGCTGGCTCTTGTCGCCGCGCGCCAGACCACAAATTTGCGCCATCACGAAATCATTGCGTTGCCCATTGACTAAAGGTGTCATATTCACCAATGTATCGGTGATAATATTCCATGCCGGAACACTGACCGTTTTAACCGCAATATCTTCCGGGGTTGCCAGTGCAGAAGTCGCTACCAGCAGAGCAAGGCCGCCGGTCGCGGCCTTAGTATAATTTAAAAACAACATTTTCATTCTTTACCTGAGTTAGTATCAATAACATCAACAACAATTCGGCGATTTTCCGCCAGACATTCAATAACCGCGGGAGACGGTTTTCCAGGACACTGGACTTTAGGTTGTGAATCGCCTAAACCTCGCGTTTCAATCATCCCGGCAGGGATGCCATTTTGCACAAACAAGCTTTTCACCGTTTCCGCGCGCGCCAGCGACAGCGCCTGATTGCTCAGTGGCGAGCCAATACGATCGCTATGGCCACTAATCACAATATGCTTGCCGCTGAAGCCTTCAGCTTTTACATCAGCCGCTAAATGATTGATTCGTTGGGCACCCGTCGAGAGTAGCTGAGTGCTGCCGAACGCAAATAACCCTTCAGTACCCAACTCCTGGTGTTTCACCTGATGGGAGGCAATTGGCCGGGTATCGTTTAACTGGCTAAGACAGTTATCCGGTTTGAAGTAGAAACTTCTGGCCTTCATGTCAGAGTCAAAAAGAACTTTATACTGACAGGTCAGAACAGATTTATCCGCTTTGGTAAAATGGAAAATATAGTCCCATTCTTTAACCCGGAAAGTTCCCTCTTTAAAGTGTGGAATGCCGATCAATTCATATAATTGATTTTTGGTCATTCCCGACTGAACCTGTTTTAAATTATCCAGATTCACATAACTGCCTTCACTGCGAACGGCGGTTTCCGGGGCAGGAAATACCGGCTTATTGGTTTTTCCTCGGGTATCTACATCACTCACAGAATGAGTACAGCCACTAACTAACGTCATACCGAAGGCGAGTGCGCCCAGACGAAGCGCTTTTAATTTCGTCAACATAATTATGATTCCGTATTTTATTGCATTCGATATTCCCCGGCGGTTAGCCGGGGAATAATCAACCTAATTACCACTGATAACCAACGCCAACCGCTGCACCAACGTCACCCTGAGAGTTTGTTGTGCCAGAAAGTTTGGCGACCCACTTACCATTGTCAGACACGGCTGAGACACCCAGAGCGACTGCAGACTC
The DNA here is from genome assembly GCF_037053465.1 of Citrobacter amalonaticus. GTDB lineage: Bacteria > Pseudomonadota > Gammaproteobacteria > Enterobacterales > Enterobacteriaceae > Citrobacter_A > Citrobacter_A amalonaticus_H. The sequence goes on from NZ_JBALIF010000006.1 coordinate 327,601, forward strand.
TCCCTGATAGGTACCGCCGCCCAGTGCCACCATACTGGCGCCTGGGGAGTAAGCCTGAGGCAACCCTGCCATCGCCATGGCGCCTGCTATACCGCCTTTCAGTTTGTCATCCTGCTTTTCGACCATATTTTTCAGGCTATTAAACTGATTGTTGGTGTACTGGTTTGCGCTACTGATGCCCTGTTTCAGCTGGTTCACGTTCACCGCATCGGTGCCACTGGTGCCAGGTCCGACGTTAGTAATCTGACGCTCACTGCCAACAGACCCCACCGAAATGGTGTTCTGACGATCGGCTATCGATCCTGTCCCCAGCGCAACCGAGTTGCTCGCACTTGCAGAAGCGCCATTCCCCAGCGCGACGCTGTTGTCCGCCAGCGATGCCGAATTCGTCCCTATCGCCATGCTGTTATTCCCTTTGGCGTGTGCGCCAGCACCACCGGCTATCGCGTCATATCCCGTTGGAGCAGGCTTCGGCAAGCTGCTGGTGTTGTTCACCTGGAACATGCCGTCCTGACCATCGGAAATATTCGTCACCGTATTCTGAATATTGACGATATCTCCGGTAGCCTGCTGCAACTGAGATACGTTGACGGCATCGGTCGCGGCGGTCCCTGCAGCTACGTTAGTGATCTGGCGCTCATTTCCAGCAGAACCGACGGAGACGGTATTCGCTCTGTCTGCGACAGACCCGGCCCCCAGCGCCACTGAATTGTCCGCCACGGCACTGGCGTTTTGCCCCATTGCCACGCTTGTCGCCCCTGATGCGCTGGAGTTTGCCCCCGTTGCAATCGCCCCGTCGCCAGAGGATTGCGCGCCATTCCCCGTTGCTATCGAGTTATCCCCTGAAGCAACCGTCGCCTGACCCAACGCAACCGCATTGGATCCTGATGCCACAGCATCAGTTCCTGTGGAATTCACCTTCAGATAACGCATTGTCGGCACGACGTTGTCGTAGACCACGTTTTCGATATTGGTGACACGACCATCAATGTTGTTCACCTGCTGGTTCGTGGCGTACAACTGGGATCCGTTCACCGCATCGGTACTGGTTTCCGACAACTCGCCAGCGGCCACATTGGTTATCTTGTTGACCGTCACCGAACCGTGCTTAGCGCTGAACGCATTAACTGCGGGATCCCATAACAATGCATCCTGCTGCAGACCGGTAATATCCGTATTGATACTGTTGATTGCCGTATTCGTCGCAAACAGCTGAGAACCGTTCACCGCATCGGTGCTGTCCGCTGCCAGCGCGCCAGCCGCAACGTTGGTGACCAGACGTTCATTGCCCACAGACCCCATGCTGACCTGACTGGTCGGGTTAATCCCCGCAAAGGCATAGTCCGTTCCGGCAATGGTTGTCCCCGCCGTACCGCTCGTTGCCCCGGTCACAGAACCGGCCCCCAGCGCCACATCCCCGGCATTGTTCGCCACTGCGCCCATACCGATCGCCACCGCATCCTGACCCAGCGCCTGAGAATCCGCGCCGGTGGAATTGGCGTGGAAGTATTTGGTGCCGGTGTTATAGATGTTGTTGATCTGGTTATTGGTTTCAGTGAGCTGCGAGAAGTTCACCGCATCGCTCGGCGCTGTGCCGTCCGCCACGTTGGTGATGGTGGTCCCCCCCGAGTGCGTACTGTTGTCGTAGGTGTCCCCACCCAGCGTGATGCTGTTGTAGTTCACCGTTCCGTCGATGTTGGTGTCATATTTCACCGAACCGGCATCCAGACTGGTGACACTGCTGTTGAGGCTATTGATCGCACTGTTAGTGGCAAACAACTGCGAACCGTTCACCGCATCGGTGCTGTCCGCAGACAGCGCACCAGCCGCGACGTTGGTCACCAGACGTTCATTACCCACAGACCCCACGCTGACCTGACTGGTCGGGTTAACACCCGCAAAGACATAGTCCGTTCCGGCAATGGTTGCCCCCGCCGTACCGCTCGTTGCCCCGGTCACGGAACCGGCCCCCAGCGCCACATCCCCGGCATTGTTCGCCACTGCGCCCATACCGATCGCCACCGCATCAGACCCCAGCGCCTGAGAATCCGCGCCGGTGGAATTGGCGTGGAAGTATTTGGTGCCGGTGTTATAGATGTTGTTGATCTGGCTATTGGTCTCAGTGAGCTGCGAGAAGTTCACCGCGTCGCTCGGCGCTGTGCCGTCCGCCACGTTGGTTATCTTCGTACCGCCCGTATGGGTGCTGTTGTCGTAGGTGTCCCCACCCAGCGTGACGCTGTTGTAGTTCACCGTTCCGTCAATGTTGGTGTCATATTTCACCGAACCGGCATCCAGATTGGTGACGCTGCCGCTCAAATTATCGATCGCGCTGTTGGTAGCAAACAACTGCGAACCGTTGATCGCATCCGTACTGGTTGCCGTAATTTGCCCTGCCGCCACATTGGTGACCTGACGTTCAGCACCTGCCGCACCGACGCTCACAACGCTGGTTGGGTTCACCCCGGCAAAGCTGTAGGCCACGTCGTTAATCGTCGTTCCCGGCGTTGCAACCGCACTGCTGACGGTGGAGTCGTTCCCCAGCACAACCGCGCCATCAAACCCCGTCCCCACGTTAACGTTGTTACCCATAACGAACACGTTATTGGAGTCAATATAGTTTTCGTTACCAAACGAGTAGCTGTCAGCGCCGTTGATGATCGTCGGGTCACCAAAAGCACCCGAGCGGTCGCCGTTCACCACAGTGCCATAGCCGATACTCAGGGAGTTCGTCCCGTTCGCCTGCGCCATCACCCCTGTTGAAACAGCATTGGTACCTGAAGCCTGCGCCCCCACCCCGGCAGCAATGGAGTTAAAGCCCGTCGCGCCATCATCGTTGTAGTTCGCTATGTTGACGCCATTGTCATTAAAGCTGTAGTAGTGCGCCATACTGGCTTTAAGCTGGGCGACGTTGACTGCATCCGAATCCTCGGCGCCTGCTGCAACGCCAGTTATCTGACGCGTAAGCCCATTCACCGGATCGCCAACGCTTACCGCCGACAGCGAGCTCCGCCAGACCGGGCTGGTGCTGGTAGACATATAGAAGGTGTCGGGATCCCAACCCGCCACGCCCGCCGCCGTGCTGGCAACCGAACGACTGCCTAATGCAACGCCGTCGTCAATGCTGGCAGAGGCATTATTCCCCAACGCCAGACTATTTATCCCGCCGGAAACGGCGTTATAACCCACGGCAGTCGAACCCTGACCGGTGGCAAATGCATCCTCCTGAGTCAGCCCCGTATCATTGGTGCGCACATAGCGAATGCCGCGGCCATTGATAGTGGTATAAGTGTCGCTCTGATCCCCCGCGAAGTTGTTTACGGTGGTAGAGAGGTCATTAACGCTGTTGTTGGTTTCAGTGAGCTGCGAGAAGTTCACCGCGTCGCTCGGCGCTGTGCCGTCCGCCACGTTGGTTATCTTCGTACCGCCCGTATGGGTGCTGTTGTCGTAGGTGTCCCCACCCAGCGTGACGCTGTTGTAGTTCACGGACCCATCGATATTGGTGTCATACTTCACCGAACCGGTATCCAGGTTAGTGATACTGCTGTTGAGGCTATTGATCGCGCTATTAGTGGCAAACAACTGAGAGCCGTTCACCGCATCGGTGCTGTCCGCAGACAGCGCGCCAGCCGCGACGTTGGTCACCAGACGTTCATTGCCCACAGAGCCCATGCTGACCTGACTGGTCGGGTTAATCCCCG
>NZ_JBALIF010000007.1:0-265328 GCF_037053465.1 Citrobacter amalonaticus
CTTAATCACAGCGATGATCTGATGCTCAGTAAAACGGGCTTTACGCATAGCGATCTCCTTCGTTGGCAGATTGATTATGCCGGATGATCTCTAAATGTGAATGGCACGATTATGCGGGATACTTACAATCACATCCCCCAAAAAATAATCATCTTGACATTGGTAGCATATGAGACACCAAAATAAACCACAACAGAATCTTGACGCATTTTTGCAAGGAGTACACTTATGGCCCGGATCGAAGGCCGGACCGCATTTTACGCCATAACTAACTGAAATAGATGACATTATAAAAACAGAGAATCGCTATATATACTCACATGTATACTCAACGCGATTCTCTGGAAAATCAGCTAATTCAAAAATCACTCGTCATATTCTTCCACTGGCTCCAGCGCGTCAAGTCCTACCCTGCTACAGCGATAGAATGGTGAACAACTCTCCATTTAACCTGCAAGCTATTCAGAACCCGTCAAAAATAAAATCGAGAGCATTTTTGATGGTTTGCCTGTGGGAACGAACGTCCATCACCTCATCACCAATCTGCGAAAGCCTGATACTCGCCATTTCGTGAGTCATCACCAGATAGTCATTACCTTCCACATTCAGCGTGGGCGTCAGGCGTTTAACGGGGCGATTAACCAACCGACTCACTGGAAACAGCGGGATAACCATACGGGTGTGCAGCTCTTCAATAATATCGCTCTGCACGTCCAGTAAATAGGGATACGCCTGACTGTTGCCTTTATTGCGATACACCACGTATTGCATGGTTAAAACGTCCTGTAATCGTCCGACAAAAGGCCGTGCTCATCAGTAATACGATTGAGCTCCTGCAAACCTGCTTTGTTTTCAGCTTTCCAGCGCTCAACACCTGTAGCACTGAGTTCCTCTTTCAATGCAGCAGTAAGCACCGCAGACAGATTGACACCGGCATCGCGGGCTTGCTGAAGCAGTACAGGTTCCAGCGTGACGCTGACTGTCTTTTTATGTCGTACACTCATACCCGGCATAGGGTCTCCTGAAATTACACGTGTAGTAAACACATGTATCTAGTATGGGGAAGATTTAAGCAAATGGCAATGAGGGGCGATTATCGGAGGGAGTAACTTCTCTGCTTGTCAGGCTTCCTTTAAACGATTGGCAAAATCTACCATATCCGAGTGACTCACCACGCGACCAACATCCACATCGGCAAGACCGACCTGGATAACCTGATAACGTCTCTCACTTTTCAGTGGCATATAGTAGTCTTTTTCCACAATCGCGACGGACTCAATACCCAGCGCATCCGCCACATCGGAAAACAGAGTGGTTAAATCATCCATTTAATTTACTGTTCCCTATGGATAATGCGCGCTTAAAACGCGAAGATGTTCTGATCTCTGGTGATACCGGGATTTGCGTGGACTCACCGCTGTTATATGCCTGCGTTGCTCCGGCAAAACGATAGCGTACCTTCAGGCGTTCCAGCGCCTCGACAATCACCGCTGAAGAGCCTCCTGGCGCTGCGGGCATGACCTTACCGGTGATGCTGTTCTGGCGTGCTTTGGTGTATACGCCATACCCCACCTTCAGCAGTTGCCCTTCTTTAATGAGATCGCGCAATACCCTGCCGACCTGATCATAGCCTGCAATATCTTTGAAATCGTCACGAGTGAATACATAGTGTTTTGAGCGTTTCAGTCGTGACTGAATGCGTGCTTTTATCGTCATATTCGCCTCCTGAGTCACTGCATACAGATTAGCAAACATACGACATTTTTGATAGCAAACATACGACATTTCATTTCGCTGGCAGCGCGCCCGGATAGTGCTTCGCCACGATATCATTCATCTTCTCTACCAGATCCAGCCGCTTAAAGGTGATATGCCCACTTCCCTTCTGGAAATAACGAATGGTAAAGAGATCGTCTTCGAACACCTGCTCATGCGGGTTATCGCGAACAAAATCCATAAACCGGATGGAAACATCATGCCGGTTATCGGGAATGGTTTTGCCATCCAGCAGGCACAGCATCCTTTCCAGATCGGCGAGCTGATCGCGTCGCCAGCCCCAGTTCAGGCTGTAGCCCCATTTGTCATGCTTCACTAAGCTGTTAATGATCATCCGCTTGCCAAAGTAGCAGGGATGGTTGGTTTTGTAGTCCCAGCTTAATCCTTTAAACACGTTGATAATGCCACGCTCGAATACCTCCTGCTTGTTATGATGTAACTGCTCAAAGGTGCTGAGAATATTGGCTTCGCTGATAGCTGGAAGATCGCCCTCTTCCAGATTTTTCGCCCACTGATTGCGGGCTTCGGCATCCATCAACGTCAGCATCCCGGATTTGAGCATCAGGTCACGCCAGATGCTGCGGTCGATATTACGGGTGATTACCGGCATCGCTTTATCCACCGGCTGCACCAGCCAACAGTCGAAGGAATGGCCCTGACGCATCGCCCAGTGATCCGCCACGTCACCACCAATCTCCGACGTCAGCCGCGAGATAGCGTCAAGCTGGAGGATCAGCGTCTCAATTTGTTGCAGCGCAGCGTCGCGCCCCGACACGATACGCTCGATACTGGTCGAACAAATCAGCTCGTTATGGTCGGTTAAGACTTCAGCTTCTGTTTGCATGATATTTGTCCATATAAAAGCAAACGCGCCTGCCGGGAGTGGCAGGCGCATTATGCGGTGAATAAGGGGAGTGAGAAGGTGAGAAAGGTAAATCGGGAAAGCGGCTAGCAGGAAATATCGCGAGTTTGCACTCATTCCATTACAGCTGCGACTCACCTCCCTAAACTTGCAATAACGTCAGATTGCCGGTGAAGACGGCCCCGGTATCAATGTAATGCTGGTTGGCAAATTGCAACGGCAGATGAAGCGGCGTATGGCCGAAGATGAACTGGTCAGCGCCGCTGATGGTCTCAACCTGTCCATGATCCGACGTGGTAATGCGATCCCGGCTCCACATCACGTCATCTTCATTCACTGGCTTACCATACCCATAATGCTTGCCAGGATAATCGGCATGGCAGATAACGTGCGTTTTGCCCAGCGTGGCGACTTCGATGATCAGAGGTAGCGCGACGATCTGCGGCAATAGAGTTCTGACCTGCCGCTCCTGTTCGCGCTTCAGCTCAAAGAACCAGCCGCCGCCGTTCATTACCCAATGGGCCTCGTTGCCGTTGTACAGCAGGCAGTCCAGCATCATCTGCTCGTGGTTGCCGCGCACCGCCCGGAACCATGGGCGGGTCAGTAACGCTAGGCATTCCACATTTTCCTTACCACGATCGGCCAGATCGCCAGTTGAAATCAGCAGATCTTGTTCAGTGTCAAACCCGATGCTTTTGAGCTTCTTCATAAGCAGGCCGTGGCAACCATGCAGGTCGCCGACAACCCAGATATTGCGCCACTCAGCGCCATTAATTCGCTGATAAACAATCATTTTCATCTCCGGATAATCAGACTTACCCAGCGTACCTTATGCCGCTGACGCAACCTGTCAGTGGCCCGATAGCTGTATTAAGACGCTACGGGAAAGGCCACACGGCTGAGGCCGGTGGCATGGCGGGCACGCAGGACATCCAGCGGGGTGAGATACGGCTCCTGTTCACTGGCGGTGAAACCCTGCCGGTCGATGCGAACCAGGCCGCAACGCTCCACAATGAAATTCACGGCGTCCATCGGCGACACGGAGCGGTCAATATGTTCCTGAATGACTGAATCATCGCTAAACGGCGTGTCGTTGAGTTCCAGTCCATAGTGGCGCTCAAACAGGTACGCCAGCAGTTTTTGCCAGGCTTCGACAGGTGACGGGCGTGACAAAGCCGCCGCCGGTGAAGGCAGTGATAGTGCGTGTTGCATAGTAATTTCCTTGTTTATTCGACCGGGTAAATCGTCAGATAGACATAACCGTAGCTGCCGTTGGTATCGGCTTCGCAGGTCAGGCCATTCAGAGTGAGGGTGAAACGGCGGGAACAGCGCGGATCTAATTCGCCGCTTTTCAGCCCGGCTTCCATCCGTTTTACAAACTTTGGAAAGGCCGCATTCAGCGCTTTTACCTGCTTTGGTGTGAATTCGCCACAGAACCCGGCACGGTCGGCAAGGTAGTGAAGCTGGTTGCCTTCCTGCACCAGCCGTGCGCCAAATGACGGGGTAATATCGTCGCGCAGTCCCCAGACAGACTTTTGTTGCATGACTACCTCCCATGTTGTTACAGCCAGCCACATTCAGCGAAGGAAACGATGTCACCAGCGCCGACGATGAAGTGATCCAGCACGCGCACATCCACCAGCGCCAGCGCTTTGATTATCTGGTCGGTGATGTGTTTATCCTGTCGACTCACCTCTGTTGTTCCCGAAGGGTGGTTATGCGCAAGGATCACCGCTGCCGCGTTGTGGCGCAGTGCGGACTTCACGATTTCGCGGGGATAGACTTCAACGTGATTAATAGTACCGAGCGCGAGGGTTTCATATGCCAGCAGGCGATTCTGGTTATCGAGGTAGAGCACCATAAAAGCCTCTCGCTCCTGCTGCGCCAGGTTTAGTTGTAACCAGACCTTCGTAAACGTCGTAGCAAGAAACTGCTCGCCGGGGTGACGCTGGTATTTCTCCAGCAGACGCAGCGCCCGGCGAATAACGCGTTGCTCATTGGCTGAAAAAACGGGGGTCAATATCAGTTCAGACATAGCGTTTCCTTAAGAGACCAGCGGCAGCATATTTTCTGCCAGTACCCACAGGGCGCGGTTAAGTTTGATATCACCATCAATGCCCTGAATAGCACGGGTGTGACGGCGCTTTCCCTGTGCCGAGCGGCCATTCAGACCGCCTTTTATCAGGTTTTCCTGCACGCGCTGGAAGGTCGTCCACAGGTCATCTTTCTTATCCTCCCAGCGACGGGGGGTTAATATCTGCATTTCTGTTACCGGGTGATGCTCTTCGCCATAGCGGTACGTCAGCGCAGCGTGGGCATAGGCTTGTTGGTTTTCAGGCGAGAGTGTGATGGCCTGCATAGTTTCCTTGCCCTGCTCGATGCGATCGAACACACCAAGCACTTCATACGCCCCCTCAATCACCTGCCCCACCACATCGCCTTTGTGCGGCACGCGGATTTCACCGAATGACTGACTGCAAACCAGACCATTCGAACAGACCTGACGATACATCCCCGGCAACATGCGATAGCTACTGGTGCCGTCATGGCTATTGAGCAGCACGATTTCCTGCACTTCCTTTTGAGTGATTTGCCCGGCGCGACGCAGGCGCAACATGTGCTTTGTGTACTCACGGCGATCCGGATCACGCACTCGGGCCTGACAGGCGAAGAAAGGCTCAAAGCCTTCGCGTTGCAGGCTTTCCAGTACAGTGATGGTCGGGATATAGGTATAACGACTGCTACGTGATTCATGTTTGTCGTCGCCAAAGACGCCTGGAACAACGCGCATCATTTCATCGTGGGTTAACGGGCGATCGCGGCGAATGGACGTTGCCGCGCCGTAGAGGGTGGATAATCGGGTCATAGTGAGATTTCCTTTTGGGCATAAAAGCGAAAGGCCATACGTCCCGCAGGAGGTATGGCCTTTGATGATGGACCACCAGCAGTGTCCGTAAAAGATCAGGATGTTTTCGGCTCCTGTTGTGGTTTTTCAGGAACGCTAAAAATCACCAGAAAGAACAGCAATAGAAGGAGACCTTTTACAACAGCGCCTGGGTTCGAGTTCATCGGGGAAGTCCTTCGGGTTGAGGTGACGCCTTAAGAAAGGTAGTTGAGGCAATGCAACCAATGGTGCGGGTGGACAGCATATCCACCGCACCGCTGACGATCCCCCCGGCCAGAGGCACCAGGCGCACCATATTTTCCGCACTGACCAGCCCCGCGCGAGTTGCCAATAGCGCAAGGGTTTTCTCCGTGACCTGCTGTGTGACGACTGCGGTCCAGCGATCAACGACCTGCAAGGAGAGTTCCTGCAATAACGCTTTCGCCGCATTGCCACACAGACACAATCCAGCAAGCGCACGGATACGTTCGTCGGACAATCGATGTTGCCCAAGACAAGCGATCGCCGCCACCAATCGAGTCTGGAGAAACAGCACGCTAGTAATGTTAAGCGGCAGCGTGACTGGCAAAGCCACTACCCCACCGATACCAGAGAGAAAGCCACTACTGCCAGCTTTGATGCTTTCCCAATGGATCATGTTGCGAGCAGCAAGGTGCACATATCCGTTGGCGTCTTCCAGATAGCGGGAGGCAAGCATTTCAGCGGACTCAATACCTGCTATGCCGCTGACGGCTTTGTCGTAAAGCCAGCCGACAATGGAGTGAAAAGAGCGCGGGTGGGCGGTTTCAGTGGATTCGTCAGTATCCTCATCCGGGTCTTCTTCGTAGTCTTCATATTGGGTGTTCAGATCCATATCACTCCTTTGCCATCAGGCAGATAAAAAGAAGGCCGGAACCACTACGAAAGTGGTTCCGGCCTAGGTTCTGTTGGGTGATATGGGTTTGAAAAAAATTCGAAATCAGGTGATCAATGTGAATGCTGCCCGAGGGCATTGCTGCTGAGTAAGATCATCCATCTTGAGTTATATAAATTTTGTTGCGCAGCCAACCGTCTGATGTATCTTGAATAAAAACAAGTATCAGGAGCGATGCATGACGTTAGAATCAACAAAAACACAGTTGGAGCAATTGCTTGCTGATAAGGATAACAAGGTTATTTCGCTCTCAGGTAAATGGGGTACAGGCAAAAGCTACATGTGGGAGCAGATCAAATCATCGTCTGGTGATGATATGGTCAAAGGGGCGCTTTACGTATCTCTGTTTGGTCTGTCAGGCATAGAACAAGTGAAAATGAAGCTGATCCAAAGTGCGGTACCTGCTATTGAAGCCAACCCTGGATTTTGGGACAGTGCGAAAAAAACAGTAGCATCAAGTGTTAAAGTTTTGGAAGGTTTTCACAAAGGGTTTGGGGCTCTAAATGATCTAGGTCTAATTTTCGCTCCAGCAATGCTTCGAAAAAAACTTATAGTTATTGATGATATCGAACGCAAACACGAAAAATTGAATATAGACGAGTTATTAGGTTTTATTGATGAGTTCACTCAACAATATGAATGTCGCTTTATGCTTATTCTAAATACGGATCAGCTTGCACAGCGGATTGTATGGGATACTCTTCGCGAGAAGGTCATCGATCAAGAATTAAAATTAACAACCTCAGCGTATGAAGCTTTTGACATTGCCATTTCACTGACTCCTTCAGATTATTCAGAGCATATTAAAAAATCAGCAGTATCTTGCAAATTAACTAATATTCGCATTATCAGAAAAATCATCAAGGTGATCAATTATGTCCTGGGTGGTCGTCGCGAGCTAACAGATACAGTTCTTGCCCGGGTGATTCCTTCAACCGTCTTGCTCTCGGCAATTCACTATAAGGGTATTGATGACAGCCCTGATCTTGACTTTATTTTATCTCACAATGCCATGCACGACATACTTGGCGTGGAAAAGGACAGTGCGGAAAAGGAATTAACAACAGAGAGTAAGAAGCAACAGTCGAGATGGAAGTTACTTCTAAACGAAACCGGAGTTACAACTTGTGATGAATATGAATTTTTGATTGTTGAATTTTTACAATCTGGGATGTTCGATGTATCACAGGTTGCAAAGATAATTGATCGCTACGTACGAGAATCTGATGAGATGAATGCCAATTATGAGTTTCATATATTTAGAGATCGTTTTATCTGGGACCATACCTTAAGTGAAACGCAACTACGTGACATGGCAACCAAAATATCAAATCGTGCATATTTATTGAGCGCACAGACAGTTAGTTCATATTGCGAAATTCTTTCTGAACTTTCTGACTGTCAAGATATAATACATTCTGTCCTAACTCAATGGATTTCAAAATTTCAACAATCTAATAATACGGAAGATATTAAGTACTTTAATTTAGTTCGTCATTCACTACATCTTCATCCTCGCATCATAGATGTGTTTGAAAAACAAAAGCACAGCATTCAAGCCAATACATCTATCTATGATGCCTGCCAATACGTGGCCGAGCATAGTGCTTGGGGCTCACGCCAAACTATAGCTTTTAAATCAGCTACAGAGGAGGATATTGAGTCCATAATAAAAACTAGAGAATATTCAGAGATGCGTTCATTCGTATTACTAATGCTGGATTTTTGCATCCATAGAAAAACATATGAAGAGCATTTCGGAAGCGGGTTAGACAAATTTCTTCAGGTCTGTAGGAATATAACCCGCGATCCTAATTCAGGTCGTCTCGGGAAGCTGATTCGAAACTTGTTCTCCGAGAAAGAATACAAAGATTTGCTGGGTGACGTAACGCAGATACCAACCGATCCAACATAGCCAGACTGCACTACTTCTAGCAATTCAGAGGATTCACTTCTTAAAGTGAAGTCCAAGACAGGTGGGCCGCTTAACCAGCAGCTTACACATGAGTCTTCAGAATAACTATAACGGCGGATACAGCTCTTTAATATCTTTAGCTTGCTCCGGAAGTTCTGGATACAAATAGCTACGAGTTATTCCTAACGAAGCCAACTCTTTTAATATTTTCTTTTTGGCATCTGCTTTTATCAATACTCGTGAAGGGCAACAAAACTTCTCAACGCCCCAGTTTTTATTTTCCATTGGAGGCCAGATAATGAATAACCCCTGCTGGCGTTTAATTCTTTCGTTGTTTAATTGTGGATACACAAAATTAAAGGTTGTAAATTGAGATACGAAATTACCAATATTAATATATCGATTATATGTTATTCCAATATCTTCAGAAAAATCAGAGATTATCGCATTTACAATTCGTCGGTATGCACTTTCAAAATCAAGAACAAATAGTTTGGTTTTTAGATAAATTTCATCACTAGCACATTCATTTTTTAAGGACTCAGGGTTACTTTCGTTACAAAAGGAATTAATAGCATCATTAATATTATTAAGAAAAACGGATATAGATATAAGATCGTCACGATCAACATTGGAATACATATGCATTAATATTCCTCTGCAACCTTGTATTAATTTCCTATATTCTTTCTCAACGCTGATGCACTCGCACTTACTCTTTTCATTAATCTTCAAAAATTCATCCAAGCGATCATGGATCATTCTCCCCAAGAAAGAAAATTGCAATTTACGTTCTAAACCAGCCAGCGAAGCATCAGGTATTGCATGTGGATATGCTATAATTGATCTTATTTGCCTGAATAATAATACTTCACCATCTTCATGAAATTCATTCTCACAAGCAAAAAATAATGCTATTAATGGATTTTCTGTAAGATCTAATAAACGAGTCGGTAATCCGTTATGCTGCATTCGGATTAATCGGTCGAAAATTGATTTATCAGGGCCAAAAGCATCAGGATTACGACGCAACATCTCCTGATACAACTCATACTCATGCGCACGATAGCTTTTTCCTTGCCCATCTTCGCGATAGATACTGGGTTGAAGTTGCCATTTTCTATTGGCATGTCCTCGATAGAGCAACGCAACCTTCTCAGGCCCGGCATCACTAAAACCGCTTATTTTTTTCACCCATGTCATAAATCCGTGTAGGGTCGATATTTTTGATGTCTTTGCCATTAATAGAATCTCATCTTATAAAGCAAAATATAATAAACTTAAAAAAGCCCCAGCTATAAAAGCATGCCTAAATATCGCTATTTCAACTAATTCGTCAAGCCGTTGTCTTTTCCATGATGGGCTACCCCAACCTAATTGAAATAATGTAGCCCATGATAGAACAAATATCCCGGAGGCACTAATAGCTTCTTTCCAGGCTAATGAATAGGAAATCTGAAACTCCCCTGAATAAAACCCTATCGCAGCCACTATAAAAAGCACGCCCAACATTATTAACACTGAAACAAAAAGGGATTTTCTTAAATTATTGTAACATTCTTCGAGATGATATTTATGGTCATCAGGGTTTAAGCTGTAGTTTCCCTCTTCAAGCTTCTTTCGGTATTCATCTTTTTCAAGATCAAATGCCATACTGTTAATAGCAGCAAGCGTAATAAATCTTTCCTTACTAAAGAAAAAATAAAACATCGATTTATAAATATTGGCTTTCTTAGGTAACGGTTCTGTAGTCATATTTGTCACAAAAAAATATCAGCCAACAGCCCAATGCTGCTGGCCCAAAAATCACATCGTCCAGTGATTCGAAATAACTTCCGCTTGTTTTAAAATTAACTCCACCGCCCCCGGTGTTTTATCGGGTGGATATTTATAACGGCGCAGAGTCTGGCGAACCAGGATACGCAACCTTGCACGTACACTTTCACGTACCTGCCAGTCAACGGTAGTGGATTGGCGCAGCTTCAGCGTCACTTCTATCGCCAGCTTTTTAAGCACTTCATCACCTAATTCCCTGACAGCGCTTTCATTTTCTGCCAGTGCGTCGTAGAAGGCGATCTCGTCAGGATTCAGGCCAAGCGCATCATCACGCGCCATTGCGGATTGAAAATCCTTCGCCATCTGGATCAGCTCTTCAATCACCTGCGCCGTCTCAATCGCCCGGTTGTTGTATTTAATCAATACGGCCTGAAGACGTTCTGAATACTTCTTCTCCTGCACTACGTTATTTTTTGTGCGGGACTGGATACCATCGTTAATCAATTTTTCCAGCAACTCTACCGCCAGGTTGCGATATGGCATATCGTGGACTTCCTGCAAAAACTCATCAGAAAGTAAGCCAATATTAGGTTTATCCAGCCCAGCCAATGTGAAAATATCATCCACACCGTTAGCAATAACGGCATTATCCAGAATCTGTTTCAGGGCAGAGTTCTTTTCAGCCTGGCTTATTTTTTTGTCCACGCTGGTAAATTTGCTGATCGCCGCTTTCACCGCAGACAAGAAAGCAATCTCTAGCTTATAAGGTTGTGCCGCATCCAGTGTGCAGCAAAGTGACCAGGCTTTAGTAATCGCCAGTACGTTATCAAGAAAACGCTTCTTACCGTCTTCAAGACCAAGTACGTAGTTTGCAACCGGCACCAACAGCTTCTGTGCATGCGCCTCAAAGCCTGTGTAGTCAAAACCTGCTGACGTTGCTGTTTTGGCAAACATGCCATGGATGATATCCAGTTTTTCCAGCATGATCGCCAGCGCTTCTTCAGCGTCAATGGTCGCATCACCTTTACCGTTTGCATCGGTATAAGTTTTCAGCGCCAACTTTAATTCATTGGCGATACCGATGTAATCCACCACCAACCCGCCGGGCTTGTCTTTGAATACCCGGTTGACGCGAGCAATAGCCTGCATCAGGTTGTGACCGCGCATTGGTTTATCAATATACATGGTGTGACAGCAAGGAGCGTCAAAGCCGGTCAGCCACATATCACGCACAATCACCAGCTTTAGCGAGTCGTTCACATTCTTAAAGCGTGACTCCAGCCGTTTTTTGGTACGTTTATTGTAGATATGCGGTTGCAGCATCGCCCTATCGGATGCTGTACCTGTCATCACGATCTTGATTTGTCCTTTTTCAGGATCGTCATCATGCCACTCCGGGCGCAGTGCAATAATTTCATCGTAAAGATGGACGCAGATTTCGCGGCTCATCGCGACAATCATCGCCTTGCCGTCCATTACAGTATTGCGCCTCTCAAAGTGAGCGATCAGATCGGCGGCAACCTGTTGAAGACGCGGTTTTGCACCAACCAGTTTTTCCAGACGGCTCCATTCACCTTTGGTTTTTTCACGCTGGTCCAGTTCATCATCTTCAATCAGTTCATCAACCTGATCGGAGAGCGCCGCCAGTTCTTCATGATTGAGATCGAGTTTCGCCAGTCGGGATTCGTAGTGAATAGGCACCGTTGCGCCATCATCCACCGCATCCTGAATATCATAAATCGAGACGTAATCGCCAAATACAGCGCGGGTATCACGATCCTCTGCCGAAACCGGCGTTCCAGTGAATCCCAGAAACGAGGCGTTAGGCAGTGCGTCACGCATATGTTTAGCGTAACCGTATTTATAGACGCCGGTTTCCCGGTCCAGATTAGCTTTCATGCCGTACTGGCTGCGGTGCGCTTCATCGGAAATAACAACGATGTTACTGCGCCCATTGAGTACCGGATGGGCGTTTTCCCCTTCCTCCGGTGAGAACTTCTGCACGGTAGTAAAGATAATGCCGCCAGCATCGCGGGTTGCAAGCAGTTCACGCAGTGCTTCGCGATCATTTGCCTGCACTGGCACTTGTTTGAGCAGTTCCTGCGCCTGACAGAATGTACCGTAAAGCTGACCGTCCAGATCGTTACGATCGGTCACAACCACAATCGTCGGGTTGCCCATCTCCGGCTGTTGTAGCAGTTTGCCGACATAACAACACATGGAGATGCTTTTACCGGAACCCTGTGTATGCCAGACCACACCAGCTTTCTTACTGCCAGGCTGAATGTTGCTGTGCAGGGCCAGTGGCTTACCGGTAGCAGCGACAATTGTCGCCTGCACGGCCTCGCGCACCGCGTGGAACTGGTGATAACCAGCTATTTTTTTAATCAGCCTTTCATCGTTGTTCTCGAACAGGACGAAGTAACGAATATAGTCGAGCAGCAGTTCCCGGTTAAAGAACCCCCGTACCATAGTTTCCAGTTGCCATTCCAGCAGAGGTTTATCATTTTCATTGCTGATAGCTTTCCACGGCATAAAACGCTCTTCCGAGGCGGTCAGGGAACCCACTCGTGCCAGACAGCCATCGCTGACAATCAGCGCTTCATTGCTGATAAACAGATCGCGGATTTCGTCTTTATAGGTCTGTAACTGATGGTACGCATCCCAGATATCTACTTTGTCGTCGATGGGGCTTTTCAGTTCCACAACCGCCAGTGGCAGTCCGTTAATAAAGCAGATGATATCCGGGCGACGAGGCTGTTTCGTCCCGCTGATGGTCATCTGATTGACCACCATAAAACGGTTGTTTTGTGGCTGGTTAAAATCCACCAGCAGGGCGTGATCGTGGATAAGTTCTTCGTCGCGACGGTACTG
The DNA here is from genome assembly GCF_037053465.1 of Citrobacter amalonaticus. Classification (GTDB taxonomy): domain Bacteria; phylum Pseudomonadota; class Gammaproteobacteria; order Enterobacterales; family Enterobacteriaceae; genus Citrobacter_A; species Citrobacter_A amalonaticus_H. The sequence goes on from NZ_JBALIF010000007.1 coordinate 13,022, forward strand.
TACCGGAACCCCTTCCAGTAGCCAGTGATGGAAGGCTTTGTTACTAGCAATCAGATCCGGGCTTTCAGCGCGAGTAATACGGGAGATAACCTGTTCGAAGACGTCAGCGGGCAGGTGCGGGTTGATTTTTTGCAAGCAGGTGTTCAACACGGGCGTCAGGAATACATCATGATAGCTGGAGCGTTGCGGATTACTGCCATCCGGGGCAATATCCGGCCCGTGATGAATTTCCCAGCCTTGTTCGGCAAACCAGCTCAGGCAAAGCTGCTCTAAATCGTCTTCGGTCAGCATCGGTAACGTCCTGTATTAAACGTGTTCAGCTTCTTCTATTATATTTTCTACTTCATCATGCCCGTTAAAGGTTTGCTTAATCAACTGGTTAAGCTGTGGCAGATACGGCGAAAGCGCATCCTCAAAACGGGTCATATGTTCCACCAGCCAGTCGATCATTTGCGGCCAATTTTCCTGCTGGAAACCATCTATTTTTTGGCGGTATTGAATACGGCAGGCTTTTTTACCAGGTAGCGAGAGCCACTCCAGTGGGTTGCCGAATACCTCTTCGACAGATGTGCGGTGTTGTTCCAGCCAGTTCAATGCCATGGTGTTGATGTCTGCCGATGCTCGCGAAATCCATAATTCTACGCGGATTTCCTTCTTGCTGAATATTAGGCTATACGGCATACCACTTATGCCGGAGCCTGCACATAACCAGTGATCCATAGACGGGCTGATGTTGTTATACAGCGTACAGTCGCTGGCATGAAATTTCTCCAGCATCTGAGTCCAGAAAGCCTTGCGCAAGCGTTGGCTCTGTTTCAGTTCACCGCTGGTTGATTGTTCTTCTGCTTCCTTCTGAGCCATACCGATCATGTAGGATTCGGCTTCCGGTGTGGGAATAACCTGGCGGATGTCGATGAATACATCATTTCCATAACGGTAAGGCGTGACCTTAAAGCACTGGACACGGATATTGAACTGCATCAGCCAGAGCGCGGTATTGGTGACTTCCTTGCGGAAATTTGCCGCAACCATCATCACGCGCTGGGAACGGCTTTGGTTAATTTGCACTTCATCCAGGCTTTCATGTTCAAGAAATTCAGCCAGCACGTCAGCCGCAGGACGCGTTTCTTCTGGTTCGTTCTGATCGAGGTAACGCTGGAAGATCTCTACGATATGTTCTTTGCGAAGGTTCGCACAGTAACCCGCATATTTAAGTGCCTGCCAGACGACATCGCGCCCGGAATCGTCGAGCTTGTTCTCGATGATCACCAGATTACCGTCTTTGTCGATCGCCAGCAGATCGAGTCGCTCTTTGGTGTCGTCAAACCCGGCAAACTCTTTCTGGATGATAAGCAGTTCATCATCGCTGTTGCGGGTCAATGCCTGCGGATGCTTCGCCAGCCATTCCTGTAAGTGGTAGCGTTCGGTGAAGCCCGCGTTAGTGAAGGTGGTTTCCTGAAGCGGTTGCAGGCTATTGCTGGGCTGATCGACCTTAAACATAGTCAGCTTCCTTGGCTATTTCCTCGGCTTCCGGTAACGTAATTTCACCGGAGAGGAGTTTGGGGAGCAGGGTGTCGCGGAGTTGTTCCAGTGATTTATTTTGTCTAAGATTGTTATGCTTATAAGCAAATAGCTCTCTGACATAATAGTGGAAGCATTCTATTAGGTTTTTGCTGCTGCTATGATCAATAGGAATGGTACACGGGGTAGATAGTATAACCTCAGCATTAACTGCTGGATATGCTCCGCCATCGGCTAAATGGGCCAGACGTTCGATATTATCCTTAGATGTTGCACAGATATAAATAAACGAACTAAAGTGTTCATGTTTTGGCGTTAATACTGCAAAACCGGTGCTCCCAGTCAGGCCCTCTTCAGCAATAAAGGCATATGAACCATTTCCTGGCCTCACAGTTCCTACAATAGTGTCACCGGGTTTTAATATTCTACGGGCACGACTTGGCGCATCAGAAAATAAGAAATCTTCAGTTGAATGAATAATGCCCCATTTTGTGTTTGCTAAATCAACATACTTTAATGATTCTGGAGCATTCTTCTTTGACCAAGAAGAGTTATTAAGTAATGCAAGATACGATAAGTCCGTACAAAACCATCCAACAGGAATCTCTCCTAATTCGCTGTCTTGCATCGCTGGCGGGAACAACTCTGCTATAGCTCTAAGTTCGGCATATTTTTCAGGATACTCTCGCTGAAATACAGCTAAAGAATCAGCATCTTTCCCAGAAATCGCTGTCATGGCAGCAAGCGTTGCATCTTTTTGTGAACCACCTGCTTCCAGCACCGCGATTTTGGCTTTTACCGGTTCAAAATCGACAAACCAACTTTTGAAAAGGGCTTGCGCCATTTGTTCGAGAGTTTGGTTTATTCCATTGTTATTGAATACTTTCTCTTCCTGTGATTCAATAAACTTACTTATACGATAAGCATCGTCAACTGATAAAACATCAACAGAAATATTATTAATCAGATCTCTACTAACATTTGGAAAAGTTGAGCCTGTAGCCGCAGCCAGTAATTCAGGCAGACAGGCTTCTAATACTGCTTTAACATATGGAGTAGGATATCCGTTTCGGCCCCGTATTGCAGCAAGTCCTCGACCTATACAATATTTTTGATCAGAATAGTTCATCTTCCCAGTTGTTGAGCCGCGAACACAAAATAAAATATCGCCTGGTAACGATGTTTTTTTTTCAAACGCAGTATGCTGCACCGGCAGAGGGTAGCGGTCGGTAAATTCAGTAGGCCCATTCAGTAAAGGTAATCCGATCCCCTCATTATTAACCTCTTCACCTTTAGGTGATTGACCCATAATTATTTCTGCGATGTGTGAGAATTGGACCTTAAAACTCATAACCCAGCTCCCCTAAATTCACCTTAATCTGCGCTTCCAGTTTGGCGCTCTCTTCTAGCTGGTCTTTAAGCTGTGCCGTCAGTCGCGTCATTTTTTCTGCAAATGGCTCATCATCTCCTGCCTGCTCGGCAGCACCGACATAGCGCCCAGGCATCAGTACAAAATCATTTTTCTGAATATCTTCAAAGGTTGCAGAAAAACAGAAACCAACTTCATCTTCATAATCTTTATCCGTCTGCCAGGAATGGAAAGTATCGGCAATCTTTTTGATATCATCCGTTGAGAAATCACGCAGTACGCGGTCTTTCATAAAACCAATTTGGCGAGCGTCAATGAACAACACCTCACCTTTACGATGCGCTTTTCCGTTACCGCCTGATTTATCTTTGGTCAGCAACCAGATACAGGCCGGGATTTGGGTGTTGGTAAACAACTGACCCGGCAAGGCCACCATACATTCCACCAGATCCGCTTCAATAATCGCCCGGCGAATTTCCCCTTCACTGTTGGTATTAGAGCTCATCGAACCATTTGCCAACAACAACGCCATCGAACCTTTCGGTGCCAGGTGGTGGATCATGTGCTGCATCCAGGCAAAGTTGGCGTTACTCTGCGGTGGTGTACCGTACTGCCAGCGCACGTCGTCTTCTAGCTTCGCATTCCACCACTCTTTCATATTGAAGGGCGGATTCGCCATAACAAAATCGGCACGTAAATCCGGGTGCTGGTCGTTCAGGAACGTATCGGCGTTTTGTTTACCGAAGTTAAAATCAATACCGCGAATCACCATATTCATCGCAGCCAGACGCCAGGTGGTAGGGTTGGACTCCTGCCCGTAAACGGAGATATTGCGTTTTTGTTCAGCGGCGTTGTAATGCTTTTCATCAGCGTGTGCTTCGATAAAGCGATCGCTGGAAACGAAGAACCCACCAGACCCCATCGCAGGGTCATACACGCGGCCATTGTAGGGCTGGAGCATCTCAACAATCAGCGTAACGATGCTTTTCGGCGTGTAATACTGGCCGCCCTGTTTACCTTCCGCCAGTGCAAACTGACCAAGGAAGTATTCGTAAACGTGACCGAGAATATCTTTGCTCTTCAAATTGAGCTTCACGCCATTGTATTTGGGTTCGCTGAAACTGGTATCGGAGAAAACGTTAATCAGGCTGATTAACAGGTCGTTACCAAGCTGATAATGCCCGATACGGTTAAGGATGTTTTTCAGTTTCGGGTTGCTGTTTTCGATAGTATCCAGAGCGATATCAATCAGCTTCGATACTGACGTCATGACGATATCTTTGCCGCTATCGTCTTTCCCCAGAACCGTCCCTACAGGCAGAGCAGCATTGGTTTTAAGCGTTTCCCAGCGAGCCAGTTTGGGTACCCAGAAGACGTTTTTCTCAGTGTAGTAATCCTGAACCTCCAGCTCTTCTGCGATCGCCTGCTGGTACGCCTCTTCTGTGTCGTAATCGTCACGAGACAGCGCGTAAATGTTGTCTGGGTTGGACTTGTCTTCAAACAGTCCTTTCAGTTCCTTCTGGCGGGCGTCAAAGGCATCTGAAACATACTTCAGAAAGATAAGCCCCAGTACCACATGCTTGTAGTTGGCTGCGTCCATATTGGCCCGTAGCTTGTCTGCGGCTTTCCAGAACTTAGTATCCAGATCGTTCAGAAATTGCTGTTCAGCGTTGTCCATCAAAACCTCAAAAAATCATCTGTGCCTGGTTCGATGTCCAGGTTGGGTAAAATCGGGGAAATTACCAGAGATCATACTCTGACGTCAGAGCGATACCAAGATGAAGGACCAGATTCCTCATCAATAACTTGTGGCAAAAGGTAATTACTCTTTTACACTTATGGCGCAAAATGACGGTATTTTCTTGTTTCTCTACCGGAGTCTTTTACGCCCTATGACCACTCTCGTTTTTTCCTATTCTCATGCAGATGAAGCCCTACGCAATGAGCTTGAGAAGCATCTTTCCCCCCTGAAGCGCATGGGAAAGATCAACACATGGCACGATCGCCGCATCGTTCCAGGGCAAGAGTTCGAGAACCAAATAGACCACTACTTTTCGCAGGCAGATATTATCCTGTTGCTAATTAGCAGTGATTTCATCGCTTCTGACTATTGTTATCAGGTAGAGATGACCAACGCACTGGAGCGGCATAAAAAAGGTGAGGCGGTGGTCATTCCGGTGATTTTAAGAGAGTGTGCCTGGCATCAGTTGCCATTCGGCAGCATCATGGCAGCGACAATCGACGGTAAAGCCATAAGCAGGTTTGCCAGTCACGATGAGGGTTACGTACAGGTCGCCGATGCTGTCTCCCGAGCCATTGCCAATTTGGAAGCGAAAAAGCCGCAGCAGATTGTGCACGCACCAGCTCCGGCTAACCCAATGGTTCAGGCGACGGATACAGTTTTTACGCCGCGTTCCAGCAATCTTTCTCTACCAAAGAATTTTACTGACCTCGATAAAGATCGCGCCCGTCGCGAGGGTTTTGAGTATGTCGCTCGTTACTTTGCAAACTCGTTGGACGAACTCAAAAAGCGCCAAGCAGGGCTAGATGTTGATTTTCATCGGCCTGATGCAGATTCTTTCACTTGTGCCGTGTATATCAACGGTAGCAAGGTTGGTCAGTGTGGGATCTGGCTCGGAAGTCGTCACATGGGATTCGGGGATATCTGCTATAGCCAAAGCGGCGTGACTCACAACAGCTGCAATGAAAGCCTGAGTGTTGCAGATAATGGGCAAACCCTTGGTTTTCGTCCGATGATGGGCATTTTTGGATCGAATGGTTCAAGAGATTCGTTACTCACAAACGAAGGAATGGCAGGACACCTTTGGGATATGTTCTTCGCAACAATACAACAGCGAGCGCGTTAAGAGCTATATGACTCAAGGGCAAGCAGCCATTGCCCTTGAGTTAATTCTTCAATACGCCCCTGAACACCTCTCTCCGATGCCACTCAACAAACCCATCACCAGGATAATTGTCCTTAATTTGCGGCAACGCGATCTCTTTACCCGCAAAATCCCAGAACAACCGCTGTACCACCCCGCCACCATTTACCGCGTCGGAAACCACCACGCGCATATTTTCATCCAGCCCAATCGAACCGCGATCAAAGGCTTTATGGTGGATCGCGCACAATGCGAGGCCATTAGGCACTTCACAGGGACCGTGATGTTGCTTCCATCTGATATGAGCAGCTTCAAGGGCTATGGGCGCATTGTCGTGTCGCATGTTGAATCCGCAGATTGCGCACTGATAGTTATAGGCACGCAGTACCATCTGGCGGAACTGTGGATCACGCTGTCTGAGGGTATGCTGGATATCAAAGCCCATCTCATCAGCAATATCATCCTGAATGCTTGTCGGGAAATGGGCTTCGAGGATCTGATGTGCCAGTGAGTCGATTAACTTACGATTTTTAACCAGCAGAGCAAAATTGTCGGCATCAAAACCACCGGCAACGTTATGTTCGGCGAGTTCGCGTCGGGGAGGCTGATGGCTACCGGTGGTTGAGCACAGTTCTGCATTTTCAAGTTCCCAAAAACCATCGCCCTTCAGCCGCCAGAATGGCATATCCGGGCGCTGCTCGCGGCGCTGCGGCCCGTAGCGTTCCAGGAGGTCTGACAGCGGCTCATGAATTTCAGCACTATAATTAAACAGACGAGCATGCCCCTGCCGATAATGAGAAAGGACATACAGCAGCAACAAAGGCTTATGCGGCGCTCGCTGTTCGCCTTTGCGCCAGATAGTAATTTTTGATACAGCCTGCTTGAGCGTTTTATCGGAAACCATGATGTCGGAAAGTCCATGCATACATATTTGCGATGATGCTCGCAACATACTGTGCAATCAAGGCGTTGTTGCACAGAAAGCGACCTGAGCATGATCATTAAATGCGCTGAATCGCCCCTGGCACCCACAACATTGCATCTGACAGCATTCCTTTCGTTTTTAGCTTTTTTACTGACAGAGCAATGGCACCAGTGTTCTTCGTCCTTTCAATCAAAAAATCACTTCTCATCAATAAAATATCCTCATTAACGATAAGGATAGTCGATCGATAAGATCTATAACTTTCGCCATACCTTTCAACGACTGACAGTATGATCGGCAACCATTCCGGCCAGGATAAAAAATTTTGCTGACACCATTGCCACGCTGACAAGTCCTGTCAGCCGTTGTTGGTATGTTGCCTGCACTCAGAACTATGCAGAGGGATGGCTGTGATGGCGAAAGATTTAAAGGCAGATGCAGAAAGCAAAATTGCCGGGCGTGTGGCTGAGCTCATGTTCATGCTGCTTCAACATGATTCTGTGACGCGCTCACAGGTGACAGAGCAGTTAAATATCGATGTGCGCACGTTTTATCGCTATCTGCGCGCCCTGCGAACCGTTGGATTGATGCATCGGGTGGAAGGCTCGACTTATGCACGGACACCCACTGCCAACAAGATGATGCAGTTTGGCCTGCTACGCTCTTTTGCCGATTTCGTTGACGTCAGTAAGTTCCTGCCTGTTGGGCGTGCCGATTTCTGGCAAAAGCTACCGACGCACATGAATGAAAACTTTATTACTATCACCACTCCTGCCAATGAAGAAAGCGTACAGCAAGATTTGCAACGCCACTTTCCTCATCTGGAAAAAGCTATTCGCGAACATTACCGCTGCCGGATGACGTATAAAAAAGAAAATACCCTCCGTCACGTAGAACCTTACCGTCTGTTTTATCTTCAGGGTGTTTGGTATTTAACCGTAACGGAACAGCAGCAGATAAAAACATTCAGACTTAGCGGGATTGAATGGCTGGATGTATTGCAGGAAACATTCACTCCCGACCCAACTATTGACGCCATCTTAATCCAGCAAAAAACTCCCTGGTGCAGTTCGGAACAAATAACAGTAACGGTGAGCGTTGCCGATAATGTCGCTGACTATTTTCGTTATCAGGAACAGTTACCAGAGCAGGAGATTATCAAATCGCTGCTCGACAGTTCCCTGCTGCTAACCACAAAAGTTTCCCATCAGAAGCAGCTGTTTCCAATTGTACGATTTTGGCTACCACACATGCGGATAGTTGAGCCAATGGAGTGGCAGCAATTATTCGAAGAAGAACTCAGAAGGGCGCTTGAAACTACAAGCTCCGATACTGGGAACTTAACCCCCGGCGCAACAGATTTACAGGAGCATCCATGAATCAGGATACGGACATCATTATTTATCTCTTTCAACACATCAATAAACCATTACTACAGGAATTGATTACTAGAAAAACATCATTTGAAATTCATAAATTTGGCGATATGCGCGATATATCAGTCACCGTCGAGACAATTGAAAGAATGCTTGAAAGTGAGGGACTAAAATACCGAGTCTACGACGATATCCCCACGGCAAACGTTCGTTTTGATCCTTACATGCCCAAACCGACAGGCTTTGTTGACCTTATTCGCACTCTCGCCAAGCTAGCCCGTGGTGACAAATTTTCAGGTTACAGGCTGGGGAAATCATTTAACTCGCTGTCCATTATCTGGCGGCAATAACCGGAAGAAAAATTATGAGTGAATTAACCAAAGACGATGTTGAACGTATGAGACAGGAAGCGACGCATGAAGTACAAAGCGTTCTTAACGAACTGGAAAACGATTATCCAGGGATCACAGAAGGATTGTCCACATCCTTGGGAGCTGGTTTAGGGGGAGCTGCAGCCTTTGGCGCATTGTATGGGCTGGGAGTGACTGGCGTTTCCGCAGCCGGGATCACCTCCGGGCTGGCTGCCGCTGGGAGTATTGTCGGCGGCGGCATGGTTGCCGGTATTGGCGTACTGGCCGCGCCTGTTGTGCTATTAGGTATTGGTGGCTACACCCTCGCGAAGAGAAAGAAAAATGCAAAACTGGCCGCTGCATTAGGTACTGCTATCGGCAAACTCTACGCCATTCAGGAGCGGCTTCTCGCCAATGCCGAGTACTTCAAAAACGAAATCATCACGATCCGGGCCACCATCGACCTGCTGACCAAAAAGAAACCAGCATGAAAAAACTGCCGTATCAGAATGAGATTAAAGCTATCAGGTTGCTACAGGATCGCGGGGAAGAAATTTCCCGCGCCCATACAACAATTGGCAGTGAACTTGATGAGATCCGGCAACAGCTGGCGCTGCTGGGTGGCGATGCGGTTATTGATTCGCCAGAATTTACTGAGGCGAAAGCGCGTCATACGAACAACCTGACATCTGAAACGCAGGAGCTTTCTCAAACGCCGCTTAGCGAGATATACCGTCAGTCAAATTCCCGTTTTGAAGGTGCAGCCCGGCTCAGCGATATCCTCAGCACAGATGACATGCAGACCACGGATGCACGGCTGTCCGGGCATATTGCTGAATTTAACCGCAAGTACAGCCTGGACGCCTGGGATTACGCCATTGCAGGGTGTGGTGGACTGTTCGCCGCTATGCTGGACATTCTGTTTGTTAAAGCGCCACCGAAACACACAATGGCATGGACCCAACAGGTTGATGGGGTATTCAACCAACAGGTACAGAAAGCCTTTAACAAGTTTATCCCCCCAGAGCTCAGCGACATTCTAAGTACGAAGTACACCATCGGCGCGCCAGATTGTTCAATGACACAGGACCTTTTAGGTGCCAGTGGCGCGATACTTAATCCTAAGAACCATCGCCTGAAAGCCCTTTCCCACGATCCTATACTCGGCTTTATTTTTGGCGTCAGGGACATGATGGATAATAAATGCACGGTTGTGCATAACGGTATTATCACTCGCTACCCCTCTTCCAAAGCCTCTGTTGAAGGAAGTGTGTTTCAGCTACTGGGGAGGATGTTCGGCCACTTGCTTTCTGATGTAAACGCACCATCAGCCCAAGGTAACCGGGGCATGGGGCTTCCGGCACCCTTTATGGGGCTGCTGCGTATGCTGGAAGGTATTCCCGTCGACGAGTCAAATTTCGGGAAACAAATCGAGTTTATGTACATCAGCGGCTACGACTTCCGACAATTTATCGTCACCAGCATTCCCGTAGCGATAATGGAAGTGCTGATGCGCGTCTTTTATATCGCAAAACAGATGTTCGTTTACAAAGTCTCCTTTACCGATGCTTTAATGGACACGCTCCCCCTGAAAATGAACCCTCGATTTCGCATGATGCTGGCACTTGCCTATGGCACCAGCAGCGCAGTGAATGCAGGAAAGATGTACATCACTGGAAATATCCTTAACGCCAGTTATGCCTCGTGGATAGGCTTAGCCTGGAACGGCTTTCACGCCATGAAATGGGCGCTGCTCGATCGTCATCTGGCTCTTTGGAAAGGCATTGAAGTTTCGGAGATCGAGCGAATTGAGCAACTGACGGCTGACCTCGACAAACTCACGCTGCGAGCCATCCAACTGCCTGTGTAGTTCAGCATGATTAGTACATAAACACTGATAAGGAAATTAAACATGAAAACTAAAACGTTAGCTGCGTTGGTTGCTACGTCATTCTTACTGGCTACAGGCTTCGCTCACGCAGCCACCTCCGTTTCGTCCTGCAAACTGAAAAACGGCAGCGCCATCGCCGTCGATTTTCATGGTATCGGTGTGGATTACATCCATACCAACAAAGCCGGGACTGTCGATTTGCGCCTTCCTGCTACTGCGTACGGCTATTTCAATGCCATGAACGGAAACAGTACGCTCTACTACCGTTTCGCCAAAGGGGATTACAGCTATGTGGTGATCTCTCTTGATGCCAAAGGAAATGTCTGGGATGGGCTGACGGTCTACAAAGGTAAGAAACTTATTTCCCAGCAACAGTGTCAGGGCTATTTCGATACTCCACTGGCCGAGCCTGATCCTAACAATGGTGTGATCAAAAACGAGTCCGACTCGAAAGAAGCCGAAACCTTCAGTTATACGCCATAGACCGGCACTCATGCCTGCAATCCCTGCCCTGTTAATCATCTTCGGCGTGCTCTGGCTATTAGTCAGGCACCCGAAGCGTTTTATTGTCGTCTGGCTGACGATGATGGGTATCGCCATTTTGTTTATCAGTGGCATCCTGTTCGTTGCGTTTTACCTGCGGTAACAGCGATGGGGTTACATGCCCCGCCATTCAGGCAACTACCGGCACTTCTACGCTGTAAATCCCCAGCCCACATTTCGGGCAACATTTTTCCCCGGAGTAAATATGCTCGCACTGTACGCAGCGCCATTTACACGTGACCACAACAGGCGACGCCTTCCGGAGGTGCTTACGCAATTCCAGTATCTTTCGCTCTTCCAGCGTGAGGTCATCAAAAAATGCACACTTACGCAGTTGCGATTCATCGAGCATTCGTTCGTCATGCTCAAACCAGGGCTTACAGCGTGGATCTTCGGCTCGCAAAAGCAGTGAGCAGTTACAGTGAATACAGCTCCAGCTATCATTCAGCGACTGGCTGGCGTCTTGCGACCTGACAATATGCCCGGCCTTATTCAAAGCCATAAATGCTTTACGTATACGCATAGAATACTCCTCCCCCATCTCACGAGCAGAGTCGGTCGCTTTAACAGATGGGGTAATCAGACGGATGGATGGGAATGGATTACGGCTTACGTGGACGACCACGGCCATTTGGCTCAGGTACGTCACTCAGGCCAAAGCAGTAGTTGCGGTAATCCTTCTGCTCCTCCTTCGCCAGATAACCGAGCGCACGCTGTAACTGTGTCCGCTGAGTTTTATCGTTGTGGTTCAGTACCCGTTGACCGTCGAAAATGTGGTACCTCTGACGCTTAGAGCCATCAAAAATCCAGCCGTCGCCCTGGGTAAAGCAACGCCACCAGTCTGTTAGTGCATAGATGAATTTGTTGGGTGCCCGGTGACGCTGAGCATTGAGATAAAACACCGCATGGAAATGGATACCGTGGCGCGGGGTAAACTCCTGCACCCAGGCATAACCGACTATGCCATCCAGCTCATGTAAGGCGTACTCGGCCAGCCGGTGCATCTCGCAGCTCAGCCAGTCATCACGTCGCTGATGGTCCAGCGTAGTATCTCGCTGATAGAAGAAATCCATACGAAACGGTTTGAGTCGGGAATAGGTTTTTTGCAGGTCGGCGGCATGTGAACTGATGAGCGACATCAGATGTGGATCGATGGTGTATGACATGATTTATTCCAGGTTGTGAATGGTTACATGTCATGGGTAAGCGCGATAATTTTTTACGGCGGATATTCTGATAACTCTGTAGCTGATTATTATCGTCTGTCAAAACATTTCATATTAATTCTGAGCGACACTCAAGTGAAAAGAACACATTTCCCCTTTGATACAGAATAAGTGAAGTACGATGCGATACAGACCGTTTCATTGGTAACATTCAAATCACCATCGAACATCTATTATCGTATTTGATTATTAACAGGCCAGCATTAATATTGTCTGGCAATAATATCCAGATATAACAAAGAGACACTACCAATAACATTAACAAGCCTTTAATCTGCGTGTTCAGTTATCTCGTCAAATATGTTCAAATATAACTAATCGACAAAAAAAGCCCGCACCGACATTAATCGATGCCGGCTCATAAAAAATCAGAGTCGGGAATAGCAGACGTTATAACCATCGTCATCGTCACTTAGACGTTCCCACTCACCTACTACGGCCATAATGACGTTTAACATCAGTTTTTCAAGACCCGTTGCCCACCAGATGGAATAACGCAGCCACTCGTTTGGAGACGCTTTAATACCATCGACAGCAAAGTTTTCTGCCACTATTGCGCGGGCTTCATTCGCCAGTAAATAAGCAATGCCATCAGGCAATGCCCGTCCATATGCATTTATTTGCTTTAACAAATTGCAGGCATTATCACGCCACCAGAGATACTGCGGATTCTGGCGAAAAACATCGCGACGCCATGCCAGACGGGTATTTGTCAGCGCCCAGATTTCCAGCAATACATTGTGCTGCTCCTCAGTCGTCGTGCATTCAACGGACTGGCTACTATATAACCGACGTGACGGCGAAATCCCTTCTGGAGCCAGAATGGTCGCATTTTGCTGAAAGCACGCCAAAAGCGGCTCGTGGCATTCTGCCCGGTAAGCATCCAGGCCTCTGAGCGTCAACACCAGCAGCGCGTGTTCTGTCATCGAACGCAGGTGAACGACTCCACAAGTCTCGTTATCCGTCTGGCAGATTAGGGACGTAATCTCTTCCATCAGCACGGTTTCCTGAGGCAATTCGGCCCCATGGCCTTGCGTACCTGATTCAGAAAACTCAGCTAAATCAGCCTGCTCAAGGATATCTTCGCCATTCTGAATCAGAGCCGCAAACAAGTCGTGGTTAAAGTAATCAGGCATACCGGCACTCTCCATAAATAGAATTAAAGAAAACGCCGTCGGGCATTGAGGGTTTGAAGTTCCGCTCCCGGCAGCGTGTTACATACCGGGAGGCAGTTACGTAAAAAAACACAGAGGGAGGCCCAGCCAAAGGCAGCACGAAGCCGTCCATGGCTGGGTTTGAGTTGAAAGCATTGAGATATAGCGAGGGGATTAAGCGGCGTTAGCGACGCCACGGGAAGCAGCGATGCGTGCAAGCAGCCAGGCTTCGATTTCACTTTTCAGCCAGCGCGATGCGGAGCCAATCTTAATCTGCTTAGGGAATTTGCCATCCCTTATCAGTTTGTAGATGAACTTGTCGCTGGTGCCGATAAATGCGGTGAGGAATTTCATGTCGACGAGCTGGTCGTTGAGTAGATCAGTAGTAGGGATCATGGTGAATTCTCCATTGGAAAAAGGGTATGGAGAGCGAGTGATAAACAGGTTGATGATGGTCATCTGAGGCCATCCGGTTGCTCTCAAATACATCAAACAAGTGTGTGAAAATTTATATGCTCATCGCAGTAGTGTCAGTGAAAGATGTATAATTGAAAGTACAGAGTGAAATTTCACTACTTCCACCCTTTAGCCACGTCAGAGATAGAAAATGTGAATTGCCAAATCAAGAAACAAAAACCAGTAAAAACAATCACATAAAGCATAAAAGATAATTTAAAGATTATGAACTTTGATATTAAAAGTATCCTTTTAAAGAATTCACGTATGTAATGAATAATTTTAATTATTATTGTTTAAACTTAATGCGTGATTCACATCACTTAAAATATGCTTTCACGATTATAAAGTATGAATACTTCTCTTTAAATTATTACGAAATAAATAAGCGATAAATATGAAAAATGATTTTTCATTCATACCAAGAATGAATAAAGATGGAACATTCACATCAGAAAATGTTGTCAAACAAGGCGACGAGGTGTATCAAAAAATCAATGAATATTGCCTGACGAAGGTACTAAAATCCCCTAGTGATTCCAGTATCCCGGAGCGAGATTTGCAGGCAATGACAGCAAAGGATGCCAAAAGAAGAAACGCATATTTAGCTACTTGTACAGGTGTTTCGTTCGATCTAAGTCGGGAAATAGTGGGCATGCTCAGACAAATTCCTTCGGGTAAGGTCATAACCCCCAAAAGATTTCAGTATCTGTCTGAACTTGTTTACCCCCAAATTGCCAGTAAAGAACGACTTCTCAAGCAACTCATCGCTCAATACCACGATGTACTGGTTACGGCCAAACATGCAGGTAAAAAGCCTGCATCTGTGCGCTGTTCTTTGTTATTGAATTCGAATCTTATATTAGTCCCTAGGTTAATCGATGGAAACCCCAGGGAATTAACACATACGCCAAGATGTGAAATTTTCAACAATGACATGATGCTTCGCTATTACCTCAAGCGATTTAAAGAAAACATCCAACAACGTGCACTTTATAAAAAGCATGTAATGGGATATTTCTGGGTAAAATGCCATCTTAAAAATCAGAACTCTGTTTATCTCCATATGAATATGTATATTGATAATAAATTTGAAGAAATAAACATCATCGATATGATCAGAGATATATGGGAGAACGTTACCACTGAAACAAAACCTGGAGAACGACAGATTGACAAGATAGGACGTACACCTAGAAAATTAGCCAATTTATTTTACAGTCCTAACCCTGGTGGTATATTGTTTTATACCAAGAATAAGGATATTCCACTTAATTTTATCTCTAACGATACTACACATGATGTTGCTTATTCTGCGGGAGTAAATTTAGCAGAGCATTCCGGCACAAACCAGGTTATTCCTATGTTAGAAGACTTTGACGGCACCCTATCCGTAGCGATTAAAAAAGTTACAGAGCCAGGAAATGCAGCAAGATTCCAGGCTTATCTTTTACACTTGGCAAAAACATCTTGTTTTCTTCCATGGTCAGATGCGTTCGCGGCATCAAAAATTACCGGCTCAATAAAGAAATAAGTCACTCAACAAAAAGCGCTATTCGTGTATTAATAGCGCTTTCGTTGATGATGCACATTCGTTATTCTCTGGTGGGATTATTTATCTTCGCATAATCAAACGGGCTAATCCCTTTCCCTCGATTCGCATCCAGAAAGTCAGCCCACCATTGCAGCATCAGCTTGCGCTCATCCAGATGCTCGGCCTTATGAATATACGCAGCCCTCACCGAGTTACGTTCCATATGGCTCATCTGGCGTTCGACGGCATCTCTAGACCAAAGCCCTGATTCAATCAGAGAGCTACAGGCCATAGTACGAAACCCGTGTCCGCAGACATCCACTTTTGTATCATACCCCATCACCCGCAGCGCACTGTTGACCGTGTTTTCACTCATCGGTTTACGCCTGTCGTGATCGCCAATAAAAATCAGCTCATGCTCACCACAGAAATGCTTTATCTGCTTCAGGATTAGCAGCGCCTGCTTAGATAACGGCACCAGGTGCGGCGTATGCATCTTTGATCCCCGGTGAGAATGCTTAACACCGGGAATAGGATCTCGTTCTGGCGGGATCGTCCACATCGACGTTTCAAAATCGATCTCCGACCAGCGGGCAAAACGAAGTTCGCTGGAGCGAATAAAGATCAGCAGAGTGAGCTCCGTTGCCCAGCGGGTTAATGGCCTGCCGGTATAACCATCAATTTTTTGCAGCAACTCAGGAATACGTTTTAGTTCCAGCGCCGGACGATGCTTACGGTTAGCAGAGGCAACCGCTCCGGCCATTTCCTGCGCAGGATTGTAGTCGATTAATCCACTCTGCACTGCGTAGCGCATAATTGCCGTGGTGCGCTGCTGAAGACGCGATGCCACTTCAAGACGCCCGGAAGCCTCTACAACTTTAACCGGTGCCAGCAAATCGCGAGTGCCAAGCTCGGTTATCTTTCGCGCCCCGATGGCCGGGAAAATATTGTCTTTCAGGCTTTTCAACACGCGGTTAGCGTGATCTTCCGACCATGTTTGGTTAGTAGCGAGCCACTCTCTGGCAACCTTCTCAAACGTAAATACCGCTTTCGCCTGTTCCTCTTTCACAGCACGCTTGTGTTCACGGGGATCGATACCCGCAGCCACCAGCTTTCTGGCCTCTTCCCTTTTCTGTCTGGCATCGGCCAGTGAAATTTCCGGGTAGACGCCAAATGCCATCAAGTGCTGTTTACCGCCAAAACGGAAGCGGAATCGCCAGTACTTTGAGCCGTTGGGATGAATCAGTAAAAACATGCCGTCGCCATCAACGAGCGAATACTCTTTTTCTTCTGGTTTTGCAGAACGCACCTTTGTATCTGTCAGGGCCATAACGGTTCTCCTTCCGTCGCACTGCGGTGAGTATATAAACAATATCGAATCAAGATATATGCTCACATCTATACTCACAAGCGAATTGATGTGGGGGGATTTGGATTTACTTCAGTTGAGAGGAAAAATGCGTAAGGCCTTGCAGATACTGGATTTCAGGCACAAAAAAAGACGTCCGTTGACGTCTATTGATGTTCCGATGGTGCCGAAGGCCGGACTCGAACCGGCACGTATTTCTACGGTTGATTTTGAATCAACTGCGTCTACCGATTTCGCCACTTCGGCACTGAAGAGGTATGCGGAAAACGTTGTGGATTATACCTGTCGTACGCCACCATGCAAGCAGTAGCGAGTCTCTTCTCCGCTAAGTGTCGAAAAAATCAACATGCTTCCCTTCGTCCACTTCTGAATCCCCCTTCTGTAAAGCGACGCCGTTTGCCATGCTCTACACTTTTCAATTCAACACACACTGAGGGAAACACGATGGCGAAGATAAAAAGCTATGCCGCAAAAGAGGCAGGTAGCGAACTCGAACTCTTTGAATACGATGCGGGCGAACTCAAGCCGGAAGATGTTGAAGTACAGGTCGATTACTGTGGGATCTGCCACTCCGATTTATCAATGATCGACAATGAATGGGGATTCTCTCAGTATCCGCTGGTCGCCGGGCACGAAGTGATCGGTCGCGTGGCGGCGCTTGGCAGCGCGGCGCAGGATAAAGGCCTGAAGATTGGGCAGCGCGTAGGGATTGGCTGGACGGCGCGCAGTTGCGGGCACTGCGACGCCTGTATCAGCGGCAATCAGATTAATTGTCTGGAAGGTTCGGTGCCCACCATTCTCAATCGCGGCGGGTTTGCCGAGAAGCTGCGCGCTGACTGGCAGTGGGTGATCCCCCTTCCGGACAGCATCGATATTGAATCTGCCGGTCCGTTGTTATGTGGAGGCATCACGGTGTTTAAACCTTTGCAGATGCACCACATCACCGCCACCAGCCGTGTCGGGGTGATCGGCATTGGTGGGCTGGGACACATCGCCATCAAGCTCCTGCACGCGATGGGATGTGAAGTAACCGCATTCAGCTCTAATCCGGCGAAAGAGAAAGAAGTGCTGGCAATGGGGGCCGATAAAGTGGTGAACAGTCGCGATCGGCAGGCGTTAACCGCGCTGGCGGGCCAGTTCGATCTCATCATCAACACCGTCAACGTCGATCTCGACTGGCAGCCCTACTTCGAAGCACTGGCCTATGGTGGCAACTTCCATACCGTCGGTGCCGTGCTGAAGCCGCTGCCGGTGCCTGCATTCACGCTGATCGCCGGCGATCGCAGCATCTCCGGTTCGGCGACCGGTACACCGTATGAATTACGTAAGCTGATGAAGTTTGCCGGACGCAGCAACGTCTCGCCAACGACCGAACTGTTCCCAATGTCGCAAATCAACGACGCCATTCAGCACGTCCGTGATGGTAAAGCCCGCTACCGCGTGGTGTTGAAAGCCGATTTCTAATCATCAGGCCCAGCGCGTTAATGTTCAGATTGATGCGCTGAGTCGCTCCCGCACGTGACGAAAAGCCAGCACCGCCTTCTCACACTGCGCCGTCACGTTCTCAATATCATGATTGATGTCGATACGGGCAATATCTGCTTCATCTGCCTGCGGACGTTCCAGCGCCTCAAACTGACTTTTCAGTAACCCTACCGGCATAAAATGCCCGGCCCGACGCTGCATCCGTGCCAGGATAATGTCGTAGTCACCATCCAGCCAGAGAAAATGTACATGCGGACTGCCCTGACGTAAAAAATCGCGATACTGTTTTTTTAATGATGAGCAAACAATAAACCCGGTCTCATTTTTTTTATAAAGGCTGTAAGAGGCGTCATTTAATCGTTCCAGCCACGGCAAACGGTCTTCATCCGTTAACGGTATTCCCTGAGACATTTTGTCAATATTTTTCGCGGGATGAAGATCGTCACCATCTATGAATTTCGCCGATAATAACGCAGCCATTTTACTGCCAATTAATGATTTACCGCTTCCTGAAACACCCATCAAAATATAGCTTTCTCCGGCCATGTAAAAATCCCCTGGTTATATTCCATGACGCGATACTACGCTCGCACAATCATCGATTTCACGTTTTTTTATTTCTATAGATAAGAATTATAAAGCGCATCACGTTATGCGTAACATTGTAGTGTAACAATTTTTCAGCGTGACCATGATCACAAATAACAATAAACAAAACCGCTTAAATGCCTCTGAACAAAGACCTGACCCAGTGAGGCATTTATGGAAGTGAAAACTCAATCCTGCGTTGTCGCGGGTAAGCGTGCTGTTGCCGTAACACAACAGAATATTGAATGGAATAACCAAGGCACACTCGTAAAAATAACCCGAGGGGGAATTTGCGGTTCCGATTTACATTATTACCAGGAAGGAAAGGTCGGTAATTTCACCGTAAAATCACCGATGATTTTAGGCCACGAAGTTATTGGTAAAGTGGTCCATAGTGATTCTGGAAAATTACATGAGGGGCAGCCCATTTCGATTAATCCGTCGAAGCCCTGTGGTCGTTGCAAATATTGTCTGCAACATGAAGAAAATCAGTGTACGGAAATGCGTTTCTTTGGCAGTGCGATGTATTTCCCGCACGTCGATGGCGGTTTTACGCAATTTAAAACGGTGGATACCGCCCAGTGTATTCCTTATCCGGAACATGCAGACGAAAAGGTAATGGCCTTTGCCGAACCGCTGGCAGTAGCGATTCATGCCGCACATGAGGCAGGCGATCTGCAGGGAAAAAAGGTGTTTATCTCCGGCGTTGGCCCCATCGGTTGTCTGATCGTCAGCGCAGTGAAAACGCTGGGCGCAGCGGAAGTGGTTTGTGCAGATATCAGCGCTCGCTCCTTGTCGCTGGCACACCAGATGGGTGCCGATACGCTCATTAATCCACAGCAGGAGTCGCTCGACGAGTGGAAAAAAGAGAAAGGCTATTTCGACGTAAGCTTTGAAGTGTCAGGACATCCCTCTTCTGTCACTACCTGTCTGGAAGTGACTCGCGCAAAAGGGGTGATGGTGCAGGTTGGCATGGGCGGCGCCGTGCCGGACTTTCCGATGATGATGCTGATTGGCAAAGAGATCTCGCTCAAAGGCTCGTTCCGCTTTACCACCGAGTTCAACACCGCGGTGTCGTGGCTGGCGAATAACGTTATCGATCCGCTGCCGCTGCTCAGCGCCGAATATCCGTTTACCGACCTGGAACAGGCGCTGATCTTCGCCGGGGATAAAACCCAGGCGGCGAAAGTTCAGCTCGTATTTGAAGACATTAAATAAGGAATAGCATGATGAACGATCTTTTTTCACTGGACGGCAAAAACATTCTGATCACCGGTTCAGCTCAGGGGATTGGTTATTTACTGGCGACCGGGCTGGGTAAATATGGCGCACAAATTATCGTGAATGATATTACACCGGAGCGGGCGGAAGCGGCGGTCGTCAAATTGCAACAGGAAGGGATCCGCGCCGTAGCCGCCCCATTTAATGTCACCCATAAAACAGATATTGATGCCGCGATTGAACATATTGAAAAGGATATTGGCCCGATTGACGTTCTGGTAAACAACGCCGGGATCCAGCGTCGTCACCCGTTTACCGAGTTCCCCGAACAAGAGTGGAATGATGTGATCGCCGTTAACCAGACCGCCGTCTTCCTCGTCTCCCAGGCGGTAACCCGCCGGATGGTGGCGCGTCAGGCCGGGAAAGTCATCAATATTTGCTCCATGCAAAGCGAACTGGGCCGGGATACCATCACCCCCTACGCCGCATCAAAAGGTGCCGTGAAGATGCTGACTCGCGGTATGTGCGTAGAGCTGGCGCGGCATAACATTCAGGTTAATGGTATCGCACCAGGATACTTCAAAACCGAAATGACCAAAGCGCTGGTTGAAGATGAAGCCTTCACCTCATGGCTGTGTAAACGTACGCCAGCCGCACGCTGGGGCGATCCGCAGGAGCTGATTGGCGCTGCGGTGTTTCTCTCTTCGAAAGCCTCCGATTTTGTGAACGGACACCTGCTGTTCGTCGATGGCGGCATGCTGGTCGCTGTGTAACCGCAGCCCCTCTACGCAGCGCGCAGGCGCTGCTTTTTTGGCACACATAAGAGATAAGATTATGCCATTAATCATAATTGCGACAGGCGTCGCGTTGCTTCTGGTCCTGATGATTGGCTTTAAAGTCAACGGCTTCATCGCGCTGGTTCTGGTGGCAGCCGTCGTAGGATTTGCCGAAGGGATGGACGCGCAGGCCGTTTTACATTCCATTCAAAGCGGGATTGGCGGCACCCTGGGCGGGCTGGCGATGATCCTCGGTTTTGGCGCGATGCTGGGAAAATTGATTTCCGATACCGGGGCCGCGCAACGCATCGCCACAACCCTTATTGATACGTTCGGGGCAAAACGCGTGCAGTGGGCGCTGGTCATCACCGGGCTGGTTGTCGGCCTCGCGATGTTCTTCGAAGTTGGTTTTGTCCTGCTGCTGCCGTTAGTCTTTACGGTGGTAGCCTCTTCCGGTTTGCCATTGCTGTATGTCGGCGTACCGATGGTTGCCGCACTCTCGGTGACGCACTGTTTTCTGCCGCCGCACCCCGGTCCCACCGCCATTGCGACAATTTTTGAAGCCAATCTCGGCACGACGCTGCTCTATGGATTCATTATCACTATTCCAACGGTGATTGTCGCAGGCCCGCTGTTTTCAAAATTTCTGACCCGCTTTGAAAAAGCGCCGCCGAAAGGACTATTTAACCCACATCTGTTCACCGAAGAGGAGATGCCGTCTTTCTGGAACAGTATCTTTGCTGCGGTGATCCCCGTCATACTGATGGCCGTTGCCGCAGTTTGTGAAATTACGCTGCCAAAAAACCATTCGGTACGGGTATTCTTTGAGTTTATCGGCAACCCTGCGGTCGCGCTGTTTATCGCCATCGTACTGGCTATTTTCACGCTGGGCCGCCGCAATGGCCGCACGATAGAACAGATCATGGATATTGTCGGTGACTCTATCGGCGCTATCGCCATGATTGTGTTTATCATCGCAGGCGGTGGGGCATTTAAGCAGGTTCTGGTGGACAGCGGCGTGGGCCAGTATATCTCGCACCTGATGACCGGCACCTCGTTGTCGCCGCTGCTGATGTGCTGGACAGTCGCGGCGTTGCTGCGTATTGCGCTGGGATCGGCGACAGTCGCCGCGATCACAACCGCAGGCGTGGTGCTGCCGATTATCAACGTTACCCATGTCGACCCGGCGCTAATGGTGCTGGCAACCGGGGCGGGTAGCGTAATCGCTTCGCACGTTAACGATCCGGGTTTCTGGCTGTTTAAAGGGTACTTTAACCTCAGCGTGGGTGAGACGTTTAGGACGTGGACGGTAATGGAAACGCTGATTTCAATTATGGGGCTGCTGGGTGTACTGGCACTGAACGCCATTCTGCATTAAAGCGTGATTAACAATCGGGGGACGATGCCGCCGTCCCCCGGTACTGGAGAGAAAATGAGGAACCACAGAATTTCTTTGCAGGATATCGCCACGCTCGCCGGCGTAACCAAAATGACGGTCAGCCGCTATATTCGCTCGCCGAAAAAGGTCTCGAAGGAAACCGGCGAACGTATCGCGCAGATCATGGAGGAAATTAACTACATCCCGAACCGCGCCCCCGCCATGCTGTTGAACGCGCAGAGTTACACCCTTGGCGTGCTTATTCCCTCCTTTCAAAACCAGCTTTTCGCCGATATTCTTGCCGGGATTGAATCGGTCACCTCCGGTCATAACTACCAGACGCTGATTGCAAACTACAACTACGATCGCGAATCGGAAGAAGAGTCTGTCATTAACCTGCTCTCTTACAACATTGACGGCATTATTCTTTGCGAAAAGTACCACACCCTGCGAACGGTAAAATTCCTGCGTTCGGCCGCCATTCCGATCATCGAGTTAATGGATATTCAGGGCGACCGCCTGGATATGGAAGTCGGGTTTGATAACCGCCAGGCAGCTTTTGATATGGTCAGTACGATGCTGGATAAACGCCAGCGACGCAAAATTCTCTATCTCGGTTCCAAAGATGATATCCGGGATGAACAGCGTTTTCGCGGGTATTGCGACGCAATGACGCAGCGAGGCCTGACACCGTTACGAGCCAATCCTCGGGCCATCTCGTCGATTCATTTAGGGACACAATTGATGCGCGACGCGCTGATCGCCCATCCGGATTTAGACGGTGTCTTTTGTACCAATGATGATATTGCGATGGGCGCGCTGTTGTTCTGCCGCGACCGCGATCTTTGCGTACCAGAACGCATCTCCATCGCGGGTTTTCACGGGCTGGAGATGGGCCGGCAGATGATCCCCAGTCTGGCCAGCGTGATAACCCCCCGCTTCGACATTGGTCGCATGGCGGCGCAGATGTTACTGAGTAAAATCAAGAACAACGACCACAACCATAATACGGTTGATTTGGGTTACCAGATTTATCACGGCAATACGCTTTAGGAGTATTTCTCTCTTCCACGCATATTCTCTTTCATCGACATTGCCTATACTCGACGCAGAATAAATGGAGGAAATCTCATGATCGCACCTTTGCTGATTGCCCGCACGCCGGACACTGAACTGTTTTTACTTCCCGGCATGGCTAACCGCCATGGGCTGATTACCGGCGCGACCGGAACCGGGAAAACCGTCACGCTGCAAAAACTGGCGGAATCGCTGTCGGAGATCGGCGTACCGGTATTTATGGCCGATGTGAAAGGCGACTTAACTGGCGTCGCCGCAGAGGGACAAGCCTCTGAGAAGCTACTTGGCAGACTGAAAAATATCGGTGTGACCGACTGGCAACCTCACAATAACCCGGTGGTGCTGTGGGATATCTTCGGCGAAAAAGGCCATCCGTTGCGCGCCACGGTCTCTGATCTTGGGCCGCTACTGCTGGCGCGTCTGCTGAACCTCAACGAGGTGCAGTCTGGCGTGCTGAATATTATCTTCCGGATCGCCGACGACCAGGGGCTGTTGCTGCTGGATTTCAAAGATCTGCGGGCCATCACCCAGTACATCGGCGACAACGCTAAATCCTTCCAGAATCAGTATGGCAATATCAGCAGCGCCTCGGTCGGCGCTATTCAGCGTGGGTTGCTGACGCTTGAGCAGCAGGGCGCCGAACACTTCTTTGGCGAGCCAATGCTTGATATCAAAGACTGGATGCGCACCGATACCAACGGTAAAGGGATCATCAATATTCTCAGCGCAGAAAAACTCTACCAGATGCCAAAACTCTACGCAGCCAGCCTGTTGTGGATGCTCTCTGAGCTTTACGAACAACTGCCGGAAGCAGGCGATCTGGATAAACCGAAACTGGTCTTCTTTTTTGACGAAGCGCATCTGCTGTTCAACGACGCGCCACAGGTACTGCTGGATAAAATCGAGCAGGTAATCCGCCTTATCCGCTCGAAGGGCGTCGGCGTCTGGTTCGTCTCGCAGAATCCGGCAGATATTCCGGATAACGTGCTTGGTCAGTTGGGTAACCGTGTTCAGCACGCTCTGCGCGCCTTTACGCCGAAAGATCAAAAAGCAGTGAAAACCGCCGCGCAAACCATGCGGGCGAATCCGGCGTTTGATACGGAGAAAGCGATACAGGAACTGGGCACCGGCGAAGCCCTGGTCTCATTTCTTGATGCCAAAGGGAGTCCGTCCGTGGTAGAACGGGCAATGGTGATCGCCCCGTGTTCACGCATGGGACCGGTGACGGACGACGAGCGCAACGGGCTGATTAACCACTCTTCGATTTACGGCAAGTATGAAGACTGTCTCGACCGGGAATCCGCATTCGAAATGTTGCAAAAAGGCGTACAGGCAGCAACCGAAGCACAGAACAACCCAACGGTGAAAGGTAATGACGTCGCGGTTGACGACGGTATTCTGGGCGGGCTGAAAGAGATTCTTTTCGGCAGCACCGGACCGCGCGGCGGTAAACGGGATGGCGTGGTACAGAGCGTGGCGAAAAGCGCCGCGCGTCAGGTCACGAATCAACTTATCCGTGGCATGTTGGGGAGTTTGATGGGCGGGAGAAAACGCTAGGCATTGCGCCGCAGTTTGCCGGATGGCGGCGTAACCGCCCTATCCGGCCTACAAGAGATGACGACTTACGCATCATAGTTCCGCGAGTAGGCCTGATAAGCGCAGCGCCAGCAGGCACTGCACCAGAACGTGCCGGAGATTATGACTTACGCATCATCAGCCAGAGGCTAATCAAGAAGAATGACGCGCTTGGCAGCAGTGCGCCAATCATCGGCGGAATGCCATACACCAGCGTCAGCGGGCCGAAAATCTGGTCCAGCACGTAGAACACAAAACCAAAGCTGATCCCCGTCACCACACGTACGCCCATCGGTACGCTTCGCAGCGGCCCAAAGATAAACGACAGCGCCATCAACATCATTACCGCCACAGAAAGCGGCTGGAAGATCTTGCTCCACATGTTGAGCTGGTAGCGTCCGGCATCCTGGCCGCTCGACTTCAGGTATTTCACATAATTGTGCAGACCGCTGATGGAGAGCGCATCCGGATCCAGCGCCACCACCCCCAGTTTGTCTGGCGTGAGGTTAGTTTTCCAGGTGCCGCTCACCGTTTGCGAGCCGGTTATCTGCTTGGGGTCGGTGAGGTTCGACTCATCCACCTGCGACAGACGCCAGACCTTCTGTTCCGGGTCAAATTTTGCCGACGCCGCATAGCGTACAGACTGAAGACGACGCTGATCGTTAAAGCCGTAAATACTGATCCCGCCTAACTCTTCTTCGCCCGTTACCCGCTCGATATACACAAAGTTATTGCCATCTTTCGCCCACAGACCTTCCTGAGTTGAAAGCAGCGAACCACCATACATCGCCTGCGCACGGTAGTTACGCGCCATTTGTTCGCCCTGCGGCGCCACCCATTCGCCGATAGCCATGGTCAGCAGCACCAGCGGGATAGCGGTTTTCATGACAGAAAGCGCCACCTGCATACGGGTGAAACCCGATGCCTGCATAACCACCAGCTCACTGCGCTGCGCAAGCATCCCGAGTCCCAGCAGCGCGCCAAGCAGCGCCGCCATGGGGAAGAAAATCTGCACATCTTTCGGCACGCTGAGCAGGGTATACATCCCTGCCCCCAACGCATCATAGTTCCCTTGTCCGGCTTTTTTCAGTTGGTCAACGAACTTGATAATGCCGGAGAGCGACACCAGCATGAACAATGTCATCATGATGGTGGTGAAAATGGTTTTACCGATATAGCGGTCAAGTACACCAAATGGTTGCATCACACCGCTCCTTTACGCGCAAAACGGGCGCGCAGACGGCGCACCGGTATGGTATCCCACAAGTTCAACCCTATCGCCAACGCCAGATACAACAGGTTGACGACCCACATCCAGAGCACCGGGTCCAGCTTACCTTTACCACCATTGGATTTCAGAGAGGTCTGGATCAGGAAGAACAGCAGATACAACAGCATCGCGGGCAGCATCGACAGCACCCGTCCCTGACGTGGATTCACCACGCTCAGCGGTACGACCATCAGCGCCATCATAAATACGGTGAATACCAACGTGATACGCCAGTGCAGTTCCGCACGGGCGCGGTCGGTATCCGTTGACCACAGAGTACGCATATCCATCTGATCAGTGTCGTTCGGATCCAGCGCCACCGCTTGATGACCGATGATCGCCTGATAACCCTGGAAGTCCGTAATGCGGAAATCGCGCAGCAACGCAGTGCCTTCAAAGCGAGTCCCTTTATTCAGCGAGACCACCTGCGACCCATCACGCAACTGCGATAAATGACCGGAATCCGCGACCACAACGGACGGACGCGCATTGCCTTTCGGGCGAATCTGCGCGAGAAACACATCTTTAAAATCGCTACCGTCTACGCTTTCAATAAACAGAACCGAGCCACCGTTGGTCGCTTGCTGGAATTGCCCTTGCGCCAGTGCCGCCATACCCGGGTTCGCTTTGGCTTCGGCGAGCACTTCATCCTGATGTTTCGCCGACCATGGTCCCGCCCACATGACATTTACGGCCGCGACAATGCCGGTGAACAGCGCCAGAATCATGGCCGCTTTAACCAGTACGGACTTGCTCAGACCGCAGGCGTGCATCACCGTAATTTCACTTTCGGTATAGAGTTTGCCCAGCGTCATCAGAAGCCCGAGAAACAGGCTGAGTGGCAGAATGAGCTGCGCCATTTCAGGTACGCCAAGCCCCAGCAGCGAGAGCACCAGATTTGCCGGAATGTCGCCATCAACCGCCGCGCCGAGGATCCGCACTAACTTTTGACAAAAGAAGATCAAAAGCAGGATGAAGAGGATGGCAAGTTGGCTTTTGAGCGTCTCCCGCACCAGATATCTTATGATTATCACTTTAAATACGCCCGTAAAAACTCGTTTTTTGCAGGAATTTAGCTTGTTTCATGGCTTAAACGTCATTTATTCTCTTGAGTCGTCGAAATCGTCGCTAAAATTATTATACTCAGCGGATTCGCCACTCAGAACGCGTTCTGATGTGCCAATGCCGTAATAACGTTAAGATTAACACGAAGTCATCGCAACTGCGGACATGAGTTACGAAAGCTTGCAATTCTAACCGCAGGCGCCGCCGTTGTCTTTAAGATTCAGGAGCGTAGTGCATGGAGTTTAGTGTAAAAAGCGGTAGCCCGGAGAAACAGCGGAGTGCCTGCATCGTCGTGGGCGTCTTTGAACCGCGTCGCCTTTCTCCGGTTGCAGAACAGCTCGATAAAATCAGCGACGGGTACATCAGCGCCCTGTTGCGCCGTGGCGAACTGGAAGGCAAACCGGGTCAGACCCTGTTGCTGCACCATGTGCCTAATGTGCTGTCCGAGCGTATCCTCCTCATTGGTTGCGGCAAAGAGCGCGAACTGGATGAGCGTCAGTATAAGCAGGTTATTCAGAAAACGATAAACACGCTGAATGATACCGGCTCGATGGAGGCCGTCTGCTTCCTGACTGAACTGCACGTCAAAGGGCGCAACAACTACTGGAAAGTGCGCCAGGCGGTTGAGACGGCCAAAGAGACGCTGTACAGCTTCGACCAACTGAAAACCACGAAAAGCGAGCCGCGTCGTCCGTTACGTAAAATGGTTTTCAATGTGCCGACTCGCCGTGAGCTGACCAGCGGCGAACGCGCCATTCAGCACGGGCTGGCGATTGCGGCAGGGATTAAAGCCGCGAAAGATCTCGGCAACATGCCGCCCAATATCTGTAACGCCGCTTATCTGGCCTCTCAGGCGCGCCAGTTGGCCGACAGCTACAGCAAGAACGTGATCACCCGCGTCATCGGCGAACAGCAGATGAAAGAGCTGGGCATGCACTCTTATCTCGCCGTTGGTCACGGTTCGCAGAACGAGTCGCTGATGTCGGTCATCGAATACAAAGGCAATTCCTCCGACGATGTGCGTCCTATTGTGCTGGTCGGGAAAGGTCTCACCTTTGATTCCGGCGGTATCTCCATCAAGCCTGCCGAAGGTATGGATGAGATGAAATACGACATGTGCGGCGCGGCGGCCGTTTATGGCGTGATGCGCATGGTGGCGGAACTCCAGTTACCTATTAATGTCATCGGCGTACTGGCAGGCTGTGAAAACATGCCTGGCGGTCGTGCCTATCGTCCGGGCGACGTGCTGACCACCATGTCCGGTCAAACCGTAGAAGTGCTGAACACCGATGCCGAAGGCCGTCTGGTGCTGTGCGACGTCTTAACCTATGTTGAGCGTTTCGAGCCGGAAGTCGTTATTGATGTGGCAACCCTGACGGGCGCCTGCGTGATTGCGCTCGGTCACCACATCACCGGGTTGATGTCGAACCATAATCCGCTGGCGCATGAACTGATCGGCGCGTCCGAACAGGCAGGTGACCGTGCGTGGCGTCTGCCGCTGGGCGATGAATATCAGGAACAACTGGAGTCCAACTTCGCGGATATGGCGAACATTGGCGGTCGTCCGGGTGGGGCCATCACGGCGGGCTGCTTCCTGTCACGTTTTACCCGTAAGTACAACTGGGCACACCTGGATATCGCTGGTACCGCATGGCGTTCCGGGAAAGCCAAAGGCGCCACCGGTCGTCCGGTGGCGTTACTGTCGCAGTTCTTGCTCAATCGTGCCGGTTTTAACGGCGAAGAGTAAGTTGAAGGTTGCCCGTAGGCCTGATTAGGCATTTTGCCGGATGGCGCTGCGCTTATCCGGCCTACGGGACATGCTCTACGGCAACACATTTAAATTCACCACAAGAAGCCCCATATCATGAGAAACGCAACGTTCTACCTTCTGGACAACGACACCCATCAGGACGGTCTCAGCGCCGTGGAACAACTGGTGTGTGACATTGCCGCAGAACGTTGGCGCAGTGGCAAGCGCGTGTTGATTGCCTGCGAAGACGAAAAACAGGCGATCCGCCTGGATGAAGCGCTGTGGGCCAGACCCGCCGACAGTTTTGTACCGCATAATCTGGCGGGCGAAGGACCGCGCGGCGGTGCGCCAGTCGAAATCGCCTGGCCGGAAAAACGCAACAGCAGTCCGCGCGATCTGCTGATCAGCCTGCGCGTCGGCTTTGCAGATTTTGCCACCGCTTTCACAGAAGTGATAGACTTCGTCCCTTATGAAGATTCTCTGAAACAATCGGCGCGCGATCGCTACAAAGCCTACCGCGTGGCTGGTTTTAACCTGAATACGGCAACCTGGAAATAATGGAAAAGACATACAACCCACAAGATATCGAACAGCCGCTTTACGAGCACTGGGAAAAGCAGGGCTATTTCAAGCCTAATGGCGATGAAAGCAAAGAGTCCTTCTGCATCATGATCCCGCCGCCGAACGTCACCGGCAGTTTGCATATGGGTCATGCTTTCCAGCAAACCATCATGGACACCATGATCCGCTACCAGCGCATGCAGGGGAAAAACACCCTGTGGCAGGTCGGGACCGACCACGCCGGCATCGCGACCCAGATGGTGGTTGAGCGTAAGATTGCCGCTGAAGAAGGTAAAACCCGTCACGACTATGGTCGCGATGCCTTTATCGACAAAATCTGGCAGTGGAAAGCGGAATCCGGCGGTACCATCACTCGCCAGATGCGCCGTCTCGGTAACTCTGTTGACTGGGAGCGTGAGCGCTTCACTATGGACGAAGGCCTTTCTAATGCCGTGAAAGAAGTGTTCGTCCGCCTGTACAAAGAAGATTTGATTTACCGTGGTAAACGCCTGGTCAACTGGGATCCGAAACTGCGCACCGCGATTTCCGATCTCGAAGTGGAAAACCGCGAATCCAAAGGATCGATGTGGCACATCCGCTATCCGCTGGCAGATGGCGCGAAAACCGCCGACGGTAAAGACTACCTGGTGGTTGCCACCACGCGTCCGGAAACCCTGCTGGGTGATACCGGCGTGGCGGTAAACCCGGAAGATCCGCGCTATAAAGACCTGATTGGCAAATTCGTGGTACTGCCGCTGGTTGACCGCCGCATTCCGATTGTAGGCGACGAACACGCGGATATGGAAAAAGGCACTGGCTGCGTGAAGATCACCCCGGCGCACGACTTTAACGACTACGAAGTCGGTCGTCGTCATGCCTTGCCGATGATCAATATCCTGACCTTTGACGGCGATATCCGTGAAACCGCGGAAGTGTACGACACCAAAGGCAATGAGTCCGACGTCTACTCCAACGAAATCCCGGCGCAGTTCCAGAAGCTGGAGCGCTTTGCCGCACGTAAAGCGGTGGTTGCTGCGATCGACGCGCTAGGCTTGCTGGAAGAGATTAAACCGCACGACCTGACCGTCCCGTACGGCGACCGTGGCGGCGTGGTTATCGAACCGATGCTGACCGACCAGTGGTATGTCCGTGCCGACGTACTGGCGAAACCGGCGGTAGAAGCGGTTGAGAATGGCGACATTCAGTTCGTGCCGAAGCAGTACGAAAACATGTATTTTTCCTGGATGCGCGATATTCAGGACTGGTGTATCTCCCGCCAACTGTGGTGGGGTCACCGCATCCCGGCCTGGTACGACAATGACGGCAATGTGTACGTAGGCCGTAGCGAAGACGAAGTCCGTCAGGAAAATAACCTGAGCGCCGACGTTGCGCTTCGTCAGGACGACGACGTGCTGGATACCTGGTTCTCTTCCGCACTGTGGACCTTCTCCACCCTCGGCTGGCCGGAAAACACCGACGCGCTGCGTCAGTTCCACCCGACTTCCGTAATGGTTTCCGGCTTTGACATCATCTTCTTCTGGATTGCCCGCATGATCATGATGACCATGCACTTCATCAAAGATGAAAACGGCAAGCCGCAGGTACCTTTCCATACCGTTTACATGACCGGTCTGATTCGTGACGACGAAGGCCAGAAAATGTCTAAGTCCAAGGGGAACGTTATCGATCCTCTGGATATGGTTGACGGTATCTCTCTGTCAGAACTGCTGGAAAAACGTACCGGTAATATGATGCAGCCACAACTGGCTGAGAAAATTGCCAAACGTACCGAGAAGCAGTTCCCGGACGGCATTGAACCGCACGGGACCGATGCCCTGCGTTTCACCCTGGCGGCGCTGGCGTCAACCGGTCGTGACATCAACTGGGATATGAAGCGTCTGGAAGGTTACCGTAACTTCTGTAATAAGCTGTGGAACGCCAGCCGTTTCGTGCTGATGAACACTGAAGAGCAGGATTGCGGCTTTAACGGCGGTGAGATGACCCTGTCACTGGCAGATCGCTGGATCCTGGCTGAGTTCAACCAGACCGTCAAAGCGTACCGTGAAGCACTGGATAACTTCCGCTTTGATATCGCGGCAGGCATCCTGTACGAGTTCACCTGGAACCAGTTCTGCGACTGGTATCTGGAACTGACCAAGCCGGTGATGAATGGCGGAACGGATGTCGAACTGCGCGGCACCCGCCACACGCTGGTTACCGTCCTGGAAGGTCTGCTGCGCCTGGCGCACCCGATCATCCCGTTCATCACAGAAACCATCTGGCAGCGCGTGAAGGTAATCTGCGGAATTACCGCCGATACCATCATGCTGCAACCGTTCCCGGCCTACGACGCCTCGCAGGTTGACGAAAAGGCGCTGGCTGACACCGAATGGCTGAAGCAGGCGATCACTGCCGTGCGTAACATTCGCGCGGAAATGAACATCGCGCCGGGCAAACCGCTGGAACTGCTGCTGCGTGGTTGCAGTGAAGATGCGATTCGCCGTGTCAACGACAACCGTAGCTTCCTGTTGAATCTGGCACGTCTGGAGAGCATCATCGTCCTGCCTGCTGATGACAAAGGTCCGGTTTCTGTGACCAAAATCATCGACGGTGCGGAGTTGCTGATCCCAATGGCGGGCCTGATCGACAAAGAAGCTGAGCTGGCGCGTCTGGCTAAAGAAGTGGCGAAAGTCGACGCAGAAATTGGCCGCATCGAAAGCAAACTGGCAAATGAAGGCTTTGTCGCACGGGCACCGGAAGCGGTGATCGCCAAAGAGCGCGAGAAGCTGGACGGCTACGCTGAGGCGAAAGCGAAGCTGATTGAGCAACAGGCCGTTATCGCAGCGCTGTAATTACAGGGCCACTGATAAACGATGAAATGCCCGATGGCGCAAGCTTATCGGGCCTACGGACAATGCAGAACGTATTGATGTTCCACATGGTGTAGGCCGGATAAGGCATCAGCCGTCATCCGGCAAGACAACGGACAATGCATAACATATCAATGTTGCGCATGCCGTAGGCTGGATAAGGCATCAGCCGCCATCCGGCAAGACCACGGACAGTGCATAACATATCAATGTTGCGCATGCCGTAGGCTGGATAAGGCATCAGCCGCCATCCGGCAAAACATTCAGCGTGTAGGCCGGAGCATGCTCCGGCCTTTTTATTACATGAAATACAGCGTCGGCATCACGCCGCGAGAGAGTCGCGACACCACCCCGTTATCCACCGGTTCATCGCTGTCAGCAAGCGTCAGCGTATCCAGATCGCCCACCACAAAGGTATTTTTCGCCAGCCAGCTAATCAGCCACACACGCAGCAGAGGATAAGCCAACCCGCCAGTGATGGCTGAAATCACATACAGTCCACCCAGGCGATAAACCATACCGTGCCAGGTCAACGTGGAACGAAAACGAATATGCCCGTCGGCGAGTTGCAGGTTATTCAGGAAGTGATTACGAAACGCCACAATCAAATAACTCATGGAAATCGCGATCCCCAGATAATAAATAATCTGACTTATCACAATCTGCCGCTGATATTCGATAAGAATCAACGATTCAATTTCATCTTCTGTCATGCCCGAAACGTCGAGCCCGGATATGGATGTAAAGAGCGCAATCGCGATAAACCCGACCACGGCAAGGAAAGGCACCAACGCCGCCATAGCCAGAATAGCGGATTTAATACAGTGCCAGACGTTAACCTGTACTGAGAACGGGTGCAAACCAAAACGCCCTCCCTCGCCCACCATCATCATGAGGCGACTGTAAGTAACGCCACTGACGACTCCCGCCCCGACAAGCCCAGTTAGCCCCAGTAAGAGCACAGTAAAAATCACGCCGCCCGGCGTTTCTGTCGTACACACCTGCAGCAGACAGAAGATCACCACACCCAGCGCGATGAGCAACAGAACAGGCAAGCAGAGAATATTCCAGAACGCTTTTAACGCGGAGAAACGAAAACCAAAGTGGATACTGTTTAAAGAGGTTCGCACCGCCTGGTATTGCAGATTTTTCATCACCAGAACAGGAATCGATAAGATCAACGCCGCCAGCGCCGCTCCGCCAATGAAAAAGTATTCCATGCTTATCAGCACCATACCTGCAATATAAATCACCAGCAGCATAAGCCAGCTCAGAAATACATCACCGCCTGTCACTTTCCAGGTAAATGGTTGTCCGTTTAAAGTCATATTAGAATAGATATAACGGCGGCATTTCATTAACGCCCACGGCAGGTAAATACCCAGCGTCACAAGGACCAACAGCGAATTCACCAGACAAATAAGAAAATAACTTCCACCATCACCACGAAATTCAAAAGCATGTGATGGCGCATCTTCTTTTATAAGATCTTCCTGCATAATAAATCCCTGTCGTTAATTATCCTTAAGAATACACATTATTAGCAGGCAATTGAAATACCAGCCAACAGAGATATTACCTTATTATCTGCATAAATAACATCCATCCTCTATGTTATAAGATGCTTGCATCGCCTGGCGCGGGGTGCTATTAGTTCAAATTATTAGTATTGTTTAACCGGGTAGTAAAATGAATGCTGTCGACTCTCTCACATTACGTCGCCTGACGGCGAACGATAATCGGGCTATCGCTGCGGTTATCCGTCAGGTTTCCGCCGAATATGGCCTCACCGCAGACAAAGGTTATACCGTTGCCGACCCGAATCTGGATGAGCTATATCAACTTTATTGTCAACCCGGTCACGCCTATTGGGTGGTGGAACGTAATGGTGAAGTCGTGGGAGGGGGCGGTATTGCGCCGTTATCCTGTAGTGAACCGGATATTTGTGAACTGCAAAAGATGTATTTTCTGCCGTCGATACGGGGCCAGGGGTTGGCGAAAAAGCTGGCGTTAATGGCGCTGGAC
Organism: Citrobacter amalonaticus; assembly: GCF_037053465.1. Lineage (GTDB taxonomy): Bacteria > Pseudomonadota > Gammaproteobacteria > Enterobacterales > Enterobacteriaceae > Citrobacter_A > Citrobacter_A amalonaticus_H. Next base: position 47,262 of record NZ_JBALIF010000007.1, read on the forward strand.
CACGCCCGTGAACTCGGTTTTAAGCGTTGCTATCTGGAAACCACCGCCTTCTTACGCGAGGCCATTGGCCTGTATGAACACTTAGGGTTTGAGCACATCCGTGAGCCGCTGGGCTGCACCGGGCACGTGGATTGCGAAGTGCGTATGCTCAAACCCCTGTAATCCCGGTTATTGCATTTCCGGCGATACCGAAAGCCGAATTACGCCAGCGGCATTAGCGGCTGGCAGTTTCAGCACTTCCGTCCACATATCCTGCACAAGGTCACACACAATCTTCTCTTTTCCCACCGCCTTCTGGGGTTCAGCCATGAGCTGCACATCCTCCCCATAACGCTGCACCAGGCCCGGGACGACGTTTCGCAAATCCTGCATCGCCTGCTGTTTTTCGGCGTCAGTCACCGTATGTTTATTGGGACCATACGCCGCACGCATCATGGCGGCATCGCTTTCCATACGCCGTTTGATAATGTCCTGTGGGACCATGCGCATCGGGTTAATGCCGCCTTTAACATGCGGAAAAAGGAAACGGAAACAGGCGTCGTCGCCTTTTTTCTGCACCGCCGCAATCTGTTCAAGATTGATCTTCATATACTCAATGACATTACTGTCTGGCGCCTGCTGTAAGCGAGACATCTGTATTTGCATTACCTGCGGTTGAATCGTGTCGATAATTTGCTGTTCGGATTTTCCCTCCCTCTTTAGTTGGAACGCCTGGGTGCGAAGGTGGACCCAAAATGTCGGCTCCTGCTCTTTTAGCACCTGAAACGTCGGCATTTTTGATAGCGCAGCATCGAACCGCTGTTCTTCTGTCTGACCGGAAACCGATTTTTCCCGAGGAATCAGATAGTGCACATCGAAAAGATTCCACGCGACGATTGCAACAATCATCAGCACCGTGCCAGATGCTTTTCCTACCCAGCCTTTTTTACGAAACAGGCCAATCACTATGGCGATCACTGCGCCGACGTAGCCTGCGAGGAGGACATGTGTCCAGTTCATGGTATTGGTATTCCTTGCCTTAAAAGAGAAGCATTTTTCACGTCTCGCGGCACGATGTCACCCTGCGGGGAGCAGAACTACCGAAATTAAGAGGCGACAGGCACACCGCTGTGGAAACGAAACTCCGTGTCAGGGGTCGAGATCAGTGCCGCTTCCACTTCACCAAAATAGTATATGCGGGGAGAAATATCCTCTTGCGAGACCTGCTGAGCCAGTGACAGATAATCCTGGTAGTGACGCGCTTCGGAACGCAGCAACGAAAGGTAGAACGTTTGCAGAAAGTCGTCAAGAAATGGCGCCAGCGCCGCAAAACGCTCGCAAGAGCGCGCTTCGATATAGGCGCCGCAAATCAGTTTATCAATCAGCGTCAGCGGTTCATGTGTACGCACCGCTTTCAACATGCCCTTCGCGTAGCGACTGGCGGTGATCTTCACATAAGGAATATTTCTCGCCTGCATCGCTTCACGCACCTGCCAGAAGTGGTGTAGCTCTTCTTTAATCAGGCGAACCATGCTGTCGATCAACTGGCGCCCCCAGGGATCGTCCGTTTTTGGCATCACGCTTTTACCGATCTGTTTATGCAGCGCGAGAAAATCCGGCTCCGGTCCTTCCCGAAAAGCAAAGGCTTCATACGGTTGCAGCCAGGCAAGCAGCGCGTCCGCCCCCGGTTTATCGGCGACGTATTTACGCACCAGCAGCATCGCCGTTTGCGCCGCTTTCAGTTCGCATATCAGATGGTCGGTAAGCAGCAGAGGAAGATTTTGCGGATTGCGCGCCTCGTCAATCCAGGCCTGTGGCGTCGGACAGTGCAGAAAGTGGCGAACTGGGGAGAGAATTTGCGGGTAGTCCATGAGTAACCTGTCGAAAGAGTACGGCAGCAGGCGCTGCCGTACTCTTTAATGCCTTGTGATCTTAGTGGCGCACGCCGTCATCATCTTCATCGACGAAATCTTCGTCGTCACCTTCTTCGCCGTTCGGATCTTCAAAGTAAGTACCCCAGCCGTCGTAGTCGATTTCATATTTTTCTGCCAGGTTCATCAGTTGTTCCACCTGCGCATCGATAAGCTCGGCGTTCAGCGCACATTCACTGAGAATATCGCAGCAGATAACGGTGTCGCCTTCTTCCACTTCCAGCTCTTCCGGCTCGGTGACTTCATAGCCAAGTTTAAACGCTTCGACCGCCGCTTTTTCCAGGGTTTCAAAATCATCTGCGGAAAGGTGGTGCTCAATGGTGTACAGCGCGTCCGGATCGCTGCCATCATCCAGTAATTCTTCAATAATCAGGCGCGTTTCTTCACGCTGCTCTTCCAGTAGTTCCGGGTTTGCCATGGCTCGTTCCTCATAATGTCCTGCCGATACTCTTATTGTCACATACCGCCGTCATTGCCTCCACCTTTCCAGAAAAGATTTGTTAAACGGGTTGCAAATGCATAACCATCCATATAAATTGAATTTTAATTCAATACATGGCATTTGCCACAGGAGGGAACTATGTCAGGTTTTTATCAGAAGCACTTTTTGAAGTTACTCGATTTCACCTCTGCTGAACTCACCGCACTCGTCCAGCTCGCCGCGAAACTGAAAGCCGATAAGAAAAATGGCAAAGAAGAACAAAAGCTTACTGGCAAAAACATCGCGCTCATCTTCGAAAAAGACTCGACCCGCACACGATGCTCTTTCGAAGTTGCCGCTTACGACCAGGGCGCTCGCGTGACTTATCTCGGATCCAGCGGAAGCCAGATTGGGCATAAAGAGTCAATTAAAGACACCGCGCGAGTACTGGGCCGAATGTATGACGGCATTCAGTATCGCGGATATGGACAGGAGATCGTGGAGACGCTGGCGCAATACGCCGGTGTTCCGGTCTGGAACGGACTGACCGATGAGTTCCACCCAACCCAGTTGCTGGCTGACCTCCTGACGATGCAGGAGCATCTGCCGGGCAAAGCTTTTAATGAAATGACGCTGGTTTACGCGGGCGATGCGCGCAACAACATGGGTAACTCAATGCTGGAAGCCGCCGCGCTCACCGGACTGGATCTGCGTCTGGTGGCGCCAAAAGCCTGCTGGCCGGAGCCGTCGCTGGTTGCGGAATGCAGCGCAATGGCGAAGAAAAACGGCGGCAATATTACGCTCACTGAAGACATCGCTGCCGGAGTGAAAGGCGCAGACTTTATCTATACCGATGTCTGGGTGTCGATGGGGGAACCCAAAGAGAAGTGGGCTGAACGGATTGCCATGCTGCGTGACTATCAGGTCAATAGCCAGATGATGGCGCTTACCGGGAATCCGCAGGTGAAGTTCCTGCACTGTCTGCCTGCATTCCATGACGACCAGACCACGCTTGGCAAAAAGATGGCGGCGGAATTCGGTCTGCACGGCGGGATGGAAGTGACCGATGAGGTGTTTGAATCCCCGGCCAGCATTGTCTTCTCTCAGGCTGAGAACCGGATGCATACCATTAAAGCGGTAATGGTGGCGACGCTGTCTCAATAAGCTGTTGCCGAATAACAGCGACAGGCCGGGTAAGTCGCGCCATTACCCGGCACAAACGCATTAAGCCACCAGCAGTTTAACTACCGCTTTACGCACCTGCGCGGGCGCGCCGACGGCACACAGTGGTTTATGCACTTCCCCTGGATAAAAGACAACAAAGTCGCCTTCGTTGAGGATTACGGTTTTCTCCTGTTTACCTTCCGCTAAAAACGCGATGTCTTTATCGGCCAGCCAGTCTGTTTCCGGCGTCCCCGCAGGCAGCACGCTAAAGGTCATTCCTTCCTGCCCTTTTAACACAATCTGGATATCCAGATAGCGTGCGTGAAACTCCGCGCGACGCTTGTCGAACGGTTCAGTCATGTCTTCAGAAATCAGATAAAAAAGACGGCTGCCATCGATATCATGCCTGCCCTTTTCTGTCTGCTCAGTGACGTTAGCTTTAACATATTCAATCGCCTGGCGTAGCTCTTCCGGAAGCCAGGATTGCAGCTGGTGAATATTCCCTACAATCATCTCATACCTCACATTCAAAACAGCGTTTCATTTTTGAAATGTTATACGAGAAAAATTCCTGCAGCACCATCCCTATCGTGCGAAGTTTTGCGTCAGCGCATGTTTATCGCTGGAGTTGTTGAACGTCTGTTAACGCCAGGCAGTGATTTATGCATTTTTCATGCATAACTGGTAACCCGGTCACTAAGAAAATCAATTGAACTATTTGTTTTAAAAGGTGTTACAAGAAAAACACTTAGTCGATCACAATTCATTTCTCCAGTATAACGACCAGACAGCATCATAGTTATTGCGCAATTTCCTTTAAAGAAAAAATAATATAATTCGCTTTACGCATAGTTATGCATGTATTTATTTAAACTCAATGCAAATCAAAAAGTTATCATGAACATTCTATTTCCCACTGCCAACAAATAATTAACACAGCAGAATAATCAGCCCAATAACTGCGTAGTAATTCATTTTTAGTTTTATTGTTTTTATTATTTCTCAGACCTTCGTCATATATCAACCAACAAAAAATAAATATCCACATTGATGTGAAAGACATCACATTCCCTTTGAGGAATAAAATTAATGATGCCTTTCGAAAAATAGATAACACGTTATGGCTACGAGCAATTTCATTATTCGCAGCCACCTCCTTTTTATTTCTGAAAAAGAGTGAAAGGTATCGTAATGGAAAAACATTATGTCGGTTCCGAAATCGGTCAATTGCGTAGCGTAATGCTACACCGCCCTCATCTCAGCCTGAAACGCCTTACGCCATCTAACTGCCAGGAACTGCTGTTTGATGACGTACTGTCGGTAGAACGGGCGGGTGAAGAGCATGATATTTTCGCCAACACATTACGCCAGCAGGGTATTGAAGTCCTGTTACTGACTGATTTACTGACACAAACGCTTGATATCGCAGACGCCAAAAGCTGGCTTCTGGAAACACAAGTTTCGGATTACCGTCTGGGTCCAACTTTCGCGGCTGATATTCGCGGCTGGCTTGCGGATATGACACACCGGGATCTGGCCCGTCATTTAAGCGGTGGGCTGACCTACGGCGAAATTCCCGCTTCGATTAAAAATATGGTGGTTGATACTCACGATATTAATGACTTTATTATGAAGCCGCTGCCAAACCATTTATTTACCCGTGACACATCCTGCTGGATATATAACGGTGTCTCAATTAACCCTATGGCAAAAGCAGCTCGCCAGCGCGAGACCAATAATCTGCGCGCAATTTATCGCTGGCATCCACAATTTTCCGACGGCGAATTCATTAAATATTTCGGCGACGAAAATATTAATTATGACCACGCCACATTAGAAGGCGGCGACGTACTGGTGATCGGACGCGGTGCCGTACTGATAGGCATGTCCGAACGCACGACGCCGCAGGGCATCGAGTTTCTGGCCCAGTCGCTGTTTAAGCACCGTCAGGCCGAACGGGTAATCGCTGTTGAACTCCCTAAACACCGCTCCTGCATGCATCTCGATACCGTCATGACCCATATCGACATCGACACCTTCTCCGTCTACCCGGAAGTGGTTCGTCAGGACGTGCAGTGCTGGACCATTACGCCAGACGGACGCGGTGGCCTGAAGCGGACCGAAGAGAGCACGCTGGTTCACGCCATTGAGAAAGCGCTCGGCATCGATCAGGTGCGTTTGATCACCACTGGCGGCGACGCGTTTGAAGCCGAACGCGAGCAGTGGAACGACGCCAACAATGTGCTCACCCTGCGCCCCGGCGTGGTTGTCGGTTATGAGCGCAACATCTGGACCAACGAGAAATACGACAAAGCCGGCATCACCGTGCTCCCAATTCCCGGCGACGAACTGGGACGCGGGCGCGGCGGCGCACGCTGCATGAGTTGCCCACTGGAACGCGATGGCATTTAAGGACCCGACATGACTAACAAACCCACTCTGGTTGTCGCCCTGGGCGGCAACGCGCTGCTCAAGCGTGGCGAACCGCTTGAAGCCGACATTCAGCGTAAAAACATCGACCTGGCGGCGAAAACCATCGCACAGCTTACCGGACAGTGGCGTGTCGTGCTGGTGCATGGCAATGGGCCACAGGTGGGCCTGCTGGCTCTCCAGAACAGCGCCTATGACCGCGTCACGCCCTATCCGCTGGATATTCTCGGTGCGGAAAGCCAGGGAATGATCGGCTACATGCTGCAACAAGCGCTGAAGAATCAACTGCCACAGCGGGAAGTCAGCGTTCTGCTCACTCAGGTGGAAGTGGACGCCAGCGATCCCGCCTTTCGCAACCCAACCAAGTACATCGGTCCGGTTTATGAGAAGGCGCAAGCCCAGGCACTCCAGGCTGAAAAAGGCTGGGTTTTTAAGGCCGACGGCAACGCATTTCGCCGCGTGGTGCCCTCTCCCCAGCCTAAACGCATTGTGGAGAGCGACGCTATCCAGACGCTGATCGCCCGCGATCATCTGGTGATCTGCAACGGTGGCGGCGGTGTACCGGTCGTTGAGAAAGCGGACGGTTACCACGGACTCGAAGCGGTGATCGACAAAGACCTTTCCGCCGCTCTGCTCGCCAGCCAGATCCACGCTGATGCGCTGCTGATCCTCACCGATGCCGACGCGGTGTACCTCGACTGGGGCAAACCCACACAGCGGCCGCTGGCCCAGGTGACGCCGGAATTACTGAGTGAAATGCAGTTTGATGCCGGATCAATGGGGCCAAAAGTTCGGGCCTGTGCGGATTTTGTCAGCCGTTGCCGGGGGATTGCGGGCATCGGTTCACTGGCCGATGGTCCGGCCATTCTCACCGGTGATAAAGGCACCCTGATCCGGCGTGAAACCGCAGTCGCATAACCCTTTTTGCCTGATGGCACAACTCCGTAGGCCGGATAAGGCAACGCCGCCATCCGGCAGCGAGCCCCTGCCATTGCCTGATGGCATTGCGCTTATCAGGCCTACATCAACCAAGGATACATTGATGGCTATTTCACTGAAAAATCGCAATTTTCTCAAACTGCTCGATTTCACCCCGGCGGAGATCCAGTACCTGATCGATCTCGCCATTGAACTAAAAGCAGCTAAAAAAGCCGGACGCGAAAAGCAGATGCTGACCGGTAAAAACATCGCGCTGATCTTCGAAAAAACCTCCACCCGCACTCGCTGCGCTTTTGAGGTTGGCGCATTCGATCAGGGCGCGCAGGTGACCTATCTCGGCCCCAGCGGATCGCAGATTGGGCATAAAGAGTCAATGAAGGATACCGCCCGCGTGCTGGGGCGGATGTATGACGGTATCGAATATCGCGGGTTCGGCCAGCAGATTGTGGAAGAACTGGGCAAATACGCCGGAGTGCCGGTGTGGAACGGTCTGACAGATGAATTCCATCCCACGCAGATCCTCGCGGACCTGATGACCATGCTGGAACATTCCCCAGGAAAAACGCTGCCTGAACTGAGCTTCGCCTATCTTGGTGATGCGCGTAACAACATGGGCAACTCGCTGATGGTGGGTGCCGCAAAAATGGGCATGGATATTCGCCTGGTCGCGCCTAAATCTTTCTGGCCAGATGAAACCCTGGTGGCTCAGTGCCGCGCAATCGCCAGCACGACCGGAGCACGCATCACGCTTACGGACGATGTGGACGAAGGCGTCTACGACGTGGACTTTCTCTACACCGATGTCTGGGTCTCCATGGGCGAACCGAAAGAGGCCTGGGCTGAGCGCGTCAGCCTGATGACGCCTTATCAGATCAACCAGAAGGTCATCGACGCCACGGGCAACCCTGACGTGAAGTTCATGCACTGCCTGCCCGCCTTTCATAACGAGCACACCAAAGTCGGACGAGAAATCGAAGTCGCTTATGGCCTGAAAGGGCTGGAAGTGACCGAAGAGGTTTTCGAATCCGCGCACTCCATTGTGTTCGACGAAGCGGAAAACCGCATGCACACCATCAAAGCCGTCATGGTGGCAACGCTCGGGGACTAACCCTCACCGGGCATCGGTCGCTGGCGACAGGTGCCCGTGTTATCTGGAGAGAACAACATGGGCAAATTTAAATTTCCCACTGCGTATACCATCCTTTTTATTCTCATTGCCCTGGTCGCGTTGATGACGTGGATTATCCCCGCGGGCAAGTATGAAATGGCGATGAACCCAACGCTGGGTAAAGAGGTTCCCGTCGCAGGGACTTACGCCCCAACAAAGGCGCATCCACAGGGGATCACCGCCGTTTTGCTGGCCCCCATTGATGGGTTGTACAACCACGAAACCTACACCGCTGGTGCGATCGATGTGGCGCTGTTTGTTCTGATCATCGGTGGCTTTCTCGGCGTGGTGAACAAAACTGGCGCAATTGATGCCGGTATCGAGCGCGTTACGGTCAGGCTGAATGGCAAAGAGGAGTGGATGATCCCCATTCTGATGGCGCTCTTTGCCGCTGGTGGAACGATATACGGCATGGCGGAAGAGTCACTCCCATTTTACACGCTGCTGGTGCCCGTGATGATGGCGGCCCGGTTTGATCCACTGGTTGCCGCCGCCACCGTATTACTTGGCGCCGGGATTGGTACATTGGGTTCAACTATCAACCCGTTCGCAACGGTGATCGCCGCTAACGCCGCCGGGATCCCATTCACTCAGGGGATGCTGATGCGCATAGTGTTGTTGATTGTCGGCTACCTCATCTGTGTAGTTTGGGTCATGCGTTACGCCCGTAAAGTCCGCAGTCATCCGGAGTTATCGGTTGTGGCAGATAAAATGGCGGAAAACCGTGACTATTTTCTTGGCAACCGTTCCAGCACGATGCTTGCGTTCACCACGACACGGAAAGTAATCCTCCTGATCTTCGCCGCCTCTTTCGCCATCATGATCTACGGTGTGGCTGTTCGGGGGTGGTGGATGGCCGAAATCTCCGGTGTTTTCCTCGCAGCGGCGATCGTAGTGGGGCTAATTGCCCGAATGGGAGAAGAGGCATTTACCAGCACCTTTATTGATGGCGCACGCGATCTGCTCGGCGTGGCGTTAATCATCGGTATTGCTCGCGGCATTGTGGTAGTGATGGATAACGGTATGATTACCCATACCATTTTGCACAGTGCAGAGAATCTGGTCTCCGGTCTCTCAACCACTATTTTCATCAACGTCACATACTGGCTGGAAGTTCTGCTCTCCTTCCTGGTGCCCTCTTCATCCGGGCTGGCGGTATTGACGATGCCGATCATGGCGCCACTGGCGGATTTCGCCCATGTGCAAAGGGATCTGGTGGTTACAGCATATCAGTCTGCGTCCGGGATTGTGAATCTGGTTACCCCTACATCTGCGGTCGTCATGGGCGGCCTGGCGATTGCCCGAGTTCCTTATGTGCGTTATTTGAAGTGGGTCGCGCCGCTACTACTGATTCTGACAGTGCTTAACATGGTCGTTCTGAGCGCGGGCGCCATGCTGTAGCTTTCGAATGATAAGAAGAAGGTGCATTTATGAAGGAATACGATGATTACTCCGCCAAAGAGCAGCAACAACTGGCGGTCTGTCAGCGCCTGATTACCGAAAAAAGTTACCTGTCTCAGGAGGAGATACGTCGCGATCTCCAGGGATATGGCTTTGAAAGCATCAGTCAGTCCACGGTGTCGCGCCTGTTAAAAATGTTGGGCGTCATAAAAATTAGAAATACGAAAGGCCAAAAAATTTATTCCGTCAATCCGCAATTGCGCCCTGCACCCGATGCCGCCCGATCGATTGCGGAAATGGTGGTGAGTGTGGAGCACAACAGTGAATTTATCCTTATCCATACCGTTGCCGGATATGGCCGCGCCGTCGCCAGAATCCTGGATTACCACGCTCTACCGGAAATCCTGGGGGTGATAGCAGGTAGCAGTATTGTCTGGGTTGCACCACGGGTTGTTCAGCGTACCGGCCTTGTCCACAAACAGATTAATTACTTACTAAAAATGAATTAGTTTTCATTAAAACCGTTTGCGTTGAATAAAACAGGCATTTTTTGCTTGATCAACAAACGAAGCTGAGTATAATCGCGGACAATTTGCCGGGAGGAAGTATGGTCCAGTGTGTACGACATTCTGTCTTACCGCGTCTGAAAGCAGACGCAGGCCTGCCGTTTTTCTTTCCGTTGCTAACCTATTCCCAGCCCCTCAAATGAGGGGCTTTTTTTTTGCCCAGGCGTCAGGAGATAAACATGGCTAACCCGCTATATCAAAAACACATCATTTCCATAAACGACCTCAGTCGAGACGACCTTAATCTGGTGCTGGCGACAGCGGCGAAATTAAAAGCGAACCCGCAGCCGGAACTGCTCAAACATAAAGTGATCGCCAGTTGCTTCTTTGAAGCGTCGACCCGGACCCGCCTGTCGTTTGAAACCTCCATGCACCGCCTGGGTGCCAGCGTGGTTGGCTTTTCCGACAGCGCCAACACCTCGCTGGGAAAAAAAGGCGAAACGCTGGCAGATACCATTTCCGTCATCAGCACCTACGTTGACGCTATCGTGATGCGCCACCCACAGGAAGGTGCAGCGCGGCTGGCGACCGAATTCTCGGGTAACGTGCCGGTACTGAACGCCGGCGACGGTTCTAACCAGCACCCGACCCAGACGCTGCTGGATCTGTTTACCATTCAGGAAACGCAGGGGCGTCTGGATAACCTGCATGTGGCGATGGTCGGCGACCTGAAATATGGCCGTACCGTTCATTCGCTGACGCAGGCGCTGGCGAAATTTAACGGCAACCGTTTCTACTTTATCGCCCCGGACGCGCTGGCGATGCCGCAGTACATTCTCGATATGCTTGACGAAAAAGGCATTGCCTGGAGCCTGCACGCGTCTATCGAAGAGGTGATGGCGGAGGTGGATATTCTTTATATGACCCGCGTACAGAAAGAGCGCCTGGATCCGTCGGAATACGCCAACGTGAAGGCCCAGTTTGTCCTGCGCGCCAGCGACCTGGCCGGGGCCCGGGAAAACATGAAAGTGCTCCATCCGCTGCCGCGCATTGATGAAATTGACACTGATGTCGATAAAACGCCTCATGCCTGGTATTTTCAGCAGGCTGGCAACGGCATTTTCGCCCGCCAGGCGTTACTGGCACTGGTTCTGACACGCGATTTGGCACTGTAAGGGGAGAAAACAAAATGACACACGACAATAAACTACAGGTTGAAGCCATCAAATGCGGCACCGTAATCGACCACATTCCCGCGCAGATCGGTTTTAAATTGCTGACCCTGTTTAAACTGACCGAAACTGACCAGCGCATCACCATCGGCCTTAACCTGCCTTCTGGCGAAATGGGCCGCAAGGATCTGATCAAAATCGAGAATACGTTCCTGACGGCCGAACAGGTGAACCAGCTTTCGCTGTACGCGCCGCAGGCCACGGTCAACCGTATCGACAATTACGAAGTGGTGGGTAAATCGCGCCCCAGCCTGCCGGATCGCATCGACAGCGTACTGGTTTGCCCGAACAGTAACTGCATTAGCCATGCAGAGCCGGTTTCTTCCAGTTTTGCAGTGAAAAAGCGCGTAGATGACATTGCGCTCAAATGCAAATACTGTGAAAAAGAGTTTTCTCATTATGTGGTGCTGGCCAATTAATAGGGGTTGGTTATAAATTCCTGGCTACCTATAATACCTGGGAAAATTCTTTTACCGCTGTACTTCAGGAGAAATCATGAGCAAAACTATCGCGACGGAAAATGCACCCGCAGCTATCGGTCCATATGTTCAGGGCGTAGATCTGGGCAGCATGATCATCACTTCCGGCCAGATCCCGGTTGACCCAAAAACCGGTAGCGTTCCGGAAGATGTGTCTGCACAGGCGCGTCAGTCGCTGGAAAACGTAAAGGCTATCGTCGAAGCAGCAGGCCTGAAAGTAGGCGATATCGTGAAAACGACCGTATTTGTGAAAGATCTGAACGATTTCGCAACCGTCAACGCCACCTACGAAGCGTTCTTCACCGAGCACAACGCGACTTTCCCGGCGCGCTCCTGTGTCGAAGTCGCACGTCTGCCGAAAGATGTGAAGATTGAGATTGAAGCGATCGCCATTCGTCGCTAATTTATCAGTGCGTTAAAGTGAAAAGCCAGTCGAGCTAAAAGACTGGCTTTTTTATTATCTGAATAAGTTTTTTTTATCACGCATAGTGCATTTTAATAACAATATCTCCATAACATAATCATATTAATTTAAATCAGCAAAATATGCATTTGCTCTCGGCAAAATATGCACAGGTTGAAATATCTTTAGTGATGAGCGTCACAAATCCTACAGTATAATAATGCAAAATATTACTCACTCAACGCAAGACGAGTATTTAAATAATTTCCCAAACAATCCACAATCGAGTAATCTTGTATGAAAAGTAACAATTTAAATATCAATAATATTTCCACCCCTGTCGTTTTTTACGTTGAACCTAATGGTACAGGTGAATCTTTTTCAACCACGCAAAATATCGAAAACCTGTCAGGAACAGGATTCGAAAATAAATTTTCTTCGGTCCTCCTACCGCCTCAGACAAAAGTTATCATGTATAGCGAAGCTAATTTCTCCGGTAAAACATTAACTATCGGGAATGGCTCATCCTCATCATTACTTATTGATTTTAGCGAAACAATAGGGGCATTCCCTAGTAATATCCATACTGATTTCTCTTGGGGTGGGATTAACATGAATGACCAGTGTTATTCATTTGAGCTTTTTGAAAATATTAATGAACTCTGCGGATGCTCATTTTATGAGTTCAAACTTCAATATGATGGTTATGGAAACGAACCTGTTGTCCTTTATGATCATCAGTTCGGTGATACCTATCTGACCTATTTCTACGCCGATGATCCTAATTTTGGTCCTGAACACAATGACAGAACATCCTCACTTCTGGTTTTAGGAAATGAATATGCTTATCTTTATGAGGATAACTATTACGCTGGCGGTGTTAAAGCATTTGAAGGCACTGGTATAATTGATATTGCCAGGATTTATAATATTGATGGTGATGTATCCTGGCTTGATAATAGAGCCAGCGCTATTAAAGTAGGCACCAAATAATTACCCAGCAATATCTTTAAAATAGAAAGGCGCGGAACAGTCCTGGTATAATGCTCCAGGGCTGTTTCCGTCCTGTCGCCAGTTTTATAAGTGAAACAGGCATATTAATCCTTACATAACTCGAGTTAATTCAAATATTACTGCCAGCAGTAACGACGGCTATAAAAAACTGTCATTAACTGTGTTATCGTCATGTATCCCACCAGCAACGAGAAGTAGCTCAGCGGCAACACCTGCAGTCACAAATAGCTAGCCAGGGGCGAGAACGACTGTGCAATTCTCACCACCATTACCATGACGGATAATATTTTTAAGCATAGGCAGTCCTTCCGCACCAACAAAGCGGGCGCAGAAAAATTATTCAGGCGCGGCAAAGCCGCACCTGACGGGTCACATAATTTAAACAGGGACGTTAATGCGCCACGGTCTTACACCACCGGTAAGACAGCGAAAGGCTTACCGGAAAGAGAGGGTTCTCCGTTTCGGGAGAGGGGTAGGATCGGGATCCATAAAACATCCGGTAAGTGAATGATTTAAGCCACAGATCATGATATTCATGGCATGGATGACAGTATAATAACTGCCGGCGATTAGGCCGCGAATAAAGCAGACTTTGCCCATTGCGGTTTCAATAAGTAAAGTTACTCTCTTAACATCATTTATGGCACACCACGGGAAAACAGGATGCAAAATCGTCTGACAATCAAAGACATCGCCCGCTTAAGCGGCGTGGGAAAATCTACCGTTTCCCGCGTACTGAACAACGAAAGCGGCGTGAGTGATCGGACTCGCGAGCGCGTTGAAGCGGTGATGAATCAGCACGGTTTTTCTCCTTCTCGTTCTGCGCGCGCCATGCGTGGACAAAGCGATAAAGTGGTCGCAATTATTGTGACCCGTCTCGACTCCCTGTCAGAGAACCTTGCCGTACAGACGATGCTGCCGGTGTTTTATGAGCAGGGCTACGATCCCATCATGATGGAAAGCCAGTTTTCCCCGGATAAAGTGGAAGAGCACCTGGGCATGTTGAAACGCCGTAATATTGACGGCGTGGTGCTGTTTGGTTTTACCGGTATTACCAATGCAATGATTACCCCGTGGCAGGCATCGCTGGTGTTGCTGGCGCGGGATGCCAATGGCTTTGCCTCTGTCTGTTATGACGATGACGGGGCAATCAAGATCCTGATGCAGCGCCTCTACGATCGGGGACACCGGCATATCAGTTTCCTCGGCATACCGCACAGCGATGTCACGACCGGGAAGCGCCGCCATGATGCTTATCTCGCCTTTTGCAAACAGCACAAGTTACATCCCGTTGCAGCCCTGCCAGGCCTGGCGATGAAGCAAGGCTATGAATATGCTCCCAGTGTGATTACACCGGAAACCAGCGCGCTGGTCTGCGCTACCGATACCCTTGCCCTCGGTGCCAGTAAGTATTTACAGGAACAGCGGATCGGCAATCTTCAACTCGCCAGTGTGGGCAACACGCCGCTGATGAAGTTCCTGCATCCCGAGATAGTCACCGTAGATCCCGGTTACGCCGAAGCCGGACGCCAGGCGGCTTCGCAGCTGATCGAGCAGATCAACGGACGTAGCGAACTACGCCAGATCGTCATTCCTTCCACGCTTTCCTGAGCTTTATCTGATCGCTTTCTGAACGATAATTTGTGATCTTCGCTGCGTTTCGGGAACGTTCCCGTTTTTAAATTTTCATTGCAGAGATACTCTGTCGCCATTCCAGTAACACCCTTTTTCACAGTCATCGCCATGAGGCTTCATGATGAGCAAAGTAAAACAAGCGGATATTGATCGGCTGATAGAGTTGGTAGGCGGGCGCGAGAATATCGCCACGGTGAGTCACTGTATTACGCGCCTGCGCTTTGTGCTGAATCAGCCAGCCAATGCCAGACCGAAAGAAATCGAAGAATTACCAATGGTTAAAGGCTGCTTCACCAACGCGGGTCAATTCCAGGTGGTGATTGGCACAGAGGTTGGTGATTATTATAACGCGCTGCTGGCGACCACCGGCCAGGCGCACGCCGATAAAGAGCAGGCGAAAAAAGCGGCTCGCCAGAACATGAAATGGCATGAGCAGCTCATCTCCCATTTCGCGGAGATCTTTTTCCCGCTCCTGCCCGCGCTGATCAGTGGAGGCTTGATCCTGGGCTTTCGCAATGTGATTGGCGACTTGCCAATGAGCAACGGCCAGACGCTGGCGCAAATGTATCCGGCATTGAAAACAATCTATGACTTCCTGTGGCTGATAGGTGAAGCCATCTTCTTCTATCTGCCGGTCGGCATCTGCTGGTCTGCGGTGAAGAAAATGGGCGGCACGCCGATCCTCGGTATCGTGCTTGGCGTCACGCTGGTCTCCCCACAATTAATGAACGCCTATCTGCTGGGGCAGCAGGTACCGGAAGTGTGGAACTTTGGTCTGTTCAGCATCGCCAAAGTGGGCTATCAGGCACAGGTGATCCCGGCGCTGCTGGCGGGTCTGGCATTGGGCTTTATTGAAACGCGCCTGAAACGCATTGTGCCGGATTACCTGTACCTCGTGGTGGTTCCGGTGTGTTCATTGATTCTCGCTGTCTTCCTCGCTCATGCGCTGATCGGACCGTTTGGCCGTATGATTGGCGACGGCGTGGCGTTTGCAGTTCGACATTTGATGACCGGGAGCTTCGCCCCTGTTGGCGCGGCGTTGTTCGGCTTCCTGTATGCGCCGCTGGTGATCACCGGCGTTCATCAGACCACACTCGCCATCGACATGCAGATGATCCAGAGCATGGGCGGGACACCGGTCTGGCCGCTGATTGCGCTTTCCAATATCGCCCAGGCGTCTGCGGTCGTGGGTATTATTATCTCCAGCCGTAAACATAACGAGCGTGAAATCTCCGTACCTGCTGCGATCTCTGCCTATCTGGGTGTCACTGAACCGGCCATGTACGGTATCAACCTGAAATACCGGTTCCCGATGCTCTGCGCGATGATTGGTTCCGGCCTTGCCGGTCTGCTTTGCGGCCTGTACGGCGTGATGGCGAACGGGATCGGCGTCGGCGGCTTACCGGGTATCCTCTCGATTCAACCGACTTACTGGCAGGTTTACGCCGTTGCAATGGTCATCGCCATTGTCATCCCGATTATTCTGACTTCGTTTGTTTATCAGCGTAAGTACCGCCAGGGCACATTACAGATTGTCTGACTTTCTTTGGGGCGCACTTGCGCCCCTCGCATAACCAGGAATTAACTATGAATCCCTTTCCCCACTGGTGGCAAAACGGCGTCATCTACCAGATCTATCCCAAGAGTTTTCAGGATACGACCGGCAGCGGCACCGGTGATTTACGCGGCATAACGCAACGCCTCGACTATTTGCAAAAGCTGGGAGTCGATGCCCTGTGGCTAACACCGTTCTATATCTCACCGCAGGTGGATAACGGCTACGATGTCGCTAATTACACCGCCATCGACCCCGCTTATGGGACGCTGGATGACTTCGACGAACTGGTCGCACAGGCAAAAGCCCGCGGTATTCGCATCATTCTTGATATGGTGTTTAACCACACCTCCACGCAGCACGCCTGGTTTCGCGAAGCGCTTGATAAAGAGAGTCCATACCGCGAATTTTACCTCTGGCGCGATGGCACGCCAGACACGCCGCCCAATAACTGGCGTTCCAAGTTTGGCGGCAATGCCTGGCAATGGCATGCGCAAAGCGAGCAGTATTATCTGCACCTTTTCGCGCCGGAACAGGCCGATCTGAACTGGGAAAATCCGGCCGTTCGCGCTGAACTGAAGAAAGTCTGTGAATTCTGGGCCGATCGTGGTGTGGACGGTCTGCGCCTGGACGTCGTCAACCTGATCTCCAAAGATCAGAACTTCCCCAACGACCTGGACGGAGACGGTCGCCGTTTCTACACCGATGGGCCGCGCGCGCATGAATTTCTGCACGAGATGAACCGGGACGTCTTCACGCCGCGCAAACTGATGACCGTCGGCGAGATGTCCTCCACCACGCTGGAACATTGCCAGCGTTACGCCGCACTGGACGGCAGCGAACTGTCGATGACGTTTAACTTTCACCATCTGAAGGTGGATTATCCTGGCGGTGAGAAATGGACGCTGGCGCAGCCTGATTTTGTCGCGCTGAAAACCCTGTTCCGCCACTGGCAGCAAGGAATGCACAATATCGCGTGGAATGCGTTGTTCTGGTGTAACCACGATCAGCCGCGCATCGTGTCACGCTTTGGTGACGAAGGGGAATATCGGGTGCCGGCAGCGAAAATGCTGGCGATGGTGCTGCACGGCATGCAGGGGACACCCTACATTTATCAGGGCGAAGAGATCGGGATGACCAATCCGCACTTCGCCCGGATTACCGATTATCGCGATGTGGAAAGCCATAATATGTTCGCGGCGTTGCGGGCTGAAGGGCGCGATGCTGATGAACTGTTGGCAATTCTCGCCAGTAAATCACGGGATAACAGTCGCACCCCCATGCAGTGGGACAGCGGTAAAAATGCCGGGTTCAGCGACGGAGAACCGTGGATAAACCTCTGCGATAACGCGGCTGACATCAACGTCGCTGCCGCGCTGGGCGATCATGATTCGGTGTTTTACACCTATCAACGTCTGATTGCGCTACGCAAATCCGAACCAGTGCTGACCTGGGGAGATTATCAGGATCTGCTGGCGGAGAGTCCGCATATCTGGTGTTATCGCCGGGAATGGCAGGGACAGACTCTGCTGGTGGTTGCCAACCTGAGCGGCGAATGCCAGGCGTGGCATCCGGAGCTGTGTCGCGGCAAGTGGCACTTGTTGATGCACAACTACAGTGAAGTCTCGCCACAGCCAACAGCAATGACGCTGCGCCCTTATGAAGCTATCTGGTGGTTGCAAAAATAGCACGTTGTACATTTTTCGCCCGGAGTCTGGATGATTTCCGGGCGAATTGATCTGCTCTATTTAGATTGCTGTTTTTGTTGAATAATTAATCAGAATTTTCTCTAAAAATTTACACACGCTAAAGTGCCCGCCATCTGTACGCTCTGGTTTTTACTTTGCGCTACATCAATAAAATCGTAAACACTTTTGATGCAAATCACTATATATAGAACTTAAAATGCAGGCCGACCCAATATGTTGTATTAATCAACTACAATTGCTACAACAACAACACCCCTGAAACGGTGTAATTGTGGATAACGTGGGTCTGGATTGCGGGAAGTCATTGGCAAGATAGACGAATAAATCAATGTTCGCTTCCCCAGCCTCTGTGGATAACCTGTTTTTACATATTATGGAGTGATCATGACACCGCATGTGATGAAACGAGATGGCTGTAAAGTGCCGTTTAAATCAGAGCGCATCAAAGAAGCCATTCTGCGTGCAGCTAAAGCAGCGGGAGTCGATGACGCAGATTACTGCGCCACCGTCGCAGAAGTCGTTAGCAGCCAGATGAATGAACGCAGTCAGGTCGATATTAATGAGATCCAGACTGCGGTTGAAAACCAGTTGATGTCGGGTCCTTATAAGCAGCTCGCGCGCGCCTATATCGAGTATCGCCATGACCGTGATATTCAGCGCGAGAAGCGTGGCCGCCTGAACCAGGAAATTCGTGGTCTGGTGGAACAAACCAACTCCGCACTGCTCAACGAAAACGCCAACAAAGACAGTAAAGTGATCCCAACCCAGCGCGATTTGCTGGCTGGTATCGTAGCGAAACACTACGCCCGCCAGCATCTGCTGCCGCGTGATGTGGTGCAGGCGCACGAGCGTGGCGATATTCACTACCACGATCTCGACTATTCCCCGTTCTTCCCGATGTTCAACTGTATGCTGATCGACCTGAAAGGCATGTTGACGCAAGGGTTTAAGATGGGTAACGCCGAGATTGAACCGCCGAAGTCGATCTCTACCGCCACCGCAGTTACCGCACAGATTATCGCGCAGGTCGCCAGCCATATTTACGGCGGCACCACTATTAACCGTATTGATGAAGTGCTGGCGCCGTTCGTTACCGCCAGCTTCAAAAAACACCGTAAAACCGCCGAAGAGTGGCAGATACCGGACGCCGATGGCTACGCGCTTTCCCGGACGGAGAAAGAGTGTTATGACGCCTTCCAGTCTCTGGAATATGAAGTCAACACGCTGCACACCGCTAATGGCCAGACACCGTTCGTCACCTTTGGTTTCGGTCTGGGAACCAGTTGGGAATCGCGCCTGATTCAGCAGTCTATTCTGCGCAACCGTATTGCCGGACTGGGCAAAAATCGCAAAACCGCCGTGTTCCCGAAACTGGTGTTTGCTATTCGCGACGGCCTGAACCATAAGTTTGGCGATCCGAATTACGACATCAAGCAACTGGCGCTGGAGTGCGCGAGCAAGCGCATGTATCCGGACATTCTGAACTACGATCAGGTCGTGAAAGTGACCGGCTCGTTCAAAACCCCGATGGGCTGCCGCAGCTTCCTCGGCGTGTGGGAAAATGAGAACGGCGAGCAGGTTCATGATGGCCGTAACAACCTCGGCGTAATCAGCCTTAACCTGCCGCGCATCGCGCTGGAAGCGGGTGGCGACGAAGCCACATTCTGGAAACTGCTGGACGATCGTCTGGTGCTGGCGCGTAAAGCACTGATGACCCGTATCGCCCGTCTGGAAGGGGTTAAAGCGCGCGTCGCGCCTATTCTGTACATGGAAGGCGCCTGCGGTGTGCGTCTGAAAGCAGATGATGATGTGTCGGAGATCTTCAAAAACGGTCGTGCGTCCATTTCTCTGGGCTATATCGGTATCCACGAAACCATCAACGCCCTGTTTGGCAATCAGCATCTTTATGACAGCGAGCAGCTTCGCGCGAAAGGCATCGCTATCGTTGAGCGTCTGCGTCAGGCCGTCGATCGGTGGAAAGAGGAAACCGGCTACGGCTTCAGTCTGTACAGCACGCCGAGTGAAAACCTGTGCGACCGCTTCTGCCGTCTGGATACCGCTGAGTTTGGCGTCGTGCCAGGCGTCACCGATAAGGGGTACTACACCAACAGCTTCCACCTCGACGTGGAGAAGAAGGTGAACCCGTACGACAAAATCGATTTCGAAGCGCCGTATCCGCCGCTGGCGAGCGGTGGCTTCATTTGCTATGGCGAATATCCGAACATTCAGCACAACCTGAAAGCGCTGGAAGATGTCTGGGACTACAGCTATCAGCACGTGCCGTATTACGGTACCAACACGCCAATCGATGAATGCTACGAGTGCGGCTTTACCGGTGAGTTCGAATGCACCAGCAAAGGCTTCACCTGTCCGAAATGCGGTAATCACGACGCGGCGCGCGTGTCCGTCACCCGCCGTGTTTGCGGCTATCTGGGCAGCCCGGATGCGCGTCCGTTTAACGCCGGGAAACAAGAAGAAGTGAAGCGTCGCGTTAAGCATTTAGGGAATGGGCAGATCGGCTAATCGTCTGTTTGCAAAAGTCGTAGGCCTGATAAGACGCAATCGCGTCACCATCAGGCACCACAATGTTGCCGGATGGCGGTGCAAGCACCTTATCCGGCCTACATTCTTTCTGGACATCCTCTATGCAATACCATCAGTATTACCCCGTCGACATCGTCAACGGCCCCGGTACACGCTGCACCCTGTTTGTCTCAGGGTGTGTGCATGAGTGCCCCGGCTGCTATAACAAAAGCACCTGGCGGCTGAATTCGGGGCAGCCGTTCACAAAAGAGATGGAAGACCGGATCATTAACGATCTCAACGACACGCGTATCCATCGTCAGGGCATTTCCCTTTCCGGTGGCGATCCACTCCATCCACAAAACGTTCCGGATATTTTGAAGCTGGTGCAACGCATTCGCGCTGAATGTGCGGGTAAAGATATCTGGGTGTGGACCGGCTATACCTTAGATGAACTCAACGCCGCGCAAATGCAGGTGGTGGATCTCATTAATGTATTAGTCGACGGTAAGTTTGTGCAGGATCTGAAAGACCCGGCGCTGATCTGGCGCGGCAGCAGCAACCAGGTTGTTCACCATTTGCGATAAGTACTATGGCGGGCTGCATCTGCTCTCCGCCCTTCAAATACGTATGACTCAAAAACGACTCACGCACTCCATCGCGACAGCTTTAAACTCAGCAAAATTCTGGCTGGCGCACAGTCGTGACATGGCGCGTTCACGCAGGAACGTCACAAAGATATCGTAGATGGCCATTGCCTCTTCATACTCGCTTTTACTGATGGCGAGTAAAAAGATCACATGTGCGGTTTCATCGCCCCAGGCGATACCCTGAGGAGCCAGTACCGTATAGACCACCGTTTTTTTCGCCAGCAGTCCGAGGGCATGCGGCAACGCGATGCTGTCGCCGAGCATGGTGCTGACAATCGCCTCACGCTCCACCACCGAGTCGAGGAATTCAGCGTCAACAAACCCTTCACTTTGCAACTGGTCGCATAGCGTTTTAAACAGCGTCTCACGTTCCATTTCCCCCTCAATGATGCGGAAATGGGCAGCATCGAAATATTTATTCAGCATCCACGGACGAGTTCTGTCCACCAGCACCAGTTTACCGATCTGCTCAAGCTGATAGTCGGTGGGAAATGGTGCAATCTGCACGACCGGTTTGTCTTTTTCACCAATCCGCGCGGTAGAAATGACGAAGTCTTCAGCAATGCTCTCCCGCTGCTCGTAATCGCGCAGGGTCAGCGTATTTACAATCTCAATCTGCGGGTATTTGCGCGCCAGAACGGCTTCAATCATCCGCACCATCGCATTTCCCGCATCACAAACCAGCAGGACTTTGGGCTGCCGCTGGTAGCCGATGTTGTAACTACGCTCAAGCCCAACGCCGATGTGCAACACCAGAAAACCGATCTCGTTTTCGCTGATGGCGTAAGGGGTATATTTGCCCCAACTGGAGACCGCCGCCAGCGTCATGTCCCATGCCATTGGATAATGCTGCTTAATGTTCTCCAGCAGCGGGTTTGGGATCATGATCTGATAGCGCACCCGGGTGATCATCGTTTTGATATGGGTAAGCAGATCGGCATGAAGCTGCTTATCATTCAGCAGGTTATAGTTGTACTGCATATTGATAAATCGCAGGATGTAATTGACCAGCGCTTCCTCGTCATCGGCATTGATTGCGCTGGGAGCGATCTCCTGTACCTGCCGCGCCGCGATATGGACTTTTAGCCAGTTCTCTTCCGACGCGGAAAGCGGATGATTGGCCAGGTGCTGGATCACTCCGGCAATTTCACGTGCCGCCAGGCACACGTTTTCTTCCACCTCTTCGTTGGCAAATTCCGACAACGGAAACCCTTCGCTGATACGGCGCACCGCAACCGCACAATAGAGGCGCAAGAATAGCTCCCCCTCGTCAGTCAGACGAATATGGAAGCGGTTGAAAATCTCTTCCAGAATCGGCTGAAGCTGCGACGGAACCCCGGCATACAGCGCTTCTTCAGTCACCAGCGGATTTGCAGGATCCTGTTGCACCAGCGTCCACAGCAGATCGGTCAGACAGGCGCGAATCGCCATTTCGCTGCCGAACAGTTTCATGCCATGTCGCGGACGCGTTTCCAGAGTCAGGTGATAGCGCTGCAACCATTCACGCACTTCCGCCATGTCGTTTTGCAACGTCGCCCGACTGACAAACCATTCATCAGCTAAATCTTCGAGTTTGAGCGAAAAGGCCGAGGTCAGAAAGCGCACCATCAGATAGTTCACGCGCTCCTGGCTGGTTCGCGGAATGCGTAGCGCGCTGGGCTGTAGTGATTGTAGTGTCTGGTAGCTTGCCGGGTCATCGATTCTGAGCTGATAACCGTTGCCCCGGCTGAGGATAAACTGCGCGCCGTGCTGAGTCAGCAAGGCGTTGAGCGCAGTGATATCGGCACGAACAGTACGCGTGGAGACCGACAACCGCTGCGCCAGTTCGTCCTGCGGCAGCGTCTCGTTTTGCAACATAGAAAACAGTTGCGCCAAACGTTGGTTGGGGAATCGCACGTTACTCTCCTCGTTTTATTAACCTACGCAGGCCCGGGTCAAAGCCAGCAACTGGCGCACATCGTCCGGACGCGTGTTCCCGCTTACCTTATCAATAATAGAACTATAAATGTGAGGAATGATTTTGCTGACGCCCGCATCGAGAGCGATGCGCAAGATCTCCGCGTAGTTTTCCAGACAGATCCCACCGGTCGGCTCCAGCCAGAAATCATGACGCGCGCAGGCTTCCGCGACCGCTTTAAATTCATCACGGCATTGCAGACCGCCCATCGGGAAGTATTTAACAGAGCTCCCGCCCATATCTTTCAACAGCGCGATGGCCGTTTCGACCGGTACAATGCCGTCCGGCGCTTTGCTGCTCAACGGTCCAGTGGAGATTTTGACTTTCCCTGGCGTACCGGTTGGCGATACCAGGCCGTTTACCACCGTGTCGCTCTGCCCAAGCAGCGCCCGACTGGTGGCGACGCCGGTAAACACCTGGTTGACGTGCTGCGGCTGTACCTGGCGAGAAATTTCACTGACCATCGCCGACTGGTTTGGATCGCCCGCACCCAGCCCCACGGAAAGCGCATTGTCGATAAGCTTTGCGTAGTCGCGCATATCCGCCACTGCGCTGTCGATGTCCGGGTAATTTTTGGAGAGTACGCCAACCAGCACATGACCTTCCGCCGCCTCGTAAATGTCACGAGCATTCTCTTTCGAACCGGCCAGCACATTCAGGCAGACGCGATCGCGGTAAAAGTTCGGAGTCAGTTTCATGCTTTTTTCTCCTGATTAATCACATCATTAATACGACGCGCCACAATGTCCAGTTGTGCGCGGTCCACGCTGCGCACATCCGCTTCAATAATTCCCTCGTTGGCTTTGTAACCACGGAAGTAAATCGCGTATTCGCCCTGTTTGAGCGCCTCGACCAGTTCACCTGTGGCAATGCCGGTCACAGCTTCATCAAATTTAATTTCGGTACGGGCGATATCACGTCCGGCGCTGTCCCACACCACGCGAGCGGTCACGCCGTTAAGCGCATTCAGCGCCTCAATGAACGGCGTCATTTTTTCCACCATCTCCGCACCGCTCTCTTTTTGTGCATGCAGATAGCGTTCAATGGCGCAGGTCAGACCGAGAATGCCCTCTTTACCCACTTTCATTGCCCGGCCAATGCCTGCTGTCTGGCGTTTCACCCATTCGACATACTGGGTTTTCCCGATAACCAGCCCGCTGGTCGGGCCTTCTATTGCTTTTGCCCCGCTGTAAATCACCAGATCCGCCCCCGCACGGTAATAGCATTGCAAATCTTCTTCCGCCGCCGCATCGACGATCAGCGGCAGATTGTGTTTACGCGCCACCACCATGGCTTGTTCAACGCTGAGCATGCTTTTTTGCACACAGTGGTGAGATTTGATGTAAAGGATTGCCGCCGTGCGCGGCGTAATGGCAGCAGTCAACTGTGCGGCAGAGCATTCATTGGCGTAACCGGCTTCTACCAGCTTGCCGCCACCCAGCGCCACCATCGTGCCAACCGGTGCGCCAAAGTTGACGTTGTGGCCTCTTGGCAACACGATTTCGTTATTTTCAATCGGCGTCACATGCAGGTTTTCCAGCAGCCAGTCGCTGTCTTTGACCAGTACCGCCGCCACCGACTGGGCGATACCGGCAGACGCACAGGAAACGACCGTCGCGCCTTCCACGTCCAGCAGTTTCGCGATGTATTCGCCGGTTTTATTCACCAGATCTTTCATCTCAAAGTACTGGTTCATGCCGGCCATCGCCGCTTCTACCACTTCCGGGCGCGGCGTAGAGACGCCCAGCGCAGTCATGCGGCCTGAAGTATTAATCACTTGTTTTAAATGGTATTTATCAAAAATCGAAGGCATATTCCGCGCTCCCTTGTTCGGTCATATAGCCCTTGCCTGCACGAATTGCGGCAAGCGGCACCAGCAGTTTTTCAGCCTGTAAGCTGTCATTTTCGGCATCCACCAGCACAGTCGGCTGGCGTTTCAGCGTAAAGAGGGTTAAGTCCGCGTCCAGACCTGGCTGGAGACGGCCTTTAGATTTCAGGCGCAAACTCTCAGCGGCATTGACCGTGACACAGTCGATCACCTGCGGCAGCGACATGCCGATAGCGAGGAATTTCGACATCACATTCGCCAGTGAATGCACCGGGCCGCTGATGCGGTTGCGGCAGTAAATGTCTGAACTGATGGTATGCGGCAGAATGCCCAAACTGATGGCGCGTTTCGCCACCGCAAAGCTCAGGCTGGCGGTGCCATGTCCCACATCCAGACGCACGCCGCGCTGGAGAGCGCGGATCACCGAAGCGCGTAGTTCGCCTTCAGGGGTCAGAATGCGATTGGGTTTTCCGTTATAGCAGTGGGTAATGATATCGCCTGCCGTCAGGCGCTCTGCGATTTCATCCAGATCCGGCGGGTTATTACCGATGTGAACCATCAGCGGTAAATCACCGTTTTCCTGCTGCATCGCTTTGGCGCGATCCAGGGGCGTAATGCCATTCTCCCCCACCACGCTGCTGCTCATCCGCGCCTTCAGGCCAACGATAAAATCCGGGTAACGTTTTACCGCCTGTTTCACCGCGTCGGCGTCAATATTCGCCATCTTCGCCAGTTCGTTTTGCGCAATCAGCCCGACGCGGGAGATATTCAGTAAGGCATAAACATCCGTCGCGGCATCGCGCGTGAGGGTATAAAAATCATCAATATCGTCGGCGCCGGTACTGCCCGCATCCACCACGGTCGTCACGCCCGTGGCAATCCCGACGCTGTCGGGTAGGTCATGATAAATCGGGGATTTGGGATAGCAGTGAACGTGGGAATCAATCCAGCCAGCGCTGACATAGCACTCACCCTGGAGATCAACGGTTTTTGCCGCCGGGTCGTTTATTTCGCCGAGGGCGGCGATTTTGCCGTCCTTCAGGGCGATATCACAGACCGTATCGTCAACCAGACGCGCACGGCGCAGGAGTAAATCAAACATGTCTCTCTCCTTCCTTTTGCCGGATGGCGACGTACCGCTGCCTCCGGCCTACAAAAACGCGCTTATCCGTAAGGCTGATAAGCGCTCAACATCAGGCAATCAGCTAATCGCAATCGGGAAGATAGAACCTAAAATCATCGCGCCAAGGATCGCGCCGCCGGTGATTGGTTTCTGCCAGATGTAAAACAGCAGGGCGCCAACCAGAGATCCCACGCCAATGGGAATAGATGCCGTCATCGCGCTGAGGATGATTAAGGGACCGAGGAAACGGCCCGAGGCATTACCAGCCCCCATCATCACATCCGCCCCGTAGGTGGAATCACTCTGATTAATGGTGAATTTACGCGCCAGGATGATGACGTAACCAATCGCCAGGCCAATCGCCAGACCCGTAGCCAGGGATGCGAGGAAGTTCTCGACCGGGAAGATAATGCCCGCGCCCAACAGCAGCGCCGGAACCCCCAGACCCACACCGGTCTGAATCGCGCCGCCGATATCCAGGATCCCCACCAGGGAACCTTCGATAATGCGGGCAAACAGGAAGCTGGCGCCAAACGCCGCGACCGCACCGTAGGAACCGGTATCAATCCCCGCCTTTAACATGGCGACGAAAGCCACTTCGTTGAACGCGCCAATCCCGTACAGGTAGTACATGTGTGTCCCGGCAAATACACCGGAAGAGAGCAGGCCAACGAAGATCGGGAACGACCAGTCGGCAAACCAAAAACCTTTATTCTGTTCCATTGTGGCCTCCGTTATTTGCCGCTAAGCGAGTTGTGGATCAGTTCGAGCCAGTTCGGCACGGTCATGTGGAAGGATTCGATCATCTTCATATCGAAGCCACGGAAGAAGCCGCTCAGGACGAACAACAGCACGATGGCCGCCATCATCACTTTGGTCACATGGTTCCAGCCGCTCTCTTCCACGCCTTTACCAATCAGGATGCCCAGTACCAGACCCGGTACGGCGTTACCCATGATCAACTGCGCTGCGCCGCCAAACACGGTCGCCCAGAAGCCAGATTTCTTACCCGCGTCAATGGCCGCCAGCCAGAAGATCACTGGCATCACCGTATTGACCAGCAGATTTGCCGCTGGGACCAGCACCTTAACGGCGGTCACCTGTAAGGCTTCCGGTACGGAAGAAGCGGTAAGATTCAGGAAGGTTACGACGATCATGCCGATGATGCCGCAGGCAATCGCCATTTTTTTCGGATCGTGCAGCGTTTCACCGACGTTGCGGTTTTTGATCATCAGCGCTGCTGCGCCCCAGTTAGGGATGATGCGGTGATCCACGTCCTGCGTGAACGATCCCGCCGCAACGGAAGAAGCCCAGGCGTTGAAGAAAAAGCCCAGACCGAAGGAGAAGTGAGAGGCCGGATCCCCTTCGCAGGAGTTCAGTTCCCCCAGAGTACGAAACGCGCCCATCCCCTGTGTGGTAGGCGCATGAAACATGCGTGCAGCCCCAGCACCCACACCTACGCCAACGAGGGCACCGATGATGAGCGATTTTATTAAAATTATCAGGAACATAGTTATGCCTTCTTAACAAGAATCAGCGTTGCGAGACAAAATCCACCTTGTCCAGATTGATGGCTGTCACGTTGACGGTCACATCCAGCTCCACGCTGTATGTGCGTCTTTCCCGGCGCAAAAAGAAAAATAAGAACGCCTCTTTACGCACCGCTTCACGCGCTTGAACAACCTGCACTTCCTGTGGCTCAATACGCAATAAGATATGCGGCGATGCCTTCATGACCGCGGCCTGAACATGGTTCAGGGCATCGGCAAAGGCGCGCGCTTTAGCTTCGCCTTTACCGGTGACTCTCACCGTTGTGGTGAATTGTTCTTTCATACTTACGCGCCGTATTTCTTCTGCCACGCCTGAACCAGACGCTCGCCAAGCTCTTCTTTATCCATAAAGCCGAACCCCAGTACATTGCAGCCTTCGTTGATCGCCGTTACGCCTTCATCCACAGAGCGCATGCCGTATTTCGCTTTATAGCCATGCTTGTTTTGTGCGGTGATCGCACCCGCGCCGCCGCTGCCGCAGAAGGAGATGCCGAAAGTGGCGTTTTCCGCTTTCATCACGTCCCCCAGTTTCATATCTGCGGCAACGCCCGGCACCACGACCGCACGGCCACCCGCTTTCTCAACGCCTGCCGCCACTTTCTGGCCTTTACCCAGACGATCGCCAATCACGACTGTAATTTGTTCCATGTTGTTGCTCCTTAAAGGTTGTCTTTCGCGACTTCAAAGTGGACGGACAGCAGCCAGGCTTCTTCCTCGGGAAGGTTGCCAAACGCTGCGACCACGTCGCGGGCAAGCGCCATTGAATCGGCTGAAATTTCATCAAACAAACTGGCTTCCACTTCCGGCAAAGGCTCGCCGGTCACTGACCGGTGCGCCATGGCGCGAACGTGAGACGTCAGCATTTGTTCCTGTACGGCGTTGGGAATGATGTTGTGCTCACGCAGCAAGGCATACACTTGCGCCAGCATGCGATCGGCCAGTTCACCAATCTGCGTCACCTGCTCCCCCATGTCGTTCATTACTGCTCCGTTATTCACTCGTCTTACCCCGTTAATGGCTCTGGGTTAAAACTAACGGTGAGGGTGAAAAGTTTGTAGCGAGTTGTTTTCCACTTCGAAGTGGAAAGGCGAGTGGCAACAGTGATCTGTTCCACAGAAAAGGCGGTTTTGATGATTTATCGCTGGGAAAGTGTGATACGCCTCGCACGATAAAAATGAAAAAGAGGCACGACTGAGAACAATTACATTGGTGTGATTAATGATGAAATGTGACGGGTATTACGTTTACTTATGGATTCATGATCAATGCCGAATGACAATACGATCGGTTTATCCGACCTGCAACACGCAACAGGCCGGATGTTAACGATTAACGATACTTCTTATGGTAGGCGTTACGGGTGGTTTTAAACTCTTCCGCCGCGGCCTGTGCTTCCTTCACCTTACCTTCGTTCGCCAGCTTCAACGCGCCGTCGATTTGGCCGACAAGTACGTCAAAACCGTGGCGGTAATCTTTCATTTCCGGGCTGTCCGGTGATTTACCTTCCAGCTTCGGCGGCGTCGCTTTTTGCGCGTCCAGCGCCGCAGCACGCATGGCTTCCAGCGCGTTTTTCATTTCGCTGGCATTATCGGTTTTTTGTACGAGTTTAAGATTGTCGTTGAGGATCTCCATGTCTTCATCCAGATCCCGCGCCATACTCACACCACTGAACAGCACAGACGACACCGCTAACATTGCAATAAGTTGCTTACGCATTGATTCACCTTTTATTGTTTAGGGTCGAACTCTCCACAACAAAAGTATTAAGCCCAATGATTTTTTGCAAATTTACTTGTGTAACACAAAAAAAATCCGGGTATCATCACCCGGATTTTATCATTGCTTTTTACTTACCAGATGTACTTAACACCCACCATACCACTGACCTGGCTGTAATCATCTTCACCGGTCTGATAGCCTACGTTGGCCCAGAAATGGAAGTTATTATTGATTTTACCTTCCACTCCACCTTTCACTTCGTAGTAGCTGGCTGGTGTATCGCTATACACTTTGTCCGCGTCCAGTTTCAGAGAATTAGCAGCAGTATCATGCCACCAGTTCATTTCAATGAACGGCTCCACAGCGGTGGTATCTTTCAGCGTGCGACCAAACATACGCATACCCAGGCGAGTGGTGTATCCGTCGGAATCCGCGTCATGAATCCAGGTACCGTTTTGCTCATGGAAATCATCGGTATTCATTGATGAGTAAATCACCTGAGCCTGAGGTTCGAGGAACAATGACTTATCGGCGTTATCGATAACCTGGAACGCATACCCGGTTTCGAGGGAGACCTGCCATAAATCACTGTCATATTTTTCCGTAGCAAGCTGCTCGCCTTGGGTTTCGTTATCAAACCAGGAGTACTGAAGTGAAGAATCGATATACAGGCCTTTCATGCTTTTTGCATCAGCATACCAGGTACCGTATAGACCCACGTTGTAACCTTTCGCTTTACCGGTAGAGTTACGGGTGCCTGCCTTCGAATCGGCTGAATGAGAATCGGTTTTGGCATAGCCATAGCCAAACATGAAACCAACATGACCACGATCTGAACCCGAAGAGGACCAGGTGGTAATGTCATTACCTAACTGGAACATGCTGGTATCCGTACTCTGGTCAATGCTTCCGGCGGCGCGCCCTTCCGTACGAGAACCGGAAACACGCATCCATGTTGATGGCATAACGTCATCTGATGCCAGGCTCTGGGTAAGATTTTGCTCGCCCATGCGATCGTGCATGGTGCTCATGAACATGTCTTTGGCCGCAGTCTGGTTGCCGAGATAAGATCCCGCTTCAGGACGTACAGGCGGAGCATCTGGTGCTGGTGTTGGTGTTGGTGTTGGTGTTGGTGCAGGCGCTGGAGTCGGGTCCGGCGTTGGATCCGGGTCCGGCGTGGGTTCAGGATCTGGAGCCGGGGTTTCCGACGGTTTGGAGGTCAAATACCAGTTACCATCAGTCGGCGCACTGGTGCTGCCTTTCACTAAGTAATAATCGTATGCCCCTGCGATAATACGCCCATTCTGAGTGAAGGTACCATCTGAAGCCCCGCCGACATCAATAACTTCAATACCTTCAACTGTCTGACCGCCATTACCACCCACATTATTAACGGTTACAGCCGTGGTGCCAGGCTTCGTATCACCTGTGATAATCAGTTTGCTACCGGTAGAAGTGGTATCGTCATTAAGCGCCATGTTCATCACGAGATTGCCATTATTACCGGTATAATTACCGTTAATCGTGAAGTTGGACATTGCGCCGCCTTCAAAGCCTTTTGCTGCACTGGCAAGAACAAGCGTACCGCTGTTAGTAACGTCCCCTTTAACAGAACCATAGCCACCAAATGTCCCACTCTGTTCAATGGTCACATTGCTGGTTAATTTACTGTTATCATCACCGAGGAATAAATTACCCGCTTTAACGGTAGTCCCGCCGGTAAATTCGTTACTTGCCCCTTTAACAATCCAGGTGCTGCCTTCATCTTTGGTCAGATTTTCAATATTTTTATAGGTTGACATATCCGGGAGCGTGCCAGTTCCGGAGGCGCCAGCCAATACTAAACTGTCTTTTCCTGCGCCCAAATCAACAGCACCTTGAATGACAGACGTTGACTCAAGTATCAACTGATCGTCTTCCCCGCCAGTTTTAATAGCGGTCACCCCAGTGGTGCTTATCGTGCCGGAGTTTCGAATTGAAGTAGAGTAATAATCCGAAGAGTCAATCGCTATTGCATTATCGCCTTTTACAGAAATACTACCTTTATTGTTAATTTCAGCCACTGCATCAGCATTAGCAGTAAGGTAAATGCCTCTGCTGCCATTTTCACCTGTTGTAATAATACCTGACTCATTGTTATTTATATTCACCTTGCCTGTATTATTACGTATATATATGCCTTCTGTCTGTTCTGAATAGATTGTGCCATTATTATTAATTGTCGCAGTAACATGTAACAGCGAGCTATTTCCACTATCAAATAAAATGGTGTGAGCCGTTGCAGATTTTCCACTATTCGAAATAGTACCATTATTGGTTAACTGCCAGGTGGTTTCAGACAGATTCCGGAAAAGTACCGCCGGATTAGTACTATCATTAACATCAATTTTACCGCCAGAATTAACCAGCAGTTGTTCATCTTTACCATTAAATCTAATGTAATTGGTGTCAACGCTGTCGACAGTTACAGTACTTCCATCACCTGAGACTGTGCAAGACATACTTGTCGGTTCTGAAATAACGCCGCCCTGATCGGTACAATCAGCAAATGCATTGAAGGAAAGTAGCCCAGCCAAAATACAGGGGTACTTTAAATAGAGCGCGTATGACAACTGATTAAACTTATTATTCCTTACCATCGTAATTATCCTTTACTATTTTTCTTTTTTGTTAAAGACACGCTAAATGCGTACAATTGATTCGCGCCATGAATTAATTGTACACATTTAATCAGCATTTCATTACTACATGTAAAAGTGTGTAATAACCTTATTTTCAATGTCTACAACATTTGTGACAATATCTGCACAGTCCAAAAAAGGATCGGAATATTGGAATCTGAAAGAATATTAGGAAAATTCAGGATAATTACATTAACAACAAAGAAGAGATTACCGCACAAATACAGAACCAGTTTTTAACAAAAGAATCAACACCAACCATTAATTACAACAAAATTAAATACCACTTCAAGTAAAAACAGTCACTTAATTGGATTGTGACAATAAATCATAGCTTACATGCGGCTATATTCAAGACGAATATGGCCTACTTTTACATTTTTAAAAAAGCGCGATTTCTCGCGCTTTTTAGGATTATTGCCCGGCGATTTTCATCTCCGGTAACAGAACTGAACCACACTGTATATTACTCCGCGTTTCAATATCGTTACCTACCGTAACAATATTGCGCCACATCTCTTTTAAATTTCCGGCAATGGTAATTTCGCTCACCGGATATTGAATTTCCCCGTTTTCGACCCAGAAACCCGCCGCGCCACGGGAGTAATCCCCGGTAATACCGCTCACCCCCTGCCCCATCAGTTCAGTGACCACCAGTCCGGTGCCCATCTCTTTGAGCATCTGCTCAAAGTTCAGCCCCTGCCCGGCAATGCGCCAGTTATGGATGCCACCCGCATGACCGGTGCTTTTCAGCCCCAGCTTGCGCGCGGAATAGTTGGTCAACAGCCACTGGGTCAGTACGCCATCTTTCACAATATCCCGACGTTCCGTGCGCACCCCTTCGCTGTCGAATGGCGATGAGGCCAGCCCTTTCAGCAGGTGCGGATGCTCTTCAATGGTCAGCCATTCAGGCAGAATTTGTTTACCCAGCGAATCCAGCAGGAAGGTGGATTTGCGGTACACCGAACCGCCCGCAATTGCGCCAACCAGATGACCAAACAGCCCGGTCGCCACTTCATTGGCAAAAATCACCGGCGCTTTCATCGTTGAGAGTTTACGCGGCGACAGGCGGGATAACGTGCGGCGAGCACAGTCCGCGCCGACCCATTCCGGCGTTTGCAGGTCACCCATCGCGCGGCCAATGGTATAGGCATAATCGCGCTCCATGTCGCCGTTCTCTTCCGCAATCACACAACTGGAAAGCGAATGGCGAGTCGAGCAATAGCCCTGCAACATGCCATGACTGTTGCCGAACACTTTAATACCGTAATGGCTGTTAAAACTGCCGCCTTCAGTATTGGTAATACGCCTGTCGGCCTGCAAAGAGGCCTGCTCCGCACGCGCCGCCAGTTCGATGGCGTCGTCCGGCGAAATCTCCGACGGATGGAACAGATCCAAATCCGGCGCATCAAACGCCAGCAGTTCTTTGTCTGCCACACCGGCACAAGGATCCGAGGAGGTATAGCGCGCAATATCCAGCGCCGCCTGAACGGTTCGGGCAATCGCCTGTGGGCTTAAATCGGTTGATGAGGCGCTGCCTTTGCGGTTCTGGTGATAAACGGTAATCCCCAGCGCGCCATCGCTATTGAATTCGACATTCTCCACTTCACCATAACGGGTGCTTACACTGATGCCGGTCGTCTTGCTTACGGCGACTTCCGCCCCGTCCGATTTGCCTGAGGCTAACTCCAGCGCTGTCGAGACTGCTTCTTCCAGAATCTTACGCTGCGCTTCAACTTGTGAGATTACTTTCATCGCAAATGCCATAATGTAGAGAGAGTTTCTCTGAAGTCTAACAGAGAACCGTTTTTCAGTGCGCATCTTAACTGGTAACATTAGCCTCTTTTTTTAAGGAGCCTGACATGACAAAGCAGCCCGAAGACTGGCTCGACGACGTTCCCGGTGATGACATCGAAGACGAAGACGATGAAATTATCTGGGTCAGCAAAAGTGAAATTAAACGCGACGCCGAGGAGCTGAAACGCCTGGGCGCGGAAATTGTGGATCTGGGAAAAAACGCGCTGGATAAAATCCCGCTTGATGCGGATCTGCGTGCCGCCATTGAGCTGGCGCAGCGTATCAAAATGGAAGGACGCCGCCGCCAGCTACAACTGATTGGTAAAATGCTGCGTCAACGCGACGTGGAGCCCATCCGCCAGGCGCTGGACAAGCTGAAAAACCGCCATAACCAACAGGTGGTGCTGTTTCACAAGCTTGAGTATCTGCGCGACAGACTGATCGTCGAAGGGGATGACGCGATTGAAGAGGTGCTGAACCTGTGGCCGCACGCCGATCGCCAGCAGCTTCGTTCGCTGATCCGTAACGCTAAAAAAGAGAAGGAAGGGAATAAGCCGCCGAAATCCGCGCGTCAGATCTTCCAGTATCTGCGTGAACTGGCAGAAAACGAGGCGTAACTTCTCGCGTCGGGAACGCCGGATGACGACGCATAGCGTCTTATCCGGCCTACAGAATTAGATGAACCATCGACAAAGTGCCGGATGACGACGCAAAGCGTCTTATCCGGCCTACAGAATTAGATGAACCATCGACAAAGTGCCGGATGACGACGCATAACGTCTTATCCGGCCTACAAGATCATAACCGTAGGCCCGGTAAGCGTCAGCGCCACCGGGCTTTTTTCTTACTCTTCTGCTTTCGCTGCGGCTTTTTTCGCCAGACCGTCCAGTAGTTTTTGGTGAATGCCGCCAAACCCGCCGTTACTCATCACCAGAATGTGATCGCCAGGCTGCGCCGTTTTCACCACCATATCGGCCAGCGCGTCGACATCACCACTCCAGTGTGCTGGCTGGATGCAGGCTTCCGCCACTTCTGCCACCTGCCACGGAATATGCGGCGGCTGCAGCAGATACACTTCATCCGCACGGCCTAATGACGGCGCCAGATCGTCTTTGCACAGCCCCATTTTCATGGTGTTAGAGCGCGGCTCCAGCACGGCGATGATGCGTGCCGTACCGCCTACCTTGCCGCGAAGCGCCGCAAGCGTTGCCAGAATCGCTGTCGGGTGATGGGCAAAATCGTCATACACCGTGACGCCGTTGGCTTCACCGCGCAGTTCAAGACGACGACGGGCGTTGATGAACGTCCCCAGCGCATTAGCCGCATCTTCCGGCTGAACGCCAACATGACGGGCCGCGGCAATCGCCATCAAACCGTTATGCATGTTGTGCTCACCGACCAGTGACCATTTCACTTCGCCCACTTTTTCGCCGTCCAGCCACACTTCCCATTCAGACGCGTCAACGTTCAGTTTTTTCGCCTGCCAGTGACCCTGTTCCCCCACCAGCTCCTGTTCACTCCAGCATCCCATCGCCATGGTCTGCTTCAGGTTGATGTCATGTTCCGGCCAAATGATGCGTCCCTGACCCGGTACGATACGAACCAGATGGTGGAACTGTTTCTGGATAGCTTTCAGATCGTCAAAGATATCGGCGTGGTCAAACTCAAGGTTATTGAGGATCAGCGTACGCGGGCAGTAATGCACAAACTTGGAACGCTTATCGAAGAAGGCGCAGTCATACTCATCCGCTTCAATCACGAAGAAGTTGCTTTCCCCCAGACGGGCAGAGACGTCGAAGTTGCCCGGCACGCCACCAATCACAAACCCCGGCTTGTAACCACAGACGTCCAGAATCCAGGTCGCCATACCTGCGGTGGTGGTTTTACCGTGCGTTCCCGCCACGGCCAATACCCAGCGATCGCGCAGCACGAAATCATGCAGCCACTGCGGGCCAGAAATGAACGGAATGTTCTTCTCCAGTACCGCCTCAACGCATGGATTTCCACGGGTCATGGCGTTACCGATGATCACCAAGTCCGGCTGAGGATCAAGCTGGCTGGGGTCATAACCCTGAATCAGAGAGATGCCCTGGTTCTCAAGTAAGGTGCTCATCGGCGGATACACATTGGCGTCCGAACCCGTTACCTCATGACCGAGCGAGCGCGCCAGCATTGCCAGGCCGCCCATGAACGTGCCACAAATTCCCAATATATGAATGCGCATACGTCACTATCCTAAATTAACCCAGGGGGCATTTTACGCATATGTCAGGCAAGTGAGAAACGCATTTCAGGATAATCCGTAGTTTGCTGGCGCGATTCACCTGAGCGCGGCCCCTGAAATATTTGTTAAGATTGTTACGGTCGCTTTACTCCATATTAATTGCAGGGAAAGTGTTATGAAAACGTTAGGTGAATTTATTGTCGAAAAGCAGCACGAGTTTTCTCATGCTACGGGTGAGCTCACTGCTTTGTTGTCGGCAATAAAGCTGGGCGCCAAGATCATCCACCGCGATATCAATAAGGCCGGTCTGGTCGATATCCTGGGTGCCAGCGGTGCTGAAAACGTACAGGGCGAGGTTCAGCAGAAGCTCGACCTGTTTGCGAACGAAAAACTGAAAGCTGCACTCAGAGCGCGCGATATTGTTGCGGGCATTGCCTCTGAAGAAGAAGATGAAATTGTCGTTTTCGAAGGCTGTGAACACGCGAAATACGTGGTGCTGATGGATCCACTGGATGGCTCGTCCAACATCGATGTTAACGTCTCTGTCGGGACCATTTTCTCTATCTACCGCCGCGTGACGCCCGTCGGCACGCCGGTAACCGAAGAAGATTTCCTACAACCAGGCAATAAACAGGTTGCTGCGGGTTATGTGGTTTACGGTTCGTCCACCATGCTGGTGTACACCACCGGTTGTGGCGTTCACGCCTTCACCTACGATCCGTCGCTGGGTGTGTTTTGCCTGTGCCAGGAACGTATGCGCTTCCCGGAGAAAGGCAATACCTACTCCATCAACGAAGGCAACTACATCAAATTCCCGAACGGGGTGAAGAAGTACATCAAGTTCTGTCAGGAAGAAGATAAATCCACCCAGCGCCCGTATACCTCACGCTATATTGGTTCCCTGGTTGCCGATTTCCATCGTAACCTGCTGAAAGGTGGGATTTACCTCTACCCAAGCACTGCCAGCCACCCGGACGGCAAACTGCGTCTGCTGTACGAGTGCAACCCAATGGCGTTCCTCGCCGAGCAAGCGGGCGGTAAGGCGAGCGACGGGAAAGAGCGCATTCTGGATATTATTCCGGAAAGCCTGCACCAGCGTCGCTCGTTCTTCGTCGGCAACAACCATATGGTTGAAGATGTCGAACGTTTTATCCGGGAATTCCCGGACGCGTAAAATCGTTGCCGGATGGCGCTAACGCTTATCCGGCCTGCGAATCGGTGCTGTAATACCTCTGCCGGATGGCGCTGACGCTTATCCGGCCTACGAATCGGTGCTGTAATACCTCTGCCGGATGGCGCTGGCGCTTATCCGGCCTACGAATCGGTGCTGTATACCTTTGACCTGTTCAGGCCGTCTGCAATTTAAACGCGGCCATCGCTTCAATAAGCGCATGAGACTGTTCTTCCAGGGAACGGGTCGCTGCGGATGACTGCTGCACTAACGCCGCGTTCTGCTGCGCCGTCTCATCCATCTGGCTTACCGCGATATTCACCTGTTCGATACCCCGACTCTGCTCCTGCGACGCGCTGGCAATTTCCCGCATCAGCTTTGTCATGCGCATCACTTCGCTGGCAATCTCATCCATCGTTTCACCGGCCTGCATCGCCAAATCGCTACCCTCGCCCACCTGCGCCTGTGAGTCGCCGATAAGCGTACGGATCTCTTTTGCCGCTTCCGCGCTACGGCTGGCCAGATTGCGCACTTCACCCGCGACGACGGCGAAACCACGCCCCTGCTCGCCCGCGCGCGCCGCTTCGACGGACGCATTCAGCGCCAGAATATTGGTCTGGAACGCAATCCCGTCAATGACACCGAGAATATCGCCGATACGGTTAGCACTACCGGAAATATCGCGCATTTTTTCAATCACATAACAGACCATTTCACTACCGCGATCGGCAGTATCCGAGACCGACTTCGCCAGTTGATGGGCCTGATCGGCGTTTTCCGCATTCTGTTTAACCGTCGCGGTCAGTTCCTCCATACTGGCGGCGGTTTGCTCCAGCGAAGTCGCGGTCGATTCGGTGCGTGTCGCCAGATGGATGTTGCCAGCCGTCAGCTCCCGGCTACCGGTGTCAATCTGCGCGCTAGCGTCTCGCACGCGTCTGACCGATTCACTCAACGCTGCGCGCATTCCTTCGAGCGCGGCCTGTAGACGATTAAACTCACTGCTGGCATAACGACTTTCCGCTGCCGACAAATCCCCCGTCGCCAGGCGTTCGAGTTGCTCAACGACCTTATCAAGGGGCTTCAAAAGTTTGTTACGCAGCATCAACCAGACCACGGCCAGCAGGGCAATCGCGGTCAGCGTCGAAGCGGTCATCACCCCATAATAGCTCCAGGAAGTGATAATACGGGTGGAGGCGTAAATTCCCATCCCGCCCGTAAACAGCAGCAAGAGGGTAGTCAGCGACAATAAAACCAGCAGTGTATTTCGTAGGGAGAGAGATGTTGGCATTGTTATTTTCCGGTTGAAGGATATACAGAAACTATCGACAACAACCGGAAAAAGTTTACGCCTATATCGCTGAATTCAGCGAAGGTTCCGGCGCGGAAAGCTCGCGCTTTTTACTCAGGAAGAAAAGACCAAAAAGTAACATCAAGCAGACGATACCCGAGATGGCGAAAAACACGCTCTGGTAGCCTGCTAGGTCAAAGAGAATCCCTATTGGGGTTGAAAGCAACACTATCCCTAATGAACTGGCAATTTGAAAACCAATCAGAAAGATTGTCGATGACAGTCGCTTATCGAAGTTCGCTACGCTGTATTTGAATACGGCGATAACGCAAAGTGGAACTTCAATAGCATGCAGGAGCTTCACCAGCGAAATAATCCAGGGATTGACGAACAATGCGCACGAGAGGATACGGAGCGCCATAATCACCACGCCGATAAGTAATGCATTTTTTGGCCCTACCCGATTCACAAAAAAGGGAATAGTCGCCATGCACAGCGCTTCAAGTACGACCTGGAACGAGTTCAGATATCCATATACGCGCGTTCCAACATCGTGTGATTCGAACAGACCCGCATAAAACACCGGAAAGAGCTGTTGATCATAAATGTTATAGAAGGACCACGTCCCCACAATAAACACCACGAAGATCCAGAAGTTACGATCTTTGAAGACCGCAATAAAATCCTCTTTTTTTACACCTCCGGCTTCCGCCGTTACGCACTGTTGCTCCCCATCACTAAAACGCATGTTGATCATCATAAACATGACGCCAAAGAGTGAGACCAGCCAAAAGTTGATATGGGGATTAATGCTGAAAAAGATGCCAGCGAAAAATGCACCAATGGCATAACCAAATGATCCCCAGGCACGGGCTGTTCCATATTCAAAATGATAACTTCGCGCCATTTTTTCGGTGAAACTGTCAAGCAGTCCGCAGCCCGCCAGATACCCGAGGCCAAAAAAGAGCGATCCCAGAACCAGCCCCACAGAAAAATGGCTTTGCAGGAGAGGTTCGTAAACGTAAATCATGAACGGTCCGGTCAGGATGAGGATAAAACTCATGCACCAGATAAGGGGTTTCTTCAATCCAAGCTTATCCTGAATAATGCCGTAGGCCACCATAAACAGCATGCTGGTAAACTGGTTGACTGAATAAAGTGTCCCTAATTCAGTCCCTGTTAAACCCAGATGCCCTTTCAGCCAAATGGCATATAACGACCACCACAGTGACCAGGAAATAAAAAAGAGAAATGAGTAACTGGATGCAAAACGATAGTACGCATTTCTGAATGGAATCTTCAGTACCATAATTACCTGCCTGTCGTTAACAAAAATCACGTCCTGTTCAGAGGCAAAACCGGCCTCGCTGATCACTTATACCGTTCCAGTTCTTGTCGGCGCGGCAGTGCTGTCATCGCCCCTTTCGCCGTTACCGCCAGCGCTCCGCAGCGTTGAGCGAGTTCAATAATGTGCAGTAATTCGCCCTTATGCTCCGGGAAGCCCTCAGCAGCGAGACCTGTCAGTAATCCTGCGACAAACGCATCGCCCGCACCGGTGCTGTCTACACATTTCACGGGCATCCCGGCAATGTGGTGAACCTCTCCCCGGTAACAAACCACCACTCCCTCAGCCCCTTTCGTCACCAGCAGCAGGGTAATTTCATGCTCGGTTGCCAGGGCGCGGATATCCCGATCGCGCAGCGCGTTGCCACTGATAAACAACCATTCGTCTTCTGAGAGCTTGACCACGTCAGCCAGTTGAAGTGCCTGCAACAAACACAAGCGCAGCAACTGTTTGTCTTGCCAGAGATCGTCACGGATATTGGGATCGAAGCTGACAAATCCCCCTGCTCGTCGAAGTGCTGACATCGCAATAAAAGCGCTGGTGCGGGACGGTTCGGCAGACAGAGCGATTGAGCACAGATGTAGCCATTCGCCGTGTCGCCATGTGGGTAAATCAGTAGCTTCCAGAAAAAGATCGGCGCTGGGACGAACCATGAATGTAAATGAACGCTCTCCTTGCTCATTAAGAGAGACAAGCACTGTAGATGTCCGGTGCCATGCATCCTGCTTCAACAGTGAAGTATCAACCCCTTCCGCATGCAGCGTTCTTCTCAACAGAGCCCCAAAAGGATCATCCCCTACCCGACCGATGAATCCGCTTGATCCTCCTAATCTGGCAATTCCCACCGCAACGTTTGCCGGTGCGCCGCCGGGACAAGGCAATAACCGTCCATCTGATTCAGGCAAGAGATCTACCACTGCATCACCTAAAACCCATACTTTGGCTGACATTTTTCTCCCTCAACTTCATCTGGCTTACGCACATTGATAAACCGCTTTTTCCCAAAACCGTCATGAATTTGCCCCAACATGCATAATCGATCACAAAACGACATAGTTAACGTTAACATTTGCGGATATCATCACAATTAACAAAATAAGGGTCTTTATTTTTGTAAAAGTTAACGTTAACAATTCGATAATTATTGCTGAACCAGGAAGAGGCAAGATGACGCAATCCCGTTTACAGATGGCGCAAAAAGCGCTGGAAAACCTTCACGCCCGCCGTGGAAACACCTTTTATCCTCATTTCCACCTTGCCCCGCCGGCAGGATGGATGAACGATCCCAACGGTCTGATCTGGTTTAATAACCGCTATCACGCGTTTTATCAGCATCATCCGTTCAATGAACACTGGGGGCCGATGCACTGGGGACATGCCACCAGTGAAGATATGATCCACTGGCGTCATGAGCCAATTGCGCTGGCACCTGGCGATAAGGACGACAAAGATGGCTGTTTTTCGGGCAGTGCCGTCGATGATAACGGAGTGTTATCGCTCATCTACACCGGTCATACCTGGCTTGCAGGAGAAGGCAATGATGATGCCATTCGCGAAGTGCAATGTCTGGCAACCAGTCGGGATGGGATCCATTTTGAAAAACAGGGCGTAGTGCTGACCCCACCGGAAGGGATTATGCATTTTCGCGATCCTAAAGTCTGGCGAGAAGCAAATAGCTGGTGGATGGTGGTAGGTGCAAAAGATCCAGGCAACACCGGGCAGATCTTGCTTTATCGCGGCGCATCATTGCGTGAATGGACCTTCGATCGCGTACTGGCGCATGCCAACGCAGGTGAAAGCTATATGTGGGAGTGTCCGGACTTTTTCAGTTGTGGTGAACACCATTACCTGATGTTTTCACCACAAGGAATGAAGGCAGAAGGATACCGTAACCGGAATCGCTTTCAGAGCGGAGTTATACCTGGAGTCTGGTCTCCCGGGCGGATCTTTGCGCAGTCTGGCTCTTTTACCGAACTCGATCACGGGCATGATTTTTATGCGCCGCAAAGCTTTTGCGCTAAAGATGGCAGGCGCATCATCATCGGCTGGATGGATATGTGGGAATCATCCATGCCATCCAAACGTGAAGGTTGGGCAGGTTGTATGACGCTGGCGCGAGAGCTCTCTGAGAGCAACGGCAAACTCATCCAGCGTCCGGTGGGGGAAGCCGAGTCGTTACGCCAGCAGTATCAGCCCGTTCCTGCCAGCACAATCGACAGCAAATGCATTTTGCTGGAAAACGCTCAAGCGATCGAAATTCAATTACGCTGGGATTGTCAGAAAAGTGATGCAGAGCATTACGGGTTACAGCTCGGCACAGGGATGCGTTTGTATATCGATAATCAGTCCGGACGCCTCATTTTGTGGCGATATTACCCGCAAGAAAACATAGATGGTTATCGCAGTATTCCCCTTTCGCAAGATGAACCTCTTGATCTGAGGATCTTCATCGATATGTCATCGATTGAGGTATTCATTAATGATGGGGAAGCGGTCATGAGCAGCAGAATCTACCCACAGCCAGAGGATCGAGAACTCTCTGTCTATGCCGCTCATGGGGAAGCCACATTGCTGCAGGGCAGCCTCTGGCAACTGGGGTAATTGACGGTCAGGCAGAGCAACGGATCAGCAGCGGGCAAGGGATCCGTTTCTCACCACCGCCGGAACGTCCTTCAATCACATGTAATGCAGCTTCCCGCCCGATAATGTCGTGTGGAAGTTGCATTGTGGTCAGCGGAGGTAAAAACAGATGCCCGACGCCCACCAGGTTATCAAACCCCATTACGGCAACATCCTGCGGAATGCGGATCCCTTTCGCCAGCAATACCTGATAAGCCACGAAAGCCGCGCGATCATTGCCGCAAATCAACACATCAACGTTTACGTCACCGCGACCGAGCTGTGCATCCAGCAAATCCGCAAGATCGGTGTAATGCTCATCGCCCATGGCCATATGGCATTGCGTGACCTGCGCCAGATCCAGGCCTGCATCTCGCCAGGCCTGTTCAAACCCCTGGCGGCGATAACCGGTCGCCAACGCCCCTTCGGGTAACCAGAAACACAATGGCTGACGATATCCCGCACCAATCAAATACCGGGTCGCCTCATACTGCGCGTTGTAGTCATCAGGTATATAGCTGGGTAACGCAGGATCGTCCGCCACGCAGTTCGCCAGAACGATATTTTCACCGTACAGAACGTCAGGTAGCGTGATATGCCGCAGCCCCATCGTGGTATAGATAATGCCATCCGGCCGGTGAGCAAGCAGTTGCCGCGCCGCACGTGCGGCATCATCATCAGAAAAAATGTTGATTAAAAAACTGTTCCAGCCGAACTCGCTGGCAGTTTGTTCAATGGCCAGCAGGATATCGACTGAGAAAGGCGTCGTGGCCGTATCCTGCGCCAGTACGGCAAGGGTCGAGGGCTTACGTCCCTGTGCACGCATCTTTCGGGCAGAAAGATCGGGGACATAATTCAGGGTCTGGATGGCCTGTAACACGCGGTCACGCGTTGCAGGGCGTACTGATTCTGCATTATTCATCACCCGGGAGACCGTCATCATCGACACTCCCGCCAGGCGCGCAACATCCTTTAATGAAGCCATATCCAACCCACCAGCCATAAAACAGGCACTGTAGCAAAAACCGCCTGTTCTGTCCTGGACTGCATCGGCAAACGGCTATCGATTCCTGAGCCCTGAATTGGCGATACGCATGACGGGCGAGCTTTGCCGGTTCTCCCAAAGCACCGTCAGACCACGCTGCAACGCAATGAAAATAAACAATAAAATACCGATGGCAATTTTCGTCCACCATGAGCTGAGCGTGCCGTCAAAATTAATGTAGGTCTGGATCAGCCCCTGAATCGCCACGCCGAACAGCGTTCCAAGCACCGTGCCGACGCCGCCACTCAACAGCGTGCCGCCAATCACCACCGAGGCGATCGCATCCAGCTCCACGCCCACCCCCGCCAGCGCATAACCGGCCTGGGTGTAGACAGAAAAAACAATCCCGGCGAGCGTCGCCAGTCCGGTCGACAGCATGTAGATGCGAATTGTCGTGCTACGGGTGGAAATTCCCATCAGGTTTGCCGAGGTCGCATTCCCGCCAATGGCGTACACCTGGTTGCCGAAGCGGGTACGATGCGCGAGAAAAATGCCGATCACCACCACCGCAAGCATTAACAAGCCCATCGCGCTCAGACGCCCCCCGCCGGGGATTTTCCACGCCAGGCTGGAGAGCGTGTCGTAGATGGGATGATTGATGGGAATTGACTCTTCTGACACCAGGTAACTGACGCCGCGCAGGAAAAACATCCCCGCGAGAGTGATGATAAACGCCGGGATCTTCAGCGCATCAATCAACAGTCCCATGAACGCGCCAAACGCACAGCCCATCGCCAGCACCAGCGGAAACGCCAGCAGTGGCGAGAGCCCCCAGTAACCGATGGCCTTCGCCAGAAAGACACCGGTAAAGGCGATCACCGAACCGACGGAGAGATCGATGCCGCCGGAGAGGATCACAAACGTCATCCCCACCGCGATAATCCCCAGAAAAGCGTTATCGGTGAGGATGTTGCAGATAACTCGCGTAGAGGCAAAGCCGGGAAACTGGGTCAGACAGTAGAGATAGCCCAGTACGAATACCCCGAGGGTGATCATCAACGGTAAGTTACGTTTTATCACGGCCGTGCACTCCTTTAATCAGACTGATAAAGCGCTGTGACTGCACAATCAGTACGCACAGCACCACGATGGCTTTCACCACCTGGTTCATCTCTGGCGGAAATCCGGACAGCAGGATCCCGGTGTTCATCCCCTGAATGATCAGCGCCCCCACCACCGACAACAGCAGATTAAAACGCCCGCCCATGAGGGAACCGCCGCCAATCACCACCGCCAGAATAGCGTCCAGCTCCAGCCACAAACCGGCATTGTTGGCATCGGCCCCACGAATATCCGCCGCGACGATAATCCCGGCGATTGCCGCGCACAGA
Source organism: Citrobacter amalonaticus (assembly GCF_037053465.1). Classification (GTDB taxonomy): domain Bacteria; phylum Pseudomonadota; class Gammaproteobacteria; order Enterobacterales; family Enterobacteriaceae; genus Citrobacter_A; species Citrobacter_A amalonaticus_H. Next base: position 92,079 of record NZ_JBALIF010000007.1, read on the forward strand.
CCGCTCAACACATAGGTGAGCATGACGATAGTCCGCGTATTCACCCCGGCATTTTTCGCCGCCCGAATGTTGATCCCCACCGCTTCGATAAACATGCCGAGCGCGGTCCTGCGGGTTAACAGCCAGAACAGCACCAGCGTTAACAGCGCAATAATGACCGGTGTCGGGAACAGCAGCAGCGAGCCGCTGCCGAACCAGGAGAGCGTGGGTGAGTTAAAGGTGACGATCTGCCCGGAGGTGATCAGTTGCGCCACACCGCGCCCCGCCACCATCAGGATCAGCGTGGCGACAAACGGCTGGATTTTGAGGATCGCCACCAGAACACCGTTCCACAGGCCAGCCAGCACACCGGTGCCTAACGCCGCCAGCAGCACCACTGGCAGGCTGTGTCCGGCGACGGTCATCGCCGCCGTTGTGGCGCCGGCAATCGCCATCACCGCGCCCACGGAGAGATCGATACCGCCGGTCGCAATCACCAGCGTCATGCCAATCGCCAGCAGCGCGACGGGCGCGGCGCGGTTGAGAATGTCGATCGGGCTGCCGAACAGACGTCCGTCCTGCAACACTATCTGATAAAAGTGAGGAGCCACCAGGCTGTCCACCAGCAACACCAGCAGCAGCGCGATAAGCTGCGGCATGCCCGTCGGCCAGCGAAAGCGTTGTTTTGGCGGCGTGGTTTGCGGGAGAGATTGGGGCATCACAAGAGTCTCCTTACGCCGCGATGGCGTTCATGATCGCCGGAACGGACAATTCTGCCAGCGGGATCTCCGCGACCTGTTTGCGGTCACGCATGATAATTACTCGATCCGCGTACCCGACCAGTTCTTCCAGTTCCGAAGAGATGACCAGCAGCGCCAGCCCGTCAGCGCACAGGGTTTCGATCAGGCGGATAATCTCAGCATGAGCTCCGACGTCGATCCCGCGTGTCGGCTCATCGAGGATCAGGAACTGTGGTTTGGTCAGCAGCCAGCGCGACAGCAAGACTTTTTGCTGGTTACCGCCGGAGAGAAACTCAATCGGCTGTTCGGCGCTGGGCGTGCGGATCCCAAGCTGACGGATAAAGCGCCCGGCGATGTCGTTCTGTTCTTTGCGCGGGATGGGCCGCAACCAGCCGCGCTGGGCCTGTAGCGCCAGAATGATATTTTCGCGCACGGAAGCGGCGGCGATAATGCCGTCCGTTTTACGATCCTCTGGACAGAATCCGATGCCCAGACACGACGCCTGATGAGGCGAGCGCAGCGTCTGCGGCTTACCTTTGATCAGCACACTGCCGCTATCCGCCGGTTTGATGCCAAAGATCACCTCTGCCGTCTCCGTTCGCCCGGAGCCCAACAGTCCCGCCAGACCGACGATCTCACCGGGGCGCACTTCGAGATCGAACGGGGCGATCGTTCCTTTCCTGCCGACGTTTTTGAATGCGGCAACCGGTTTGTCGCTCAGCAAGGTTCGCCCCGCACGCTGTAGCGCGTTGGTGTCCAGCTCGCGTCCCAACATCATTTTTACCAGTTCGATCTGCGGCAACTCGCGCGTGTCACGACAGCCGACAAAGCTGCCGTTACGCAACACGGTGATCCGATCGCTGACCTGATAAACCTGATCGAGGAAGTGCGTCACGAAGATCAGGCTGACGCCGCGATCGCGCAGTTGCCGCATCAGGCCAAACAGCATCTCAACCTCTTGCGTGTCGAGACTGGCGGTCGGTTCGTCGAGGATCAAGACCTTAGCGGAAAGATCGATCGCCCGGCAGATTGCCACGATCTGTTGCATTGCCACCGAAAAGCGGTTTAGCGGCTCGCGTACGTCGAGAGAAAAACCGTAGGAGGCCATCAGCGCGGTGGCGCGTTTTTCCATCTCTTTACGCCGTAACAGACCAAATCGACGCGGTTCACGACCGATAAACAGGTTATCTGCCACCGACATATTCGGCAGCAGGTTCACTTCCTGGTATACCGTCCCGATCCCCAGTTGTTGAGCATGAGCGGTATTTTTCGGGGAGATAGCAGTGCCTTCCAGCCAGATAGTTCCGCGATCGGCGTGATAGACGCCGGTCAACGCTTTGATAAGAGTGGATTTTCCGGCGCCATTTTCGCCAAGAAGCGCCATAATTTCGCCGCGACGCAGGCTGAAATCGACGTTATCCAGCGCTTTGACGCCGGGAAAAAATTTACTTAATCCCTCTGTACGGAGGATTTCCTGGTGTTGTTCAGTGGTCATGATCTTCCTCTGCAACAAAGCGTGGCCCCCCTACGCCTGATGACGCTGCGCTTATCAGGCCTACGGCGTTGGTTTGTAGGCCGGATAAGACGCTGTGCGTCGTCATCCGGCACCCCAGCGCCTGATGACGCTGCGCTTATCAGGCCTACGGAGAGCCTGGACTTAGTAGCCCATGTTTTTCTTCTTCTCTAACTCTTCTTTCGCGGTATCCGGCAGATAGAGCGTCGATTTGGTGATGGTCACTTTCTCAGGCATCGTGCCATCTTTCTTGAACTTCTCGAGCGCGTCGAAGGCCGGGCCCGCCATGTTCGGCGTCAGTTCCACGCTGGCATTCGCTTCTCCGTCGATCATCGCTTTGTAGATATCCGGCACGCCGTCGATAGAACCGGTCAGAATATCTTTGCCCGGTTTCAACCCGGCCTCTTTTATGGCCTGGATTGCCCCGATCACCATGTCGTCATTATGGGCGTAAACCATGCAGATGTTCTTGCCGTTGTTCTCGGCTTTAATAAAGCTCTCCATGACCTCTTTCCCTTTACTGCGGGTAAAGTCACCGGACTGGGAACGAATGATTTTGATGTTTGGCGCGTTGGCGATGGCTTCTGCAAACCCTTTCTTACGGTCAATCGCCACGCTGGCGCCGACGGTCCCCTGTAGCTCGACAACATTACACGGCTTACCGTTGACTTCTTTGATCAGCCAGTCGCCGATCAATTTACCTTCAAGCACGTTGTCGGCAGTGACGGTGGTCATATAGAGAGATTTGTCTTTTACATCAATAGAACGGTCGAGCAAGAAGACCGGAATGTCGGCATCTTTCGCTTCTTTCAGTACCGGCTCCCATCCTGTCGCCACGACGGGCGCAATAAAGATGGCATCGACGCCCTGAGCCACAAACGAACGTACCGCTTTAATCTGGTTTTCCTGCTTTTGCTGACCGTCGGCTATTTTCAGCGTGATGCCGCGCTTCCCGGCCTCGCTTTTCGCCACGTTGGTCTCTGCGGCGCGCCAGCCAGACTCAGAGCCGACTTGCGAAAATCCTACGGTTAATGGGGCGGCCATAGCCATAGACGACATGGCTGCCGAAACTGCTGTAACGATAAGTAAGCGCTTCCACATAACTGTGTCCTCGTAGGGTTGGTTATTGTTGGTTAAGAAACCGTCGCGAAAAAACTATAGACAATCGAGCATGTAACGGATTGAGTTACATCACACTTCAAAAAAGTAAATAGAACGTTAATCACAAGTTTGTAATCGCTTCCATTAACCTATGAAAAATGCGGCTGTTGTTATGGATTATTCTGTCATGCGAGTGCTCTGAAAAGGCCAGCAGGAGGTGATTGAAAACGAAATCAGGCGAAGACATTCGGCGCGAGATCGCTATAATACTGCCCACTTGTTTACGACACAGTTAAAGGAAACAGACATGAGCTTACTCAACGTCCCGGCCGGTAAAGATCTGCCGGAAGATATCTACGTGGTTATCGAGATCCCGGCGAACGCCGATCCGATCAAATACGAAGTCGACAAAGAGAGCGGCGCACTGTTCGTTGACCGCTTCATGTCCACCGCGATGTTCTATCCGTGCAACTACGGTTACATCAACCACACTCTGTCTCTGGACGGTGACCCGGTTGACGTGCTGGTCCCGACTCCGTACCCGCTGCAGCCGGGCTCCGTTATCCGTTGCCGTCCGGTTGGCGTTCTGAAAATGACCGACGAATCCGGCGAAGATGCGAAACTGGTTGCGGTACCACACACCAAACTGAGCAAAGAGTACGATCACATTAAAGATGTGAACGACCTGCCAGAACTGCTGAAAGCGCAGATCACTCACTTCTTCGAGCACTACAAAGATCTCGAAAAAGGCAAATGGGTGAAAGTGGACGGTTGGGACAACGCAGAAGCAGCGAAAGCTGAAATCGTTGCCTCTTTCGAGCGCGCTGCGAAGAAATAATTCTTCCGGCTAAGACTAAGCCCCGCCTGTGTCGGGGCTTTTTTATGTCCCGAAAAAGAGCCTCAGACACAAATAACAACGCCACCCGAAGGTGGCGTTGTGAGAGTAATAACAAACAATGCAATGCCTGATGACGCTACGCTTATCAGGCCTACAAAGAGCCCGGAAGCGATTAATATTGCGTCTGATGTAGATCGCGCCATCCGGCAACACGCGTTAAGGTGGGTCTACTCAATACTGATCCCTGTCTAACCAGTTACCGCTTTCAATCAGCGTTAACCCTTCAACCGGACGTTGGTACACGTACATCCATGCACTTCCATACGGCGTCTGGATCAAGTGGCGTGCGTATTCACCGCCGCGGGTGCGTAAAGCATCCAGCTCAGCCAACGTGGCATTATCAATACGATAAACCTCACCGTGTACTGTTCCGTTCCCCGGAACCGCGCCTGGATAGTGGCCCAGACTATACAACTGGTAGTTATCGATACTGTAATCGCCCAGCAACAGGGCGTTGGTCATCCAGTGGCTGTTGCCTTGTTTGGTACGTAAACTGCCATAGACAAATATTCGCATTGCTAAAACTCAAACTGATAGAGCAAATCCAGTGCCTGATCTACGCCAGACACGGCTTCCAGATATAGCTTAGGCATCAGGCGATAACGTAACGTGAGTGTCGCCAATGAGTCAAATATACCCACACCATATTTCACCTGCAGACCTGGCAGGACATATCCGCTGACCACCACCTGGGAGGAGTCTCCCACCCCCTGGGTATCGAGCGCCAAATTGCTTACGCCAAATGTCTCCCCGATTTTACCCACAACCTGACCACTTTGTGCAACCCCCAGACCAATAAGCATTGACGTCATCGCCGCGCTATCGCTCTGCTCACTGTCCAGCCCCTGTCCACGTAACAGGTAGGAAAGCGCCATCTGTTGCGACATCGCCGGGTCAGAGAAGATCTCGGCTTTAGGCTCATCTGCCGATCCCGTGACGCGAACACCTGCGATAACATCGTCCTCTGTGGCCTCCGGGTTACGAATGGCTTCGATATTCAGTAAGGGTTGATCCGGCGGCCCCGAGAACAGCAGTTCGCCTTTACGGACGATCAAATCCTGTCCATAAGCGTGGAAACGCCCTTCCGGAATATTGATCTGCCCGTTCAGGCCCAGCCCCTGTTTATCCTGCACGACGTTCAGGTCGCCCGTCAGCCGCGCTTTGAGACCAAACGCATCCATTCGCACGTTGTTACCCACATGCACGATCAGATTACTGTTGATGGGGATCCCGGCGCTCTGCGGCTTCTCTGGCTGCAAATCGTTATTGAGCATGACTTCATCGCTGGAAACGCCGACCGCGCTCTCCGGCAAATCATGCACCACAATACGCGCCCACGGCACGTCCACCCGTCCGTCCAGGGAGAACAGGCTCGGCGTGGCTTCAAATACCACATCCGGAGAAACATCCAGCCGTACCATCGGTGGCACGGTGATACGTACCCGGCTTCCTTTCGCCGCCACGCGCGCGCGCCAGTTGTCTATCTGGCTCCAGTCCGCGTCGCCGCTCAGGTTGATCTGCCCCTGCTGCGTGCGGATCTCCCCGGCAAGCGTTGAGCGCGTGCCGTTGAAATTCATCGCCAGTTGGCTGGGTTGCATATCAAAGGGCATAAAGTTACCGTCGATATCCAGCCCGCTCAGTTGCAGTTGACCGAACATCTGAGGACTTTGTACATCCCCACCCAGACGCAGGTTGGCGTTCAGCATCCCCGCCGCTTTTTCACCACGCGCGAAGACAGGGTTAACCATCGCCAGGTTCATGTTGCGGATATTCACGTTGCCGCCCAGGTTACGACGCCCCTGCGGATCGGTGACCTGCACCTGCCCGTCGAGCTGCCCGTTGTTGGTCAGGCGGATCTGCCAGCCCAGCTCCGCACGGTTATTATGCAAATCGGCCGTGACGTTCAGGGTGTCAAACGCCAGCGGCAACGGCGCGTCATTCACCGTCTGCGTCACTTTCACATTACGCCCGGAAAGCATGACGTTCCCCTGCGGCAACCCTTCTTTGGTGGTGTCCCAGGAGACATCCGCTTTACCGGTGAACACACCGCTGGCCTGCGTCGCCTCCGGCATAAACGGTTTCAGCATCGCCAGATCAAAACGGTTGAGATTCACCACCGCCCGCCCTTCGGCACCGGCATCAATGGTTTGCGGTACGCACAGTTCAGCATTGGGGTTGATCCAGCAGTGTGGCCCAATGCTGATTTTCTGCTCCTGATTGCGGTAGTCCAGCGCGACAGGACGATTCAGGGTTAACGGCCCCACCGGCGTCTGAAAGCGCGTATTACTCAGCGTACCTTTCCAGCGCGCTTCCTGGCGATCAAAACTGCCTGCCAGATCGAGCTGCCCGGAGACCGGTTCGCCCTGAATACGCAGTTGCAGTTCATGCTGCTTCTCGCTGCCTTTGGCGTTGAGGGTCACGAGGTTGATATTCACCTCTGGCTGAGCAATATGTTCAACCCGAACGTTGAGAGTACCGGCAATCTGGTCAGTCGATTTAATGTCGCCTTCCACGCGTACCTGCGCAACGGACAGCTCCTGCCAGCGCAGGCCACGGGCGGTAATGTCCGCCAGCAGTTGCGGCGCATCGACCGTACCGCGAACTTTCACTCCCCCTTTTGCCGTGCCGCCCAGCCCCGGCAGCGCGTTATCCAGCCCCGGCGCGTCGATGGTCGCGTCCAGGTTGAGATCGTTAACGCCCAGTTCCCCTTTCACATCGGCGCTGTTGGCGCCCAGTTCCAGATGCAGTCCCGGAATGGTCCACTGCATGTAGCTGTTGCCTTTCAGGGTTCCGTTGACGTTGACTTTGTTCTGCTTGACGTTGCCGGTGAGCTTCAGCTCAGGCACGTCCATCTGCCAGGTGCCGCCATACAGACTGCCCCGGGTTTTGATCAGGCCGTTAAGCTTCGACGGCCAGTCCGGTATCTCTTTTGCGGTGTTGATGCCGTCCAGCGTCAGCTCACCCCGCCAGCTAATCGCCTGCTGCCAGTCCACCAGCGCTTTCAGCTCGGTTTTCCCTTCCAGCGCCGCCACGCTAAGCTTATCGAGAGTAATCTGCTGCTCGTTGCCTTTCGCATCGAGCGTGATGGTCGCAGGCGGAATACCCTGTCCCTTCACCGCCGTTCGCATCGAGAGCGTATAGTCCGTCATCTTCCCGGTGAGCTTGAGTTTGATATCGTCGGCCTGGAACTGTTTGTCACCGGTAAACGGCCAGTAAATCTGCTTACTGACCACCTCAACGTTGAGCGGCAGTCCTGCTTCGGCAAGGCGCGTCTGGGCTCGCAAATCCATATCCACCGGCCCGGAGAGATTGACACCGACTTCCAGTTGTTCACGTAGCGCACCGCCCACTTTCAGCTTCACCTTCTCGCCTTTCAGCGGATCGATGTTCAGCGTGCTGTTCAGAGTGATGTCTACCGGCCAGTTATGGGTTAACTGCGCGGTACCGGTGGCGTTCACCGTGCCCTGGCTGGAATCCACATCCAGCGCGTCCAGCTTCATGTTGCCGTCAATGCTGCTCACTTTCAGCAACAGATAATGCACCGTCAGGTCGGTGTCGCCGGTAATGCGTAGTTGCGCGCCTTTGAACGCTTCAATATTGAGATTGAGAGGGAGATGCACATCCGTCATCTCCGGCAGTACCGGTTTTGAGAACAGATCTTTTAAGGTTTCACCCAGCGGTTTCTCATCTGGCTGAGGGTTCTGGATTTTTGGCTCAACGACTTCTTCCTGCGCCACTTCCGCTACTTTGGGCAGCGCAATCAGCAAGCCCTGGAGCGACGTCGGTTTCAGCGTCAGGTTCTTCTCCTGCCAGTGCAGGCCGGAGGTAAAGTCCATCACCGACACCGTAGTGTCATCGATTTTAATATTGACGTTATTGAGCGCCACCCGGGAAAGCGTTACCGGATACGGCGTGGAGAGATTTAGCGGCCCGCTCTCTTCTTCTTCGACCGGCGCAGACGGCGGCATTTTTTTACTGTCGATAGCAACGTGAATGTCTTTGAGCGACAGATCGTTCACGCACAGACTGCTGTTCCACAGGCAATCCAGCCCTACGGCCAGATGCACGTCTCCCGCGTTAACTGCCACGCCAGGCTGCTCGTAGCGAATGTTTTTCAGGGACAGATCGCGCCAGCCGCCGGTCACCTGGCCTATTTCCAGCCCCGGCACCCAGCGATTCGCCGCGTTGAAAATCAGATGCAGACCCGTTGTCGTGCCGACCAGAAACGCCACCGTTCCCAACAGCAGCAGGATAAAAATCAGTACGCCGAGGCTTATCTTCTTCCACAAACTCATAATTCAGGCCCCAGACCGATGTAAAACTGTAAACCGTGTTCGTCTTTGTCGCCGACCGGGACGGCAAAATCGAGTTTGATTGGCCCGACCGGAGACTGCCAGCGGACGCCTACACCAGCACCGGTTTTAAAGTCGCTTTTGCGGATATCGCTCACCGCTTCACCGCTATCGACGAACATTGCGCCCCACCACTTGCCGGTCACGTTATACTGGTACTCCAGCGATCCGGTCACCAGCTTCGAGGCCCCTTTCAGATCGCCATTGCTGTACTTGGGTGAGATCGATTTATATTTGTAGCCGCGAATACTGCGATCGCCCCCGGCGAAGAAACGCAGATCTGGCGGGACTTTGTCGAAATCGCCGGTTTCAATCCAGCCGAGATTGCCACGCGTCACAAAACGATGGCGATCGTAAAGGGTACGGATCCAAACGTTTTGCGCCTGAAAAACGGAGAAATCGACGTCAGAACCCCAGGCCGTATTGGAGTAATCGATGGAGTAGCGCTGGGAATCGCCCCAGACAGGCATCAGACCGCCGCGCGACCGCGTCCGGCTGATCATCACTCCCGGATACAGCAGCATCGTGGTGTCGGTGACTTCCCCCTGGGTAAAGTGGTCAAGACTCCAGCGCAAGTTGATGGCGCGCTGCCAGCCGCTGGAAAGATCCCAGTAGCGAGAAACCGCAAGGGTCGTGGAGTCCTGTTCCGTATCGTTGAGATCGGTACGCTTATAGCCGCCCTGCACCAGGTAGTACTGTTCAAGCGGATTTTTCAGCAACGGCATTTTGTAGCTGAAATCCAGTTGTTGCTCAGGCGCGGAGATACTGGCGCTGGTCGTCAGACTGTGGCCCAAGGAGTTCATCCACGGCTTTTTCCAGGTCGCTTTCACGCGTGGGCCGACGTCGGTGGAATAACCCACCCCGGTCTCAATGGTATTTTCGGTACGTGGCGAGACAACTCCTTTAAGCGGCAACACTTTGGTTTTTCGCGCTTTATCAAACTCTGGCGCCACTACAACCGAGTTAAACCAACCGGTAGCGGAAAGGCGACGGTTCAGTTCACCGAGCTCTTTGGATTCGTATTCCTCACCCTCTTTGAACGGCACCAGGTTTTGCAGATATTCCTCGCGGATCTGCGATCCTTCGAACGTCACATGACCGAAGCGATAGCGTTCGCCGCTGTTGTAATCAATATCCCAGAACGCCTGATGGCGATCGAGCGCAATGCCAAGCTGACTTTTATTGAATTCGCTGTCGAAATACCCTTTACGTAGCGCCACGCTGGTTAATGACTTTTTGAAGTTGTCATAGTCGCCGTGGTTAAGCACCGTGCCGATGGCCGGACGGGTTTTCAGCAGGGCCAGATAATCTTTATCGGTGCGCGCGCCGCCGCGCAAAATAACTTCCGTTCCCCCAATGCGTACCGGTTCGCCAGGGGTTACTTTAGCAATCAGAACCTGACGCCCCTTTGCAGGAGGCGGACGAAGATCGAAATCAATCGTCGGCTGATAGTAGCCAAGCGCTTTTAACCCTTCGCGAATAGCATCATCCACGCGCGCTCGAAAGCGGCGGTCCGGCGTCACTTCATCACTCTGGATGGTTGAGAGCTGTGCACGAACGTTTTTCTCCAGTTCTCCTGATAGCCCTTCGACCTGTAAACGGACGTTCGCGGCAAAGGCAGAACTGCTTAAACACAGCAGGCTCACCCAACATAACTGACGGATATGTGGCACTTTTTCTCCTGAATATCCCTTATTTCCACCCCTGGAAAAAAATGTTCACACCGATCCACGGCTTAACAAAAACCCAACAACTGGGATTGAAAAACAGACGTCACCCCAAATATTTCTTATGTTTACTGTAGACGTATTCGTAACGGTTATTGTGTGCAAATACGCGTCTTGTTACAACCTTAACCCCAATTACTGATTTTCGGGAGAACGGCACCATGAGTTTATTTGACAAAAAGCACCTGATTTCCCCGTCGGATGCATTACCTGGACGCAATACCCCGATGCCCGTGGCGACACTGCATGCCGTCAATAATCACTCTATGACCAACGTTCCGGAAGGGATGGAAATCGCGATATTCGCGATGGGCTGTTTCTGGGGTGTAGAACGACTGTTCTGGCAACTGCCAGGCGTGTACAGCACCGCAGCGGGTTACACCGGCGGGTACACGCCAAACCCGACCTACCGGGAGGTCTGTTCCGGCGAAACCGGTCATGCCGAAGCCGTACGCGTGGTGTACGACCCGTCGGTTATCCGCTATGAACAACTGTTGCAGGTGTTCTGGGAAAACCACGATCCGGCGCAAGGAATGCGTCAGGGCAATGACCACGGCACGCAGTATCGTTCGGCCATTTATCCGCTGACACCCGAACAGGACAGCGCCGCACGCGCCAGTTTTGAGCGCTTCCAGGCGGCGATGAAGGCGGCGGGTGACGATCGCCACATCACCACCGAAATCAGCAACGCCACGCCGTTTTACTATGCAGAGGACGACCACCAGCAGTACCTGCACAAAAATCCGTATGGCTACTGCGGTATCGGAGGAATTGGCGTCTGTTTGCCGCCGGATGCCTGATATCACGGCGTGCAACGCCATCATCGCTCAAAATTAACCCTCTGGCGGCTTTACAGTACCTTACGCTATACTAGCCGCTGAATTTACCGGCTCATTTTCACGAGCCGGTTGTCATTACGCTTTACCACATGGATTTATCAACTTCCCTTCCGAGGATCTGGCCTGAACGGTCGGATAAGATATGTTAAACAGTATTTTTATTATTCTTTGCCTGATCGCTGTGAGTGCGTTCTTCTCGATATCCGAGATCTCGCTTGCCGCCTCACGTAAAATTAAACTCAAACTGCTGGCCGATGAAGGCAGTCTCAATGCGCAACGCGTATTGAAAATGCAGGAAAACCCTGGGATGTTTTTTACGGTCGTGCAAATTGGTCTGAACGCGGTCGCTATTCTCGGCGGTATCGTCGGTGACGCGGCATTTTCCCCAGCGTTTTACTCGTTGTTCTCTAACTATATGTCACCCGAACTCTCTGAACAGTTGAGCTTTATTCTCTCTTTCTCACTGGTCACCGGCATGTTCATCCTCTTCGCGGATTTAACCCCGAAACGCATCGGTATGATTGCGCCAGAAGCTGTGGCTTTGCGTATCATCAACCCGATGCGCTTCTGTCTGTTTGTCTTCACGCCGCTGGTGTGGTTCTTTAATGGGTTAGCGAACGTTATTTTCCGCATCTTCAAACTGCCTATGGTGCGCAAAGACGACATCACCTCCGATGATATCTATGCCGTAGTGGAAGCCGGTGCGCTCGCAGGCGTGCTGCGTAAGCAGGAGCATGAACTGATTGAGAACGTATTCGAACTGGAATCACGCACCGTCCCGTCATCCATGACCTCCCGTGAAAACGTGATTTGGTTCGATCTACATGAAGATGAGCAGAGCCTGAAAAATAAAGTGTCGGAACATCCGCACTCCAAGTTCCTCGTCTGTAATGAGGATATTGACCACATCATTGGTTATGTCGACTCAAAAGACTTACTGAACCGCGTTCTGGCGAATCAGAGCATGGCGCTGAACAGCGGTGTGCAGATCCGTAACACGCTGATCGTTCCCGATACGCTGACGCTTTCAGAAGCGCTGGAAAGCTTCAAAACCGCAGGTGAAGACTTTGCGGTGATCATGAATGAATACGCGCTGGTGGTGGGTATCATCACGCTGAATGATGTGATGACCACACTGATGGGCGATCTGGTCGGTCAGGGTCTGGAAGAGCAGATTGTCGCCCGCGACGAAAACTCATGGCTGATTGATGGCGGCACGCCAATTGATGACGTTATGCGCGTACTGGATATCGATGAGTTCCCGCAGTCGGGTAACTACGAGACGATCGGTGGCTTCATGATGTTCATGCTGCGTAAAATCCCGAAACGCACTGACTCCGTGAAGTTCTCGGGCTACAAATTCGAAGTGGTGGATATCGACAACTACCGCATCGATCAGCTGCTGGTGACCCGTCTGGACAGCAAGCCAAACGTGTTAGTACCGAAGTTGCCGGACGCCAAAGAAGAGACCAAAGCGTCCTGACGCATAAACATCAACGGCTCCCAATGGGAGCCGTTTTTAAACTACTGCATAGCACTTTGGTTAAGCCATCTCAGTTTGCAGACGCAGAACCTGACGGTTGACTTCGGACATCACAGACAGATGCTGTTTATCCTTCACTTTTGGGATAAGAATCTTACCCTTATCAAACTCAAAAGCGCCAACGTCCTTGATATATAACCGTCCACGGAACAGGATTTTCACGTACTTCGCCACTTGCAGTGGGTTGTACCGTTGGAAAATTTTCATTGTTATCTCCTGCTTAAGTCTTACGCCCTTGTGGTACCACAATCGGTCCAACCGTTCTTAGGCGCAAATTTTAATGCCTTTTGACTATAGACTATCTGTACGATGTTTCCAGCGTGTATAAGTTTATTTACCTTTTCATTACAGTTAATCAGAATTCTCTCTGATTCACGGTGGTGTATTCAGTATAAGCCGTCGTTTTCCGCAGGATTTGTGCGCGCGTCCGCAAACTGGCATCACTCTTGCGGGAAAAATCATCATTCGCACATATGATTAAAAGCAGACCCAAGTGGTCGGATCACCTGCAAACAATAAGAAGGAAACACCATGAGCTTACGTAAGATTCTGGCGCTGGCGTGCCTGTTAGCGCCAATGATGGCTTCCGCCCATCAGTTTGAGAAGGGCCAGCGCGTCCCGCCTGTTGGGATTGCCGATCGCGGCGAACTGATTCTTGAGAATGATAAATTCAGTTATAAAAACTGGAACAGCGCGCAATTGCCCGGGAAGGTTCGAATCCTCCAGCACATTGCCGGCCGCACCTCCGCCAAAGAGAAAAATGCCACACTGATTGAAGCGATCAAAGCAGCGAAACTCCCCCATGATGTTTACCAGACCACGACGATCGTCAATACCGATGACGCGATCCCCGGTTCGGGTATGTTTGTTCGCAGCAGCCTGGAGAGCAATAAAAAGCTCTATCCGTGGTCACAGTTCATCGTCGACAGCAATGGCGTGGCCCGTAAAACATGGCAGCTTGATGAGGAGAGCTCGGCGATCGTGGTACTTGATAAAGATGGCCGTATCCAGTGGGCAAAAGACGGGGCGCTAACCCAGGAAGAGGTGCAGCAGGTCATTGCCCTGCTGCATAAACTACTCAATAAATAGAGACCCTAAAGCCGGGGTTAAGGAACGATTCACGCGGGGTGTAATCCAGCGTCTTACCCTGCCAGTCGTGAACGTGCGCCCCGGCAGCTGCGGCAACCGCGTGACCTGCGGCGGTATCCCAGACGTTGGTAGGGCCAAAGCGCGGATATAATTGCGCCTGCCCTTCTGCCACCAGACAGAACTTCAACGACGAGCCAATTGACGTCGTCTGGTGCTCCCCTAACTGCTGTAAATACTCTTTCAGTTCATTGTCCGTATGGGAACGGCTGATCACCACCAGCGGCGGGCGCGCGTCGCGTACCTGAATTTGCTTACGCACATTGCACTCTTCTTTCCAGGCCTTGCCGTCCGCAGCGCTGTACATCACCTTCATGACCGGCGCGTACACCACGCCCAGTACCGGTTTACCGTTGTCGATAAGCGCAATATTGACGGTGAACTCACCGTTGCGTTTGATGAACTCTTTCGTGCCATCCAGCGGATCGACCAGCCAGTAACGCTGCCAGTGCTGGCGTACATCCCAGCCAGGCGGATCTTCTTCCGAGAGCACCGGAATGTCCGGCGTCAGTTGCGTTAAGCCTTCAAGGATGACGGCATGCGCGGCGATGTCAGCGGCGGTGACCGGAGAATCATCCTGCTTACAGGCAATCTCCATCGGTTTGACTCCATCATAGACCTGCATAATGGCATCGCCCGCGTTCCGTGCAAGCTGGCATACATGTTCTAACATTCTCCACCTCGTTTATGGCAGTGGCGTTAACTCATTGTTTTACTTATACCCTATCAAAGGCGATTCCGCCAACTGTGATAGTGTCTGCGGTTTTGCTGGCTAAACTGATGCATGATTCACAGTTCTGTAATCAAGAACATTTATATACATTTTCTTTTGTGGCTTAGCTCTTAAAAGGATGCCCTATGATGATTAAGTTTAGTGCAACGCTCCTGGCCACGCTGATCGCAGCCAGCGTGAATGCCGCGACCGTCGATCTCCGGATAATGGAAACCACTGATTTGCATAGCAACATGATGGATTTCGATTATTACAAAGACAGCACAACCGAAAAATTCGGACTGGTACGTACCGCCAGCCTGATTAACGCGGCCCGTCATGAAGTCAAAAACAGTGTGCTGGTCGATAACGGCGATCTGATTCAGGGCAGCCCGCTGGGCGACTATATGGCGGCAAAAGGGCTGGAGAAAGGCGATGTTCATCCGGTCTATAAGGCGCTGAACACACTGGATTATGCCGTTGGTAACCTGGGCAATCATGAATTCAACTACGGCCTGGATTATCTGCAAAAAGCCCTGGCTGGCGCGAAATTCCCGTACGTTAACGCTAATATCATCGACGTTAAGACGCAGAAGCCGCTGTTTACGCCTTATCTGATTAAAGAGACCCGTGTCGTCGATAAAGACGGTAAGCCGCAAACGCTTAACATCGGCTATATCGGTTTTGTTCCGCCACAGATCATGACCTGGGATAAAGCGAACCTGAGCGGCAAAGTGACGGTAAACGACATCACCGAAACGGCGCGTAAATACGTCCCGGAAATGCGCCTGAAAGGGGCGGATGTCGTGGTCGTGATTGCCCACTCAGGACTTTCCGCTGACCCGTACCAGAGCATGGCGGAAAACTCCGTTTACTACCTCAGCGACGTGCCCGGCGTGGACGCGATTATGTTTGGTCATGCCCATGCGGTCTTCCCCGGTAAAGATTTTGCCAGTATCAAAGGCGCAGATATCGCCAACGGCACGCTGAACGGCATTCCTGCGGTGATGCCGGGCATGTGGGGCGATCATCTGGGCGTGGTGGATCTGGTGCTTAATAACGACAGCGGTAAATGGCAGGTCACGCAGGCGAAAGCCGAAGCGCGACCGATTTACGACGCCGCCGCGAAGAAATCGCTCGCTGCCGAAGACAGCAAACTGGTGGATATTCTGAAAGCTGACCACGATGCGACCCGCGAATTCGTCAGCAAACCGATCGGCAAATCCGCCGATAACATGTACAGCTATCTGGCGCTGGTGCAGGACGATCCGACCGTTCAGGTCGTTAACAACGCGCAGAAAGCGTATGTCGAACACTTTATTCAGGGCGATCCGGACCTCGCAAAACTGCCGGTACTTTCCGCTGCCGCCCCGTTTAAAGTGGGGGGACGCAAGAACGATCCGGCCAGTTTTGTGGAAGTTGAAAAGGGTCAGTTGACCTTCCGTAATGCCGCCGACCTCTATCTGTATCCGAACACGCTGGTCGTGGTCAAAGCCAGCGGTAAAGAGGTGAAAGAGTGGCTGGAGTGCTCCGCCGGACAGTTTAATCAGATTGATATCCACAGCAGCAAACCGCAGTCGCTGATCAACTGGGACGGTTTTCGAACGTATAACTTTGATGTCATTGACGGCGTGGACTACCAGATTGATGTCTCACAGCCCGCGCGCTATGACGGTGAGTGCCAGATGATAAACCCGAAAGCGGAACGGATTAAGCATCTGACTTTCAACGGCAAACCTGTTGATCCGAATGCCATGTTCCTGGTCGCCACCAACAACTATCGCGCCTACGGCGGCAAGTTTGCCGGCACTGGCGACAGCCACATTGCCTTTGCCTCACCGGATGAGAACCGTTCTGTGTTGGCAGCGTGGATTAGCGCTGAATCTCAACGCGCCGGTGAAATTCATCCGGCAGCCGACAACAACTGGCGTCTGGCACCGATTCACAGCGACAAAAAACTGGATATCCGCTTCGAAACGTCGCCGGGTGATAAAGCCGCCGCGTTTATCAAAGAGAAAGGCCAGTATCCGATGAAAAAAGTCGCCACCGATGATATCGGCTTCGCGATTTATCAGATGGATTTAAGCAAGTAACGTTTATGCCGGATGGCAACACGCCATCCGGTCACGTTTTACGCCACCCGCGCTTCCCGTTGCGATAAAACCTGCGGCAAATTCAGCTCAATCCAGTCCGCCAGCGCAGCGACTTTGTCGCTTATCTCCTCACCCAGTGGGGTCAGACTGTACTCTACGTGTGGCGGCACAACCGGATAAGAGACCCGGTTGATAAATCCATCCAGCTCCAGCGCCTGTAACGACTGCGCCAGCATTTTTTCACTCACACCGCCCATTTTACGGCGCAAATCGCTGAAACGGTGGGTACCGTCACGCAATGCCACAAGGATCAATACTCCCCAGCGACTGGTCACATGCTTTAACACCTCACGCGACGGGCACTGCTCAGCAAATAAATTGCCGTCTCGCAACTGTTGAGAAAGCGTCGGTGTTGTCATTTCATACTTACCTTTTTGTACGTACTTACTAAAAGTAAGTTTAAGTGTTAGCGTGATAAAACACAAGCGACAGAGTAAGGAGTCATCCATGATTGCAATTACCGGTGCCACCGGCCAGTTAGGCCAGCACATTATTGAAAACCTGCTAAAAACCGTATCTGCCCGTGAGATTGTGGCGATAGTACGCAACCCGGCGAAGGCCACCGCATTAAGCCAACAGGGGATCACCGTTCGTCAGGCGGACTATAGCGACGAAGCCGCATTCACCCGGGCATTGCAGGGTATCGATAAGCTGCTGCTAATTTCCTCCAGCGAAGTGGGACAGCGTGCTGTTCAGCACCGCAATGTCATTAATGCCGCCAGGATCGCAAAGGTGAAATTTATCGCTTACACCAGTCTGCTGCATGCAGACCGTTCTCCACTCGGTCTGGCGGACGAGCATGTGGCGACGGAAAAGATGCTGGCAGACGCCGGTATTGCCCACGCGCTGCTGCGTAACGGCTGGTATACCGAAAACTATCTGGCCAGCGCCCCTGCTGCGCTGGAGCATGGCGTGTTTATCGGCGCCGCTGGCGAGGGCCGAATTGCCTCTGCAACCCGTGCGGATTATGCCGCTGCTGCTGCACAGGTCATCAGTACAGAAGGCCATGCCGGTCACGTGTATGAACTGGCGGGTGATGAAAGCAGGACGTTGAGTCAACTGGCTGCTGAACTGAGCAAACAGAGTGGTAAACAGGTCGTCTATCAGAACCTCAGCGAAGCTGATTTCGCTGCAGCGCTGAAAAGTGCCGGTCTGCCTGCGGGTCTGGCAGATATGCTGGCAGACTCCGATACCGGAGCGTCAAAAGGCGGTCTGTTCGATGACAGCCATACGCTGAGCAAACTGATTGGCCGCCCGACAACCTCGCTGGCAGAGAGCGTCAAAGCCGCCTGTAAGTGTTAAAAATTGGTTAATTGTGGTGGCATCCCCGCGCATCCTCTCAGATAATGAGAGGATGATGTGTGGGGAGAAATCACGTGCAAGGTGTACCTGAACAGTTTAGTGATGAGAAAGACAGCGCCCGCTTTCGCCATCTGGCGCAGGTTCCGGGCGTTGAGCTGTACCACGCGCATATTTCACGCTACGCCTTTGAACCACACACCCACGAAGCGTTCGGCGTTGGCGCAATCGAAGCCGGAGCCGAACGCTTTCGCTATCGGGGTACGCAGCACGTGGCCCCGGCCCATTCAGTCGTCACCATGAATCCGGATGAGCTCCATACCGGCGAAGCAGAAACCGCCGACGGCTGGCGTTACCGGATGATCTATCTGGAACCCGATCTGCTGGAAGAGGTCACCGGGATCCGCCACTGGTGGTTTCATGACGTTACACGTCACGATCCGCAGCGCTCCCGCCAGATCTGTACGCTGATCCACGGCCTATGGCATACCGACGATCCGCTGGCGCAAAAAGGGCTGCTGTTAGATCTGATCGAGACCTTTCAACCGCTGGCACGCCATGCGCCGGTACGTCAGGAAGGGGCGCATCGCTTTGAACGCGTACGCGACTACCTGCATGACAACTATATGCGCCCGGTGACGCTCGACGAACTGGCGCGCGTCGCCGCGCTGAGCCCCTGGCACTTTCAGCGTCAGTTCAAAGCCCATTTCCATGTCACCCCCCATCAGATGTTGATGGCGATTCGGCTGTGGCGCGCGAAAGCCTTCCTGACTCTCGGAATGCCCGCGGCGGATGTTGCCGCCGCGACAGGTCTCACCGATCAATCCCATCTCACTCGCGCATTTACACACCGCTATGGCATTACCCCGGTGCGTTACCAAAAACAGGTTTACCCACGATAATGCGCAATCTCATACAATACGCGCGCATTTTCCCTGCCTACACTCTTCGCACTGTTCAATGATGTGGATGTAAAAAATGATTAGCGGTGTGCTGTACGCTCTGCTGGCAGGGCTGATGTGGGGATTGATATTTGTCGGGCCGTTGATCGTACCGGAATATCCCGCGGCATTACAGTCAATGGCGCGCTATCTGGCTCTTGGTCTTATCGCCCTGCCGCTGGCCTGGCTCGGACGCGTTCGTTTGCGACAGCTTGCGGCGAAAGACTGGGTGACGGCGCTGACGCTAACCATGATGGGCAACCTGATTTACTACGTCTGCCTTGCCAGCGCGATTCAGCGTACCGGTGCGCCGGTTTCCACGATGATCATCGGTACACTGCCAGTTGTGATCCCGGTATTTGCCAATCTGCTGTATAGCCATCGCGACGGAAAACTCTCCTGGCGGCGACTGGCGCCCGCGCTGGTGTTGATAGGTATTGGCTTGCTGTGCGTCAACATCGCCGAACTCAATCAGGGCGTGCCTGATTTTAACGGCTGGCGTTATGGGTCAGGCATCGCACTGGCTGTGGTTTCCGTGGTGTGCTGGGCCTGGTATGCACTGCGCAATGCCCGTTGGTTGCGGGAAAACCCGGATAAACATCCGATGATGTGGGCAACGGCGCAAGCGCTGGTCACACTACCGGTGTCCCTGGCAGGCTATCTCGTCGCCTGTCTCTGGTTACATGGACAAACACCCGATTTCGCTTTGCCGTTCGGCCCCCGTCCTGGGGTATTTGTGGGGCTGATGATCGCCATTGCGGTGCTGTGCTCATGGGTGGGCGCGTTGTGCTGGAACATTGCCAGCCAGCGTTTACCGACGGTCATTCTTGGCCCGTTAATTGTTTTCGAAACGCTGGCGGGCTTACTGTATACCTTTATTTTACGTCAGGAACTTCCTCCGGCGCTGAGCGTAAGCGGCATCGCGCTGCTGGCGATCGGCGTCGTCGTGGCGGTCAAAGCGAAACCAGAAAAACCGCGCGTGATTCCGCTTTCTGAGCCGGGCAGTTAATCCGTCCCCCCCCCAAAAGGGTTATGGTGCTGGCTTAAAGTTGCATTTAAAATGCAATTTATATCATTAAGAATGAGGTAACGGCTATGGCTTATCGCGATCAACCATTAGGTGAACTGGCGCTCTCTATACCACGCGCTTCGGCTCTGTTTCGCAAGTACGATATGGATTACTGCTGCGGCGGTAAGCAGACGCTGGCGCGTGCTGCCGCCCGTAAAGAACTGGATATTGACGCCATTGAAGCGCAACTCGCCCAACTGGCGAAACAGCCGGTAGAGAAAGACTGGCGCGCCGCACCGCTGGCCGACATCATCGATCACATCATCGTGCGTTATCACGACAGACACCGCGAGCAACTGCCGGAACTTATTCTACAGGCCAGCAAAGTGGAACGCGTTCATGCCGACAAGCCCAACGTACCGAAAGGGCTGGCGAAATATCTGACCATGCTGCATCAGGAGCTTTCAAGCCACATGATGAAAGAGGAACAGATCCTGTTCCCGATGCTCAAACAGGGGTTGGGCAGTCAGGCAATGGGGCCGATTAGCATTATGGAAAGTGAGCATGATGAGGCGGGCGAACTGCTGGAAGTGATCAAGCACACGACCCATAACGTCACCATTCCACCAGAAGCCTGTACCACCTGGAAAGCGATGTACAACGGCATTAATGAACTGATCGATGACCTGATGGAACACATCAGTCTGGAAAATAATGTGCTGTTCCCGCGGGCGTTAGCGGGGGAGTAAACAAAGCGCCCGGTGGCGCTAGCGCTTACCGGGCCTACGGGAACCAGACTTTTTGTGGCCGGATAAACGCTAGCGCCATCCGGCAATCGAATTAACGAACGCCTGCCATCCGCTTCTTACCAATCATCAGCCACCCCAGACCCAGCGCGATAAACCACAGCGGCGTCACAATCAGCGCCTGACGGGTGTCGTCTTCCAGGGTCAGCAGCACCAGGACGAACACGAAAAACGCCATGCACACCCAGCACATCACTTTACCCAGCGGCATTTTGTAGATCGATTTCTCATGCAGATGCGGGCGCTGTTTGCGGTACACCAGATATGAGCACAGGATGATGGTCCAGACGAACATAAACAGGATCGCTGACACCGTGGTGATCATGGTGAAAGCGCCAATTACGCTGGGATTGACGTACAGCATCACCACCCCGCCCAACAAGCAGATACAGGAGAAGGTCAGCCCCTTCGCCGGAACCGCGCGTTTAGACAGTTTGGCGAATGCTTTAGGCGCCACGCCCTCCTGCGCCAGCCCAAACAGCATGCGGCTGGTGGAGAATACGCCGCTGTTTGCTGAGGAAGCCGCAGACGTCAGAACCACGAAGTTAATCACGCTGGCCGCAGCAGGCAGGCCGACCAGGACAAAGAGTTCAACGAACGGGCTCTTTTCCGGCACCACTGAACTCCACGGCGTCACCGACATAATGACGATCAGCGCGAAGACGTAGAACATGATGATACGAATCGGAATCGAGTTAATCGCGCGTGGCAGCGATTTCTCTGGATCTTTGGTTTCCGCCGCCGTTGTCCCGACCAGTTCAATCCCCACAAAGGCGAACACTGCAATCTGGAAACCGGCAAAGAAGCCGCTAATACCTTTCGGGAACCAGCCGCCGTCATTCCACAGGTGAGTAAATGACGCTTCTACGCCGGTTGGCGACTGAAAGTGCATGGCAATCATTACCAGCCCGACAATGATCAGCGACACGATGGCGACGATTTTGATCATCGCGAACCAGAACTCCATCTCACCAAACATTTTCACGGTGGCGAGGTTAAGGCTCAACAGGAGAATGACCACCGCCAGCGAGGCAACCCAGTCGGAAAGACCGGGGAACCAGAACTGCGCATAGGCGGTAATGGCGACGACATCCGCCATTCCGGTAACGACCCAGCAGAACCAGTAGGTCCAGCCGGTAAAATACCCGGCCCAGGGTCCCAACAGATCCGAAGCAAAGTCACTAAAAGATTTGTATTCCAGATTCGAGAGCAGCAATTCACCCATTGCCCGCATCACGAAAAAGAGCATGAAACCGATGATCATATACACAAAAATGATCGACGGTCCGGCGAGGCTGATTGTTTTACCCGAGCCCATAAACAGGCCGGTACCAATCGCGCCACCAATGGCGATAAGCTGAATATGCCGGTTTGTAAGATTGCGCCGTAGCGACTGTTCAGTCGATGCCTCTTCGTCGGCAGCGACTTTAACCTGATCTACCATGTTTTATTCTTCCTGTACCTGTCTGTGTTGTGCAGGCTCTGCGGCCTTTAATGCGTCTGTTGTGTATCTCTATGATACGACGATCCTCTCTTCGGGACTCATCGATATTAGGTAAGAATCGGCGGGATGAATACTAAGATTTAAATATAATGTTAATTTTATGTTTAAAGTGAGTGTCATATCACTCTGGTAACGCGAATTAGCTCACAAAAATACACGCAACGGATGCATTTGCAAGATAAAATGCCGACATTTGGCAAGGAAGTGGTTTTATTGCGTATTTTCTGTTCCCCCCGGAGTTGAGGGGAACAGAAGTCACTGCTTACAGGATTTCCAGCAGCTCGACATCAAACACCAGGGTGCTGAACGGCGGGATAGCAGCGCCAGCGCCACGTTCACCGTAAGCCAGTTCCTGCGGGATCGTCAGTTCCCATTTCGAGCCAACCGGCATCAGGGTCAGCGCTTCAATCCAGCCCGGAATAACCCCGTTTACCGGGAATTCAGCCGGTTCGCCACGCGCAACAGAGCTGTCAAAAACAGTGCCGTCAATCAGTTTGCCTGTGTAGTGAACACGAACGCGGTCAGTACGAGCCGGAATTGCGCCTTCGCCCTGTGTCAGGACACGGAATTGCAGACCGGATTCCGTGCTGTTCACACCGTCTTTCTCACGGTTCTGTTCCAGATATTTAACGCCATCCGCAGCCATTGCCTGGAAACGCTCGCGACGCGCGGCGTCCGCGCGCTCATGAATTTCACGCAGTGCGCGGTGTACCACATCAACGGGCACAGCAGGCTGTTTGCCTTCCAGCGCGTCAGCAATACCTGCAACCAGCGCTTCAGGCAACAGCCCTTCCAGTCCGGATTCGCTCAGTTGCTGTCCTACCTGCAAACCAATGCCGTAGCTTGCTTGCGCTTCGATAGTGTCAAAAGTCGGGGTTGCCATCGTATTTCCTTTCATCGGATATTAAGTAGCGGGCAGCATAACAGTCACGCCTCTTCCGGTAAAATGTTGTGTCGGGGAGGATGACAAATCACGGCGAAAAAGAAACAATAGAGATATTCCGTATGAATGTGTCAAAAGCGGGTAACATCACGAACATCATAGCGTTAGCTGTCTATACTCTATGATTGAGGAACGAGACGCGGAGCAGGAGGAAAGCCATGCCCGGGCGCTTTGAATTAAAACCAACCCTGGCGAAAATCTGGCATGCACCGGACAATTTTCGCATTATGGATCCGCTTCCCCCGGCGCACCGCCGCGGCATTATTATTGCGGCTGTTGTGCTGATTATCGGCTTCCTGCTTCCCTCAAGCGATACAAACGATGCGCCAGCCGTCACCCGCGACGCGCAGTTGGATCTCCAGTCACAGTCTCAACCACCGACAGAAGCACAGCTTCAGGCGCAGCTTGTCACCCCGCAAAACGATCCGGGACAAGTCGCTCCCGTCGCGCCGGAACCCATTCAGGAAGGCCAGCCAGAGGAACAACCTCAGGCACAGCAGACGCAAACACAAACTCAGCCTTTCCAGCAGGAAAGCGGTATTGAACAGCAGTGGCGCTCCTATCGCGTAGAGTCGGGTAAAACGTTAGCGCAACTGTTCCGTGACCACGGGCTGCCACCGACTGACGTTTACGCTATGGCACAGGTTGAAGGCAGCGGCAAACCGCTCAGCAACCTGCAAAACGGGCAAATGGTGCAGATTCGCCAGAATGCCAACGGCGTGGTGACCGGACTGACTATCGATACCGGAAACAATCAACAGGTCCTGTTTACCCGTCAAGCCAACGGTAGCTTTATACGCGCACGTTAACGCATATTGCCGCAGTCTTGTAGGCCTGATAAGCGCAGTGCCGGATGGCGGCTTTGCTTTCTCCGGCCTACAAATGTGCTGCTGGCATTACCGCTTCACCCGATTAACCCATCCGATCCCCGAACATACCAGTACCAGCGCCAGGGCGTATTTCCATTCGAGGATATTCTCACCGAGGAAAATCGCAGACAGAACCGCGCCAGAAACCGGGATCAGGAAGTTAAACGGCGCGATCATCCCCACGCGATTGTATTTGAGTAAAATACTCCACAGCGCAAACGCCACTGACGAGAGCAGCGTCAGATAACCGAGAATGGCGACAGACGCGAGCCCGTGAACGGTTAGCGAACCGCCAAACGCATAGCCTCCCAGCACTAAAACCACACCGCCAAAGCCTAACTGGTAACCCGTCATGACCGTCGGATCCACCGTCTGCGAAATACGCTTACCGTACAGCGTCGCGGCAGAAAGAATAAACGCGGCCAGCACGATCGAGCCATCGCCTGCCAGATTAAAGCTAAAATCCATCAATCCACTGTTAAAGTTCACCACCATCACGCCAATAAAGCCAAGAATGCAGCCCAGCGTTTTGTTGTAGCTCAGTTTGTCATTCTGGTAGATGAAGTGCGCCAGCAGCACGCTGAAGAAGGTTCCGGTGGCGTTCATGATTGAGCCTTTCACCCCCGTGGTAAACGCCAGCCCAATGTAAAAGAAGATATATTGCAGCGAGGTCTGCGTCAGCCCCAGCATCGACAGTTGTCCGAACTGGCGAGCGCTCAGTCGACCGATGGGTTTGCGTTGTGCGAGCGCCAGCAAGAGCAGTAACAGGCCGGCAAAGAAAAAACGATATCCGGCGAAGACAATTTTAGAGGGGATATCATCGGTGGCAATCTGGAAGATCTCATAACCGCTTTTGATCGCCGGGTAAGCACTGCCCCAAAGCAGACAACAAAACGCAGCACTCATCCAGACAACGTTTTTACGCGCAAACAAAGGTTGCGGGGTATCCATTCATCACCACAGTGAAATTATGTTTCATTTTTGGTGATTATCCCGAAAAGGAAAAAGAATAGCCAGAGCGAATAATGGGGCATCGAGAAAAGCAAAACGCCGACACAAGGCCGGCGTTTCGTACGAGGTTGTCAGAATAAAAACTTATTCTGCAACAACGTTAATGGTCAGCTTAGCGAATACTTCGCTGTGAACCTGGAAGTTCACTTCGTGCTCACCAGTGGTACGCAGAACGCCGTTCGGCAGACGAACTTCGCTCTTAGCCACTTCAACGCCAGCCGCAGTAACAGCGTCAGCGATGTCGCGAGTACCGATGGAACCGAACAGTTTACCTTCGTCGCCTGCTTTAGACGCGATAGTAACGGTTTCCAGTGCGTTGATTTTCTCTGCGCGTGCATTTGCAGCAGCCAGAACGTCAGCCAGTTTAGCTTCCAGTTCAGCGCGACGTGCTTCGAAGTATTCAACGTTTTTCTTGGTAGCAGGAACAGCTTTACCCTGTGGTACCAGGAAGTTACGAGCGTAACCCGCTTTAACGTTAACCTGATCACCCAGGCTACCCAGGTTTGCTACTTTATCAAGCAGAATAACTTGCATTACCTTATCCTCTCAAAGTCGTATTAATGGACCGTGACCGATTACTGATGACGATCAGTGTACGGCAGCAGAGACAGGTAGCGAGCGCGTTTGATAGCGCGAGCCAGCTGACGCTGGTATTTTGCACGGGTACCGGTGATACGGCTTGGGACAATCTTACCGCTTTCGGTGATGTAGTTTTTCAGCGTAGCGATATCTTTATAGTCGATCTCTTGAACGCCTTCCGCGGTGAAACGGCAGAACTTGCGACGACGGAAATAACGTGCCATATGGCTAGTCTCCAGAATCTATCAATTCAATCTGCTCGGCATGCAGAACCATTTTGCTCAGGCCGTTCTTTGCCTTATGGCAAGAGATGAACCCCTGAACGGTCACTGCGCTACCGACCGTTATACTGTGAGTAATGGCCTGGTTTTCGTGTCCGCTAATAATAACGGGCATTTGGCACCACGCCTGCCGGTGAAACCCGGCTTCCTCCTGCACAGAACGGTGCTCAAGCACGAACTGGCAGTGCGGAATTCCTGATGGACTGACCTTTCGAAGGGGGGTCCTGCACACGGTGCCGGACAACACCAGACGGTTGGTCATCAGAAATTACTCTTCAGAATCCCCAGCTTCAGCATCATCTGCGGTTTCGTTTGCGAAATCATCGCGACGCTCACGGCGCTCGTCTTTCGCTTTAACCATCGGAGATGCTTCGGTAACAGCGTGCTTAGTACGCATTACCATGCTGCGGATAACGGCGTCGTTGAAGCGGAAAGTTGTTTCCAGCTCATCGATCACTTCCTGCGGCGCTTCAACGTTCATCAGAACGTAGTGAGCTTTGTGCAGTTTGTTGATCGGGTAAGCCAGCTGACGGCGACCCCAGTCTTCCAGACGGTGGATCTTGCCTTCTGCACCAGTGATGGCAGCAGAGTAACGCTCGATCATGCCCGGAACCTGTTCGCTCTGGTCAGGATGGACCATAAAAACGATTTCGTAATGACGCATCGAATTGCTCCTTACGGATTATTCAGCCTCCTGTCTGGGTCAGCCGCGGCCCGTGGAGGCAAGGAACGTGTTAAAGGGCGGCTGAAAAATGACGCGTCATAATACTGGTGTCAGCCGGTAAACTCAAGGTGATTGTATGAATATTTGTCAGGGCAGCATCAATACATATCCAGCAGCATTTTGACGCTGATACAGATGGAGACAATGACGATCATTGGCCGGATAACTTTCTTACCCCGCGTGATAACAACCGATGCGCCAAGACGTGCGCCGAGCGATTGCCCCACAAACATCACTAACCCCAGCGACCAGATCATCTTGCCGCCAAAAATAAAGAACAGGATAGAGGCAATATTGGAGGCGAGGTTGATGAAGTTCGAGTGAATTTGCGCCTTATCGATGCTGTAACCCCACAGTAAGATGTAGCACAGTGTATAGAAGGAACCGGCCCCCGGGCCGAGAAAACCATCATAAAACCCCACGCATCCACCGCCAACCAACGAAAAAAGAAACAACGAGACCTGCTGTTTCTTTTTGGGCTCACTGAGATTAGGCGCAAAGATAAAATAGATTGCCACCGCAATGATCAGCACCGGCAACAGTTTTTTCAGTAATTCAGGCTCAATGAACTGGATAAGCGTCGTCCCCAGCGCCGACCCGATAAAGGCGGCGAAAAAGACAGACTTATGCTGCTGAACATTAATATGCCCGCGACGCAGAAAGTAGATCCCCGAGGTCAATGAACTGCCCAGAGCCTGAATCTTATTGGTCGCCAGCGCATTGGCTGGCGGCAACCCTGAGAGCAATAGTGCCCCAATCGATAAAAACCCGCCGCCGCCTGAAACCACATTAATAAAACCCGCTATCAGCGCCACCATAAACATAATGGCGAAGTAGCTGAAATCCACGAATGAAGTATCCATATCTTTTTGCCTTATTATCATAAAGTTAACTTTATGTTTCGCCTCACTATAAGCGGCGATGAACGGCAGCGATATTGACGATTCGGTAAGTGTTCTTGCCAGAAAAACAGGTATTTTTAGTCACAACGAAACGGGCTAGCCACTTGTTTACGCTCAGAAAGAACGGATCGCGGTAATTTTTTGAACAACTGCATCAGAAATGGTCGCTATCGACCGGCAAAGTAGCGATTAAAATTAAATCAGACGTTATCGACTAACAGGAGAAATCGCTAGCCAGAATCAGCTGTCGAGGAGGTAGGTATGCGAATTCGTTTTGTCACCCTTCTGGCGGGACTTTTACTCAGTGCGAATGCACTGGCCGCCATAGAAATTGACCACCAGCAAGCCAGAAACATGGATGATGTGCAGAGCTTAGGTGTGATTTATATCAATCATAATTTCGCCACTGAAAGTGATGCAGAAAAGGCACTGAATGAAGAGACTGACGCGCAAGGCGCACAGTACTACCACACAATCCTGATTCGGGAACCCGGTAGCAACGGCAACATTCACGCCAGCGCAGATATTTATCGCTAGCACCAGGAAAGCCCAACGAAAATAAAGCCATCGTTTGACTTGCCCCCTGTTCAGGGGGCTTTTTTACCTCAAAGACTCCATAACCTGAGTAATTTTTCTCATAAATACCAAGCGGATTCTGTTCCGAAAGCATATCCGCTCCTTACCCCCATAGTTCTGCAATGGCGCGTTTGAACTGGCGGGCCGCTTCTACCGGGGATGCGGCGTCTCGGATGCTACGACCAGCAATAAAGACATGAACAGGAATGCCTGTGAACAGCGGCAGATCGTCCAGTGCCAGGCCCCCCGTCACGGTAACTTTAAAGCCCATATCAGACAGACGTTTGATGGCGCTGATATCTGCCTCGCCCCACGCGATGCCAGCGGCCTGCGCATCACGGCTACGATGATAAACAACCTGCTGAATACCGGCTTCACGCCACGCTTGCGCTTGCGCCCAGGTCCAGTGTCCGGTCAGTTCAATCTGTACGTCGCCGTTAAATTCTCTTGCCACTTCCAGTGCGCCTTTGGCAGTGTTGATATCCGCACAGCAAATCACGGTAACCCAGTCCGCATTTGCCTCAAAGCACATCCGGGAGAGGATTTTCCCGGCATCGGCAATCTTAGCGTCTGCCAGCACAATTTTATGTGGATAGAGGGCTTTTAAATCCCGGACCGCACGAACGCCTTCACCAACGCATAAAATTGTGCCCACTTCGATGATATCAACCTCCTCCGCAATCAGACGGGTCGACTTGTAGGCATCAGACAGCGTTTGGTTATCCAGTGCGACTTGCAACATGGGTAATGACATATCCATTTCCTTCTCAGACGTTGACCACATTGGAGCGGTCAATTAAATCAAGGACTTCCTGCTCGGTTCGACAGGCTCGTAAACGTTCAAAATTGGCTTCATCTTCAAACAAATTCACGATCTGCATGATGCCAACTTCCTGGTGGGTGCTGGCATCTACCGCTGCCATAGTGATAAGAATATCGACCGGATCGTTATCCTCATGGTTAAACGCCAGCGGTGTTTTCAGCGTCACCAGCGCAAACCCCGTTTTTTTGACGCCCTCCTCCGGGCGACCATGCGGCATGGCCAACCCCGGCGCGAGGACAAAATATGGGCCATGTTGTTCTACCGCATCCAGAATGGCCTGGTAGTAGCGAGACTCGACCACATCGGCTGCCACCAACATATCGACACCCATTTTCACCGCCTCCTGCCAGGTCTTAGCTTCAGCCTGCAAACGGATGGATTTATTTTCTGCCAACGAATCACGTAATTTCATGGCATATCCTTACTTCACATCCTGCGGAAAATGCGCATTGATCACTTCCAGCAGTTTTGGGCCAAAATCAGCAGGCGACAGCATATTGCGCACCCCAACCACATACTTGTTGCCGGTCACACTAATCTCACCGGCGATATGCGTAGAGGCGATAATAATGTCCGCGCCGCCAAGTTCGCTTTTGTACTCACCCACTGCGCAACTGTTTACCGTGTGGTCAATGTTCGATTGCGTCAAAAACTGGTCCACTTTCATTTTCATGATCATGGAGCTTCCCTGTCCGTTGCCACATACAGCCAGAATACGTACGGTCATAGTCAAAACTCCTTATTAAGCAGAACGTTCTGCCAGTTGTTTTTTTGCATCTTCTTCAGCTCGTAGCGTGCGCCCTGCGTAGACCATATACACCAGTGCAATCACAATGATGACGGCCATGAAGGCGATACCAACAGAAAAGAAACCCTGCATCATTGGCGGAGCCAAAATCGACCAATCCGCCATCCCCATCCAGGCGCTCATGCCGGTCAATTTCACCGCCCAGACGCAGCCAAAAATTTCTATCATGCCCATCACCAGGCAGATCTTCAGCGCGGCACGCCAGCCGCCAAAGTGGTTTGCAAAAACACCGATAGTGGCGTTAGAGAAAAACATTGGGATGAAACCAGGAATGATCAGAATGGAAGAACCGCAACCCACCAGAATGCCAACCGCGATCAGTTGACCAATGGTGCCCCACATAAAGCCCCAGACCACTGCATTCGGCGCGAAGCTATAAATCGCCGCGCAGTCAATCGCCAGTACCGCCCCCGGGATCAGGCGTTGTGAAATCCCGTTAAACGCTTCAGACAACTCGGCAACAAACATTCGCACCCCTTGGGTGATAATGAAAATCGCCACGGCGAACGAAAAGCCAGTTTGCAGGATATACACCGTCCAGTGCACTTTACCTGCCATTGCCTGCACTGTATCAATACCAAACGAGAGCAGAATGGCGCCAAAGAAAAGCGTCATGACAATCGCCGTCGAAACGATGTTGTCATGGAAGATATTCAGCCAGCCAGGTAACTTAAGGTCTTCAACGCTTTCTTCTTTTTTCCCCAGATAAGGCGCGATCTTCCAGGCAATCCAGGAGGCAAACTGTTGCTGGTGACCAATTGAGAAACCGCAGCCATCGGTCACCTCCTGCGTTGGCTTATACATCATGTTGGAGGTAATGCCCCAGTACAGAGAGACCAGCACGGCAGTACAGATAATCGTCGTCCACATCGGATAACCGAAGATGTAAAAGGAAACCGCGATCAAGCCGGCCTGCTGAAACATGATGTGACCGGTAAGCATGATGGTGCGAATACCGGTAATTCGCCGCAGCAGGACATAACAAATGTTCAGCGCCAGAGCCAGAAGTACCGCGTATCCCACCCAGCTATAGGCGTCGCCCATCCGATCGATGGTGGCCATCATTGAGGCGTAGGTGTCGGAGATCGCCCCGTTAATGCCATACACTTCCGACATTTTGGCCACCACCGGCTTAAATGTGCTGGTCAAAATGCCCGAGCCTGCCTGTAACAACATGAAACCAATGATGGTTTTGATCGTGCCTTTGATGATCACGCTAACGCTTTTGCGTAGCAGGATATAGCCCAGGCAGGTCACAATGCCCAACAGCAGTGGTGCATTGGTCATTACCTGATTAAAGAAGACGGTAAAGATGTTGTAGAGGATCTCCATAACTCTCTCCAAATAGGGAAAACGCAGAGTCATCCCTGTGTGGTGGGTGACATCACTCTAGTAATCACAAATAATCACGTAAAGATCAAATTTGACTATTTGTGACGCATCACGCAAATTATTTCCCTTCTGTTAATGATGACTTTCATTTTAACCAACACTTAAAATTAAACATTTAAATTCATCAAGTTAAAGAAAGACAAAGAAATTAAACCCGATTTTTTCAGAAAATAAGTCATGAAAAACAGACAAAACACGCTAATCACCCCATTGAAAAATGACAAAAACGGTGCAAACATAAATCACAACAAATCATCATGTGATTAATTATGACTAATACAGGAATAAAACGATGAGCAAAATTGACACGATTACCCGTGAATCATGGATCCTGAGCACCTTTCCTGAATGGGGAAGCTGGCTGAATGAAGAGATCGAACAGGAGCAGGTTGCGCCTGGCACATTTGCAATGTGGTGGCTGGGCTGTACCGGTATCTGGCTAAAATCTGAAGGTGGGACGAATGTGTGCGTCGATTTCTGGTGCGGCACCGGAAAACAAAGCCATGCGAACCCGTTAATGAAAACGGGGCATCAGATGCAACGCATGGCTGGCGTGCAAAAATTGCAGCCGAATCTGCGCACAACTCCATTTGTTCTCGATCCTTTTGCGATTCGACAGATAGACGCAGTCCTGGCGACTCACGATCATAACGATCATATTGACGTCAACGTTGCCGCAGCCGTAATGCAAAACTGCGCTGACGACATACCATTTATTGGCCCACAAACATGTGTGGATCTTTGGATTGGCTGGGGTGTGCCGAAAGAACGCTGCATCGTCGTCAAACCGGGTGATGTAATAAAGGTTAAAGACATTGAAATTCATGCGCTTGATGCCTTTGACAGGACGGCATTGATCACGCTTCCTGCGCAGCAGAAAGCAGAAGGCGTTTTACCTGACGGTATGGATTTACGCGCTGTGAATTATCTGTTCAAAACACCGGGCGGTACGCTGTATCACAGTGGTGACTCGCACTATTCGAACTATTACGCGAAGCATGGCAACGATCATCACATTGACGTAGCGCTGGGTTCTTACGGTGAAAACCCTCGCGGAATCACCGATAAAATGACCAGCGCTGACATACTGCGTATGGCGGAAGCTCTGAATACTAAAGTGGTGATCCCATTCCATCATGATATCTGGTCAAATTTCCAGGCCGATCCGCAGGAAATCCGTGTGCTGTGGGAGATGAAAAAAGATCGTCTGAAATACGGCTTCAAACCCTTTATCTGGCAGGTTGGCGGTAAGTTTACCTGGCCTTTGGATAAAGATAATTTTGAATATCACTACCCACGTGGCTTTGACGACTGCTTCACGATGGAGCCGGACCTGCCGTTTAAATCCTTCCTGTAATCCGCGAAATGCCGGGAAGCTCCTGGCATTTTTGCATTTACCTTAGTATTTCCAGGCTATTTCAAATATCATCTTTTAAAATCATTTTGTATCGGAATAGCTCATGACTGAAGCACAAAGACATCAAATTTTACTGGATATGCTGGTACAGCTGGGCTTTGTCACCGTCGAGAATGTCGTTGACCGTCTGGGGATCTCTCCTGCCACCGCCCGGCGGGATATTAATAAACTCTATGAGAGCGGCAAACTGAAGAAAGTCCGCAACGGAGCGGAAGCTATAAGCCAACAGCGTCCGCGCTGGACACCAATGAATCTGCACCAGGCGCAAAACCACGGTGAAAAGGTACGCATCGCTAAAGCCGCGTCACAACTGGTCAGTCCAGGGGAAAGCGTGGTGATTAACTGTGGCTCCACGGCGTTCCTGCTGGGACGTGAAATGTGTGGTAAACCCGTTCAGATCATTACCAATTATCTTCCACTCGCTAATTTTCTGATCGATCAGGAGCATGAGAGCGTGATCATCATGGGAGGTCAGTACAACAAAAGCCAGTCGATCACGCTAAGCCCACAAGACAGTGAAAATAGCCTCTATGCAGGACACTGGATGTTCACCAGCGGCAAAGGATTAACGGCTGACGGCCTGTATAAAACCGATATGCTGACCGCGATGGCTGAGCAAAAAATGCTGAGCGTGGTGGGTAAGCTGGTGGTGCTGGTCGACAGCAGTAAAGTTGGCGAACGTGCGGGTATGCTGTTCAGCCGTGCGAATCAAATAGACATGCTCATCACAGGGAAAAATGCTAACCCTGACATTCTGAAACAGCTTGAAGCCCAGGGCGTCAGCATTTTGCGCGTCTAAAGATGCTGCTTAAAAAACGACACCGTGGCGGCCAGGGCTTCTGGCGTAATGCGATGGCGCACGCCCGCTTGCCACTGGCAGGTCAGATTCTGGTCCAGACCAGCCTGAATCAGTGCCTGCTGCAAGCGAAAACTTTCCGCCGCCGGGACCACATCATCATCCTGACCATGCCATAACAAAAGCGGTCTGTCGGCCAGCCGCTCAAGCTGCTGCGACACCTCCCATGTTGCCAGTGGCGCGATGATATGACTGAATGCCTCCTCCTGTTCCGGCGTTTCCAGAGGCAAAGGGGGAAATAAGGTACGCGCCAGACGGGTGAAATATCCCGACCCCATCAGGCTGGCAACACATTTCACCTCCCGATGGCGAGTCATGATCCCAAGCGCGGTCATCCCTCCCATTGAGGCCCCCGCAACCGCAAGTCGCTCATCCAACAGCCAGTTTTCAGCGTTGAGGGCCGCACGCAACGCAGCAAATTCCTGCATGTTTTGCTGCAAAATCTGCCAAAAACGACATAATCTCGTTTGCGCATCGCCGTTGAAACGCGCGCCGTGCTCAGCGGCGTCTGGCATAATGACCCGAAAGCCGGCCTGTGCCAGTGCAACAGCAAAATAGCTGTAAACCAGACCTGAAGACGTAAATCCGTGGTAGAAAATAATTGTCGGCAATGGCGTAGTATGCTGACCTGAGGGAAAGGCGTGCAGCACATGATGTTCGGCGAGTTGCTTTGTTTCAATTTCAATCATTGGTGGCCCCTTTTTATTCTGGTATGCCACGGGGTAACTCATTAAGCAAGGTTAAGTGTTCAGCAACGATTCATAATGTTGAGAACTGGATTACGCTTTCGCGACATTTTCATTCGAAAATCGCGCGGAAGATAACATTTCGGGAACATTCCCCCAAAGGGAAATTAATAAGGCACTACACTATGACTATCAGTAAACGAGATAGAGTTATGCGTCGGTTTGCCGCTTTGATGTTGGTAATGCTGTTAAGTGGATGTAGCGTGCTTCAGGGAACGCCGCAACCCGCACCGCCCGTCGCCGATCATCCACAGGAAATTCGTCGCGACCAGACACAAGGGTTGCAGCGAATGGGAACGGTAACCTCTCTGGTCCGGGGTTCACCGGATGATGCAGTAGATGAAGTCAAAGCGAAAGCTGCTGCCGCGAAAGCCGATTATTACGTTATTGTCATGGTGGATGAAACCATTGTGACAGGTCAGTGGTACTCGCAGGCTATCTTATACCGTAAGTAATCATTGATGGAATTTAAGTCAATTTCACGTTGCTTTACACCTCTATACGTTTACTTGTGCACAATAAACCAACAGCAGGAGGCTGGACGTTTATTTCGGCGATGGAATGCCCTGCTCAATGCGGGGAAACGTAAAATGGAGCTGACGATGAAACAATCTCTTGCCTTATCCTCACTGCTGCTTACTGCCGGACTGGTGAGTACGACGGCACAATCTGCCGAATTCGCCAGTGCGGATTGCGTGACGGGCCTTAATGAAATTGGCCTGATCTCTGTCAGTAATATTTGCGGAAATCAACAGGATGTAGAACGTATCGTGGCGTTAAAAGCGGATGAACAAGGGGCGTCATGGTATCGCATTGTTCAGATGTACGAAGAACAGCAGCCCGATAACTGGCGCGTCCAGGCCATACTCTACGCCTGACAGATTGCCGGATGATTTGAGCGCATCCGGCAATTGTTATTAGCGTAATCCTCCCGTCGCCCGTAGCAACACCTCATCCTGTACCCGCTCCGCTAAGCGCAGTCCTCCCCGCGTATCCAGCATCATCTGACACCAGGCTTGTGCGACAGGCGGCGAGGCATGGCGCAGCATTTCCCTGGCGCAACCCAACAAGAAAATCTGCTGGGTGATCTCGCGCCCCAACTCTTCAGAAGGCTTACGAAGTCGCTGCATAAGCTGGCGAACCGCGCGATCAAAATGTCTGTCCTGCCCCCGAACGTCAGAGAAAGCATCACTCAGCATCTCCTCAACACCGGCATGTTTAGTGATAACCCGTAAAACGTCCAGGCACATAACGTTGCCAGAGCCTTCCCAGATACTGTTGACCGGCATTTCACGGTACAGTCGCGGCAGTTCGCTCTCTTCGCAATACCCCACTCCGCCGAGCACTTCCATCGCCTCCGCCACAAAGGGGATACCGCTTTTACAGACGGCGAATTTCGCCGCGGGTGTAAACAGTCGCGCCCAGAGTGTCTCTTTTACATCGTGATGACGATCCCAGGCGCGCGCCAGACGAAACAGCAGTGCGGTCTGACCTTCCAGTTGCAGCGCCATACGGCTCAGTACCTGGCGCATCATCGGTTGCTCGATGAGCGGCTTACCAAAAACCTGGCGCTGATGTGCATGGTAAATCGCGACCGAAAAGGCGCGACGCATCAGTCCATGACTCCCCAACGCGCAGTCAAAACGCGTCATGCCCCCCATTTTCAGGATATGCCGAATCCCTTCCCCTTCTTCGCCTATCAACCAGCCTAACGCATCCTGGAGTTCCACTTCACAACTGGCGTTCGAGCGATTTCCCAACTTATCTTTCAGCCGTTCGAGACGAACCGCATTACGCTGACCGCCAGGCAAAAAGCGCGGCACGAAAAAGCAAGAGAGTCCACCTTTCGCCTGGGCCAGAATCAGATGCGCATCGCTTTGTGGAACGGAGAAAAACCACTTATGCCCAACCAGCCGGTACGAGCCGTCTGATAACCGTTCAGCCCGGGTGGTGTTGCTCAGGACATCGGATCCGCCCTGTTTTTCCGTCATACCCATGCCAATCAGCAAGCCGCGTTTTTGCTCACCCGCCAAGAGATGGGAGTCATAGCGATCGCTGAGCAAGGGAGCAAGCCAGTCAGAAAAAGAAGCGGGCAACATCTGCTGTAACAGCGGTGTGGCGGCAAACGTCATGGTGATGGGGCATAACGTACCCGCTTCCACCTGCGCATGTAAGATAAAGCGCGCGGCACGAGCAACAAACGATCCGGCACGTGCGTCTTCCGTCCAGGGCAGATTGTGCACGCGATTGGCGCACAGCCCCTGCATCAGCAGATGCCACGCGGGATGGAACCGAACATCATCAAGATGTCGCCCCTGCGGATCATAACGCAGTAATTCCGGCGGCCAGGTATTCGCCAGTCGCCCCAGCTCAAGGGATTCCGCAGTGCCAAGCTGTTGCCCGATACTGGCAAGCAGTTCACTGTCCCATCCCGCGCCCTCGCGCGCCACGGCTTCGCATAGCGCGCCATCAGACAGGAACAGGTTACTGTTATTCAAAGGTGCAGGCTGGTTAAAAACGGTGTGGGTTTGCCAGTGCATTGTGTCTCCCTCCTTCAATGGCATTACCCATAAGTATGGTCAGACTGTGCTCAGAATGCCTGGAAAGGCGGTCACAAAAAAGCCATCCGGTTGGATGGCTTTGGGAAGAGGCGAAATAATTAGCTACGCTGGCGAACCGCTTCAAACAGGCAAATGCCTGTCGCCACAGAAACATTGAGTGAGGAAACGCTACCGGCCATTGGAATACTGATCAGTTCATCGCAATGCTCACGCGTCAGGCGGCGCATACCTTCACCTTCTGCGCCCATCACCAGCGCCATACGCCCGGTCATTTTGCTTTGATAGAGCGTATGGTCCGCTTCACCTGCCGTTCCCACAATCCAGATGTTCTCTTCCTGCAGCATACGCATGGTACGCGCCAGATTAGTCACACGGATCAACGGAACGCTTTCCGCCGCGCCACAGGCGACTTTCTTCGCCGTGGCATTCAGTTGTGCGGAGCGATCTTTCGGCACGATGACCGCATTCACCCCTGCGGCATCGGCGCTACGCAGACAGGCGCCGAGGTTGTGCGGATCGGTGACGCCATCAAGGATCAGCAGGAAAGGTTGCTCAAGCGAGGCAATAAGGTCCGGCAGGTCATTTTCCTGATACTGACGACCCGGCTTCACACGGGCGATGATGCCCTGATGCACGGCACCCTCGCTTTTCTCATCCAGAAACTGACGGTTCGCCAACTGGATGACCACACCCTGAGCTTCGAGAGCATGGATCAGCGGCAGCAGGCGTTTATCTTCACGGCCTTTGAGAATAAAGACATCCTGAAAACGTTCAGGAGCACGCTCCAGCAAGGCCTGCACCGCATGGATGCCGTAAATCATTTCACTCATGAAATTACTCGTTAAAAGTTAATCATGCCGGATAACGCCACGCGTTCCCGGCTTACATTGTCTGACTTACTGCGCGTCTTTCTTTTTCGCTGCACGTTTTGCTTTCGTGGCGGCGGCGATTTTAAGCGTTTTCGCCGACGGCTTTTTCGCTTTTTTATCACCTTTTTTCGCAGCCGCAGGTTTCGCCCCGCCCTTGCCTTTCTTCTCGCCGCGGAATGCGCTGTCAGGCTCGAAATTCACTTTTTTGCCGACCTGACGACGACGCCCGGTTTTTTTGCCTGCATCGCCTTTCTTCGCTCTTTCGCGCGCCGTTTTACCTTCGTTACGCGGCGCACGCTCACTGGAGATCAGGCTAAAGTCGATTTTACGCTCATCCATGTTCACGGCTTCGACCTTCACTTCCACGCGATCGCCCAGACGATAAGTCTGACCGCTCGATTCACCGGTCAGGCGTTGCCCCACCTGGTCAAAACGGTAGTAGTCGTTATCCAGCGAGGAGACATGCACCAGGCCATCGATGAACAGTTCGTCCAGACGCACAAAGAAGCCAAAGCCGGTGACGCTGGCAATCACGCCTTTAAAGACGTTGCCGACCTGATCCAGCATGAAGTCGCACTTCAGCCAGTCAGCCACATCGCGGGTTGCTTCATCCGCACGGCGTTCAGTCATCGAACAGTGCTGGCCGAGTTGCAGCATCTCTTCCATGGAATAGTGATAACCGCCCGTCTCGGTGGTGTTGCCTTTATGGCCCTGCTCTTTCGCCAGCAGATACTTAATGGCGCGGTGCAGGGAGAGATCCGGGTAACGACGAATTGGCGAGGTAAAGTGCGCATACGATTGTAACGCCAGGCCAAAGTGGCCCCGGTTTTCCGGATCGTAAATTGCCTGTTTCATCGACCGCAGCAGCATGGTTTGTAGCATTTCAGCATCGGGACGATCGGCGACCGATTCCAGCAGTTCCGCATAGTCACGCGGTTCCGGCTTGTTGCCGCCCGGCAGTTCCAGCCCCAGCTCCGCCAGAACAGAACGGAAAGAGGTGATTGCCTCGGTGGTCGGTTTGTCATGAATACGGAACAGCGCGGGTTCCTGCGCTTTCTCAACAAAACGGGCCGCCGAGATGTTCGCCAGGATCATGCACTCTTCAATCAGCTTGTGCGCATCGTTACGCTGAGTCTGCTCAATACGTTCAATACGGCGCTCAGCATTGAAAATGAACTTCGCTTCTTCACTTTCAAAGGAGATACCGCCGCGCTCTTCACGGGCTTTATCCAGCACTTTGTAGAGGTTATGTAGCTCTTCAATATGCTTAACCAGCGGCGCGTACTGCTCGCGCAGATCCTGATCGCCCTGCAGCATGTGCCAGACTTTGGTATAGGTCAGGCGAGCATGGGAGCTCATCACCGCTTCATAGAATTTATACCCTGTCAGACGCCCCTTGTTGGACACCGTCATTTCGCAGACCATGCACAGGCGGTCAACCTGTGGGTTCAGTGAGCATAAACCGTTGGAGAGCACTTCCGGCAGCATTGGCACGACCTGTGACGGGAAGTACACCGAAGTCCCGCGATTACGCGCCTCCTGATCCAGCGGTGTCGGTGGACGGACGTAGTAACTCACATCGGCAATCGCCACCCACAGACGCCAGCCGCCGCCGCGTTTTTTCTCGCAATAGACCGCATCGTCAAAGTCACGGGCATCTTCGCCATCGATAGTGACCAACGGTAAATCGCGTAAATCAACACGACCGACTTTGGCGTCTTCCGGCACTTCTTCTTTCAATCCGGCGACCTGTTTTTCAACGGCTGCTGGCCAGATATAGGGAATTTCATGGGTCCGCAGCGCCATGTCGACGGCCATCCCGGTGCCCATGTTATCGCCCAGTACTTCTACGATTTTACCCACGGCTTTCGTGCGACGCGTCGGGCGCTGGGTGAGTTCAACCACCACCACGAAGCCCATGCGCGCGCCCATGACGTCCTCAGGCGGGATCAAAATATCAAAGCTCAGGCGGCTGTCATCAGGAACCACAAATCCGACGCCCGCATCGGTAAAGTAACGCCCCACAATCTGGCTGGTTTTGGGGACCAGAATACGCACGATACGCGCTTCACGGCGGCCTTTACGATCCGCGCCCAGCGGTTGCGCCAGAACCTGATCGCCATGGATACAGGTTTTCATCTGCTCACTGGAGAGATACAAATCGTCTTTTCGTCCTTCGACGCGCAGAAAGCCGTAGCCATCACGGTGACCAATAACGGTACCTTTCAGCAGGTCGAGGCGTTCCGGCAGCGCATAGCATTGACGGCGAGTGAAGACCAGTTGACCATCACGCTCCATTGCGCGCAGACGGCGACGCAGCGCTTCCTGCTGCTCTTCGCCTTCAATGTTCAGTTCGGCGGCCAGCTCATCGCGGTTGGCCGGTTTTTCACGCTTTGTTAAATGTTCGAGAATAAATTCCCGGCTCGGGATTGGGTTTGCGTACTTTTCAGCTTCGCGTTCCTGGAAAGGATCTTGTGACATTGAGGTTCCTCCATTGTCAGCTCCGGTGGAATTCCGTCGTCTTTCACGTCGTCTCTTTGTTGGCAGCCTTTGCTCTCCCCAGTCACTTACTTTTGTAAGCTCCCGGGGATTTATGAGAGACATCCCTGTCTCTCACCGAAGGCCAGCCTGCGGCTGTTCAAATTCGTTCCTGACGAATTTGTCACTCAGTTGCCGCCACGATACGAGGCGAAATACTTTGGACTTCATTATTCCACCAGCAATAATTTATAAAGCGGTTGATTCTCTTCAACCAAATCGGCAAGTGTGTAGTTATCCAGTTCCGTGAGAAAACGTTGCACAGCCGTTGAAAGTGCCTGTTTGAGTCGACAGGCAGGGGTGATGTGGCAAAATTCGCTGCTACAGTTCACCAGCGACAGTGGTTCAAGTTCACGCACGACATCGCCGATGCGAATGGTATTTGCAGCTTTGCCTAAGCGAATCCCGCCATTTTTTCCCCGGATAGCAGTGACAAAACCAGCCCGGCTAAGCTGATTGATTATTTTGACCATATGATTACGGGACACGCCGTAGACTTCCGTCACCTCAGAAATACTGGTCATGCGGCCATCCGGTAGCGACGCCATATAGATCAGCGCGCGTAGTCCGTAATCGGTGAAACTCGTTAACTGCACATCAACCTCAAGGAATAGGGGAAAACGGGATACATCTTATTTGTATTGATGATAAACCAGCCACCAGCCAGGCCGCTAATTTATTTCACTTGAGAAGGAAAAAAGCGAGGATATAACGCGATAGTATGCCGGATGGCGACGTCTTACGTCTTATCCGGCCTGGTACACTCTGTAGGCCTGATAAGCGCAGCGCCATCAGGCACTGCGCCACGAACCCAAATTATGCGTCGAACGGATCGCGCAGAATCATGGTTTCAGTACGATCCGGGCCTGTGGAGATAATATCAATCGGCACACCGGTCAATTCTTCAATACGCTTGATGTAGTTCAGCGCAGCCTGTGGCAAACCACTGCGTTCTTTCACCCCGAAGGTGGACTCAGACCAGCCAGGCATCGTTTCGTAGATCGGCTCGATACCTTTCCAGTCGTCTGCTGCCAGCGGTGTTGTGGTCACTTCGCGGCCATCCGGCATACGATAAGCCACACAGATTTTCACCTCTTTCAAACCGTCCAGTACGTCCAGTTTGGTCAGGCAAAAGCCAGACAGGGAGTTGATCTGCACGGCACGGCGCACAGCGACAGAGTCCAGCCAGCCAGTACGACGACGACGACCGGTCGTTGCACCGTATTCATTACCCTGCTTGCACAGGAACTCACCGGTGTCATCAAAGAGCTCAGTCGGGAACGGACCCGCACCTACGCGCGTGGAGTAAGCTTTGATGATACCCAGAACGTAATCCACATAACGCGGCCCCAGGCCAGAGCCGGTCGCCACGCCACCTGCGGTGGTGTTAGAAGACGTTACGTACGGATAGGTGCCGTGATCGATATCCAGCAGCGTACCCTGCGCGCCTTCGAACATGACGAAATCGCCACGCTTGCGCGCCTGGTCCAGCAGATCGGACACATCAACAACCATAGAGGTCAGGATGTCGGCAATCGCCATTACATCATCCAGCACTTTCTGGTAGTCAACCGCTTCCACTTTATAGAAATTAACCAGCTGGAAGTTGTGATATTCCATCACTTCTTTCAGTTTTTCAGCGAAGGTAGCTTTGTCGAACAGATCGCCAACGCGCAGACCACGACGCGCCACTTTGTCTTCATATGCCGGACCGATACCACGACCTGTCGTGCCAATCGCTTTTTCGCCACGCGCTTTCTCACGCGCGTTATCCAGCGCAACGTGGTAATCCAGAATCAGCGGACATGCTTCAGACAGCAGCAGACGCTCACGAACAGGGACGCCACGATCTTCCAGCCCTTTCATCTCTTTCATCAGGGCAGACGGAGACAGTACAACACCGTTACCGATGATGCTGATGACGTTCTCGCGAAGAATACCGGATGGAATAAGATGGAGGACGGTTTTTTCACCGTTGATTACGAGAGTATGGCCTGCGTTGTGACCGCCCTGATAGCGTACAACATATTTAGCCCGTTCAGTCAGAAGATCGACGATCTTTCCTTTACCTTCGTCACCCCATTGGGTGCCCAGTACGACGACGTTGTTACCCATTTTTCAAAATCACCGTTTGCTTAAAAATGGATTCTACCATCGCTTTTTCAGATATACAGCACTTTTTGCATGCAAAAAACAGCTAATTTCGCACGTTTTTTGATCAGCCAATCGTTTTCCTCAACATGTAGTAGACCACAATGCCCGCAACCACAAGTCCGCCGCCAAAACGACGCAATGTATTTTCGGGCAACTGTATCATCGCCGAAATCATTTTTTTCCATGCACGCGGATAGAGCATTGGGCCTAAACCTTCAAGCACCAACACCAGGGCAAGCGCCAGCCAGATTGTTGAGTTCATCGAACGTCCTTATAAAAAGAAAACCACCGCATCCCTGAAGATGCTGGTGGTTTTATACGTCTTACCTAAAACCGTTGGCGCGATATTATCGCGTTGCGGTGTTCGGTGTCTTCATGTAGCGGAAGAAATCGCTGTCCGGGCTCATGACCATCACGTCCTGATTCCCCTCGAAGCTCTTCTCGTAAGCACGCAGGCTACGGATAAAGGCGTAGAAATCAGGATCCTGGCTGAACGCATCGGCAAACAGTTTTGCCGCTTCGGCGTCACCTTCACCGCGCATGATGCGACCCTGACGCTCAGCTTCCGCCAGCGTTTTCGTCACTTCATAGTCGGCTGTTGCGCGCAGTTTTTCTGCTTCTTCCTGACCTTGCGAACGGTGACGACGCGCGACCGCTTCACGCTCGGCGCGCATACGGTTGTAGATCGCTTCAGACACTTCGGTCGGCAGGTTGAT
This sequence comes from Citrobacter amalonaticus, assembly GCF_037053465.1. Classification (GTDB taxonomy): domain Bacteria; phylum Pseudomonadota; class Gammaproteobacteria; order Enterobacterales; family Enterobacteriaceae; genus Citrobacter_A; species Citrobacter_A amalonaticus_H. The sequence goes on from NZ_JBALIF010000007.1 coordinate 135,106, forward strand.
CTGCTTGATCCGCACATCCACCACTTCGATCCCCAACGCCGCCATACTGTTCGGGTTGATCACCGGAACGTTGCCATTGGTTTCAGCCTGAACGCGCTCAGCCGCTTCGGCAATCGCGTTATCCGCAGCCGGTGTCGCCACTTCATCTTCTGTACCCGCCGAACCGGAGTTCAGTGCATCACGAACTTCCAGCGTCAGACGACCACGGGAGTCGGTCACGATGTCTTTCACGTCCAGACGACCAATTTCAGAACGCAGGCGGTCAGAGAACTTACGTTTCAACAGCACTTCTGCCTGCGAAATATCGCCACCGCCCGTTGCCAGGAAGTAACGGCTGAAGTCGCTGATACGCCATTTGATGTAAGAGTCGACAATCAGGTCTTTCTTCTCTTTGGTGACAAAGCGATCCGCCTGGTTATCCATCGTCTGGATACGCGCATCAAGCATTTTCACCGACTGAATAAACGGCACCTTGAAGTGCAGACCCGGCTCATAGATCAACGGCTTTTTGTCAGCATCACGCACGACGCTGCTGAACTGGAACTTAATTCCGCGCTCACCTTCTTTCACCACGAAGATTGAGGTGTACAGCACTACCAGCACGATGATGATAATCGCAATAACTGACTTACGCATCGTTATTCCCCCTGACGCTGGTAGTCATTACGCTGCGCGTTAGCGCGGCGTTGGTCCATAATATCGCCCTGACTGGTGGACGAGGTGGTGCTTGCTCCGCTGCTGCTGGAAGAAGACGTGGATGGCAGACGCAGCAGGCTGGAACCGCTATCGCTCTTTGCCGCTGGCGCAGCCGCGCCTTTCAGCATCTGATCCAATGGCAGCACCATCAGATTGCCGCCCTTATCGTTCACCAGAACTTTGCGGGTATGACTCAACACTTTTTCCATCGTCTCGATATACAGACGCTCACGGGTAATCTCCGGTGCGGCTTTATATTCCGGCAGAATTTTCGCGAAGCGCGCCACTTCACCCTGGGCTTCCAGGATGGTTTGCGTTTTGTAAGCACGCGCCTCTTCGAGGATACGCTGTGCCTGACCGTTCGCACGCGGCTGTACTTCGTTGGTGTACGCTTCTGCTTCACGGATGTACTGCTGCTCGTTCTCACGCGCGGCAATCGCATCGTCAAACGCCGCCTTCACCTCTTCCGGCGGACGCGCAGCCTGGAAGTTGACGTCCAGCAGGGTGATCCCCATGTTGTAAGGACGAATGGTTTCTTCCAGTTCACGTTGGGTATCGCTACGAATAACCGTACGTCCTTCGGTCAGGATACGGTCCATCGTGTATTTGCCGATAACACCACGCAGGGCGCTGTCGGTCGCCTGACGCAGACTGTCATCCGCGCTGGTCACGCTAAACAGGTATTTCTGCGGATCGGTGATGCGGTACTGCACGTTCATCTCAACGCGCACCACGTTCTCATCCGAGGTCAGCATGACACCAGAAGCCGCCAGTTCCCGAACAGCTTCCACATTCACCGGTGTTACTTCGTCGATAAACGTCGGTTTCCAGTTCAGACCCGGCTCAACCAAATGGCTGAATTTACCGAAGCGTGTCACCACGCCACGTTCCGCTTCTTTGATGGTGTAGAAACCACTTGCTGCCCAAATAATGACGATCGCTGCCGCCGCGATGGTGACGACACGTCCACCCAGATGCGGGCGTGGGCCTTGCGATGAGCTTCCGCCGCCAGAGCCAGTACCTTTACCGCCCCCCAGGCCACCGAGCTTTTTGCTCAGTTTGCGGAAGATATCATCCAGATCAGGTGGCCCCTGCTCGCGACCACCTTTGTTTCCATTTCCCTCAGAGTTGCCGCCTGGTTTGCTGCTTCCCCACGGGTCGCGGTCTTGTCCGTTATTTCCGGGCTGATTCCACGCCATGTTTGTGCTCCATATTTGTTATGCGATGCTATACCTGTCTCTTTTGCACTACAGATGCGTTGGCTATTTCCTGCCGCGCAAAATCCACAAGGTACAGAGGCGAAAAAATCTTCAGGCCATCTCCGTCAGCTCAGACAACATAGTCTTCCAGTGCCGGTTCTTGTTTACAGAGGCGACGCCAGTCAACGATCGGCAGGCGAACTTGCAGACTTACGCTACCGTCATCCTCCATCCACTCTTTTTCTATTGCCTGAAGCTGATAAAAACGGCTTCTCAGACGCCCTTCCTGCGGCGGCAAACGCAACGTGTGCTGCGCAACCTCACCGGAAAGCCGCTCCGTCAAAGCCTGAAAAAGCTGTGGTATCCCTATCCCTGTCTGTGCCGAAAGCCAGACACGGATCGGTTTGTTCTCGTCATCCCTGTCGATACGCGGCTCAAAATCATCCAGCATATCGATCTTGTTCATCACCATCAGGGAAGGGATCTCGTGAGCATCAATCTCTTCGAGAACCGTATCCACTGCGTCGATGTTTTCCTGCACACGCATATCCGCTGCGTCAACAACATGCAGTAACAGCGTGGCCTGACGTGTTTCCTGGAGGGTCGCTTTAAACGCCGCTACCAGATCGTGCGGAAGATGACGAATAAAGCCAACGGTATCCGCCAGCACGGTTTCACCGACATCCGCCACGTCAATACGGCGCAGCGTCGGATCCAGGGTCGCAAACAGTTGGTCTGCCGCATAAACCCGGGCTTCGGTTATCTGGTTGAAAAGGGTGGATTTTCCGGCGTTGGTATATCCTACCAGCGAGACAGTTGGGACATCCGCTTTGATGCGCGACTGCCGCCCCTGCTCACGTTGCTTTTCAACTTTTTCCAGGCGCGACTGGATTTGCACTATACGGTTACGCAATAAACGACGGTCGGTTTCGAGCTGGGTTTCACCCGGACCGCGCAAACCAATCCCGCCTTTCTGTCTTTCAAGGTGGGTCCAGCCACGGACAAGGCGCGTAGCCAGATGGCGCAACTGCGCCAGCTCAACCTGCAATTTACCCTCATGGGTACGCGCACGTTGCGCAAAAATGTCTAAGATAAGACCGGTGCGATCGATGACACGACACTCGCACAACCGCTCCAGGTTACGTTCCTGGGCAGGACTCAATGCATGATCAAATAGCACGACGGCGGCGCCTGTCGCTTTTACGGCTTCCGCAATTTCAACGGCTTTACCTTCACCAACAAAATACTTCGGGTGCGGTGCTTTACGGCTACCGGTAATCACCTGCATTGCTTCGACACCGGCGGAAGAGACCAGAGATTCAAACTCCTGGAGGTCCTCCATATCTTTGTCTTGCGAAAAATAGATGTGTACCAGTACCGCCTGCTCACCGGCGTCATAACGGTCAAACAAGCGTCAACCCCTCGATATAAATCAGCGGGGAACGCAGAATATCTGGCTCCCCGTGTGTAAAACAGCCAAAAACCTTATTCGGTTTCTTCGCTGTCCTGTTGCGCAGCAGAACCCTGCGCATTGCTACCGTGATGGTAGTTACTGCTGGTACCGCCGCCGGCATTGTTACTGTGATGAGAAACCGGGCGAGACGGGACAACAGTAGAAATCGCGTGCTTATAAACCATCTGGCTAACCGTGTTTTTCAACAGGATCACAAACTGATCAAAAGACTCGATTTGACCTTGCAGCTTAATACCATTCACCAAATAAATAGAAACTGGAACACGTTCCCGACGCAGTGCGTTCAGGAACGGATCTTGTAAAGATTGCCCCTTAGCCATTCTCTCTTTTCCTTATATGCTTATTTGTACTTTGAACCTTTAGGTTCTGAAAATTGCGCACGATACGCCTTAATTGTACACATTCAGTTCGCGATAGCACCAACAACCTGTAATACTTCGTTAAGCGCGTGTTCTGGTTTTTCACTGTCAAGCCAGTGTACGCCTTCCCAACCACGCAGCCAGGTTACCTGCCGCTTTGCCAACTGTCTCGTGGCGCAAACACCTCTATAAACCATTTCATCGTATGATATTTCACCTTCAAGATATGACCACATCTGGCGATATCCCACACAACGAATGGAAGGCAAGTCCGTATGCAAATCTCCACGGGCAAATAGCGCCCGAACTTCTGCTTCAAATCCTGAAGCCAACATCTGATGAAAACGCTGCTCAATGCGTTGATGCAACACTTCACGGCTCGCCGGGGCGATAGCGAACTGATGCACCCGATACGGTAAAGCATCACCTGACGTTTGCGTCAGTTCCGTTAAAGTTTTACCCGAAATGAAAAAAACTTCCAGTGCCCGGGAAAGTCTTTGCGGATCATTTGGATGAATACGCGCAGCCGCAACCGGATCGATTGTCTGAAGCTGTTGGTGCAACGCATCCCACCCAAGCTCAGCCGCCTGTTGCTCAATTCTGGCCCTGACGTCCGGGTCTGCCGATGGTAACGGCGAGAGCCCCTCCAACAACGCCTTGAAATACAACATCGTACCACCCACTAACAGCGGAATACGCCCTGCTGCCGTGATGTCGCGCATTTCCGCTAACGCATCCCGACGAAAATCCGCGGCTGAATAAGCCTGCGACGGATCGCGGATATCCAGCAATCGGTGCGGGGCGGCCTTTAACTCTTCAGCGTCAGGCTTTGCCGTACCGATATCCATCCCTTTGTAAATAAGGGCGGAATCCACGCTTATCAACTCTACTGGCAAAACTTTACGTAGCTCAATCGCTAACGCCGTTTTGCCCGAGGCCGTTGGCCCCATCAAAAAAATTGCCTTCGGCAGGCTCGCCTTACTGATATCACTCATGTTTCAGGGCATTCATCGCCGTTTGTAAATCAACAGGTTGTAACAGACCACCCGGCGGCACCTTCACGAGCTGCGGACAAAGCCGCTCCACATCAGCCAGCAGGGTAATGGCCTGAGCCATTGTCCACCGGGAATGTTCACTCATCAAATTACGCGCAATCCACTGCGCCATATCACCAGTATCCAGTGCTGACTGTTGCGTCAGGTAGCCTATCAGTTCAGGAATCAAGATTTGTAAATTTTGTTGGCGTAAGGGTAAAGGCACTGCCCGAATGGTCACATGCTGGACATCTGACTGAAATTCAATGCCCAGTTCGGCCAGAGCACGCTGTGCTTTTTCCAGCGCGCCTCGTTCCTGTGCCGATATTTTTAAGCGCAGCGGGATCAGCAACGGCTGAGCACAAACCTGCCCTTGCCCCGGAGTGAGCTGCGCCTGACGCAGCCAACGTTCGGCGACCGGAAGCGCCAGCAGGTGGATCTGTCCATCGCGTTCCAGCAATGCACAATCATTGCCCACAATAGTCAGTACGCGCCCAAAGCTGTGGCTGTGCCCCGCCAGTGCCGATGTTGCGGGTTCCGGAGAGGACGATTTTGCCGCCGGAACGGGCGTTTGCAGGAGCTGGCGATACACTTCGCCTTGTTGTTTCTGATATCCCGGCTGCGCATGCGGCCAGGAGGCAGATGTCGGACGCGACGCACTGTTGCCCGTCGACGGCGATGAGGTGTAGCGCGGTGTTGTAGGTTCACGAACCTCTGCTGGCTCGGCAAAATGGTTTCGCCCGGCTGCCACGCGGTTTTCCGGAACCTGGCGTGGCGCGGGTTCACCGTCGGCCTCCAGCGGCAACGGCGATTCAAGCTGCTGTTGCAGCACGCTCAGCACGCCCTGATAGATAAAGTCGTGCACCAGCCGCGACTGATGAAAACGCACTTCGTGCTTGGCCGGATGCACGTTGACATCCACCTGATGCGGGTCAATTTCAAGATAGAGCACAAACGCAGGTTGCTGATCGGCGCCCAGCTTATCTTCACAGGCCTGGCGAATCGCGTGATTAATCAGCCGGTCACGCATCATCCGTCCATTCACGTAGCAGTACTGAATTTCCGCCAGCGCGGTCGTGGTGTGGTTAGGATCGGCCACCCAACCTCGCAGCGTCAGATCGCCATGCTGCCACTCAATTGCCAGCGCGTGTTCGAGAAACGGTGTACCGCAAATCGCGCCCAGACGACGCTCTTTCTGACCGTCTTTTGCCACTGCGCGATACTGACGCACCAGCTTTCCGTTATGCGACAAATTGATCGTCACATCAAAACGGGCCAGCGCAATGCGGCGAATGATCTCATCTATATGGTTGAATTCGGTTTTCTCGGTGCGCATAAACTTGCGCCGCGCAGGAGTGTTGTAAAACAGATCGAGAACTTCAAGCGTAGTGCCGACCGGATGCGCGGCGGGCTTCACCGTGACATCCATATCACGGCCTTCGGCATAAGCCTGCCAGGCTTCCTGCTGATCTTGCGTACGCGACGTCAGGGTCAGGCGCGATACTGAACTGATGCTTGCCAGCGCTTCACCGCGAAAGCCGAGGCTGATAATCGCCTCCAGATCGTCAAGGGAGGCAATTTTACTGGTGGCGTGGCGCGCCAGTGCCAGCGCCAGCTCTTCCTTCCTGATACCACAGCCATTGTCGCGGATACGAATCAACTTCGCGCCACCGCGTTCAATATCAATATCGATACGCGTGGCTCCGGCATCAAGGCTGTTCTCTACCAGTTCCTTGACCACCGATGCAGGCCGCTCCACCACTTCACCTGCAGCAATCTGATTCGCCAGTTGTGGCGGTAACACCTGAATCGGCATGTAAATTCCTTAATTAATCAACGACTCACCAGGCCTTGCTGCACTCGCGGTTTGCGCCGCATTTCCCTGCGGCGCCGACTGCATCGGATGGGCCTGGAAGTAGTTACGCAGTCCTTTGTAAATCGCGTCAGCCAGTTGCTGTTGATACGCCTCACTTGCCAGAAGCTGTTCTTCGCTGCGATTGCTGATAAATCCTGTTTCAACCAGCACTGAAGGGATATCCGGCGAACGCAGAACGCCCAGGCTGGCATGCTCAGGACGTCGTTTATGTAACGAACCGATCCGTTCAAGCTGGCCTAACATGTTGGTGGCCACATCATACCCCACCCGTTGGGAATGGCCGAACTGCAAGTCCAGCACAGCCTGGCTCAGGTAAGGATCAGACTGACTGTTAGCCAGCACATCCCCCGCGCCGCCCAACAACTCCGACTGTTTTTCATGCTCTTCCAGCCAGTTAGCCATTTCACTGTTGGCGCGTCGGTTTGACAACACCCACACGGACGCGCCCGTCGCGCTGCGATTCGGCGCAGCATCAGCGTGAATCGACACCAGGAAGTTGGCATTTTGCTTACGCGCCACGTCTGAACGCCCCATCACGGAGATAAAGTAATCACCGTCGCGGGTTAGCACACCTTTAAACATCGGATCGTCATTGAGCAACGTACGCAATTTACGGGCGACCGCCATGGTGACATTTTTCTCTCGCGTACCGCCGGGCCCAATCGCTCCAGGATCTTGTCCACCGTGACCGGCATCAATGGCGATCACCACTTTATCGCCATTGCTGGACACCGCTCTGGCGGCCGGACGCGTGGTCGTATTGCTGCTCGTGACCGCAGTGGTGCGATCGTTAGCGGATTTAAAGGGATTTCGCGCCGGTTCGCCCGGAGACGGCGTCACGACAGGCGTTTCAACGCGTTTCGCCACGACAGGTGCAGGTGGTGGCGGCGGCGGTGTATCGGCATTAATGGTAAAGACCACCGTATAATTGCCGCCGTTCTGCCGTTTTACCGCTTCGGTTTTTCCGTTTTCGGTTAAGTCCACCACCAGTCGTAACGACTGCGGGTCTTTCGCCGTACCTGAGCGAATCGCTCTCACCAGATTGTTACCGCTAAATTGCAGCGGCAGACCCTGGATCACGCCCGTTTGTTTGATATCCAGCGCAACAGTACGCTTACTTTCATGTGAAAAAGCATATTCCGGATCGCCAATAAAACTAAGCGTAATACGCGCCTGCTGGTTACCGTTGGAAACCTGAATATCGGAGAGGCTGGCGGCTCCGGCCTGCGCGCACAGCAGGACCAGCGCGGTCACCAACCAATTTCTGATGCGATAAATCATCCCGCCACCTTTAAGGTTAACCGGCTAAACGCGCCAGCAACAAATCACCTGACGAGGAGACAGCACTGATGCGCGCCTCTCGACCTTGCGCCTGATAATCTATGTGTATTTCGACATCCGGGTCCGGGAGTACACCTTTCCCCTGTTGTGGCCATTCCACCAGGCAAATGGCATCATTGGCAAAATAATCGCGGATCCCCATAAATTCCAGCTCCTCGGGATCAGCAAGACGATACAAGTCAAAGTGATAGACCATCAGGTTCTCGAGCGAATAGGGTTCGACCAGCGTATAGGTTGGGCTTTTTACATTACCGCAATGGCCTAAGGCCTGAAGAAATCCCCGGCTAAAGGTGGTTTTGCCCGCGCCCAAATCACCGTACAGATAGATAACGGTCGCGCCATCGCAGGCATTGGCTACCCGTTGTCCCAGGTCTAAGGTTGCCTGTTCGTCAGGTAGCGGAATTACTCGATTCATCATGATAAACGTCAATCACATCAGGGTTAACAATACGCTGTAGCGTGGAAAAAAGATCGGTTGCCAGCATGCCGCGCATACCTGTATGCGCCGCCAGTGCATCTGCCGCCGCACCGTGAGCCACACAGCCAGCACAGGCTGCATCATACGGGGTAAGCTTCTGCCCAAGCAATGCGCCAATAATACCGGAAAGCACGTCGCCCATGCCGCCGCTGGCCATACCGGCGTTTCCGACATCAACGATGCCCAACGCATCCGGTTCTGCTGCAACCACCGTTCCCGCCCCTTTCAACACCGCAACGCCTCCGTAACGTTTTACCAGACGCTGTGCAGAATGTAAGCGATCGTTTTCAATTTCTGCGACAGAACAACCCAGTAACCGTGCGGCTTCTCCCGGATGCGGTGTGATGACGCGATTGTGACGTTTATCGGGATTGATTGCCAGCAGGTTCAACGCATCCGCGTCCCAGAGCATCGGTTTACGAAAATTCTCGACTTTTAGCAGAGCCTTTTTGCCCCACTCCGTTTGACCAAGACCAGGGCCAATAATAACGACATCCGCCCACGCAAGGCTTTCCTCAAGGGACTGAGGTGTCAGTTCATGCACCATCAGTTCAGGACGGGCGGTTAGTAATGGGGCGATATTCTCACTGCGGGTCAACACGCGCACCAGACCGGCGCCAGCACGTAGCGCCGCTTCACCGCTCAGCCGAATGGCTCCCGCCGTACCGCAATCGCCGCCAATAACGACCAGTCGTCCGTGATCGCCTTTATGTGACGTCGGGCGACGCGGTGCGAGCCACCCCGCAAGCTGCGCGTTGTCGAAACACTGGACGGGTGCCTCTTGTGTTGCCAGCCAGTCCTCAAGACCCAGCGCATTGAAATGAATACGCCCCGTGACATCCCGGGCTTTCCCCGTCAGCAAACCGGGTTTGAGCGCAACAAACGTGACGGTACGATCGGCATCAATGACCGCGCCAGGCGTTGCGCCCGTTTGTGCCAGCAAACCAGACGGGATATCCAGCGCCAGAACGGGGGCGAGATGCGCATTGGCATGTGCGATTAATTCTGCAAGAGGTTCGCGAGGGGCCTGCGTTAATCCAGTCCCCGGCAGCGCATCGATAATCAGATCCACGTTTTCCGGCCAGACAATCGCCGGAGAATGAATAACCCCTCCGGCATTAAGCCAGGCGTCACGTGCGTGTTCAGCTTCCTCCGGAAGGGGTTTATCACTTTCCAGCGCCAGCAACGTGACATGAATACCCGCGGCCTTCGCCAGCCTCGCGACAACATAACCATCACCGCCGTTATTGCCGTGACCACAGAGCACCAGCCAGTGACGGGCAAAAGGCCAGCTCTCACGCGCAACGTCAAATGCGGCTTCGCCCGCGCGTAGCATGAGTTCAAACAGCGTTAACCCTAAGGCGTCTGCGGCCTCACGTTCCAGCCGTCTGATGTCGTCGGCGGGCCAGATGGAGTGTGGTATACTTGTGAGGTTTTTCTTCATTGTATGGTCCGTCATGTCAGAGCCCCTCGATCTCAATCAGTTAGCGCAAAAAATCAAGCAGTGGGGACTGGAACTGGGCTTTCAGCAAGTGGGCATTACCGATACCGACCTGAGCGAGTCCGAACCCAAACTGCAGGCATGGCTGGACAAACAGTACCACGGCGAAATGGACTGGATGGCGCGCCACGGGATGATGCGTGCGCGCCCCCACGAGCTGTTGCCCGGCACGCTCCGCGTGATCAGCGTGCGGATGAATTATCTTCCCGCCAATGCCGCATTTGCCCGTACGCTGAATAATCCCACACAAGGTTACGTCAGCCGTTATGCGCTTGGCCGCGACTATCATAAGCTTTTACGTAACCGCCTCAAAAAGCTGGGCGAGATGATCCAGCAACACTGCGTCTCGCTGAATTTTAGACCTTTTGTCGACTCCGCGCCCCTTCTTGAACGTCCTCTTGCCGAAAAAGCCGGTCTGGGGTGGACGGGTAAGCACTCACTTATCCTTAATCGCGAAGCGGGATCATTTTTCTTTCTCGGCGAGTTACTGATTGATCTCCCACTGCCGGTTGATTCTCCTGTGGAAGAAAGCTGTGGCAAATGCGTCGCCTGCATGACCACCTGTCCAACAGGCGCAATCGTCGAACCTTACACAGTGGACGCACGTCGCTGCATCTCCTACCTCACCATCGAACTGGAAGGCGCAATCCCTGAAGCGTTACGGCCATTGATGGGTAACCGTATTTACGGCTGTGACGACTGCCAGTTGATTTGTCCCTGGAACCGCTACTCGCAATTGGCTGACGAAGACGATTTCAGCCCACGCAAACAGCTTCATGCGCCGGAGTTGATTGAGCTGTTCGCCTGGAGCGAAGCCTGGTTTTTAAAAGTCACGGAAGGATCGGCTATTCGCCGTATCGGTCATCTGCGCTGGCTGCGTAACATCGCGGTTGCTCTCGGCAATGCGCCCTGGAGCGAAGCCGCCCTGACCGCACTGCAAAGTCGCAGAGGTGAGCACCCACTTCTTGATGAACACATCGAATGGGCGATTGCGCAGCAACTTGCGCGCCGGAATGCGGGTGTTGTTGAGGTGCAGTCCCCCAGGCAAAGGCGTCTGGTCAACGCAATCGAAAAGGGCCTGCCTCGGGATGCCTGATTCGTCCACAGCCTGTGCATAAAAATAAAAACACATTGCTATTCAAGAAGGAAAAAATCGTCAAGTGATCGAAGTAACAATTTGCAATCTTATTTAGGACTTAATTATCAAATAGTTAAGAAGAAATAATTCACATATCGAATTATTAAAATAATCCAAAGAAATATCTTAAACTGTGGATAACTCTGTTCACAAGAATGTTTCAGAAACGAAACAAAATGGCCCCAATGTAAAACGACATTGTGGATAATTTTCTGGAGATAAGAATCTGGAGCGGGAAACGAGACTCGAACTCGCGACCCCGACCTTGGCAAGGTCGTGCTCTACCAACTGAGCTATTCCCGCTTAATCTTCGTCTTTCGAACCATTACTGCGCTGGCTGCTTTCACTCACCTTCGTCACTTACTGTGGTAAGTCTCAAAGGATTTGTTCCTTTGCCGCCTTGTCGCAATTCGAAATCCTGCGATGGGTGGTCTGTGCCTGAGAAGCACTTTCAAATTTTGGAGCGGGAAACGAGACTCGAACTCGCGACCCCGACCTTGGCAAGGTCGTGCTCTACCAACTGAGCTATTCCCGCTTAATCTTCGTCTTCCGAACCGCTACTACGCTGGCTGCTTTCACTCACCTTCGTCACTTACTGTGGTAAGTCTCAAAGGATTCGTTTCTTTGCCGCCTTGTCGCAATTCGAAATCCTGCGATGGGTGGTCTGTGCCTGAAAAGCACTTTCAAATTTTGGAGCGGGAAACGAGACTCGAACTCGCGACCCCGACCTTGGCAAGGTCGTGCTCTACCAACTGAGCTATTCCCGCAAATTTGTTGCTGTTGTAACGCGTAATTCTCTGTCGTTACGGGAGGCGCATTATACGAGAAATCCTTTCCCCTGCAACCCCTTCAAACGCAATTTTTTATGAATTTCGTTTGAATGCTGATTTTATCAGCAAGGCTGAGTAATTTAGCGACAATCCGCCACATACGCAAGCGTCATGGGTGTAATCTGTTGGCCGGGCAAGGCAAAGCCGTCACCCGGCAGAAAGACGACTCAAAGTTTAATAAAGTTCTCACGGTAGTAAGCCAGTTCCGCCACGGATTCGCGGATATCGTCCATCGCCTGATGCGTCCCCTGCTTGGTAAAACCGTCCAGAATTTCAGGTTTCCAACGACGCGCCAGTTCTTTTAGCGTACTGACATCCAGATAACGGTAGTGAAAATACGCTTCAAGTTCTGGCATGTACTTAAACAAAAAGCGGCGATCCTGCCCAATGCTGTTGCCACAGATCGGTGATTTCCCTGCCGGTACCCACTCTTTCAGAAATTCAATGGTCGCCAGTTCCGCTTCGCGATCGCCAAGAGTGCCCGCTTTCACGCGCTCCACCAGTCCGCTCCCTGTATGGGTACGTACGTTCCAGTCATCCATCAACGCCAGTTGTTCATCAGACTGATGGACGGCGATAGTCGGGCCTTCTGCCAGAATATTCAGATTGGCGTCGGTGACCAGCGTGGCGATCTCAATAATGCGATCGCGCTCGGGATCCAGACCAGTCATCTCAAGATCAATCCAAATCAGGTTGTTTTCATTGGCACTCATGCTATTTTCCACCCTTCAGAGGTCACATTCGCTGTGACTATATTCATCTAAAATTGCGTGTATCATAGATGTTTTGCCCAATATGGGCGACCAGGAGTCCGTACGATTGAGTAAAAATAAACTCTCCAAAGGCCAGCAGCGCCGCGTGAACGCTAATCACCAGCGTCGTCTTAAAACGTCTAAGGAGAAGCCTGATTACGATGACAACCTGTTTGGCGAGACTGCTGAAGGCATCGTCATTAGCCGTTTTGGTATGCATGCCGACGTCGAATCTGCTGATGGTGACATTCACCGCTGCAATATTCGCCGGACGATCCGCTCGCTGGTGACCGGCGACCGCGTGGTCTGGCGTCCAGGCAAAGCCGCAGCCGAAGGCGTTAACGTAAAAGGGATTGTCGAAGCGGTACATGAACGGACCTCCGTGCTGACGCGCCCGGACTTTTACGATGGCGTCAAACCGATTGCCGCCAACATCGACCAGATTGTCATTGTCTCCGCGATTTTACCGGAGCTGTCACTCAATATTATCGACAGATATCTGGTTGCTTGTGAAACGCTGCAGGTTGAACCCATCATTGTACTCAACAAAATTGATCTGCTGAATGACGAAAGCATGGCTTTTGTGAACGAGCAGATGGATATCTATCGCCATATCGGGTATCGCGTATTAATGGTTTCCAGCCATACGCAGGACGGACTGAAACCGTTAGAAGAGGCGCTGACCGGACGCATCAGTATCTTTGCTGGTCAGTCGGGGGTTGGCAAATCCAGTCTGCTGAATGCGCTGCTCGGTTTGCAGGAGGCGATCCTGACTAACGATGTCTCGGATAACTCGGGTCTCGGACAGCACACCACAACGGCGGCGCGTCTCTATCACTTCCCCCACGGCGGTGACGTTATCGACTCCCCAGGGGTGCGAGAGTTCGGTCTGTGGCATCTGGAGCCAGAACAAATTACCCACGGCTTTGTCGAATTCCATGACTATCTGGGGCGGTGCAAATATCGTGATTGTAAGCATGACACCGACCCGGGCTGTGCGATTCGCGCCGCAGTAGAAGATGGGAAAATTGCGGAAACCCGTTTTGAAAATTATCACCGCATTCTCGAAAGCATGTCGCAGGTAAAAACGCGTAAAAACTTTTCTGATACCGACGACTGACAACTAAGCTAAGCATCGCTAGAATCGTCCCCTTTTTCAGGATCCGGCTCGAATGCCGGGTCAGGAACGACAAAACAATAGCCTGGAGGCTACCTTGTTAAACTCATTTAAACTTTCGCTACAATACATTCTGCCAAAACTGTGGCTCACTCGCCTGGCGGGCTGGGGCGCGAGCAAACGGGCAGGATGGCTGACTAAACTGGTTATCGATCTGTTCGTGAAGTACTACAAGGTCGATATGAAAGAAGCGCAGAAGCCGGATACCGCCAGCTACCGCACGTTCAACGATTTCTTTGTCCGTCCACTGCGCGACGACGTTCGCCCGCTGAATACCGATCCCAACGTACTGGTGATGCCGGCAGATGGCGTGATCAGCCAGCTTGGCGCCATCGAAGAAGATAAGCTCCTCCAGGCCAAAGGCCATAACTACAGCCTGGAAGCCCTGCTGGCAGGTAACTACCTGATGGCGGATCTCTTCCGCAATGGTTCGTTCGTCACTACTTATCTTTCACCACGCGACTATCACCGCGTGCATATGCCGTGCAACGGTATTCTACGTGAGATGATCTACGTGCCGGGCGATCTGTTCTCGGTTAACCATCTGACCGCACAGAACGTCCCGAACCTGTTTGCCCGTAACGAACGCGTGATTTGCCTGTTCGATACTGAATTTGGCCCAATGGTGCAAATTCTGGTCGGTGCTACGATTGTTGGCAGTATCGAAACCGTCTGGGCGGGTACCATTACTCCGCCGCGTGAAGGCGTGATCAAACGCTGGACCTGGCCTGCCGGAGAAAGCGAAGGCTCCGTAGCGTTACTGAAAGGCCAGGAAATGGGCCGTTTCAAGCTGGGATCTACGGTCATCAACCTGTTTGCGCCGGGTAAAGTCAACCTGGTCGAACAACTCGAAAGCCTTTCTGTCACCAAAATTGGTCAGCCGCTGGCGATGTCCACGGAAACCTTCGTCGTGCCGAATGCAGAACCAGCGCCGTTGCCAGAGGCAGAAATCCAGGCAGAACACGACGCCAGTCCGCTGGTTGACGATAAGAAAGACGAAACCTAATCGTAGAAGGACGATGCTGTGCGCCTGATTATCGCGTTTCTGATGGCCTGGTGCCTCAGCCTGGGGGCGTACGCTGCAACCGCCCCCGATGCCAAACAAATCACTCAGGAACTGGAGCAGGCTAAAGCCGCAAAGCCTGCCCAGCCTGATGTCGTAGAAGCCCTTCAGACTGCGTTAAACGCGCTTGAGGAACGAAAAGGTTCGCTTGAGCGTGCTCAGCAGTATCAGCAGGTTATCGACAACTTCCCGAAAATGTCCGCCAGCCTGCGCGCGCAGTTAACGAATCTGCGTGATGAACCGCGCAGCGTGTCGCCAGGCATGAGCACCGATGCCCTGAATCAGGAAATTCTCCAGGTCAGTAGCCAGTTGCTGGAAAAGAGCCGTCAGGCCCAGCAGGAGCAGGAACGCGCACGTGAGATAGCCGACTCACTGAGCCAGCTTCCTCAACAGCAAACCGATGCGCGCCGACAGCTCAACGAAATTGAACGCCGCATCGGGACCGCCACAGGCAACACACCGCTCAATCAGGCACAAAATTTTAGTATGCAGGCGGAGTCTGCCCGCCTGAAAGCTCAGGTTGATGAGCTGGAGCTGGCGCAGCTTTCGGCCAACAACCGTCAGGAACTGGCGCGTATGCGTTCCGAACTGGCGGAAAAGCAGAGCCAGCAACTGGATGCGTATTTACAGGCACTGCGTAATCAGCTCAACAGCCAGCGCCAGCGTGAAGCCGAACAGGCACTGGAAAGTACTGAGCTGCTGGCGGAGAACAGCGCGGATTTGCCGCCGGATATTGTCGCGCAGTTCAAAGTAAACCGGGAACTGTCGGCAGCGCTGAATCAGCAAGCGCAGCGCATGGACCTTGTGGCATCTCAACAGCGTCAGGCCACCAGCCAGACACAACAAGTGCGTCAGGCATTAACGACGCTTCGCGAACAGTCACAATGGCTTGGCTCCTCTAACCTGTTGGGTGAAGCGTTGCGCGCTCAGGTGGCGCGACTGCCGGAAATGCCAAAACCACAACAACTGGATACCGAAATGGCGCAGCTACGCGTCCAGCGTCTGCGTTATGAGGATCAACTGAATAAACAGCCTCAGCTTCGCCAGTTGCATCAGGCGGACGGGCAACCGCTCACTGCGGAACAAAACCGCATCCTTGAAGCGCAACTGCGTACCCAACGCGAATTGCTGAATTCACTGTTGCAGGGTGGCGACACGCTGATCCTCGAACTAACCAAGCTGAAGGTTTCCAATAGCCAGCTTGAAGATGCCCTGAAAGAGGTGAATGAAGCGACTCACCGTTATCTGTTCTGGACTTCTGACGTTCGCCCGATGTCGTTCTCCTGGCCGATTGATATCGTGCAGGATCTGCGTCGTTTGATCTCGCTTGATACGGTCAGCCAGTTGGGCAAAGCCAGTCTGATGATGCTGACCAGCAGAGATACGCTGCTGCCGCTGTTTGGCGCGTTGATTCTGGTCGGGTTCAGTATCTACTCACGTCGCCATTTCACCCGTTTTCTGGAGCGTTCCGCCGCCCGCGTCGGCAAGGTGACGCAGGATCATTTCTGGCTCACTCTGCGTACCGTCTTCTGGTCAATCCTGGTCGCCTCACCATTGCCAGTACTATGGATGACGCTGGGATACGGATTACGCGAAGCCTGGCCTTATCCCCTTGCCGTTGCGATAGGCGACGGCGTCACCGCGACAGTGCCGCTGCTATGGGTGGTAATGATTTGCGCGGCGTTTGCCCGGCCTAATGGCCTGTTTATCGCCCACTTTGGCTGGCCGCGCGAACGGGTGTCGCGCTCGATGCGCTATTACCTGATGAGTATTGGCCTGATTGTGCCGCTGATTATGGCGCTTATCATGTTCGATAACCTCAACGATCGGGAGTTTTCCGGCTCGCTCGGCCGCCTGTGCTTTATGCTGATTTGCGGCGCGCTGGCGTTGGTCACCCTGAGCCTGAAAAAAGCGGGCATCCCGCTCTATCTCGACAAAGAAGGCAGTGGCGACAATATCGTTAACAGTATGCTGTGGAACCTGATGATCGGCGCCCCGCTGGTGGCAATTCTGGCGGCAGCGGTGGGATATCTGGCGACATCACAGGCGCTGCTGGCGCGGCTGGAAACCTCCGTCGCCATCTGGTTCCTGCTGCTGGTGATTTACCATGTCATTCGCCGCTGGATGCTAATTCAGCGCCGCCGACTAGCCTTTGACCGCGCCAAGCACCGTCGTGCTGAAATGCTGGCTCAACGCGCCCGTGGCGAAGAAGAACCCGCCCATTCGACCAGTCTGGAAGGCACTATTGATGTTGACGAGAGTGAAGTCGACCTCGACGCCATCAGCGCCCAGTCATTACGTCTGGTACGTTCGATCCTGATGCTGATCGCCCTGCTGTCGGTTATCGTGCTGTGGTCGGAAATTCACTCCGCCTTTGGCTTTCTCGAAAATATATCGCTGTGGGACGTCACCTCAACGGTACAGGGGGTCGAAAGCTTAGAACCCATCACGCTGGGTGCCGTGTTGATCGCGATTCTGGTGTTTATCATCACCACACAACTGGTGCGTAATTTGCCTGCGCTGCTCGAACTGGCATTGCTGCAACACCTCGATCTTACGCCGGGTACCGGCTACGCCATTACCACCATTACCAAATACCTGCTGATGCTGATAGGCGGACTGGTTGGTTTCTCGATGATCGGGATTGAGTGGTCGAAATTGCAATGGCTGGTGGCGGCACTTGGTGTCGGTCTGGGCTTTGGCTTGCAGGAGATTTTCGCCAACTTTATCTCCGGTCTGATCATCCTGTTTGAAAAACCGATTCGAATTGGCGATACGGTGACCATTCGCGATCTGACCGGCAGCGTCACGAAGATCAATACCCGTGCCACCACCATTAGCGACTGGGACCGTAAAGAGATCATCGTGCCGAACAAAGCGTTTATCACCGAACAGTTCATCAACTGGTCACTCTCCGATTCGGTCACTCGTGTTGTGCTGACCATTCCAGCGCCATCAGATGTGAACAGCGAAGAAGTAACACAGATCCTGCTTACCGCCGCGCATCGCTGCTCGCTGGTGATCGACAACCCGGCACCGGAAGTCTTCCTGGTGGATCTGCAACAGGGGATCCAGATTTTCGAACTGCGTATCTACGCCGCCGAGATGGGCCACCGTATGCCACTGCGCCATGAAATCCACCAGTTGATTCTGGCGGGCTTCCGCGAGCACGGTATCGAAATGCCGTTCCCACCGTTCCAGATGCGTCTTGAAAGTTTGAACGGCAGACAAACGGGTAGAACGTTAAGTTCTGCAGCCAGAAGCCGTCCGGCGGGGAGTTTGTAAGACCGATCAGAAGCCTTCTTTTGCTGAGGGAGGCTTCTGATTTAAAAACACCAGTGATAGCGAAAATAAAAACGCCATAATCAATAAGCAAAAACACCTGCCAATAATAGTCACAAATACCAGAGGTGTTTTTTTCCAAAAAATAGCGTAAATCATTGGAAGAAAAAGCGGCAAAGTCACTATCACGCCCACATCCCGGATGTCGTCTTCCAGAATTGAGCGAGTCAACTAACAAAAATTTTTTATCTCACCGATACCAATCATCCACTCTTTATCTCGTAGCGAAAATAACATGATATGAACTATCGAAACCCAAAACCAAATAAATCCTAAAGTGAACACCTTCCAGTTCATTTACCTTCCCTCTGATGTTTTTATCACTTTATATCTGTCAGTCAAACAACCATTTCCCCGCCTCAGCCGACTCTGCAAACATCCGAACCGTTAACGGTAAACGTGTTGCTTCTACCTCTTCCTGCTTGAGCTTAAACCATCGTTGGAAGCGTGGCGTGTACTCCCACGGAAAGTAAAGAGGCCAGTTCATACCAACCAGACTAACCCCGAACCGCTCTTGATATTTCTCAATCGCATCTTCTAAATCATCGCGTGGACAGTTGAATAAATCTGAGTCCAGTTCCAACGGAATCTCTTTCCATTGCGAGTCTAAATAACCAGGAATTTCTTCACGGAAAAAAGATAACACATCTTCAGTTATTGTGGTTGCCATTAGAAAGAAGTCCACTGTATACGGTCTTGAGGTTTGGCAATCAGATTGTATTTCTCTTGTGTACGAGTCGAAACCCTGTAGAGACTCATCGAAAGTGAAGCCCATCCTAACCAGGGAACCCATCGAGCGATAACAGCAGCAAGCTTATTAGATTTCTGCATTCTCACGCCAACAGGTGTTGGTAACGAAATACCAAAGGGTAAACGGGCATCCCTCATGATGATTCGTGAATACCTTGAAACAACACTCGTCCCCAGGGTCGCTCCTTTGGGTTTGCCTCTCGTACCTAACCACGGTTGACCAGAGAGGATAGCAGCAGCGGAAACCGAATCTACTCCCAACTCTTTACAGAACTCCTCCAGAAATATGACGTTGAGTAATTCTATTTTGGACAGGTTCGGATGCCCTCTATAGAAATACGTCCCATTAAGTTCTTCGGTAGTATCCATTTCTTAATGTTCCATCGTTAAGCTATTAGGCGATCGTTCCATGCGATAGAGAAAATAATATTACTGCCGTTATACCTCCGCGTTATTTTCTCGTAACGTAGTTCAACGCTTTCCAGATTATTTTTATTCTAGCGAAGTATTGCTGGCGATACCGAAACAACATGCACACCTTACACCTTACACCTTACACCTTACACCTTACACCTTACACCTTACACCTTACACCTTACACCTTACACCTTTTAACAAGAGGTTGAATAATCAACTTCCTGATCGGTGTCACTAATTTTATAGAGTTTCAGCCCTGATTTTCCCAGCGTTAATAAATAAAAACCATATCATTTATAGAATAAGGTTCATCTATAAATAATATGGATAATGGGATTCGCTATTTTTAAATCAGGCTCTGTCCACCGTAAAAGCTATCACTTCCGCGAGGCTTTCCGCGCCCAGCGCCAGCATCACCAGGCGGTCTACGCCCAGCGCAACACCCGAGCAGTCAGGCATGCCGACCTTTAGCGCCTCGATCAGATTGTTGTCGATAGGTTGCTGCGGCAATCCGCGCGCGGCGCGCTTGCGGTTGTCCTGTTCAAAACGTTGCTGCTGTTCACGCGCATCCGTCAGTTCATGGAAACCATTCGCCAGTTCAATACCTTTGAAGTAAACCTCAAAGCGTTCCGCCACGCGGTGATCTTCAGTACTGATTTGTGCCAGTGATGCCTGACTTGCCGGGAAGTGATACACAAACGTCGGTTTCTCTTTGCCAATGTGAGGCTCAACCCCCATGGTAAAGAGCAGTTGTAATAACGTATCGCGATCCTCTTCGGTATCGGCAATATTGCTGAGATCCAATTTCGCTGCCACTTCACGCAGTTGCGTTTTATCCGCCGAAAGGGGATCAATCTCCAGATGGCGCTGAAAAGCCTGCTGATAAGAGAGACTCTCCGCCGCCGGGCATTCCAGCACCTGTTGCAGCAGATCGTCCACTTCGTTCATTAACCGGTACATATCGTAATGTGGACGATACCACTCCAGCATAGTGAATTCAGGGTTGTGGTGACGCCCCATCTCTTCATTACGGAAACTGCGGCACAACTGAAAAACCGGACCACACCCGGCGACCAGCAGCCGTTTCATGTGGTATTCCGGGCTGGTCATTAAGTAGAGGTTCATCCCCTGAGAATGACCGGGGCCGACGAAACGCGTTTCGAACGGAAACAGATGAATGTCTGTAACCGTCGCCTGGCTCATGCAGGGCGTTTCTACCTCCAGTACGCCGCGATCGGCAAAGAAACGACGAATTTCCGTCATAATTGCCGCGCGTTTTAACAGGTTAGGTATGGACGCGCTCGGCTGCCAGGTTGCCGTTTCGCTCATGGCTTTTTCTCCAGTTTAAGACAAGGGCACGAAGTCTACTCGCAACGCGCCAATGAAACAAATTTTGCGCGGGAATACTTCATGCGAGAAAAAAGAGGTTAAAAAACTATAATGTGATGGTTTAGTAATTAAATTAATCAAAATCAATGATAATTCAGGCATCTGATACGCTAAAAAAATCGAACACGTCAAATTTCCCACACCCAGCAAAGACTATACTATTGTACCTATAAAGGAGCAGTGGAAACGCATTCGCTAACCGCCTGATTCAGCCTGATTGTTCGGGACAGGGGGTAGTGAAATTACAATAATCTGGAGGAATGTCGTGCAAACCTTTCAAGCCGATCTTGCCATTATAGGCGCCGGTGGCGCGGGATTACGTGCTGCAATTGCTGCAGCGCAGGCAAATCCTAATGCAAAAATCGCACTGATATCAAAAGTGTACCCTATGCGCAGTCACACCGTTGCTGCCGAAGGGGGCTCAGCTGCTGTCGCCCAGGATCATGACAGCTTCGACTACCATTTTCATGATACGGTAGCGGGCGGAGACTGGCTGTGTGAACAGGATGTCGTGGATTACTTTGTCCACCACTGTCCTACTGAAATGACCCAACTGGAGCAATGGGGTTGCCCGTGGAGCCGTCGTGAAGACGGTAGCGTCAACGTTCGTCGCTTCGGTGGGATGAAAATTGAGCGTACCTGGTTTGCCGCGGATAAAACCGGCTTCCATATGCTGCACACCCTGTTCCAGACCTCTCTGCAGTTCCCACAAATCCAACGTTTTGACGAACACTTTGTCCTGGATATCCTGGTCGATGATGGTCATGCTCGCGGCCTGGTGGCGATGAACATGATGGAAGGTACGCTGGTGCAGATCCGCGCGAACGCAGTGGTGATGGCAACCGGCGGCGCAGGTCGCGTGTATCGCTATAACACCAACGGCGGCATCGTGACCGGTGACGGTATGGGCATGGCCCTGAGCCACGGCGTTCCGCTGCGTGATATGGAATTTGTGCAGTATCACCCGACCGGTCTGCCGGGTTCCGGTATTCTGATGACTGAAGGCTGCCGTGGTGAAGGCGGTATTCTGGTCAACAAAAATGGCTACCGTTATCTGCAGGATTACGGCATGGGTCCGGAAACACCGCTGGGCGAGCCAAAAAATAAATACATGGAACTCGGTCCGCGTGACAAAGTTTCTCAGGCTTTCTGGCACGAATGGCGTAAAGGCAACACTATCTCCACGCCGCGTGGTGATGTGGTCTATCTTGACCTGCGTCACCTGGGTGAGAAGAAACTGCTGGAACGTCTGCCGTTCATTTGCGAACTGGCGAAAGCCTATGTGGGCGTCGATCCAGTTAAAGAACCAATTCCGGTTCGTCCGACCGCGCACTACACCATGGGCGGTATCGAAACCGATCAGAACTGCGAAACCCGCATCAAAGGTCTGTTTGCCGTTGGCGAATGTTCTTCTGTGGGTCTGCATGGCGCGAACCGCCTGGGTTCAAACTCTCTGGCTGAACTGGTGGTCTTTGGCCGTCTGGCAGGTGAGCAAGCGATGGAACGTGCATCAACCGCGGGCACCGCGAATGACGCCGCGCTCGACGCGCAGGTTGCAGGCGTTGAACAGCGTCTGAAAGATCTGGTGAACCAGGAAGGTAATGAGAACTGGTCTAAGATCCGCGACGAAATGGGGATCTCCATGGAAGAAGGTTGCGGTATCTACCGCACGCCTGAACTCATGCAGAAAACCGTCGATAAGCTGGCTGAATTGCAGGAGCGCTTCAAGCGCGTGCGTATTACCGACACCTCCAGCGTCTTCAACACAGACCTGTTGTACACCATCGAACTGGGTCATGGCCTGAACGTTGCTGAATGTATGGCGCACTCTGCGCTGGCACGTAAGGAATCGCGCGGCGCTCACCAACGTCTGGACGAAGGCTGCACCGAACGTGACGACGTCAACTTCCTCAAACATACTCTCGCCTTCCGCGATGCTGATGGCACGACTCGCCTCGACTACAGCGACGTGAAAATCACCACGCTGCCGCCTGCAAAACGTGTTTACGGTGCGGAAGCGGAAGCAGCCGATAAGAAGGAGAAGGCGTAATGGCTGAGATGAAAAACCTGAAAGTTGAGGTGGTGCGCTATAACCCGGAAACCGACACCGCGCCACACAGTGCTTTCTATGAAGTGCCTTATGATGAAACAACGTCACTGTTGGATGCCCTGGGCTATATCAAAGATAACCTGGCGCCGGACCTGAGCTATCGCTGGTCCTGCCGTATGGCGATCTGTGGTTCCTGCGGGATGATGGTCAACAACGTGCCTAAACTGGCGTGCAAGACATTCCTGCGTGATTACACCAACGGCCTGAAGGTTGAAGCGCTGGGTAACTTCCCGATCGAACGCGATCTGGTCGTCGACATGACGCACTTTATTGAAAGTCTGGAAGCGATCAAACCGTACATCATCGGTAACCCGCGCACTCCGGATCAGGGTCCAAACACCCAGACTCCGGCACAGATGGCGAAGTATCACCAGTTCTCTGGTTGCATCAACTGTGGTCTGTGCTATGCCGCCTGCCCGCAGTTCGGCCTGAACCCTGAGTTCATTGGACCGGCTGCGATTACGCTGGCGCATCGTTACAACGAAGACAGCCGCGACCACGGTAAGAAGGAGCGTATGGCGCAGTTGAATAGCCAGAATGGCGTGTGGAGCTGTACTTTCGTGGGCTTCTGCTCCGAAGTTTGTCCGAAACACGTCGATCCGGCTGCTGCCATTCAGCAGGGTAAAGTGGAAAGTTCTAAAGACTTTCTTATCGCCACCCTGAAACCACGCTAAGGAGTGCAACATGACGACTAAACGCAAAGCCTATGTGCGGCCGATGACGTCCACCTGGTGGAAAAAATTGCCGTTTTATCGCTTTTACATGCTGCGCGAAGGCACAGCCGTTCCGGCAGTCTGGTTCAGCATTGAGCTGATTTTCGGTCTGTTCGCGCTGAAGCATGGCGTGGAATCCTGGGCGGGCTTCGTCGGTTTCCTGCAAAACCCGGTCGTGGTGATCCTCAATGTGATCGCCCTGGCGGCAGCACTGCTGCACACCAAAACCTGGTTTGAGCTGGCGCCGAAAGCAGCCAACATTATTGTAAAAGACGAAAAAATGGGGCCAGAGCCGATCATCAAAGGTCTCTGGGCGGTTACTGTGGTAGCGACCATAGTCATACTGTTTGTTGCCCTGTTCTGGTAAGGAGTCCGGGATGATTAATCCAAATCCAAAACGTTCTGACGAACCCGTATTCTGGGGCCTGTTTGGTGCAGGCGGTATGTGGAGCGCAATCATTGCGCCGGTGATGATCCTGCTGGTCGGTATTATGCTGCCGCTGGGCTTTGTTCCTGATGCCTTCAGCTATGAGCGCGTACTGGCCTTTGCTCAGAGCTTTATCGGACGCGCATTTCTGTTCCTGATGATCGTACTGCCGCTGTGGTGTGGTTTACACCGTATGCACCATGCGATGCATGATCTGAAAATCCATGTGCCTGCGGGCAAATGGGTCTTCTACGGTCTGGCGGCGATCCTGACCGTCGTGACGGCGATTGGCATTCTGACGATCTAACGACACTCCGCCCTCTTATCTCATGATAAGGGGGCGATTTTTCTCATTCTTCTCTTTATTTTCTGCACCAGGTTCTACACTTAGGAAAAACATCCTAAGGAAAAGCCTATGCGCCTGCTCCCCATCGTTGCCGCAGTGACCGCGGCGTTTCTGGTTGTCTCTTGCAGTACCCCAACGCCGCCACAGGGCGTCACCGTGGTGAATAACTTCGATGCTAAACGCTACCTCGGCACCTGGTACGAAATTGCGCGTTTTGATCATCGCTTTGAGCGTGGTCTGGACAAAGTGACAGCGACCTACAGCCAGCGTGATGATGGCGGCCTGAATGTGATCAACAAAGGCTGGAACCCGGAGAGAGGCCGGTGGCAGCAAAGCGAGGGGAAAGCGTATTTCACCGGCGACCCCAGTCGTGCTGCACTGAAAGTCTCCTTCTTCGGCCCATTTTACGGTGGGTATAACGTCATCGCACTCGACAGAGAGTATCGACATGCGCTGGTCTGCGGCCCGGATCGCGACTACCTGTGGATACTCTCACGTACACCGTCGATCTCAGATGAAATCAAACAGCAGATGTTGGCCGTCGCGACCCGTGAAGGGTTTGATATCAGTAAACTTATCTGGGTGAAGCAACCCAGCGCTTAGTGGGTGCTTACTTTCAGTCCAATGATGCCAACGACGATTAACGCCAGACTTGCCAGTCGCATCGGGTTAGCGGATTCACCCAACAGCAGTATGCCGGTGATGGCGGCGCCCACGGCGCCAATCCCCGTCCAGACGGCATAGGCTGTGCCCACGGGGAGGGTTTTCATCGCCCACGCGAGAAGCGCCATACTGACGATCATCGCGGCAATCGTAATGATGCTGGGCGTCAGACGACTAAAACCGTGGGTGTATTTCAGGCCAACCGCCCAAACCACTTCAAGCAAACCGGCAATAAGTAAGATTATCCAGGACATATCAGGCTCCAGAGAATTGGGGCCGTCCCCGGTGAAGGAAGCGATTGCAGGTCGTCCTGCAACGCTGAAGATTGAAACCGTATTCTTGCCTGAGCGGCAGCGAATTTCAAGTTTTTTACTCTTCGCTCTCAAAAGGTCGAATTAGACGTATTTCGCAGCGCAATTTACGCATTCAGCACTCATCCGACTTCTCTATGATGGGACGCTTTCTGAAGTCAGGAAGCCATGAGCCTTACTTCTGAATGCGAAAATGCTATGTTGAAAATATTAGTGATTGACCGTTGCCACTTTACCCGCACAGGGCTCGAGGCCTGGCTTAATCATTCCGAACGCTTTAATCGATCGTTTCTGGTCTCGGGACTCAACAATCTCTCTCTGGTTAAAGAGCATATCCTGCAATGGAAGCCCCACCTGGTGATCGCGGATCTCTACGGTTTTCTGAACGACACCCTGTCAGCTCAGTATATTGCACCGTTTTTTCTGGCCTGTGGGGCCAGTCCGTTAATCTTACTGGAGTCCGGAGGGATGATGTCTGAAACACAACGCTATCCGGTTTGTGCCTCAGTCTCAAAACAGATTTCCCTGCCTGACCTGGCAGAACATATTCACAATGCATTGTTAAGCGGCTCAATGTCAGAGTCACCACACAACGCATCGCCGCTCCTCACGCCACAAGAAGAAAAAGTACTGACGATGTGGATGGAAGGGGCGAGTAATAACGCGATAGCTTGCGCGCTCAGCATTCACGGTAAAACGGTTTACACCTATAAACGCAACATCCGCATGAAGCTACATATGGATAATCGCTTTTCGCCGTTTCTCACGCCCATTGCGCTAAAAAGTTAACGGCACGACAACGTAGTCGTACCGTTGCGGGGGTTACTGCTGAGCTTTTGTTGCTGCATTCGAAATAGCGTTGCCGCCATCGGAAATATCCTCACCCATGCCACGCGTGGTATTACATGCAGTTAACACGGACGAAAGTACTAACACAGAAAAGATCGCTGCAATTGTCTTCTTAACCATAATGTCTTCCTTTTCTAGCCTGGGTTATTTGTGTAGTGCTTCATAAGCATAGACAAAATCCCGAAAAATGACGGGAGACAGACGCTTTTTAGGATGATGAGAAGGAATTAGCTGGCAGCGTGGGAAATGGAATTGCCGAGATGCTTAATATCTTCACCAAAACCCCGAGCGGTATTACAGCCCGACAGCAAAGTGGTGGAGAGAAGGATCAGTGTTACAAGACCGAGAAGACGTTTCATCATTCCTGCCCTGGAGAAAGAATGGCGCAGCAAAAACGCTGCACCATACGATAAGAATACGTGGATTATTTCACGCGGGAGACGTATTCGCCTGAACGCGTATCAACTTTAATCACTTCGCCAATCTGAACAAACAGAGGCACTTTAACCACAGCCCCCGTAGACAGCGTTGCCGGCTTGCCGCCTGTACCAGCGGTATCGCCTTTCAGACCTGGATCAGTATCAACGATTTCCAGTTCAACGAAGTTTGGCGGCGTCACGGAAATAGGCTGACCGTTCCACAGGGTCACGATGCACTCAGCCTGATCCAGCAACCATTTTTCGCTGTCGCCAATCGCTTTGGCATCAGCAGAAAGCTGTTCGAAGGTTTCGTTATTCATGAAGTGCCAGAACTCACCGTCGTTGTACAGGTAAGTCAGGTTCATATCTACAACGTCAGCGCCTTCAGCCGAGTCAGTAGACTTGAAGGTTTTCTCAACACGAGTACCGGTCAACAGGCGACGCAGCTTAACGCGCGCGAAAGCCTGACCTTTACCTGGTTTAACGAATTCGCTGGCTTCAACCGCATAAGGTTCGCCGTCCAACATGATTTTAAGACCAGCACGAAAATCGTTGCTATAGTACGTTGCCATAAGGCCCTCTGAAAATTGTTAACTGGTAGCTAAGCCACAAAATGGCGCATATTGTAACCCTAAATACCCCATCCAGAGAAGATTGGTTATCGCAACTTGCCGATGTTGTGACCGATCCCGATGAACTCCTGCATCTTTTGAATATAGACGCAGATGAGAAACTTCTGGCAGGACGCGATGCCAGGCGGCTGTTCGCCCTGCGCGTCCCGCGAGCCTTTATTGCGCGAATGGAAAAAGGCAACCCTGACGATCCGCTTTTGCGTCAGGTACTTACCTCACAAGAGGAGTTTATTGCCGCGCCGGGTTTCTCGACCGATCCACTTGAGGAGCAGCACAGCGTTGTGCCGGGTTTGCTGCATAAATACCGCAACCGAGCGCTACTTTTGGTAAAAGGCGGTTGTGCGGTAAATTGTCGTTATTGCTTCCGTCGCCACTTCCCGTACGCGGAAAATCAGGGAAATAAGCGAAACTGGCAGGCCGCACTCGACTACATTCGCGCCCACCCCGAGCTGGATGAAATTATTTTCTCCGGCGGCGATCCGCTGATGGCGAAAGACCATGAACTGGACTGGCTTCTTACACAACTGGAAGCGATCCCGCATATCAAGCGCCTGCGTATTCACAGTCGTCTTCCCATCGTCATCCCCGCCAGGATCACGGAAGATCTGGTCAGCCGCTTTATACAATCGTCCTTGCAGATCCTGCTGGTTAATCATATTAACCACGCAAACGAAATCGACGACGCGTTTCGTCAGGCGATGGCGAAACTGCGCACGGCAGGCGTTACGCTGCTTAATCAGAGCGTCTTGCTACGTGGTGTTAATGATAACGCCCAAACGCTGGCGACACTGAGTAATGCCCTCTTTGATGCGGGCGTCATGCCCTATTACCTCCATGTACTGGATAAGGTTCAGGGCGCAGCCCATTTCATGGTCACCGACGATAAAGCGCGCCAGATTATGCGCGAACTGCTCACGCTGGTCTCAGGGTATATGGTGCCGAGGCTGGCGCGGGAAATTGGTGGTGAACCCAGTAAAACGCCGCTGGATCTGCAGTTACGTCAGCAATAACCCGCTAATAAGGTGTCCGGAAACAGACACCTTTTAGCAAAACCCCCGAATCCACCCCCTCCACTATGTTATCTTAGCGGCAATATTTAAATATATATTTATAAATCAAATATATAACCAAATACCAATCATCATTTTAATCATTGATCAGGGAGAACCTTGATGGCTATCAGTATTAAAGGGATTAACACGGGCGTTATTCGCAACGCGAATGATTTCGTTGCACTGGCACTCAAAATAGCCGCGCAGGACGACAAGGAATCGTTATTTTTTCTTCCCGCCCTGTCATTGAGGGATCTGTTAATTGCACTGGAAAGCCGGTTACAGCAGAACCAGCAGTTGAATGCCGATGCACGTCAGGACTATGAAAAAGCGCGCGATACAACCAGCAAGCAAATGCTGGAAAACGCGCCTGCGCTCGTGGAAGACGAACTCCGACAGGCCGATATGCATCGCGGTGTCCTTGCCGTGGCTTTAACAAACGTGAGTAAAGATACTCTGACATTGACCTTCACGCTTCACGGCGGCCAAACCTGTGATCTACAGATTCACCAGTTGCAGATTGAACTTCTTGCTCATGCCATCATTCGTGCAATTAATAACGCGGGTATGCGTGAACTGGCGCTGCGAATCTCGTCACTGCTGGATTTTTTGCCGTTATATGATGCGGACTGCATGGACAATAATAAGCTGGAATACGATGCGTACACACAGCCAGAGTGGAAACATTCGCTGTTTACACATTATCTCTCCATACTTTATCGATTTATTGATGAAACAGGAAAAGAGCACTGCAGCGGAGCTGTGGTAAAAGCCCGCGAACCGGCTGGCAGTAAAGCCGCGGAGGCTATTTCACGTCGCTTACTGGATTTTAGCCCAAGGCTGAAAAAAATGGCGGGTAAACCTTGTCAGGTGTTTATCAGGACGCTGACAGCAGACCAGGCGCAAACACTCACACAAGATCAATGCCTGTATTCGTTACATCAATTACGGGTACAGTCCGTAGAAACCGCAAAACAACACGCGTAATAGCGTTGTGCGCTTATCAGGCCTGGCGCTGCATGTCCCGGCCTGATAAGAGAATTATCCCGCTATCACAAAGACGTTCAATTAGGGCACTTATAAACCTGTCCAATCATTTCACTGGCTGTCGGGACAAAGCTGGATAACATGCCCTGAGTCGGGCTGCTTACGCCGTAAATCACGTTGCCACCCATTGCAGCCGCCTGATTGCGCAGGTCATTCGCCGCGCCGCGCATAGAGCCGCCTTCTTCACCATGTTGGCCTGAAAGCCAGTTACTCTGCTTCCCGGTGGCTGTGCCGATCAACTGGCATTCAGCGCCAGGCTTATCTTCAACAAAGCGAACGCTTTGTCCTGCAGAACTCAGTTCGTTGCTGGAGCTACAACCCGCCATCAGTAGCGCGGCACCGACGATCCCTGCTAAATATTTCACGTGCATGTTATTCCCCATTATCAATGAGCTGGACGTTTTGTCCGTCAGTGAATCTTATACTAAAAAGATGACCAAAAGAAAAACCCCCGGACATTTCTGCCCGAGGGTTTCTCATTTCTGGGGGACAAACACCCAAATCATTCTGGTTGCAGGAAGGCGGCAAGTTTATGACAAATTCGTCAGGAACGAATTTGAACAGCCACAGGCTGCCTTCGGTGAGGGACAAGGACGTCCCTCATTTATCCCCAGGAGCTTACATAAGTAAGTGACTGGGGTTCGCGAATGCAGCCAACGCATCTGCAGCCTGAAGGATGCAGGGTGTAGGCGATGTCGGGTAGCAGCAGCGCATTACTGCGCCGCCGCCCCCTAAGAACCGTACATGCGAGTTTCCCCGCATACGGCTCAAGCCTTAATAAGTTCAACCGACGGGTTGAACCGGCTGCGCATCTTTTTCCTCGTTCACGTGCCATTGGATGTGGCAGCCCGGATGCAGCATGACCAGATTCTCAAGCTCGTCACCGCCGCCCAGATGTTTCTGGTACTTATGGTGAACGTGCCAGCCTGTTTCCAGAGTAATTAACTGGTTACAGAGCGGGCAGCGTTTCTCCTGCCTGAGCCAGAGCGCCAGCAACTTCTTCCTGCCCTGCATGGTTTCCTTCCAGCGACGCTCAAGGCGTTGCTCAAAGTACGGTTCCCATTCAGGCAGATAAGGGTTAGCCTCCGCCTTTATCTTGGTATGTCGTTTAATGACGGTGTCTTTCGCATATACTAAAGTCACCGGATTCTCCTTATCCTCCCGCCATTGAAACGTCCAGCGACGGTTATTTACCGTATGAAAGTATTTATCTTTCACCCAGCGTTTATTACGGTTTTTATGCCGCCTGCAACACCAGCGCCAGAGCAGCTTCCAGACACGGTAATCGACATAGCTGAACGTCTCCTTCGCCACCACATGCCGGTGATAGTTCGCCCACCCCCGTAATGCCGGATTGAGCTGGCGTATCAGCCAGTCCTGCGTTTGCGTCGGGTGACGCTTCACAATGTCCCTCACTTTCGCCAGAAATGTTCGCAGGTTCTTACGGGAAGGCTTTATCAGCATTTTCCCGCGATACTTGCGCACGTTCTGACCGAGGAAGTCAAAACCCTGCTCAATATGCGTTATCACCGTTTTCTCCGGCGACAATTGCAGCCCCCGTTCCGCCATAAAGGTCTCAACGAGAGGTTTAACTTCATTCTCCAGCAACTCTTGCGAGATACCGGTGATGATAAAGTCATCTGCATAACGCACATAGTTGACCTTGGTCTTGTAGCTGGCTTTGGTATTCTTCACCCCAAATCGGGATTCAAGTACCGCTTCCAGTCCATCAAGCGCCATATTGGCCAGTACCGGCGAGATGATACCGCCCTGAGGCGTTCCCGCACCGGTTGCATGGTAATGACCAGACTCCATGTAACCTGCCTTCAGCCATTTACCCAGCACCTGCTTATCCATCGGGATATGCGCCAGTAACCAGTCATGACTGATGTTATCGAAGCACCCTTTGATATCGCCCTCCAGCACCCACTGCGCCGAGTTGCCCCGGCTGAGCGCGACAAAGCATTGTTCAATAGCATCCGCCGTTGAACGCATCGGACGAAAACCATAACTGTTGCGGTCGGCTGTTGTTTCCGACACGGGTTCCAGCGCCAGCAGATATAACGCCTGCATGGCTCTGTCTCTCATGGTCGGAATCCCGAGCGGACGCAACTTGCCGTTCGACTTCGGGATATACACCCGCCGCAGTGGTTTAGGGTGATATCCGGTTCTCTTCATATCGAAGATAGCCTCCCATTTGGTTTTCGGGGTATTCCATAACTTTCCATCCACTCCGGGGGTATCCTTGCCCCGGTTTTCCGTGACTCGCCTGACCGCTAATGCCTTAGCCGCCAGCGAACGGGTCAGCATTCGTTGCAGCGCTTTTACCCGCCGCCACTCCTGCTGTTGCGCTGCCTTCGCAATGCGTACCTGTAGCTTTCTCACCGCTTCTGAGGTTTTGCGCCAGTTAATGGCGTGCCACCTTTCCGGGTGGGAAGATGCAGATACCGCCTGCGATTCAACTCGCGTTCCGGTATTCACCTTGCTATCCTCCTGAATGCTCGTGCAGAGCACCCTGAGGACGGACGTGGATTCCCCCGAAGGAGAAATCACGTTTCGCCCCTCGGGGTACATTCAATAAGCTTTACAAGCCTTACTGCGATTTAAGACCAGCCGGAAGTCTGCCCCGTTTCCGGTGAAGCCCTGTTTCATGCTTCTGTCCGCGCCATTACAGCGCGGCATTTGCTTTCTCCGGCCTCCTCTACCCGCATACCCAACAGTTTGCCTTACGGCTCCCCTGCCTCGATGAGGCGGATATACGGGCTTACCGAGTTCCATACAGATGACACGTATCGGTTAGGTTCTGCCTATCCACCGGTGAAACAACATCAGCGTATCCCCAGATGTAAAAGAGATAACCTGTTCACCCACCTTTTGGTCAAAGCGTATCAACGACTTACGCTCAATGCGGCTGACGGTGTTTAACAGCAGTTCACGTACGTTAACCTTACGATACAGCCTGGCCTCTCATGGTCATGTCGTTAGACCAATCCAGATGGCGTCCTCGCGGATACCAGCCGCCGCTTGCGCGGGAGTACGTTGTCAGGAAGCTTCGCACCTCACCGTTACCAGTGACGCACTATCCTTAGGCTACCGTTGGCTGAACAACGGGTTCTTCTTCACTGTTTCTGCTCAAGAAATAGCGACAGAACAATCACCCGTACAGCTTGCGCTGCATTCCTCTTGTGAAGATCGCGAGCAAAACGATCCCGCCCTGTTCATGAATCCATGAAAGGATGAAATGAAGATGTATGACACGAGGTGTCACAATCGTTGAGATGTAACGTCGATTTGGGATTCACCGACGTCTGCCCTGACAGGCACTCCGCGCAGAATTAACCGCTGCAGATAACTGAGTGAAAGTAATGGGCGCGTTACTGCTCATCACTGAAAGGTTACCCAAACTTCGGGGGCGTATTCCACCGTCGAAACGGCTCACCTTCTGCTACGCTAAACGGCTTTCGGGAGCGGGGACTAGCCCCGCTCTCCTGGGGCGCGTAAGCTAACTGTTAGAGAGAATTCTCTGTTTATTCAGTTAGTTACGCAAAGGAATGCGACTCTCGTCGCACTACATCATGCCGCCCATACCACCCATGCCGCCCATACCACCAGCAGCACCTAAGTCAGGCGCATCGCCTTTCGGCAGGTCGGTCACCATGCACTCGGTGGTGATCATCAGGCCAGCCACAGAAGCCGCATACTGCAGAGCAGAACGGGTCACTTTGGTTGGGTCCAGGATACCCATGTCGATCATGTTGCCGTATTCTTCGGTCGCTGCGTTGTAACCGTAGTTACCGTCTCCACCTTTAACGGTGTTAGCGACAACAGAAGGCTCTTCGCCGCAGTTCAGAACGATCTGACGCAGCGGCGCTTCCATTGCGCGCAGCGCAACTTTGATACCAACATTCTGGTCTTCGTTCTGGCCTTTCAGGTCAGCGATTTTGGATGCAACGCGAATCAGCGCCACGCCACCACCAGCAACCACACCTTCTTCTACCGCAGCACGGGTTGCGTGCAGGGCATCTTCAACGCGGGCTTTCTTCTCTTTCATTTCAACTTCGGTCGCTGCACCGACTTTGATAACTGCAACGCCGCCAGCCAGTTTCGCTACGCGTTCCTGCAGTTTTTCACGGTCGTAGTCAGACGTTGCTTCTTCGATCTGCTGACGAATCTGAGTCACACGACCCTGAATTGCCGCTTCGTCACCCACGCCATCAATGATGGTAGTGGTGTCTTTGTTGATCACAACGCGTTTTGCCTGACCCAGATCTTCCAGAGTGGCTTTTTCCAGCTCCATACCGATCTCTTCAGAGATAACGGTACCGCCAGTCAGGGTTGCGATATCCTGCAGCATCGCTTTACGGCGGTCGCCGAAGCCCGGCGCTTTAACCGCAGCCACTTTCACGATGCCACGCATGGTGTTGACCACCAGGGTCGCCAGCGCTTCGCCTTCCACATCTTCAGCGATAATCAGCAGTGGTTTGCCTGCTTTCGCAACGGCTTCCAGAACTGGCAGCATTTCGCGGATGTTGGAGATTTTCTTATCAGCCAGCAGAATGAACGGACTTTCCAGTTCTACTGCGCCGGTTTCCGGTTTGTTGATGAAGTAAGGAGACAGGTAACCACGGTCGAACTGCATACCTTCAACCACGTCCAGTTCGTCCTGCAGACCGGTGCCGTCTTCAACGGTGATCACGCCTTCTTTACCGACTTTGTCCATCGCTTCCGCGATCAGTTTACCTACGGTTTCGTCGGAGTTAGCGGAGATAGTGCCTACCTGAGCGATAGCTTTGGAGTCGGAGCACGGTACGGACAGCGCTTTCAGTTCTTCAACCGCAGCAGCGACCGCTTTGTCGATACCACGTTTCAGGTCCATTGGGTTCATGCCCGCAGCAACGGCTTTCAGACCTTCAGTGATGATAGACTGAGCCAGCACGGTTGCCGTGGTGGTACCGTCGCCTGCCGCGTCGTTTGCTTTAGAGGCGACTTCTTTCACCATCTGCGCGCCCATATTTTCGAACTTGTCTTCCAGCTCGATTTCACGTGCGACGGAAACACCATCTTTGGTGATGGTTGGTGCGCCGAAGGATTTATCCAGAACAACGTTACGGCCTTTCGGACCGAGTGTCACTTTCACTGCGTCTGCCAGTACGTTTACGCCGCGCAGCATTTTCACACGAGCGTCGTTACCGAATTTTACGTCTTTAGCTGCCATTTTCTCTTTCCCTTAAATTCGTATGTTCAGTGTCGTTCGCGGATTACGCTTCAACAATTGCCAGGATGTCGCTTTCAGACATGATCAACACTTCTTCATTGTCGATCTTCTCAGACTTCACGCCGTAGCCATCGTTGAAAATGACGATGTCGCCGACTTTTACGTCCAGCGGTTGTACGGTGCCGTTATCCAGGATGCGACCCTTACCGACAGCGATGATTTCGCCACGAGTTGATTTACCCGCTGCAGAACCGGTCAGTACGATGCCGCCAGCAGATTTAGATTCAACTTCTTTACGCTTAACGATCACGCGATCATGTAACGGACGAATACTCATTGATAGCTCTCCTTTGAGAAAGTCTTTATCAGTCATGGGTGACGCCGACCCATAAAGGTTGCCGGCTAGTGACCAGAGAGATGGGGATGGGGTTTTCCCCCTTCAAGGGGCAATACGAAAAAAATTTCTGTTCAGCGAAAAATCCTGTAAAAAAGCCACTTACCTCACATTTCTCGCCTATTTTCTCGCTGTCGTCATAAGCAAATCTGATTGTGATAACATCGAAATCTGCGCAGTTGCCTGGAATCCAGGCGCAACCGGATAACAACTCATGAGTGGACTGAAACAAGAGCTGGGACTGGCTCAGGGCGTTGGCTTGTTGTCGACCTCTTTATTAGGAACGGGCGTGTTTGCCGTTCCTGCTCTGGCAGCACTGGTCGCCGGTAATAACAGCCTCTGGGCCTGGCCGATTTTGATTGTTCTGGTTTTTCCCGTCGCGATTGTTTTTGCCCTCTTAGGCCGCCACTATCCCAGCGCGGGTGGCGTGGCGCATTTCGTCGGCATGGCGTTTGGTTCGCATCTGGAACGGGTCACCGGCTGGCTGTTCTTATCGGTCATCCCTGTTGGTCTTCCTGCCGCTCTGCATATTGCTGCCGGGTTTGGTCAGGCCATGTTTGGCTGGCACGGCTGGCAACTCCTGCTGGCCGAACTCGGTACGCTGGCGCTGGTGTGGTTCATCGGTTCGCGCGGCGCCAGCTCCAGCGCTAATCTGCAAACTGTTATTGCAGCGCTGATCGTGGCATTGATTATCGCTATATGGTGGGCAGGCGATCTGAAACCGGCAGAAATTCCATTCCCGGCCCCAGGTGATATTGAGATATCAGGGCTGTTTTCCGCGCTGTCAGTGATGTTCTGGTGTTTCGTCGGTCTCGAAGCCTTCGCCCATCTCGCCTCTGAGTTTAAAAACCCGGAGCGGGATTTCCCCCGTGCGCTGATGATTGGACTTCTGTTGGCAGGTTCCGTCTACTGGGGTTGTACGGTGGTAGTTCTGCATTTTGACGCCTATGGTGAAACGATGGCGGCGGCGGCCTCACTGCCAGAGATTGTCGTGCAATTGTTCGGTGTTCAGGCATTGTGGGTGGCTTGTGTGATCGGCTATCTGGCCTGTTTTGCCAGTCTCAACATCTATATACAGAGTTTTGCCCGTCTCGTGTGGTCGCAGGCGCAGTATAAACCGGACCATTATCTGGCCCAGCTCTCCTCTCGCCATATCCCCCGCAACGCACTCAATGCGGTGCTCGGCTGCTGCGTGATCAGTACCCTGTGCATCTATGCGTTAGAGATTAACCTTGATGCGCTGATTGTTTACGCCAACGGCATCTTTATCATGATTTATCTGCTGTGCATGCTGGCGGGATGCCGTCTGCTCAAGGGGCGCTATCGCGCTCTGGCTGTGGTGGGCGGGCTGTTATGCCTGTTGCTACTGGCGATGGTCGGCTGGAAGAGCGCATATGCACTGATTATGTTGGTCGTGCTGTGGCTGTTTTTGCCAAAACGAAAAAAGATTGAACATCACTTATAAGCCGGTTCTACGAAAATGCCCGGTGGCGCTTACGCTTACCGGGCCTACGGGAATCAGTCGCGACGATCGTCTTTATGCTCAATACGGTCACGCTCGTCATCTTTACGCTGAAATTCACCGTCAAACGTGTCGCCCCCACCGGTCCCCGCGCTAAAACCGCCGCCCGGCATACGGGAAAATCGCAAATGCGGAAGCAGCTTCATTGTCAGGTGCTTCTGCACCGGGGGTAACAAAAGCAAAAGACCGAGGAAGTCTGTAAAAAAGCCCGGCAGCAGCAACAGCAGGCCAGCGATAATCAGCGACACGCTCTTGATCATCTCTTCGGCTGGGCTTTCACCGGCAGCCATTTTCTGCTGCATCAGCAAAAAGTTCTTAAACCCCTGGTTGCGGACCAGCGACATCCCGATGACCGACGTAAAGATAACCAGGATGAGCGTCATCAACACGCCTAGCACATGAGCTACCTGTATAAAGATAGAAATCTCAATATAAACATAGAGAAAGACAGCAAGTAATGGTATCCAGCGCAAAAGGATTCTCCTTAGACAACCGCCGTGTTTCACACGTCGGCCTGAAATTGTTGCGATTCTAATCAATAGGTAATGAGGGTAGTTCGCAAAATTTCAAGCTGTTTGTACACTTATTTTTGGTGTTAATCCCAAAGCGGTGACCTATTTCACAAAATAATAATTAAGGAGTAAATTCCCACCCTTATAGTGATCCAGATTACGGCACAATTTCTGAAGCAGAATATGATCTCGTTGACCAGACCGATGCAGGGGATAATCGTCGGTCAAGAAACAATCGAAACCACATATATTCTGTGTGTTTAGTGCATTCATTGGCAGCTTTAAATAAAGAAGGTTCACATGTTAAACAACATTCGTATCGAAGAAGATCTGTTGGGTACCAGGGAAGTTCCAGCCGAAGCCTACTATGGTGTTCACACTCTGAGAGCGATTGAAAACTTCTACATCAGCAATAACAAAATCAGCGACATCCCTGAATTTGTACGCGGTATGGTAATGGTCAAGAAGGCCGCAGCTCTGGCTAACAAAGAGTTGCAGACCATTCCTAAGAGCGTGGCGAATGCCATCATTGCCGCATGCGATGAAGTCCTGAATAACGGCAAATGCATGGACCAGTTCCCGGTAGATGTATACCAGGGTGGTGCAGGCACCTCCGTCAACATGAATACCAACGAAGTGCTGGCCAATATCGGGCTGGAGCTGATGGGTCACCAGAAAGGTGAATATCAGTACCTGAACCCGAACGACCACGTGAACAAATGTCAGTCAACTAACGACGCCTACCCGACCGGTTTCCGCATCGCTGTGTATGCTTCCATCGTGAAGCTTATCGATGCTATCAACCAACTGCGTGAAGGTTTCGAGCGTAAAGCTGTCGAATTCCAGGACATCCTGAAAATGGGTCGTACCCAGTTGCAGGATGCGGTTCCGATGACCCTGGGTCAGGAATTCCGTGCTTTCAGCGTACTGCTGAAAGAAGAAGTGAAAAACATCGAGCGTACCGCTGAACTGCTGCTGGAAGTTAACCTCGGCGCAACGGCTATCGGTACTGGTCTGAATACCCCTAAAGAGTACTCTCCGCTGGCGGTACAAAAACTGGCGGAAGTGACGGGCTTTGCCTGCGTTCCGGCAGAAGACCTGATTGAAGCAACCTCCGACTGTGGTGCGTACGTCATGGTACATGGCGCGCTGAAACGTCTGGCTGTGAAGCTGTCCAAAATCTGTAACGACCTGCGTTTGCTCTCTTCTGGCCCACGTGCTGGCCTCAATGAGATCAACCTGCCGGAACTGCAGGCGGGCTCTTCTATCATGCCAGCCAAAGTTAACCCGGTTGTGCCGGAAGTTGTTAACCAGGTATGCTTCAAAGTTATCGGTAACGATATCACCGTTACCATGGCCTCTGAAGCTGGTCAGCTGCAACTGAACGTTATGGAACCCGTGATTGGTCAGGCGATGTTTGAATCCATTCACATCCTGAGCAACGCCTGCTACAACCTGCTGGAGAAATGTGTTAACGGTATTACCGCTAACAAAGAAGTGTGCGAAGGCTATGTCTACAACTCTATCGGCATCGTCACCTACCTCAACCCGTTCATCGGTCACCACAACGGCGATATCGTTGGTAAGATTTGCGCCGAAACCGGTAAGAGCGTACGTGAAGTGGTGCTGGAGCGCGGTCTGTTGACTGAAGCAGAGCTGGACGATATTTTCTCCGCCCAAAACCTGATGCACCCGGCTTATAAAGCAAAACGTTATACTGATGAAAGCGAACAGTAGTCGTACAGGGTAGTACCAAGGAGGGCACGTCAGTTGACGTGCCCTTTTTCTTAAAAGAAGTTACCAAATAACAACAATTTAATATCAACTTGTTAAACAACAAGGAAGGCTAATATGATAGTTGTAGAACTTATCATTGTTTTGCTGGCAATCTTTTTGGGCGCCAGACTAGGGGGCATCGGCATCGGATTTGCAGGTGGGCTGGGTGTTCTGGTTCTTGCCGCGATCGGCGTAAAACCGGGTAACATTCCGTTCGATGTCATTTCCATCATCATGGCGGTTATCGCTGCCATCTCCGCGATGCAGGTTGCCGGCGGTCTGGACTATCTGGTTAACCAGACGGAAAAACTGCTGCGTCGGAACCCGAAATACATCACGATCCTCGCACCGATCGTAACCTATTTCCTGACTATCTTTGCAGGCACCGGGAACATCTCCCTGGCGACGCTGCCGGTTATCGCTGAAGTGGCGAAGGAACAGGGTATCAAACCTTGCCGTCCGCTCTCCACCGCCGTCGTTTCTGCGCAGATTGCGATCACCGCATCGCCAATCTCCGCTGCGGTGGTCTACATGTCTTCTGTTATGGAAGGGCATGGCATTAGCTACATCCACCTGCTGTCCGTGGTCATCCCGTCCACTCTGCTGGCGGTACTGGTAATGTCGTTCCTGGTCACTATGCTGTTCAACTCCAAACTTTCTGACGATCCGGTATACCGCAAGCGTCTCGAAGAAGGTCTGATTGAACTGCGCGGTGAGAAGCAGATCGAAATCAAACCAATGGCGAAAAACTCCGTCTGGCTGTTCCTGCTGGGCGTCGTGTGCGTCGTCGTTTATGCGATCATCAACAGCCCAAGCCTGGGTCTGGTTGAGAAGCCGCTGATGAACACCACTAACGC
This sequence comes from Citrobacter amalonaticus, assembly GCF_037053465.1. GTDB lineage: Bacteria > Pseudomonadota > Gammaproteobacteria > Enterobacterales > Enterobacteriaceae > Citrobacter_A > Citrobacter_A amalonaticus_H. The sequence goes on from NZ_JBALIF010000007.1 coordinate 174,767, forward strand.
AATCCTGATCATCATGCTGAGCATCGCGACGCTGACCACGATCATGTGTAAAGTGGAAACGGATGCCATCCTCAACTCCAGCACCTTCAAAGCCGGTATGAGCGCCTGTATTTGTATCCTGGGCGTTGCATGGCTGGGTGACACCTTCGTATCTCACAACATTGACTGGATCAAAGACACTGCCGGTGAAGTGATTCAGGGTCATCCGTGGCTGCTGGCCGTGATCTTCTTCTTTGCTTCTGCGCTGCTCTACTCTCAGGCAGCAACCGCGAAAGCACTGATGCCGATGGCGCTGGCGCTGAACGTCTCTCCGCTGACCGCTGTTGCTTCTTTCGCTGCAGTTTCAGGTCTGTTCATTCTGCCGACTTACCCAACGCTGGTTGCAGCGGTACAGATGGACGACACCGGTACAACGCGTATTGGTAAATTCGTCTTTAACCACCCGTTCTTCATTCCGGGTACGCTGGGCGTGGTACTGGCGGTCTGTTTCGGCTTCCTGCTGGGCAGCTTCATGCTATAAGTCTTCCCCGCGGGGCGTGTTCGCGCCCCGCATTTCCCCTTCCTTTGTCTAACATCCTTTCCTCGTCCGTTGTATAGTGACCACTCTTTTGCGGGTCATTCTGTTCATTCGAGGTGTTTATGCTTGATGTTAGCAGTCAGGATATGTCCATCCCCGATGCCGTTGTGGTGCTCTGTACCGCGCCGGATGAAGCCACCGCCCAGGATCTGGCGGCCAAAGCGCTGGCAGAAAAACTGGCGGCATGTGCGACGATCATTCCAGGTGCCACCTCCTTGTACTACTGGGAAGGCAAACTGGAGCAGGAATACGAAGTCCAGATGATCCTAAAAACCTCGGTGTTACACCAGGACGCTTTACTCGATTGCCTGAAGTCTCATCATCCTTATCAAACGCCTGAACTTCTGGTTTTACCCGTTACTCACGGAGACAGTGATTACCTCTCATGGCTCAACGCATCTTTACGCTGATCCTGCTTCTTTGCAGCACATCTGTATTTGCTGGTCTTTTCGACGCGCCGGGTCGCTCGGACTTTGTCCCTGCTGACCAGGCGTTTGCCTTTGACTTTCAGCAAAACCAGCACGACCTGAATCTTACCTGGCAGGTGAAAGACGGGTATTACCTGTATCGTAAACAAATTCGTATTACTCCTGCTCAGGCAGAGATTGCTGAGATAGCGCTGCCGGCGGGCGCCTGGCACGAAGATGAGTTCTACGGCAAAAGCGAAATATACCGCAATCAGCTTACGATTCCGGTCACGGTGAATCAGGCACAGGCGGGTGCAACACTGACGGTAACGTATCAGGGATGCGCTGACGCGGGCTTTTGTTACCCACCGGAAACAAAAACCGTGCCCCTGAGCGAAGTGGCAGCCAGCCAGACGCCAACGCCAGCCATACCAACGCCAGAACAGCCACAACCAGAACAGGCGACAGCACAGCTTCCCTTCTCCGCCCTGTGGGCGCTACTGATTGGCATTGGCATCGCCTTTACCCCTTGTGTACTGCCGATGTATCCCCTGATTTCCGGGATTGTGCTGGGTGGTAAACAGCGGCTTTCCACCGGACAGGCATTGCTGCTGACCTTCATCTACGTACAAGGTATGGCGCTCACCTATACCGCACTGGGTCTGGTGGTGGCCGCCGCCGGGTTGCAGTTCCAGGCTGCACTTCAACATCCCTACGTTTTAATTGCGCTTGCGGTGGTCTTTACCCTGCTCGCGCTGTCGATGTTCGGCCTGTTTACCCTGCAGCTACCCTCCTCGCTGCAAACGCGTCTCACGCTGATGAGTAACCGCCAGCAAGGTGGCTCGGCAGGTGGCGTGTTCGTGATGGGCGCTATCGCCGGGCTGATTTGCTCACCCTGCACGACCGCGCCATTAAGTGCCATTTTGCTGTACATCGCCCAGAGCGGGAATCTGTGGCTGGGCGGCGGTACGCTGTATCTTTATGCGTTAGGAATGGGATTGCCGCTGATGCTGGTCACCGTATTTGGCAACCGTCTGTTGCCGAAAAGCGGCCCCTGGATGGCACACGTTAAAACGGCGTTTGGATTTGTTATCCTCGCGCTACCGGTCTTTTTGCTGGAACGAATCATCGGCGATGCATGGGGGTTACGCCTGTGGTCACTGCTGGGGGTTGCCTTCTTTGGCTGGGCATTTATCACCAGCCTGCAGGCAAAGCACGGTTGGATGCGTATCGTACAGGTTATCCTGCTGGCGGCAGCGTTGATCAGTGTGCGTCCTTTACAGGACTGGGCGTTTGGCACGACCGTAGCTCAGCCAGTGGCGCATCTGGACTTTAAACCCGTGGCAAGCGTCGACGATTTAAATCAGGCGTTGGCAGAGGCGAAGGGAAAGCCTGTCATGCTGGATCTGTATGCTGACTGGTGTGTCGCCTGTAAAGAATTCGAGAAATATACCTTCAGCAATCCACAGGTTAAGCAAGCTCTGGGCGACACAGTGCTGTTACAGGCCAACGTCACTGCCAATAATGCACAGGATGTGGCGCTGCTAAAACATTTACAGGTACTGGGTCTGCCCACCATCCTGTTCTTTGACGCACAAGGGCAAGAACACCCGCAGGCGCGGGTAACGGGCTTTATGGATGCGGCGACATTTAGTGCGCATTTGCGCGATCGCCAACCGTGAGCGACACTTTCAGAGATAAAAACGGAGGAATGACCGTGCAACGTGAAGATGTCCTGGGAGAAGCCCTAAAACTCGTAGAAATCCATGGGATTGCTGACACCACGCTGGAGATGGTGGCAGAGCGCGTTGGTTATCCGCTTGATGAGATGCAACGTTTCTGGCCAGACAAAGAGGCCATTCTGTATGATGCCCTGCGCTATCTCAGCCAGCAGGTAGACATCTGGCGCCGTCAGTTGATGCTTGACGACACCCTGAGCGCTGAACAAAAACTGCTGGCGCGCTACAATGCCCTGGCGGAATGCGTGAATAATAATCGCTATCCGGGCTGCCTGTTTATTGCCGCCTGTACGTTTTACCCCGATCCCTCGCACCCGATCCATCAACTGGCCGGGCAGCAAAAACGCGTGGCGCATGACTTTACCCACGAACTGCTGACCACGCTTGAAATTGACGACCCGGCGATGGTCGCCAGACAGATGGAACTGGTGCTGGAGGGTTGCCTGAGCCGAATGCTGGTCAATCGTAGCCTGGCTGATGTCGAGACTGCGCATCGGCTGGCAGAAGACATTCTGCGCTTTGCCCAGTGCCGTCAGGGTGGCGCGCTGACCTGAAACCGGCTTGCCTGAGCAGGATTGCCGCAAACTTAAGCAGTTGAACAGGTTTTCCCTAAATTTGGTTGACTGCTGTACGTGTTTACGGTTTAATGCGCCCCGTTGCCCGGATAGCTCAGTCGGTAGAGCAGGGGATTGAAAATCCCCGTGTCCTTGGTTCGATTCCGAGTCCGGGCACCAAACCATTCTAAACGGACGTCAACTGACGTCCGTTTTACTTTTCTAAGTCCCCGTATTTCGAACCTTTTCCTTTCCTGATAGTCAATACACATAAACCATTCTCAACCAGCATCAACACCTTTTTGAGGGTATGACTGCGGGTATTCGCAGTTCGATAAAAATCGTGCCCTCAAAAGACCGTCAAAGAGGCGTGTTTTATGGCACTGACTGACATGACTGTCCGTAATGCTAAACCCCAGGACAAGGCGTACAAGCTTACCGACAGCAACGGACTTTTTCTCTTTATCTCACCCGCAGGCTCAAAACTGTGGCGTTTCCGTTATCGTTTCGAAAACAAAGAGCAGACCTTCAGCATCGGGCCTTATCCCGAAATATCATTATCGGATGCCCGTTCAAAACGCGATGATGCGCGTAAGCTGCTTGCCAATGGCATTAACCCTGCACAGCAAAAGCGTGACAAGAAGGAAGCTAAAGCCAGCATCCGTACTTTCGAGGCCGTGGCCCGTGAATGGCACAAAAGCAACCGTAAATGGGATGAAGGCAACGCGAAAAAAGTTCTCGCCTTACTGGAAAATCACCTGTTTTCAGTCATCGGCCAGCGCGATATCACGGAGTTGAACACCCGTGATCTGCTCATTCCGGTCAGAAATGTGGAAGCCAGAGGGAATATTCACACGGCTGGCCGTCTGCTGAGTAATATCAATCGGATCATGCGATTTGCTGTTCAGAATGCGTATATCAGTTATAACCCCGCTCATGACATGCAGGGCGCGATATCCGCACCGAAAACTGAGCATCGGCCAGCACTTCCTTTCAACAACGTCACCACACTTCTCGAAAAGCTCGATACTTACCAGGGACAACCTCTCACCATACTGGCTATCCAACTCTCCCTGCTCATCTTCATACGCTCCAGCGAGCTGCGATTTGCCCGCTGGCCGGAGATCGACTTCAAACGTGCACTCTGGACTATTCCCGAAAAGCGTAAAGAAATCCCCGGTGTCAAATTCTCCACTCGCGGAGCCAAAATGCGTACGCCGCATCTGGTTCCACTGTGCAAACAGGCTGTGGTGATACTGGAGCAAATTAAGGAAATCAGCGGTGAGTTTGAGCTGGTCTTTACCGGTGACCACAATCCTTACAAGCCGATGAGCGAAAATACCGTCAACAAAGCACTGCGGCTGATGGGCTTCGACACCAAAACCGATGTCTGCGGCCACGGTTTTCGCACCATGGCGTGCAGTGCGATGATCGAGTCAGGCTTGTGGTCAAAAGATGCCGTAGAACGTCAGATGAGCCACAAAGAACGCAGCAACGTTCGCGCGGCCTATATTCATCTGGCGGAGCATTTCGAAGAACGTAAACAGATGATGCAGTGGTGGGCTGATTACCTGGATGCCAACCGCGAAGGCTACGTTACGCCTTATGAGTTTGCTCATCCTGAATAACAATAACCATAAGCCGCTTCCTTCAGGAGGCGGTATTATTTCGTTATTGTTTTTTTGTCGTATTTGCTAACAGATTAATCCACTCTGCCAGTATATCAGGCGTTGCACCGGTGCATTTCATCTGTACAGTTAACCATGCCCCATTCAGGTTAAAGGTGTCAACATGGCAGGTAATAAAGACAATGTAGCAAAAGCTATCACCGCTGGCTGGTTAAAGAAGTACATAGACGAAACTCAGAAATACGACGCTCTTGACTGGTATCTGGCGCTCTCATCAAGAAAAAAAATCTATGATTATCTGTCATGGTTTTATAACCACTCTCATGGATGGCTTTTATTTACCGGACATAAGACATTTTCGTCTCCATCTGTATTAGCCCGACTCACTCATGCGCCCATGCCTTTGTGGATGAGGTTTATGTTCAGCGCTGAAGAAAACCTTGGGTCATTCATTACCTTCCAGAAGGAGTATCCGACACCAGACGAATACAAACAAAACCTTAAAACCCAACAATTCAGAATCATAGACTTCCTTGATGAGAACTCATTACGCGTATTAGTTATAACGCCAGGTAATAGCTGCCGAGAATATATAGCCATCGACAATCACTCTGTCTTATTTATGTATGAAATCTTTAGTGATGAAACTTACAATCACTGGGTAAGTAAGAATTATGAAATATCCGAAATAGAAGGGCAAATAAGAACTCTATCAGAAAAAATAAAATCCGGTGAAATACTAAAATTTTCAGAAGCAGACAGGGCCAGTCTTCCACTATTAATCCAATGCACACATCCCCCATCAGTTACGACACTATCTCAAGGTAATGCATTTTATTATATTGAGCGTTTAAAAGACCAACTGGAAAGAGCATACATCAGAACAAAGCACAAAAATGAGCCAGATATAAACTGGGCTGAAGTACAATTTATGGATACGTTCTGGGAGACAAATGACGAAAAAACGTCAGTTCTCGCTGAAATAAACCTGCTTAAGCCAGATGCCGATATAATCGAAGATTTCAGTATCTGGCTTAAGCAAATACGACTGGAGTTGAATATCCCATCACTTAAGAGAGAGAAAGATACCGCCCCTACAATAGAAGTTCTGACACAAACGTTAACCCTTGCATATATTGATTTTAAAATTTTCGAGTTTGCAAATAAAATTAAAAAACCAGAGTCTTTTTTCTCTGGCATTGTATCTGATCTATCTCCTCTCCCGGGTAATTTCCCCTTCGAACTCAAGTACAAAGAACAAGTAAAAGACGTTGCCGTAAAAGCAATGTCAAATAGCTTCCTGAACCAATTAGCAAATCAGGCCTTTGCCTCTTCCTCAAAAAAACCTGGCCTCCCTTCCTGACTAAAAATGCTCAGGAGAGATATTTTTCTTCTGAGCAACCACATCCAATATAAAAAATCAATAGCAATTATTATTTTTCGGTTTTCACCGTGATCCCCCCTTTCTCCACCAGCATAATCCGGCCTAAATGCTCTTACGCCTTCGGGTGTACCTGAATGAGGACGTTGTGATGAAGAAGAAGGCAGGTAATGAAGCGGATACGCAGCCGACTCAACTGGCTGCACCATTTTCGCTGCAGGCCTGGGTGGAAGCAAACGGCAATCTGGCATTGAAACTGACTCCGGAAAAGCTCGCCTTGCTGAAAGAGATTGACGCTGAAATGCTGAAGTCGCACCAGAAGCAGGCGCTGTATACCGGAGCAGTCGATGCTGAGGCGCTGAAAATGTCCCCAGAGCAGGCGGCACAGGTTAAGCACCTTGTTTTACTGACGATGAAGCAAACGGCTGCAGTGATCAACGCTACACCTCAGTATATCTACAAAATGATTGCCGAAAGAAAATTTCCTGCACCAGTAAAACTGGGCCGTATGACCCGTTTTCGTCTGGTGGATCTGGAAATGTACATCAATGCGCACACCAGCCAGGACTGACATGTACACCCGGACGCTTAATCCGCTTATAAGGGCTATCGGGCGGGCGTTGACGCACCTGACTGATTACCCACAACACGAGTGCGGACCGGACAGTATTGCCGTCACACTGGCGGAAAACAATATTTTTGCCGTCGCGATGACAATCGCGGATGAGCGTGCCTGCAACGACGCACTTATTGCTTATGTTTTTGGCGACCAAATGCCGCTCACCCCGGTGGTGCTGAACGGGCTATTATACATTCCGGGGATCTTCCCGGAGATCCTTTTTGAACCCCGCTACGGTCAATTGATCTGCACACGGGCTTCCGTGGACGAACTGATCCGAAGCCAGGCTCGTATTGAGAAAGACGTATCCAGTGCGGCAGAGCTTCGTGATACGTGTAACCAACTTGAAGCATTCTTCCGGTTGCCCTCTGAATTCAGACGACCGACGCGGATCCACCGCTGGAAAAACGATTCCGGGCAACCCTGTGCAGGTAAGCCTCGCCCCATCACCGGTTGTGTCGTGGATGAAAAACGCCACAGCCTTATATTGAACGCAAAAGGCCTGCGCGCCCATATGCGGCATATTCACCATACTGTTGAGCGCCTTCTGGGTGGTAACACCACACAGTCAGCATTTTCGCCGCAGGAGACAGAACCCGACAGCGGCACCGTGTTATGCGAACTACTGTCAGATGCAACGGAAGGCCGCCTTGCCGCGCCAGTCGCTGCAGTACCGTACCAGTCACCTGATCCCCTTAATTTTTTTACCCATGATACCGGGCTGCAGGAGACGCCCAGCCGGCTGTTATCTTTCATTCTTTACTACTGCGTAATAAGGCCCTCGCAGCCCGGTATTTTTTACCTGGATAATGGTCCGGTGCTTTCGTATCACAGCCAGTCTTTTGTTAGCGGTAAATGGCCCTGCCACACCATCAGCCTCCTCCATTGCAGGGGCCCACCAGACCTCATTATTATTTATCCTGAGCTCCGGCCCGGGCAATTGTTCCCCTTGTTATTCCGCTGTATTCAGGCCGGAAGGTGATTCTTTGACCTGAATATCCATAACCAGCAACGATATAAACGAGTATTAAATTAGAGGTATCTATGATTAATCAATTAGCTAAACGGAAACAGCGCCAACAACGAAAGTGGTCTGAAGCTAAATACAAGTACCGGATAAGTCCGGATTTCCCGCTCCCCACTCTTCCTGATTTTCTGTTCAATGCCGTAAACAGTGCCAGTATGGTATTACAAACCCCCTTTGAGCTGACAAATCAGGCTACGCTTGGCTACATGTCAACTGTCGCCCAGTGTGGGTTTGACGTTCGTATCGCTGAACACCTTAAACCTAAACCCCTGACACTGCACTTTATAACTGTCGCAGAATCAGGCGATCGCAAGACGGGTGCTGACAGCCTGATTAATGCTCCTCTCTATGAGTACAACAACCAGCTAGAAGCTGATTACGAAGCAAAACTGGCTGCATATTCAGTCGAGTTGGGCATCTGGAAAGTCAAAAATCAGACGCTTAAAAAGAAGCTCAAAAAATCACTTGAAAATGAAGAAGATACTACTGAGATCGAAGAATTGCTCAGAGCCAGCCTTAGCGGCAAGCCTCCCGAGCCAGTAAGAGAGCAACTCCTTTTTAGCGATACAACATTAAGAGGCCTTACTGAAGCGCTTCCTGAGCACAACGCATCTGCCTGTCTGCTATCCAGCGAAGCTGGTGGTATTCTGAAAAGAGCAATGGCATCTGATTTTACTTCGTGGTGTGGTATGTGGGACGGGGATGACATCACCATCAATCGCGTGAAGGGTCGCCGCCTTATTCATGCCCCCCGCGTTGTCGTCAGTTTGATGGTTCAGCCGGTTTTTCTTGAACAATTGTTATCTTCTCCTACCAGCCTGTTACGCCTGTCAGGATATGCAGCACGCGTTCTGTTTTGTCGCCCCAGCACACTTAAGGGAACCCGATTCAGAGATCCGGCAGAGCAGGGGCAGCCAGATCTGAGTGCTCTTCATAAACTCCATGAAACTGGCGCCAGGTTGCTTCAGGAGAGCAGAAAAAAAAAGGAGCGCACCGTGCTGACCATTAAAAATATGTATCATTTCAACGAAATATACAATGACATTGAAGCCGAACAGATTGCTGGCGGGATGTTTGCTGAGTTCAGCGATGCAGGATCCAAATTTCAGGAAATTATCGCGCGAATGGCGGGAGTCATCTATGTGTTTTCCGACGATTACGCAGAGGGGTCACCCGAAATTCCTGAGCGATATGTTAACGCTGCAGGCGATATTTGCTTCTGGTACATGAAGCAGTTCATGGCGCTTTTTAACGAAGATGCCCCAATGATTCGCCGTGCAGTCCAGCTAATGGACTGGCTTGATAAGCGCGAATACTTGCCTCGCTGGCAACAAGGGTTCTACGCCACCCATCTCCTTAATCAGATCTCTAAACCGCTTCGTAAGGTCAGTATTCTGAATGAACTTGTTGAAGTTATGCAGGAATTATACCCATACGACTATTTTTATATTTTTGATCCTGACACCGGAGCGGTGAAATATATTTTCACAAAAAATCAGCAAATACCTGATTGTGCTGTTAATGGGAAAGGCCAGCATCGGTGGTAATTTTTAATGTTATTTTAATTTTCTTTTAACCCACCGGGGCTGAAGGGGCTATTCTCAGCCCTTTTAGCCCCATTGGTTTCACAAAAAATAATTTTTCAGCTTCACTAGTGATATTTACATTCGGAGTGCATTCAATATGTCAACAGCATTCAGGAGAAATTCTGTTTCTTCTTCAACATGGTTTTTAGGCCAACAACGAGATCCTGACGCAGATGATCTCACCCCTTCGGCCGTATGCAAACTGGAGGGCTGCAACCGTCCCCTGTATCGCATTACCGAAAACGCGGTGTGGCGACTTTGCCAGGAGCATTATGAAAGGCGGTTGCTGAAGCAGCAAAAAAAGTTGCAGCCACCTGATACCCTGTTTTGCAAATTCTGCGGCAAAGTCATCACCAGTCCACGTAACTCCACCTATTGTGATCGCAATTGTGCGGATGCCGACCGTCGGGTGATCGACGATACACACGCCGTTAAAGTGTTGAGCCATTCCTGGTGGCGAAATATTGAAACGCCATTTTATTGCATCCGCTTAAGCAAAGGCCTAACTGAACAGCATTTCGTCACTTAACAAACATATGCAAATATTTAGGTTAAACGTTTTTTTTGATGACGATAATAACGAACGATGCCGCGAACATGAGTATTCTATATAAACCAAAAAAAAAAAAAACAACCAATGACAATGTGAATATACTGTGATGTATGCTTATCACTTCAGAATAGTTTCCCACATGCATAACTCAAGAGTTATTATATGTTAGCGAATATTAACCGCAGTCTCATTTTATTATTTTCTTTCTTATATTGCCATGCCGGATAATCATGAATCGAATCTGTCGGTTTGTGTATTATATTTTTATTATCATCACACCCTTCAACGACCACGCATTAACAAAAACCATTACACCATCACTAATGCAACCATTACCGGTTATATACTCTAACCACCATTAACCAAGACACGAGAAATAACCATGTCCGATTACATCCAGTCACACGGTAGACTCAGCCAGTATCACCTTAACCGTATTGAGCAGACGATTAATAAATCATTGCAGCAGCATCCCAGAACTCTCGCAATAAGAGTCGACCTTCACGTCCCTTATCATCCACAGCCCTGCGACGAGCCAGATGAATATTCCTTTGCTAACACTGATGCTTCCGTTATCTCTCGTTTCACCGCATCACTCAAAGCTAAGATTGCAGCTGACCTTAATATGAAAAAGCGACAGGGTATCCGTGTTCATAATACGACTGTACGTTATATCTGGGCCAGAGAGTACTGCCCTACGACGTACGCTATCCATTACCACGTCGTTCTCTTACTCAACAAAGATACCTATGCCTTCCTCGGAAAGTACACCGCCGCAGAGGGTAACCTGAGCTCAATGATTAATGATGCCTGGTACAGTGCATTAGGACTTGGATTTGACTGTCCCGGAGCTTTAGTCTATTTTCCTGATAACCCTTGCTACTGGCTGGATATAAACAGCACAGACTTTAACACCAGCTATCGTGATCTGGTCTACAGAGCCAGCTATTTAGCAAAAGTGGAAACGAAGCGACAGGATGATAATCAGCGTAACTTTGGTTATAGTCAACGGTGACCTGCTACCGGTCATATATTCAAGTATAATCAAACCGTTTAGTGTCTGTAATCACCTGTACGCTCCTCTGATTATTACCTAGGTAAAGTTCCGTTGATATAAATAAAATCGGTCAGAATGCTTTACAGTGCGTTATATCGCTATTCCTGAGCAGAGACTCTGTGAATGTGTTATTTACTAATAATCCATACCGTAGAATTATTTGTAAATTGCGGTAATAGTTTCGACTACACAGAGTTTCACTATTACGCATCCGCTTCAATGATGAAACGTTGTCGCAGGTATCTCTTTATACGTCAGCCAGGAGTCACTGCTCTTTGCGTGAGCGCGTTTGCACCTGCTGGTGTGCGCATTGACGCCGTCAGGGCCCGTGTGTGCTTTTGTGCTCTCGTAGCCGTATCGTTACTCGAGGTTACTTTTCCTCTAATCGCTTACTAAAGTTATATCTTACGAATGGTTTCCGCTGGCTTAATACGTAATCTTAGAAGAATTCTTTTAGCTCTGTCTACACGATGCAAGCTGCTGTCCTTGCTATTAAACAGACGTTGATTATTACAACGACTTTCTGATTATCCGTATTAATTGTTCTAACTATACTTATCAGCGTAAGCATTCTGATTTTTGTTTTTATAGTTTATGCAAGGTATGACTGGTAGGTGAATAATGTCCTATCGTTGATTGATTGCAGGTTGAAATGAGGGTATTTGCTGATATTTTATCGCAACTAATTGGCACTTTGCAGTTTTCACTAGTCCTGCCGGGTATTTCGCCCTTGTTCGTAACTCTTTATTGCACGTATGTTTTTATTCACAATTTCCTTGCGTACAAATGTCCCCGCTTACAGTTAGGACATACTGGGCTTTCGTATGCTGGCGCTCTCCACTGCTGTAGACAAATAGAGCACTGATAGTATTGCCAGCGATAGCTCTGGTAGTTTACGCTATGCTCAGCCTGCTGAGGTCGGTAATTTTCTATTTGTGCATTCAGTCGTGCCTGAGCGTCTTGTTGCGCTTTATCTTTTCGGGGATGATACACCCATCGCTTAGCATCCTGATTATTTTCTACAAAGTTCTTCAGTTCATCTATAAAATTGACACCCGCTGTATTTTTCCTGGCAAACAGCTTTATCGTTTCATCGAGCTTGATTTCGACAATGCCACACTGTTGCTGCTGTGGTTCCAGTAATTCAAATGGCAGGAAACGCTCGGGGTGCGTGAAGTAAATCACGAAAGGGTATCCACTGACCTCAGCGTAAATATCGACCAGCACACCGTCGAAAAAGTATTCCTTCTGTACGTTTTTCAGAGTTACCTCAGTTTTCCGGGTGATCCAGTACTCCTCTATAAACACTTCGCTGTGACATTTTTCGATTATGGCATCACGCCATTCCGGTAGCACCACCGGCATACCCGCTTCCAGCAGTTGCTTCGCCATCGTACGCACCGAAACGAAAAACGAGAACTCGCATTCCTTCTCCACTTCATCGACGTCCCGACTGGCATGGGCAAAGTGCCAGCGATTGGCTTTCCCTTGTCGCGCAATCAAAGGGATCCAACAAGAAGGGCAGATACAACCGCATTGCTTACCTTTCGGTACGTCAGCAACGTCAACGTACTGCTGACCGACAAGCCTCAGACCAAAGGGTATACGGTTTATCAGCTGCATTTTTGATACCTCCCATCACACAACTCACCTTGAAACAGTATCTCTCAAGCCTCTGTGGTTGGCGAAGCGATCGATCAAGTCCAGAGCATATTTTTTGATGACTAAAATATTGTGCACTTGATGCCACGCATTTTTAATGCGAAGACAGCAGCTATATAGACAATATTTTCTCTTGGATGTTTTTAACCATTCAATAACTGATTGATCACGAACAAACAGCGTTTAGTTTTCTTTCGTGCCGTATTGCCACTGAAAATAAGATCTTCATTATTTACGCATCATCATTGCGGGGTTGTTTATGGAAGTACTGTTGTCTGAATCAGGTGTTACACCAGTCTATGCCGCTGAATACGTCAGGATGTCGACAGAGCATCAGCAATATTCTCTGGATAACCAGTCAGGATTTATTCACGAGTATGCGAGCAAAAAAGGGATAACGATTATTCATACCTACAACGATGCAGGTAAAAGTGGACTAAACCTGGCTGGTAGACCGGGTCTGAAGGCATTGCTGAATGATGTTATTAATCACAAAATCAATATCTCTCTTCTGCTGGTCTACGATGTCAGCCGGTTTGGACGATTCCAGGATACTGATGAAGCGGGCCATTATATCTACCTGCTAAAAACACACGGAGTGAGTGTTATCTACTGTGCGGAACCCTTTGCCGATCAGCACTCGGAGCTGCATATGCTTGGTCTTTCATTCTCTCGCTATGGCGCTGCCAGCTACAGCCGCAATTTGTCTGAAAAGGTATTTATTGGGCAAGCGAATCTGATCCGAAGGGGCTTTCACCAGGGAGGGATGGCTGGATATGGATTACGACGTATGCTCATTGATGAACAGCGGACACCAAAGGGCATTCTGGAGTTTGGTCAGCGCAAAAGTATCCAGACCGATCGCGTTATTCTTATACCTGGACCGCAGAATGAGGTCGATATTGTAAATCAGATCTTCGACATGTTTATCCACGAAGGTAAACCAGAACTGGTCATTGCCTCTGAACTCAATCGAAAACAAATTATCGCTGAGAATAACACTGCATGGACCCGTGGAAAGATCCACCAGATACTGACTAATGAAAAGTATATTGGTAACAACATCTATAATAAAACTTCATTCAAATTAAAACAGCGACACATTATCAATCCTGAAGAGCAATGGATCCGATTTGATGGTGCTTATGATCCCGTCATCAGTACAGAGAAGTTTAATCTTGCAGGTGAAATCATTCGTGCACGTTCCCAGGTCCTCTCTGAGGACGTTCTGCTTGAAAAACTCCGGGCATTACTGCTGAGAAAGGGACGACTTTCTGGGCTGATTATTGATGAGGAAGAGTTACTGCCATCCAGCAGCGTATACCGATCTCGTTTTGGAAGTCTGTTGAGAGTTTATCAACTCGTTGGATTCAATCCTAAAACTGATTACTCCTGGCTCGAAACTAAAAAATATCTCAAAGGTGTTAATGCAGATATCACCAATACCATCATCAGTAATATCTACCAGTCTGATGGATGGGTTAGTGATTCGTCAAATGCCGGTGTTTTAAACATCAATGATGAATTCACTTTAGCGATCCAGGCAGTCAGATGTCAGAGAACATCACCAACAAACCTCAGATGGCGGATAAATTTTAACCACGCGCTTGCCCCTGATATCAGTATCGCTGCAAGGATGGACAGCCTCAACGAGGCAGTCATTGATTATTATATATTCCCGTCAATAGATTTGATACTAAATAACATTTACCTGAAGGAGCAAAATCCTTTTAGTTTTGAATTCTATCGATTCGATACCCTTAAACTACTTTATCAACTGGTCAAACGTATCACCATCCCGGAGGCATAATGAACAGCGACGAAAAAATAAAACTGATTCAAATTTCCAGCATTTATATCTCAAACCCAAGAAAAAGGGATAAATTTACTCACGATGAAATAAAGAAAAACATACATCAAATTGGCCTTAAACGCCCAATATCCGTACGTAAAATAATAGATGACACGTATGATTACGCCCTGATTTGTGGACAAGGACGGCTTGAAGCGTATCTTCAGTATGGTGAGACTCATATCCCGGCAATTATTAAAGTTGTTGATGAAGAAACGGGCCACCTGATGAGCCTGACAGAGAATATAGCCAGGAGAAAGCCCCGTGCAACAGAATTACTGGAAAGCGTAAGCCAGTTAAAAAAACAAGGACTCACTGATAAAGAAATAGGCGATTGCCTGGGATACACCACCAGTTGGGTTAATGGCGTGATCTCACTACTTGAAAAAGGAGAGAAAAAGCTACTTACTGCCTTTGAAGCCGGACATATCCCTTTGTATCTGGCGGTTGAAATCTCCAGAGCCAATGACGATGAAATCCAGGACTCTCTTACAGAAGCATTAATGAATGGGAAAATTAAAGGCAACCAAATCAACATTATCAAGCGTATTATTGAGAGAAGAAAAGCAGGTGATAAAGGGGCCACGAACAAAGCATATGTACATAAACGCCCTGCCAGAAAATATACACCAGAGGAGTTATCAGACATCTACCAAAAGAACGCTGATGAGCACATACTTATACAGGCTAAAGCAAAATATGCCCGAGAAACATTTCTTGCGGTGAAGGAGATTTTCAGAAAACTGACACGCGATGAACAATATTGCTTGCTGTTACGGAAAAACAATATTACGGATATGCCTGCCTGTTTATCTTATAGCGATAAGGAGTTAATACAGAAATGATTAAGCAATGCTTCAGCAATCAATTTCAGACCTATTCAGTTGAGGATTTGAAAAAATCCAGATCGCTTCCGGTAAATATTAAATCCAGCACTAAATACAAACAAATATTGACATCTATCACAGAAATTGGATTGATCGAGCCAGTTGTCATTTTCATTAGTGATGATGGCATGCAGAAAATTCTCGACGGGCACCTGCGCGTAGAAGCATTGAAAGATCTTGGTATCTCCCATGCTCATTGCCTGGTCTCGCCCGTTGATGAGGCCTATTCGTACAACAAACGAGTGAACCGGTTAACAATCCTGCAGGAACAAAAGATGCTGAGGAAAGCGGTAGAATCCGGTGTACCTGTTGAAAAATTAAGTGTCGTTCTTGGCGTCTCGCCCAGCATTATTAATACACGTCTGCGCATCTCAGATGGCATAACACCGGAAGTCATCGCGTTGCTGGCTGAAAAAAATATTTCTCAGA
Organism: Citrobacter amalonaticus; assembly: GCF_037053465.1. Taxonomy (GTDB): domain Bacteria; phylum Pseudomonadota; class Gammaproteobacteria; order Enterobacterales; family Enterobacteriaceae; genus Citrobacter_A; species Citrobacter_A amalonaticus_H. The sequence goes on from NZ_JBALIF010000007.1 coordinate 190,725, forward strand.
ATGTTTTTGATGTGCTTCGTAAGGTCAAGCCAGGCAAACAGCTTGATTTTGTAACAACCATGATAACGCTGAATAACTACAGCCGAAAATTTGCCCTCTCTATGCTACATAGCCTGGCACCTGAATTTTTAGTCTCTCCACCAGATAAAATTAGTGAAGACAAAGATGTTGTTAAGACACTGGCACGACTTGAAAAAGAAATGGCAGCACTTCAGATTGAAACACAGAATATCAAAGATGAATACGCCGAGAACAATCTCAATCTTCTTATTGCCAAAGCTTACATCGCTCGGCTTTTAAATAATAATGCCATATTACACTGGTTGTATGATCACAACATTGAATATCTTGAGGTCCTGAAAACACTTTCAGGTGTAGATAACCTCGATAATATGATCAACAATGGATAGAGTTACTATTAGCATGGATAAAGGGTGCATGTGACCCGAAAAGATCATGCACCTTTTATTTTTAAGTGATCGTCTATTAAAGACAAAAGCCATTTATTGTTATGTCTCAGACAATCAGAAAATAGCACGCCTTCTAAAAAAATCATTTTCGCTTCACAGTTCCTTCAGGATACGTTCTGAACATTGAGCCACTGGGCCTGCTCAGCCCCATGCGCTCCTGTGTGGCGCTCGCAGCCTGGTTGATCGCAGCAATATTCAGTTTCTCTGGTTCCGCGGAAACAGGTGTCACCCTCAACAGGCAATACTTACGTCGCAGGCGGATCCACTCGCGCTGTACATCGGTATGCCCAACATCATCCATTACCACCAGCCAACGAGCCGCTGCTCTGCGCCATAACCCGGCAGCTTCCAGTTTTTCAGCTACACTATCTATTACTTTCTCTGGCATTCCTTTATTTTCCAGCATGTGTAAGTTGTCTGCAATTTCGGCTTGTATTTTATTTAAGGATATTATCAACGGAATTTCACCCCATAACTTAAATCCTGTTTTTTTCTACTAAACGACGGTAGTGCTCGCCAAGCACAGTGAGTTTACATGATTTACTTTGCATAGCTGCATGCCACATATGCGGAGCATCAACTGGAATAACCAAATTTAAGCGATTTAGTCGCTGTAAGAGAGAAAATACTCTGGTGTTTTCAGGAATGGGTTCAGGCATATCAGCGTCACGACCTTTTAACTCTGGCTCAAATGTTGGATTCAGTTGAAACTCAAATCCTTTATGTGGAAAAAGCGTAGCGAGTTGTTGGAGTTCGCTCAAAGGGATTTGGGGTGATATTTTCCGAAGAGACACAAATTGCCGTACATTAGTTTTAAATATTGGCCGTTGCTCCCAGCCACCGAGCGATTGATCCACATGTGCATAAACACTACCCGGAGATATATCCCCAGTAATATTTGCAGCACTGCCATGTAGAGCATCAACAAGCAGAGTAGTAAACACTCCTCGACCATTTTCCTCTGTTGCATACTGCTCAGCAGAAGATGCCGTTAAGATTGTTAAACCCTCAGCTAAATTTGCCACCCCATCCGATTGCGGAGGTGTCCCGGCGATACCTGAATGGCAACTATCAAGAATAATTATTTTATTTTGCGCTGGTGAGTTATTCGCCATGACGAGCACATCTGAAAGAGATAATCCTTCATCACCACGTCTTGAATCACTGGTAAGTAAATATCCTCCTGTTGATTCAATATGCCCATGTCCAGCGAAGTAAAATAATACAGTGCCAGCCTTCGTTTTGAAAAGTTCTTCTACCTTATCTTTAAGTACAGATCGATCAACACGGTCTGCAGGTCCTGTACCAGTAAATATCTGGCAATCAAAATTTACCGTTCCATCTCCATTTCTTGATAACACTGAATTCACTGCATGTGCATCATCAACACAGCCGAACAATGGATTACCGTGTTCATAATAATTGATACCTACAATCAATGCGATCTTCATATGGTTTCCACTATATTGAATTTATTTTCTCGCAAAGGGAATTATCCCCAAATTGACAATAAGTCACCTACAACCATCGCCGTTACCTTGCGCCTTGAATTAATAGCTTCAGGTTATCCCAGGTCCAGGTGTAGATTTTATCCGTAGAATATGCTGACAATGGTTTTATACATGTCTTATCACTGTAGCCGTGTAGTAAAAAATACGGTTTACTTTCTTCTTGTGCAATTCTCAACTCAGCACTAACTCCTGCTGCTGTATTAGTATGCTCACCGCAGATTACACATACAACATCCACAGATTTAATACGTGTTCGCGCTTTTGATTTCCAGTCATGAGTGATATGTTCTTTTATAGACCAATCGGCAAGTTCGAAAGGACTATCTTCATGCTTAGATTGCCCAACAAGAAATGTTTTTAAAATAGCATCATGATCGTAATCAAAACTTATAAAAACTCTTTTTTTAGCCATCTTATTGAGATCCTTTTTTAGATTAATGAATATTGTAAATCACTTTCAACACTGTAGTTAAAATCCACGCGAGATTTTACTCTTCAGTGCCCGGTGAAAATCGTTAGCATTATTACTATTTCGTATAAATGTATTCTCATGAGACTCATTTACAGAGAATCTGGAACCGGAAACAGTTCGATACTCATTTTTGTATTCCTGAATAAATAAATCAATATGTTCCAATGTAATCATCTTCGGCCATTTATCTAGATACTCCGGTAATTTGCTAATACCGACCTGAAATGATGTTATTCTTCTTTCTGTTACTGTTGCTTCACCAATTTCAAAAGGGACCCACCACGATGCGGCTGTCTGGGCTGAGACAACAGCAATAAGGTGCGTACTTTGCAAAATATTTTTTGTGATAACCGTTGTAATATCATCGGTAGTTTGTGATTCGGCATCTAATTTATCCAGGTATGTTTTGATACCAGCGTCATTGAGTTTTTTATTAATCCCCCATGCCGCTGAAAAATCAGTATGTCTGTAGCTAATAAATACGGTCATTGAAACTCCTTTTTTAAAAAAAGATTGGTCAATCAATTAAGTGGGGAAAATCCAGAAACTTAGATATAAATGCAAATAATTTATTCATAACACTACTTCATTATTAAATCCAATCAGAAGTTATATATGAAGGAACTCCCCCATAATTAATCAAACCAACTTATCTACAACACTGAAGAATACGTCTTCGGTCATCATGTTGTAACTGGTTTTCAACTGCTGTTCATTCCTGATAAGCCAGCCGTCCACTGGCGCCATGCACAAATAAAAATATTGCTTTACGGAAGTACGGTCAGGCGTATTAACAGTGAGCGTCACACAACCTTTACTCTCCTTCTGGTAAAGCTGTTCGGGCACAATACTGACACTGCGGGTGCCGTTCTGCAGCCTGATGGTCGTGATGTCATAGCGGGACGCACCGCTGTTGAGACTATGGCCAATAGTGCTCAGGTCCTGTAGGGATGTCGTCGCAATAATCACGTCAATCCCGGAGCCTTCAAACCATTGTTGCACCTGCTGCGTCAGTTCATCCATCCGTTGACAAAAAGCCTGAATATCCCCCTCAACCGACCCGTCACTGGGTACGGTGAAATTTTGCTTCTGCTGTACTTTCTTAAAAAAACGCTCTCTGACTGACACACGACATTCCTTTCTCTTACCCGGAATGGTTAACCGGGCTTTGTTAATACTGGCAATCCTGTAGCTTTTTTATCAGTCGTCCACGAGCTTTCTCCACCGCCAGGAGAGTCCTGTTCGCAAAGAACGTAGCCTGTTGCTCTGCCACACTCAGGTGCATGCTGCCTTTCAGTAATCGCCACTCTTCGTCGCTCCAGGGGCGAAATCCAATGGCGCTGTCACAGGATTTTTTCAATCCCAGTCTCCGGGCCATCACCCTGACGGCCACCGCATTTCTGCCGGGTAATCGCGCGGTGACGAAAGAGCCTTCTTCCGGATAGTAGAAACGCAGAATGGCCAGTTCCTCCTCACGCCAGAATCGTCCGCTCAGCACGCCCATTTTTTCTGCCATGCTAAATATTGCGCTGACGCTTCGTCCTGGCAGGAGCTGCAGCAGAAACTCAGCGCGCACGCCGCTTCTGTAGTGATGACGGATGATGTCCATTTCACTTTGCTTCCATACCGCCCCGCGCTCACCCCGACATCCGAGTTTATCCGCCATAAGCGCTACCGCCCCCGGAGATCGTCCCAGATGTTCAGCAATCTCAACCAGCGATCGGGAACGATAGAATTGCTCCAGAAACAGGAGGTCACTGACGGTCCAGAGGGCACGGTTATTGCGTGGAGCCGCCTCTTTTTGACTCATATGTGATTGCGCCATAATCATGGGAGATAAATTATTTCACGCGTTTATAGCGGGTCAGGCCCGGAGTGTCTTGCCGCTACGTGGCATGGTGCTCAGGGCGAAACGTTGTCCAGCGCGGGACGTGTGACGGTCAGCGCATAGCGGTTCAGCAGCGCGTTCAGGGACATTTCTGTCTGGCTTTGTTGCGCAGCAGGCACTGGTTGCCCTTGCGGAGTTTGTGCCAGTTGCCGCAGTTGCTCTTCCACCGGTACCGCACGGTTAAACGACCGGGTGATGTCATACACCATGGTTTTCAGCTCACTCCCCGTCAGATAGCGCCCTTTCCGCTCATCCAGCGCGTTCAGTTTATCGCTCAGTTGTTGTAACTGTTCCATTCCCTGATGCCAGCCGTTGAGGTTTTCAGCAGGAAGCGCCGTGGCATTAAGTTGCTGCTGCCATTGTTGCGCCAGTTTCTGGCTCTGCTCTGGCCACAGTGCCTGCGTCTGGCGAACCAGCTGATTACCGTACTGTTGCGTCCAGACCGGTGACTGAAGGGTAAGGCGATTGAGCTGTTGCTGCGTTTGCTGAACCAGATCATCCGACAGGTTGCCTTTCTGTCTCAGGCTCGCCAGTTGTTGCTCTGTCAGCGCCGCCGGAAGCGGTGCCAGCGAAGCATTCAGTTGCGATATCAGTGGGTCTGGCCGCTGAAATACCTGCCAGCCCCACAGCCCTGCGCCGCCTAACACCAGCATGGAAAACGCGCCGATTGTAAATGACTTCCAGGGACTCACCGACGGTGGAGGTTCTTCCGCCACAACTATTCTGGGCGCAGGATCTTGTTGTGCGACAAATACCCACTGCGTGGCAGCGGGCGGAGTGCTTTCGGTCATCGGACCGGATTGCAAAACTATGCCCTCATGCAAAGCTTCCTGGCCAGTATCACCACTATTTTCCAACCGCACCGCCGCGTTATGCAGTTGTGAACGCAAAGCCTCCAGCTGGCTGACGTGTTTCAGTTCAAGGCGCTGCAAAACTTCGCCCATACCGGATAAATGCTGCTCTGCCTGGTAGAGTTTTCCGAGGTCGGTATAGAGGAACGTGAGTGTGCGCATTGCCTGTTGCAGGCGCTGGCTAAGGCTCACCAGGATTTCTATCCGCGCGTGAACCGGTTGCGGCCAGAGGCTGCCCCATTGGTGGGCCAGTAACGCTTCCAGCACAGCGAGCCCTTCACAGAGCCCGTCCAACCCGGCAAGACGGGTGCGTGCCAGCGTATACCAGGCTGCAGTTTGTAACTCCACGCCGTTCTGACTGAACAGACTGAGACACAGCGTTTCTACCCGCTGCCAGTCCACATCCAGGCGGGCCGGATGCGTCAGCTTGCTGAGCTCTTTGCGTAGTTTTGCGTAGTCCGGCAGAGCCCTGGGGTCGCCTCCGGGCCGCAGACGTTGCGGAGTTCCGTAAGACATCTGTGATATCCCTCTGCTAATCAGTCGTCACCGAAGACTTTCAGCGTCGCCATATCCGATGAGTTCACCGTATGTCCGGAGAAGGTGATTTTTGATACGCAGCGTTTGTTGTCATTATCACTGTTAATGTTAATCCAGTCGGTGGTGGCGCCTTCCTTTATCTCTGAAGGGACATTCAGCGTCTGGCTGCTGTTTTTAGCCGCCTTAAAATAAACGGTAGTCCCACTTAAGTTCAGGTCCCCATGTTCAGCGGTCAGTTGCAGGCGCTTAACCACCCGACAGACCGGGATTTTCAGCGCCAGGTCATTCGTTTCATTACGTGGCATGGCAACCACGCCCAGTGCTTTATGGTCGTTCGCCTGAACGGACAGGCTCAACAGTAAGCCGGTTAACAGGCACGGTAATGCAAGACGACATTTTTTCATCTTCAGGTTCTCTGTGGTTAGTGTGAATAAGGGTTCAGCCCCGGAGAATATTCCGGCCGGGGCAACCGGTCAGCGGCTCAGCCACTCTGGAAGGTGAGCCCCAAGCGGCATAGCCGGGGTGGTAAAGCGCAGCGGTGTTTTCTCAAGCCTCAGCGCAGTATTAAAGTAGTGCAGTTCGCCAAAGGGTCCGGTTTCGGTTGCCATACAGGCAGCAATCCATTCTTCGTCCGGACCTGTGGCTTTTTGCCATCCGTCCACCAGGCCCTGCTGTTGCAGCCAGGTGGCGGTGCGGCACAGTGAGACGTCCACCTGCCAGGCTCCACCTTCATGGCTCTGACGTTCCAGCGCCATCAGCACGCCAAGCGTGGCAAGGTATCCCGTCAGGTAGTCATTCGGATACGTCGGCCCCAGTTGGGGGGCAACCCCTTCCCCCTGTGCCATCGACATTCCCGTGCAGGTCTGCGCCAGTTGTTCAAAACCGGGACGGGATTTCCACGGGCCGGTGTGCCCATAACAGTTCAGGTTCACGGCTATCAGATGCGGGTTCAGTTGCACCATTTCCGGAACGCTCAGGCCGTAGCGGCCCAGCGCTTCCGGGCGATAACTCTGTACAAACACATCGCCGTCCCCCACCAGCCATGCGGCGGTTTGCTGGTCAGCCAGCACCGACAAATCCAGATACGCGTTACGCTTACCGTGGCTGGTGTCCACATCGAACGGCAGAATACGTGGCCGGTGCGGGGAGGAGATATGCAGCACATCCGCCCCCATCTGCGCCAGACTGCGGGTGGCGGTCGGCCCGGCAATCACATGGGTAAAATCCAGCACCCGCAGACACCGCAGGGTTTGCTCTGTGCCATAACGCCGGGAGCGCGGTGCGCTGTCGCTCACCTTCGTCAGACGAATCAACGGCTCAGCGCTGACCGCCCGCCCCTGTGGATGAGCCTGCCACTCCTCAAATGAGCGAACCACAGCACCGCAAAGCCCGGCATCCGCCAGCGTGGACTCCAGGTATTCGGCATTCCAGGTCATCACTGCATCTGCGATACGGCTGCGGTTATTGGGCACATTGAGGATATCCAGAATGCCGTCACGCAGCTTCGGGTAGCCCCCGTGCAGAAATATCCAGCGGCCATCGCCGGTGCGATAAAAATCCGTGGTCGGGTAGTCCGGGTCGTTGTACTGCCAGTTATGCCCGTTCTGGCGCTGGAAAGCGACCGCGTGGGTGGACGCCGCTGCGCTGCGGCAGTCCACCGCAATCTGCTGCGGGGCCATACCCTGCTGCACACGGAGTGCGTCCAGCATCCCCCCCTGCAGAGCCAGCACGGCAGCCGCCGCTTCGCCGATACGAAAAGGCATCGGGTATACCGGGTCGGCACCGGTCAGCGTGACCCGGTCAGCAGGAAAAGCATCCAGCCCCAGTTCACAGCAAAGTTTTTCGAACAGGATGTGTGCACTCATAGCAGGATGCTCCAGTTGTTACGGATGTTTTTATCTGACATCAATACCTGTAGCTGATGCTCCAGGGCGTCGCAGTGTGCGATATCCCGTCATTACGCCGCTTCGGTATCTGTGCTGTCCAGGCTCTGCCAGTACTGAAGCGCCACCGGATCGGCAATGTATTCAACCTGCCCATGATGGCGCTCCACTTCGTTAATGATCTTCGCCAGCTCCACCCGGAAGAACTCTTTACGCAGATTAATTCTATTCATCCGGTAGTGCTCAAGGTGTTCGTGTAACACTTTCTCCAGAGCCGGGGCATCATCACAGGAGATCATTGCATGGACATCAAAATCAAACGGCACCGAGGCATCACTCAGCTCTTTAACCCTGTCCATTGGTTCAAGCCGCCGGGTCATGCCTACTTTGTAAACATTCTCACCGAAGGAGCCGATGTTCGAAATGATATAGACGTGCCCCTGCCGGGTGAGCTGAGCCATGGATTTGGCTCTTTCATACTGCTGGTGAACCGCCGCAATTTGTTGCTCCAGCTCAACACGCTGCCTTTCCAGCTCCGTCTTGTGCGCACCTTCCGCTGCCAGAAGCGCTTCCTCCAGCACCCGCTGCTGCTCTTCGAGACGGTGCTGTTCTTCTTCCGCTTCCTGCTGTTGTCTGTCCAGCTCATCCTGGCGTTGCTTTTCCTCACGCATCTGGCGTTTAATTTCTGCCTGATATTCCTTCTCTTCCTGCGCTTTTTCCAGTAAGGCAACCTTATCAAGGAATTGTTGTCTGACACCGTTCCAGTCGGCATTATCCTGCAATTCAAGATGGGTGATTTTTTCACGAATAGCCGCATACCCGGCCATCTCTTTTCTCAACTGGTCGTACTTACTTTGCCAGTTATTGATGGTGGTGCCTGCAAGCAGCGTTTTGACTTTAAAGGTATATGCAGAGTCCACGATGCGCTGCAGCGCACGGGAGGATTTGGCTCTGGTTTCGTTAAACAGCTCTTCACGGCGGGCAAGGCGTTTGCGCTCACCGTACATCACGCGCTCTACCTCATGATTTACCCGTTCAGTAAAGGCATTCTCTTGTTGCTTCAGCTTTTCCCTGGCCTCTTCAAGTTCTGCCGTGCGTTGTTTAAATCCCCGATAAATAAAATAGCGAACCAATATGCTAACCAGAATCAACAGACCGAAGAACAGACCAATAATCCCGGCAGGTCCGGATGCAGCCTCAATAAAGCGCTCGTTGATATTAATTAACACTCTTATTACGGCATAAATAGCCCATAAAATGACACCAAGAATAATCAAAATACCTAAAGCGGCATCACCGCCACTTTTTTTTCTGGCCATATATCAGTCCTTTGCTGTTTAGAAAATAACTGAGGGGAAAAATCGACATAACGGCTAAAGCTATAACGTAGCTCGTGCAGTGAGGAATTGTTGATTTTTCAGATGCCGGATTAATACTCGTCCTTCCGGCATAAATTCTGTGCCGTAGCGCACCAGCCCAATCCCCTTAAGTTCTGCATCAATGGCGTAGCGCAACTCACCTGGCACTTGCTGTTCGAGCAGGGTCACATTGAGTGACTGCAAACGAGGTTCATACTTGAGCAAGACACCGCCCAGCGTATCGATCAGCTCATGGGCTGTCCCGGGCATGCCTTGCAGAATTTTGGTCATATCCGGCAAACCATAATCTGGTAGATGGGATATGGTCCCGGCCCGGGCGTTCAAAATACTCTGGATGTTATCCAGCACGGATAAGATGACCTGGTCTTCTTCATTTACAACTTCAAGGGGAAGGTCCCCTTTAAAGTTGCCAGTAAGAATTTCATATAGAGATGGTGATTTTCTATCGGGCATTTTGACCTCAGAAATCTTATTGAAATGAATGATTTCTATTTTTAATTAATGTTGAAAAATCATGTTGTGAACACAGGCATTTCAATACCGCGATTTTTGTCACTTAGTGAATTCGTATGAATCATAGCCTGTAGGTCCTGGGTAAAGTAAAGAATGGCTATCACCGTACAGGAATTCTATACCGTCATATGCACCCATGTTGGAAGTGCCATAATACGGGGATGGTTTAAAAACCACCTCGCCAGATGCATTATAAATAATGAAGAAATAATCCTCGTTCTGTAAATATTTATAAAGAGACATAGGGGATATTATCCTGCCATGATAAATAATTACTTTGTATTTATTGTCAGGGCTGTTAATTTGATATATTTTTGAATATGAAGAAGGAATAATTGTTGATGGTAAAACAAACCAAGCAACTACTAATGCGACGATAAAAAACCCCTTCGGAATTCGCTTCATCATAAAATAATCACCTCACCCTCAATAAGGGTTTTAGCCATAAAACTCCTAAAACTACTTCGTGCTTAAGCAAAGAAAATATTTTTTTATTATTATAACGAATAGATAACTTATTATAAAACACCCCCCCATAAGACAGACCCTTAGTGGATGCACAGAAAACCACTCATAAAATAGATAGAGCATTGCAAGTGCCACGATAGTTAAATTTATTCTTAACGGTGTAAACAAAGTGAGCAGTAATATTGGAGTCGCAATAACCAAAAAGAAAAAAGATATGAATATCATTCCGACCGTTCGATGAGAAGAAACAGTGAATGCCAGTTCGTACATCCATGATGCTAATGAATAACCGCCTACCATAACTACAATGGCGGATATAAATGTAAGTATCATTATAATTATTTTATTTTTTCCAGATGCCATATTTCTCTAACTCCTCTTTAGTTATACTTTCTCCGAGTGATTTTGCATTGACATCATGTGATGTCTCTTCAACATCTACCGCAGGATAGGTTTTTCCAGACGGGGTAATCTTATACGAGAATTTTTTACTTGCATATAACGCCCCCCTGAGAACAAAGAAGTTATCATATTCATTCGTTGAATCTGATTTTTGCATGAGGGCATCTAATGGATTACCTGTGGCCCATGTCATACCCGTTTCTACGGTTGCTTTTATTGTATGGTATGTACGGTAAGTGCCTACAGCAAAAGGAATTTGCCCTATTGCATCAGACCAATAAGGTATTTTATCGATGAGCGATAAAAGGAACTTCCCTCCTCCATCAGGAACATTCTTCCAGTCCCCGCTACCACCTGTCCTATAAGATAGTAGTGCTCTGTCTACTAATGAAAAGTCAGCAATGTCCGCCCATGAATATACTTTATATGCGTCTAGGGTATAATCGGCGTCATTAACAAAAAGTAACTCGCGATAGTTATCTGCTAAGGGCTCAAACCATTGATATTGAAATTTGTCATAAAGCTCTTGAGCTGTAATAATCGCAAAGTTATCTTCTTCATTGCCACGCAAGATAAATAACACATCAGCGTTTTTTCTAGTAATAATGAGAATGTTAGGTACTTTGACTTCATGAGGTGTATTGTCTTTTTCTGGGGTTGTATTCCCCTTTAAGCCCAACTCAGTCTTTCCATCCTTTGTGACAATGAGATAACTCTTTCCATCTATTTCAACATTTAGTTTTTTCATGGTCTTTTACTCAACTTACAAATATCCAATATTCATGTTCACTGTCACTTTTATCTATATAACCATCTGTTCCGGAGCCAGAAAGTAATTCCACCCCATCTGATGTTTCAACACGATAATTGACATTTGAAGAGAAGTTTAACTTTCTGTCGTAGTACTGAGTGATCATTGCCATCTGCTTCAATGACTCGATTGGTTGATCGGTTGCACCAGCAAACATAGTCCGCTTCACTTTGCGCAAATACGACGCTGTCGTTCCATACTCGACCTTCCCGGCCTCAAGCTTCAGGTAACTGCCACCACCAATTAGCGTGATACGTTTTTTTCCGGCAAAGGAGATGTCACTCGCAGAGCTCAGCGTCAGCTTCTTCTCAGCAAATAACCGCATACTGGCGTTTTGCGCCTGGACATCGATTGGCCCTTCTCCGGATTTCAGGCTCAGTTGACCGGTGCGGGCAAAGAGCCCCAGCTTCTCCCCGGTCAAAGCGGTCGCATTGCCCATCACGCCAACACTGAAGTCTTCTCCGGCGTTAAGCGCAAGATTACGGCCAGCGGCCAGCTGCATATCTTCTCCACTGGTCATGGCCATGCCTTCCGGCGCTGAGAAAAGCACCGCTTCATTGAGCGGTTTCAGCCGCTGCTCAAACATCTGTATCTGGCTGTCGACATCCCCTTTCAACGCCAGGGCCTTTTCTGCGGCCATTTCCAGCTGTTGCAGTTGCTGATTAAGCCTGTCAATTTCCTTCAGCGCGGCATCCATGTCCAGAGCATCACCCTGGGCTTTCGCCTGAGCATCCGCAGCGACAAAGAGTCCCTTTCCTGCTCTCAGGGTTCCCCACTCATCGGTGCGCAGCTCTGTGCCTTTACCGCGTAGTTGTCCCTTGCTGTCCACCAGGTTCCCGCTGTTGAGCTGCGTTTTGCCGTATTCCGTGGCGAGTTTGATGTGCTCCTCACCACGCTTGTCTTCCATGCGTAATTTTGAGTTGGCAGGCGTCCGGAGGATGTTCCGGGTGTGATTGTCCCGGTTCACGAGGTCGGGATGTTCGGAGTCGTGCAAAGCATAGGCGATGTACGGCAGATCAATATCGCCATTGCTGTACGCAATCGCCACTTCGGTGCCATCGATGAGCGGCGTATGCCAGCCCAGCGTTTCACCGGCATAAGGCTTCGCCATCCGCAGCCACAGATAACCGTAACCGGGATCCGTCCCTTCCCGGTCGAAGTCCAGCTTCACCCGATAGCGCCCCTGCTCGTCCAGCTGAGCATAGGTATCATTTTTTTCGCGACTTTCGATCCGGGCCGGAATCGTACCTGGGATGACCGGACGCGGGATCTCTACCGGACGGAAGCAGTAACGTTCGGTGTAAGGCAGGCCCCAGACCGACACATGCAGACGGGAATCACGCGCTCCCCGGAAGGTCACCAGCGTGAGGATCACACCCTCTTGCAGGGCCGTAATGACGTCGCCCTGCGGCTCCAGTACCTGCCCGGGTGTGAGGTGTGCAGCATTGCTGAACAGGTGAATACGGGCTGACCTGTTGAGCTCTCGCTCGTGGTGAAGTCGGGCGTAGAACGCGCCAGATTCAGTTTCCGGCTCCGGGCTGGCGTCATCACCCGCTTCACGATAAGGTGCCGCGTAACGGTAATGCTCACCGGTTGTGACCGCATCATTGCGCACGCTGACCGCCGCATTCATCGGCGTGGTTGCTGTCCGGTAGTTGTAATCACGCGTGGTGACAGTGCCGGTGGCAATGTTGTGCCAGGTCCGCACATCCCAGACCGATTCTGCTGCGCCGTCGAACAACCCCGAGGGCTCGCTGTAGGGCAACTGCACATCAAACTGGTAGTTCAGCTGGCTGTCGGCAAAAATGTACGTATCCAGACCGCGCGCGTCATCCATCATCGTGCGCCAGTAAATGCCCACCTCAGACAGAATGCGCTGGATGAATTGCAGATCCGTCTCCTGCCACTGGGTGATAATTTCACGCGGCGGGTACGTATGCTCCAGTCTGAATTCAAAATCAGGACCTTCCAGACCGTGTTTACGCAGCACCTGCTCAACCACCTCAGGAACGGACTGGTTCTGATATACCGCGCACTGTCGGGTGTATCCCAGGAGCGCCAGGCGCGAACTGAGCGTAAGCCGGTAGTGAGACTGGTCCTTTGATGTGGAAAGCCATTCCAGGCGGGTCACCATGCCGTGAACACTTTTACCGCTCCGCATCCGGAAAGAGGCATATTTCATCAGCACCTCTTCCGGGGGGATGTTCGCCTGAAGCGTGGTGAACTCGATGTCCCAGCTGAACGGCTCACTCAGTGCTTCCCTGCCGTAAAAGCGCAGAACATCCGGCTTCACTGAACTGTCATTGATATCCAGAAAATATCGGGTCTGTCCGTCAAAAAGCGCTAACCAGTTATCCATCACGTCACTCCTTCACCGGCACGAGGCTGAGCCAGCCATCACCCAGTTCAACCGTGCGGGGTTTGTCCGGGTCCAGGTCGTCACGGGTCAGCACCAGGCGCCAGCGGTTGTCCTTCTGATCCGGGCGGTTAAACAATCCCACCACAGCCACGAACTGAGCGTCTTCATCCATGGGCATATTGAGTGTCACGCTGCCTTTGGGCATCACCAGCAGCGATTTTGACGCCAGTACGTCGTCTTTAAGTACCGTATCGGCATTACGCAACAGTGTCTGGTAATCGGCGGCATCAACCGCTTTACGATCCTTGAGCTGATAGACTCTCACCATCGTCGCCAGCGGTGTCTGTGCGCCATCGGCGTTAATGGCCGTACGCGGGGTAAAATCCAGATGCAGCGTTTTAATTTTTTTGTAGAAGATGGATTTCGTGATGCTGACCGTACCGTCCGTGACAGTCTGAGTCAGACCGCAGCCAGCGAGCAGGCTACAGGCAATAAGCGTCAGCGCCCACCAGCGGGTTACTGTTGCCATTCAAAAGTTCCTTTATTGAGAGTGGGAGTACGTGATTATTCGAAGCGGTAGTGCCCGTCTTCAGCGGACGGTAACGCAGAACATTGCAACCCTTCATAGCAGCCCAGATTGACGGTCAGACTCTCCCGACTATTGCTGAGCTTGCCAGCTTTAAGGCCCAGCAAGCCGGTGCGGCCCAGCTGGATACGTCTGCCTTTACCAAGGCGAGGCTCAGGCAGCAATCGTACAGGTACGGTGAGACGCAGTCGGGCGTCACTGCGGTAGCCGAGATAAACGCGCAACAGGACCAGTAAATCGGTATGGAGAAAACCACCAGGTAACCACCCTTCTGCTTCCTCCGGATCTTCTGTCTCCAGTGTCACCAGTACCCGACTGCATGCTTCCTTTGCCGTTTTACCCAGCGTGGCTCGCTGAGACAGACGGATCCGATTTTGGGCACCCAGTCCGCTGCGGTTATCGATATGGACCTTAACCGGGTCGGGTTCGGTGATAATTGCCCGGGTATTCGGTGCCAGCAGACTCACCAGGGCCCGGATGCCTTCTGCATTGCGCGTGGGTAATCGCATGGTGCCCAGCAAGGCCAGAAAGCGGGAAACCGGCGTTGCCACCTGCTCAGCCGTGCCCGGTATACCGAGTCCGACCAGCCCCAACAGACACTGTGATGTGGCATCACGGCCACCTGCCTCGAAGGTGGCCGGATAGGCGTATTTTCGCCAGATCCGATAATACTGGGTGGTGATGCGGTGGCTGAAAATATCCAGAAACGAGGTGACCGCCTCGTGCCCCTCGCGGCGCTGCGCAATGTCGTCCAGATAGGACGTTGGCAGAGGGGAGTCCACGCCATACATCCCCAAAAATGTCGTACGGACCGTTGGGGGCAATGTCGGGTTGTCTTCGTCGGTCTCCACCGCTTTGAGGGTACTGACCGGGAATCCCATACCAGGCCAGGGCCTGAAGCGTACCGGATCGTTGGCCGGATGGCTGGTGGTGCCCAGTTTCGGCGCGTCCGGATTTTCCTGCTCCAGCAGCTGGCAGAAACGATAAAAATTAGCCCGCCAGATATCTTTGCTCAGGACTAATGTCAGCCCGGTACGTGCTGGCTGTGATTCTCGCGCCATCTCAGTCGTTTTCCTGTCGGTTGCAGCACCAGCGTGAGCTGGTTAAAGAGGTGAATATCCGCGTAGAGCGCGAAGAAGCGATGCAGCATCTCGCCGAAGAGATTCACATCGCCTTCGCCTGCAAAATTGTCCATGTTCAGCGTGACTTCTATGTCCACGCCCCGAAGCATAAAGCCCTTCTCAAAGCGTCGGATCAGGGTGTGCTTCACCGCGACGATAGCTTCGAGCCGACGGCGGTTCATTTCATCATCGGTCCAGTCGTACAGCGCCAGTGTTCCCCGCAGCACCTCAGGATTGTCCATCATGCTGAGGAAGTTTGAGCCGAGGTGGCTCATCACTCGCCAGTGAAAACGGTCGTTGGCGGGCGGGTACAGCGGCATTGTCGGCGCGGAGACGTTCAGTACTCTGACGGGCACCTTCCCGGTTTTGACCACCCTGTCCAGCAGGGTACTTTCCAGTGCCTTACGCGGAAGCTGACCATTGGTACCGGTGATCCGCATCGAGAGCGACTCCGGTTTATCGGACAGCTGCTCCAGTTCGAACGAGCGGCCGCCGAGAATCAACCAGGTGTCATACAGCCCGGAAGGACCCCGCTTCACACGGGTATGAAAATAGCGCTCTGGTGCATCGTGGCGCATCATTCCGCCACGGTGTCGGAAGCTGGTGAAGGGCACATAGGGGTGTTTGCCATTCTTCACCGCGCCATGGATATTATCGACGCTGTAAATCTCGGTGTGACCATCCTGAAGACGCAACGGCCTGAGCAGATATTCGTTATCCAGCGGGTTAAGCGTCAGCGGGTCGGCTTCCAGGGTGAAGAGGTTGATGACCGGCGCACAGTGCAGCCGGAAGTTTTCCGTCTCAAAAGGCAGATCGGATGACCAGGCTTCACTGAGCACGATGTCGATTTCAAACCAGGAGCTGGCTTCAGTGAGTCCGATGGTGTCGAGACCACGCAGCTCAACAAACATAAATTTCGGACGGAAGCTAAAATATTCCAGCAGCAGCTGGTAGCCGCTGAAGGCTGTATCTGCTTTCTTCCACAGGCCGTCATTGTCATCAAAGCCCATGGGTTTGCACCAGCCATCAAACTGATGACGTTCGGTGTATGTCCCTGCATGGCGGGCATACATGGCGTGGACGCGACGGGTCATTGCCAGATGCAGTGCTGAACTGATCGGACTCTCTGCGTTGAGGAAGATGGCGACTTTGTCGATCCCGGCTTTGCTCCAGTCTACTTTTTCCGGGCATTCGAAGCGCAGACGGATAGCAGAGCGGCCATCGGTTTCAGTATGCAGGCGGGCGTCCGCAAGATGCAGTGGTTGCAGGGGAACATCGCGGGTCGTCCGATACTGACAGGCGGTTTTATGCTGCCCGACAGGGCGTGAAAGCACGGAGAAGCCTTCAGCCAGCATTTCGGCCTGACGCAGGCCACGCCAGTCTGGCGAGAATTCGACAATGGCCAGCGACGGGATGGTCCGCATATAGTGCGGCCACAGCAGACTCACCAGCCCTTCGGTCAGTTCCGGCAGGTCATCATCCAGCTTTTCACGCAAACGGCCCATCAGGAAGGCGAAGCCTTCAAACAGACGTTCTACATAGGGATCGCGGGCGCCGGGTTTATCCAGATTAAGCATTGCAGCCCGATCCGGATGGGCTCGGGCAAACTCTTTACCCGCCTCACGCAGGTAGCGCATCTCAGCTTCGTAGTAGCGTAGGGTTAAATCATCCATACAACTTTAAATCCTGATTTATTGGTTTTTATTTAATTAGGTTCTATTGCTATGTATATTTCTGATTTGGAATCATCTTGATAAGAATATGAATAAACGGAAAGAATCAGGTCTTCTCCATCATATTTTATATAAAATGGGTCCAGGATACCTTCTACGGGGATGATCCGTTTTGTTGTTCTTTTGTCTATGTCTGTTTTCCAGATGCAACCTAAAGCACCGCTATTGTCAAAGTAAAATGTATTACTATCATCTCCCCATACATACTGCCGGGTATATCCAAAAGCATCGTCAGTGATCGAATTGTCAGCCATATCCGCAAAAACATTTAAACCCTGGTCCGGCCGGTTGACTGGAAATACGTACATACCTTCATCTGGGTCTTTAACATTACCATCACTTGAAGCAAGTCGCCATTTGCTATCAGGCGAGATCAATGAGGCATTACACTCTGATGTACCACAATAACCAGTCCATGACTTTGTTTTTTGTGTCACTGCATCTGCTTGCTCAGAGGAAATGTCTGAAATGCTTTTCCCACCATCTGGAGATATAAACAAATAATGATATTCTTTATGTGAATCATTCCCAACAGCAAAGTAAGCTAAAGCGTTTCCTTGAGCATCTCTGGTGCGGGATAGTATATCTACTTTCCCATCATATTGTTGAATGATACGGGGGGGAGTATCTTCTGCAAGTTCTACGAGAAGCGTAATATCTTTATCTTGATACCGTCCGCTAACAGAAATATAAATGAACAAATCATTTTTAATTTCTTGGTATGTTAGCACTGACGATACATACATGCCTTCCAGATTAATTCCGCCTTCAAAGCTATCAGATGAAAATATTTTTTTCACAAGCCATGGTGAGTCGGTGATTGTAAATCCGGACTTGGTCTTAATTGGAGCGTCCAGTTCCTCATCAATTTTGTCGCCTTCGCGGTTGAAAATATCATTTATATTCTTGAGGTTGTTGCTGGCTGCGAGGTTTTTATTACGAATTAGATAGCTGTCAGTAATGCAGGTTACATCACCCTGACAACTGTTCCTTTCTTTTAGCCATTCATTTTGACGTTCAGCCAAACGTCCATGGCTTAAAGAACTGTCATAAGTCTTTTTGAAAAAATTGTTAAGAGCACTGTCAAGTCCTGATAAATACTCATTGCTACATATCGTTTTTTCTGTTGGTGATAATTTTGCAAGGGAACAATCAAACCCCGCCGAAAAAGCAACCTTGCTGCCAGACAGAAGGCATAAAGCCAGAGCAATAAAGCGATAATGCATAATATTCCTTGTTTGTTTCCATTTCATATTACTGGCAAAGCACCATGGCACGGGCCGGATCGATGGCGATCAGACCCGCCAGTAGCGTATCCATCTCAGGCATCAGACGGGCTTTATCGGATTCGCTGCGACCGGCTTTCAGGCGCAGCAGTTTCAGGCGGCGAGCCTGGACTTCAAACAACAGAGCGGGTTCCCAGTCTTCCAGCGTCAGCTGTGGTGCGCTGGTGGTCAGTTCGCCAAGCAGGTGAAGCGCCATATCGTTTCGTCCGTACTGCTCTGCCACCCGGGCCATCAGCAGGCGTATCAGCCAGCGATGGCGTGGAGTGTCCATCCCCGGTCGGGACTGGAGCCAGGCAAGCGCCGCCTCGGGTCCTTCTGCGTCACCTTTTTCCATAGCTTCAGATTCAAGAAGCAGCACATCGTCTGATTGGCTGTTAACAACGGTAGCGGGTTCATCACCGTACAGCAGGCCTTCCTCATTCACTTTTTCAGCGATCCAGGCGGTGGTGACTTCATCAGCGAAGGGCGTTCCGTCATTCCATGCCAGCCCTTCAAGGCCCGGAAGGCGCTGAAGGAGCAGCCGCAGATCGAGAAGAACGGAGTCTGTCCAGGCATCCCACGGGTGACCGGCATGACTGAGCCCCTGCCAGAGATACCACTGGAGATCGAGCCAGAAATGATTTACTCCCTCGCAAAACATCTGGCTGGCCTGCTCAACCAGTTCAGTCCAGTTTTTCTGAAGGTAGAGCCGCTTGAGTTGAGCCCGAGACTCGGCCTTCGGCGGTACCAGACGGGTGCGCCCGCTACTGTCCAGCGGAGGGATTTGATCAACCGTGTCCCATCGCACAGTCTTAATCAGCCGGTGAGAGGCAAGCCAGCCCTGCGGCTGTTCACTCAGCCAGCGGGAAAGTAACTTTGCCTGGTCGAGCAAATCGCGACCAGATTTCACGGCTGACAGCTGCGGTGAATCTGAGTGGGCCGGTTCACGTCCATGCTCCTGGGCGCTGCTGTACTGGGGGACCAGCGCCTCCATACCGCCTGAGCGAGCCAGGCGGTTTTCCAGTGCAGTACACAGGCCAGCAAAAGAAGGCTTATCAGCTTCCGGCCAGTTGACAACGGCAGACTCAAGCAGGTTTATGGCGCCGACCGTCAGACAGGCATCATTACTGTCGACTTCCGGCCATAAAGAGAGTGTGTCGATAATTTTTGTACTGTTCAGCCATTCCAGGGCTGCTTTACGGGCAACCGGGCGTTGTGGATGACAGGCCTGCCCGAAGCGGGTCAACATCGCAACAAGAAGCAGTAGGCCCTCAGACAAACCTTTTTCGCCGTCGCGGCTGAGACGGGCCTGAACGTACCAGGTGACAACACGAATATCTTTGGCGCTTTCGCAAAGACACTTCTGGGCCAGTTCGCACAACCGTGCTGAATCGGTACCCGAAAGCTTATTAATCTCTTCACGCATCAGCTGAAAATTATCATCGTATGCGGGATCGTCGCCGGTTTCAGGGCCGGAGGTGAACGGGTGCAGCCAGTTATCCCAGAGCGACAGGGCGTCATTTGCCCGGGAGAGGAGACGCTGCCTTTCTTCTTCGCTGGTGGCGCAGGCGGTTAACAGATCTTCCGGTGAACTCATTCTTTTTCCCGTTTGTTAGTCTCTTTCATAAATCTCACGACCGCTTCCAGAGAATCGTCGTCCTTGCCATTGACGATTTGCGGTGGCTTCCACTTCAGCAACATACTTTTCTCTTCACCCTGAGTGGGTTTGCCCTTCCAGTAGCTTTGCCAGTGGGCTTTTCGGATATGGGGACGAAGGCGCCGATGGGGCGCGGAGGATCTTTCCACTGAGGTACTGGCTTCCGATACTCGCGGTGCCTGCCTGAGCGCCGAACCGGCCCGGACACCCGCAAAAATTTGCACGGGTTTATCCGGAGGTATGAAGCGCTGATGCTTTCCGACGCGTCTGGGGGCTGGCCGGACGGGTTTCCCCTGCCTGCCCCATTCACTGTTCTCAGAGCAGAGCCAGAACAGCACCGGCAGTACCGCGTTCCAGAATCCATGGATCCCCTTATCCTGCTGGCTGATGGCCGTGGAAACAGGGTTGGTTAGGGCGAGGTACTCCATCCCTAATGGAATGTGCTCCCGGGAAAGCGGATCCTGAGCCAGCGTCAGGGCGAGCAGCGCATCAGTCTGGTTATCATGATCGGCAAGGGTGAAGAAAGCGCCCATCAGGGCACCCTGACCTTCGGCAAAGACTGTGTCAGCCGGAAAATCGAGCCAGAATCCCCAGAACGGCAGGCGGCGAAGCATTTCACCTGACAGAGCATCTGTCTGACGGGTTTCACCCAGGATCCGAAAGAGGGATTCATCGCAGTGAAGGAGTGTTTTACCGGTACGCCAGGCCGCAAGCGCCATATAAACGATATGTGGCGGGAAACGCTTCATGAGCACGGGGCTAAGAAACCCTTCCTTTGGTGCCGGATTATGCTTCAGCCAGTCACTGATCCAGGCCCGACACTGCCGAAAGGTCATAAACTGCCAGGGGGCCGGTGATTCAGGCTCCCGCCATTTATCAACCTTGCTGAAAATACCCGGGGACCAGCCTTCCACCTGTTTTGCGAAAGCGAGTGCCGGATGAAGTTTCCCGCCCATCGTTACTGGAGCTCTTCTGCGCCAGCGGCGACATTAAAGATAGCGTTGGGCAGCGTGAATCCCTGTAGCTTCAGCAAGGCAAGTGGGCCGTTGCCGAGCTCACTGCGCATCACAAACTTCAGAGGGTTGCCGTCGGCGGTGATCCACACCAGTTGCGTTCGGCTGGCATCAAGCGGGGTGATGAGAGCCTTGTCCAGCAGGCGAATGAAACCCCAGTTGCCCTGATTGTTAGCATAGAGCTGCATACCACTGTTCACGCTCCGCCAGCTGAGCGACACGCCTGGATACCAGGTATTCCCCGGCCACGTGAAGCTCTGCCAGCTTTCCATCTGGTTGAAGTAATCCAGGTTTTGCTCATCAAGGGTAAGTTGCACTCTGGCAACATCCCGCGAGGGACGCGCCATCAGTTCGAAGTGAACCCCTGCATCGCCCTGAGAGAACACGATATCTGACAGTTCTGCCAGCTGGTTAATCGCCTGAAGGAAATCCGGGCTCACCACCATTCCCTGGCTTGCAGAAGGGTCAACGACCCAGCGATTTCCTTCCTGATGAAGGATCCCGCCAAGATTAGTTTTCAGGAAGGTAGTGATTCGACCCGAGTCGCTACGCAGAAACTGTGCCAGCAACGGCAGGGAGGCATCGCTGCCGGTGGCTTTAAACGGATACCGTCCCGCAAAGGCCTTATTCCACTGATCGACAATGGTTGTCTGCCAGCGGGCATTGAGGCTTCCCGCTGCCGGGGCAAGAACCTGCCGCCAGGCCAGATCCAGTGGTTGCACAAACAACGACTGGCCAAATCCGTTCCACTCCTGCCCCAGGCTTGCTGCAACCAGACTGCCATAATCGCGGGTGTCCGTCAGATCGATGGCTTTCCCCTGGAACACGGTCTGGGCAAGCATCTGCGACATAGCCTGCGGATCCGGGGCGCTGGTGACCTGCTGAAGCTTCAGTCGCACCTGGGTAACACGGGCAAGCCAGGACTGGAAACTGAGATTACCGTTGCTACCGGTTCCCTCTTTACCTTCCATCAGACCCATCAGCGGTCCAAATACCCCATCGAGCGGGCCTTTAGGCCCCTGCGCCTGTTCGATAAACTGTTTGGCATTTTTTTTCTGACCGATCAGCTTTTTCGCTGAGTCCACTATCGAATCAGCCAGTGCCTCACCCTTTTGCCCTGTTTTTCCCTGCCAGGCCAGCGTGTTCATCAGAGCAACCAGCGGTGACTGGCGGACATCGCCGATCAGATTAAGCTGAGCGATTGCTTCAGAAAGTGACGTGGCTTCCTGCCACTGAATGCTGTTGACCATGTTCAGCCAGGCATTACCAAAATCGGTAAAATAGCGTTCTGTCAGACGGGCTTTCAGCGCCTCCGGGGAGATATCGCTCCCTGTCTGGTGCGTCTTATCCGTCAGGACCCAGTCAATTTCATCGCGACGGGTTTTGACAACCTCGTTAATCGCATCCTGAACCTGCTCTTCCCAGGCCTGACGCGTAAACATTCCCGGGACGACTTCGTCAGTGCTGAATACCGTTGAGGCATCGGTGCCGCCGGTCATATCTGCAAGGGTCAAATCAGGCCAGTTGCTGGCAACGCGCTTCAGCATGTCCTGGTATAACCCGGATTCAGCGTTACGCTGGCCTATCTGCTTGAGCAGGATCTGACGGACCGTGCTGATTAATTCAGCGTCGGGCTTAATTTTCCATTCCGGATGAGCCGGGAGGTTCTGTGCGTAGAAGCCCAGCAGTTTCGGTGCCAGGTCCTGCCATGTGCCATCCGGCACATTCTGACGTTTCGGCCAGGCGACCAGTACGTTTTTTGCCAGCCAGCCTGCGTCCGCTTTATCCGGACGGGCCAGCATCAGATAACTTTTCAGCATGTCATAGGTGTGCTGTGTGCCCTGCGTACGGGCATCACTGGCAGGAGGAAGTTGCACAAAGGCATTCAGCTGCTGCCTGAGACTCTCTGCGGTGGCATCTCTCATCAGCTGTGCGTTGTTTTTCGCATACAGCGGCCAGAGCGCGACCAGCGTGTCGCTGTCCTGATTTAGACCAAAGCGGGTGTACCACGGAGCGCCGGTTACTTCACGATGTTGCAAACGGGCGATAGATTGCTGTAGTACGAGCTGGTTGTGCAGGCGTTCAGCCAGGGGTTTTGCAGTATCCGCTGCCTGTCTTGCCGTCTCCTGCGCCTCATAAATCTGAGCCCGGTTAACGACGAGCGACAGCAGAGTACCGGCTCCCCATAAAAGGATCAGGGAAAGCAGGAGTAATCGCAGAACCTTAAGCCAGTTGAAGCCCAGCTTTCTGCCGCTGACGGCATCACAGTCATCAATGACGGCTTTCCATGTCGGGGTGTCGAGACGTGTGTTCGGCACCGTTCCGGCACCGGCCAGTTCTGGACTGAACATGACCCCGCGTAAACGCCAGGCCGCAGATCCCTGCATCAGCCCGCTGAGTAAAACGGTCAGGCTGGCCTTCAGTTCGTGTCGCAGGCGCGAGGACAACTGAAGCAGGCCGTCATGTGCCGGATTCTTCAGTATCTGTGCCATTCCGAATTTTTGCAGGCGTTGTGCCAGTGTAGAAAACGCTTCACTCGCCCCTTTAACAGTGCCTTCCGTACCAAAAATAACCCCTGCTGGCGTCGTTTCCGCGTCCGGCTGAGCGCCTGTCGCTTTGTCTGTCAACCACAGCCAGACAGGGGCCTGCCAGCCAAGCAGATGGTCTGCTTTCTGGCGGCAACGCAAAAAGGCATCCCGTTCGCTATCCGTCGGGAGGGTTGAAGTATTCATCACCTGAATGATGCCATCAAGCGGGTGATCGGGCCGCAGGCGTTTCAGTTTTGACAGGAAGATCTCATCCGGGAGTGATTGTGCGTCACCGCCATAAATCAGTACGTTGCCGTCGCCTTCCTGCCAGAGGTCATGACACAGGCCCGGAGCAGCTTTTTGAACGTCGTCCTGGTTGCCCATAACCAAAAGGAGACGCACTTTACGCTTCCAGCGACGTCCATAGCGAAAGCGCAGGTGTTCGGACACGACGTCTTCGCTGAAAACCGGTTCATCATCGTCTTCTTCACTGGGAATTGGGTTCACCAACGGAGCGGCACTCTCAGCCTTTTTCTGCCCCCACTGGAAATACAACCCGGATTTACCCGCGTGGTCGAAAGCCTTCTCTGTCAGCCAGCCGAGTAAAAATATCGCGGCAACCAGTATGGCGCAGAATGTGAGTATCCGTTGGCCATCATACGGCCCGAAGCCGGTGGCAGAAGCCACATTTTCCGGAAAGGCATAAAACAAAAATGCCACGATGACTGTCAGGAAAAAGGCGACAGTCACAACGGAGCCGATGAGTGTTTTTACTTTTACCTTAGACATTCTTAGGCGATTCCTTGCGAACTTCTTCTTTGGTGATGACGGCAACCCAGATGTCATCCTTGTCAGCGGCGGGTTGTGCGGCGATAACCTGCGGCCCGCGTTGTTCAACGTCAGCATTGGCTAGCGTGATAGCCAGCCATGGAGCCGCATGGCCTGTGTATCCCAGCACTGGATCGATACTGAAGTTGTCCTCAGAAAGACTAAATGCCACCCCGCTCTGCTCGCAGGCATTATTCCAGCCGCTTCCAGAGGTCAATGTAGGACCGGAGATCCAGCTTCCTTTGAGTTCATCGGGGCTGGTCTTCGCCCAGAGCATCGCCCGGGTGAGTGTCTTTGTGAGCGTTGTTTCTGCTCCCCTTTCGGGGCGACTAAGGCGGAGTGCATCCGGCCAGGCGTGGGCTTTACGGTTGCTCAATACCACCATCGAGACGGCATCTGCGTCATCTTCCCGGGGGGACGCCGGTAACGACAGCGTGATGGCAACCAGAATGCCTGGATTGTCCCATCGCTTGTCCAGCCAGGCATCGAATGCGCTCAGCCCTTTTCCGGACATCAGACGAAAAATCCTGCCGGTCTTTAGTGATAGATCGGCCTTAAGCTGCTCTTCAATCAAGGGGTAAAGGTCGTTATCACAATCCAGCACCAGCCAGCACGGCAGCTCCGGCGGAAGCGGCTGAACTATCCCTTCTACACGCGTGGTCAGTTTAGTCACCGCAGCCGTCAGGGCCTTAGTTAAATCAGACTGGTATTCTGTTAATGCCGCGTATCTGACCGGTTTGTCACATCCTCTCGGGTGGGAGAAGTCGATAGCGGGGGCTGCGGCTTTCATTGCCTCAAGCAGGTCATCGGCTTTGTTTCCGGCCGGGGCCTGAATGTATGTACCGAGGATCCATGCGCAGCGCTGACCGCGAAGAATTTCACTGTCGATGAGAGCTTCACGGTCGACATTACGCGACTCAGCTCCAACCTGCTCTGCTTTATAGGCAACCCTACGTAAACCGAAAAGAAGCCCCCAGGTACAAAAAGGAAGGCCCAGAGCGGTGAACCAGAAGACAAATCCGGTTCGCTCTGATGTCCAGCACCACAGAGTAAGCGCTATGCCCCCCAGCATGACAAACGCGAGAAAGAGCAGCCAACGCCCGGTGCCGGGACGCGGTATCTTAGGGGCCTTTTCAGGGATGGCATCCAGCCAGACGGGCATAATCAGGCAACCTTTGCAGCGGCAAATGAACTGATCAACGTGCAACCACAGGCACATTTGTGACCGTGAAAGGCAACCGGGATACCATGGTCAAGATAATCAGGATTACCTTCTACGATGGTAGTTGGTCCGTGCCCCTCGACCGGGCAGGACACTTTGTCGCCTTTGCGGGCAACGCCGATACCACCGAATTTCATCGTTTCGGAAGCGGTCTGTACCGAACCACCGTGAGTGGTTTTATCGCCTTTACGGATAATCTGGAGCATTATTAGATTCCTCTTTCTTATCTCTTAACTAATTCATCATTCTTTAATTCCCATGTCTCAGCTGGGATTTTCTTATCCGTGCCGTCAACAGAGATTGAAGGAATGTTTATTCTGAATGTTTCTGGGCCACTGGTTATTGATGGATAATGACCCCCACAGAAATCAATAGTCTTCAGATGTTTGTATTTCTCATCTTCCGTTTTGCTAAACACATGTAATGGGCCCCCATCGCATGCATTTCCCAATGGGCTATCAATAAATACTATTATTTGTTTTCTGGCTTCGTACAAATATGAAAACGATAATACTGATGGTGCGCGATAAAATTCACATTTGTAACTATCAACAAGGTCGTCATTGATTTTTATTCTACACGTATTATTTTCTGAATACGTATTTATCCTTGGTACTTCATCTGCAATGGCGAAATTATTACATGTGAGGAATGCAAATAAAATGTAGGGCACTAACTCAGTCGCTCTAAAGTCCATTTGGCTAGCCTAAATTAACATTTATCACTGGGTTAGGGTTGAGTTTAGTAACTCAACCCAGATCGTCCGCTGATACATGCTGCGTCCGAATTTTCTGGGGTAGGATTCTCGTTATGATGAATCTTTATGAGAGGTCATTGATTGTTACATCCTTCCAGTGATTCGATCAATTTCACATACCCACTATTGTTGAAATTAAATAAGGCCGTTTTACATACAGGACTATCACTCTTATTTACTGAGATAGATTGACCTGTTAATGCAATCATTGAACTATTTTTATAAGCATCAATCTCAAATGGAAGACCAACAGGGGTGCCATTATCAGAAATATCAGCATAATTATAACTACCATTAGTATCTGATGGTAGTGTTGCGACAACTGCCCCTGATAGTTTATCAATAACCCAACCACATACCCAATTATCACGAAGGCATTCTTTACCATGACCGCCAAAGGCTGTATAGATTCTAAAGTGTCCTGCAAAATTAACAGGCTTTTTTAGTTGCTCTTGAACTGCATTTTTCCAATGTTGCGAGTAGTTTTCCTGTTCTTTATTAAAGTGAATATTTCTTTCAAATGGCCCGTTACTTACGGGAACTAGGTAGTCTGAAAACTGTGGGTTAGACCTGTCAACATCTTTACATTGAGCATATGTTGCCGAAGCCATTAAAACTAAAGCTGTCAAAATGAGTTTTATTTTAGTTTTCATTATTCCCCTATGAGTAAAAAATTAATCCCTACCCTGCTTCAATTATTATCTGATGGTCCGATGCCGGTTCCTGTTGGTGTTAGTTGATTAGACTTTACCCACCCTTCCACATCTTTACCGTCTTTTGTAAAATACATTATATATGTATAATTGTTATAATCTGCTGATGCATTAACAAGGTCGCCTGGTATTATAAATAGATTTTTGATTGCGCACTTTTCATCCGGGGCTGAGTAGAAATAAGCACGTCCCCTCCCTGACACTTTATAACCAGAATCACTGCTAGGGATAATCGCTCTTTCTGTATCTGCTTTGTCAGATACACTTGAACAATAATCTTCAGCATGTGAAATCATAGGTGAAAAAGAGAGTAATAATATAATCAATGCCTTCATTTTATTAACCCTTGGCTTTTCATAACACTATGAAGTGCTCTCCAGTATTCCATTGGAGAGCAACGATCGCTGCTTCGTAAAGTGAGTTGATAAGGTTGCGGAAGAATCCAACAGGCTGTATTTTTTCATCCAGATAATCAAAGCTGGCAGGCTCTGCGGTTACAGTTCTGAAACCCAACTTTGCCAAATCATACTGTGATAACAGTTGTGGCACAGCCTAGCCTTTAGGCACGTAGGCATTTTCTGGTCGCAGCTGCCAGTATTCCTGTTTTGTTGATTTATCCGTTTCAGCCAGACCCCACCCGGCATTGCTCTTATGAACCGTAAGCTGGGTCATCGCCATGGTCTATATCGCACTCGGTTGACATGATCTTATTAAAGATATTGTTTTTAAAGTCATACAGAGAGTTAGCGCATTTTATTTTATCACTCTCTTCAGGTGGATTATTTTCACCATATATGAGCATCATTGTTGAGTTAGGGTAATATGTTGCATCAAATGCATCTGGAGAGGGTGTTCCATTGTCTGTGGTTGAATGGTATTTTGTATTTCCATTAAATGTAGGCAGTGTGGAAACAATATGACCAGTCAATTTATCGATGATCCATCCGCATGCCCAGCCATCATTCCCACATTCTTTTAGAAATTGACCATTGTTGCTAATGTAAACTCGATAGTGCCCAGCGAAATTTACGGGCGCCACAAGCTCTTTCTGCATAAATGACTTCCATTTTTGCGTAGACTGTAACTGCTCTCCAGTTAAATCTAATTTTTGGACAAATGGCCCTGTACTTATTTTTGTTGCGTAATCTGAAAATTGAGGTCCATTAGTGTCGTTTGCAAAAGAAAACGTAGAAATGAAACACAGGCTAAAAATCAAAAATTTACTTGCCTTCATTTTTCGACTCCATTAATACTTTTACCATATCGTCAGGTTTAATATGTGCAGCGTTAACGCCATCGCCAGAATAATAAGAAACACCTTCACTCTTAGCAAATCTTCTCTTGTGTATTTTATGACCCTTACTATCTAATTTGAAATTACCATCCGGCAATGTTTCGAATTCTGTTTTCGAAGGGCTTATTTCCTTACCTTTGCGGACACCAGCAGATGCAAATTCTTTTGCCCACGCATAAATCGCATCCTCAACGCTACCATTACCTTCAAGATAATTAATGATATCGGGTCTTTTTATTTTTATTAAGTATTCTTCAAAGATTTTATCTTGCATTTCTTCATTATATTTTTGATTAATATCAAGCCCCAATGAAGAAATGGCTCCTTTTAGTGCATCTGGGGTTATCTGGAAGCGCCCTGTTGCAAATAGACCGTTCGAAGATGAATCATTCTGTGAAGCTCTAACTTCCTTAATAGTCATCTCGGTTAGATTAGTCTTATAGTGAGGCTTATAAGTCACGTGAACATTGTAAGCAGTGTAATCATTTTTAGATTCAACATGCCCCAAAAAGTCCGCAAACTTGCTATGCGCCCACCCAGTATTTTTCTTTATTAATGCACCAAGAAACGCAATCGGATGCATATGCCATAAGGAAGGGCCAAGTTTTTCAGATGTAACATCCTGCATCCATGCCATCTTATCCAGGAAATCTTCGCTGTATTTCTTCCATTCAGGAGCATCTTTCTTCAGTGCATTAAGGAATGGTTGCCAGATAGCATCGCCTTTTTTAAAGTACCAGTCGCTGGGATGTTTTACGATTGTTTTCTGGATGACGTCACGATAGTCGGGATTATGAAGTGCTCTCCAATACTCCATTGGAGAATAACGGTCGCTTCCGCTGTCAATTTTATCCAGCAGGCGCTGATAATTATGCTTCACGAGAGCATGACTGGTTCGCGTATCTTCGGTCGCGGCCTGGTAGAGTGAGTCGATGAGGTTGCGGAAGAATCCAGTGGGCTGTTTTTTTCCATCCAGGTAATCAAAGCTTTCAGGCTCTGCGGTTTCCGTTCTAAAACCCAATTTAGCCAGGTCGTACTGAGACAAAAGCTGAGGCTCAGCCTGCCCTTTTAGCGCGTAGGCATTTTCTGGCCGCAGTTGCCAGTATTCCTGTTTTGTTGATGTATCAGTTTCAGTAGTGACCTTACTCAGCGGTAAAATGCCTGTCCGCGTTGTCGATGTCGCGCCCTTTGCGAAGGTGCATTTAGCGGTATCTTTTGTGAAGAGAGCAAGGCCTGGAGAATACTTCAACCAGAGTGGGTTTTTCTCCCCCACTTTTTCTGGGTTGGTCAGGAATTTTTCCAGATTATCATCCATGCTGTTACATTCAATATGAACCTGATATCTCGCCTCATATCCCCCGTCCTTTGGTGCCTGATAGTAGCCCATGTGCCCAATCGAGTCACCGGCCTTGATAGGGAGAGGTGAACTGAGACTGACTGTTTTATCAAAAACCATGACTTCTTTTGCTGGTGGAACCAAATGATCCCACCAACCAGGGCCACTTCCTGGCGCCGGTTTAATGTTGTTATTGTCGACCAGCATCCAGACTCTTTGGCCCGATTTCAGTTTTCCGCTATCCGCGTTCAGAGTTGCCAATCCATAAGTACGTCCCCCCTGGGTGGCGGTGAGGGAAGTGTCTGAGGCATCCCAGGTAACAGGAGTCCCTTTGTTGACATTGCCTGCACTCGCTGGTCTCTGGTCGCTGCGGCTCAAATCCATAATCAACCAGTCGGCTTCTGAATATCCAGAGAGCGTATCCTGAGTTATCCAGTGGATTTTTTTCGCACTTTCATAGGCTGAATACGGCGCAAGATGCATATACAAGGTGTAGAAATGCAGTCCGCTGGACTCTTTCTCACCTGGTTGAATATAGTGTTTTACTAGGACAAATGACCCCGAAAAACTTAGCGGACCAGATTCCCAGCCTAGCGTCAGATAATCCTTGCAGACACGATATGCAACGACTTCCCCATCAGCCATGCAACGTATAGCCTGCTCGCCTTTAAAAGCAACAGGAAAATCGAATGCCTCCAACGGTGCGCTACCACTCAGGGCACACCAGGGGGTTGTGGCGTGGGTGATATGGATACCGCCATGCCACATACCGCTGCGACCGATCGTGTATTGTCCGGTGGATTCACCACCAAGGTGGGAAAGAATATCTTCTGTCGTTGAGAATTCCTGACCACCTTGCTTTGTGATGGGGAAGCAAATCTTTAGTTGTTTATTTTTATTACTGTCATTTTGCTCCTGGGATTGATCCTCAGCGCCAAAACGGTACATGATAAATGCGGGTTTTAATTTCTGATAGGCATGTCCCGGATAAAAACCAAGCTGCTCCTGCCTGAAGTCTGAAATCCATTGAGTCCCATTGAACATCGCCATATGCCCATATGGATGACCAGGGATGGGCTGAATAACGACAACATCACCTGCCTGTTGTCCTGGAACTGATGTGACATCTGATAACGGGGCACCATTTCCAGCATATGTATAAACAGGTACAAATCCCTTTTTATTTATAGGTTTTCCATAATCAGCGGCTGCGGGGTATTTTAATCCTGAACGAGGGGCTGGTCTTTTTATCGTCATGCCTCCAGCTTCAATTGCTTGCGTTACATAGGCTGCACAATTACGCTGACTGTGCTTATGAGCATTAGCATTAAGGTGTGATATTGCCGAATCTTTATTCCACATAAAATCATCTCAACTACTGGAAGCGGTAGGGGGCTGGTCTGAAGTCTGAAACATTATCGATTTGCCACTGTCCATTATTTTTAATCATGGCAACTATAATAATCTGTGGTTTTTCCTGTGCACCCCCTAGATAAATTTTAACGCTGGACTGTTTTTTACCAGGTTTAACTATTTCAGCTTTAATTTCTTTCCAGTCATCGTAGGCATCTTGCGCCCTGATGATATAGACATATCCCAGTTTAGGTTCAACATCATCGATGTTACATACTGGATCATGCCCAGCCTCACATATTTTAGCTTCCTTTATTTCTTTATTGAATCGGGGGGTGACATATTTATTCATCATTGAATTAAATATAGTGGCATCAGGAGGTACCATTTTGAAGTAATAATCCATATATAATGAATAAAATTCTTTCGCAACCTGTGCTGGGCTTTCTTTGTAATCAGTAGCGGAATGAACACTAAAATTGACCAGCAAGAGCACAGCAGTTAATAAAGAATAAATTTTCTTGGGAATGTTCATGGCAAATATCCGAATTTGTTCGTCATTTTCATTAGTCGTTAAAAGACTTACTGCTAATTTTGCTCTCCTGAGCGATATCCGTCAGGCTGAAATTGGGTGTTTCGTTGGGAAGGTTTGCGCCCGAGCCTGGTACCAGATAGTCAGACGTTTTCATAATGAACTCACCAGATGAACCATGCTCAATCCCGTTCTTACTCAGCCTCAGGTAAGACCCGCCACCGTTCAGTGTCAGGGTTTCCGGGGTGCTGATAATAATTTCGTCTTCACTGCTGGTCACCGTCAGCTGTTTTTCAGAAAACAGTGCCATCGTGTTGTGCTGAGCCTGAATCTCGATGTCTCCCTGGTTGGCAACCAGCTTAGCCCCTTCTTTATGGACAAACATACCCAGGGCTTTTTCTACCGTTACAGACAGATTCTTCATCGCACCGATATCAAGATGCTGACCGGCATTGATCATGGTATTGCGGGTACTGCTGAGCTGAAGATGTTCACCTGAGGTAAATGCTACCCCCTGCGGAGCACTACCCAGCAGGACCGAAGACTGGAGGTCTTTGATTTTGTCGGTCACGAGACTAATCTGGGTATTGATGTCGCAGACCAGCGCTCCGGCGGCAACAGCTGCGCTGTTCAGCGCCTGCATCTGGCTGTTGGCCTGGTTAATCTGACTTATCGCAGGGGCCATTTCCAGCACCGGCCCCTGGGCTTTGGACTGGGCATCCGCTGTCAGGAACAGCCCTTTTGCAGCCCGAACTGCGCCATGCTCGTCTGTACGCAGTTCAAAACCGGCGCCGCGCTTTTCACGCTGGCCATTGACCAGGTGTCCCATGTTTAGTTGCGTTTTGCCATATTCCGTCGCGAGCTTGATATGCTCTTCCTGGCGCTTATCCTCCATCCGCAACTTATTGTTCGCCGGGGTACGCCACACGTTCCGCGTATGATTGTCACTGGTGACATGGTCCGGATGTTCTGAGTCATGCAGGGCATAGGCGATATAGGGGCGATCAGGATCCCCGTTGTCGAAAATGACGGCCACTTCAGTTCCGTCGATAAGCGGAGAGTGGAAGCCGT
The DNA here is from genome assembly GCF_037053465.1 of Citrobacter amalonaticus. Lineage (GTDB taxonomy): Bacteria > Pseudomonadota > Gammaproteobacteria > Enterobacterales > Enterobacteriaceae > Citrobacter_A > Citrobacter_A amalonaticus_H. Next base: position 223,278 of record NZ_JBALIF010000007.1, read on the forward strand.
AGGTATCACCGGCATAGGGTTTAGCCAGCCGCAGCCACAAATAGGCATAACCCTGTTCAGGACTGTTACGGTCAAAGTCCAGTTTCACACGGTAGCGCCCTTCCGGGTCGAGCCAGGAATAGGTGTCGCCTTTTTGTGTGCTTTCCACCCGGGCTGGAAGCGTTCCGGATATCACCGGGCGATTGAGTAACGCCGGACGATAACAGACGGTTTCGCTATACGGGATGCCTTCAAAGGTCAGAGTAAAGCTACTTTTTCGTGAGCCGCTGGTGCGCACCGTGGTGATGACGATGCCTTCTTTTACGGTATCAGGAAGCGTTCCGTCCGTTTCCAGTACCTGCCCCGGAGACAGATGAGGGCTGGAGGAATGCCCGGTGACCTGATATTGCGCATTCAGAATGCGTTCGTGACGCAGACGGGCGAAGTATGCTCCGGTCTCTGTGCTTTCAGTATCACCTTCAGTCAGGAAGGGCTCCGCATAATGGTACGTCTCCCCGGTGGTGATCCCTTCCTTGCTGAAAATGCTTTCGGAACTGTCCTGAGGTTTCAGTGCTTCACGGTAGTTGTAGTCACGGGTGGCCACACTCCCGCTCACGACATTGTAGCCAGTCTGAATATCCCAGATGCTCTCCTGCCCGCTGTCACTCATCCCGGCCTGATTGCGCAATGGCAGGGTGACACCAAATTCATACTGCTGCTGGCTGTCCTGGAAAATAACCACATCCTGTTCAAGACGGCTGTCCATTTCATAGCGCCAGTAAATGCCCACTTCTGCCAGCAGACGCTGGATAAACTCAAGGTCGGTTTCCCGCCACTGGGTGATGAGCTCACGGGATGGATACTCACGGGAGAGACGGAACTCAAAATCAGGACCTTCCAGACCGTGCTTACGCAATACCTGTTCAACCACCTCTGTAACCGACTGATTGAGATAGATCTCGCTCCCTTTCGTATAGTCCAGAAGGGCAATACGGGGAACGATCGTCAGCGCGTAATGGGTATCATCATTAGACGTAGATACACGGCGAAACGACTCCACTACACCAAAAACCGTCCGTACCGGCAGAGCCGGTGTCCCGTCAAATACCGGGGTCTGGAAGGTAAATGACGCCGGTTTCAGCAATAACGTCTCACACGCAATATCTTTAGAGGAGCAGGTAACCGCCACGTCATAACGCCATGGCTGGCTAAGTGATTCAACGGCGTTGTAACGCAGAACATCAAGGAAATCGCTGCATTCATGCACATCTACCCGGTAACGAGACTGGCCTGACAGCTGTTGCACCGCATCGGTTGCTTTCTTGATAAGTGTTCCGCTCATGACGCCTCTCCTTCTGCCTGTTCATCAAATTCCAGCACAATGCCCTGTTCGTCATCCCAGGTCAGCTGTAGTGAGGACGGCTTTTGTTTCGCCGCCATATGGCTTAACAACTGTTGACTCAGAACCGGCAGGATCTGCTGGTTAAGCAGACTGTCCACGTTGCGGGCGCCGGTATCCGGCAGCAGACAGGCTGCCGTCAGGGTGTCGATGAGACTTTCGCCGATGTGAGTGGAGATGCCGTAGTGACGTTGCAGACGCGTGCTCACCTGTGCCAGTTTCATGCCTACGATGGTGCGCATCGCATCCATAGCCAGTGGGCGGTATATCACCGTCTGGAAGCGAGCCAGTAAAGCAGGCTGGAAATGGTCGCGCAGGGTCGGACGTAACAATTCATGCAGGCAGCTCTCCGTGGCTTCTGGTTGCTCCTCCAGCAGCTGCATCAACTGATCACTGCCCAGGTTGGACGTCATCAGGATCACGGTATTGCGGAAATCGATTTCACGCCCTTCCCCGTCCCGCATAAAGCCCCGGTCAAAGACCTGATAAAACAGGTTCATCACATCCCGGTGGGCCTTCTCCACTTCATCCAGCAGCACCACGCTGTACGGCCGCTTACGGACCGCCTCGGTGAGAATACCGCCCTGACCATATCCGACATAGCCCGGAGGGGAGCCTTTCAACTGCGAGACCGTGTGTGGTTCCTGGTATTCAGACAGATTGATGGTAATGAGCGATTTCTCACCACCATACATAACGTCAGCAAGTGCCAGCGCGGTCTCTGTTTTGCCCACCCCACTTGGCCCCACCAGTAAAAACACGCCCTGTGGCCCGTTCTCTGGCGTCAGGCCCGTTTTTGACGCTCGCAGTCGTTGGGCGATGGCATTCAGGGCAGGATGTTGGCCGACAACACGGGTTGCCAGCTGCTCTTCCAGCGTCAGTAATTCGGTCTGCTCATCCTTCATCAGCGACGAGAGAGGAACCCCTGTCCAGTCGGCGATAACGGTCGCAACGGTGCGGACATCAACATCCAGCCCCAGTAATGGGCTGTTATTCTGAATTTGGGAGAGCTCTTGCTGGAAGGCGGAGATCTCTTTCTGGCGGCTGATGTCTTCCCGGCAAGCTTTCAGCGAGTCGGTAAGCTGCTTTTCAGTCTCATACTGTGACTGAAGGGCCATTTTTTGCTGGCTGAGTGCCTGGGTCCGTTGTTCAATCTGCGGCAGACGACTGGCATCAACGGTGTTACCCAGGGAAATATCTTCCAGCAACTCCTGCTGCTCCATGGCAAGCGCAGTCAGTTCAGCCTGCAACCGGGTAAGCTGTTCTGGCTGCGTGTCCAGGCTCATCCGTACCCGGGCCGCAGCGGTATCCAGTAAGTCCACCGCTTTATCAGGCAGCTGGCGCCCTGTCAGGTAGCGGCGGGATAGCGTCACCGCTGCCCGGACGGCCTCACCGGTAATGTGTACGCCATGATGTTCGGCATAGCGGGATTTAAGACCGCGCAGCATCAGGCAGGCTGTCTCATCATCGGGCTCATCAACCTTGACCATCTGGAAGCGGCGCTCCAGGGCAGCGTCACGTTCGAAGTACTGCTTGTATTCACTCCAGGTGGTGGCCGCAATGGTTCGCAGTTCACCGCGAGCCAGTGCCGGTTTCAGCAGGTTGGCCGCATCTGCCCCGCCCGCCTGATTACCGGCACCGATAATGGTGTGCGCTTCATCAATAAACAGCAGCACCGGCACCGGGGAGTGCTGGACGGCGTCGATGATATTTTTCAGACGCTGTTCGAACTCCCCCTTTACACCGGCACCCGCCTGAAGCAAACCCAGATCCAGTGTCCTGACGATGACGGGCTTAAGACTTTCGGGCACATTGCCCTCAGCAATACGTAGCGCCAGGCCTTCAACCAGGGCCGTTTTGCCCACGCCGGGTTCACCCACGAGGATCGGGTTGTTCTTCCTGCGTCTGGAGAGAATATCCACCATCTGACGGATTTCGTTATCGCGACCAAAGACCGGGTCAATCTTTCCTTCCCGGGCACGGGCAGTCACATCAACTGTAAAACGATTGAGAACGGACTCTTCCTGTGAAACGGCAGGCTGCGCACTTCCGCCTTCAGCCTGATTTTGTGCTTCATGCTGTAACGGTGCAGCCCGGCCAATAATGCTGACATTGCCAGACTGCTCACTGAGCGCAACGTCATGCCGCTCATCCGACTGGGCTTCCAGCAGGGGACGTAACCTTTCCAGCTGGCTGGTGGTCAGGGTCATTAAGGGCCAGAGGCCATCGCAGCGCGTCAGTCCTGACATTTCAATCATGGCCGTGAGCAAATGTATGCTGCGGATCTGCTCATCTCCCGCGAGCGTGGCGGCAAGCCAGGCCTGTTTCAGAAGGGTCTGGAGGGAAGCAGAAAGCTCCGGGCGTGTGCGAACTGAACGAGGCTGTGCATCCAGCCAGCTCAGAAGTGACTGCCAGACGGCATCCATATCCCATTCATAGCGTCGGGCAAGAACGGTCAGGTCACCTTCCCCCTGCTCCAGCAGTTTCAGCAGCCAGTGCTCAGGCGTGATTTCTGCATGCGCACGGGTCTGACATAAACAAGCCGCCCCCTCCAGTGCTCTGGCGCAATAAGGGTTAAGTCGTCGTAGCAGGACTGCTGAATGATGTTCCATGTCGTTCCCTCTTGTTCAGGCACGCTACCGCCCCTGGCCGTCAACCGATGCCCATAAGGTTCATGCCGATAAATTGTGAAACTGCTCTGCAAAGCGTCCGTCTGACAGGCGCTGTGCGGAGCAAAACAAAAAGGCGGACAGAAGGGATCTGCCCGCCAGAGTCTTATGCTGTGGTGCGTTCGTTCCAGGAATCGGAATGAATGATGTTGCCGTCTTTGTAGGTCCAGGTGATTTTTTCGTAGCGCAGCTCGATTTGCTCAAGGTGGTTATGCTTCTCGAAGGAGGCATCCTTGATGTCGTGCATTTTTGGTGCAACTTTCACCAGCTTGACGTTTTCCAGTTTGGTGTTGAAATACTCAACTTCCTGGCCTGCGTCGTTGATTTTGTACCACTTAAATTCAGCAGACTTCAGGGTCTGGCCCGTGGTCACGGCTTTGTAAAGGTACGGGCTGGAAGAGTCGATTTCTTTGGTAAACAGGAACGGCGTGTGAATACGGGTGCCGGTTAGTTTGCCAGTATTGTTATCGGTCGGGATGTACAGGTTGTGTTCCTGAGCAACAACTTCGATGCTCCCTTCGCGATCTTTCACATCTACGGAACCCTTGATGTCAGCGCCGCCATCGTCTTTCAGCCACAGATAAACTGGGATTGCCATGTTTTACTTCTCCATTTCTTGAGTTGAAACGTCACGTACATCCTGTGACGCGTGTTTTGCGCCTGGCAGACGACAGGCGTCAGCCTGCGGTACCAGACTGATCTCGACACGCCGGTTATGCGCACGGCCATCAGGCGTGTCGTTTGATGCAATCGGTCGGCTGTCACCGTAACCCTGAACGGCAAAGCAACTTTCCGGTACGTCCCCGGTATCACGCATCCAGTTACGGACGGCCTCAGCTCGTTGTAAAGACAGGGTCTGGTTGAGCTGAACGCTACCGGTATTGTCTGTGTGGCCGCTGACCACGATGAGCCAGCCTGGTCTGGCTTTGATTCCGACCAGCGAGTTGACCAGCATTTTGGTGGAGCCCGGTTTCAGCACGGACTTACCGGAATCAAACAGCGACATGCTGTCGAGACGAACAATTTTCGGTACTGGTTTTGGTTTAGGTGCTGGTGGAGGCGTCCAGGTATCAATAGCCTGTTGCAAGGCCAGCCACAGTCGTTGGCCCGGGTAATAGCCCAGGCTGTAACGCAAAGGCTCACCCTGGCGCTGCCAGCGTTCAAGCAGGAGGGCATCCTGCTTCAGGGCGGCCAGTGATTCTGCCTTAGGGCGATAGTGGTTCATCGGGATTGCATTCCAGCGCTGCAAATCGGTACTCACCTGACGAATCAGGTCACGGTTATTGAGCGCAGAAATACCCAATGCGGTCAGTGCACACAGCCACATCAGCAGGATCAGGCGAAGGGTACGCTGGCCCCCCTGCACAGTTGAAGCAAAAGGTGCCAGCAGCGGCAGAACCGCATCCGGAAACAAACTTGCCGGGGCTTTCTGCCCTAGATTTCTGAAAAACTGCAAACAGGTGCGGGTATATAGCCAGTCGGCCCAGACTGACTCAGTACCGGGAAGGACGGTACCGAGGCGCATTACCACGGAAAATGCTCGTTCAGGGGGCGTTAACCGATCAGGCTTCTCAAGCTCATCAGTCAGGGTTTTACGGATAAATGAAAATGCCTGACTGATCGCGGGCTGCGCCGTAATATTGTCATCAGTCTGCTGCCAGTCGATGAAAGCCTGCGGCGAATCATTTGCCGGACACACAATCGGCTTGTCACCCCGAATAATTATCCACGGTGTCTCAGGTCCGGAGAATTCGGCACTCACCACCACCGGCAGTGTAAAACCCGTCAGGGATTTTATCTGTTTGCTCTGCTGCCGGAGCGTCTTCAGTGTGGAGCGCAGAACCGCTTCATCCTGATGATTGTCTGGCAGGCAGCGGTACATCACCGAAAGCTGACCAACCTGGCGTGGGAACTGCGTCTGTATGTTGCGGACAACATCCGTTAACCGGCTGACGTCATCGGCCCGGAGCCACCAGCCCTGAGCTGTTTTACGCAGAGGACTCCCCTGAAACAGCGCATCCAGCCTGTCACCGCATACCAGAACAACGGGGCCCTGGGTGTCGGGTAGTGGCAGGTCAGCAGCTGAAACGGTGGTGTCGGATACCGGCTGCTCCCGGCGGCAGTTCTTAAAAACAAACCAGCCTGCCAGCAGGAGGATCAGGACCGTGGTCAGGCTTTTAAACACGTTTCCTGTTGGGATGAAATACCAGAGCAACCACAGCAATGTGGCAACAGCTGCTAAGGTGTGCAGGGCAACCGGAATAATGACTGATCTACGCATTAGCCATGCAGCTCCGGTATTTGTGCTGACAACAGTGCCTGGAGCCACAGATGACCACCCCACCAGATAACGCCGGTCAGGATGATGGCAAGCGTTATCCAGAACCAGACTGAACGCATCAGACTCCAGCGATGTTTCCCCATCCGGTGAACAATCAGAGACAGACCTGCATCAGGCGGAGAGACTCGCTCAGAAAGGGCTTTGACGACTTCATCCCGCTGCGACTGACTGACCGCCTTCAGGCCATACAACCCCTGAAAACCCAGTGCAATAACCCGGTGATAGCACGTCAAAACGGCCGGGTTCGGTGAGGGCTGACGCAGAACTTCTGCAATGCGATCCCATAACGCTTCACCTGCCCGAAGTGATCCGAAAAATCGGGCCTGAAGCGGGGCTTTACGCCATGCAGCCTGGCCCTCATCAACTTTCGGCTCTTCTCCTTCCTCGCACTTTTCAGGCTTACGGCTCATTACCGCCTCGTCCAGCAAAGCACATTGTGCATAGGAAATATGTCCGACGCTGGCCTCGTCGTAACCGGCACGCTCCAGCGCTTCCCGCACACTTTCAACCTGTTTAACGCACTTGTCGTAAAGCGCACTGCCATTGAGCGTGACAGCGCCTTTCTTCAGCATGGTGACGGTAAGCCAGGTATCCGTCATCAGCTGGTCGATATCGATATCCTGTCTCATGAGCGCAATACCGCAAACATTTCAAGTTCCAGTGCGCCAAGCATTTCAGGCACGTAGAACATACACACGCCCTGCTCCTGCATTTCATGCGCAGCGGGGCTTTCCATATCAAGCGCGAAGTACTGATTTTCCATACGTACAGGCAATGCGGCCGGAACCCTGCTGACAGGGATCAGAGGGATACCCTTGAGTGCAACACCATAGATCTCATTGACGTCATCAGGCGAACCTGCCTGACAAAGTGCCGGGAATTTATCGGCAACCTGCCAGGCCGGGATATCAGAGCGAACAGAGAGATAGAGGTCGGCCTCTTCACGCAGACGAATATCGTGAAGGTTTGCTTTCCAGGTCTGCCCGTCCGGACGAGACATTTCCAGTGCGATGACCCGGGACGGCAAACTTGCTTCCAGCAAACCCGTGATCAAGTCAAACAACGGTGGAAACGCATTGGCAGGCTCCTCGTGGTCATATCCCGGTATGGCGTCAAGATCATGGTCCAGAGAAAAGGTCAGCATGCTTCCGGCCAGACGTGCGAGCTCAGCCCACACCTGTTCAGGCGGACGGGAAGGAAAACGTTCGTATTCCATCAGCACCCTGGCGTGGGAATTCAGCGCATTCAGCAACCAGAAAAGGGAAACATCGGCCACGGCAAAATCGGCAAGTCTTTCGTTGCTCTCTCGACGCATTGTCATCAGACGCTGGCGTCGGGAGCGTAGCTGGCGATTGAGCAGCACCAGACGTTCGCGAAGAACCGGACTTGCCGCAAATGACGCAACAGGAGGAATGAAAGACGGATCCAGTCGCCATGCGTTATGTCCATCCCGGATCAGTCTTGCGACAGGGCAAACTTTCCACGAGTCATTACTTTCATGGGCAAACCGGATGGTGAAGTTGAACCGGGCAACGGCCATGGATTCTTCTTCAGATCCGAAAGCATCCTGCAATGTTACCCATTCCTCGCGATAGCGAAGCGGTCGATCCGGGGAGACACCTTCCTGCTCAACGTTGATCACACCCGGCTGCATGTGAGGGAGTGCGATAACGACAGTTACCGCATCAAGACCTGCCAACTGACTGGCATCTAACTCACGTGGTGCCGGAGGCAAATCACTCCTTTGTGCATCAATCAGCGAACCATCTTCCAGCCAGAGGCGTAACTGCGTAATCTGGATCAGACCCGATGAAAGAAGACTGTCATTAAATTCAATCTTTTCCACACCCCAGGGGAATGCTGATGCCAGTGCTGTTGCACCGGCGCTGCGAAAAGATTCCCATTCTGCCTGCTGCTGGAACTGCTGAGGGGACAGCAAAGCCCCCTCGTTCCACAGTGGACGATAAATTTTCATCCCTGCGACCGCCTTATGCTTTTGCTTTAGGCATCTGGGATACCAGCGACAGATTGACGTCCATACCCTCGACCTGGAAGTGAGGGACTGCGAAGAGTTTCACGCGGAAGAAGCCAGGGTTATCTTCGATATCTTCCACCACCACTTTCGCGTCACGCAGCGGGTGAGAAGCCTGCAGTTCGTCGCCCGGGTCAGTCATTTCGGTGACCAGTCCACGCACCCAGGTGTTCAGCTCCAGCTCCAGCAGACGACGGTCTTTGGTGGTGCCGATATTTTCACGCTGAATAAGCTTCAGGTAATGCGCGATACGCGACAGCAGGAAGATGTACGGCAGGCGGGCGTTGATGCGGCTGTTAGCGGTCGCATCGGCGGTGTCATACAGCGCGGGTTTCTGCGTGGAGTTGGCAGAGAAGAAGCACGCGTAGTCGCGGTTTTTGTAGTACGACAGCGGAATGAAGCCGAGGTTGGCAAATTCAAATTCACGGGTTTCCGGGATCATCACTTCCGACGGGATCTTCACCTGGTTGCCGGTGCCGAGGTCATACAGGTGGATTGGCAGGTCTTTCACTGCACCACCGGCCTGTGGGCCACGGATTTGTACGCACCAGCCGTTGTTGATGAAACTTTTCACCATGTTGGCGGCGAAGGCGAACGAGGCGTTGGTCCACAGGTATTTATCGTGATCCGGGCCTTTGACCTGCTCGATGTAGTTGAAGCTGCGTACAGGCACAGTGTCCGGACCATATGGCAGACGACCCAGTACGCGGGGCATCACCAGGCCGAGATAGCGGGAGTCATCGGTGTCACGGAAGGACTTCCATTTAATGTACTCGGCACGGTCGAAGTAGTTGCCGATGTCCTTGATGGCCGCGACCTCCTCCATATTCTCTTTTAAAAAGAACTTCGGACCGGCAGAGCCAATAAACGGCATATGGGCAGCGGCAGACACTTTAGAGATGTTGCGCATCAACGCCACATCCTGCGCCGACGCATCAAATTCATACGCCGAAATGATGGCAGCAATCGGCTCTCCACCAGGCTGATCGTACTCATTCGCATACGTGTGCCAATAAAGACCCGTCTGGATAACTTCCGGCGCATCCTCAAAATCCTGGCGCAGATCGTCCTTGGAAACATCGAGAATTTCGGTTTTTACGTTCTGACGATAGTCAGTGTTATCCACCAGATGCTTCAGACCCCGCCACAGACCTTCCACGCTCTGGAAGGCCGGGTGGTGCATGACCGCATCCAGCTGACGGCTAATCTGGTGATCAAGTTCAGCAATGTGATGGTCGATTAAGGTTTTATCGAGTTTTTCCACTTTCTGACCGGACTGGCGCAGGCGCTCCAGGAACACCTGCACACCTGCAGTGATACGTTCGTTGGTCCCGGCTTCGGCCATGGCGGTTTCATCCTGCCAGACTGACAGGTCGCTCAGGCTGGAAGCGGGTTTCAGATTGATTTTTTCAAACAGAGAGGCATACACGCCATCAGCTGCGGAACGTTCCCGGACCAGCGTCTCACCGGAGGGCACAGCGGTTTCATTCTGTACAGACATCAGCATTTTCCTTAATTTTTTCCGTCAGGCTTTCGGGGCAAGAGCAGCAATTTCACTACGCAGTTCATTGCTGAGCGCCGGGTCACGCAGGATGACTTCCAGCTCCTTGCGGAACGTGGCGTTGTCGAGAAGGTTGGATTTTAGGTCGCGCAGAAGACTGCGCATCGAGAGGAGAGCCCTGAGCTGGGGTACCTGCCGGGCAATTTGCTCTGGTTCAAAATCCTTCATATCCTTAAAACTGAGGCGAATGTTCTCTTCACTGCCGCCACCGGCGAGGGTGTTTTCAACGGTCAGGTTTACGGACGGGGAAAGCTCAGATAACACGCTGTTCAGGTTATTTTTGTTCACGTTAATTTTTTCACGTTCAGACAGCGGACGGTTTTCCTGCCCGTTGCTGAAATCCCCTGTCACCAGCAGTTTAAGCGGCAGCTCAACTTTCTTTTGCGCGCCCCCGGTATGCAGGGCCAGCTTTAAATTAATACGGGCTTTCGGAATTTCTTCCTGGAATGAACCGGACATGCAATGTTCCTTCAAATGTCGTACTTCAGACGGCTGATGGCCGGAAACATCTGACACGCCTTCCGGGCAGCACCTCACCGCATCAGCAGCGATGAATAAATTGGATAAAACAGGCAGTTACAGGGAAAATGCTACGCCGATTAAACGCACTAACAAGAGGGGGATAGACCTGAAATGTAAAGACTCATGATCTGACTGTAGGGAAATGTCAGCAATCAGATGCGAGAAATTTGATCTGGATATCCACGATAAAAACCAGGTAACAAGCCAGCGAACGAGCAATTTACAGCAATTTTCACTACTTATTTCAGTCGGAGAAATATTTCTCAACGGTAACAATTCCGTTTTACCTCACTCAAATAATAAACACCACGCTGAAAATGTTCGCTGCATATTTAGCCTTTGCATTCATAAAAATAACTACATATTTCATTCACATTCACTAAATGAATTATTAGAAATAAAACATTCCAGCGACTGGTCAAAATGAACATGCCCCCCTCTCTGTTCACTCATCCCGAACATGCCTTCTACAGAAATCTCGCCATTCATTCCCCTAACTTATTTAGTGATAAAAAAGATCTGTAACGCTGTTGCTATCATTCCCCGACAAAACATTCATAAAATAAATATAAAAAACTGACTTATTGATTGATCGGCGAAACAGATCGATTTTAAAAAATTGATCTGTGAAAACGATCTGACTTTTAAAAAGACCTCTGCCAGCATCTGCGCGAACTCTTCTGTTGATTATTTCTGTCACTGATAACAGCGTCTTCAGGGGACGAAGCATAAATTCAGGCAGGCACGAGCTCCGTTGCCGCCATACAGTTCTGGTAAGGAAAAATATGAGCAACTGGTATTACGTCAATAAAGGCAATCGTGAAGGTCCGCTTGATTTGCAGACTATGTCCCGGTTGATTGAGCAAAAGAAAATCACCCCACAGACGTCGGTCTGGCCGGGGGAAGGGGAATGGATGGCAGCAGGTGAGTCGACGCTAAGTGCGCTTTTCATATCCGGTGAACCACAGGAGCCCGCTGTTCCTCCGATCCCGGCAAACCTGGTGGATAATCGTTTCGTCTGGGGTGTTGTAGCCGTTCCGTTTATTGGCGGGCTGGTCGAATATCTGGTAGGCCACGATCTCATCTGGCTGTATGTCCTGCTCAACATTGGGCTTTGCGTGCTGGATGAACGCCGGTTGAAGGCAGCGGGCCATCCGGCACCGGAATCGTTCTGGACAGTCTTAATCCCGGTTTATCTGTGGAAGCGCGCCGACCTGCTAAAACACAAGAAACACTATTTCTGGGGCTGGATCGCAGCGTCAATCCTTGCTTCCGTCCTCGCATGGGGTACAGCGGAAGCTGACATTGAAGATGCATCGTGCAAGCTCGTCACTGACATTATTCATAATCAGCTTCATGAATCAGCCGTCTGTAAAGCCGTTCATATAGATGACAAAGTCTCGGACGATTTCTACCGGGCTACCGCCACGCTGGATAATGGTAACGACCTGGATATCACAGTCGAAAAACGCCCCAATAATCAGATATACGTCAGCATTCCTCAACAATAAGTGACTCTCCGGTCTGCCTGCTCATCCCAGGTAGACCACATTGATGCCCGGATAATAAGGAACTCGCGATGAAAAATCCTCTCACAATTGACACTATCCAGCAGGCACTGGAATGGGCGTACGACAAAGCGGTAAACAGTAACGTGCCGGGCCTCGATAACGCGCAGCAAATGGCGCTCAGCTACATGGCACATAACGGCAGCCCTGTGGACCAGGCGAATTCATTGATCCGCTGGCAGAACACTAAAGCGGGTACCAGTGGCTTTGTGACCGGACTCGGCGGTGCATTCACTCTGCCGATAGCCATCCCGGCAAATATTACCAGCGTGCTGTATATCCAGATCCGCATGATTGCCGCCATTGCGCATATAGGGGGCTATGACCTTCGAAACGACCAGGTGAAGACCATGGTTTACACCTGCCTTTGCGGAAACGCTGCCAGTGAAGTCCTCAAAGCTGCCGGAGTGAAGATCGGCACGGAGCTGACAGAGCAGGCCATCAGAAATATCTCCGGTGCTGTACTGACGAAAATAAACCAGGCCGTGGGCTTTCGCCTGCTGACCAAATTCGGCAGCAAGGGCGCAATCAATCTAGTCAAACTGGTTCCCGTTGCCGGTGGCGTTATCGGTGGCGCATTTGACAGCATCACCACCAACATTATCGGCAACGTTGCCCGTGAGACATTTATCGAATCGGCGACAGTGGAATAAATACGATGCCGTTTATCATTCTGTTTCTGCTGGTTTTTGGCGGTTTTATTGCCCTGGCGCGGGGAAAGTTACCGGGCTGGTGTTATATCGCCGCCTGGTTTTTGTTGCCCGTGTTCTTCGTAGCCACCCTACTCTGGGTATGCATTTTCTCAGGATGGTATTAGCTGCCACACAACGGTTAATACGCTAACGCAAGGAAAACACAATGCGTTCAAGACAAAAGCTGTAGATGCAGTCTTTTCGTCGGATATCGGCAAGCCATTAAAACTTGCGAATATACAACGCTAACGGTGTCTGATCCGGTGCTGTCACCCAGCGCTCACCTGTCACCACAAAACTCTGTTCTTCCAGCAAGCGTACCATCCCCGGCGTTCTGGTCGTCGCGAACAACGGCGTATGCGGCATCTCATTTATCAGCGCCTGCAGGATACGACGTCCCAGTCCCTGCCCCTGGTAATCCCGTGCAATGGAAAAGAACCCCACCTCATGAGCAGGCCAGGTGTCAGAGGGGGCTGTCAGCCCTGCATAAGTGGCAAACACGCGTTGCTGATAACCCAGGTTCGGATTTTTAATCGCACCGACCGCGATAAGCTCACCGTCGCTGTTGTGCAAAAACGCCAGTAACTCTGATTCCGGCACTCTGGCGGCGCTGGCCTGTCCGTTGGCTCTAACCAGCGACTGAAACGCATTAATCTCAGCGTCAGAACACAGAGAAGGATGCTTTAATACAGGAGGCTGGTCAGTCATTGTTACGGTTTACCTTATCTACAGCGAGTCAGCGTCTATTATAAAGCGTTCCATGCCGGTTAGTCAGCCCGGGCTTCCCTGCTGTAAATACTCAGATGGCATTTCGGGCACAATTTGGCACCCGAGTAGTCGTGGCTGCACTCAATCCAGTGCCAGTGGCGAACAACCTCAACAGGTTGCATTTTCTGTAACTGACGTTGCAGGGCGAGCAATCGCCGTTCAGCCAGTGAAAGGTCGTCGAAGTACGCACACTTCTGTAGCTGTGCCTGCGTCAGTACCGGGGTGTCGTGTTCAAACCAGGCCTGTTGCCCACCAACTGTGCGATGAAAGCGCATCGGGCAATCGCAGTGATGACAGGTAAAGGGTGCCACCGAACCAGCAACGACGTCAGCCACCCTGACAACGTGACCTTCGGCATTTAACGCCATAAACGCTTTACGAATTCGCATGAGATGCTCCCTGCCCCGCACCGCCCGCAGGTAATAACTGGCGCGAACGGGGTGACGGTGGTGGAAAGAAATGGGGTTACATCTCATAGCGCGGTTCGGTATTTATTTACTGCAAAGCCCTCACGGGCGTACCACAGACCCGGGCGGCACGTTCGATATAGTTGTATTTATTGAGTACAACCGTCCATTCTTCAAGGGCGGTCTTCAGTGCCACCAGCATCAGCACCTCTCCGCAATAGCCATGCCAGATGGAGTAACGCAACAGCTGACTTTTCTGTGGATAGCGCCCACCGACAATGACATTCTCAGCCACAATGGCACGGGCCTCCTGCACCATCAGGCAAACCACACTGTCGGGCACCGGCCATCGCACCTCCGGGCATAACGACAGCGTCTTACCCGCCGTGAATAACCAGTGGACGTACTCGGGCTCTTTTCGAAGCGCCTCCACCCGCCATGCCAGACGCGCGGTGATACGACATTTTAACGCCTCAAGCGCTTCACCAATGTCTTCTCCTGTTTTACCGGCCCGCAGCCTGACCAGTAATGGCGGAGTCAGGTCTCCCGTAGCAGACGGCTGTAACTCAGGACACTTCAGCAGTACCGTAATACATTTGTCATGATAGCTGCGCAGATACGTCTCCAGCCCTTTATCGCGCAGGACGCTCAGAGCGCTTTGCACCAATGGCCTGAATTTTACAAACCGCTGCGTGTCAGCATCGACAACACCCGTGCGCGAGATAAGCCGGGAGACCACAAACGCATCGTATCGCAGCACTGAATCGAAACGCGGGTCCACCATCAGTGAGGACAGGCCATTTTCCCCGAGCGCATCAGCCCGCTGAAACAATGCCTGACCGCTTTTTTGTGCATCCGCCAGCAGCAGACGGGAATAACTGAACTCAGACATAGCGGGTGACCTCTGAACGTAATACCAGATACAACTTACAAATGCGCATGCCGACTCCTGGGTTCACGGGTGCTTGCGGGGACGACCCCGACGACTGGGGGCCGGGACATCACTCAGACCGAAGCAATAGTTGCTGTAATCTTTCTGCTCCGTCTTTGCCAGGTAGCCCAGCATCCGGGTCAGTGATTTCCGCTGCTCCGGGTCGTCGTAATGCAATACCCGCTGACCATCAAAGGGATAACGTTTACGGTCTCTGGTGCAGTCATGGAACCAGCCATCACCGCCGGTGTAGTGTCGCCAGTAATCCACCAGGGCGTAGATAAATTCCTGAGGTACCCGGTGACGCTGTCCGTTGAGATAAAACACCGCGTGATAGTGGATACCATGCTGCGGGGTGAACTCCTGAACCCAGGCATACCCGACGATGCCATCCAGCTCCTGCAGCGCATATTCCGCCAGCAGGTACATTTCACGCGAACTGTAATCGTCACGGCGTATGCGGTGCAGTGCCGTCCCGTTCAGAAAAGAGAAATCCATACGAAACGGAATGAGTCGGGAATAGCGCTGGCTCAGGGCATCAGCGTGCTGGCTCAGTAAAGCAGACAGGTGAGGGTCAATGGTGTATGACATGTTCAGCTCCGGTGGAAATGAGTTACATGTCATGGGGTGATGCGATAATTTTTAACTGAGGAACTCACCCGCATCAGAAGCGCCTGTAACGCGTTCTGAGCGGACTTCGGTGACGACTAACACATTGACGTAGCAGAACAAATAAAACGTCGTAGCGGATCGCTGAACACGTTCAGGCAACGACGCATCAACAGACAACCGTGTGTTGAATGATCACTTTGTGCTGGCAAACATGATCACGATCAGGTACTACGCAGTCAAACTTCATGAATGAGATCCACTTGTGTTATCAAGCAGCCTCATCGCTTTGTTGACGAAAGGATTATTGCCATGTTTTCAACCCCCATATTCATGTTCGAAGTTAAGGATGGGGCAGAGATCCGTGAATTACTCAAACAGAATGAACTGCACTATAACAGTCTGGTTGCTTTGTCATTCAACTTTAACGATATGGTTCAATTGCTGGAGAAACTGGGTACTCCCGCTGCATGGGGTGCATTTTCAGCCGTCGCCGTTGCCTGGCTCAGTAAACGAGATAACAGAAAACTGGAACTTACATTTGATGAGGGTCAGATCAAAACGTTCACTGCGGAAGGCTACAGCGCAGATGAATTAAAAGAACTCATGCCCCGGATAAAAACAGTAACATTTATTCCAGACACGCACGAATAACCCCCCCTTCATACCGAGCAATGACGTAGTTGTAACCTGTCACTCGAATACTTTAACGATACTCAGGAGCAATAAACATGAAGACACTGACTCTCGCTTACGACATCGTAGAAATGGTCAAAGGCAAAGCAGCCATCAATGCCATGGATGTCATCAACGTAGCCATTGAAATTGAAGATGCTACTGAAAACCTCTCTGACGCCATCCCGTCTATTTTGGCTCGTTTCTTTACATTGAGCAGCCCTGATTTAGCGGCAAATCTTCCTGCTGGAGTGCCGGACTCCCTGATGCAGCAGGCACTCAGCTTAATCGTTGACATTGGAAACGGCAAATACCGCTAAACCTGAGCGGATTTAATTCACCAGCTCAGCTGAGATTTTCCTTCTGTGGTCTGGACGATCTCGCTGGTCTGTATTTCCCTGTGATAGCCGTAAGCATCGGCGTACTTCATCAGGCCAGTGGCAGAGTCAGCCTCCGGTTTGCCCTGCGTCTGAATAACCTCACCACTTCGGGTGGTCATTGTGTAAGTGGTGGTGCAGCCCACCAGCAGCAAAGCCGCAAGCGAAATCGCTGCAGGATAAGTCAATTTAGGCATGCTGAATGTCCCTTATACGTGGTAAAGCGGAGCACATTACCGGATCCGAAGAAAAAGAGATGAATGATTATTGCGCTGTATAAAGAATTCAGGGGATTGGCTTAACAACCGGGCTGATTACAGCCCGGCACATCAAACTACTGTCCGCCCGCTTTGCTGATTGCCGCCTGGAGCATTTCCTGGCTGGCGCCACCCGGCACCACCGTCACGTTATCGGCTGTCGCACCCGATACCGGCATCACAATCAAACCTGGCGTGCCACGAAAGCCAAGGTTCTGTGCCAGCGCATCGGTTTGTGCCAGCGTATCCAGCATCTCTGCTTTTTTGCCTTTGAGCTTACCGGCCTTCACTGAGGCGTGGATGATGTCCTGCTGCGTTAATTTGCCTTCATTATGCCCGGTCGCGAACACTGCATTGTGGTAAGCCAGATACGCGGCTGCGCCTCTCTGGTGCCAGATCTGCAAACCGGTCTCAGCAGCATCCATCGACGCCGGCCAGCGTTCACCAAAAATCGGCCACTCTTTAAAGACGTAGCGTACCTGCGGATTGGCCTGCATCAGGCTTTCCATGATCGGAGCCTGGTGGGCACAAACAGAGCACTGGTAATCAAAAAACTCCACCAGCGCAACTCTGGCGTCAGCCGGGCCGTAAGACGGAGTGGAAGGATCATTCAGCAGAGCGTCCTGATGCGCCAGTACGGCTGTGGTTATGGCGTGCAGCTGCTGCTCGTGTTGCTGAGCCTGTAATTTCTGACTGACCTCCAGCAGCACCTCAGGGTGAGCCAGCAGATACGCCTTAGCGACCTCACCAATCCGGGCTTCCTGTTCCGGAGTAAATGCCAGCACAGTCGCAGGAGCCAGAGCCGGGGCTACAGTAGTCGGAGCGTTCTGAGTCTGCGCAGGAGCAACGGATCCAACGCCCGTCGCAGCAGGTACAACCGCTTTATCCTGAGGTGGTACGGATGCCGGTGCTGTTGAACGCTGGGTGGAAGATATTGTGACTGGGGGTTGATCCGTTACAGAGGCCTCTGGGGCAGCAGAATCAGCTACGGTAGCGGCTACTGTCGGCGCTGTAGCCTGTGGAGGAACTGGTGTTACCGGAGTCGTCGGGGTCGTGACCGATGCCGTATTCGACATACTACCGGCAGCCACGGTCTGAGATGCAAACACCGGCAATGAGAACAGTGCCCCCGTCAGCATGAGGGCCAGTGGGGAATATTTAAATGTCATAGGAATGAATCCATGCAAGAAACAACGAATGTAAAATAACCGAACACCGGTTACCAAAAGGATAGAGCGAGTGCGAGGCTCACGCTCACCGGAATGCGGATCATACTGAGCACAGGTGATACTGTTCATGCTGAAAATTGTTTCCTGATGATACCGGTGGGAATATCGGGCTGCAGAATGCCACTGAAAGCACGTTGCTGCATTCGGATATTCACCCCGTCAAACGCCAGTAACAAACTCAGGAGAATGGTACCGGCAGATTAATACGCTCCCAGGAAATAGATACCCGATAAACTATCTGCTACGACTGACATGACTTCATTCTGGAATTTAACTGTTGATATATTCGTAATACGGAAGACTGTCACCCGTTCATCGATTACAGAACAGAAGCTTGCTGGCGTTATATCGAAACAATAATTGCTCACCAGTGACATTAGCAGTGATAGTCGCAGGGGAAGATTCAAAGCTCGTCTGATTGCTGACACGTTAAATATGCTCGAATGATGCTGACAGTTATTGATGGGTAGTCACTGATAATCAATGCACAATAATGATAAGCGGTAGAGGATCAGTCACGCATGTGAATACGAGAGAATGAATACACCTTCAATAACATTAACATAGCCTTTAATTATCGACACACTGCCACTCCGACAAAAGCGAATCATCAAATCCGCAGAGAATATCATCCCGATGGATAAATATCGGGAAAACTCCCACACAGCGAAAAATAACCACTACCCACCGGAGATATAACAACTCATTCCATTTCAGCAGATTTCCGCCAGGCATCCGGTAGTACTTCAGGCTGTGCAGCAAGCAGATGCATCTCCCGCAAAACACGCCGTTTTTATTTACACCAGAGCTACATGCTATAGAGTCCACGACGCCACCATTGCCACAGACATAACCCGACGGACTCCACCAACCCCAACCCTGAGTGGCGTCCTCTGGCATACGGGGAAATGGCATCAGCCTCCCAGCGCCGGCATGTCTCAAAAGAGCACTTCCGAATCAAAAATGGATGTTCAATTCACGAAAAGGTTACCGGGCCACAGACCGCAAGGTCACGCTAGTTTGGTAGCTAAAAATACGTAAAAACGTGATCACTTTTTTCAGAAAAAAATGCAGTAAGAGTAAGAAGCCGGAAAGAGGTATCCAGAGACAGTGCCTGGAACTCAAGGCGGATGTTATTTGTACAAATTAGTAAGTGAAATATCGGTACTACAGAAGGGTTGTAAAAAGTGACAATGTAATAAGCGCATCAAATCAGGCGATAAAATGAGCACTCAAAATGTAATTAATATGTTAACAACACTAAGAGTGATTAATGAAGTAACGGCGGGAACAAAAATAGATTACCCTGAAATAATTCAACGTGGGCTATCGGTCAGCACATTATACCTCACGGCATAATGCTGCGTGAGCCAGGTGATGTTTAATATTTTTCAGGCCCCGCCTGATAATGAGAAAAACGGCATCAGAATATCGCTTTCGATTTTTTCCCGTCAAATAACCAGAATTCAGGGAGGTAAAATGCGCCATCATAATCAAACTTAAATTCAATCATTGAATTTGATGTCGCTACTTTACCATCATTCCCCGAGTAATACAGTGAATCATCGCTTATGAGCGTATCGCAATGCCAGCAGCCATTGGATATGCCATATGAACGACGCCTGGATTTAAGCTGACCAATACCACGCGAATTTAAATTCAGGCAATTCATATTTTCCTGCAACAAATCTTTGGCCCGTTCATCACCAAAAAACAAATCTGCCACAAACATGCCGCTGTGATCGCAGATACCAATACGCTCGATAATATTGGTGGGTTTTCTACAGCGTCGGCAATTGACCGTTCGTGGCTGAATACTCGCAATCAATGGTTTGCGTCTGTCAGGGAACCATGACAGCTTCCCGGCAAATACGCCTGCAATAAAATCATCAACGCAGACATCAAACTGAGGTAGATAAAAGTCCCCTGATTCATTCTGCCGAATGCCAAATACCGGTAAATTATAATCCTGATAAATACCATGACTGTAATATTCACTTCTTTTTCGCAACTTCCGTAACCACAATGTACGGTGAATACCGGCCTCCGTAAATTCAGCCTGCCTGTCTTCAATCCAGCGGTCATCGCACTGCGGAAACTGGACCATAAAAGCGAGCGAAACATTATTACGGGTACAATACACATCAGCTACTGCTGGTATCCCATCAAACATACCTATCTGTTTTTCAGTCATGACCGACCAGCCAGCATCAGTGGCTTGCTGAGCAATTAAAAATTTGAGGTAAAGATGCTCCGGACTATCAGCCACATACGGGCAGTGACTACCGGACTTGTGCGCAAAGAAGAAATTACCGAGTGTGCTTGTTTTGGGGAACGCGCTATGACCACAGCACGGCATCACCAGAGAATGTGCTTTGTAAGTCATTTTCAGGTTTTCCCACGCCAGTTCGTCAAATTCGAACGAATGAATATCCAGCCCATCCAGCAACGCTCTTAATGGCATATATCCGGCCCCTCAGTCACACCATTTAACCTCTGATAAAAGTACCTTCTGTCGCCAGGCGCGGAGAGGCAAAAATGGCGGAATCGAATTGTAAACTCACCCGGTCAAACTCGTAACGACACTACCGTGGCATCGGGCTTATACCACAGCTTAATCTCGCTGGAAAAAACCAACGTCAAACGCCCCCGCTAACAACAGAGCTCTTACTTGAGGCACTGGCAAAACGCGTAATGTTCTGGTCGAAATGCCGATCCCATTACTTATCAAAACCAACAGATAAATAAGGGCTATTCTCCTGTGCAGTCCCTCTTCGGATTGATGAAAAGCAGGATAGAGAGAATGGGTGCATCAGATTTTTTACTGGATATGGCTTCCAGGTTTCTGCCGGATAAAAAAGCGGAGCGTGAAGCGCTTGAGAAATTCCTGATACTCTGGCGCCAGGAAGGGCATGACCCGCTCCTGGCAGAGTATTATTTTGCACAGGCAACAGGACATCGTTACGCTTCGTATCGCGAAATACAATTCATCATGAATACCACAGAGCCGCTCAAAACTCTCTGGATGTACAAAAGCGTGAATCGCAGCCAGAGCGTTGTACGGTTTAATGGCGAAGGTCAGGCAGAGACAACAGACAGAGCCAGATGGCGTACCCGATGCATACTGATAGCGATAGATATCGCATTCGTCCTGCTCTTTTTATTTACATCATCATCGACGCTCAATGACATGACCATTTTCCTCGATGCAGTCAGGCATATGACAGTATCAGCGACGCTGATGCTCAGCTTAACGGCCTCCATTCTGGAAGTTATCATCTCAGTACTCATTCTGCTGATGACCGCATTCGTATGGTGGGACGTGTTAAATGCCAGGTATTTTGCTGATTTCTACAATGCTAACCGATGCTGAAACACACCTTAACCCCAGTATCATTGCCACAATTTTAATGACCTTTTAAATTTTGCGAAAAGACCATACAGGACGAATATTCGATGTCATTAAGCCCAGAGGAAAAACTGCAGCGTAAACTCATTATCGGCGAATGGGTGATGATAGCGGGCCATATTGAAAAAATGCTGAAAATGGATTTTGGTGCGAAAGAAAAAGGGCTTCGCAAGTTAGCTTTACAAGCTAATCTACCGCCTGAGTTGTCTAACATGATTAATAGCCTTGCTGGATACCGAAACAATCTGGTGCATGATGTCGACTGGCAACTTAAATCCAGACACCGTGCAAGGTTCCAGGAGTTATCCGATAAAATCTTCGCAGAGTTATCACGACTACTTTCAGAAAAAGAACAGCAACAGCAGTGGGATCGTGAAGATACACAACGATATGAAGACCGGTTACTGCGCTGGAAACAAGATGCCGAAATGCGTCTGCGCCTGAAACAAAAAATTGATACCCGTCTTGCAACTATTTCGCTCAGTGCAGCTACATCTACCCGGCCAGGTTCTGGCGAAGCAAACAGTACCAGTGATAAGACGGCCAAAGTATCAAAATATGTGGCAATCGTTGCGGCGGCAGGAGCTGGTATAGTGGCAGCAGTAGGTGTGTTTGCCATGCAAAAACGTAAATAACCAGACAAGCTGGGCAATAGTAGCCTGATTAGTACAATGACCACCGGGAAGATTGATGTAATCGCTTTGCTTTCTGGCATATCTGCCTTCGTCATTTTCTTCGACACCCGTACCATGGTCAAAGACTCTGCAACCTCACCTGATCCTTCAGCTCAGCAAAAGTTCGATTTCTTCAACAAAGCCGAACTGGACTGCAAAATCCCCACGGTCAGGTAAATACGAAGTATACCTTATCGCGCTACGCTCATTACTAAGCGCAAGATGATGAACATAGCGTGCTGAACGAAGCGCTGTACGGCAAAACTGAGAGCCGCTGTGCGTTTTTGCTTTAAAAGAGTGTGGTAACAAATAGCTGTAACCAGAGCTACTGTAAGGAAGCGGCACACATGGCTAAAGCACCCACTCCAGTAAAATTTGACAGCACCACGACGTTCACAGGGCTTGATTTCATCGCCCGCAGCCTGGTGCGGATGGAAGCCAACGGTACGGCGCTATGCCCCGAAGCAATCACCGGTAATATGACCGGCGAACAAAAAGAGATTTTCATGATGCGCCTTCGTTTTCATCGCCTAAGGCAAAAGCAGGTCAGCGCCAGAGAAAAGGCCTGACCCTGCACATAACCGACTATCCGAGGGAACACGATGCGCCCGCTACTGATTGCTGTTTTGTGTTCTCTGACGCTGTTTATTGCCGGTGTACTGGTCACTAACCTGCAACTCTGGAACTCTGCCCGTAACAACATTCTCACAGCGGCCCGTCAGTCAACCAGCAGGATTGAGGCTATCCTGGATGAAGCGCGGCTGGCGACCAACGCCGTATTACCGCTGACACAGGGGAGCTGTTCACCCGATACGCAGTTCGCACTCAGCCGTGAAGCCGCATTGCGCCCTCACCTGCGGGCTGTCGCCCTGCTGAAAGGCGACACTGTCTGGTGCTCGTCCTTCACGGGTCGCTATCCGATGGCATTTCATCAGGAAAGTATTTCAGTTGCACCATTGACACTCTATTCCGGAGACCAGATTGCGCCGGGAGTTCCTTTGCTGGTCTGGCTGACACCCGCACCCGGTGGTTATGTAGCCGTCAGCATCAGCGATATTCATCTGCGGGATGCTCTGTTGCCGGTTCAGGATAACCGGCAACTGACGCTGATTGTCAGCAACCGGCTACTGACCCGTCAGGGCGAAGTACTTGCAGTGGAGCCGACGTCAGCTTCACCATTACAGCTGAGATCTTCCCGCTATCCCTTCAGCACTGGCTATGCATTGCCGTCGTTTTTTAGCGCTGAACGATTATTCCGCCAGGGCGGGATGCTGCTGATAATGACCGCCCTTCTCTCGCTGACTGCCGGAAGTCTGTTGCGGCGCTATCTGGCCAAATACACCACGCCGGCGGAAAACCTTCGAAAAGCGCTGGAGCGGGGAGAAATCATTCCGTATTACCAGCCTGTTGTGAACGGACAAACGGGGGATATTGAAGGCCTTGAAGTCCTCGCTCGCTGGAAGCACCCGCGTGCCGGGTTTATTCCCCCTGATGCCTTCATCCCCGTGGCAGAAAAAAGCGGATTAATTATCCCGCTAACTCACTATCTGATGCACAAAGTACAGGTTGACCTCACCCCTGTCATTCATCACTTCCCCGATAATCTACATATCGCCATCAATATCACCGCAGCACACGTGAAAACACCGCAACTGGTTGGTGAGTGCGCAGCGTTCCTGCAGGCGTTCGGCCAGAAGCCAGTGAGGCTGGTACTGGAAATTACGGAGCGTGAACCCCTTGATATCACCACTGACGTGCAGGCCCGGTTGATGAAACTTCGCGAGATGGGTGTGATGCTGGCGCTGGATGATTTTGGCACCGGCTATTGCGGGTTGTCGTACCTGAACGATGCCGCCTTTGACATCATCAAAATTGACCGCAGTTTTGTCAGCCGCATCAGTGCCGAACAGGGATCCACCCGTCTGGTGGACTGCGTTATCGATATGGCCCGTAAACTGTCACTGAGTATCGTAGCGGAGGGGGTTGAGACACCCTTGCAGGTTGATTATCTGAATCGTCAGGGGATTCAGTTGCTACAGGGCTATTATTTCTATCGACCGGTGCCACTCCCGAAACTGGTCAGAGCGGTCATGACCAGCGAAGCAGCCTTCACAGCAAAGCTACCAGGCCCCCTTACCAGTCTGTAGAGCTAGCCCCGATTGTTATGGCCTGCATCAATCGTCGCTTCTGTTACCAGGGTTAATTACTGAAATCGCCCAGACAGTATCCGCTTCACTGGCAATTCCAAATGCGGCATCCATACTCTGAATGCCCATCATACGGGGCTCATTAAATCCTGTTCCAGTTAGCCCGTTCTTTCTGCGGGCTTTTTTTAGCCAGGGCCTTCATGATACCCAGAGAGCCACCTGGTACCACAACTTTTATCAGGATACTTCAGCCATTTTGCGTGCGGACTCATCCGCACGCAAAGCTAATAATCACATAACGTAACGGCTTTATTATCCGCGCCGTTGCTTTTGCAGGCGACACTTTTGGCTGTGTTGTGGTACTTCGTCTTTTAGCCCGCTGTCTGTCTGCGAGCACTTTTGGCCCCTTAGCTCAGCGGTCAGAGCGTGCGACTCATAATCGCCCGGTCGCCGGTTCAAATCCGGCAGGGGCCACCAACCGCCATTAGCTCAGCTGGAAGAGCAATGACCAGGATGTTGTAGTGCGGGGTTCGAGTCCCCGATGGCGGTCCATATCGCGTCTTTGGTATTCGCCGGTTCGCAAAACAGAAATTCAGTGTGTGGTGACATCTTCCCCGGTGGAAGGGTGTTCTGGCTGTGAGGGAAAAAAAGTACACGCCCCGGGAGCCAGAACCGGGTGCTCCGGCGTCAATCCGGCACCGCACAACCCTGAATGTTCGCCAGCAGTATTAAACGTTTACCTGACCGGTCTGCGATGAAGGGAATGCCCTGAGCGACCGGGGAAGGTACAACAGGGAAGTGCATGATGAACATCCTTACAGCCGGGGCGGTTTGTTGGGGTTACGCTCATCGTGTGCTTCCCTGTTGTGATGGTATCCTGTCCTGACGCCAAATCCCTGTTTACTTGCGGCATGCGGGGCATTTCTGGCTGTGGAACAGCCCTCCGAGGGAAGCGCCTGGTGTCATCCCCCCTCCTCAGCCTGTTACATAACCGCGAATCATGCTCAGACGTATCGCCCTTTCTGGACGAGTGACATCCAGTAAACACGCTATGCCGCGGATAATGGCAGAAAGATATCTGCCAAACCGAAAACAAAAGTAACACTGGTAAAGTATAAAGCTATATTAGTTACGTTCTGAAACCAGTTCACCAGATAAAGCCATTATCACCTCACGTAACATTACTTACGCAGGGATGTGCCCGCTTTTGTGGCGACGATGCACAAATATTAATTATTTTGGGATAAAGGTTTACGATGAAAAAATTCGCAATGATGCTGGGCGCATGTACGCTCCTGGTCTGGGGCGCTGCAAATGCGGCAGATGGTCAGGCGGCAGCCAAAGCAAAATCCGCCTGCCAGGCTAATCCGACGCAGTGTTCTCAGGCAAAGGCGCAGGCACAGAAAGAAGCAAAGGCTGCCAAAGATGCCTGCGCTAAAAATCAGAGCGCCTGTGATAATGCGAAAGCAAAAGCCAAAAGCGCAGTGAAACAATAACGCGCCTCCTATTCCGCGGCAGATTTCCCTGCCGCGTTTTCACTGCTACTATTCGCGTAACACACTATCACCCCGTTGCATCAGCATAAGGCCTTACCATTTCCCACGATACGAAATCCGGCTCTGCCGCTCACCACGCTTCGGACCCCGAACAAACCGTTGCCGATCTCGCTCATTTAGCCTGGTGCGCCTTGGTTGCCCTGCGTCTGGCACAGCACGATGGTCAGGCATTGTCACCAATGATGATCCATACATTCCTGGTCCGCTGGCTGGCTGTCGCCCAAAAACAGCGCCGCTTTCCGCGCTCCGTTGCTGCCGACATTGAAAGCCTGCTGAAACTTGGTCGTCAGAAGGGTATCTCTGCCGGGCTGCAACAACGCCTGGAGTATTTGCTCGAATCCTGTTCATCGCCGGTTTCTTACCAATCCGATCTGTTCCGACTGACGTACGCGATTGAGACACTAAAGGCTCAGGGCTGGCTCAATGCAGCGGTGGCCGATCACGAGTGGGATATTTCGGCATTATTGGCCGAATATGATGACGTTTCCGCGTTGCTGGTCAGAAAGTCCGATTTAGTGCATCACTTTAACGAGCAAGGTCAGCTCACCGGCCGCGTGGAATTTTTGGTGAATGGCGATACCCAACATTGTATCAACGCCATGCAGGCACAAGGGCTCCCTGCAATTCAGCCAGAAAAGACTGGCAGCACACAGATATTTGCTCTGCAGCCAGCTTCGCTGTCGCTTTCTTAATCAGCCAGTCTAAGTCATCGTTAAATTTGCGATATGGATCGTTTAAGTCATTCTTAAATATCACCTAACCCATGTAAGAATGGCTTCACATAAAATCTGATGCCGTATTCTCAAAAATGCCCGAAATTATCGTACTCCAGAACGGTTTCACGTTAACCTGCGCTGCCCCGTCTGAATTCTCCTCCTCCGTACTCACCGCTTACCAGGCTCTGCTCGCTGAAGGTCATGCCGTCCGGCGCCCTCCCGCGGCCCGTTTGCTGGGTGCTTACCGGTGGGCCGTTATTCAGGCCCCAAATTCAGGTCCGGTGGTCGCGGCAGGCGCACTAAAGCAGACCCGCCTGAACCGGTCGTACTACCAGACACTTTTCAGCCCCCGCAAAGCCTCTCTGATGCAGACGTTCAGCGCCGGGCGCTTTCCTTTAGACCTGGGGTATTTGGTCACCGCCTCGCCTTTTCAGCGACGCGGCTATTGCGGCAAAATCATGGACGCACTGCTGACAGCGTGTGCAGGAGAAGGCGTACTGGCGACAACTCAGGATCCGGGTATTCAGCACAAGCTATTGAACAAAGGTTTTGAGCGACGCGGTACCCACTGGCAGGCAGATAACGGAGGCAGGCTGGCGCTGTATCTGCGCCCATAATAATTTAAGCAGCGCTCCGGTTAATCATATGTTTAATTACACCGGAGAAAACCATGCACTATTATCACACCGATGTACTTTACAGCCGGATAATCAATGAATTATCACTTTCCTCCCTGAATCTGCCAGTAACCCATACCAACAGATTCAGGTTATACGCCAATGCGTTCACCAGCGGTTTCGTCGCAGGCTGGCATCGTTCGTGGCACCCGGAGCACTGGCTTGAGCAGCAACTGCGTCTTGTGGCGTACAGCGCTTTACAGCGAGGCGATGACCTGAACGATCCGACCGTGTACCAGTGGTGCCTACTGAGTTTAACCTACGCCTGGGACCCGACTACTGACGGCGGACGCGTCCTGCAACATGCTGGCGCACGTACACCTGAGTTTGACGCTAAGCACGATACCCGTGCTGCTGAACCCGGCTTACCCTTTGCCGAAGCGGTGATCACCGGATTCAACACACTACGCAGTACCTGGCGACTGATGAGACAGCTGCAACCAGAATAAGCAGCACTGTATGACTCACCAGTCCATGAACGAAAAACCTGATTTCTACGTACAGTGTCCTCATCGGCACAAACGCGCAACTGGTTGCTGAAGGAGCCCAGGTAATGACCAGTACGCATCACAGACGTGCAGCAAGCACTTCAAAACGGGACAGCGCTATGGAGATTCCCGATAATCTATACTCAGAAATCAGCCAGCTTACTGGAATTGTGTCGGTCCATCTGGTGAAAAAGGAGGCGAAGCGAAGTTTTGCTCTGCGCGAGAACTAATTTGTTTTCGATTATGCCCTTTGAGATTCTTGGGCATAATCTTATAAATTTGAATTATTTGAAAGCTTGCGGATAGTTTAACTCATTGCTAAAAAACATTACTTCAGAGCCCAAATATCTGTCTTGAGCACTATAATTAATGCCGTAGGTGATTTGCGGACAATTTTTATACATCTCATTGATTTGTGGGACATTATCATAACTTACAATCCATGGCACGTTGATTGTGTTTTGTACAAATGTTGAAATGTTCAAATGGTCGTCATGTTTATAGTGGTTTTCGTACAAACCCTTTCCCTTGATATAATACGGAGGATCGAGATATATTAGCGAATTGTTCCCTAATTGAGTCGAAAGTCGGGTTAGAAAATCCTGAGCATCAAGATTTGATAAAATTATAGAGTCTCTTTTACTATTTATTTTTAATATTCTATTAACTAAATCGATTTTATTAAATCTTGCATCCAACTTCCAATTACCAGATTGGTTTTTCCCACCAATGACTCCCCCTTTCAAAATACCAGAGCGATTTGTACGGTTTAGAAAAAATGTTGCAAAACCTAGTTCCAGTACACTTTTTGAATGAGAGCTAGACATAATTTCTTTCTGCTTATGCCATTCATCCATAGTAACATCAGCGTTTGCGATAAGCTCACATAGACTATCGCATTCGTAAAGGACGCTGAACCAAAACGAATATATAGCCTTATTTAAATCATTGAGAAAAATAACATCAGCACGATTATTCATCAGTAAATTGAGAGCAAGCCCGGCCCCGCCAGCGTAAGGTTCGGCATATTCAATTTTATCTAATCCATTAAGAGATAGAAGTTTCTCAATGTACTTAGTTAATTTAGCTTTACCGCCAGGGTATCTTAAAGGTGTATTAAAACGCATATTCGCTCAACATACTGAAATTTGCATTATTGTAGCACAGAAAGTCAAGTATGGCCACGATGACAATAACCATACTTATCAATATGTTAAACCTCAAGCTTTGGCGCAACCAAGGCATTCTCAAGCCCATGACCGGAAACCAAAACATATCGTAAACCTGAAACAAATCTATCCACAAATTTATCTGCATCAATTTTATTAAGTTTACTCCAGTAACGATAAGGATTCACACTGACTTTACCGTTTACAACTTTAAGTATTTCTTCTTCCTTTGCGAAATTTTTAAACATTTCACGTATTTGCCCCTTTTGATAACCTGCCTTTGCTCTATACAGATCGATGTATTCTTGTAGCTTAATATTTTCACCGGGTTTCGTTGTTATATTCAACTTGGTGAAAATATCTCTTCCAGCTCTTTCGAATACAGGTTTATTGAAACCATCAGTATTTTTCCAATAATTATCATCAGCATCAAGATTGCATAGGAACTCGAATAATAGTTGATCTGGTGGAAGAGAGGTAGGCAATAAACATACATTTTTATTGTGCTCAATATGTTTATAATTCTTATCTTCTTTCACATCAGCATCAAGTATTATCATGCTTTTGATATTGAATTCTGGTATTTTTCGCTTCACAAGACTAATTAAATCACTACATGAAATATTAATGTCTTTCAGTGGATGAAGGATTTTATTTAAGGTTGCCTTAGTTATTATTGCCTTAAATAAGTCATAACCTTGCACATCCTCGAAATAAATATTTATGCGCGGGAAATATGAGTCATCGACCTTAACGGTTGTAACATTCAAATCCGCATAAATTTGCGGCCATGATAAGTCAGGCTTTACTTGTATTTTTCCATACGAGTTAGTTAAATAAATAGTTTTATAATCATTTGCACTTGATTGTTTACTTAGATTATAAATCTCTTCAATCATTGTGGGCGAATGGGATGTCATTATAACTTGAAGATCTAGTTCTTTAGACACTTTGGTTAGAAGACGTAAAAACTCGATTTGCGCCGCAGGAAACAATCCTGCATCAGCTTCATCAATAAGTAATATACCACCGTGATAATTAGGGTATTCTTCTTTTAATTTTTTAAAAGACAAAATTGCTTGAAGGATTTGTCCGACATTATCCTCACCAACAGAGACAGAATCTTGGTCATAATGCTCTGTGTGCCCTACGACTGATTTAACTGAGCCTGAAGTGGCTGTAACATTAGAGGAATCGGTTTTCAATAAAACCTGATTATTCATTAGCTTAAAGTAGTCAGCGTTATCAATGATATATTTCTCACTCCGCACAGAATATTTTGTGCGCGTAGCGATAGGTTGAAGACGAGACAGACTTAGATAAATCAGTGGGTGAGTAACGTTTCGGCTAGTGTTGTCTATACCTTCAACTTTATTCCCCCTTACGACAGGCCTTACATTCTTTCTGTCTTTTAAATCATAAACTTTAAGTTGAAGGTTGGATTGGGTTGTATCTGAAGCACCATCGTAAACAACAAATTTTATATCCATTGAGCCTGGTTTATCAAATTTTGAGAATCGAAAGTGTTCAGAGAAAACAGATTCAAAATTTACATCTGTTAGTGTTTTAAACTTTAAGTCTTCTGCGGGAGTGGCTGAGTAGTCTGTTTTGAAGCTAAATACTTGGGCTATCACGCCTAAAATGGTTGATTTAGAAGTTCCGTTCTTACCACAAATGATGGTAATTCTGTTTGCTAACTCAATGGATAATCCAGAAAGACCTCTAAATTTTTCAATGTTAATTGATTTTATCTTGGTTATTTTGTTCGCCACTTAATGGATATCCTTAATATTAAATTAACTACTCCGGCAGAGAGTAACAAAACTGTTGCCTATGTTAGCTTTTTCTGATGTTAAGAAACAACGTTGCGATCAAAAAATCCCCTCAGTCATATGTCCTCTCGCGCGGTTTCTCCTAAAGATCATCGTATCATCACAAAATACGTGCCAGTGCATCAGCGGCTTTCGTAACAAACCGAGTCAGGGCTATAGCCACCCGATTTCCAAATCTTTTCAGACCCATATCACTTCTGTGTAACTATCTGGCCGGACTCACCTTTACAGGTGGCTCCGGCCTTTTCTTTTGCTGTTAACCAGGAGCACCAATGGAGCCGATTTATCCCCACGACGAAGACGCTGAACACGAAGAATATGACGAGCACTACAGCAACGCCGTCAATAACGACAGCGACCCGGAAGAAACTTACGAAGGCAGTCCCCGTAATCTGCACGCGATTGCGGGTTGGCTCTACGATAAAGCAGTCAGCGGTATTGCCGGTATTGAGTCCGCTGAAACGCTGGCTGCCCGTTATCTCGCTGATGCGAAAGGTGACGCTTCGATTGCCGCCCGTAACTTAATCCACTGGGAGAGTATCAAGGCAGGCAGCAGCGGCTTTCTCTCCGGCATCGGCGGCGTGGTGGCCCTGCCCGTCACACTGCCGCTGAACATCACCAGCGTACTGTTTCTGCAGACCCGTCTGGTGGCAGCACTTGCCTGTCTGGGACAACACCGGCTATCTGACGAGCGCATTCGGGCACTGGCCGGGCTGTGTCTGTGCGGCAACGCCGCCAAAGCGCTGTTGCAGGACCTGACGTTACAGGCCGTTGACCGCTGGACGGCAACTGTCGCGCAGCAGGTTACGGAGAAAACCCTCGCATTGCTGGCGACCCGTGCCGGTCTGGTCAGCGCG
Source organism: Citrobacter amalonaticus (assembly GCF_037053465.1). Taxonomy (GTDB): domain Bacteria; phylum Pseudomonadota; class Gammaproteobacteria; order Enterobacterales; family Enterobacteriaceae; genus Citrobacter_A; species Citrobacter_A amalonaticus_H. The sequence goes on from NZ_JBALIF010000007.1 coordinate 254,819, forward strand.
GAGAACATCGTGCGTCTGATACCGCTTGCCGGTGGGGTGGTCAGCGGCGCGGTGGATATTGCCTCTACGAGAACTATAGGACATATCGCCCGCACCACCTTTTTAAACCCCGTCTCACAACCTGAAGGATTACCTCAATGAGTTCTAACCCTGGCGCTGTCGTTAAAGGCATTTTTCTGCTGCTGATTTTCCTGGTGATTTTCAGCGTACCGGAGAAATCACGCAGCGAATCAAAATCAGCCTGACCCTGTATAGCTATCGCTAATTACACGATAAATCCACCCAGTCAATACCTGACACCACAAACATTATTCAAATTGATTTTACTGATGTTTTTTAGTTCAGTTGATCGTCCGTAACGATCAATCCCTGCATTTTTCAAAGAAACAAACGATCAATCTGCGCAGGCGATTTTGCTATCGTAATGGCTCATTGTTTGTTCCGTTTCAGGGAGTTAAAACCCGGCACCACACACTGCCGACGCGCCCGCGTCATTCTTTTTCTGAACCGTTAATCCTGCCCTGCTGCAATTTCCCTTTTACCGGAAAGGCTGTCGCACGCCTGTGCGATACCGGGGCACTATTGTCTGAAAAACAAGGAGTTTTAAAAATGTCGAGTATCACCACCCTTAAAGAAAAGCTTGCTACCCCTACGCTGCATCTGGCCCTGCTGACCGTTGCCACCGGTGGCGTCTGGCCGCTGATATGGCTGTACAAAAACCAGGACACACTCATGCAGGAGACCGGTCAGCGCTTTTCGTCGTCTGTACTGATTATCTGGATGGCGGTCTGTTTTGGTCTGGGAGCTTTCCTGCGCCCGTATTCCATGCCGCAGATTGACGAGATGAACTATATCCACACGCCGGTGGTGATGATTGCCATTACAGGCATTCTCAGCATCGCCCTGATGGTGCTCTATATCGTCTGGGCATTTAAGGCACGTGCGGCGCTGCAGCACTATGCGCTGACCCAGTTTCAGTTGGAACTGAAGATGAACCTCTTCTACACCTTTGCCTTCAGCCTGTATTACGTCAACTACTGTATCAACGCCATGCCGGATGCGCTGGCAAAGCAGCAGATTTTGCGTGCGCATCTGCAGCAGCCGGTGATGCAGGCCGCACCTCAGCAGCCTGCACCGGGTACCACCAGTAACGGGAGCCAGCAGCCATGAAAGGTTTCACACTGACAGTACTTTCCGTATTGCTGGCGTCGGCCAGTGCCATGGCCGCCGTGACAGAGCAGGAGTGGGGCAACTGGTACGGCAACACCGGCGGAATGGAATTTGCACTGACCACCCGCAACCAGGCAGGTGAGGAGCTGAACATCAGCTGCAGCAACCAGCAGATGACCGTCACGCTTCGCTCACAGAAGGAAAACTGGTCTGCTACTTCCACCGAAGGGCTGGATAAACTGTACCTGATGATTAACCAGCAGGCGTATCAGTTAGGCAACGAAAAGCTGTTTCCGAATGAGCCAACCCCTGCGCAGGTGGTGTTTGAAACCCTGACGCATACTGGCGCCCGTGACAAACTGGTCTTTACTTCACAGCAGACCGGTGACTCAAAACCGTTCAGCGCCCGTGGGCTCAGTGAAGCCCTGAAAGGCAAAACCTGGCAGGACTGCCTGAACCAGTAAGGCTACCGACCTTTACCGCACACACCCTAACCCCGGCCCGTTCAGTGATGAGCGGGCTTTTTGCTTTTCAGGAGAGCGCGATGTCTGCATCAGAGAAAATTCTGTTACCCGATGGCCCTTTCACACGTGCCGAAGCCCAGGCTATAGCTGCACAGTACCGTAACGTAAAAATTGAAGATGACCAGGACACGCACTTTCGTCTGGTTATCCGTGCTACCGACGGAGGCTTAATCTGGCGGGACTGGAACTTTGCCCCTGAGGCCGGGCAGGGTCTCAACCGTTTTATCGCCGATTACGGTATCCCGGTGACGGATTAGCCCGGCGACACCTGACTGTAAACCTACAACCTTCTCTTATAACCGCCCTGCCGTGTCATACGCCGCAGGGCTTTTTCGTTTTTATGCCCTAAGGAGTTTTCACCATGGTCCGATTAGCCAGCCGCTTCGGCGCAATAAACCAGATACGCCGTGACCGGCCCTTAACCCGTGAGGAGCTGCAGCGCTGCGTTCCCAGCGTGTTCAGCGCCGACCGGCACGAGTCCCGCAGTGAGAAGTACGTGTATATTCCCACCATTACGCTGCTGGAAAACCTGCAGCGCGAAGGGTTTGAGCCGTTCTTTGCCTGCCAGTCCCGCGTTCGCGACCCTGAGCGACGCGAGCACACTAAACACCTGCTCCGCCTGCGTCGTGCCGGGCAAATCACCGGGGCGCAGGTACCCGAAATCATTCTGCTCAACAGCCATGACGGCTCCAGCTCGTACCAGATGCTGCCGGGGTACTTCAGAGGCGTATGTACCAACAGCCTTGTCTGCGGAGAGTCATTTGGTGAGATTCGGGTACCGCATCGCGGAAACGTGGTGGAGAAAGTCATTGAAGGGGCTTACGAGGTGCTCGGCGTGTTTGACCGGGTGGAGGAAAAACGCGATGCCATGCAGTCGCTGCTGTTACCCCCGCCCGCACAACAGGCCTTCGCTAAGGCGGCGCTGACCTACCGATTTGGTGAAGAGCATCACCCCGTAACCGAAGCGCAGGTGCTCGCACCTCGTCGCTGGCAGGACGAGTCCGGCGACCTGTGGACGGTGTTCAACCGGCTCCAGGAATCGCTGATAAAAGGTGGGCTGTCCGGTCGTTCCGCGCAGGGCAAACGCAGTCACACCCGTGCTGTAAAAGGCATTGACGGCGACCTGAAGCTGAACCGGGCGCTGTGGGTGATGGCAGAAGAGCTACAGCAGGCACTGAGCTGAGGGCAAAAAAACTCCACCTGATACCGCCGGTGGAGAGGTGCAACATCTGCAAGGGTACTGGCGCTAAACAATCCCGTTTCGCTTAAGCATAACCGGGCGATGACAACCCGGCGCGCTCACCATCACAATTCTCATTTTCATCTAACAATCTAATTTATCAGGAGTTATTCGTGACCAAGGAAATCATCACCACCGCAATCACTGACGCAACGCTGTCGCAATCGCAGACTGGCCTACCGATTATTATCGCAACATTAGTCCCCGATGAAGAGCGAGTTGCCTTCTGGGGCCGTCACTTCGGCAACGTCCGCCAGTGGGTGTTCCTCGAACCGCAGGTGTTTTCCTGGCTTGACCTCTGGAGTTCGGAGTATCAGGGCGGCGTGTGGGAGTTTTATACCCTGTCCAATGGCGGGGCATTTCTGGTGCCACCGGAGCAGGCGCACTATACGCTGTTTAACGAGCACAATGGCAATGACGCTGAACTCAGCACCAAAGCCACCGGCATTGCGGTGTCGCTGATAGCCTGGAGTCACCATGCCTGCCGGACGGGGTGCGCTGCTATCGGGGAGCATTATTACCGCCTGCGCGACTATGCTCTGGCGCATCCGGAATACAGCGCCATTATGCAGCTGATTGACTGAGGAGGTGGAAATGAACGCCGCACTGTCACTGGTTCCGACTGTTTCCCCTACTCAGCCAGATTTATTCTGCCTCCCCACCGCACCAGAGATACCGCCCACGCTAACACCGTACGCGCAGCGCACTGTCCGACGAGCTATCAGTCTGCTGGAACGACACCTGCGCCAGCCAGGCGTGGCGTTTACGTCGTCAGACGCCACCCGCGACTGGTTACGGCTGCAGCTGGCACCGCTGGAGCGGGAGGTCTTTATGGTGTTACTGCTCGATAACCAGCATCACCTGCTGGCCCACGAAATTCTGTTCAGCGGCACCATCAACCACACTGAAGTTCAGCCTCGCGAAGTGGTGAAGTTTGCCCTTCACCACAATGCCGCAGCGGTGATTCTGGCACATAACCACCCGTCAGGGGACTGTGAACCCAGTAAAGCCGACCGGGTAATAACCGAACGACTGGTCAAAGCACTAGCGCTGATTGATATCCGCGTCCTGGACCACTTCGTCGTCGGCCACCGCGAAATTCTCTCATTCGCTGAGCGGGGATGGCTGTGAACATCATCCCCAAACGTCAGGCCATGCACCTGTACCGGCAGATACCGGGTGCCCGTCTGGCTGCGTACTGTCGTGGGCGTTACCGTTGGACCGGTAGCGTCTGCTATTACAAAGGCCGAAAAGTGCGGGATATTCCCGGCGTGCTCGCCGTCTTCGCCGAGCGCCGCCAGGACCGCCACGGCCCGTATCTGGTGCTGCGCTGCGTCACGCTCAGTTAACCACACGCAGTGAACTCAATCACAAGGAATATCACCATGTCTGAAAACCATCCACCCACACCCTTCTGGGGTCTGCGCAGTGATATCACGCCCTCGTTTGGCGCTCGTCTGGTCCAGGAAGGCCACCGGCTGCACTATCTCGCTGACCGCGCGGGACTGAACGGCGAATTTACGCCGGAGCAGTTGCAGGCGCTGGAAACCACCTTTCCGCTGTTCGTTAAGCAGATGGAGGCTGCGCTGAAAAGTTGTCAGCTTGACCCGCGTAAAGCAAAACGCCACAACTGCACGCTGAACGGCCTGACCTGTGAATCTGACACCAACGGCTCATTTGGTTACGTGTACGCCACGATTTATCTCGCAGACGCCGCACAATAACCCCACTCCGTTCTCCACCCGAACACGCTAACCGTCTTCCTTTATAAGGACAATCCCATGCAAAACTCACTCGCACTGCCTTTACTGGCAGCGGTTGCCCCACGCCTGTCGCCGCTGGAAGCCTGGCAAAAACTGCTGGCCCATCTGCTTAACCGGCACTACGGGCTTGAGCTCAGCGATACCCCGTTCAGTGATGACGCGGTGATTCAGGAACACATCGACCGTGCGCTGTCGCCGATGGACGCCGTGAATTACGCCGTTGAACGCTACGGTCTGGTACGAACCGACCGCACCGGGTTCAGTATCACTGAACAGGAGGCCTTTTTGACCCCTACCGACATTCTGCTCGCCCGCCATGCCACTGGCTTAAGCCGGATCCGCTTTCCGGCTCCGGCAGCAGCATAGCCCACTCCCGCAGCGTCACATCAGGCGCTGCGTTCCACTTACCCCAAAGGACCCTTTATGTTCGATTTACTGATGAAACGACACGGGCAGCAGCTGTTACAGGATGCAGGCTGGCCCGCACACCTGGAGTGGCAATGGCAACTCTCGCACAGTCAGGGCGACGGTTGTGCATTTTACGGTTCGCTGAGCCGAGACCACCTCCTCACCCTGTTGCCACACCTGGCCCGGCGCCAGTCTCTGTCAGATGCTGTAACGCAGCACCTCACCGTGCTGCTGACCCTGAATGACATCACCGTCACCCTGCAGCGCAATGCACTCAGCAGCTACTATTGTCACGCAGGTTGCATTACCACCGTGGCTGACGGTTTTCCTGATGACAAAGACCTGGCCTTCATCACGTTCTTCCGGGCACTACAGGCCGATATTTGCGACCTGTGCGCCCTGGCTGAACAAACCGGCTACCACCTGCTGGACGCCACCACGCCACAATCGGCAAACGAAGTTCTGTTCAGTCGCCAGACGCAGCACTTCGAACTGCGGGCTGTCGCCGATATGCCGGATGCCACGTATCACCACGACGGCACTATTGACAAAGCGGCTGTCGACCTCTGCCTGCACAGGCTGCTCTCGAACAACGCCCGCCTGTTAACCGTACGCCTGGAGATTATCTGCCACACCACCGGTGACATTATCGCCCAGCAGTGGCTGCCGGAGACACTGATTGAAACCGACGATAAACCCCGGCACTGGCTCAGCCGTGACGCCGTACACGAGCTGATTCTCGAAGCCCGCGAGCATATCAGCCAGCAGCTGTCTGCCTGGCAGAGCTTTTACCGGGCTGCTTAAAAGGAAGCCATACAATGAAAATTTCACTTAATGTCGAAGCCGACAGCATCAACGTGCTGGCGCTCAATATGGGACGTGTTGCCGTGGATATGGACGGTATAGAGCTGGCTGAACTGGTTGATGCGGTCAACGCACACGACACGTTACTGCGTATCGCTGACCGACCGGATCAGATTATCGTCGAAAGTCCGCTCCCGTCCAGTGCCCGACTGAGCGGCCTCTGTTGCAGCACGACGCATATCACCGGTGAAGATAACGCCCGGCTGGAGCAGTTATCGAAGAGAGGCCACTGCCAATGGAGCCTCGATACCGGCTACGGGTATCTGCTACGGCTGAACGCCAGACGCCACCCTGCACTACGCCTCAAACAGCTCGGGCTGTCGAAAGCCTGCCGCAGACTGGTCGTCAAACTCACCCGATACCACCATATTGATATTCTGCATCTGGATGCGGATGGCGACACCCTGCCAGGCGTTGATACGTTCGACTGGTGATCACTCACTGCACAAGCAAGGTAATAACACGATGATACTCACCACCGAGCAGGGGCTACAGATCCTCATCGACTGGCTGCAGGACAATATCGACTGCGAATCCCCGATTATCTTCGACAACGATATTGATCGTACCGATTCAGCGGCACTCTTGCCCTGCATCGAGCAGGCGCTGGGTGACGTTCGCGACATGCGCCACCTGCAACTTCTGCAGCCCCCGTCCCCGCGACGCTGACCTCTTGTGTCAGTGGCACAAGGTACGCTGTTGAGATCTCTGAATATAAGGAAACCACTATGTCTGTTTACCAGCGCATCCACGGCACTGACTGGCGAAACATCTGGGTCACCGGTGATCTGCACGGCTGCCACAGTCTGCTACAACGAAAGCTTCAGGAAGTCAGCTTCGATACGGCTCAGGATCTGCTGCTGTCAGTCGGCGATCTTATCGATCGTGGAAAAGAAAATCTCGAATGTCTGGCATTACTGACTCTCCCCTGGTTCCGCGCAGTGCGTGGCAACCACGAGCAATATTTACTGGGTTATCTGCAGTCTGGTGATGACGGGGACGAATGGCAGCGCTATGGCGGCCACTGGTTCTTCGAACTCAGTCACGCAGAGCAGAAGTCAGTATTGGCACTTCTCCCGCTAATTGACGCACTGCCGTTAGTGATCGAGGTGCAAACGGCTAATCAGACGATCGTTATCTGTCACGCCGATTATCCGGCCAGTCATTACGCCTTCAACAAATCCGTCGATGAGGAAGTGGTGCTCTGGAGCCGGGAACGTATTGAAGCATCGCAAAAGGGACTCTGCCAGGAGATAACCGGTGCTGACAGGTTTATCTTCGGCCATACACCCGTTTCGGCACCGCAGATATTCGCTAACCAGCACTACATAGATACTGGCGCAGTGGTCACCGGCAATCTGGCATTATTGCAAATTCAGGGAGTTTGAAAGCACAGGAAAGAAAAAGCCTGCAGGTTTCCCGGCAGGCTTCGTAAGTGGATTACAGGGCTGCACAATCAGGACTGTGGCTTTGGTACCGCCGTCAGGGTGCACACTGCCTGAACTTTGTCACCACGGCGGGTAGTGATGGTCACTTCATCACCCGCTTTCTTGCCCTGGCAGGGCTGCACCATCTTCGTTTCAAAATTCTGGCGCATTTGTGCACGATCCGCTTGCGCCATGGTGGAGAACGACACCATTACCAGCGCAGTCAGCACGGCACCCGTTACGATTTTTTTCATCCGTTCAGTTCCTTTCTCAGGGGAAGTCAATAACCGCAGCGACAGTATCAGCACTCCCATACCACAGCTGTAACTTCGCTTAACCAGATGTTTCTTCAGCCTGTTCTCAGCATTTTTACCTTACCTACATAAACGCCAGCCCTTTAACAGGCTGGCTTTTTTATTTCTGTATACAAAGGAAGCCCACCATGCCCGCACTTACCACACACGCCGAACCTGAAGTCCTCACCGACCAGCATGACGTGATTTGCTCCACCAGCATTGAACGGATCGTTACCGTACGTAAGAACGCATTGCAGCAAATCGAAGGGGTGATAAACCAGATAGCAGAGATCTCGCGCCTGACGCAAAGTATCGGTGGCAAAACCGCCTTAGACTGGGCCATGAAGCAGGATTTTCGCTGTGGTTGCTGGCTTATGGAGAAAACAGAAACTGCGATGAAAACCATTACCTGCAATCTTGATCGCAGCATCTGGCGTGACCTGATGAAGAAATCGGGAATGCTGAGTTTAATGGACGCTCAGGCACGCGACCAGTGGGACAGAAACCTTGAGGGAGACGATATTCCTGAAATCAGCGAAGCGAACATCCTCTCTACCTTTAAGCTGTTGCACAACAGCAAAGGTGAAGTCTTCGAACGTGGCGTGATTAACGTCTTCAGACACCTGAGCTGGAATTATAAAAGCAATTCACCTTGTTCGTTCGGGCGAAAGATCATTATCAACAATATGGTGAAGTACGATAAATGGGGTTACGGACTGGCGTGGGGATGGCGACGGGATCAGTTAGTGGACCTGGAGCGTATGCTGCACCTGCTGGATGGCAAGCCAGTACCCGACAACCGGACGGATATTGCTTACCGACTTTCGGACCACATTCAACAGAAGCCACACAGTCAAACCTTTGACGATACCTACGTATCTATTCGCTACTTTCAGAAGGGCTCGGCACACGTAACTTTCAAGCGTCCCGACCTAATGGAAAAGATGAACGACATCATCGCAAAACACTATCCGGAGATGCTGGCTCAAAGATAAAGTGACTACGCAGAGGTGAGCAATAATCATACGATTTGTGGTACAGTTACCTAGCCCCAAAAAGGGAATTGAACAGGCTGATTCTGACTACCTAAATCAGCAATAGTGTTCCCACGTAAAGCCCATTTTCAGACATCAAAAATATATGAGGGTACGATTGAGGGTATGATTTTTATCGAATTGTAATATTTACATTAAAAACAACAGATTATCATTAAAGGTCGATTCCGAGTCCGGGCACCACTATTTAAAGAACCCGCCCAAAAAGCGGGTTTTTGCTTTTTGATTCATTAAATTTGCCGGATGACAGCGTAAACGCCTTATCCAGCCTACAAATCAAGCGCAGCGCCATCAGGCGTTCAGCACTGCTACTTCATTGATAAACCTTATAAACTCAGCGACACACAGGGTCTTAAACTCAACGGCCTGAGTGAATATATAGTGACCCAGCATATTGATAATGAAAAAGCCCACAGTTTTGGACTATGGGCTTTTTAGTTAATCAGGTTTTATTTCTCACATCTTAAAGAAAAAAGTCTCTCGTCAATTGTGCTGTTAACGGCGTCGTTGGATCGACTGTATCCTGTGGGTTCACCGTGACTCGCATTATTTCGTCCATCGCATTTCCTGATACTGCATGGCATGTCTGAACAGACTTCCCGTTGGCATCGGTTACCTGATCCCCAAAATTACAGGTGATATAGGCACTGTGGGTCTGGGACCATGTTACCCGGATCCCTGCCAGTGGATTACCCTGCAAGTCCGTCACCACTGCCGTCGTGATCGCCGGATCAGCGGCATTACCCCGACCGGAGGTACTGATGGTCACAAACGCGGCTTTTATGGCACTGAACATAGCCGTATTGTTGCCAGACTTGCCGCCCGCGGTGGCTGTCACGGTCACATTCTCAACAACGGTATCCGTCAGGTTTAGCGTGGCGATGCCGCTGGCATTTGTGGTAACGATCAACGGCGTGGTGGCGATGGCGCTGCCCGTCCCCAGGCTCCAGGTGACGCTGACGCCGGACAGTGGCTGACCGCTGGCGCTGGTGACCAGCGCCTGAGCGACGTTGACGGTCGTGCCATCAGCCTGCACGTTATTGGTGGGCATGGACACCGCCACGTTATCGACGGGTATGGCAGTGAACGTCGCACTGGTATTCCCTGACTGGCCACCTGCGCTGGCTGTCACCGTCACACTCTCAACAACGGTATCCGTCAGGTTTAGCGTGGCGATACCGCTGGCATTTGTGGTAACGGTCAACGGCGTGGTGGCGGTGGAGCTGCCTGTCCCCAGGCTCCAGGTGACGCTGACGCCGGACAGTGGCTGACCGCTGGCGCTGGTGACCAGCGCCTGAGCAACGTTGGCTGTTGTACCATCAGCCTGCACGTTATTGGTGGTCATGGACACCGCCACGTTATTGACGGGGATGGCAGTGAACGTCGCACTGGTATTCCCGGACTTGCCGCCCGCGCTGGCTGTCACCGTCACACTCTCAACAACGGTATCCGTCAGGTTAAGCGTGGCGATACCGCTGGCATTCGTGGTGACGGTCAACGGCGTGGTGGCAGTGGCGCTGCCTGTGCCCAGGCTCCAGGTGACGCTGACACCGGACAGTGGCTGACCGCTGGCGCTGGTGACCAGCGCCTGAGCGACGTTGACGGTCGTGCCATCAGCCTGCACGTTATTGGTGGACATGGACACCGCCACGTTATTGACGGGGATGGCAGTGAACGTCGCACTGGTATTCCCGGACTTGCCGCCCGCGCTGGCTGTCACGGTTACGCTTTGCGCCACGGTATCTGTCAGGTTAAGCGTGGCG
>NZ_JBALIF010000007.1:265428-270895 GCF_037053465.1 Citrobacter amalonaticus
TGGACACCGCCACGTTATTGACGGGGATGGCAGTGAACGTCGCACTGGTATTCCCGGACTTGCCGCCCGCGCTGGCTGTCACGGTTACGCTTTGCGCCACGGTATCTGTCAGGTTAAGCGTGGCGATACCGCTGGCATTTGTGGTGACGGTCAACGGCGTGGTGGCGGTGGCGTTGCCTGTTCCCAGACTCCAGGTGACGCTGACGCCGGACATTGGCTGACCGCTGGCGCTGGTGACCAGCGCCTGAGCAACGTTGGCTGTTGTGCCATTGGCCAGAGAATCATTCGTCGCCATAGTAACGGCAACGTTCTGAACAACCTCAGCAATAAACGAGGCATTGGTGGATTCCGTCTTTCCGAGCGCAGTGGCGCTCAGTTTGACAGTACCCGCCGTGGTGCTGCTAAAGTGGATAGTCGCATGACCATTACCGTCGGTGGCATTGTCACTGCTGACAACAGTGGCCTCCGCGCCCGTTTGCCACGTCAGCGCGATACCAGTCATGGGATTACCCGCAGCATCTTTTACTGTTACCTGCGCGGCATTCTGATCCCGGCCATCTGCCTGGCTGTTGTTTTTAGTCAGTTGCAGGTTAAGGGATGCCGCATACTGAACGAACGCGCTTGGCGTGGCGCGGGAAAGCGCACCAGACGTTGCAGTAACCGTGACCTGTTCTGCGGTAGTATTCGTGATATTCACGCTGGCGTTTCCGCCACTGTCCGTCACGCTGCTGATCGTGCTGAGTCGCGCGTTACCCGTCACACTCCATGTGATGGCTGCCCCGCTGACAGGTTTGCCATCTGAAGTGACTGCGTGCACTATCGCCGTATTGGCCGTCGTACCATCTGCCGGGCTGTTATCTTTTATACTCGCCAGCGTCAAATCCGCCAGCACATTCCCGTCCTCTTTTTTCTTGTACTGCAGGATAATTTCGTTGTTACGATCGACCAAATCGTAACGGCTGCCAGCAAGACTGCGGCGAATGGCCACTTGGTCTGAAGAGATTTGCGACTCCCATGACTGTCCAATGGAATAACGGAAATTGAGACTGAACTGTGTGTCATCCATTGAATCCTGCCCGCGTTTGTAATCCACCGCAGCGGTAATCAACGGAACAGGAGTATAATTCAGGCCGACCGTAACGGCTGATGGGTTGTTCTGAAGATGGTCTTTATCAAACAGCGCGACCTTGTCACCATAATACTGCTCGTACATGACTTTCGCGCCCAATTGTGGATAAGCAGGCAGATAACCTTCCGCTCGGAGATCATACCCGTCGGCCGGTTTTTCATCATAGTCATAAAAATCTCGTGAGCTGTGCCATTCCGTGGTGCCAACATAGGTATTCGCTGCAAGCTTCAGATAATTTGTCCAGGCCTCTGCGCCGAAGCCGACGCGACGGTTTTTACCCGTAAAATCATCATCGAGAAAAACGTTACCACCAAACATCCAGTTTTCGGTGTAGAAGGTTCGTACACCCACGCCGAAGTTTCCGGTCGTACGGCCATCGGGTGCGCGAACGCCAAGTTGCGTAAACAGAATAGACTTTTTGTTATCGTAAAGTGGCGCCAGAAAATCGAACGAACTGTCGTCCCAGTTGCCATCATTATCGACATTCAGCTTAATTTGCGCCGTTCCGAACTGATTTAACCATTCCTGAACAGAAGTCGCCGCAGCACCTGTAACCATATTAGTGGCGGAAGTTTTTAAACCTTCACCGCCATTACTGGCTGTACTGCTTGCAAGGTTTGTCAACGTCTGCTGGGTTGCCGGAGAGGAAAAGTAAGTCGCATCAGAATGATTTACTGAACTGGCGTTAGCGGAAAGACTTACCAATAAAGGAAATAAAGCCTGGATGAGAATCTGGATCCAGACGACGGACCTGAGTTTTATTCTCATTAGGTCGAATATTTTCATATAGTTAATCCATGCGCAAGTTTATGTAATTAAAAAAATAGCCATTATTTATTATATATTAAATATTAAATAATAGCGGTTTCTCATAAGGTGAAAGAACAATAAGGCTATTGCTATTCAAGGTTAATGCCACACAGTTTACAGGGAAAGATAATTTAATAAACACTTTAAGAAAGATATTAATCCAAAATAGTATTGCAAAAGATTGCACACTTAAAGAATTTATTTAAAAAAAGCAAAAAACATTAATAGCACTGTCATTTTAAGCTTTTAATTAATAAGCACCCAGTCTAAATGTTAACTACATTTAGACTTTGATTTTTTTTGATACATCTATTTTATAGACCAGATTGACTACTTTTGCTAAAGGAATTGTAAGCAGGCTCCCATTTGCCTGAGCGCATCACGCTGGCATGACGTTGAGCTCTTTGCGGTGTCTGTTTTGCCCATGTACTGTCGAGCATTTGCGAGGCAGCCTCATCCCAGTTTTCCGCCTGAATAAAGGCCAGCATATGTCTGAACTTGCCCAGCCCGCTAATCCCCATCTGGTAAGCCATTGAGGTTAGAATATCACGACGTGGCATATTACAGACGGCCATCGCCATAGAAATGTCTTCATGTGCCAGCATACCTGAGTTAACATTTTTAACGATGTCACTCAGCCATGCATCGATTGTGGTATTTTCCAGAGTGAAAAGATAATTCGATAGCGATGCCCCCTGTGGACCGAGCCTGAATCCCACCCCGATGGTAGGATAGCCCAGGCTATCAAGATAAGGACTTTGTCTCACACCCTCTTCCTGTCTCAATAGCAGAATGATTTGGCTTTCCTGAGCTTGATTCGCTTCGATAGACATCTTACACCTCCTCCTGGCTGTCGGATTCTGTGGGCAGCCCAGACAGTCCAGTCACTGTTGTTAAAAATGTAAAAAACGCCAGACGATTAATTGTTTTCACGTCGCGATGTTAAGTATGAATCCGCAGTTTAAATTAACATTACCAATAAAAGTGCATCATTTAAGTAAACATATTGACTTAAAAATGAAAACTGTCAGTACATTCAAATTAACCCTCGAAACATCAGCTTGGAAATTAAGCATCGCGACAGAATACCTCTGACTGCGCCATTAATGCTCAGTTGACATACTTTTTTTGCACAGCTCGCACGATAATATTTGCTATCGTCATTCCAGTGAGTTGAGCAGGAATTTAGTGGTGCATTTTCTTACTGACTCTGAGTGCAAAATGTAATACATTCCATCGCAGCCTTATCGTGTAATATTTTAACTAAGTCACGTAGCCGGGGAGAAAGGCATGGCCTTACTGATGTCAAAAAAATTAAAATACTTTATGATCTGTTACGAAGCACAGTGCCTTAATCATGCTGCAGAACAATTATGTATCACCCGGACTCCCCTGGCCAGGGTGATACATGAGCTGGAAGAAAGAGCGGGAGGAAAACTTTTTGAACGCAAATACAATAAGCTGGAACCTACCGATCTCGCATTGTCTCTATACGAAAAGGTAAAGCCAGTCTACGATCTGCTGGCCTCTATTGAAGTTGAATTCAATTTGATATCAGGGCAAAGCCCGCTTGAGGTAATCTGTGATATCAGCGTGCCATATATCATTTATCAGTACCTGCTCTATAATCTCAGAAACATGCAGCCCAGCTTAAATTGTCGCCGGGTGTTTATCTCCCCCTCCGATATGCAATCGGTCATTTTAAACCCTAATATTATTATTTTTTCATTTCGGGAGTTAGTTCTTCCCGGGATCTTTCGCCATTACGAAATCAGTGATGAGTCATTATACCTGCTAATCCCCAATAGTATTTCTGAATCCGGGTTTCATGATTTTGAGACAATGAAGAGCGTAAAGCTTTTTATTCGTAAAGACGTCCTGACCTCTGAACTGAAAGGAATCATAGCTAAAAGTTTAAGGAGTTATTTACCTTATCTTGAAATGAAAGAGACCGAACAGGATACAGCGTCAATCCTTATGACCGTCAGCGCTGGTGAGGGTATGATGCTGCTACCAGAATGTTTAACATCCTATTTCTCGCCGCCAAATACCCATCAAATTCGCTTATCCGATATTAATATCAAAACGAGTATGTATGTGAACAGACACCTGAAAAATGAAAAAGTTATTAATGATGTATTAAAAATACTTAACTCAGTGACACATAATAAACTGTCTAAAAGAGATCTTTAATACCTGGTGACGTGATCTTCCTCAGAGCAGTTTCAAGTTCTGTTGCCTTGAGGTTGATCAATGTCAGAAGAAGTCTGGTGTTCTCATTAACAATGACGATTCTTCCCCGCGGATCGTCTGAAACTTCAAATGTTCCTGGATACAGTGTATTCATCTCCTGAAACAATTGCAATTCTACTGAAGACAAATCGTATAACACCGAACCACATACAAGGTGGCTTTTCAGAATACTCGCGACATGAATCAATAACGACACATTCGACAATGATAATATTTCCGTCATTTAAATCAGGCTCTTGGATTAAGGGGGGTTGTCTATACATGTGCCACTATAATACTCATACTTTCAAAGCACAATAGCCCACCCACAAAGCATTATCTCCCCCGAATTTTAGCGTGTAATAATCATTCACTTTTATTGTATAGTTACTTATAAAACTTTATTTTGTTAATTAAATAACAATACTTCCCTGTACTAATGATTCAATGAACAGACATTCTCGTTCACCTGAGCTCATGTCGGGATCAGCCGTTCAACCTATTCAGAAACAGGTGATCCCCGCGAGTTTAATTACTTTTTCTGCGACGGATAAAAGATGAGATATCAATACCCGTTCTTTTTTTCACTGTAAAGACAAGAAGTTGCCCTATCCCATGCGTTCCCACTAATGAGAGAAAGATGGCAATAGCACCCGAAGAGACCTTTACCCCAGCCATGGCAGATAACTGCATTACATGAGGACGAATGAGATAAAAAAGCAGTAAACAGATAATCACATCCCCGGCCATCTCTCTGAATTTTCCTCCGCCGTATAGCCAGCGCCCAAACTCACCAAGCGTAATAATACAAAATACCCTTGTCATCTCGACAGGTTGTGAGATCAGGGTTGTTATCCATTCGCCGACGGTTATTTTATCGCTCATTCTGTTACCTCATTTTCAGTAGCCAACACACTTCTGCCCACTCGCGCAGAATTTACCGGCAACAGGTTACCCTGTATTGCTGTGGCTAAAATGACTCTTTGCCTTTCCGGAATGAATTAAAAAGATAAACTCTTGCCCCTCACGCATTACGTTTAAAATCAGCCTTCCCCCCGCCTCCGTCATTAATGCGCAAAAAAGAGAAGGTTGGCTGCAGTGTTTTGCACAGTCAGCGCTGTTTTTTTATTTACGATGATAACCGGATTCACATTCAGATATGAATTCCTGCTGTCTGATCAAGACAAACAGACTGACATTCATTAATAAGGAAAGCATTATGACCAGCCTTGTATATTCCGTTACATCCGATAAAAATACGCTGCCGGATGACAAGTCATTAACAGCAACAATTAC
>NZ_JBALIF010000008.1:0-244494 GCF_037053465.1 Citrobacter amalonaticus
GGTACCAGGACAAGGTAGCCAAAGAGGAAGAAGAAAGACAAATACAGCTGGGACTGGAAGGGTAGTGTTTAAGCCCCCTTTTAGGGGGCTGTGTCAAAGCCACCTGCTATGCAGGTGGTTTTTTACTTAGTCAGGCAATTTACTTCCGCAGTGGTTACAAAATTTCGCGCTGTGCTCATGCTGGGCCTGCTGGCATTGCGGGCATTTACGTTGCTGATTGCCTTTCTGAAAAGCCGTACTCATATGGGTGGTAATTAAACCGGTTGGAATCGCAATCACTGAATAGCCGATCAGGATCAGTACCGATGCCACGATCCTTCCCAGCGGCGTATGCGGCGTTATATCCCCATACCCGACGGTCGTCACTGTCACAATCGCCCAATAAACCGAAGCATTCAGCGTCGTAAAGCCATATTTCGGTCCCTCAATGAGATACATCAACGTTCCGAAAATAATCATGACGATGGCAATAAAACAATAAAACAAAATAAGCTGATGCCGGGCGCTCATTACCGCCTGCCAGAAAACACGCAGTGATGGCATAAAGCGCAGGAGTTTCAGGATCCGCAGAATACGAATAGATCGCATTGCCCGCCAGGCAAAAACATAATTGAGGCTCATTTCTGGCCACAACCACATGACATACAGTGGCAGTATGGTGATAAGGTCGATCATTCCCCAGAAACTGAACACATATTTCGCCGGATTTGGCCAGCTTAACAGCCGTAAAAAATACTCAATCGTGAAGACCGCGGTGACGATGAGTTCCAGCCAGACAAAAATATGCCATTCATCATAGGTCAGGTGATACTGCGTACCGAGACCCGATTCGATAAAAATAATCAGTACGCTGAGCAGCGCAAACAGTGCGCAGAATCCCTCTACCCGTCGTCCGGAGCGCGTATTTAAATCAAACAGACCATGATAAATTCGCCGGCGAAGCGATGATAATGAAAGCGACACGCTTAGTTTACCTCACTAACAATCAGGGCTGACACACTGTCAGCCCTTGCGATTATAACGGGTCTACTTTAAGGCAGGAAACCGCATGCCGGAAACTCCCCTCCAGTACCGGACGCGTTTTCGCACATTCTGGCCCGGCAATCGGGCAGCGGGTACGAAATACGCAGCCCGAAGGCGGATTAATTGGCGACGGAAGCTCCCCCTCCAGCAACTGAATCGTTTTGTTCTTTTCCAGATCGGGATCGGGAATTGGCACAGCAGACATCAGCGCTTTGGTGTAGGGGTGCAGAGGATTGTGATAAACCTCATCGTACGTCCCTAACTCCACCGCATGTCCCAGATACATCACCAGAACGCGATCGGAAATATGCTTCACGACGGCCAGGTCATGGGCAATAAAGATCAGCGACAACCCCATTTCCCGCTGCAGTTGTTGTAACAGGTTGACCACCTGGGCCTGAATCGACACATCGAGCGCGGAGACGGGCTCGTCACAGATAATCAGTTTCGGTTCCAGAATCAACGCTCGGGCAATGCCGATTCGCTGGCACTGACCGCCAGAAAACTCATGCGGATAACGGTTGATCAAATTTGGCAGTAACCCCACCTTCATCATCATCGCTTTCACTCTGTCACGTACTTCATGACGCGACAGTTTCGGATGATAAGTCCGCAGTGGCTCTGAGATGATTTCGCCGATGGTCATACGCGGGTTTAATGATGCCAGCGGATCCTGGAAAATCATCTGGATATCGCTGCGGACATCACGCCATTCATCGGGCTTCATGCCGAGCAGATCTTTCCCTAACCAGGCCACCCGCCCATCGGTTGCTTTGACCAGCCCAATAATCGCGCGGGCAAAGGTCGATTTTCCGCAGCCCGACTCCCCAACAACCCCCAGCGTCTCCCCTTCATACAGACGCAGCGTCACGCCATCAACCGCCTTCAGGGTTTTCGATGGTTGCCAGAACCACTGTTTGCCATCTTTAATATCGAAATGCACTTTGAGATCGGCGATTTCGAGGAGAACTTTTCGTTTTTCATCAACTGCGTTCATGCCAGATCCTCCACCGGTTTAAAGCACGCGCGCAGGCGGCCCGGACTGAACTCCTCCAGCGGCGGCGCACTACTGCATATCTCCATCGCATGCGGGCAGCGAGGCTGGAATGGGCAGCCTTTCGGCAGACGCAGTAAGTTCGGCGGGTTCCCCGGGATCGTCAGCATTTCTTCCCCCTCGCCGTCCAGACGAGGTACTGCATTAAGCAAACCAATCGAATAAGGATGAACGGGCTGATAAAAGACATCGCGCGCATTGCCGTACTCCATAGTACGACCGGCATACATCACCAGCACCTTATCGCAAATTCCCGCCACAACGCCGAGATCGTGCGTAATCATAATAATTGCGGTATTAAACTCACGCTTAAGCTCATTCAGAAGCGTCATGATTTGCGCCTGCACGGTGACATCCAGGGCCGTCGTAGGCTCGTCGGCAATCAGTAATTTTGGCCGACACAACAGCGCCATGGCGATCATCACACGCTGGCGCATACCGCCGGAAAATTCATGGGGGAACATCTTCATCCGCTTACGTGCTTCCGGCATTTTCACTGCATCCAGCATTCTGACCGACTCTTCAAACGCTTCAGCTTTGCTCATGCCTTTATGCAGCATCAACACTTCCATAAGCTGCTCACCGACACGCATGTAGGGGTTTAACGAGGTCATCGGGTCCTGAAAAATCATCGAGATCTGTTCGGCACGCAGCTTATTCAGCTCGTGCTCAGGCAGATTGAGGATTTCACGCCCACCAAACAGTGCTGAACCGCCAATCCGCCCATTTGACGCGAGCAGTCCCATCAGGGCAAACGCGGTTTGCGACTTGCCGGAACCGGACTCGCCAACGATACCCAGCGTTTCTCCCGCCCGCAGCGTGAAGTTCAAATCATTCACCGCCGTAACATCACCGTCCGGGGTGCTGAAAGTTACACGAAGATCTTTTACGTCCAGCAGTGCGCTAGCCCTTTGCTGCGCGAGCGGCGCGCTGGCCGTTTCAATTACGCTCATGGCTGCACTCCTTAACGGTCTTTCGGGTCGAGGGCATCACGCAGGCCATCGCCAATAAAGTTAAAACAGAACAACGTCACCACCAGGAAACCTGCCGGAAACAGCAGCAACCACGGCGAGACCTCCATCGAGTTTGCGCCATCGCTCAGTAATGCGCCCCAACTGCTCAAGGGTTCCTGTGTCCCCAGGCCAAGGAAGCTGAGGAAGGATTCAAACAGAATCATGCTCGGCACCAGTAACGAGGCATATACCACCACCACGCCCAGCACGTTTGGAACGATGTGGCGCAGAACAATACTGGCCGTCGATACGCCACCAACCTGCGCCGCTTCGATAAACTCTTTGCGCTTCAGGCTTAAAGTTTGTCCGCGCACAATACGCGCCATGTCCAGCCAGGAAACCATCCCAATAGCCACAAAAATCAACAGGATATTTTGTCCAAAGAAGGTCACCAGTAGAATGACAAAGAACATAAACGGGAAGGAGTTGAGGATTTCCAGCAAGCGCATCATCACAGAATCTATTTTGCCGCCCAGATAGCCAGACAGCGAACCGTACAAGGTCCCTACCACCACGGCCACCAGCGCAGCGGCGATACCCACCATCAGTGAAATACGCCCGCCAATTGCCACACGCACCAACAGGTCGCGGCCGGAGGAATCCGTGCCGAAATAGTGCCCGGACTCGATATCTGGCGCACTCGACATCATTCCCCAGTCGGTGTCGAAATAGGTAAACTGCGACAGCATCGGTGCCAGCGTTACAAACAGCGCAATGATGACCAGCACAACCAGACTGGCTACCGCTGCGCGGTTATGCATAAAACGACGGCGCGCGTCCTGCCACAAACTGCGCCCCTCGACCTCCAGCTTCTCACTGAAATTCTCCAGCGCGTCGCTATTTTTCTTACTTAACATCATCGCGAGCTCCAGTATCAGTAACGAATTTTCGGGTCGATCACGGCATACAGCACATCGACAATCGCATTAAAAACGATGGTCAATGTCCCCACCAGAATCGTCAGGCTAAGAACCAGCGAATAGTCACGGTTCAGCGCACCGTTAACAAACAGTTGGCCAATACCCGGCAGACCATAAATGGTCTCAATCACCATCGAACCGGTGATAATGCCGACAAATGCGGGTCCCATATAAGAAAGTACAGGGAGAAGTGCCGGTTTCAGCGCATGACGAAAAATGATACGACGCATCGGCAGCCCCTTGGCTCTTGCGGTGCGAATGAAGTTCGAGTGCAACACTTCAATCATCGAGCCACGGGTAATACGCGAAATGCTGGCGATATAAGCGAGCGATAATGCCACCATCGGCAGAATCATAAATTTCAGCGCCCCGCCGTTCCAGCCACCGCCCGGCAGCCATTTGAGAGTGATGGCGAAGATCATCACCAGCAGCGGCGCAACGACAAAACTCGGTATCACTACGCCGGTCATTGCCACCCCCATGACCGTGTAGTCCCAACGCGTGTTTTGCTTCAGCGCGGCAATCACCCCAGCGCTCACACCGAGGACAACAGCCAGCAAGAAGGCCGCGATGCCCAGCTTCGCAGACACCGGAAAGCTCGAGGCGACCAAATCGTTAACCGTATAATCTTTATATTTGAACGAGGGCCCGAAATCGCCGTGCGCCAGTTGTTTCAGGTAACTGAAATACTGGGTCATGATAGGGTCGTTCAGATGATATTTCGCTTCAATATTCGCCAGAACTTCTGGCGGTAGCGCGCGTTCCCCGGTGAAAGGACTTCCCGGCGCAAGACGCATCATAAAGAACGAAATCGTGATGAGAATAAACAGTGTCGGAATTGCTTCCAGACAGCGACGTATAATAAATTTCAACATTGCCCGTACCTTCTGGCGAGTGCCTTTACACCTTTTCACGCATCATTGCAGATGAGAGGTGTTAATAGTCGACGAAAAAGACACTGTGGGGCAACACTCGCTGCCCCACCCTTTGCCATTAATGCTTGATAATATACAAGTCTTTGACGTGGATATTATCCATCGGGTCTTTACCGGTATAACCACCCACCCACGGTTTCACCAGACGGGCGTTCACGTAGTAATACACTGGCACCATCGCGGAGTCTTTATCAAGCTGCTGTTCGGCTTTGGCGTACAGTTCAGTACGCTGAGCGTCGTCAGTAACTTTCAGTGTGTCAGCGATGATCTTGTCAAATGCCGGGCTCTTATAATGTGTTGTGTTGTTTGAACTGTCCGACAGCACCATGTTGAGGAAGGAAGTCGGTTCGTTGTAATCCGCACACCAGGCTGCACGCGCGACATCAAAGGTCCCCTGATGGCGCGTATCGAGGAAGGTTTTCCACTCCTGGTTTTCCAGTTTCACGTTTACACCGAGATTTTTCTTCCAGATAGAGGCGGCAGCGATAGCCAGCTTCTTATGTAAATCGGAAGTGTTATACAGCAGGTTAAAGGTCAACGGCTTATCCGCGGTATATCCAGCTTCGGCCAGCAGTTTCTTCGCTTCTTCGTTACGTTTTTCCTGGGTCCAGCCAAACCACTCAGGTTCAACCAGTTTCGCGCCGTCCGTGTACGGAGGTGTGAAGCTATAGGCGGGCAAATCGCCCTGGTTTTTCACCTTATTGACGATAATATCGCGGTCCAGCGCCAGCTTGAGCGCGGTGCGCACGCGAACATCTGTAAACGGTGCCTTCTGGTTATTAATTTCGTAATAGTAGGTGCACAGATACGGGTCGACATGAACTTCGTTCGGGATCTCTTTTTTCAGTTTCTGGAACAATTCAATCGGCATGTTGTTATAGGTCATGTCGATTTCACCACTGCGATAGCGGTTTACGTCCGTCACTTCAGACGAGATAGGCAGGTACGTTACCTGATTGATAACGGTTTTGGCGTTGTCCCAATAATTTGTATTACGCTCAAGCACAATGCGCTCATTGACCACCCAGTCTTTCAGCTTATAAGCACCGTTGGTCACAATATTGGCAGGCTGGGTCCATTTCTCACCAAATTTCTCAACCGCCGCTTTGGGAACCGGAGAAACGGATGAGTGAACCAGCAGCTTATAGAAATAAGGAACAGGCTCGCTCAGGGTCACTTCAAAGGTATTATCATCGATAGCTTTAACGCCCAGATCGGTGACAGGTTTTTTACCGGCGACGATATCGTCAATATTGACGATGTGACCGTACTGTAAATAGCTGGCGTACGGTGATGCGGTATTCGGATCGGCCAGACGCTGCCAGCTATAAACAAAATCATGGGCCGTAACGGGAGAACCATCGGACCATTTTGCATCTTTGCGCAGATGGAATGTCCAGACTTTAAAGTCTTTATTTTCCCATTTTTCCGCGACGCCCGGAGACGGTTTACCGTCAACGTCGCTGATTAATAAACCTTCGAACAGATCGCGGCTAACGTTAGATTCCGGTACGCCTTCGATTTTATGGGGGTCGAGGGACTGAACTTCCGAACCATTATTGCGCACCAGAGTCTGCTTTTCCGCCAGTTGAACGCCTGCCGGAACAACCGCCGCCGTAGCAACATTTCCGCCGATTAGCGCAGTGAGAATTCCTGCAGCCACTAAACTTTTTTTCGTGTTGGTCATTGTGTTTGTACTCCCTCATTATAATTACTGGTTTTATCACCAGCCTGTTAATCCCGTCCGGGATCTCTGAACAGCTCCGGAGACGTTCTGCTGTCAGATCGTTTACTGCCTGCTATCACCGACTTTATTTATTCTGACGATTCGAATGACCGCCTTACGTCGATTCTTGATGCCTCTCCCCTGCCGGAGACGCATTAAAAATGTGTCTTATTGCTTAGTTGATATTTATTCTCATCAACGTGCAATCTGCTGCAAAATGAACTGTCGGAAAGTAGCAAATGCGTTTCTGAACCGCCAATACAATTTACAGATTTGTTAAGCAATTCTCTTTTAGCGAAAAAAAACCGCTCCCCCTGGACGTTCCCGAAAAAGAATGTTTAAAACAATTCATTACTAATCATGCAATTAATAATCTCCTCTTCAGCCGAAGTCGTTCGAACCGTTGAAAAGCGCCAGAATGCACAAAAAATTAACAATTGGTTATTATTTAGCACATTCATCTAAGAGGTCATTGAAATAACTAATAACATTTCGATTATTCTTCATCAAGTCCAGGATCATGATGTGAACAATTTAACATGCTGGCGCATGTTGAGGATTTTAAAAATACAATAATATCAACGTGTTAATTATGGGATATTCCTGATGGGTATTCAGGTTTAATCGAAGGCTTTAGCTGAAAAGTAAGAAAGGTGACGTCCTGGGGCAGAAAACGGAGCCACGCACGACCCCGTTGACTGTTTCATATGAAAGGAAATTAACTCAGCAACCCGGGGAATATGGCCTTAATACCGGTTACGATAAACTCGATGCCCAGCGCCATTAATAGCAGACCCATGATACGCGTAATCACGTTAATTCCTGTCTGGCCCAACACGCGGACTAACCACGGCGCCATGCGGAATAGTCCCCAACAGCACAGGGCAAAAAGCGCAATAGCGACAAAGAAGCCAAGCAGATACATCACGCTGTGAAAACGCGTGCCCCAGACAATGGTTGAACTGATAGCCCCAGGCCCGGCCATCAGCGGTAATGCTAACGGAACGACCCCGACGCTTTCACGAATCGCGGTTTCTGATTTTTCCTGTTTGTTCTGCTTATCTTCACCCAGTTTTCCGCTAATCATTGACATAGCGATCGTCACGACGAGGATCCCGCCTGCAATCCGGAATGAGTCAATGGAAATGCCAAAAAGTTGAAGAATGCCATCGCCCAGAAATAAAGAAGTCCACAAAATAATGGCCACAGACAGGTTGGCAGTCAGGTTCGTTTTGTTACGCGCTGCCGCCGTCTGATAACTGGTCATACTGATAAAGACGGGAATAATCCCTACCGGGTTAACTAACGCAAACAACCCGATGAAAAATTTAAAATAAACAGGAAAATCGAAGAGCGTTTGGATCACGGTTAGCTCCGAAGCGTTAGCCGTATAAAGTTAGTCAAAGTTCACAGGTCAAAACCGTGCTGAAGATACGCCTTTTCGCAGCACATTTCACCTGGGCAAAGTTAAAATTGCCTCCACTTCCGGACGTTATTAATATGTTTTAATTATGATAATTTTAATTACATTCACTATTACAATTAATCCACACCTCGCATTTAGGGTGAAAAGCGCCTGCTGAAAGGTGTCAGCTTTGGAAAAATTTGATCTGCGTCACATAATATCTACTCAGAAGTGAGTAACCTTGCTTACGCCACCTGGAAGAAACGCGTTAGGGTGAGATAACGCTGACGCATAAGCTCTTTTAGTAAATCAGAGCGAACTGGACGTTAATTAACCATTTGATTTTCTGGCTGTTATACAAATTAGCGCCCGCTGTCTATACTCACGTATCGAGCAGATGATTTACTAAAAAAGTTTAACATTATCAGGAGAGCATTATGGCTGTTACTAATGTCGCTGAACTTAACGCACTCGTCGAGCGCGTAAAAAAAGCCCAGCGTGAATATGCCAGTTTCACTCAAGAACAAGTTGACAAAATCTTCCGCGCCGCCGCTCTGGCTGCTGCAGATGCTCGAATTCCTCTCGCCAAGATGGCCGTTGCCGAATCCGGCATGGGTATCATCGAAGATAAAGTGATCAAAAACCACTTTGCTTCTGAATACATCTATAACGCATACAAAGATGAGAAAACTTGTGGCGTTCTGTCTGAAGACGATACCTTCGGGACCATCACGATTGCTGAACCGATCGGTATCATCTGCGGTATCGTTCCAACCACTAACCCAACCTCTACGGCAATCTTCAAATCGCTTATCAGCCTGAAGACCCGTAACGCAATCATCTTCTCCCCGCATCCACGTGCGAAAGACGCGACCAACAAAGCAGCCGATATCGTGTTGCAGGCAGCCATCGCTGCGGGCGCGCCGAAAGATCTGATTGGCTGGATCGATCAACCGTCTGTCGAACTGTCTAACGCGCTGATGCACCACCCGGATATCAACCTGATTCTGGCAACCGGTGGTCCAGGCATGGTTAAAGCGGCTTACAGCTCTGGTAAACCTGCTATCGGCGTAGGCGCGGGTAACACCCCGGTAGTTATCGATGAAACAGCGGATATTAAACGTGCTGTTGCCTCTGTACTGATGTCAAAAACCTTCGATAACGGCGTGATCTGTGCTTCTGAACAGTCCGTAGTTGTTGTTGATTCTGTTTACGACGCAGTTCGCGAACGTTTCGCCAGCCACGGCGGTTACCTGCTGCAGGGTAAAGAACTGAAAGCCGTTCAGGATGTGATTCTGAAAAATGGCGCGCTGAACGCAGCTATCGTAGGTCAGCCGGCATACAAAATTGCCGAACTGGCAGGCTTCTCTGTGCCGGAAACCACCAAGATTCTGATCGGTGAAGTGAAAGTGGTTGATGAGAGCGAGCCGTTTGCTCATGAAAAACTCTCCCCTACTCTGGCGATGTACCGTGCGAAAGATTTCGAAGATGCGGTAGATAAAGCGGAAAAACTGGTCGCAATGGGCGGTATCGGTCATACCTCTTGCCTGTACACCGACCAGGATAACCAGCCAGAACGCGTTGCTTACTTCGGTCAGATGATGAAAACCGCGCGTATCCTGATCAACACCCCGGCTTCTCAGGGTGGTATCGGCGACCTGTATAACTTCAAACTCGCACCTTCCCTGACTCTGGGTTGTGGTTCCTGGGGTGGTAACTCCATCTCTGAAAACGTTGGTCCAAAACACCTGATCAACAAGAAAACCGTTGCTAAGCGAGCTGAAAACATGTTGTGGCACAAACTTCCGAAATCTATCTACTTCCGCCGTGGCTCACTGCCAATCGCGCTGGATGAAGTGATTACTGATGGCCACAAACGTGCGCTCATCGTGACTGACCGCTTCCTGTTCAACAACGGCTACGCTGACCAGATTACATCTGTACTGAAAGCGGCAGGCGTTGAAACTGAAGTCTTCTTTGAAGTTGAAGCTGATCCGACTCTGTCCGTCGTACGTAAAGGCGCAGAGCTGGCGAACTCCTTCAAACCAGACGTGATTATCGCGCTGGGCGGTGGTTCACCGATGGATGCCGCGAAAATTATGTGGGTTATGTACGAACATCCGGAAACTCACTTCGAAGAACTGGCGCTGCGCTTTATGGATATCCGTAAACGTATCTACAAGTTCCCGAAAATGGGCGTGAAAGCGAAAATGGTTGCTGTCACCACCACTTCCGGTACTGGTTCTGAAGTTACCCCATTTGCCGTGGTAACCGACGATGCAACAGGTCAAAAATATCCGCTGGCTGACTATGCGCTGACCCCGGATATGGCGATTGTCGATGCTAACCTCGTTATGGACATGCCGAAGTCTCTGTGTGCATTCGGTGGTCTTGATGCCGTCACTCACGCCCTGGAAGCTTACGTTTCCGTACTGGCTTCTGAGTTCTCTGACGGTCAGGCTCTGCAGGCGCTGAAACTGCTGAAAGAAAACCTGCCAGCATCCTATCACGAAGGGTCTAAAAACCCGGTAGCACGTGAGCGTGTTCACAGTGCGGCTACCATCGCCGGTATCGCGTTTGCGAACGCCTTCCTCGGTGTATGTCACTCAATGGCGCACAAACTGGGTTCTCAGTTCCACATTCCGCACGGTCTGGCGAACGCCCTGTTGATCAGCAACGTTATCCGTTATAACGCCAACGATAACCCGACCAAGCAGACGGCGTTCAGCCAGTATGACCGTCCGCAGGCTCGCCGTCGTTATGCTGAAATCGCTGACCATCTGGGTCTGAGCGCACCGGGCGACCGTACTGCCGCGAAGATTGAGAAACTGCTGGCGTGGCTGGAAAGCCTGAAAGCGGAGCTGGGTATTCCGAAATCTATCCGTGAAGCTGGCGTGCAGGAAGCTGACTTCCTGGCACACGTTGACAAACTGTCTGAAGACGCTTTCGATGACCAGTGCACCGGCGCTAACCCGCGCTACCCACTGATCTCCGAGCTGAAACAGATTCTGATGGATACCTACTACGGACGTGAGTTCAGCGAAGGCACTCCTGTGAAGAAAGACGCTGTTGCCGCTGCCCCGAAAGCAGAGAAGAAAGCGAAGAAATCCGCTTAATGTGATAACGCCTTAACATGACAAAAGCGGCCTCATTTGAGGCCGCTTTTTTGTGTGCGTTTCGCGGCTGTTTAGCGTGGCCATCCGCAAACGTGATTTAAGCTAATCCCGACGATGGCGCTCCTGAATCGCCGTGAGAGACCCCTCAGCCAGCGCTTCCTTATAATGCTTACGACAGACCGACACATAGCGCTCATTGCCGCCTATCACCACCTGCTCGCCTTCATTGTAAGGTCTGCCCGCCTGATCGAGGCGTAAAACCATACTCGCTTTGCGACCACAGAAGCAGATCGTTTTTAATTCGACCAGCTTGTCTGACCATGAGAGCAGATATTGGCTACCGATAAACAGCTCGCCGCGGAAATCGGTGCGTAATCCGTAACACAGTACGGGAATATCCAGTTGATCAACGACTTCCGATAATTCATAGACCTGTTGCCGGGTTAAAAACTGGCATTCATCCACCAATACGCAATGAACTGGCTGACGCGCATTGTCGGCAGCAATCTCTTCATACAGAGAGGAATTCTGGTTAAACAATTTGGCCGGCGAAGAGAGGCCAATACGCGAACTCACTTTGCCTGCACCATACCGGTCGTCTATTTCCGCCGTATATACGACGGTTCGCATCCCACGTTCCTGGTAATTGTATGAAGATTGCAGTAAGGCCGTCGACTTACCTGCATTCATTGCTGAATAGTAGAAATATAGTTGAGCCATTGGCCACAGACCCTCACCAAAGAGAAATTAAGACGTGAGAAGTGTATCATGATTTCCCCTGCTTTCAGCGCCCGGTTCTGCGCTAATGGGCAATATCCTTCAGCGCCAATGCGGGGTGTACAAAAATCGGTAACTGAAATTATCAGGAATCTCCGAATTAACAATTGAACAAACAATGCGCGACGAATCCCATTCTTGCCATATTGTGCGTTCGATATTCATCAACACCGCTTATCAACACTGACTAAATGGAAACCCCAGGCTTATTGTTACTGTTCTACATAAATCTCGCCTGGTAATAGACCCGGAGTGTCAGGAAAACTAATACAAAAGGTTGAAATCCCTGGAGTGTGAGGCTTTTTTTTCATGAAAAAATGTGACCTGAAACAGGATACATAAGCGCATTAAAAGGAGTAACCTCTCTGCCAATAAGCTCTTTTTTGTGCGTTTCTTCAAGAAAAATTTAAGTTCGGATATTTATTACTGGTAAAAAATAAAGTGCAATTTTGAATTCCTTACATTCCTGGCTATTGCACATCTGAATTTAAGGCTCTATTATTAGCTCAACAAACCACCCCCAATATAAGTTTGAGATTACTACAATGAGCGAAGCACTTAAAATTCTGAACAACATCCGTACTCTTCGTGCGCAGGCAAGAGAATGCACTCTGGAAACGCTGGAAGAAATGCTGGAAAAATTAGAAGTTGTTGTAAACGAACGTCGTGAAGAAGAAAGCGCAGCGGCTGCTGAAGTTGAAGAACGCACGCGTAAACTGCAACAATATCGTGAAATGCTGATTGCTGACGGTATTGATCCGAATGAACTGCTGAATAGCATGGCTGCTGTTAAATCTGGCACCAAAGCTAAACGTGCAGCGCGTCCGGCTAAATATAGCTATGTTGATGAAAACGGTGAAACGAAAACCTGGACCGGTCAGGGTCGCACACCGGCTGTCATCAAAAAAGCAATGGAAGAGCAAGGTAAACAGCTGGACGATTTCCTGATTAAGGAATAATCCGCATTTTACCTGTTCAAAATCCCGCATCTGCGGGATTTTTTTTACCCCTAATCTGTTGTGCTCCCGAAGTGGTAAGCATAAAAAACGGCGCAGGATGAGTGCGCCGTTTCAGTGCCTTAATTATAACGTCAGGTTACAGGTTACTTCTTAATACCCATCTCTTCTTCAAGCCAGGCCTTAAATTCCTTGCCAAGCGAATTATGACGAATGCCATATTCCACAAATGCCTGCATGTAACCTAATTTATTACCACAGTCATGGCTCTTGCCTTTCATATGGTAAGCTTCGACGGTTTCTTTTTCGATCAGCATATCGATGGCATCAGTCAACTGAATCTCGTCACCCGCTCCTGGAGGGGTTTTTGCCAGCAGTGCCCAGATGTCAGCGCTCAATACATAGCGTCCCACAATCGCCAGATTTGACGGGGCCACGTCTGCCTTCGGCTTCTCAACCACACCGACCATTGGGACACTTTCGCCCGGCGCCAGGGGCACACCTTTACAATCAACAACGCCGTAAGCGGTGACATCCTCAACCGGCTCTACCATGATTTGACTATTACCGGTCTCATCAAAACGACGGATCATTTCGGCCAGGTTATCCTGGGATAAATCAGACTCGAACTCATCAAGAATTACGTCAGGCAAAATGACTGCGACTGGCTCATTACCAACTACCGGGTGCGCGCACAATACCGCGTGCCCCAGACCTTTTGCCAGCCCCTGACGAACCTGCATAATTGTCACGTGCGGCGGGCAAATAGATTGCACTTCTTCGAGTAACTGGCGCTTAACACGTTTTTCCAGCATGGCTTCCAGTTCAAAACTGGTATCGAAGTGGTTTTCAATTGAATTTTTAGAAGAGTGCGTCACCAGCACGATTTCAGTGATGCCCGCAGCAATACATTCGTTAACGACATACTGAATTAATGGCTTATCAACCAGCGGCAACATCTCTTTCGGGATAGCTTTTGTCGCCGGTAACATCCTGGTTCCTAATCCCGCTACCGGGATAACGGCTTTTTTGACTTTCGAGTTAATGGCAGCCATTTAAATTCTCCTGGACTGTTCATGTATTGAACGTGTTCTTCAATCTGTATCGCATCGAGTATATCAGCACTGTTATATGTCTCAGGTCCGAAAAGGATGCGTGTTCATATAATTAAGAGTAATACGTATAAATCTGGCGCTGATAGTAACACCAGCAGAGAAAGGCTGGAAAAGCAATTTACACTCGCCCTTCCGATTGTTCATTCCGCAGACAACATCAGGCGAAGCCGCCCTCCAGCCCCCCAAATTTGACACTGCCATGCGTCACAACGCTGGCTAATTTGATTCAAATAAGTATTTCCTAACGTACCGAGCGGAACGCCATTACTGATCTGGACATTATGTGAGCCGGTATTGAGGGTTGCATTAAGCCCGGCAGAAACCAGTATCAGATTTTTAAGCTCACTATGATAATAGCCGACCAATAAGGGAAATTGTCCCGGTAAACTGGCCTGACGAAGCAGATGGTTCACCTGTTTCAATAATGCGCCCAGTTCAGGTAAACGCTGATTCTGGTGAGCCAGTTGCTCCTGCAATAAGCCATTAAATAATGCCCGAAGCAGTAATGCCGCCAGTACGCCATTATCCCCTGCGCGGGTGACATCCAGGCAATAAAAAGCCAGATCGTTATCCGAAAGCGACGCAATATCCAGAACCAGTCCCGGCTTGTCAGCCGAAACCAGTTGCCGGTAATTAACCCGACAATGCGAAATAACCTGTTGTACCGGAGGTTGAAGTTCCTGGAGCAACTTTGCGGCGGCGGTAGGGTTTTCCACCATCGCATCCCAGTCGCGAAACAGCCGTTCTTCCTCTTCGACCCGCGAATTAAACATATTCGGATAGAGGCAGGCAAAAACGGTTTCACGCAGGCGAGTCAGATCTTTAACTGGCTTAAGCAGAACGTCATCAACGCCCAGACGTAACGCTTTAGCGATATCGGCCATGTTCTCGGTCGCCGAAATCACCAGGATTGGCGTCTGGTCACCACGATTACGTAAATGCTCAACCAGCTTGAGGCCATTCATTCTCGGCATCGCGAGATCGCAAATCATGAGATCGGGGATGAAATTTGTTAACCGTTCCAGCGCCTCAATCCCATCCCCGGCCAGTGACGTTGTCGCCCCAAGAGAGGAAAACCACGAATCCAGAAGCGAGCGAAATACCGGCTCATCTTCAACGATTAGAATTTGTTTTCCGACCAATGGCTGCGTCATGTTTTCTCCCCTGACTGGCTTTACTCAATAGTGGCATGCTATTGCCACACTCGCCTGTCAGATTTTGCTTAAGTGTAGATAAAAATGGTGCATCAAACGCCAGCACGTACCAGAGGCAAAAGTTCATCCATCTTTTTTTCCACGGCCAGTTGACCTGCTGCAATGGCAGCATCGGCACGATGAAAATCCAGGGTGGAGATTTGTGGACAGAACGGTTGTATCAATATATCGGGCGGATCACCCGCCATACGGTTTCTTTTCAGGCGGTTTTCCAGTACCTGAATCGACGTGGTCATGATTTCCATCGCCGTCGGCGCTGTCGCAACGCGACGTGCGGTGATATTTCCCAACCGCTCCTTCAGGCGCGCGCGCCAGGAGAGGCTTTCGCTTTCCGTTTCAGTGCTGTCATCGCTGACATTCAGCGAAAGCAAATCCTGCTGCATCAGGTGCGCATCGTGTTGTAGATCAACCGCGATCACAATGTCTGCGCCTAAAGCGCGGGTCAGTGAAATGGGAACAGGATTGACAACCCCGCCATCCACCAGCCAATAACCATTATGAGCAACGGGAGACATCAGGCCAGGGATGCTGCAGGACGCGCGAACAGCGAGATGCAAATCGCCCTCAGTGAACCATAGCTCACGCCCGGTACTAAGATTGGTTGCCACTGTGGCAAAACGGCGAGTACAAAGCGCGATATCGTCTACCGGCATGACATTCCGGTACTGATTAAAGACTCGCTCGCCGCGTAGCAGTCCCCCCCGTCGCCAGGAAAGATCCATCAGACGAAGGACATCCCAATAGCTAAACGAGCAGACCCATTCTTCAAGCGCAGGCAATTTATTGCAGGCATAGGCGGCGCCAACCAGTGAACCGATGGAACACCCCGCGACAATATCCACCTCAATCCCCATATGTTTGAGGGCTTTGATGACCCCAATATGGGACCAGCCTCGCGCAGCACCTGAACCCAGCGCCAGACCTATTTTCATTTTTCTCATGTGAACCGCAGACTTCCCCTGGCTTACGGGCGTAGCAACAACGCCAACGCTCAGTTAACATAGTGCTACCCGCTTTTTATCCGCTTTTTTACCAGGGAGTTTTACGTGTCTCAACTTTGTCCCTGTGGTAGCGCTGTCGAGTATAGCGTATGTTGCCACCGATATCTGTCTGGTGAACAAGTAGCACCCGATCCGTCACACCTAATGCGCTCTCGCTATTGCGCTTTTGTGATGAAAGACGCAGATTATTTGATCAAAACCTGGCACCCATCGTGCCAGGCGGCCACCTTCCGGAACGAGATCGGCGCCGGTTTCGCCACTACCGAATGGCTGGGCCTGACGCTTTTCGAACATTCGGATACGGGCGATGTGGGTTACGTCAGCTTTGTCGCCCGTTTTCGTGAACATGGTAAAACAGGAGCGATCATCGAACGTTCTCGTTTTTTAAAAGAAAACGGTCAGTGGTACTATATCGACGGTACCCGCCCACAGTTTGGACGCAACGACGCCTGCCCTTGCGGGTCGGGTAAAAAATTCAAAAAATGCTGCGGCTAATCAATGCCCGACAGTATTAAAACCAGCAAACATCATCAACAGGATTACCGCTGCAATGCATTCTTTACAACGAAAAGTGCTTCGTACCATCTGCCCTGACCAGAAGGGCCTGATCGCGCGCATTACCAATATCTGCTACAAACATGAACTGAATATCGTGCAGAACAATGAGTTCGTGGACCACCGTACCGGGCGTTTCTTCATGCGCACGGAACTGGAAGGCATTTTTAATGACTCCACGCTGCTTGCCGATTTAGACAGCGCGCTGCCTGAGGGTTCTGTTCGCGAACTCAATCCTGCCGGTCGTCGTCGCGTGGTAATTCTGGTCACCAAAGAAGCACATTGCCTGGGCGATCTGTTAATGAAAGCCAATTATGGCGGACTGGATGTTGAAATTGCCGCGGTCATTGGCAACCACGATACGCTGCGTTCGCTGGTAGAACGTTTCGACATTCCGTTTGAACTGGTTAGTCATGAAGGCTTAACCCGCGAAGAGCACGATCAGCAGATGGCGGATGCCATTGACGCACACCAACCAGACTACGTGGTGCTGGCAAAATACATGCGCGTGCTGACCCCGGAATTTGTCGCGCGTTTCCCGAACAAGATTATCAATATTCACCATTCGTTCCTGCCAGCGTTCATTGGCGCGCGGCCTTACCATCAGGCTTACGAGCGTGGCGTTAAGATCATCGGCGCGACGGCGCACTATGTGAATGACAATCTGGACGAAGGTCCGATCATCATGCAGGACGTCATCCATGTGGACCACACCTACACAGCAGACGATATGATGCGTGCCGGACGAGATGTCGAGAAGAACGTCCTGAGCCGTGCGTTATATCAGGTGCTTGCCCAGCGTGTCTTTGTTTACGGTAACCGGACGATTATTCTTTAACCGATTGATTACTAAATTGGTTACCTTTATCTCTTTGCGCATAAAAATCAGGCAACCAGTTTAATTTTCTTCCCGGAATACTTTACAGGGGCGCGTCATTTGATATGATGCGCCCCGCTTCCCAACGCGGAAGCAGGCCAGTAATTAGCTTTCCCCGTGGTGGGGTTCCCGAGCGATCATAAGGTAGCTGACTGCAAACCTGCCGTCATCGACTTTGAAGTTCGACTCGAGCATAGCGAGAGAGCGTTACCGCAGGTAACGATAATCCTTCAAGCTATGAAACACCAAACCCTGTGGTGGGGTTCCCGAGCGGCCAAAGGGAGCAGACTGTAAATCTGCCGTCATCGACTTCGAAGGTTCGAATCCTTCCCCCACCACCATTTTTCGCTACAGCAATGTAGCAACCCCGATAAGCCATGTAGAAGTTTGCGCTTGCCGGGAAGGGTGAGAACCTTCGATTAAGGTTCGACTCGAGCGTAAGCGAGAGAGCGTTACCGTAGGTAACGACCCGAAGGGTGAGGAGCAAAGCGACGAATAATCCTTCCCCCACCACCATCTCATTCGAGATATCAAAGCATCACACCCCTGGCGGGGTTCCCGAGCGGCCAAAGGGAGCAGACTGTAAATCTGCCGTCATCGACTTCGAAGGTTCGAATCCTTCCCCCGCCACCATCACTTTTATATTGCACCCGCACACATCCCGACGCTTATGCCCTCTGTTCTGCCTGTCCGGGGAAGGATGAGAAGCTTCGACTAAGGTTCGATTCGAGCATAGCGAGAAAGCGTTGCCGCAGGCAACGACCCGAAGGGCGAAGCGCAACGCGCTGAGTAATCCTTCCCCCGCCACCATCACTTTTATATTGCATCCGCACACATCCCGACGCTTTGCCCTCTGTTCTGCCCGTCCGGGGAAGGATGAGAAGCTTCGACTAAGGTTCGATTCGAGCGTAGCGAGAAAGCGTTGCCGCAGGCAACGACCCGAAGGGCGAAGCGCAACGCGCTGAGTAATCCTTCCCCCGCCACCATCACTTATCTGTTGCACTTCAGCCACATCAACTTTCTGTATTCTCTATTTATTCTGTCCTGGCATGAAACATCGCCTTTGCCCGGTGGCACTTCGTTTACCGGGCCTACCAGATCGCCATTATGTAGGTCGGATAAGCGCAGCGCCATCCGACAATTCAGGTAGCTCCGTGCCCAATAAAAAACCCCGCCGAAGCAGGGTTTTAACCACATCACAGGCAGGCTCAGTGACGCGCGCGAACAATCTGGTATTTGCGTGTCAGATACTCAACCGGTGCGCTCCAGATGTGCACCAGGCGTGAGAATGGGAACAGCAGGAACAACGTCATCCCCAATACCAGATGCAGGCGGAAGATAAACGCCACGCCGTCCAGATGCGCTGATGCGCCGCCGTGGAAGGTCACCACAGATTGCGCCCATCCAACCAGCTTCATCATTTCGCTGCCGTCCATATGCTGGGCGGAGAACGGAATGGTCGACAACCCCAGCGCACACTGGATCACCAGCAGCGAGAGGATCAGGATATCCGCACCGGTGGTGGTCGCCCGAACGCGTGGGCTGAACAGACGACGTTTCAGCAGCAGGACGCCCCCGACGAGGCACATGAGCCCCGCCGCGCCGCCGCCGATCATCGCCATTTTTTGCTTCACTTCGATAGGTAGCCAGGCTTCATACATCCAGTGCGGAGTCAGCATACCGAGGAAGTGACCAGCGAAAATCCCCAGAATCCCGAAGTGGAACAGGTTTGAGGCCAGGTTCATCCCTTTGCGATCCAGCATCTGACTGGACGCGGCGCGCCAGGTGTATTGACCATAGTCGTAACGCAGCCAGCTTCCAATCAGAAACACGGACCCGGCAATGTACGGGTAAATGTCAAAGAAGAACATATTCAGGAAGTGCATTATTGCTGTCCTCCGGTGGTGATATTCAGATATTGCGGTGCGACGGCACCGGCAAAACGACGCTGGTGAGCGGAGATTTCAGACTCTCCGCAGCCCTGATCGGCAAAGAATTTCACCTGCTCTTCTTCCCAGACTGCATCCAGCGCTTGCGGCGTATCGTCACGCACTTCATCCGCGATTTTTTCCGCCACTTTATCGCTGTCGATTGCCGCATTCGCCAGCTTCAGCAGCAGATCGAACAGCACCGCATAGCGGCTTTCACGCTGTTGCAGGCGTGCGCTCAGCAGTGCCAGGATCGGGGCAATATCCTGCAACCCGCCCAGTGCGTCACTCTTCGGTAACTGCGCCAGATATTCCAGATACAATGGCAGATGATCCGGCAGTTCACAGCTGTCGAGCTCCAGGCCGTGCTGCTCATACTGCGCCATCAGATCGACCATCGCCTGGCCGCGATCGCGGGATTCACCGTGAACGTGTTCGAACAGCAGCAGCGAGGTTGCGCGCCCCCGGTCGAACAGTTCGCTGTAGTTGGCCTGCACATCCAGCATCTCCTGCGCGGTTAAATCGCGCAGGAAAACGCTGAGCTGATGCGCATCCTCTTTATCAAGATTTTCTGATGACGCGAGTGCATCGTATAGTTCCTGCTGATGCTGCCACAGGGCAGCATCCGGGTACTCGAGCAGACGCGAAACAATGACAAGTTCAATCATTGGTGCGGCTCCGTTTTGCTGGTCACATCAATGGCATCAATGCGACGGCTGTTAAACAGGTTGAATTTGCTGTCAGACCCGTGGCAACCGTCGCCGAAGGTAAAGCCACAACC
This sequence comes from Citrobacter amalonaticus, assembly GCF_037053465.1. Classification (GTDB taxonomy): domain Bacteria; phylum Pseudomonadota; class Gammaproteobacteria; order Enterobacterales; family Enterobacteriaceae; genus Citrobacter_A; species Citrobacter_A amalonaticus_H. Next base: position 20,397 of record NZ_JBALIF010000008.1, read on the forward strand.
ACTTTTCTCCGGGAACGCATCACGTGCCAGTTCACGATGGCTGCTCGGTACCACGAAACGATCTTCGTAGTTGGCAATCGCCAGATAGCGATACATCTCCTGCGCCTGCGCTTCGCTTAACCCAACCTCTTCCAGCGCACGGGTGTCCACTTTACCGTCAACGGTTTCCGCGCGTTTGTAGTGACGCATCGCCAGCATCCGTTTCAGCGCCAGCAGAACCGGCTGGGTATCGCCTGCGGTGAGCAGGTTAGCAAGGTACTGAACCGGAATACGCAAACTGTCTACATCCGGCAGAATGCCGTTACTGCCCAGTTCCCCCGCATCCGCAGCAGACTGAATCGGCGACAGCGGCGGCACATACCACACCATCGGCAACGTGCGGTATTCCGGGTGCAGCGGCAGCGCCAGCTTCCAGTCCATCGCCATTTTATAGACCGGCGACTGCTGTGCAGCGTCAATCACGCTCAGCGGGATACCGTCTTTCAGCGCCTGTTCAATCACCGCCGGGTCGTTCGGATCGAGGAACACATCCAGTTGGCGCTGATAGAGATCTTTTTCATGCTCTGTGCTCGCCGCGTTCTCAATGGCATCGGCGTCATACAGCAGTACGCCGAGATAACGGATCCGGCCCACGCAGGTTTCGGAACAGACCGTCGGCTGACCGGCTTCGATACGTGGATAACAGAAGATGCACTTCTCGGACTTTCCGCTCTTCCAGTTGAAGTAGATCTTTTTGTACGGACAGCCGGTGATGCACATCCGCCAGCCGCGGCACTTATCCTGATCAATCAGTACGATGCCATCCTCTTCACGCTTGTAGATAGCCCCGCTCGGACAGGTCGCGACACAGGCCGGGTTAAGGCAGTGCTCACACAGGCGCGGCAGATACATCATGAAGGTGTTTTCGAACTGGCCGTACATCGCTTTCTGCATGTTCCCGAAGTTCTGGTCCTTGGCGCGTTTTTCAAATTCGCCACCCAGAATTTCTTCCCAGTTCGGACCGCTGGTGATTTTATCCATCCGCTTACCGGTTATCAGCGAGCGAGGACGGGCGATCGGCTGATGTTTGCTTTCCGGCGCAGAATGCAGATTCTGGTAGTCGTAATCAAACGGCTCGTAATAGTCGTCAATGCCCGGCAGATGCGGGTTGGCGAAGATTTTACCGAGCAGCATCGCACGGTTGCCCATGCGCGGCTGGAGTTTGCCGTTGATTTTGCGGATCCAGCCGCCCTTCCATTTTTCCTGATTTTCCCAGTCATTAGGAAAACCCACGCCTGGTTTGCTTTCCACGTTGTTGAACCAGGCGTATTCCATCCCTTCGCGGCTGGTCCAGACGTTTTTACAGGTTACGGAACAGGTGTGGCAGCCGATGCACTTATCGAGATTCAGCACCATGCCGACTTGTGAACGAATTTTCATTTTACGCTCTCCTGTACCTGGTCATTGCCTTCGCCATCCAGCCAGTTAATGTTCTTCATCTTACGTACCACGACAAACTCATCACGGTTCGAACCAACGGTGCCGTAGTAGTTAAAGCCATAAGCCAGTTGCGCATAGCCGCCAATCATGTGGGTCGGTTTCGGCGTGATACGGGTTACCGAGTTATGGATCCCGCCGCGCTGCCGCGTGATTTCAGAGCCCGGCAGGTTCACAATCCGCTCCTGCGCGTGATACATCATGGTCATCCCGGCCGGTACGCGCTGGCTTACTACCGCACGCGCCGTCAGGGCACCGTTACTGTTGAACACTTCGATCCAGTCGTTATCTTCAATGCCCAGATCGTTGGCGTCGGTTTCGCTCATCCAGACAATCGGACCACCGCGCGACAAGGTCAGCATCAGCAGGTTATCGCTGTAAGTGGAGTGGATCCCCCACTTCTGGTGCGGCGTCAGGAAGTTGAGCGCTTTTTCCGGATTGCCGTTGGATTTCTCACCCATCACCGCCTTCACCGAACGGGTGTCAATAGGTGGACGGTAAACCAGCAGGCTTTCGCCGAAATCACGCATCCACTGGTGATCCTGATACAGCGACTGACGACCGGTCAGCGTGCGCCACGGAATCAGCTCGTGTACGTTGGTATAGCCCGCGTTATACGAGACGTGTTCGTCTTCCAGACCGGACCAGGTTGGGCTGGAGATAATCTTACGCGGCTGCGCCTGGATATCGCGGAAGCGAATTTTCTCCTCTTCTTTATTGGTCGCCAGATGGGTATGGTCGCGGCCGGTAAACTCACTGAGCGCCGCCCAGGCTTTTACCGCCACGTGGCCGTTCGTTTCCGGTGCCAGCGTCAGAATCATCTCCGCCGCGTCAATGGCGGTGTTGAGCATCGGCTGGCCTTTCGCCGGACCGTCCGCTTTGGTGTAGTTGAGCTTACGCAGCAGATCCATTTCGCTCTGGGTGTTCCAGGCAATCCCTTTACCGCCGTTACCGATTTTCTCCATCAAGGGACCGATAGAGGTGAAGCGCTCATAGGTTGCGGGATAGTCACGTTCGACGGTCATAATGTGTGGCGCGGTTACGCCAGGGATCAGGTCGCATTCGCCTTTTTTCCAGTCCTTCACCTCCAGCGGCTGCGCCAGTTCGGCGGCGGAGTCGTGCTGGATGGGCAGCGTGACCACATCAGTTTCTTTACCGAGATGCCCCACGCAGACTTCCGAGAATGTCTTCGCGATGGCTTTATAAATTTCCCAGTCGCTTTTCGATTCCCAGGCCGGGTCAACGGCGGCAGACAGCGGATGAATAAACGGATGCATATCCGACGTATTCATGTCGTCTTTTTCGTACCAGGTCGCGGTCGGTAAGACGATGTCGGAATAGAGGCAGGTGCTCGACAGACGGAAATCCAGTGTCACCACCAGATCCAGTTTGCCGTCGAGACCGTTGTCCTGCCATTCCACCTCTTCCGGCTTCACACCGCCCTGCTGACCCAGATCTTTCCCCTGGATCCCGTTTTCAGTGCCCAGCAGGTATTTCAGCATGTACTCATGGCCCTTACCGGAAGACCCGAGCAGGTTAGAGCGCCAGATAAACAGATTACGTGGATGGTTTTTTCCGTTTTCCGGCTGCTCTGCGGCGAAACGGATTGACCCCTCTTTCAGCGACTTGACGGTGTAATCCACCACGGTCATTCCCGCTTTCTTCGCCTCTTCAGCGATTGTCAGCGGGTTCGTCCCCAACTGCGGTGCAGACGGCAGCCAGCCCATGCGCTCAGCACGCACATTGAAGTCAATCAGGTGACCGCTGTAGCGTGATTTATCCGCCAGCGGTGACAACAGTTCCTGGGCGGTGACCGTCTCATAGCGCCACTGGCTGGAGTGGTTATAGAAATAAGAGGTGCTGTTCATGTGACGAGCCGGACGCTGCCAGTCGAGGGCAAACGCCAGCGGCTGCCAGCCGGTCTGCGGACGCAGTTTTTCCTGGCCGACATAGTGTGCCCAGCCGCCGCCGCTCTGGCCGATGCAGCCACAAAACATCAGCATATTGATCAGGCCGCGATAGTTCATATCGAGGTGATACCAGTGGTTCAAACCGGCACCGACAATAATCATCGAACGACCGTGCGTCTTATCGGCGTTATCAGCAAATTCACGCGCAATTCGGGTGATCTGTGCGCGTGGTACGCCGGTAATCCGCTCTGCCCACGCCGGCGTGTAAGCCTTGACGTCGTCATAACTGGTGGCGCAGTTGGCGTCGTTCAGACCTCGCTCCAGCCCGTAGTTAGCCATGGTCAGGTCGTAAACGGTGGTAACCAGCGCGACGGTGCCGTCAGCCAGTTGCAGGCGTTTAGCTGGCAGTTTGTGCAGCAGCACATTCTCCAGCTCAACTTTATTGAAGTGCTCAGTGCCTTCACCACCGAAATACGGGAAGCCCACTTCGGCGATTTCGTCCTGGCTGCCCAGCAGACTCAGTTGCAGTTCAGTTTCGGCGCCGGTTGTGCCGTCGCGCTGCTCGAGGTTCCATTTGCCTTTCTCACCCCAACGGAAACCGATAGAACCGTTCGGCGCAACCATCTCGCCATTGTTGTTGATAGCAACCGTTTTCCACTCTGGGTTATTTTCCTGACCCAGCGAATCAACCAGATCGGCCGCACGCAGCAGTCGGCCTGCCGCATAGTAGCCATCACGTTCTTCCAACATGACCAGCATCGGCATGTCGGTATAACGGCGGACATAGTCGGTAAAGTACTGGCTTGGGTTGTCGAGGTGAAACTCGCGCAGCATGACGTGTCCCATCGCCAGCGCCATTGCCGCATCGGTGCCCTGCTTCGGTGCCAGCCAGAGATCGCACAGTTTGGCGATTTCAGCATAGTCCGGCGTCACCGCAACAGTTTTAGTGCCTTTATAGCGAACTTCGGTAAAGAAGTGCGCATCCGGCGTACGGGTCTGTGGCACGTTAGAGCCCCAGGCAATGATGTAGCTGGAGTTGTACCAGTCAGCGGATTCGGGTACGTCCGTCTGCTCACCCCACGTTTGCGGAGAGGCTGGCGGCAAATCGCAATACCAGTCGTAGAAACTCAGGCAGGTACCGCCAATCAGGGAAAGGTAGCGCGCGCCAGAGGCGTAAGAAACCATCGACATTGCCGGGATGGGCGAAAAGCCTGCCACGCGGTCCGGGCCGTAAGTTTTGACGGTATAGACGTTTGATGCGGCAATCAGCTCATTCACTTCCTGCCAGGAGGAACGCACGAAACCACCACGACCACGCGCTTGTTTAAAGCTTTTTGCTTTATCAGCGTCTTCGATGATGGACGCCCAGGCGTCAACCGGATCGCTGTGCAGTTTTTTCGCTTCACGCCACATCTTCATCAGGCGTTTGCGCATCAGCGGATATTTCAGACGATTAGCACTGTAGAGATACCAGGAGTAGCTCGCACCACGCGGGCAGCCGCGCGGTTCATGGTTTGGCATATCCGGACGGGTGCGCGGATAGTCGGTTTGCTGGGTTTCCCAGGTGACCAGCCCGTTTTTGACATAGATTTTCCAGCTACACGAGCCGGTGCAGTTTACCCCATGGGTTGAGCGCACAACCTTATCGTGCTGCCAGCGCTGACGGTAGCCATCCTCCCAGTCCCGGTTAGTGTCGAGAAGCTGGCCGTGCCCATCGGCAAAGGTTTCACCCTTCTGCTTGAAGTAGCGAAACCGGTCCAGGAATTTACTCATCGGTTCTCTCCTGTTGGAGCCTGACGGCTCTCTGATAAATCGACATTGCTAGATTGCTGCTGACGGTAACGCTCTGAAAGGGCGTGGGAATTGATAACGATCAAGGCAGACAGGGTTGAAAATGGAGGGCAAATTTTGACATACCCCTTTTGAGGGATTTAAGAGGATAGTTTATTACTATGATTTTATTGACTATTTTTATTTATCTGTTTTCAGTAAATGTTAAATTCTTTACCCGTGGGTATTAAGGGGTATGCCCCTGGAGACATCTTCGGATGAGAGACAAACAGAACGGCGCGGGTGATAAAACCGATAGTATGTTGTAACTAATCAAGGAACAAAAAAAGCGCGGTCTAACGCCGCGCAATGGATAATCAAACTACTGCTTTTTTACTTTTTAGAATGCCGTCCGTATACCGCCCAGGTGATCACCACACAGGCGATATAAAAGATCAGGAAGACTTTCATTGCGCCCACCGGCGAGCCGGTTAACGCCAGCGAAGTCCCAAACGCTTTCGGGATAAAGAACCCGCCAATCGCGCCGATTGCGGAGATAAAACCCAACGCCGCGGCCGTATCGGTTGCTGCTTCACGCATCGCTTTTTCTTCAGACCCGCCTTCTGCTTTCACGCGATCCATCGTCAGTTTACGGAAAATCACTGAGATCATCTGGAAGGTAGAACCGCTCCCCAGACCTGCCGTCATAAACAGCGCGAGGAACACAGCGAAGAACGCAATGAAGCTACCGCCCGTGCCGTTCGTCGGTAACGTCAGGAACAGCAGGCCGCTGAAAATGGCCATCAACACAAAGTTCACCAGCGTGACGCGGGTACCGCCTAAACGATCAGAAATTGACCCGCCCGCCGAACGCGCCAGCGCACCGATGAACGGGCCAAAGAACGCATAATGCAGGATTTGCACATCCGGGAACTGGGTTTTCGACAGCATGGCAAACCCGGCAGAAAACCCGATGAACGAACCAAACGTTGCCAGATACAGCAGACTCATGATCCACAAGTGACCGCGCCTGAGAACCGGCAATTGTTCTTTCAGTGACGCTTTAGAGGTCGCCAGTTCGTTCATGCCAAACCAGGCCGCGAGGGTAAAAATGGCAAGGAACGGCACCCAAATCCACGCGGCGTTTGCCAGATAAAGTTGCGTTCCATCCGGTTGTTCGACACCGTGGCTGCCAAAAATAGCGAAGATTGACAGGGAAACCACCAGCGGCGCAACCAGTTGCATCACGCTGACGCCCATATTGCCCAGGCCGCCATTCAGTCCCAGCGCACCGCCCTGCTTCTGCCTGGGAAAGAAAAAGCTGATGTTAGCCATGCTGGACGCAAAGTTTGCGCCCGCAAAACCGCAAAGCAGCGAGATCAGAATGAAGGTACTGAAGGGGGTGGAGGTATCCTGCACCGCAAAACCTAACCAGACGCAAGGAATAATCAGGATCCCGGTACTGAACGCGGTCCAGCGGCGCCCACCAAATACCGGCACCATAAAGGAGTAAGGCACTCGTAACAGCGCGCCGGAAACTGACGGTAACGCCGTCAGCATAAACAACTGATCGGTGGTGAAGTTAAAGCCGACTTTCGGCAAGTTCACCGCCACAGCACTGAACAACATCCATACGCAAAACGCCAGCAACAGACAAGGGACAGAGATCCACAGGTTGCGACTGGCGATATGTTGACCACGCTGTTCCCAGAATGCCGGATCTTCCGGTCGCCATTCTGTAATGACAGCCCCAGATGCCCTTTCGGGAACGGATGAGTGACTCATAAACACCTCTGATACTCGATTTGATGCCTGCCACATTAGGGTTTACAGCTTGAGGTAAGTTGATATAAATCAAAGGAAAAGCGGTCATTATGACGCACATAAAATGATGATCACCCTAAGTGAGTAGACCGTTTCAGTGAAAAAGATGTGGTTTTTCACCGCGCTGTTCTGCTCTGGTCTCCCCTTCGCAAATCCCCTCCTGACAGCGGCAATTAAGAGGTAACTCGTTTTAGGTATGGGTATACTCCAGGGGATAGCCGAGAATAACGCCACTGCCTGACTCTGCCCGGCATTCTCGTCATTCATTAAGGTTTCCCCCGCACTGTCAGGAAGCCTGAAGAAAGAAGGTTTTATGCTAAAACGCTGTCTCTCTCCGCTCACCCTGGTTAACCAGGTGGCACTTATCGTGATGCTTTCCACCGCCATCGGCGTGGCGGGCATGGCTGTCTCTGGCTGGCTGGTTCAGGGCGTACAGGGCAGCGCGCATGCCATTAATAAAGCGGGTTCGCTGCGGATGCAAAGTTATCGCCTGTTCGCCGCAGTGCCGTTGAGCGCTGACGACCAGAGGCTGATAGAGGAAATGGAACAGACGGCGTTCAGTCAGGAACTGACCCGCGCGGCGGAACGCGACGGTCAGCAGCGCCAGCTTAAGGCGCTACAGGACTACTGGCACAGCGAACTCGCGCCGGGTCTGCAGCATGCCAGCAGCAGAGAGGCTGTCGCAGCTGACGTCAACCGCTTCGTGACGGGACTCGACCAGCTCGTCTCCGCGTTTGATCACACGACTGAGATGCGCATTGAGCGGGTGGTGATGGTCCATCGGGTGATGGCGATCTTCATGGCCCTGCTGTTGGTTTTTACCATCATCTGGTTACGCGCGCGTTTGCTTCAGCCCTGGAGACAGTTACTGTCGATGGCGCGAGCAGTCAGCCAGCGCGATTTTACGCAACGCGCGCAAATCAGCGGACGCAATGAAATGGCAATGCTGGGCGATGCGCTTAATAACATGTCCGATGAACTGGCCGAAAGCTATTCCGTGCTTGAACAGCGCGTCCGGGAAAAAACTGCCGGACTGGAGCAAAAAAACCAGATCCTCTCTTTTCTCTGGCAGGCTAACCGACGCCTGCATTCGCCGGTGTCGCTGTGCGAACGCCTCTCCCCGGTGCTGAACGGCCTGCAAAATCTGACCCAGCTACATGACATCGAACTGCGGGTGTATGACCAGGAAGATGAAGACAATCACCAGGAATTTACCTGTCAGTCAGACCTGAGCTGTGATGATAAAGGCTGTCAATTGTGCCCGCGCGACGCACTGCCTGCGACGGAAGGTGGAATGACGCTGAAATGGCGCTTAACGGACACCCATACCCAGTACGGGATTTTGCTGGCCACCCTTCCCCAGGGGCGTCACCTGAGTCATGATCAACAGCAACTGGTGGATACCTTAGTCGAGCAACTCACCGCAACGCTGGCGCTGGACCGCAATCAGGAACGCCAGCAGCAATTGATTGTCATGGAAGAGCGTGCAACCATTGCGCGCGAACTGCATGATTCCATTGCGCAATCACTCTCCTGTATGAAGATGCAGGTGAGTTGCCTGCAAATGCAGGGCGACGCACTGCCGGACAATAGCCGTGATTTGCTCAGCCAGATCCGCAACGAACTGAACGCCTCATGGGCGCAACTGCGTGAACTGCTAACCACTTTCCGCCTGCAACTGACCGAACCAGGTCTTCGCCCTGCGCTGGAGGCCAGTTGCCAGGAGTACAGCGCCCGTTTCGGTTTTACGGTGAAACTGGATTATCAGTTGCCGCCGCGCCTGGTGCCTTCGCATCAGGCAATTCACCTGCTGCAAATTGCTCGCGAAGCCTTAAGCAACGCACTTAAACACTCGCACGCCAACGAGGTCGTTGTTACCGTGGCGCAGAAAGGCAAGCAGGTAAAATTGACCGTGCAGGACAACGGCTGCGGCGTTCCGGAAAACGCCGAACGCAGTAACCATTACGGCATGATCATTATGCGCGACCGGGCACAAAGCCTGCGCGGTGATTGCCAGGTTCGCCGTCGCGAGACGGGAGGCACTGAAGTCGCTGTCACATTCATTCCCGAACATTACTTCACAGAAGTTCAAGGAGATACCCATGAATAATCAGGAACCGGCTACCATCCTGCTCATCGACGATCACCCAATGCTGCGGACCGGCGTTAAACAACTTGTCAGCATGGCGGCGGATATTACTGTCGTTGGCGAAGCGAGTAGCGGCGAACAGGGTATCGAACTGGCCGAATCACTGGACCCGGATCTGATCCTGCTTGACCTCAACATGCCGGGCATGAACGGTCTGGAAACTCTCGACAAACTGCGGGAAAAAGCACTTTCCGGGCGCATTGTGGTGTTCAGCGTGTCGAATCATGAAGAAGATGTTGTCACGGCGCTGAAACGCGGAGCGGACGGTTATCTGCTGAAAGATATGGAACCGGAAGATCTGCTGAAGTCCCTGCAACAGGCCGCTGCCGGAGAAATGGTATTAAGCGAAGCGTTAACGCCAGTGCTTGCTGCCAGTCTGCGCGCCAACCGCGCCACCACCGATCGCGACGTTACGCAGTTAACGCCGCGTGAGCGCGATATTCTTAAGCTGATCGCCCAGGGGCTACCGAACAAGATGATTGCCCGCCGTCTGGATATCACGGAAAGCACGGTGAAGGTCCATGTGAAACATATGCTGAAGAAAATGAAGCTGAAATCGCGTGTGGAAGCTGCGGTGTGGGTGCATCAGGAACGCATCTTCTGATTACTCCTCCAGAAGCAATCTCCAGCGCGGATCGTCATCCGGCACTGCCATAAACGGTTCAGACAGCGAGAGCGTGATCTCATTGGAAGAGACACGCTGCCCTTTCTCATCTTCAATGACCACCGACAGCCGCCAGCGATTTTCGGCTCCTTCGCTGCTGTCCCAGGCTGGCATAATGATGGACCAGCCATCAATACTGTTGGCATTTGCGCCAGAGGTCAGGCTCAGCGCCTGTGTATCGCCTTGCCAGGTAATATGGCGGATGCCATGCAAACTGCGCACCTGTAATTTTAAGGGCACCGTCTCACTCGAATGCAGATCCCACAGCGGTGTCGCCAGAAAAACGTTCAGGGTTTTGCGCTGACGATACGCCATGGTTGGCAGGTTATTACGCTGCGGGGCATCATACCGGCTGCCGCGCAACGACTTGCTCTGCGCCACCTCGCTTGCGGCAAGCTGTTTTTTCAACGGGACGCCAAAGCGATAATTCAAATTCAGCCCGAGGTTGTTCTGACTGACGCCGCTCTCCCCTTGCTTATGCTGAGCCGTGACCGTGACCAGCGGAACCGGGGTGTAGCTAAGTCCTAACTTCACCGCCACCGGATTGTGATAGCCCGTACCGGAGTCAAACAGGTCGACACTGTCGCCAAAATACTGTTCCACGCTGACACGGGTATTGAGATATTCGTAAAACGGCAGGCGCATTTCTGCGGTCAGGTCGTAACCGCGCGCCATGCGTTGTTCCAGCGTATCCGTGTGCGTGCGCCACGAAGCAAACGGCTGATAGTAATTCGCCGACAGGCGTAAATGTTCGCCCCACGCTTCCGCCCCCAGACCGCCGCGCTGCAAATTTTCATCCAGCAGATTGTCGTAGAAAGTGTTATAGCCCAGCAGCCAGCCGTCCCGCGCCCAGCGTTGTCCAATACCCACATTACTCACCAGTCCGTCATCCTGCCGGGTGAGCCCCAGTTGACTCCAGGCGAGGTAACGTGCGTTATCCTGCCAGGGAATAAACCAGTTGCCCTGGCTCCCGTTGAAATGCCCTTCGTTATCCACCTGAACATTCACGCTGGCATTGCCCCACGGCGACAGCCACGACTCCAGATGCTGATTGACCTGCTCGCTGACCGCATCGCGCACCTGACCAAAGGCGAACTGCCTGGCCTGCTCGCCGGTATCCAGACCGTTGTCCGTCATGCTCGCTTCGCCAAAAGCTTTGACCATTTCGGCAAAATGTTTTTCACCGTCGTGGGATTCCGGGGCCAGCGCCAAATCCGGCAACCCGTCCTGATTGTTATCAAAAGGATTTTCTGCCTGATGCATAAATGAGGATTGTGCGCGGGCATGACCGCCTGCCAGCAGCAAGAGGAGATAAAGTGGTACTGGATGAGAGGCAAAACGAATCAAATCAGTGATGACTTCTTACGTCGGATGGTTAACAAAACACCCTAAAAGCTTAACTGACTCTCCCGCGTTTTGCAGGCTTTCTCGCACTTTCAGGAATATCCTGACTGTCAGCAGCTCTTGCGTTTATGCAGACTTTCATTGGTAACCCTGCGTGCACGGAGTAACATAACGGGATGACGAATCCCTCATCCCCGTATACAGGAGTCAACATGCAAAAGATTGTGATCATCGCCAACGGTGCGGCCTACGGTAGCGAATCGTTATTTAACAGTCTGCGTCTGGCGATTGCGCTACGCGAGCAGGCGACGGATCTCGACTTGCGTCTGTTTCTGATGTCGGATGCCGTGACGGCGGGGTTACGAGGCCAGAAACCGGCGGAAGGTTACAATATTCAGCAGATGCTGGAGATCCTTACCGCCCAGAGCGTGCCTGTCAAACTGTGTAAAACCTGCACGGATGGTCGTGGGGTAACCGCCCTGCCGCTGATTGACGGCGTGGAAGTCGGCACGCTGATTGAACTGGCACAGTGGACATTAGGTGCTGATAAAGTGCTGACCTTCTGAACCCACATCAGGCAAGCTCGCTAAAATTGCCGGTTATTTCCGAATTTAATCTTATCAGGACGCATCTTTACCCAAAGTTAGTGCGCCCGATCACGCTTTTCTCCGGCATTTTGTCACTATTGTTTAATCGTTATGCCATTTTTTGATCAAAATCAGCATCAGAAAACTCACTCTTTGGTGTTATTTCCCATGGGTAAAATGTGAACAACATCACGCAGTGCTGCCGTAAGGAAGTACGTTGTTTTCAAGAACGGGGTGAAAAATGGCATTAGTAAAAGCAAGCTTGAAGTTATTTGGCGGGGATACCGTGGTGGTGCGTTGTTCTGAGCGCTGCCACATTCATTTGATGAGCGAGAAAAAACACGTAAAAGACACGCAGGCAGACATTTTAAGCGTGCAGGATCGTGATAATGCGTGGTTAACCGTCCCGTATACTGGCGTCTGGAACGTACTGATCGACAGCCACAGCCAGTCGCTTGAGCATTCCATCAGTTATATCGCCGCCTGACCGATTTGCCCCTGTTTTCAGGGGCAATACTCAAAGAAAACCGGGCCGTAAGACGCCTTCCGGCAGAGGTTCTCCCAGCAAACTGCGCACGTTAGCCACCAGATCGTTCAGGCACTCATCCTGCATCCCCAGTTTCTGTAATTCCTGTTCGAGTGAAAACAGGTACTGCGCGTTAGTACCGAGCGGTCCACTGGCGGCGGCAATCAGCGGGGCGATAATTTGTGCGCGCGTGTCGGACTCATAGAGCGGATGGCGCGGATCCATAATGAACACCAGCGCATTGACCGTGCGGCCATCATCCAGCGCCAGTTGGCACCAGGTGGGTAAATAGCAGCCGGTAATCATTTCACGCTTCCACAGCAAGGTTAACTCCTGCTCAAGCGCGTTATCCGGCAGACGATAGGCTACCCCCGTGGTGCGTCCGCCCTCTTTGAGTGCAAGCATACGACCGGGCTGGCATGCCGTACCGCGACCTGCGGTAAGACGCAGACAAAATGCCCGATGCCACCCCACCAGCGTGCCGGTACAGGATTCTTCATATTCGAGTGCCGGGTTCCACATCAACGATCCATAACCGAAGATCCACACCGGTCCATCATCGGGTCTGCAGGCCAGCGTCGCGGCAAGGGACGCTGCACGCTGTTCTGCTGACCATAAGAGTGATTCTTCAATAGCACCAAATGCCGTTTTACAATCGGCATTCATCAAGAAATCACGCGTTAACACCTTACACCTCCGCCACTGCATACATCCCTGCGACAACTTTTTGACGCCTTCCGGGCATTTTAACTGCTCATTTTGAAACCAATAGCAGGACAATATGCAATTCACAGGCCGCTGGCAAGGCAGCTGCCGCCACGGGTAGCACGATTCGCCAACGCTGTCATCTCTGGCGAAAATTTAATCCTTACCCATTAAGTGGTTATGGTTTCTTGTGCCATTTGTCATCGTCACCTTTTTCGTAACCATTTTTCACCGCAGCCCACGCGACTTTATGTGCCGTCTCTTCGCGCGTGGCATCGTCACGGCGTTCGGCCTTCTCTTTATATTGCTCCCAGGCGCTGTTGAAGGCTTCTTTATAAATATCCTGAGCGTGAGCGGGTAATACGTGTTGGACGCTATCAGGCAGATCTTTTTTTGTTTTATAGGGCATCATTACCTCCTTTTTTTGGCTACACCTTAAGTGTGGCTAACAACGATCTTCATCGCCACTCGCGCAGCGATGATTAAGAATTTTCGTTTTATAAGGATCTGTTATTTAAATACTCTATAAACAAGAGTCCCTTTTATTCGCGTTTTGAGGAAAAATATCTGCAAAGCCGTAAAATTTCGTAAAACATGCCCAGTAAGCCCACATTTCTGTTATTTTTTACAATCTTTATTACATTTATAACTAAAATTGACCTGCAGAGATGGAGAGCATCAATGACACATGCACAAGAGGCGGTAAAAACCCGCCACAAGGAGACATCGCTTATTTTCCCGATTGTGGCGCTGGTAGTGCTGTTCCTTTGGGGAAGCAGCCATTCACTACCAGCGGTTATCGGCATAAACATTCTTGCCCTGGTGGGTATTTTAAGTAGTGCCTTCAGCGTCGTTCGCCACGCCGACGTATTAGCCCACCGTCTCGGTGAGCCCTATGGTTCACTCATTCTGAGCCTGTCAGTGGTTATTCTGGAAGTGAGTTTGATTTCCGCCTTAATGGCAACCGGCGACGCCGCGCCGACACTGATGCGCGACACGCTCTATTCCATCATTATGATTGTCACCGGCGGACTGGTTGGCTTCTCGCTATTATTGGGCGGGCGTAAATTCGCCACCCAATATATGAACCTGTTTGGCATTAAACAGTATTTAATTGCCCTGTTTCCGCTGGCGATTATTGTTCTGGTGTTTCCAATGGCGCTGCCCGGCGCGAATTTCACCACGGGTCAGGCGCTGTTAGTCGCCTTAATTTCCGCCGCGATGTATGGCGTGTTCCTGCTGATTCAGACCAAAACTCACCAGAGTCTGTTTGTTTACGAGCATGAAGATGAGAGCGATGACGACGACCCTCATCACGGTAAGCCTTCTGCACACAGCAACGTTTGGCACGCCGCCTGGCTGGTGATTCATCTTATCGCGGTGATTGCCGTGACCAAGATGAACGCGAACCCGCTGGAGACGTTGCTGACCGAGTTGAATGCTCCGGTGGCCTTTACCGGTTTCCTGGTGGCCCTGCTGATCCTCTCCCCTGAAGGTCTTGGCGCACTGAAAGCGGTACTGAATAATCAGGTGCAGCGAGCGATGAACCTGTTCTTTGGCTCGGTGCTGGCAACCATCTCTCTGACGGTGCCGGTGGTAACGCTGATTGCGTGGGCGACGGGTAATGACCTGGTCTTCGGCCTAGGCGCCCCGGAAATGGTCGTGATGGTGGCGTCACTGGTCTTGTGCCACATCTCATTTTCGACGGGGCGTACCAACGTACTGAACGGCGCTGCGCATCTGGCGCTGTTTGCCGCCTATCTGATGACGATATTTGCCTGATCCCTCATGCACAAAAAACCCCGCCGCGGCGGGGTTTTCTCGTTTAGTAACGCTTAGTTCTCGGTATCCAGTTCCGGGAAACTTTTCACCAGGTCGTCAATCGCTTTCATCTGAACGAGGAACGGCTCCAGTTTTGCCAGCGGCAGCGCGGACGGACCGTCACATTTCGCGTTAGCCGGATCCGGATGCGCCTCAATGAACAGCCCCGCCAGCCCCACCGCCATACCGGCACGTGCCAGCTCGGTAACCTGTCCACGACGACCGCCAGATGCGGCGCCAAACGGGTCACGGCACTGTAAGGCGTGCGTTACGTCGAAAATAACCGGGCTGTTGCCGGAGACTTTTTTCATCACGCTGAAACCCAGCATATCAACAACCAGGTTGTCATAGCCGAAGTTTGCCCCACGGTCACACAGGATCACCTTGTCGTTACCGCCTTCATGGAATTTATCCACGATATTCCCCATCTGACCTGGGCTCACGAACTGCGGTTTTTTCACATTGATGACCGCGCCGGTTTTTGCCATCGCTTCCACCAGATCGGTCTGACGCGCGAGGAAAGCCGGGAGCTGAATCACATCCACAACGTCGGCAACAGGCTGCGCCTGGCTCGCTTCGTGAACGTCGGTGATCACTTTTACGCCAAAGGTCTGTTTCAGTTCCTGGAAGATTTTCATCCCTTCTTCCAGGCCCGGTCCACGGTAAGAGTGGATAGAGGAACGGTTGGCTTTATCAAAAGAGGCCTTGAACACGTAAGGGATACCCAGTTTCTGGGTAACGGTCACGTAGTGCTCACAAATGCGCATCGCCAGATCGCGCGATTCCAGCACGTTCATACCGCCAAACAGCACGAACGGCAGATCGTTTGCTACCTTGATGTCGCCAATGCTAACCACTTTTTGTTTCATAGGATCGCCTTAATGATGAGTAAGAATATCAATAATTAATGCAGGACAATTTGCTTATGCGAGATGTTATTAATCTGCGCACGAATCATTTCGCTGATCGGGTCTTCCGGACACTGTTCAACGAAATAGCTTAAATCGGTCAGCGCGACATGTTCACATTCCAGTTGCGCATAAATTAATCCACGGTCGCGTATTTCATACGGATCTTCCGGGTTAAACTGTAATAATGCTTCACTTGCACGAAGCGCCAGCTCCATCTGCTGTTCTTCCATGAGAGAAGATTTCAGCGTATCCAGCAGTTTGCGGATCACCTCAGCGTTATCAGCTTCATCCAGGTCTTCGTTAAATAACTCCGCGACCGGGCTGATATTCCCCTTGAGCCACACTTCCAGCGTGTGCTCATTTAACGTTTCGCCGTTAAACGGATTGATGAGCCACATTTCACCATCCAGCGATTCAATACGCAAAATAAGCTGCGTCGGGAAAATCACCGGAACCAGCGGTAATGACAGACGGTTGGCAATCCACAGTAAAATTGCTCCGAGTGAAACAGCGCTGCCCTGACGGTTCTTCAGTACCTGGTCAAGCCATAATGCGTCGGATAAACGGTAAACGCCGCGGGTGTCCGAAAAACCCCACTCGCCGTAGAAAAGTGCCAGCAATTTTTCCAGTTGCTCATCCTGAGACAGGAGCTGGCTAATTTCTTCCCGCGCCAGGCTGACCAGACGTTCCAGCTCGTCATAGACAGTTTGCGAGGGAAAATCCAGGCGGATCGATTCCGATGCCAGGATCATTCCATCGCACAGTGGCGCTTTATTAAATTCGAAATCAGCTAACGACCTCATGACTTACCCCAGTAACGGTATTTTTGTGGTGGCGAGTTTAATGATGATGTACAGCACCACCAACGCCAGCAGAAATGCGCTATAGCGCACCTGCCGACTGCGCGCCTGACGGTAATCAAGCGCGATAAAACCCAAAACGATGTAAATGATAACCCCAAACAGCTTTTCAGTCAGCCATGTCCCCTGCTCCGTGAATGGCAGGATGTGCGTTTTAGCTATCAAACCGATGCCGCTGAGTAACAAAAGCGTGTCAATGAACGGCGGAACACGACGCGTCCAGCGTGCGTGAGCCTGTGGATTGTGCGTCTCACGCCACCCAAAACGCAGCACAAACAGACAAATGGAAAGCGCGATACTGATGAGGTGAGCGTAAATTAAGAGCGTAACGCTGTTCATACAGACTTACGTCCGAGCGTAATCCGCTCGTTACCGCCATAATCGCGGCAGGTTTCCACATTCTGATATCCCGCACGAGTAAACGCATCCCGCACGGCTTTCCCCTGCTGCCAGCCGTGCTCAAGAAGCAGAAAACCGCCTGCCTCTAACCGTTCGCGAGATTGTTCGATAATGTGCGCAATATCAGCCATCCCGTTATCTCCGGCGACCAGAGCGCTCAACGGTTCGAAGCGGACATCGCCCTGTGAAAGGTGCGAGTCCTGTTCGTCAATGTACGGCGGGTTGCTGACAATCATTGTGAACGGCGGCGGTCCCGACAACGCGCTAAACCAGTCGCTTTGCAGGATGCGGACATTCTTTATTGCCAGATGAGCAGCATTACGCCGCGCCAGTTCGACGGCATCCGGCATACGGTCTACCGCCGTGACCTCACAATCAGGACGCTCGGACGCCAGCGCCAGCGCAATCGCCCCGGTGCCGGTGCCGAGATCAAGAATGCGGCACGGTTCAGACGGCAATCGCGCGAGCGCCTGTTCCACCAGACACTCGGTATCCGGGCGCGGGATTAGCGTTGCCGCAGAGACAAACAGCGACAGCGACCAGAACTCACGCACGCCGGTTAAATGTGCGATGGGCTCTCCCTGTTTGCGGCGCGAAAGCAACGTCGCCAGTTGTGCTTGCTGTGCTTCGCTCAACGCGGTTTCGCCAAACGCCAGAATGTATGTACGCGGTTTTCCGGTCACATGTTCGAGTAAAATCTCAGCGTCACGACGCGGGCTTTCACTCTCCTGGAGCTGGCTTATCGCCTCACCTAACCAGTGCTGAAAATCCATTATTCCTGCTCGGACAGCGCCGCCAGTTGATCGGCCTGGTATTCCTGCACGATAGGCTCAATCAGCATATCCAGTTTCCCTTCCATGGCTTCATCCAGACGGTAAAGCGTCAGGTTGATGCGGTGATCGGTCACGCGTCCCTGGGGGAAGTTGTAGGTGCGGTTGCGATCGCTGCGATCGCCGCTACCCAGCAGGTTACGGCGCGTGGACGCTTCCGCCTGCTGGCGCTTTGCCACCTCAGCCGCGCGGATTCTCGCGCCAAGTACCGAGAGCGCTTTGGCTTTGTTTTTGTGCTGCGAACGCTCGTCCTGGCACTCCACCACAATGCCGGTCGGCAGGTGGGTAATACGGATGGCGGAATCCGTGGTGTTAACGTGCTGTCCGCCCGCACCGGAGGATCGGAAAGTATCGATACGCAGATCGGCCGGGTTAATGTCCGGCAGTTCAGCTTCCGGCAGTTCTGGCATGACCGCCACCGTACAGGCTGACGTGTGGATACGCCCCTGAGACTCCGTAGCCGGAACGCGCTGCACGCGGTGTCCACCCGATTCAAACTTCAGTCGACCGTAGACGCCGTCACCGCTGATTTTGGCGATAATCTCTTTATAACCGCCGTGCTCGCCTTCGCTGGCGCTCATGATCTCCACACGCCAGCGGCGTGTTTCAGCATAGCGGCTGTACATACGAAACAGATCGCCGGCAAATAACGCCGCTTCATCGCCGCCGGTCCCGGCGCGAACTTCCAGGAATGCGTTGCGCTCATCATCCGGATCTTTCGGCAGCAACAGAACCTGCAACTGCTGCTCCAGTTGTTCACTTTTATCTTTCGCTTCGCGCAGTTCTTCCTGCGCCATCTCACGCATTTCAGGATCGTCGAGCATCATTTGTGCGGTTTCGATATCGTCCTGAATCTGTTGCCAGTCCGTGAAACAGCGGGAAACATCGCTTAATTGTGCATACTCGCGCGACAGCGCGCGGAAACGATCCTGGTCTGCGATGGTTCCCGCATCACCCAGCAGCGCCTGAACTTCTTCATGGCGTTCATGCAGGGCTTCCAGTTTGGCAACGATAGAGGGCTTCATAGGCGTAAATGCACCTTGTAAAAAGAAAAGGGTGTGTGTTGCTACTCCAGCCCGAGGCTGTCGCGCAAGATATTCAGGCGTTCGTCATCCCCGTTACGGGCAGCCTGCTGAAGAGATTTGGTTGGCGCGTGAATCAGGCGATTGGTCAGTTTCCACGCCAGATCCTGCATAATGGCCTGCGCATCACCGCCCTGTTCAAGGGCCGCGAGCGCTTTTGCGGTCAGTTCATCACGTATCTGCTCAGACTGACTGCGGTATTCACGAATGGTCTCGCTGGCTCCCTGAGCGCGTAGCCAGGCCATAAACTCACTGGTTTCCTGCGCGACAATCGTTTCGGCTTCCACTGCCGCGGCTTTACGCTGCGCCAGATTGTGCGAAATGATGCTTTGCAGATCGTCAACGCTGTAGAGATAAGCGTTTGCCAGTTTGCCGACTTCCGGCTCAACATCGCGCGGAACGGCGATATCCACCAGAAGCATGGGCTGGTTACGGCGACTTTTCAGGGCGCGCTCCACCATCCCTTTGCCGATGACCGGCAGCGGGCTGGCGGTTGAACTGATAATGATATCGGCTTCCCGTAGACGTTCATCGATATCGCTGAGGGCAATCACTTCCGCCCCCACTTCATCAGCCAGCACCTGCGCACGCTCGCGGGTGCGGTTGGCGATTATCATTTTCTGTACTTTGTGTTCGCGCAGATGACGCGCCACCAGCTCAATGGTTTCGCCCGCTCCGACCAGCAAAACGGTGACTGTCGAGAGCGATTCAAAGATTTGGCGCGCCAGCGTACAGGCGGCAAATGCCACCGACACCGCGCTGGCGCCAATTTCGGTTTCAGTACGTACGCGTTTCGCGACGGAGAAGGATTTCTGGAACATGCGCTCCAGCGCGCTGGCGTTAAGGTGACCTTTCTGCGAATCCGCAAAGGCTTTCTTCACCTGACCGAGAATTTGCGGCTCGCCAAGCACCAGTGAATCGAGGCCGCTGGCGACACGCATCAGATGGCTGACGGCATCGTTATCCTGATGCCAGTAGAGACTACTGCGCAGATCGTCTTCGTTGAGATTATGGAAGTCGCAAAGCCAACGAATCAGCGCCTCTTGCAGATTGTCCTGCTCTTCAACGCTGAGATATAACTCCGTGCGGTTACAGGTTGACAGCACCACACCGCCCTGCACCATCGGCTGCGCAAGCAGGCTGTCCAGCGCCTGATCGAGCGTATCCGGCGAAAACGTTACACGTTCTCGCAGCGATACAGGTGCCGTTTTATGGTTAATACCGAGCGCTAAAAGGGTCATGTCTGCGGGAATAATACCAGCGTTGATATGGTTAGTCTGCTCGCATCATACAGGATGCGCGTAATCAATAAAAGAGAACGCCCCCTTTTGGAGTAATAGCTTGCTGTAAAAATTAAGATAACGTGAACGTAGACGATATACCCGCACGGCGCTAGCATTAAGGGTTATTATTGCAACGTATCACAAGGATTTGTCATCACTATGACCCTGCCTGATTTTCGCCTGATCCGCCTGCTTCCGCTGGCAAGCCTGGTTCTGACCGCCTGTACGCTCAATGCGCCGAAAGGCCCGGGGAAGAGCCCGGATTCACCCGAGTGGCGTCAACATCAGCAGGAGGTGCGCCAGTTAAACCAGTATCAGACACGCGGCGCGTTTGCCTATATCTCTGACGAGCAAAAAGTTTATGCGCGCTTTTTCTGGCAACAGACCGGGCAGGATCGCTATCGCCTGCTGCTGACGAACCCGCTTGGCAGCACCGAACTGGAACTCAATGCGCAACCGGGCAACGTACAGTTAATGGATAACAAAGGCCAGCGTTATACCTCGGACGATGCGGAAGAGATGATTGGCAAACTCACCGGTATGCCCATTCCACTGAACAGCCTGCGCCAGTGGATCCTCGGACTGCCGGGTGAGGCTACTGACTATAAACTCGATAGCCAGTACCGGCTGAGCGAAGTGAATTACAGCCAGGACGGGAAAAACTGGAAAGTGGTCTACAGCGCGTACGATGACAAAACCACTCCGGCGATGCCCGCCAATATGGAGCTTTCCGACGGTGCTCAGCGTATTAAGCTGAAAATGGATAACTGGATTGTAAAATGATGACCCAGTGGCCCTCTCCGGCAAAGCTGAATCTGTTTTTATACATCACCGGGCGGCGTGCGGATGGTTATCACACGCTGCAAACACTCTTTCAGTTCCTCGATTACGGCGACACAATCAGCATAACGCCGCGAACCGACGGCGAAATTCATCTCTTAACGCCCGTTGAAGGCGTTGAACATGAAGACAACCTGATTGTTCGTGCAGCGCGGCTGCTGATGAAGACAGCGGCAGACAGCGACCGTCTGGCAACCGGAAGCGGCGCCGATATCCGTATAGAGAAACGCCTGCCCATGGGCGGCGGTCTCGGCGGCGGTTCATCGAATGCCGCAACGGTGCTGGTGGCGCTGAACCACATCTGGCAATGCGGGCTATCGCTGGACGAGCTGGCGGCGTTGGGACTCACGCTTGGCGCCGACGTGCCGGTATTTGTCCGCGGACACGCCGCCTTTGCCGAAGGCGTGGGTGAAATCCTGACGCCAGTAGAACCCGCTGAAAAATGGTATCTGGTGGCACACCCCGGCGTCAGTATTCCCACGCCGTTGATTTTTAACGACCCGGACCTCCCCCGCAATACGCCAAAAAGGTCAACAGAAACGTTATTAAAATGTGAATTCAGCAATGATTGCGAGGTTATCGCAAGAAAACGTTTTCGCGAGGTTGATGCGGCGCTTTCCTGGCTGTTAGAATACGCGCCGTCGCGCCTGACTGGTACAGGGGCCTGTGTCTTTGCTGAATTCGATACAGAGTCTCGTGCCCGGCAGGTGCTTAAGCAAGCCCCGGAATGGTTTAATGGCTTTGTGGCTAAGGGTGTCAATCTTTCTCCACTCCATCAATCCATGCTTTAGCCGGGCAAGCTGAGTTTCGGTGACAACGTCACCTTGTTCCAGACGTTGCATCGCGCTCTTTAATACACCGCATGGAGAGAATCCTGCCTGGCCCGCACAGTTTTTGGCAGATTCTTTCCACCAATGGACGCATGCCTGAGGTTCTTCTCGTGCCTGATATGAAGCTTTTTGCTGGTAACGCCACCCCGGAACTAGCACAACGTATTGCCAACCGCCTGTACACTTCTCTCGGCGACGCCGCTGTTGGTCGCTTTAGCGACGGCGAAGTCAGCGTACAAATTAACGAAAATGTACGCGGTGGTGATATTTTCATCATCCAGTCCACTTGTGCTCCAACGAACGACAACCTGATGGAATTGGTCGTTATGGTTGATGCCCTGCGCCGTGCTTCCGCAGGCCGTATCACCGCCGTTATCCCCTACTTTGGCTATGCGCGCCAGGACCGTCGTGTCCGTTCCGCCCGTGTACCGATTACGGCAAAAGTTGTCGCGGACTTCCTGTCCAGCGTCGGCGTTGACCGTGTACTGACCGTTGACCTGCATGCTGAACAGATCCAGGGCTTCTTCGACGTACCGGTTGATAACGTATTTGGTAGCCCAATTCTGTTAGAAGATATGCTGCAGCTGAATCTGGATAACCCGATTGTGGTTTCTCCGGACATCGGTGGCGTCGTGCGTGCCCGCGCTATTGCTAAGCTGCTTAATGACACCGATATGGCGATTATCGACAAACGCCGTCCGCGTGCTAACGTTTCTCAGGTGATGCACATCATCGGTGACGTAGCGGGTCGTGACTGTGTGCTGGTTGACGATATGATCGATACCGGTGGTACGCTGTGTAAAGCGGCAGAAGCGCTGAAAGAGCGTGGTGCAAAACGCGTATTTGCTTACGCGACTCACCCGATCTTCTCAGGTAACGCGGCGAACAACCTGCGTAATTCTGTCATTGATGAAGTCGTTGTCTGCGATACCATTCCGCTGACCGACGAAATCAAGGCACTGCCAAACGTGCGTACGTTGACTCTGTCGGGTATGCTGGCCGAAGCGATTCGTCGTATCAGCAACGAAGAATCGATTTCTGCTATGTTCGAACATTAATCGAACCTGGCTCAAAAACCCGCTGCGGCGGGTTTTTTCGTCTCTAACCTTTATTTGTATGACTTATGCCTCCTTCACCTGCCAACCCGCCAATGAGTTGACAGATGATGCGCTCATGGATGAAACATTATTGTGAACAGAATTTTTTCCTCACATGTGATGCCTTTCCGCGCCCTCATCGACGCTTGCTGGAAAGAAAAATATACCGCCTCACGGTTTACCCGTGATGTGATAGCCGGGATCACCGTCGGGATTATTGCCATTCCGCTGGCGATGGCGCTGGCAATCGGGAGTGGCGTGGCGCCGCAGTACGGACTGTATACCTCCGCTGTGGCCGGGATCGTTATTGCCTTAACCGGGGGGTCGCGCTTTAGCGTTTCCGGCCCCACCGCCGCGTTCGTGGTGATCCTCTACCCCGTTTCGCAACAGTTTGGGCTGGCGGGTCTGCTCGTCGCGACGCTGATGTCCGGGGTGTTCCTGATCCTCTTTGGCCTGGCCCGCTTTGGCCGCCTGATTGAATACATCCCCGTGTCCGTGACGCTAGGATTTACGTCAGGGATTGGTATCACTATCGGTACCATGCAAATCAAAGATTTCCTCGGTCTGCAAATGGCTCACGTTCCTGAGCACTATCTGCAGAAAGTCGGCGCACTGTTCATGGCGTTACCTACGGTTAACCTGGGCGATGCCGCCATTGGCGTGGTCACGCTGGGCACGCTCATTATGTGGCCACGTCTGGGCATTCGCCTGCCGGGCCATCTGCCCGCGTTGCTGGCCGGCTGTGCCGTCATGGGCGTCGTTAATCTGTTTGGCGGTCACGTCGCGACAATTGGGTCCCAGTTCCACTATATTCTGGCTGACGGTTCGCAGGGTAACGGCATCCCACAACTGCTGCCGCAACTGGTGCTGCCCTGGGATCTGCCAGAGTCTGACTTCACATTGAGCTGGGATTCCCTGCGCGCGCTGCTTCCTGCGGCCTTTTCTATGGCGATGCTGGGGGCGATTGAGTCCCTGCTCTGCGCCGTGGTGCTCGACGGGATGACCGGCACGAAACACAAAGCCAACAGTGAACTGATTGGTCAGGGCCTGGGCAATATTGTCGCCCCCTTCTTTGGTGGGATTACTGCAACGGCAGCGATTGCCCGTTCGGCGGCAAACGTCCGTGCTGGCGCAACCTCCCCCATTTCTGCCGTGATCCACGCGCTTCTGGTGATCATGGCGCTGCTGGCGCTGGCACCGCTGCTCTCCTGGCTGCCACTGTCAGCGATGGCTGCGCTGCTTTTAATGGTGGCATGGAACATGAGTGAAGCCCACAAAGTGGTTGATCTGCTGCGTCATGCGCCAAAAGACGACATCATCGTGATGTTGATGTGTATGTCGCTGACCGTTTTGTTTGACATGGTGATTGCCATCAGCGTAGGGATCGTACTCGCGTCATTGCTGTTTATGCGCCGCATTGCACGGATGACGCGCCTTGCCGCCGTCAACGTCGACGTGCCAGACGATGTGCTGGTGCTGCGGGTCATCGGCCCCTTATTCTTTGCGGCGGCGGAAGGCTTATTTACCGATCTGGAGTCGCGCATTGCGGGTAAACGCATTGTCGTACTGAAATGGGATGCCGTGCCGGTGCTCGACGCTGGCGGGCTGGATGCCTTCCAGCGCTTTGTGAAACGACTGCCGCAAGGTTGTGAACTGCGCGTAAGCAACCTGGAATTTCAGCCCCTGCGCACCATGGCGCGGGCAGGTATTAAACCGATTCCAGGCCGTCTGGCATTTTTTCCCAACCGTGATGCGGCGTTAGCGGATTTGTAACCTCTTCCCGTGACCGGCCAGTTGTATACGGGTCGGTCACCCTTGCCACGATGATATTCCATCCACCCGCTCTTCCAGTCGCAACCTTTCTGGCGCAATAATGAAATAATTTTTTATGAGTGCAGTCTATTACTGGAAAGGAATGTGAGAAAAACGGAAGCGACGTCGACCAGTCAGCAGAATGCTAACTGGTCATCATATCGGGATGAACGAACGATTAACTATGGCGACGATTATCGTCGCGACGGCAGCGTCTGTCGAAGTGGCGAACCCACCAGTAACGATCGCTCACCTGTTCATGCCCGCCGACACGAGCGCCTGCCAGCCAGAGGATAGCGCCAACAAAGATACTCAGCACTGCGCCATGTGCGAAAAATTGTGGCAGGTTAAATTGCGGCAACTGATTTAAAATAGAATAACCCACGCCAACAACCATCACCACTAACCCCAACCCCATGAGCACATTACCGAGTAACGAAGCGTTTTTGCGTTTCATATGTCACCTCCGGAACTTTTGGGTTGTTTCAGGGAATACCCCTAATCCTTATGTGTAAAGTATAGACAACATCCCCTATGAGGTGTGCGCCTGTGATCACAATTACAACCCATTTTTCAACAAATCTTTACAAATAACCGCCTGAATATCTTGATTTACCAATAATCTACTGACGCAATTATTAACAAATTTGAGCGAAGCGCCGCAGTTTTTGTCAAGCGCGACCGCAGACAGTAAACTACGCGCCAGTTATTGACACTCTCAGGATAAAAAACGTGACGATTAAATTGATTGTCGGCCTGGCGAACCCTGGCGCTGAATATGCAGCAACCCGACATAATGCAGGCGCATGGTACGTCGATTTACTGGCAGAGCGCTTGCGAGCGCCTCTGCGCGAAGAGCCGAAATTCTTCGGTTACACCTCCCGGGTCAGCCTGGAAGGTGAAGACGTCCGTTTATTAGTCCCTACCACTTTTATGAATCTGAGTGGTAAAGCGGTCGGCGCAATGGCCAGTTTTTATCGCATCAATCCCGATGAGATTTTAGTGGCGCACGATGAACTGGATCTGCCTCCCGGCGTGGCGAAATTTAAACTCGGCGGCGGTCACGGCGGACACAACGGTCTGAAAGACATTATCAGCAAGCTGGGGAATAACCCGAACTTTCATCGCTTACGGGTTGGAATCGGTCATCCGGGCGATAAAAATAAAGTTGTCGGCTTTGTGTTAGGCAAACCGCCTGTTTCTGAGCAGAAGTTAATTGACGAGGCGATTGACGAAGCGGCACGTTGCACTGAGCTGTGGTTCAAAGATGGCCTGACCAAAGCAACGAACCGCTTGCACGCCTTCAAGGCACAATAAGCAGCGATGTGCGGCATTTTTGCCATACGCTGTGTATAATAGGCAGAGTTATTTCCATTTCTACAATCTGTTTTCCACAACAGGTTGATTATTAAGATATTAAGGTGATTTAAATCATGGGATTCAAATGCGGTATCGTCGGGTTGCCCAACGTCGGGAAATCCACCCTGTTCAACGCACTGACCAAAGCCGGTATTGAAGCGGCAAACTTCCCGTTCTGTACGATTGAACCGAATACCGGTGTCGTCCCTATGCCTGACCCACGTCTGGAACAACTGGCTGAAATTGTTAAACCCCAGCGCATCCTGCCAACGACGATGGAATTTGTCGATATCGCCGGTCTGGTTAAAGGGGCTTCAAAAGGCGAAGGCCTCGGTAACCAGTTCCTGACCAACATCCGTGAAACCGAAGCGATTGGTCATGTTGTCCGTTGTTTTGAAAACGACAACATTATCCACGTTTCCGGCAAAGTGAACCCGGCTGAAGATATTGACGTTATCAACACCGAGCTGGCGCTGGCGGATCTTGATACCTGTGAACGCGCCATTCACCGCGTGCAGAAGAAAGCCAAAGGTGGCGATAAAGATGCGAAAGCTGAACTGGCGGCGCTGGAAAAATGTCTGCCGCAACTGTCTGAAGCGGGCATGCTGCGTTCTCTGGATCTGACTGATGAAGACAAAGCCGCCATCCGCTACCTGAGCTTCCTGACGCTGAAGCCGACCATGTATATCGCGAACGTCAACGAAGACGGTTTCGAGAACAACCCGTACCTCGACCAGGTCCGTGAGATTGCGGCCAAAGAAGGTTCCGTCGTGGTGCCTGTATGTGCTGCCGTTGAAGCGGATATCGCCGAGCTGGATGACGAAGAGCGTGATGAGTTTATGCAGGAGCTGGGGCTGGAAGAACCGGGCCTGAACCGTGTGATCCGTGCGGGCTATAAGCTGCTGAATCTGCAAACCTACTTCACCGCAGGGGTGAAAGAAGTGCGCGCGTGGACCATTCCTGTCGGCGCAACCGCTCCGCAGGCAGCCGGTAAAATTCATACCGACTTTGAGAAAGGTTTTATCCGTGCGCAGACCATCGCCTTTGATGACTTCATCACCTACAAAGGTGAACAAGGCGCGAAGGAAGCCGGTAAAATGCGCGCCGAAGGGAAAGACTACATCGTTAAAGACGGCGATGTGATGAACTTCCTGTTTAACGTTTAACGTCTTTGTCTTATGAGCGCTTATTGAGTGCTCATGACTGACTGGAGATGTCAAAATCCACGCCATGGCGTGGATTTTTTTATTTATCGATGTCTGGTTTATGTCAGAAGCGGAGGTTAAAAGTTGCCTGTCAAGCATAGGCTATGAAGTGACCAGGATAAAAGCCTGTCGCGATCGATAAGCACTGTGGCTGCGCTTAACGGATATTTTTTGCCTGGATTATCCTTTTTGTTTCTCATGTCTTATTTATTAATGCTGTGGATCACTTATTAACCATAAAACCCCAATAATCAGAATAAATTTCAGAAATAGCCCACCCACAATATTAATCATTGATTAAATAAAAGTTAAACCATGTAACAGGTGGATATTTTTATTTTCAATAGACGGGGATTTAGATATCATGATATAATACGGCGGAAAAATGTACAGGTTATTAATCTGTCAGTAACGTAAATAAATTTTCGAGGGGATTATTCCAGTGGGACGTAAATGGGCCAATATTGTTGCTAAAAAAACGGCTAAAGACGGTGCAACGTCTAAAGTATATGCAAAATTCGGTGTAGAAATCTATGCTGCTGCTAAACAAGGTGAACCAGACCCGGAATCCAACTCATCTTTAAAATTCGTTATCGAACGAGCAAAACAGGCACAAGTTCCAAAACACGTTATTGATAAAGCGATTGATAAAGCCAAAGGTGGCGGAGACGAAACCTTTGTACAGGGGCGTTATGAAGGCTTTGGCCCCAATGGTTCAATGGTCATCGCTGAAACCCTGACCTCAAATGTTAACCGTACGATTGCTAATGTCCGCACAATTTTCAATAAAAAAGGCGGAAGTATCGGCGCGGCAGGTGCTGTCAGCTATATGTTTGACAATACTGGCGTAATTGTATTTAAAGGAACAGACCCTGACCATATTTTTGAAATTTTGCTTGATGCTGAAGTTGATGTTCGTGATGTAACCGAAGAAGAAGGAAACATCGTTATTTATACCGAACCTACAGACCTGCATAAAGGCATTGCAGCACTGAAAGCAGCGGGAATTACTGAATTTTCAACAACTGAATTAGAAATGATTGCTCAATCAGAAGTTGAACTTTCACCAGAGGATTTAGAAATCTTTGAAGGACTTGTTGATGCCCTTGAAGATGACGATGATGTTCAAAAAGTATATCATAACGTTGCCAATCTCTAATTATACATTAAAGAAATCTGTCATTATGGCAGATTTCTTTAATCTCCTGTGTTTGTTATACAAAGAGTATATCTGGTCAGATAAATTGATTATAAAAATAGATAAAAAACTTCCCATCACATCATGAACCTCAATCGCTTTTTCTATTTGCTCCTGCTCTCTTTGGCAATCGGCAGTCTCTTTACCTCTTCTCCCGTTGCAATCTGGTGCTTGCTCATCAACGTACTGACGCTGATGATTTATGGCGTAGATAAAATGGCGGCACGTAAGGCATGGCGCAGGGTGCCGGAATCGACTTTGCTTGTATTTGGCGTTGTGGGTGGTTGGCCTGGCGCGATTGTCGGTCAACAACTTTTTCGTCATAAAACGCAAAAGCAGCCATTTAAAACCTATTTTTTCATCAGCGTGATAGTAAGTGTTTCAGTGATGGTAGCGGTATACCACCTTTATCCTTTTTCTCCGTTCTGAGCGCTTCTCACGTACGTAATAACAGGAACACCGTCCTTTCGTTTTTATTAACCTGAACCTTAGCGACTGATTTTATACAGCCCGGCGTCGATTCCATATTGCTTCATTTTGCGCCACAGCGTTGTCCGGCCAATTTTTAGCAGGCTTGCCATCTCCTGAATACGTCCTCCGGTCACTCTGGCGGCGTGAATAATCGCGTCCTTTTCGATGTCAGTAAAGGCTACGCTGGCAGAAAAACGGTCGGCAACGGGATCGACGACCCGATGTTCATGGAAGAGATATTCCGGCAGGTGGTTAAGATGAATATGACCGTTTTCACTTCTCAGCGCGGTATTTTCGATAACGCTGTTAAGTTCGAAATCATTGCCCGGCCAGTCACAGGCGATCAGTTGCGTTAACACCTCCTCGTCCATATAAAGCCGGGTCGAGAACCGTTTTTCCAGACGGCGCAGGCGGTTATTCACCAGCGATGGAATGCTGTTCCGCCGCTGGCGTAGCGGCGGAATGGTAATTTCAAAGGCATGTAATGCATACCAGAGC
This sequence comes from Citrobacter amalonaticus, assembly GCF_037053465.1. Lineage (GTDB taxonomy): Bacteria > Pseudomonadota > Gammaproteobacteria > Enterobacterales > Enterobacteriaceae > Citrobacter_A > Citrobacter_A amalonaticus_H. The sequence continues at coordinate 49,848 of NZ_JBALIF010000008.1, forward strand.
TGGCGGCTAAAGCGGTTTTGCTCCACCAGCAGAGCCAGATCCACCGTGGTGGCGGCAATGACTTTGACATCGACGGGGATCACGCGCCGTGCGTCAAGACGGGTAATAACGCCTTGTTTGATCACCTGCAACAACGCCGACTGCAACTCCGGCGCAAGGTACTCGATCTTCTCAAGATATAACGTTCCGCCGTGCGCCAGTTCCAGCCGGCTTAACCGGCTCTCGTTATTGTCATCCAGCGTGCTGGCGATAAAATCCCGCACCTGGTCGGCATAAAGCTGGCAGTTCACCGCAATGTACGGACCTTCCGCTCGATCGCTGGCATTATGAATCGCCTGACTGAGCAGCTCCTTACCTACCCCTTCTTCGCCGCATAGCAACACCGGAAAACTACCACGCGCCGCCTGACGGCCAAAATGGACGATGCGTTGCGTTTGCGGATCGTCCCGCGCCATTTGCGCAAACGTATGGCTGACTTTACCCAGTTGACTGGTCATTAACTGGCGCATTTTTTCGATCGGGTGCAACAGTAGAATAAAGCTCGTTCCCTGCGCTTCCACGATGGGTTTGAGGGTGATCACCGCGTCGACAAACTGGTGCTGGCTTTCAAATGTCGCTTCCACATGATGAAGCGGACGTTGCTGGCTGATCGCGCGCATTAGCACCGTGGGCATTGTCAGCAGTTCATTGATATTTTTGCCCTGCGCCGCTGTTGCATCGAGATGCAGCCATCGCGCCGCCTGAGCGTTAATAAACTGCAAATTCCCCTGCGCGTTCCAGGTCATAACACCGTCATCCATGCTTTCCAGTAAACCGTAGAGTTGATTCAGATGTCGGTTCGACTCGCTCAGCAGGCTGTCGGTCAACAGAGAATTTCCCACCTCGCGCGAGATGGCCAGGGTAAGAGGCAAATCCGCAGGCGATACAGCGTCAGCCGGACAGCACAGAGCAATCGCTCCTGAGAGGCGTCCGTGGTTATCAAAAATCGGGGTTGCGCAAAAACACCATCCCGAGAGCACGTGCTTAAAATGATGATCGGGCAACGTTTTTACCGGCTGCCCCAGCATTGAGGAGAGCGAGAGCGCACAACTTCCGATAATGCTCTCTGCACAGTAGGTTCCGTCGACAAACCCGAGTTCCGCCAGTTGCCGGAGTGTTTCAGCATCACCACAGCGACTCAGTACGCACGCGCTCTCGTCAAGAATAAACAGCGCGCACTGGCGCGGCGCCATGTATTCCCACGCATCTTCCAGCGCGGCCTGTCCGAGAGTGAGCATCGCCGTCTTGCGCCGACAAATCGAGGCAAAGGTCAGCCCCTGCGCCCGGTGCGGCGGCGCCCAGAAGTCGCGTTGCATTATCTTTCCGCAGCGCAACCACGAGGCGCGAATAAATTCAGGAGCATCCGGTTTATGAGGCATTTTTACACTGTCCTTCATTGTCAGTTTTCCCGCCGTTGAAAGTGCGGTCGCTCGCAAATCTGGCTTATTGCGTGCTTTTACGTTCCGTTGTGAAACATTTATCAGGATTAATGTTCTTTTGTGAAACATAACATCGATGAATTTTATTTTTCGCGCGCTGGGGCACAATTGCGCTATCGGCAGCGAGTGGTCGCCGTGACGTTGAACACAACCGATCCCTGGAGCCAAATACCCGGAGTAAAAGAATGAAAAAGCTGATTAACCGTGTGGAAGACGTACTGAGTGAACAACTGGCAGGCCTCGCAAAAGCACATCCGTCCCTGAGACTGCATCAGGATCCGGTGTACGTGACCCGTTCGGATGCCCCTGTTCAGGGTAAAGTCGCCCTGCTTTCCGGCGGCGGCAGCGGACATGAACCGATGCATTGCGGCTATATTGGTCAGGGCATGTTGTCTGGCGCCTGCCCAGGCGAGATTTTTACCTCACCCACCCCGGACAAAATGTTCGAATGCGCGATGCAGATAGATGGTGGCGAAGGGGTGTTGCTGATTGTGAAGAACTATACCGGCGACATCCTCAATTTCGAAACCGCCACTGAGCTTTTGCATGACAGCGGCGTGAAAGTCACCACCGTTGTGGTGGATGATGACGTTGCCGTTAAAGACAGCCTCTATACCGCCGGACGACGCGGGGTGGCCAATACGGTGCTGATTGAAAAACTGGTCGGGGCGGCGGCGGAGCGTGGCGATTCGCTGGAAGCCTGCGCTGAGCTTGGCCGTAAACTGAATAATCAGGGGCATTCGATTGGTATCGCCCTGGCCGCCTGTACTGTGCCTGCGGCCGGTAAACCCTCTTTCACCCTCGCCGATAATGAGATGGAATTTGGCGTGGGGATCCACGGTGAACCCGGCATTGATCGCCGCGCCTTCTCTTCACTTAATCAAACCGTTGATGAGATGTTCGATACCCTGCTGGAAAACGGCGCTTACCAGCGCACGCTACGCCATTGGGAGCCCGCACAGGGCATCTGGCAGGAAGACAAACAGAGTAAACACCCTCTGCAACGTGGCGATCGGGTCATTGCGCTGGTGAACAACCTCGGCGCGACACCGCTTTCTGAACTGTACGGCGTTTACCACCGCCTTGATGAGCGTTGCCAGCAGGCGGGTATCGTTATTGAACGTAATCTGATTGGTTCATATTGTACGTCACTGGACATGACCGGCTTTTCGATCACCCTGCTAAAAGTGGATGACGAAACGCTGGCATTGTGGGACGCACCGGTGCACACCCCTGCCCTGAACTGGGGCCATTAAGGAGAGAGTTATGTCGCTCAACAGATCGCAGATGGTGAGTTGGCTTTATCGCTGTGGGGAGATTTTCAGCAAAGAGAGTGATTATCTCACCGGGCTGGATCGTGAAATTGGCGATGCGGACCACGGTCTAAACATGCATCGCGGCTTTAGCAAAGTGGTCGAAAAACTGCCGTCCATTGCCGATAAGGATATCGGATTTATTTTAAAAAACACCGGGATGACGCTGCTGTCGAACGTGGGCGGCGCCAGTGGACCGCTGTTTGGCACCTTTTTTATCCGGGCGGCGCAGGTCACTCAGGCCCATCAAAGTTTATCGCTGGATGAACTTTACCAGATGATGCGCGAAGGTGCCGACGGCGTGGTTAGCCGGGGCAAAGCCGAACCGGGTGATAAAACGATGTGTGATGTCTGGCTGCCAGTGGTGGAGTCTCTGCGCCAATCCAGCGAGCAAAATCTGTCGGTGCCTGCCGCGCTGGATGCCGCTGCGGTTCAGGCCGAAGCCGCAGCGCAAAGTACAATCACCATGCAGGCGCGCAAAGGGCGTGCCAGCTATCTGGGCGAGCGCAGCATTGGTCATCAGGATCCCGGTGCCACTTCCGCCATGTTTATGATCCAGATGCTGGCCGCAGCCGCAAAAGAGTAAGGACGTAAGATGGTAAACCTGGTCATTGTCTCTCACAGCGCCCGTCTCGGTGAAGGCGTTGGCGAGCTGGCACAACAGATGTTAATGGGCGGTAGCTGCAAAATTGCCATCGCCGCCGGGATCGACGATCCGCAAAACCCCATCGGCACAGATCCGATTAAGGTGATGGACGCTATTGAGTCGGTTTCGGACGCCGATCATGTGCTGGTGATGATGGACATCGGCAGCGCATTGCTCAGTGCAGAAACGGCACTGGAATTGCTTGACCCCGCCATTGCCGGCAAAGTCCGCCTGTGCGCCGCGCCGCTGGTGGAAGGCACGCTGGCGGCAACCGTCAGTGCCGCGACAGGCGCGGATATCGAAAAAGTGATTGCCGACGCAATGAGCGCCCTCGAAGCCAAGCATGAACAACTGGGTTTACCCTCCGCCACTCCTGAACCGCACAATGCGCCAGCCTTAAGCGCGCCGAATGCGCAAGCGAAGTCGGTTTCCGTGGTGATTAAAAATCCTAATGGTCTTCACGTTCGCCCGGCCTCCCGGCTGGTAGCGACGCTCTCGGCGTTTAAGGCAGACCTGCTGCTGGAAAAAAACGGGAAGTGCGTCACTCCGGATAGCCTCAACCAGATTGCGCTGTTGCAGATACGCTGTAACGACACCGTGCGATTACTGGCGAGCGGTGAACAGGCGGATGAAGCCCTTGCTGCTTTCAGTCAACTGGCTGCCGGGAATTTCGGCGAATCGCAGGAAGATGCGGAGGTCGCACCGGCTTCCACGACAGAGGTTGCAGGTATCGCATTCTGGTATACGCCTGAATTACCGCCGGTAAACAAAGCCTCCGCGCGCAGTCCCACAGAAGAACAGGCGCGACTGCGTAATGCGCTGGATCTCACCCTGCTCGACCTGATGGCGCTGACCACCCGCGTTGAGGAGAACTGGCCGGGGGATTTAGCGGCGATCTTCTCCGGTCACCATATGTTGCTGGACGATCCCGAGTTGTTTGATACCGCCTGCGCAACGCTTCGCAGTGAACGCTGCACGGCAGAGTATGCCTGGCTGCAGGTGTTAAACAGCTTAAGCGAACAGTATCGCCAGTTGGATGACGCTTACTTGCAGGCACGTTATATCGATATCGACGATCTGTTACAGCGAACGCTGGGCCATTTACTGCAAAACCCTCTGACACTGCCGGATTTTAACGCGCCTGCAGTGCTGGTCGCCGATAACCTGTATCCCTCCACGGTGCTGGAACTCGATCCGCAAATCGTGAAAGGTATCTGTCTGCGCGCGGGCAGTCCGCTTGCCCATGGCGCAATCATCGCGCGCGAAATGGGTATCGGCTGGGTATGTCAGCAAGGTGATGTGCTGAAGGGTCTGCACACGGGCGAACGGTTAACGCTGGATGTGGCGCACAACCGCATCATCAGGAAACAGAATTCGTTGTAAGGTCGCAAAATAAAAGGGTAACGACGCGCCGGGGACGATCCTGGACTACGATTTTCTCATGGTAAATGCCGTCATTCGGTACGCACTAAGGAGATGAATCAATGCATACCCCTGCTTTTCGCACTTCCGGCTCGTTGTCGTTCGCTATAAAACTCGCGGTTTCCGGCACGCTTCTGACCTTCGCCTCTCTGACCGTTCACGCAGAGGAAACGCCGGCCACCGCGTTGCAGCCGCCTGATATTTTGCTCGGCCCGCTGTTTAACGATGTACAGAATGCCAGGCTGTTCCCCGACCAGAAAACCTTTGCAGATGCCGTTCCAAACAGCGACCCGTTGATGATCCTCGCGGATTACCGGATGCAGAAAAATCAGTCCAGTTTTGATTTACGCCACTTCGTGAACGTCAACTTTACGCTACCTGAAGAGGCAGAAAAATATGTTCCACCCAAAGGGCAGTCGCTGCGTGAGCACATAGACGGGCTGTGGCCGGTGCTGACACGCTCCACAAAAAGCGCCGGAAAATGGGATTCGCTGTTGCCGCTGCCTGAACCGTATGTGGTGCCCGGCGGGCGCTTCCGGGAAGTCTATTACTGGGACAGCTATTTCACCATGCTGGGACTTGCCGAAAGCGATCGCTGGGACAACGTTGCCGATATGGTAGCGAACTTTGCCTGGGAGATTGATTCCTTCGGCCACATCCCTAACGGAAACCGCACCTATTATCTCAGCCGTTCACAACCGCCGTTTTTCTCCCTGATGGTGGAGTTACTGGCACAGCATGACGGCGACGATGCGCTGAAAAAATACCTGCCTCAGTTGCAAAAAGAGTACGCTTACTGGATGGAAGGGGTAGAGACATTGCAGCCCGGCCATCAGAACAAGCGGGTGGTGAAACTCAACGATGGCACCATTTTGAACCGCTACTGGGACGAGCGGGACACGCCGCGACCGGAGTCCTGGGTTGAGGATATCGCCACGGCAAAAAGTAATCCGAACCGTCCGGCAACCGAAATTTATCGTGACCTGCGTGCGGCCGCGGCATCCGGCTGGGATTTCAGTTCACGCTGGATGGATAACCCACAGCAGCTCGGCACAATCAGAACTACCCATATTCTCCCGGTCGATCTTAACGCCCTGCTCTATAAAATGGAGAAAATTCTCGCCCGCGCCAGTAAAGCCGCCGGTGATGACGCGCAAGCAAAACGCTACGATGCGCTGGCAAATGACCGTCAGAAAGCCATTGACCACTATCTGTGGAATGACAAAGCGGGGTGGTACGCAGACTACGATCTGAACAGCAAGCAGGTGCGCAATCAGTTGACCGCTGCCGCCCTCTTCCCGCTGTACGTCAACGCGGCGTCGAAAGATCGCGCCAGCAAAATGGCGGCGGCCACCCGTGCCCATCTGTTGCAGCCGGGGGGGCTTGCCACCACCTCAGTGAAAAGCGGGCAACAATGGGACGCGCCTAATGGCTGGGCGCCGCTACAATGGGTAGCCACGGAAGGATTACAGAACTACGGGCAAAATGACGTGGCGATGGAGGTCACCTGGAGTTTTCTGACAAACGTTCAGCACACCTACGATCGCGAGCAGAAGCTGGTGGAAAAATACGATGTCAGCAGCACCGGAACCGGCGGTGGCGGCGGCGAATACCCGTTGCAGGATGGCTTTGGCTGGAGTAACGGCGTGACGCTGAAAATGCTTGATCTTATCTGCCCACAAGAAAAAACCTGTGACAGCGTGCCGGAAAACCGCCCTGCGGTGAACGCAACACCAGCGCAAAAAGGCCCCTCATCCTGATACCTTTCTGGCCTGGTCATGCCGGGCCAGGTCATGGCGGGCCAGGTCAGGCTATCAGCACTGTGTCACGGTGTAGAAACTTATGGTTTCGCAGGAGTATTGCTGGTCAGTTAAGCTCCGCAGGTTGTTCCGTTCACCTTATGACCTGTCTTTTCTGTTGCTTCACATCACGTTAACGGGATAAGGGGACCACCACGGCTCCCTTATCCATCTCCGTGGCCCCGCAGAGAAATCGGTGCTTCGCACTACGCTCACCTCCCGACCGTCTGCCTGCGGTCGGCTCTGATCGACATCCTGTCTCATGTCGCCTCTCTCGCCCTTAGTGGTATCCAGACCTTGCCATCCGGTCTCCGGTTCGCCGATTTCAGCGGGAACTCACACCCGCGCCCGATTCAGGCGATGAAGAAGCCGGAAGGAACGCAAGGTCCGGCTGAAAACCGCCGGGACGTTTGCGGCTGGCCGGGACCGCCCGCCGGGAGCGGGCGGAGGGTGCGCGGCACAGGGATGTGACGTCGTACCCGACCCGAAAGCCAGACGCAATAAGTCCAGGGGACCGCGAAGCGGCGGTTTTCCTTGCCGGGAGCCGGGATTGTAAAGGGCGTGGCGGAGAACGCCCTTTACACGTTCACCGCAGCGAAACTGACAGGAAGCAGAGGAGTTATAGTGAACGGAACCATTCCACTGCTTTTTCAGAGGGCGGATTGTAAAGCACCACAATGGCGCCAGCCATCCACCGACGACAGCACCGACAATACCGAGTATACAGGTGAGGATGAATCCGCCGCCGTCACGTCCAGGCATGACAAGTTTGGCGATAACACCGGCAATCAGACCAAATACAATCCAGGCAATAATTCCCATGTTCAGGCCCTCTTTTCCAGGGAAACCACACGCAACACATTCTTGCGCTTGTAGATTAAGTATAGGCAAGTCCTTGATCCTCGTCGGTTCCCGGAGGCTGAATTATTAGCCTTTGGGTTAAAAAGTCATTCGTTTGTCTTAAGTTCTTCTGCGTTTTGCCGATAACCGTTCGACAGTCTGTCAGGCAGCCAGGAGTCATTCCGCGTGAGTCATTACAATGAGCAGTTCCTGAAGCAAAACCCGTTGGCGATATTGGGCGTTCTTCGCGATTTAAACCGCAACCAGGTGCCCCTGCGCGTCTCCTGGTCCGGCGGGCAATTTATCAGCAAGATCCTTGATGTCTCAGCAGCAAGACTGGTGATGGATTTTGGCAGTCAGCAAAATGAAAACATCGCCGTTCAGAAAGCGCACAATATTACGTTCACCGCAGAAACCCAGGGCGCAAAAGTCGAATTCACCCTTGAGCAGGTGCGTAGCGGGGAATATCAGCAGCTTCCGGCCTTTATTACGCCGCTGCCGCCATCATTATGGTTTGTTCAGCGCCGGGAATACTTCCGCATCTGCGCGCCGCTTCACCCGCCTTACGGTTGTACTGCGTCGATGCCGGATAACAGCACCCTGCGCTTTCGCCTGTACGATCTGTCGCTGGGGGGAATGGGTGCGTTGCTGGAAGGACCGAAACCGGCAGGCCTGACGGAAGGCATGCTTTTTTCACACATTGCACTGAATATGGGGCAATGGGGAATCTTTCACTTTGATGCGCAACTGATCTCAATAACCGAACGGAAAGTGATTGATGGCAAGAATGAGACGATCTCCACTCCCCGCCTGAGCTTTCGTTTTCTCAACGTCGGCCCGGCGGTGGAGCGGGAACTACAGCGGATTATCTTTTCACTCGAACGGGAAGCGCGAGAGAAATCGAATAAAGTGCGAGAGTGATTACATCGCGTCCAGCGCGCGTTGCAGCTTATAGATATAACGCGGCGCCTGCGGTGCCGGATGGTTATCCGCGACGTGTTCAACAAACTCATCGGGACTCAGATCGTTGATTTTACTGACCGCTTTTTTCCGGTCAGAGGAGAAAGTACGTAGCAACGCGCCTGCGCCATTAGCGTAGGAGACCACTAACGCGTACTGCATCACCTGTGGGTCTTCAATCCCGGCGAGCGGGCCGTTTTCCAGAATACTCAGGTAGGCGGCTCCCATGGAAATATTGCGCTCCGGGTTCTTCAGTTCGCTGGTGGAGGGTTCGCCGCTCCAGCCCATACGACGGTAGACATCACGCCCGGACGTTGACGCTTTAAGCTGCATCAGTCCAATCGCATTTGATTTGCTGACCGCATTCGGATTCCCACCTGACTCGATGGCGATGATCGCCGTAATCAACTGCGGGCTGACGCCCCACGCGGCCCCTGCCTTTTCGCTGATCGGCATCCATTGCATCGCACGCTTGACCGGTACTTCCGCGTTCCACGGTGGATTTTTATAATCCTGCTTTGAACTACAGCCTGCGAGAATCACAATCAAAAAAGCAAACCATCTTAATTTCACGTCTTCTGTCCTTATCGCCGGAATTTTTCGTTGCTGAAACCACCGTTATCCACCGGATAAAAAAAGCGTCATCCGGCAAAACGTTCTAATATAGGCGGCATGATATACATTTGGTTTCTGTTGTAGCAAGGAATAGCCATGTCGCGTTTTCACTTAATTGCCCCGTCGGGCTACTGCATCAATCAGCAAGCCGCATTGCTCGGTATCCAGCGTCTTACGGAGGCAGGACATCAGGTTAGCAACACGGCGGTCGTCGGTCGTCGGGATCAACGCTTTGCGGGTACGGAAACGGAGCGCCTTGCTGATGTAAACGGTCTCGCTGCGCTCACCGCGCCTGACACTATCGTCATGCCTGTACGCGGTGGCTATGGCGCAAGCCGGTTGCTCGAACAGATTAACTGGCAGGCGCTGGCAAAGCGACAGCAGCAGGATCCGCTACTGATTTGTGGACACAGTGATTTTACCGCGATTCAGTGCGGTCTGCTGGCACAGGGAAATGTCATTACCTTCAGCGGCCCGATGCTGGCCGCGAACTTCGGCGCACCGACGCTGAATACCTTTACGGAAGCACATTTCTGGAAGGCTTTGCGTAATGCGCAGTACACAGTCGAATGGCAAAGTAATGGCCCAGCGTGTCACGCAGAAGGCATGCTGTGGGGCGGGAATCTGGCCATGCTGATTTCACTCATCGGCACGCCGTGGATGCCGAAAATTGATAACGGTATCCTGGTGCTGGAAGACATCAATGAGCACCCCTTCCGCATTGAGCGGATGTTGCTTCAGCTCTTTGACGCGGGCATTCTCAACCGCCAGAGTGCCATTGTGCTGGGTAGCTTTAGCGGCAGTGCGCCAAATGATTACGATGCCGGTTATGATCTGAATTCGGTCTGTGCGTTTATATGTGAACGGCTCTCTGTCCCGCTGGTGACCGGACTCGATTTTGGTCATGAGCAGCGCACCGTTACGCTGGCTCTGGGCGCTCATGCAGTGCTGGATAACACGCCTGATGGCGCGCAGCTCACGCTCTCGGGTCATCCCTTTCTGAAATCGTAAAAAAAGCGGCCGCAAGGGCTAAGTAAAACCCGGTTGCGGTCGTTATTATGATAATGTGAATAGATACGAAAATGCGTAATTGAGGAGTATACGAACGTTGGACGCCACGGCAATAATCAGTCTTTTCATCCTGGGGTCCGTCCTCGTCACCAGCAGCATTTTACTCAGTTCATTTTCATCACGCCTCGGCATTCCGATTCTGGTTATCTTCCTTGCAATTGGCATGCTGGCAGGTATAGACGGCGTGGGTGGGATCCCCTTCGATAATTATCCCTTTGCCTATATGGTCAGTAACCTGGCGCTGGCAATTATCCTGCTTGATGGCGGAATGCGGACCCAGGCGAGTTCCTTTCGGGTTGCGCTGGGACCGGCGCTGTCACTCGCGACGGTAGGCGTGCTGATCACCTCCGGTTTAACCGGCATGATGGCCGCCTGGCTGTTTAAACTCGATCTGATCGAGGGGTTGCTGATTGGCGCGATTGTCGGGTCAACGGACGCGGCGGCAGTCTTCTCGCTTCTGGGCGGCAAAGGGCTCAACGAACGCGTCGGCTCAACGCTGGAAATTGAATCCGGCAGTAACGATCCGATGGCGGTTTTCCTGACCATCACGCTGATTGAGATGATTCAGCAGCATGAAAGCGGTCTGAGCTGGATGTTCGCGGTCCACATTATCCAGCAGTTTGGTCTCGGTATCCTGCTTGGGTTGGGCGGTGGCTATCTGCTCCAGCAGATGATTAACCGTATTTCTCTACCTGCCGGGCTCTATCCGTTACTGGCCCTGAGCGGCGGGATCCTCATTTTTTCCCTGACAACAGCACTGGATGGCAGCGGGATCCTGGCGGTCTATCTGTGCGGATTTTTGCTGGGAAACCGCCCGATTCGTAACCGCTATGGTATTTTGCAAAACTTCGACGGGCTGGCCTGGCTTGCGCAAATTGGCATGTTCCTGGTGCTTGGACTGTTAGTGAATCCTTCCGACCTGTTGCCGATCGCCGTTCCTGCGCTGATCCTCTCGGCGGGCATGATTTTCCTCGCCCGTCCGCTTTCCGTTTTTATTGGGCTGCTGCCGTTTCGCGGCTTTAACCTGCGTGAACGCGTCTTCATCAGTTGGGTGGGTCTGCGTGGCGCGGTGCCCATCATCCTCGCTGTTTTCCCGATGATGGCAGGACTGGAAAACGCCCGCCTGTTCTTTAACGTCGCCTTCTTCGTGGTCCTCGTTTCACTGGTCTTTCAGGGGACATCGCTCACCTGGGCTGCAAAAAAGGCGAAGGTGGTGGTGCCGCCTGTCGGTTGGCCGGTTTCTCGCGTTGGCCTCGATATTCACCCGGACAATCCGTGGGAGCAGTTTGTCTATCAGTTGAGCGCCGATAAATGGTGTGTGGGCGCAGCGCTGCGCGACCTGCATATGCCGGAGGAAACGCGGATCGCAGCGCTGTTTCGTGACAATGTGCTGTTTCATCCGACTGGCAGTACGCGCCTGCGTGAAGGTGATGTGTTGTGCGTCATCGGACGCGAGCGCGATCTGCCAGCGCTCGGTAAACTGTTCAGCCAGTCGCCCCCGGTGGCGCTGGATCAACGTTTCTTCGGTGACTTTATTCTCGAAGCCAGCGCTAAATACGCCGATGTGGCGCTGATCTACGGCCTGGAAGACGGGACAGAATACCGTGATAAGCAGCAAACGCTGGGCGAAATTGTTCAGCAATTGCTGGGAGCCGCGCCGGTCGTCGGTGATCAGGTGGAATTTGCCGGGATGATCTGGACGGTTGCAGAGAAAGAAGATAACGCCGTGCGCAAAGTCGGGGTTCGCGTGGCCGGAGAGGAAGACGAAGAGTAGTTGCCATGCCGGATAAGCGCAGCGCCATCCGGCACACAAAAAAGTTACACTGTCACCACTGGCACACGTAACGCCAGAGCACACATTAACTCATAGCCCACCGTGCCCGATGATTTCGCCACATCATCAATCTTGATCTCTTTGCCCCACAGTTCTACCGGCGTTCCAATCCCCGCCTGTGGGCATGGGGTTAAATCAACCGCCAGCATGTCCATCGACACCGTTCCTACCGTCGTGGTCCGGACGCCATCGACCATAACCGGCGTTCCGCTGGGGGCATGACGCGGGTAACCGTCCGCATAGCCCGCCGCCACAATGCCAATTCGCTGCTCGCCTTTGGCGGTATAGCGTCCGCCGTAACCCACCCTATCGCCCGCTCTCAACGTCTGTACGCCAATGATTTCGCTGCTGAGCGTCATTACCGGTTTCAGTCCGGTATTGGCAATATCGCGCCACTCCCCCGACGGTGATGCGCCATACAGAATAATCCCCGGTCGTACCCAGTCGAAATGCGCTTCAGGATGCCACAGCGTAGCCGCTGAATTGGACAATGAGCGACGGCATTCCATTCCTTCTGTCGCCTGTGCGATACGCGCCATTGCATTGCGGATCCCGTCAGGGTGTTCTGCATCGGCAAAATGCGACATCACTGTCATTTCGCCGACGTTCGGCATCGCCCGCAGTTGTTGCCAGACCGTTTGCAGGCGTTCCGGCAGAAAGCCAAGACGGTTCATGCCGCTGTTAACCTTCACGTAGACGTCCAGCGGCGCTTTCAGTTTTGCATTCTGAATGGCTTTCAACTGCCAGTTGCTGTGAACACAGGTCGTCAAACGCCACGTATCGTAAACCGCTAAATCTTCTGCATGAAAGAACCCCTCCAGCATCAGGATCGGCCCTTTCCAGCCGCGCTCACGCAGTGTGACTGCTTCTTCCAGATTTAACAGGGCAAAACCGTCGGTGCCTCCCAGGGCGCTCCAGACGCGTTCTATACCATGTCCGTAGGCATTGGCTTTTACCACCGACCAGACGCGGGCATCCGGTGCGGCCTGACGGACTATGCTTAGATTTTGTTTCATCGCCTGCAGGTCAAGGCTGGCCAGTATCGGGCGGGTCATTTCGCGTCCTTCTTAGTGATGTGCGCCGTGTAAATGTTGCGCTCGGGCCGGTGTAAAGCCAGCGCTGTAGCGCGCCACGCTCAAATCTTCATAGGGAATGGCCGGCGTGCGACCCGACAGAATGTCGCTTAACAACTGTCCGGAGCCACACGCCATCGTCCAGCCCAGCGTGCCATGTCCGGTATTCAGTAGCAGATTCTTAAAGCGGGTGCGCCCGACCACCGGTGTGCCGTCAGGCGTCATGGGGCGTAAACCGGTCCAGAAGGTCGCCTGTTCAATATTACCGCCGCGCGGGTAGAGATCGCGCACCACCATTTCGAGCGTTTCACGGCGCGGCTTAAGCAACTCGGTGTTAAACCCGACGATTTCCGCCATGCCGCCAACGCGAATACGCTGGTCAAAACGAGTAATCGCAATTTTGTACGTTTCATCAAGAATAGTCGAAACCGGCGCACCGTCCTCCTCTGCGACCGGAATGGTCAGTGAATAGCCTTTCAGCGGATACACCGGAATATCAACGATCCCTTTCAGCATCGCCGTGGAGTAAGACCCCATCGCCATGACATACGCATCAGCTTTGACAATCTCTGCGCCACATTTCACGCCGTAAATTCTTTCACCTTCGCACAGCAGTTTGTCCACCGGCGTATTAAAGCGGAATTTCACCCCGGCCTGTTCGCACATCTGTGCCAGACGTTGGGTAAAGAGCTGGCAGTCACCGGTTTCGTCATTCGGCAATCGCAGGCCGCCGGTAAGCTTATGCGCCACTTCAGCCAGCGCCGGTTCAACTTCCGCCAGGCGACGGGCCTCCAGCAACTGATACGGTACGCCAGCATCTTCCAGAACGGCGATATCACGCGTTGCATTCTCATACTGCTGTTCGGTCCGGAACAACTGCAACGTGCCGCCCTGCCGTCCTTCATACTGGATACCGGTCGAGGCACGCAGCGCTTTCAGGCAATCGCGGCTGTATTCTGCCAGCCGAACCATCCGGCTTTTGTTTTCCATATAGTGGCTGGTGTCGCAGTTGCGCAGCATTTGCCACATCCATTTTAACTGGAACGGCGTGCCATCCAGTCGCACCGCCAGCGGCGCATGACGCTGGAACATCCATTTTATCGCCTTCAGCGGAACGCCAGGCGCTGCCCAGGGCGCGGCATAGCCCGGGGAGATCTGCCCCGCATTCGCCGCGCTGGTTTCCAGCGCCGGACCGGGTTCCCGATCGATGACGGTGACATCATGTCCAGCCTGACTCAGATACCAGGCGCTGGTCACGCCAACGACGCCACTTCCCAGTATGACAACTCGCATAGCCACTCCGTTAACATTAACAGTAAAAGAACAATCATCTAATTACATCTTGATAACTCAGATGAAAATATTATTCAACATATGGCTTTTTTATGGTGACAGACCTCACATCGTATGCTTAGTGCATTGATATCACGGCTTTGGCATCTCCTGCTGCGATGCATTTTTATACAGCACAAAATAGCGTTAAGTAGTCAAAATGTGGCGAATTGGTCAGCGGAAATCGCAAAGAAAAAAATTCTTCCGGAACACGGTTTTTAACAGGGTGTTCTATGCTTGAAATGAGGTGCTCCACACAGAGAGTGCCGCCAACAATGAGGGTGCGCGAATGGCTACGATTGATTCCATGAACAAGGACACCACACGGTTGAGCGATGGACCCGACTGGACGTTTGATCTGCTGGATGTCTATCTGGCAGAGATAGACCGCGTGGCGAAACTCTACAGACTGGATACCTACCCGCACCAGATTGAGGTCATCACCTCTGAACAGATGATGGATGCGTATTCCAGCGTCGGGATGCCGATCAACTATCCTCACTGGTCGTTCGGTAAAAAGTTTATCGAGACCGAGCGCCTGTATAAACACGGGCAGCAAGGGCTGGCCTATGAAATCGTCATCAACTCAAACCCATGTATCGCCTATCTGATGGAGGAGAACACCATTACCATGCAGGCACTGGTGATGGCTCACGCCTGCTACGGGCATAACTCCTTCTTCAAAAATAACTATTTGTTCCGTAGCTGGACCGACGCCAGCTCGATTGTGGACTATCTGATTTTCGCCCGTAATTACATTACCCAGTGTGAAGAGCGGTACGGCGTGGACGAAGTTGAGCGGCTTCTGGACTCCTGCCATGCGCTGATGAACTATGGCGTCGATCGCTATAAGCGCCCACAAAAAATCTCGTTGCAGGAAGAGAAAGCCCGTCAGAAAAGCCGGGAAGAGTATCTGCAAAGTCAGGTGAACATGCTGTGGCGCACCCTGCCGAAGAAAGAAGAAGAGAAAACCATTGCCGAAGCGCGGCGCTATCCTTCTGAGCCGCAGGAAAACCTGCTCTACTTTATGGAGAAAAATGCGCCGCTGCTGGAATCCTGGCAGCGTGAGATCCTGCGCATTGTGCGCAAAGTCAGTCAGTATTTTTATCCGCAAAAACAGACGCAGGTGATGAACGAAGGCTGGGCCACCTTCTGGCACTACACCATCCTGAACCACCTGTATGACGAAGGAAAAGTCACTGAGCGTTTTATGCTGGAGTTTCTCCATAGTCATACCAACGTGGTATTTCAGCCGCCCTACAACAGTCCGTGGTACAGCGGAATCAACCCTTACGCACTGGGTTTTGCCATGTTCCAGGATATTAAGCGTATCTGTCAGTCGCCAACGGAAGAGGATAAATACTGGTTCCCGGATATGGCCGGTTCTGACTGGCTGGAGACGCTGCATTTCGCGATGCGTGATTTCAAAGACGAGAGCTTCATCAGCCAGTTCCTGTCGCCGAAGGTTATGCGCGATTTCCGTTTCTTTACGGTGCTGGATGACGATCGGCAAAACTACCTGGAAATCTCCGCCATTCACAATGAGGAAGGCTATCGCGAAATTCGCAACCGCCTCTCCTCGCAATACAACCTGAGCAATGTCGAGCCGAATATTCAGGTCTGGAACGTGGACCTGCGCGGCGATCGCTCTCTCACCCTGCGTTATATCCCGCATAATCGCGCGCCGCTGGATAAAGGACGCAAAGAGGTACTCAAGCACGTCCATCGCCTGTGGGGGTTTGATGTGATGCTGGAACAGCAAAATGAAGATGGTAGTGTGGAACTGCTGGAACGCTGTCCGCCTCGGCTGAACAGCCTGTAAAAAGCAAAACCCCCTCATCATGAGGGGGTTCGTTTTTATCGGCCCTGAATGGCTAAATCGCCAGGCAGGTTCTTCTGCATACGGTGCCAAATCTCGCCGCTGTCATGACCATAACGACGCACCGTTTCGTACACCTGATCGTGCGCGCCCTGCAGACAAAGCTGTGACAGCTTATGATAGAACCCAAGCGCAAGGCCGCGCGCTTCCGGGTTGGCGAAATAGTGACGGCCAATGCGGGTATATAACCCTTTCATCCCGTTCAGAATCAGACCGTAAATGGGGTTGCCGGAGGCAAACGCCAGACCGCGGAAAATGTTGTAATCGAGATCCGCAAACGCATCGGCGTGGTCGGCAACTTCCTGTGCGGTCGCCAGTACTTCCTGGGCTTTATCCGGATGCTGACGAAACGCAGTGCGGATAAAGATTGTGGAGATATTCGTACGAACCGACAGCAGATTATCAATCAACTGTGGAACGCTTTCGTGATCGAGACGCGCCAGGGTTTCCAGAATATTCAACCCGGACGTTTCCCAGAAATTATTCACCTTCGTCGGTTTGCCATGCTGAATGGTCAACCAACCGTCTCGCGCCAGACGCTGCAACACTTCGCGTAACGTGGTACGCGTCACTCCGATAAGTTCAGAGAGTTCACGTTCTGCAGGCAAGATAGTACCAGGTGGGAAGCGGTTATTCCAGATACTTTCAATGATGTACTCTTCCGCGAAACCCGCCGGGCTCTGCGCCTTAATGACCATAGTGAGATTTCCATTACACAGCAAAACATAGTTGGACTCATCATACCAGACGGGTTTGACGCCCGATAGCAGACACAATGAAGAAAAAGGGGATCAAGGCTCCATTTTCTTGATAACAGGGCCGGTGGGGTTTAAGTCTTGCCTGTATCAAGACTGACCGCTAAGCTTTGCGGCTAAACATAAAAATATCAACTTAAGTTATAAGGTAAGGGAAACCACCATGGAGCTCTCCTTGGGCCGTGCGCTATGGCGCAATTTTCTGGGCCAGTCCCCCGACTGGTACAAACTCGCACTACTGATCTTCCTGATCGTTAACCCGCTGATTTTCATCATCAACCCGTTTATTGCAGGCTGGCTGCTGGTCGCGGAGTTTATCTTTACGCTGGCGATGGCGCTGAAATGTTACCCGCTACTGCCCGGCGGACTGCTGGCTATTGAAGCGGTTATTATCGGCATGACCAGCGCGGCCCACGTGCGCGAGGAAGTGGCGAATAATCTGGAAGTCTTGCTGCTGCTGATGTTTATGGTGGCGGGTATCTATTTTATGAAGCAGCTCCTGCTGTTTATTTTTACCCGTCTGCTGCTGAGTATTCGCTCCAAAACGCTGCTGTCGCTGGCGTTTTGTATCGCAGCCGCCTTCCTTTCCGCCTTCCTCGATGCGCTGACCGTTGTGGCGGTAGTCATCAGCGTCGCCGTCGGATTTTACGGTATTTATCATCGGGTGGCCTCTTCCCGTGGCGATGATAGCGACATTCTTGATGACAGCCATATTGATCAGCACTATAAAGCCGTGCTTGAACAGTTTCGGGGTTTTTTACGTAGCCTGATGATGCATGCCGGAGTGGGAACCGCGCTGGGCGGCGTAATGACGATGGTAGGTGAACCGCAAAACCTGATTATCGCGAAAGCCGCTGGCTGGCACTTTGGCGACTTCTTCCTGCGGATGTCACCCGTTACCGTTCCTGTACTGATTTGCGGTCTGCTGACGTGTGTTCTCGTAGAGAAAATGCGCTGGTTTGGCTACGGCGAAACGCTGCCGGAAAAAGTGCGCGACGTTCTGCAACAGTTTGACGACAGAAGCCGTCAGCAGCGTACCCGTCAGGACAGAGTAAAACTGATTGTCCAGGCGTTGATTGGTGTCTGGCTGGTTGTCGCGCTCGCCCTGCATCTGGCGGAAGTGGGACTGATTGGTTTGTCGGTGATTATCCTCGCGACCTCACTGACTGGCGTCACTGACGAACACGCTATTGGTAAGGCATTCACTGAATCCCTGCCGTTTACGGCCTTGTTGACGGTCTTTTTCTCCATTGTCGCCGTCATTATCGACCAGCATCTTTTCTCGCCGATTATTCAGTTCGTCTTACAGGCGTCGGAACATGCGCAATTGACGCTGTTCT
This sequence comes from Citrobacter amalonaticus, assembly GCF_037053465.1. Classification (GTDB taxonomy): domain Bacteria; phylum Pseudomonadota; class Gammaproteobacteria; order Enterobacterales; family Enterobacteriaceae; genus Citrobacter_A; species Citrobacter_A amalonaticus_H. The sequence continues at coordinate 68,205 of NZ_JBALIF010000008.1, forward strand.
ATCTCTTTAACGGCCTGCTTTCATCAATCTCTGACAATGTCTTTGTCGGCACGATTTACATCAATGAAGCGAAAGCGGCGATGGAAAGCGGCGCAATTTCGATGAAGCAATATGAACTGCTGGCTGTCGCAATCAATACAGGCACCAACCTGCCCTCTGTGGCGACGCCAAACGGTCAGGCCGCGTTTCTGTTCCTGCTCACCTCTGCGCTGGCGCCGTTGATCCGTCTTTCCTACGGGCGTATGGTCTGGATGGCGCTGCCTTATACGATTGTACTGACACTTATTGGTTTGCTGTGCGTTGAATTCACGCTCGCGCCGTTAACGGAATGGATGATGCAAACCGGCTGGTTAGCTACACTTTCATAACAACTTACCGGGCGTTTCGCTGCCCGGTTTGTTTTTTTGCGTAATATTTATCCAATTACACATTATTTGAATTTCTCCTGGTGGCGCTGTAAACGATTTAGTTTACACTGCCGTATCTACGCATCTTGCAGGGAAATAATTATGTTGCGATATTTGAACCAGTGCTCACGGGGTCGGGGTGCATGGTTATTAATGGCTTTCACCGCCCTGGCGCTCGAACTCGTTGCGCTGTGGTTTCAGCACGTGATGCTGCTTAAGCCGTGCGTCCTGTGCATCTATGAGCGCTGTGCGCTGTTTGGCATCATGGGCGCCGGGATCGTGGGTGCCATCGCGCCTAAAACTCCGTTGCGCTATATCGCGTTGGTCATCTGGATCTACAGTGCCTGGCGTGGAGTACAACTGGCATGGGAACACACCATGATCCAGCTTCACCCTTCTCCATTTATGACCTGTGATTTCATGGCACGCTTCCCGAGCTGGTTGCCGCTGGATAAATGGTTGCCGCAGGTGTTTGTCGCTTCAGGTGACTGCGCACAGCGTCAGTGGGAATTTTTGACGCTCGAAATGCCGCAGTGGCTGCTGGGTATTTTCGCCGCATATCTGGTCGTCGCGGTGCTGGTGCTGATTGCCCAACCGCTGAAACCCAAAAGACGTGATTTGTTTAGTCGTTAATCTCATACGCTCCCATTCGGGAGCGTTTTTTATCAGCCGCGAAAAATCAGTCAGCCCACGATGGTTTATTCAGGATATGATCCTGCCAGTCATGCACATCTGACTCTTTAACCGCGATATGGCGTACCGAAATTCGCTCGCCATGCATCGCCGCTTTTGATCCGGTAAGCAACGGATGCCACTCTGGCAGCGCTTTTCCTTCCGCCAGAAGACGATAGGAGCAGGTCATCGGCAGCCATTCAAACGTGGGCAGGTTATCACGCGTCAGTTTGATACAGTCCGGCTCGTATTCGAACCGGCGTTCATAGTTGCGACACTGGCAGGTTTTAATATTGAGCTGTCGGCACGCGACGTTGGTGAAGTAGATTTCATCAGTGTCCTCATCCATCAGCTTATGCAGGCAACACTGACCACAACCATCACAGAGCGACTCCCATTCGGCATCGGTCATTTCATCCAGGGTTTTACGTTGCCAGAAAGGTAAATCGCTCATCAGGGTATCCGCCATTGCTATAAAGGTGCACCTTATAACCAGTCTGGCACGCTGATGCAAGTTTTGCCGCCCCAAAAAGGCGGCAAGCAGAGATTACATTACGCGGGTGGTCAGAGAGTGACCATTAAAATTGACCACCAGCTCATCGCCGCTGGCGAGCGGTCCAACGCCTTCTGGCGTACCGGTGAGTACAACATCGCCAGCTTTCAGCGTGAAAAATTTGCTCATATAGGCAATTAAGGGCACGATTTTATGAATCATGTCGGCGGTAGTCCCCTGCTGGCGAACCTCACCATTGATGGTAAGACTCAGCGAGGTATCCTGCGGATCGCCGGTGAACTCTGCCGCAGGGATAAACCCAGACAGCGGGCAGGAATTATCGAACCCTTTGGCTTTTTCCCAGGGTTGTCCGGCTTTCTTCATCTTTCCCTGAATATCACGTAGCGTAAGATCGAGCGCCACGCCGTAGCCGGCAATGGCTTTACGTACATGCTCTTCTGTGGCCTGACGTAGCGTCGCACCAATCAGAACAGCCAGTTCAATCTCATGATGAACCGACCCCATGTCCGTTGGGATCGCCAATGGCTGGCGTATATCGCAGAGCGCGGTTTCCGGTTTGATAAACAGCACCGGCTCATCCGGCGTCGCACTGCCCATTTCCTTTATATGTTTCGCGTAGTTACTGCCCACACAAACCACTTTACTTACCGGGTAGTCAAGCAGCGCGCCCTGCCAGTTATGATGTTGATACATTCATTTCCCCTAAATCTGTCATCGTAAACGTCAGAAATAGCGCCGGCAGGAATAACGCCGACGCCCCTTATTTGTCTGTTTCAGGATTGTTTTGCGTCGATGCTGATAGATGTTTCTTCAATAAATCTTCCGGTGGTGGCGGCAACTGTAAATAATAACCCTGCTCGGTTAAGGCTTGTTTGACTTTATCCAGGGAAGCGTTAACTAACTTTTTGCGACCGTCCAGCGGCAATATCATTGCCAGTTGCGGTTGACCAAATCCTTTCATCAGATCTTCAGGTACACGAGAGAAATCGTCTTTTTTTTCGACATATAAATAGGTCTGGTCACGTTTAGTACTTCTGTAGATCACACAAAACATACTTTTTACTCTGAATTAAACGGATGGCGACTTGCCTCAATATAATAGTGACTATAACATGCCTTCTGGACTTCGGAATATCACTCCGCATCGGGGATGATAAATAGCAAATTGAGTAAGGCCAGGATGTCAAACACGCCCATCGAACTTAAAGGCAGCAGTTTCACCTTATCAGTGGTTCATTTGCATGAAGCAGAACCCGAGGTTATTCGTCAGGCGTTAGAAGACAAAATCGCTCAGGCTCCGGCTTTTTTAAAACATGCCCCTGTGGTGGTGAACGTCAGTGGACTTGAAACGCCCGTCAACTGGCCGGTTCTGCAAGAGGTTGTCGCGTCGACAGGGTTGCGTATTATTGGCGTCAGCGGCTGTAAAGATACCCGTTTAAAAGCGGAAATCGACCAGATGGGTCTTCCTTTACTCACTGAAGGTAAAGAGAAAGTGGCACGTTCCGCTCCACCTGAACCCGTTGCACCCGCCGTTGTCACGCAAAACGCTACTTCCGTCACAAAAACGCGTTTTATTGATGTGCCGGTTCGTTCCGGTCAGCGTATTTATGCACCACAATCAGATCTGATTGTCACAAGTCACGTCAGCGCTGGCGCTGAGCTTATCGCTGATGGCAATATTCATGTTTACGGCATGATGAGAGGCCGTGCGCTGGCAGGCGCCAGTGGTGACCGGGAAGCGCAAATTTTTTGTACCCACCTGACGGCAGAACTGATGTCTATCGCAGGTGTTTATTGGCTGAGTGATAAAATCCCAGCAGAATTTTATGGCAAAGCGGCGCGTTTGCAGTTGGCAGACAACGCTTTGACAGTTCAACCGTTGAATTGATCCCTTTTTAACAAGGAATTCCTATGGCACGCATTATTGTTGTTACTTCGGGTAAAGGGGGCGTTGGCAAAACCACCTCCAGCGCGGCCATCGCTACTGGTTTGGCCCAGAAGGGAAAGAAAACTGTCGTTATTGATTTTGATATCGGCCTGCGTAACCTCGATCTGATCATGGGGTGTGAACGTCGGGTTGTTTACGATTTCGTCAACGTCATTCAGGGCGATGCAACGCTGAACCAGGCGTTAATCAAGGACAAGCGCACAGAAAACCTCTTTATTCTTCCTGCCTCTCAGACTCGCGATAAAGACGCGTTAACGCGTGAAGGCGTCGCAAAAGTGCTTGACGATCTGAAAGCGATGGATTTTGATTTTATCGTTTGTGACTCGCCTGCGGGGATAGAGACTGGCGCGCTGATGGCGCTCTATTTTGCTGATGAAGCCATTATCACTACCAACCCGGAAGTCTCATCGGTTCGCGACTCAGACCGTATCCTGGGCATTCTGGCCTCGAAATCCCGCCGCGCCGAGAACGGCGAAGATCCGATCAAAGAGCATCTGCTGTTGACCCGCTACAATCCGGGTCGTGTCAATAAGGGCGATATGCTCAGCATGGAAGATGTACTGGAGATCCTGCGCATTAAACTCGTCGGGGTTATCCCGGAAGATCAGTCTGTCCTGCGCGCCTCTAACCAGGGTGAACCGGTCATTCTGGACATCAATGCAGACGCTGGTAAAGCGTATGCCGATACGGTAGATCGTCTGTTGGGAGAAGAACGTCCTTTCCGCTTCATTGAAGAAGAGAAGAAAGGTTTCCTCAAACGCCTGTTCGGAGGATAAGTTATGGCATTACTGGATTTTTTTCTCTCGCGGAAAAAGAATACAGCGAACATCGCCAAAGAGCGATTACAGATTATTGTCGCCGAACGTCGTCGTAGCGACGCTGAGCCACATTATTTGCCGCAATTGCGTAAAGATATTCTTGAAGTCATTTGTAAGTATGTCCAAATTGATCCGGAAATGGTCACCGTTCAGCTTGAACAAAAAGACGGCGATATTTCTATTCTCGAATTGAACGTTACCTTGCCGGAAGCCGAAGAGTCGAAATAATCTCTTTGTTAAGAAAATTCCTGGGCATTAAAAGGCAGAGCAATCTGCCTTTTATTTTTTTGAAAAAATCTGAATAACATTCCCCTTTTCTTAAATAGATTGGTTATTTATACAGTGTTTTACTCTTTTTATTTGAGTGAAAAGGCCGGATACCGCTCTGCGAAATAGTGGCGTAAAAATTCCACAGTAATACGAACTTTAGCCGAGGTGGCCAGTCGGGATACATAGACAGCCCAGATATTGGCGGGCTGATAATACTCTGGCAACACATGTACAAGATGCCCGCTGGCGATGTTATCGCAGACATCCCACCAGGAGCGTAGCGCAATCCCCTGCCCGTCCAGGCACCATTGATGCACAATCTCTCCGTGATTTGACGACAGCGCGCCAGTGACCTTAATAGCATGATCCCCCTCTTTGTTTCGCAACTGCCAGATGCCAAAGGGGTGGTCGCGCTCCTTGATAACCAGACAAGAGAATGACGACAGATCGGCAAGTTGCTTTGGCATCCCTTTTTGCGCAAGGTAATCGGGTGAAGCACAAAGAATTCGGTAGTTAGTGCCGAGTTTTCTGGCAATTAAATTCGGCGCGATATCATCGCCTATCCGGATATCAAGATCGACGCCCTCGTTGACCAAATCCACCAGCCGGTCTTCCACATCAAAGCGCAGTTCCAGTTGCGGGTACTGTTTTGCCAGCGCCGAGAGCGCAGGCGCCACAATCCGTCGGCCAAAACCGAAACTGCTGATAATACGGAGCATCCCCTGTGGAACCTGACGCACATCAGAGAGCTCGTCCATCATCTGATCCACATCCTGCAGGATGCGCTGCGCCCATTCATAGATACGTTCTCCTTCTTCGGTGATCGTGACACGACGGGTTGTCCGGTGCAGTAACACCACATTCAGGTTCTGCTCAAGCAGAGCGATGCGTTTACTGACAAACGCCGGTGAAACGCCCATTTCCTGAGCGACAGCGGCAAACCCGGCACGGCGGGCGACCATCATAAAGACGCGTAAATCAGTCAGCAGAGGAGGATTATTCATGATCTGTGTTTTATGTTTCACCAGTTAGGGAGATTAACTCTCGCTCAGTCAATTATAGGATAGCGAAGATGTCAATTATGCAACCCGATATGTGAGAACTGCTATGAAGAAAACCTGTCGTATTGCCGCTATTCCGGGGGATGGTATTGGGAAAGAAGTGCTGCCTGAAGGCATTCGTGTGCTACAGGCTGCTGCTAAACGCTGGGATCTGTCTCTCCATTTTGAAACGTTCGAATGGGCCAGTTGTGAATATTATCTTCGCCACGGGAAAATGATGCCGGATGACTGGCGTGAGCAGCTATCGTCCTTCGATGCCATTTACTTTGGCGCCGTGGGCTGGCCGGAAACCGTCCCGGACCATATCTCTCTTTGGGGATCGCTGCTGAAATTCCGTCGCGAGTTTGATCAGTATGTGAACCTGCGCCCGGTTCGTCTTTTCCCCGGCGTGCCATGCCCGCTGGCAGGGAAAAAGCCCGGCGACATTGATTTCTACGTGGTGCGTGAAAACACCGAAGGCGAGTATTCCGCGCTGGGCGGTCACATCAATCCAGGCACCGAGCATGAAGTGGTCATTCAGGAATCGGTTTTTACCCGTCGCGGCGTGGATCGCATTCTGCGGTATGCGTTTGAACTGGCGCAAAACCGCCCACGGAAAAGGCTCACGTCTGCGACCAAATCAAATGGTCTGGCGATCAGCATGCCGTTCTGGGATGAACGAGTGGAAGCAATGGCACAGCATTATCCTGATATTCACTGGGACAAGCAGCACATCGATATCCTCTGCGCCCGGTTTGTCATGCAACCGGAGCGCTTTGATGTCGTGGTCGCGTCGAATCTGTTTGGCGATATTCTCTCCGATCTTGGCCCGGCATGTACCGGCACTATCGGTATTGCGCCTTCCGCTAACCTGAACCCGGAACGTTCATTTCCCTCGCTGTTTGAACCGGTGCATGGTTCAGCTCCTGATATTTATGGCAAGAACCTCGCTAACCCTGTTGCCACAATCTGGGCAGGGGCGATGATGCTGGATTTCTTAGGAGAGGGGGATGCCCGTTACACCGCGGCACATGACGGTATTCTGACCGCCATTGAGCAGGTTATTGCCAGCGGACCTAAAACACCGGATTTGCAGGGAAGCGCCACAACCCAACAGGTCGGTGAAGCGATCTGCGCGCAGATATAACGGTTCAATGCCTGATGGCGCTGCGCTTATCAGGCCCACGGTCGCGTAGTCTGTAGGCCGGATCGGGCGTAACCGCCATCCGGCAAAAAACATTAAAGCGGATACTCTGCCAGCAACGCGTTCAGCTTCACCGCCATTAATTCCGCGCGCCAGCCGGAAATCATTTCAGGCTCAGCGTTCTGCGGTTTGAGTTTCCAGTGCCAGTTCAGCAACTGATTTATCTGCCGACGCGACGCCAGTAGCTCTGCGCTGACGCTATGCTCTGCGCTCACTTCTGTTACCAGCGCCTTGATCGCTTTAAACGCTTTGCGATAACCGGGCATATCCATCAGATTGAGCTGCGGTTCCGGCAACGCCTCTTCGGGTAACGCCTGGGCTTTGGCCACCAGCGAAAGCAGCGTTTTCCCATGAAAACGAATTTCACTGCCCGAGAGACCGAGACTATCCAGTTCACCCATACTCCCCGGCATATAGCGCGCCACGGCCCACAGATGTTCTTCGCGAACCACGAAATTAACCGCCAGATCGCGCTCGCGCGCTTTGCGCAGACGCCAGTCGGCAAGCAGTTGCAGGCAGGCCAGTTGACGCGTGCGCAACTGCCAGGCGTTGGTGATGTCGCGCCAGGCTTCTTCCGGCGCCAGAATCTCCTGACGACGAGTTTGCATCAGGCGACACTCATCCAGCGCGGCAGACAGCCACCCCGCCACCTCGGTTTCCGCCATCAGCTTCCCGGCGATAGGCAACAAATACCAGACGTCCGCCGCCGCATATTCACACTGACGTTCGGTCAGTGGTCGCGCCAGCCAGTCGGTGCGTGACTCGCTCTTGTCCAGCGCCACCCCCGTAAACTCTTCCACCATTGACGCAAATCCCCATGACAGCGGACGACCGCAGAACGCCGCCAGAATCTGGGTATCAATGAGCGGTTGCGGCAGTTCGCCAAACGCATTCAGAAAGACTTCCAGATCTTCACTGCCCGCATGCAGGTACTTGGTGATGGCGGTATCGCGTAAAATGGCCTTCAGCGGCGACCAGTCAGTGATACCGTGTGGATCGATCAGCGCAACATGCTCGCCATCAAACAACTGAATCAAACCCAGTTGCGGATAATAGGTACGGGTACGAACAAATTCAGTATCCAGGGCAATTGCGGGAAACGCGCGGACTGCTTCGCACAGCGTTGCCAGCGCGTCATCAGTGGTGATCAGTTGATAATTCAAATCGCATTCTCTCGGTTTACGCCAAAAAAAACGCCGGATTCATCCGGCGCTTGACGTGTTGCTTAACGCTCAGCCCTTATTGTCCACTTTGGCACGGGCTTCGTCACGCAATTCTCGACGTAAAATTTTCCCGACGTTGGATTTTGGCAGTTCATCGCGGAACTCCACCAGCTTCGGGACTTTATAACCGGTGAGCTGACGTCGACAGAAGGTCACCAGCGCTTCATCGGTGAGCGAGGCATCTTTTTTTACGACAAAAATCTTCACCGCTTCGCCGCTGCTGCCTGAAGGCACGCCCACCGCCGCGACTTCCAGCACACCGGGATGCTGCATGACGACATCTTCAATTTCATTCGGATAGACGTTGAAGCCGGAGACCAGAATCATATCTTTTTTACGATCGACAATACGCAGAAAACCTTCATCGTCCATCACTGCGATATCACCTGTATGCAGCCAGCCGTCTTTTATGATCTCATCCGTCGCATCAGGACGTTGCCAGTACCCCAGCATCACCTGCGGACCTTTCACGCACAGTTCGCCGGGCTCGCCTGCTGGCACTTCGTTGTCGTCATCATCCACCAGTTTGGCTTCGGTCGACGGTACCGGCAATCCAATGCTGCCACTGTGATAATCAATATCATGCGGGTTCACGCTGACCAGCGGCGCGCATTCTGTCAGACCATACCCTTCGAGGAGATACTGACCGGTCAATTTAACCCAACGCTCGGCGACCGCCTGTTGTACCGGCATACCGCCGCCGGCGGAAAGATGCAGCGTGGAGAAATCGAGTTGCTGGAACTCTTTATTGTTCAGCAATGCATTAAACAAGGTGTTCACGCCCGTCATTGCAGTGAACGGGTATTTCGCCAGCTCTTTTACCAGGCCTGGAATATCGCGCGGATTGGTGATCAGCAGGTTCTGCCCACCCAGTTCAATAAACAGCAGGCAGTTCATGGTCAGGGCAAAAATGTGATACAGCGGCAACGCGGTCACTACCAGTTCTTTGCCAGGGTACAAAAGCGGCCCATAGGTGGCTTTCACCTGTTCGAGGTTAGCCAGCATATTGCGGTGCGTCAGCATCGCTCCCTTCGCTACACCGGTCGTCCCCCCGGTGTATTGCAGGAACGCCAAATCTTCAGAAACCACTTCCGGTTTGACATACTGCATGCGGTAACCGGCGTGCAGCGCGCTGCGAAAAGAGATCGCATCGGGCAGATGATACTTTGGCACCAGACGTTTGATGTACTTCACCACAAAGTTCACCAGCGTGCCTTTGGCCGTCGAAAGCTGATCGCCCATCCGGGTCAGAATCACATGCTTCACGCTGGTTTTATCCACCACTTTTTCCAGGGTATGGGCAAAGTTGGAGACAATCACAATCGCCGCCGCGCCGCTGTCATTGAGCTGATGCTCCAGTTCACGCGGGGTATAAAGGGGATTGACGTTCACGACGATCATTCCGGCGCGCAAAATGCCGAACAGCGCCACCGGATACTGCAACAGGTTCGGCATCATCAGCGCCACGCGGTCACCTTTTTTCAGTCCGAGGCCTTGTTGCAGGTAAGCGGAAAACGCACGGCTGCGCTCCTCCAGCTTACGGAAGGTCATCACCTCCCCCATATTAACGAAAGCAGGCTGATCGGCGTAGCGTGCGACAGACTGTTCAAACAGCTCCACCAGGGATTGATAACGGTCAGGATTGATCTCCGCAGGAACATCCGCGGGATAACGGTTTAGCCAAACCTTCTTCACTGCATCACCTCTAAAATGAGTGTTCGTCGTCATCTCAACCCCAGATAATAAACAAGTCGTTAACATAATATTAACTCAGCGTACCAGTTTATTAATCACTCGACTGAAAGGTTGCGAAGCGCGTCACTATTTATTTTTCTTATGACATAACGAATGCAGAAACAGCGGACCAGCCGCTGTTTCTTTTACTGATAATACAAAGGGTTACTCTGTGACTATCGTTTGAACTTGTGCGGGCCCCGGGTTGTACCAACCCCAGCCGCCATAGCCATATGGCCAGCCCCGCCCGCCATAAAACCACGGGTCGATCGGTTGTGGTGGCATCACCACCTGCTGGGCAAGCCGCCAGCGTTTATAGCCCGTGACGTCCATAGTCATGAATTTGTAAGGCGTACTGCCCACTTTACCCTCGATGGTGCCCGTAATCGGCCCAACGACGGTGACCAGTTGCCCACGGAAATCGACCGGATCGAGGAAACCATTCACGTTTGCGTAAATACGCCCGCGTGAAGCTTCACCCAGAACAGGCCGCGCGCCGCTATCCAGCGGAACGGTGGCGATTTCCAGCCGGGTTTTCCCCTGCTGGTTCTGGATATCCACTACTTTGCCGCCAAAGCGCGCTTCCTGGCCGACATACAATTGCGGGGCATTCATCACCCGAACCAGATCGTCTTGCGGCGTGGGACTAGAGCCTTTAATCGCATCCGGAACCGTGACGCACCCGCTCAGCATGAACGCCATCGCGCCGGCAAGCAGGCCTTTAAAAACGTATTGTTGAACCGCCATACTGCGACTCCTTTTCTCAGCGCACTGACCCGGCGTTTTACGGGCCATATTACTGAGAGTCATTCTTTTCCGGGAAGTTTCTTCCAGGCCACGTTGTTACGCAAATAAACCGGTTCGGCGTGTTCAACCGCCACGGTGCGACCTTCAGTCAACATCTGGCAGGCAATCGGCAACATGTCCTCTGCTGCTGGCAACAAAACCTCACCGTCGCGCAGTGTCAGACCGCTCTCTTTACCCAGTTCAGGCCAGGCGGGCCAACCGGTGCCCACCGTTACCCATTCCCCGGAAAGCTGCTGTAACCGCTCAGTCACCTGCTCAGGTTTCAGCACGGCCTCGGTGTCTTCACCGTGCCAGATACCGTTTTCGTCGCGCTGGTACTCGGCCCAGTAAACTTCGCCCATCCGCGCGTCAATGGCCGCCAGTACGCGCCCCGCTCCGGTTTTACGCCAGGCGCCCTGCGCCATCGTCGCGAGGGTAGAAACGCCGATCATTGGCAGGTTCGCGCCCAGTGCCAGCCCTTGTGCAATCCCAATCCCAATACGCACGCCGGTAAAGCTTCCTGGTCCACGACCATAAGCCAGCGCGTTGAGTTCCGTCAGGGTTGTGCCGCCAGCGGCAAGAATATCCTGCACCATTGGCAGGATGCGTTGAGTATGTTCCCGAGGGCAAAGCTCAAATTGAGCAGAGAGAGTACCGTCGTTCCACAGAGCCACAGAGCAGGCTTCTGTGGCGGTATCGATAGCCAGAATTCGCATGAGTCTTCGTGCTTAGATCAACAAAATGGCCCGCATCTTACCATAGCCATTCAGAAATTACTCGGATGACGGTATCGCCAGGAATCGCACGGCGCGGGCGATGTCACGGGTACGCGGCGCAGGCGGCAGACTGGCGAGAAAGGTCGCGCCGTAAGGACGCATCACTAACCGGTTGTCGCATATCACCAGTACACCGCGATCGTCAGCATCACGGATTAAGCGTCCAACCCCCTGCTTCAGCGTGATGACCGCATCCGGCAGTTGCACATCTTCAAACGGATCGCCGCCGCGTAAGCGACAGTCCTCCATTCGCGCTTTCAGCAGTGGATCGTCCGGCGAAGTGAACGGCAGTTTGTCGATGATAACCAGTGAAAGCGTATCACCGCGCACATCCACCCCTTCCCAGAAGCTGCTGGTTGCCACCAGCAAAGCGTTACCCGCGCTGACAAACTGCTGTAACAGTTGCCCCTTACTGGTTTCGCCCTGTAGCAGCACCGGCAGCGTCATGGTGGCGCGGAACTGCTCCGCCAGATCGCGCATCATTGCGTGCGAAGTACAGAGCATAAAACAGCGGCCATTGTTCGCTTCGATGATCGGTCTTAACATTGCCGCCAGTTGGCGCGCCGCGCCCGGCTGGTTAGTTTGCGGCAGATTGCGCGGCACACAGAGTAACGCCTGACGGGTGTAATCAAACGGGCTGGGCAGCAACATCGACTCTGCCTGCTCAATTCCCAGACGCGCCGTGAAGTGGTGTAAATCGTCATTCACTGAGAGCGTTGCAGAGGTGAAAATCCAGCTTCCGGGCTTCTGCTCCATCACCTCTTTGAATTTATCCGCGACCGTGAGCGGCGTTAATGCCAGGGTGAAATTCCGCGAGGTGCATTCGTACCAGTAGCTGTAACCGGGCTGGTTTATCTCTTTCAAACGCTTGAGGCGCGCGCGATACAGCGTGGCGCGTTCAAACGCGGCATCGAGCAGTGCCGAACGCCCCAGCGACAATTTCGCCACGTCGTAGCAAAGCTCCAGCGTGTCATCAAGCAGTAAAAAGGCGCGCTGCACTCGCTGATCGGCCAGCAGTTCTCGCAGGTTGCCGCGATAGCCCGGCTCGCCCAGTTGCAGGCGGAAATCCTGAGCACTTTGTGCCAGACGGTCAGCACACTTTTGCAACTGTTGGGTATCTTTCAGCTCAGTGCGGTACGCAATGGTGATGTCTTTGGCCAGGTCCATCAACTGGCGGCTGGAGAGCGACTGGCCGAAATACTGGCTGGCGATATCCGGTAACTGATGGGCTTCGTCGAAAATCATGACGTCGGCTTCCGGGATCAGCTCGCCAAAACCACTCTCTTTCACCACCATGTCGGCCAGAAACAGATGATGGTTCACCACCACGACATCCGCATCCATCGCTTTTTTACGCGCTTTTACTACAAAACAGTCTTTGTACAGCGGGCAGTCGCTACCGAGACAGTTATCGTTGGTGCTGGTGACCAACGGCCAGGCCTGGGAATCTTCTGCGACGCTGACGCAGGTACTGATGTCGCCGTCTTCGGTCTGATTCGACCAGGAGCGCAGCAAAATCACATCGCTTAAGGTCTGGACAGGGAGATCGCCGCCCGCCAGCGCCTGTTGTTCAAGGCGCTCAAGGCATAGATAGTTGGAACGTCCTTTCAACAGAGCCAGTCGTCCGGTGTACTTCAGCGCTTTTGCTACGGTGGGCAGGTCGCGGCTGTAAAGCTGATCCTGCAGGGCCTTTGACCCCGTTGAGACAATCACCTTCTTTTTCGCACGCAGAGCAGGCGCCAGATAGGCGTAAGTTTTCCCCGTGCCCGTTCCGGCTTCCACCACCAGAGGCTGCGATTTTTGAATGGCCTGAGCGACCGCAACTGCCATCTGCCGTTGTGGTTCACGCGGTTTAAATCCCGGTATCGCTTTAGCCAGTTGACCGTCTGGTGCAAAATCGTCCGTCACACTACCCCCTGTTGATTTGAACAGGGATTATGTCAGGCCCGGCACGCTTACGCCAGTTGAAGAGGTGACGACGCCCTGACATTATGGCAGTCTTGCCCTTTATGCAGAATATGAACGTAAAAGAGGAAGGCTTTATGACTATTATCCGCATTGATGCCGAAGAACGCTGGTCTGACGTGGTGATTCACAACAATACGCTGTACTACACGGGCGTACCGTCAAATCTCGACGCCGACGCGTTTGAGCAGACCGCCAACACGCTGGCGCAAATTGACGCCGCGCTGCAACAGCAAGGCAGCAGCAAGTCACGCATTCTTGATGCCACCATTTTCCTTGCCGATAAAGCCGATTTCGCAGCAATGAACAAAGCCTGGGACGCCTGGGTCGTCGCCGGTCTCGCGCCTGTGCGCTGTACCGTACAGGCCGGGTTGATGAACCCGAAATACAAAGTGGAGATTAAGATTATCGCGGCGGTGTAAACCGACGTTACTCGTCTTCGTCTTCAAAGCGCGCCACAATACGTTCTCCGGTGTGAGTGGCGCGCAACTCTTCTGCCACCAGCGCGATGGCCTGACCGCTGCTCATTCCCTGTGACATCAGTTCCTGAATACGCTCGACCGCTTTTTGTTGCTGTTCGTGACTGAGTGAAGGTAAACCTGCAAACATCGTTAACTCCTGCTAAATTGTCTGCGCTAATTATTTCATGCTACCCGGAACATAGCCAGTACAGTCAGGATCAATGAAGACGTTATCTCCCGCGATTATCACGCTCCCCTGGCGTCAGGACGCCGCAGAACACTATTTCGCCCCTCTAAGCCACCTGCCCTGGGCGATGCTGTTGCATTCCGGTCATGCGGAACATCCGCACAGCCGCTTCGATATTGTGGTGGCCGATCCGGTTTGTACGTTGCAAACGCGCGGCGAGACCACGCAGATTCGCGATGCAAAGGGCAACCACGTCACGCATGACGACCCGATGGCGGTGCTGCAACAGGCGTTATCTGCTCTGGGTCTTCAGTCGCCTGCTAACACAGACTTACCGTTTCAGGGTGGCGCGCTCGGGTTGTTTGGCTACGATCTGGGGCGTCGCTTTGAATCGTTGCCCTGCCATGCCCGCCCGGATATCGCGCTGGCGGATATGGCGGTGGGTCTCTATGACTGGGCGCTTACCGTCGATCATCAGCGCCGCGTTGTGACACTCCTCAGCCACACGGACGTGCAGGCGCGACTTAACTGGCTGGAAAGTCAAATGCCGCCTTCACGTAAGCCCTTTAAGCTCACCACAGGCTGGCGGTCAAATATGACACGGGAACAGTACGGCGAGAAATTCCGTCAGGTGCAGGCGTATCTGCACAGCGGCGACTGTTATCAGGTCAATCTCGCCCAGCGCTTTCAGGCCTCTTTTGAGGGCGATGAATGGCTGGCTTTCGTGCGCCTGAATCAGGCCAACCGCGCCCCGTTCAGCGCGTTTTTACGCCTGGAGGATGGCGTCATTCTGAGCCTTTCGCCCGAACGGTTTATTCTGCTGGCTGAGGGTGAAATTCAGACCCGACCAATCAAAGGCACGCTGCCGCGCCTGCCACAGCCGGACGCGGACCGGAAGCAGGCAGAGAAACTGGCGAATTCCCCAAAAGACCGGGCGGAGAATCTGATGATCGTCGATTTGATGCGTAATGACATCGGGCGCGTGGCCGTACCCGGCTCTGTGAAGGTGCCGGAACTGTTTGTTGTCGAACCCTTCCCGGCGGTGCATCATCTGGTTAGCACCGTGACCGCCCGTTTGCCGTCCACCCTCCATGCCACCGATCTGCTGCGCGCGGCCTTTCCCGGCGGGTCGATTACCGGTGCGCCAAAAATCCGCGCGATGCAGATCATTGACGAACTAGAGCCCCACCGCCGCAACGCCTGGTGTGGCAGTATCGGCTATCTGAGCGTCTGCGGGACTATGGACACCAGCATTACTATCCGTACTCTGATAGCCGTAGACGGTCAACTGTATTGTTCGGCGGGCGGCGGCATCGTGGCAGACAGCGAAGAACAGGCGGAATATCAGGAAACCTTTGATAAAGTGAATCGTATCCTGCAGCAACTGGAGAACTAAAACGTGGATAATCAGAGTCTGACGCTGGATGATTTCTTGTCGCGTTTTCAACTTTTGCGCCCACAGATCAACCGTGAGTCACTTAATCAGCGCCAGGCAGCGGTTCTCATTCCCATTGTTCGTCGCCCTCAGCCGGGAATGCTGCTGACCCAACGCTCGGTACATCTGCGTAAGCATGCCGGACAAGTGGCGTTTCCCGGTGACGCGGTAGACAGTACCGACGTATCGCTTATTGCCGCCGCGCTGCGTGAAGCTGAAGAAGAAGTGGCGATTCCGCCCGAGGCCGTGGAGGTGATTGGCGTGCTGCCGCCGGTCGACAGCGTGACCGGATTCCAGGTGACGCCGGTGGTCGGCATTATTCCCCCGGATCTACCCTGGCGCGCCAGTGAGGATGAAGTTTCTGCGGTCTTTGAAATGCCGCTGGCGCAGGCGCTGCATTTAGGCCGCTATCACCCGCTGGATGTTTACCGACGCGGCGATTCACATCGCGTCTGGCTTTCGTGGTATGAGCATTATTTCGTCTGGGGCATGACCGCCGGAATAATTCGTGAGCTGGCGCTACAAATCGGCATGAAGCCCTGACTATACTTATCTTTACGCGCAGAAGACACAACCTGAAACTCCCGTCACAACATTAGTAAAAACGCGGTTACTCATTAGTTTAATTCATGTGAATAGTTAAGCCGATCCCCGCGTTCCCTCTTACACTATGCGCAGTTATTACATCGTTTCTGGAAGTTTCCAGTCACCCTGTCAGGAGTATTATTGTGATTAGTCTATTCGACATGTTTAAGGTGGGGATTGGTCCCTCATCTTCCCATACTGTAGGGCCTATGAAGGCGGGTAAACAGTTCGTCGATGACCTGGTCGAAAAAGGATTACTGGATAGCGTTACCCGGGTTGCTGTCGACGTGTACGGTTCACTGTCGCTGACGGGTAAAGGTCACCACACCGATATCGCCATTATTATGGGTCTGGCGGGCAATGAACCTGCCACCGTGGATATTGATAGCATCCCGGGCTTCATCCGCGATGTGGAAACGCGCGGACGCCTGCTGCTGGCTCAGGGTCAGCACGAAGTGGATTTCCCGCAAAACGACGGGATGCGTTTTCATAACGGCAACCTGCCGCTGCATGAAAACGGTATGCAGATCCATGCGTATAACGGCGATGACGTCGTTTACAGCAAGACGTATTACTCCATTGGCGGTGGCTTTATCGTTGATGAAGAACATTTTGGTAAGGATGCGGCAAATGAGGTAAGCGTTCCTTATCCGTTCAAATCCGCAACTGAAATGCTGGACTACTGCAACAGCACCGGCCTTTCCCTTTCCGGTCTGGCGATGCAAAACGAACTGGCCTTGCACAGTAAGAAAGAGATTGAAGAGTATTTCGGCAACGTCTGGCAGACCATGCAGGCCTGTATCGATCGCGGCATGAATACCGAAGGCGTATTACCGGGTCCGCTGCGCGTGCCTCGTCGTGCTTCCGCACTGCGCCGGATGCTGGTCTCCAGCGATAAGCTCTCTAACGATCCGATGAACGTGATCGACTGGGTGAACATGTTCGCGCTTGCCGTGAATGAAGAAAACGCGGCGGGCGGTCGTGTTGTGACCGCGCCTACCAACGGCGCGTGCGGTATCGTGCCTGCGGTTCTGGCTTATTACGATCATTTTATCGAATCCGTCAGCCCGGATATCTATACCCGTTATTTCCTGGCGGCAGGCGCTATCGGCGCGCTGTATAAAATGAACGCGTCAATTTCAGGCGCTGAAGTCGGATGCCAGGGGGAAGTCGGCGTGGCCTGCTCGATGGCAGCCGCTGGCCTTGCTGAACTGTTGGGTGCGAGCCCGGAGCAGGTTTGCGTCGCCGCCGAAATCGGCATGGAACATAACCTGGGACTGACCTGTGACCCGGTTGCCGGACAGGTACAGGTGCCGTGTATTGAACGCAATGCGATCGCGTCTGTGAAGGCCATCAACGCCGCACGTATGGCGATGCGTCGTACCAGCGCCCCGCGCGTCTCGCTGGATAAAGTCATCGAAACCATGTACGAAACGGGTAAAGATATGAACGCCAAATACCGTGAAACATCGCGTGGCGGTCTGGCGATTAAAGTTCAGTGTGACTAAACAAATCATAAAGCAAATCTAATACTCACTCTTCGCCCATCTGCAACGGATGGGCGAAATTTATCCCCCTTTCTCGTCTGCCTGTGGTTTCCCCACTACACTTGCACTGTTACGGTTGGCTTTAGTGGCTTACGGTTGTCAGGTGGCCGGCATGCAGACAGCACAACGAATCATTAAAAAATATCGCCGCAATCGTTTTATCCTCTGCGTACTCTGTGCGCTCATCACGCTCATCCTGACACTGGGCATCCGATTTATTTCGGAGCGGAATTTAAATCAGCAGCGCATCGCCACCTATGCCGCTCGCGCGGTAACCACCCTGGATGACGTCCTGCGTCCGTTGCAAAGTGGTCGCGATATCCTGTTACCGCTGATTGAACTCCCCTGCTCAGCATCGCACCTCCCGCTGCGCAAGCAGGCCGCCTGGCTGCAAACGGTACGTGCTATTGCACTGGTAAAAGGTGGAATACTGTATTGCTCCAGCGTCTTTGGCTACCGTAACGTTCCAGTCAACCAGCTTCAACCCGGTCTCCCCGTGGCACATGCACAGCTTTTGCTTGCAATCGATCCCGTGCTTATCAAAGGCAGCCCGGTTCTTATTCAATGGTATCCCGCGTCGACGGACGGCAAAGATGGGGTGCTGGAAATCGTTAACATCGACCTGCTTACCCGGCTGCTGCTCGAACCACGTACGCCACTGATTACGGGGGCCAGTTTGACGGTCGGTAATCGACATCTCATTTTCGGGCAAGGGGTAGTCGAGAAATTGCCCCCCCTCGACGGTGACGCCCGATATCCATTACCGTCACAACACTTTCCTTTTACCATCAGCGTGACAGGACCCGGCGCAGACAAACTGGCGTTTAAAACGCTACCGGACCAACTGCCACTGGCATTCATGCTCAGCCTGATGGTGGGTTATCTCGTATGGCTGGCTTCCGCCAGGCGGATGAGTTTTACCTGGGAAATTAGCCTCGGAATTGCGCAGCAGGAATTTGAGCTTTTTTGCCAGCCTTTACTGAATGCCCACACAAAACAATGTCTGGGGGTGGAGATTTTGTTGCGCTGGAATAACCCCCGTCAGGGCTGGATTTCTCCGGATGTTTTTATCCCTATTGCCGAAGAACAGCGTCTCATCGCGCCATTAACACGCTATGTCATCGCAGAAACTATCCGCCAGCGGCATGTCTTTCCCATGAGCAGGCAGTTCCATATTGGTATTAATGCCGCGGCGAGCCATTTCCGTCATGGAGAATTGTTGAAAGACCTCAACCAGTACTGGTTCAGCCAGCAGCCCATTCAACAACTGGTGATTGAGCTGACCGAGCGGGATGCGTTGCGGGACGTGGATTATCGGATTGTCCGTGAGCTGCACCGGAAAAATGTCAAACTGGCGATCGATGATTTCGGGACCGGAAACAGCTCACTGTCATGGCTTGAAAAACTTCGCCCGGACATTCTGAAAATCGATAAGTCCTTTACCAATGCGATTGGCACTGATGCGGTTAATTCGACAGTGACCGACATTATTATCGCGCTGGGACAGCGGTTGCATATCGAGTTAGTCGCAGAAGGTGTTGAAACGCAGGAACAGGCGCAGCATCTGCGCCGACATGGTGTGGATTTACTGCAGGGATATTTATTTGCCAGACCGATGCCGCTGCGTGATTTTCCGCAGTGGCTGGCGGGCAGCCAACCGCCGCCCCCCAGACATAACGGACGCATGGCGCCCGTTATTCCCTGGCGCTAGAGACCATTACTCCTCTTCATCGTGCGCGGGTTGCTCTTTAACAATACGCACCAGGTCAACGCGGTAATCATTCGCGTCGACAATCGTAATGCTCAGGGGAGCGACTTCAATCACATCCCCCGTGCGGGGAATATGCCCGTTGACTGCGATCACAAGCCCCGCGACGGTTGCGATATCTTCGTCTTCATCGACCAGGTTATCCAACGCCAGCGCCTGTTGCAGGGCATGCAGGTCGGTGCCTCCCTTAACCAGCCAGCCATCGCCATCAACGATAATTTCCGGCGTTTCATCGGCATCCGGAAACTCACCGGCAATAGCTTCAAGAACATCCAGCGGTGTGACCAGCCCCTGCACAACGCCAAATTCGTTGGTCACGATGACGAAGCTGCCGCGCGCACGACGCAGGACGCCAAGCAGGTTGATCGGATCCAACGTTTCCGGCACCACAATGGCGGGAGAAGCAGAGGCGATAGCCGCCACGTCGACGCCTTCTTCCAGCGCCACCAGCAGCTCTTTCGCACGCACGATACCGATGACTTCATCCAGTTCACCACGGCATACCGGGAACAAACTGTGCGGCGAGGAGAGCAACTGCTCGCGGATTTCATCGACGCTCAGATTGGCATCCACCCAACTGATTTCACCTCGCGGGGTCATGATTCCGCGCAGCGATCGCTGAGCCAGGGTCAGTACGCCGTTAATCATATAGCGCTCTTCTTCGGCGAATGCCCCTTCCGGAACAGGCACAGCCGCCTGACTGTCAGTTTCATGCTGAACCGTCGTCTGGCGCTTCCCGCCCATCAGACGCAAAATCGCGTCAGCCGTACGCGCACGCAGCGGCAGCGTTGACTGATGGCGAATGAAGTTACGGCGCGCAATCTGGTTAAAGACTTCAATGATGATCGAGAAGCCAATCGCGGCGTACAGGTAACCTTTCGGGATATGGAAACCAAAACCTTCGGCGACCAGGCTCAGACCAATCATCAGCAGGAAGCTCAGGCAGAGCACTACCACGGTCGGATGTTGGTTGACGAAACGCGTCAGCGGCTTCGACGCCAGTAGCATCACAGCCATCGCAATCACCACCGCAGCCATCATCACCGGCAGATGGTTAACCATACCGACAGCGGTAATGACAGCATCCAGTGAGAACACCGCGTCTAAAATGACGATTTGGGTAACGACAACCCAAAAGCTTGCATAGCCTTTGCCGTGCCCGGCGTCATGCTCACGGTTCTCAAGACGTTCATGGAGTTCCGTTGTCGCTTTGAATAACAAGAAGATCCCCCCCAGCAGCATAATCAGATCGCGGCCTGAGAAGGTGAAATCCATCACGGAGAACAGCGGTTTTGTCAGGGTGACCATCCACGAAATAATGGACAGCAGGGCCAGACGCATAATCAGTGCGAGAGATAAACCAATCAGACGCGCTTTATCTCGCTGCTTCGGCGGCAGCTTATCAGCAAGGATTGCGATAAAGACCAGGTTATCGATTCCCAGAACAATTTCGAGGACGACAAGCGTAAGCAAACCCGCCCAAATCGAGGGATCCATTAAGAATTCCATGACAAGCTCCTGCTGAAGGAAGGGTTAACAGTCGATAAAACATTGTGCAGACAAAACGCGTGGCATGACATGCCAGACGGACAGGCGCGATGCGGCCTGAGGATGAAATGACGTCGGTGACGATCCATACTGCGGGCTAGTGCCCTATACTCCTGGTAGGTTAAACAGAGGGTAAACATAACAGAGACAACGTGTTTTTGGCAAAGATTTACCTTCCTTTGCAAAGAGTTGTAACAGAGATATTTTACACTCCGAAATTTCTTATTGGTTAAAGCTAAATTACGGATCTTCATCACATAAAATATTTTTTCGCTATCTAAAATAATTCACGAACATTCTGAGTTTTTCATTGTAACCCTTATCTGAATCGATTCGATTGCGGACGACGATTCAAATACATCTCTCACGTTGATGTGTTAACGATAATAAAGGAGGTAGCAAGTGACCATTGCTATTGTTATAGGCACACATGGTTGGGCTGCAGAGCAGTTACTCAAAACGGCAGAAATGCTGTTAGGCGAGCAGGAAAATGTCGGCTGGATCGATTTCGTCCCAGGCGAGAATGCCGAAACGCTGATTGAAAAGTACAACGCTCAGTTAGCAAAACTCGATACCAGTAGCGGCGTGCTGTTCCTCGTTGATACATGGGGAGGCAGCCCGTTTAACGCTGCCAGCCGCATTGTCGTCGACAAAGAGCATTATGAAGTGATCGCCGGGGTGAACATCCCAATGCTGGTTGAAACACTGATGGCGCGTGATGACAATCCGGGCTTCGATGAGCTGGTTGCGCTGGCAGTAGAAACCGGGCGCGAAGGCGTGAAAGCGCTGAAAGCGAAACCGGTTGAAAAACCGACCCCTGCCCCCGTCGCAGCGGCGCCAAAAGCAGCGGCACCTGCAAAACCGATGGGCCCGAACGATTATATGCAAATAGGTCTTGCACGTATCGATGATCGTTTAATCCACGGTCAGGTTGCGACGCGCTGGACCAAAGAAACCAACGTTACCCGTATTATCGTTGTTAGTGATGAAGTTGCCGCAGACACCGTGCGTAAAACGCTGTTGACCCAGGTGGCGCCTCCGGGCGTAACCGCTCATGTGGTTGATGTTGCCAAGATGATTCGTGTTTACAACAACCCGAAATACGCTGGCGAACGTGTGATGCTGCTGTTCACCAACCCGACGGATGTCGAGCGCATTGTCGAGGGCGGTGTGAAAATTACCTCCGTGAACATTGGCGGCATGGCTTTCCGTCAGGGCAAAACGCAGGTTAACAACGCCATCTCCGTTGATGCGACGGACATCGAAGCCTTTAAAAAACTCAATGACCGCGGTATTGAGCTGGAAGCGCGTAAAGTGTCCACCGACCAGAAACTGAAAATGATGGATTTGATTGCCAAAGTGGGTAAATAACACGCGGCATTAAATGAGCTTTCACACATAAGTCTGTATAGCAATAGGAGAAGTACAATGGAGATTACCACTCTTCAGATTGTGCTGGTGTTCATCGTCGCATGTATCGCGGGTATGGAGTCGGTACTTGATGAATTTCAGTTCCACCGCCCACTGGTGGCCTGTACGTTGATTGGCGCCGTTCTCGGGGATATGAAAACCGGTATTATCATCGGTGGTACCCTGGAAATGATCGCCCTGGGCTGGATGAACATCGGTGCAGCCGTTGCGCCCGATGCGGCTCTGGCATCCATTATCTCTACCGTGCTGGTTATCGCCGGTCACCAGAGCATCGGCGCCGGTATCGCGCTGGCAATCCCACTGGCCGCTGCGGGTCAGGTTCTTACCATCATTGTTCGTACCATCACCGTCGCCTTCCAGCACGCCGCTGACAAAGCGGCGGAAAGCGGCAACCTGACGGCCCTCTCCTGGCTGCACGTCTCCTCCCTGTTCCTGCAGGCAATGCGTGTCGCTATCCCGGCGGTCATCGTTGCGATTTCCGTCGGCACCAGCGAAGTCCAGAGCATGCTGAACGCGATTCCGGAAGTGGTGACTGGCGGTCTGAATATCGCTGGCGGCATGATCGTGGTAGTGGGTTACGCGATGGTCATCAACATGATGCGTGCGGGCTACCTGATGCCGTTCTTCTATCTCGGCTTCGTCACTGCGGCCTTTACTAACTTCAACCTGGTCGCTCTGGGTGTGATTGGTGCGGTAATGGCTATCCTGTACATTCAGCTGAGCCCGAAATATAACCGCGTAGCGGGCGCCCCTGCGGCGGCGGCTGGCAACAACGATCTCGATAACGAACTGGACTAACAGGTGAGCGAAATGGTTGATATGACTAAAACTATCACTGAGAAAAAACTCACACAGAGTGATATTCGTGGCGTGTTCATTCGTTCTAACCTGTTTCAGGGTTCATGGAACTTCGAACGTATGCAGGCGCTGGGTTTCTGTTTCTCCATGGTACCGGCTATTCGTCGCCTGTATCCGGAAAACAACGATGCGCGTAAACAAGCCATCAAACGTCACCTGGAATTTTTTAACACCCATCCCTATGTTGCCGCTCCGGTTCTCGGCGTAACGCTGGCGATGGAAGAACAGCGTGCTAACGGCGCAGAAATTGACGATGGCGCCATTAACGGTATCAAAGTCGGTCTGATGGGTCCGCTGGCTGGCGTGGGTGACCCGATTTTCTGGGGTACTGTACGTCCAGTCTTCGCTGCGCTGGGTGCCGGCATCGCCATGAGCGGCAGCCTGCTCGGTCCGCTGCTGTTCTTTATTCTGTTCAACGCTGTCCGTCTGCTGACCCGTTACTATGGCGTCGCGTACGGTTACCGCAAAGGTGTCGATATTGTTAAAGATATGGGCGGCGGCTTCCTGCAAAAACTGACTGAAGGGGCGTCAATCCTCGGCCTGTTTGTCATGGGGGCGCTGGTTAACAAGTGGACACACGTGAACATTCCGCTGGTGGTGTCAACCATCACCGGTCAGGATGGACAGACACGTGTGACGACGGTACAAACCATTCTCGATCAATTGATGCCGGGTCTGGTTCCGTTGCTGCTGACCTTTGCCTGTATGTGGCTGCTGCGCAAAAAAGTGAACCCACTGTGGATTATCGTTGGCTTCTTTGTCATCGGTATTGCGGGTTACGCTGTCGGTCTGCTTGGTCTTTAAGACTGTTGTACACTACCGGGGCCAATTGGCCCCGTTTTTTTATCTGGAGGATGAATGACTATCACGGACCTGGTGCTGGTTCTGTTTGTTGCCGTTTTACTGGTTTACGCTATTTATGATCAGTTCATCATGCCGCGCCGTCATGGCCCCACTCTGCTTACCATCCCTCTGCTACGCCGTGGCCGTGTGGACAGCGTCATCTTTATCGGCTTAATTGCGATCCTTATCTATAACAACATCACCAGTCATGGCGCCATGATTACCACATGGTTATTATGCGCACTGGCATTGATGGGGTTTTATATTTTCTGGATCCGGATGCCGAAGATCATCTTCAAGCAACATGGTTTTTTCTTCGCCAATGTATGGATAGAATATAACCGCATTAAAGAGATGAATTTATCTGAGGATGGCGTTCTGGTGATGCAATTAGAACAACGCCGCCTGCTTATTCGCGTGCGAAATATCGATGACCTCGAAAAGATATATAAACTTCTCATTTCCTCTCAGTAAGTTACCGTCATAGCCTGAACTATGTTTTTCCTGATTTTACGTTTACCAAAAACATAGCCAAGGCTATATTTCTGCCGGATAAATGTTATTTATTTTAACGTTTTATCTACCAATAAACTTAAATGAAAATCGTTTTCAAGTGGGTCTAAAATAATATTTATCCGTTGTTGTTTTATATTCTCAAATTATGTTAAGGTTGCGCCGTCATTTGGGGAGTAGCCGATTTCCAGACTCCGGAAATGTACGTGTCAACATACTCGTTGCAAAACGTGGCACGTACGGACTGAGACAGATTTCAGTCAGGCGAGACCATAGGCACATCAACTGCTATGCATTCGCAATGAACACCAGGTTCAGGTCTGCATGTTTACTGGGGGCGGTGATGTGTTTTATGGAAACCCCGGTCAGGACGCTGTCATGAATATCACCGCAACGATTATTCTCGCTTTCGGCATGTCGATGGATGCTTTCGCCGCATCAATTGGCAAAGGTGCCACCCTGCATAAACCCAAATTTTCTGAAGCACTCCGCACCGGTTTGATCTTTGGCGCAGTCGAAACATTGACCCCGTTGATTGGCTGGGGATTAGGTATGCTAGCCAGCAAATTCGTACTGGAGTGGAATCACTGGATTGCCTTCGTTCTGTTGGTCTTTTTGGGCGGGCGTATGATCATCGAAGGCTTTCGTGGTGCAGATGATGAGGATGAAGAACCATTACGCCGTCATGGCTTCTGGTTACTGGTGACGACCGCGATCGCAACCAGCCTTGATGCTATGGCGGTCGGCGTGGGTCTGGCGTTCCTGCAGGTCAATATTATTGCGACAGCGCTGGCAATTGGCTGCGCCACCTTGATCATGTCGACGCTGGGGATGATGGTCGGTCGCTTTATCGGTCCGTTACTGGGAAAACGCGCCGAAATTCTCGGTGGGGTGGTGCTTATCGGTATCGGCGCCCAGATCCTCTGGACACATTTTCACGGTTAATCCGCACGCTGCCAGATGTGAAGGCTAAAATCCGTCTGGCAGGCAAAATTCTCAGTGCTTGCCAGTTGCTCCCAAACATGCGGTTTCGCCCGCCAGGCAAAAGGCGTCATCTGTAAGAGCGCCACCGCTTCTTCCCCACTCAGCTTCATGGGATAGGCGAGCGTTTTCTCTTCAATCAGATTGAAACCTTCCAGTTGTTCGGTATGCGATGCGTGAAGCCGGACTTCATCATAGATCAGTCCCTTCAGCTCCATTAAATGGCGTGGGCCGGGCGTTGCCGTAATAACCCATCCGCGCGGCTTAACCACCCGCGCCAGTTCTTCCGCTTTACAAGGTGCGTAAATCCGCACGATAGCATCCTGACAGGCATCAGCAAACGGCAGACGGTGGCTCGACGCGACACAGAACGTCACCTGACGATAACGTTTAGCCGCCGCTTTAATCGCAACCTTTGCCACATCCAGTCCACAGGTGTTGACTGCCGGTAACGCATCTGCAAAGGCGTGCGTGTAGTAGCCTTCCCCACAGCCGATATCCAGAATCGCAGTCGCTGAATCGTCCAGTCGTGCGGAAAGTTGCTGAACAATCGCATCACGTAACGGTTGATAATGACCAGCATCCAGAAACGCCCGTCGCGCCTGCATCATCTCCCCACTGTCTCCCGGATCACGTGACCGCTTATGCTGTACAGGCAACAGGTTCACGTAGCCCTCTTTCGCCACATCAAATTGATGCCGTTGCGGACAAACATAGCTATTATTTACGCGCGCAAGGGACTGATGACAAAGCGGGCAGGAAAACGACATAACAACTCCGGCAGGGAAATTCAGGGCGCAAGTGTATCGCGATTTCCCGCCAGGGAAAATCACTTAACGCCCGGAGAATGTATCCTTATTGCGTTGCATCACCAGCAAATGGCTGGAGTCGGCAGGCATCCCATCAGGTTCCACGTTTTCAAGACGCAATACGTCCCCCATGATCTGACTGAATACCGGCGCGGAGACTGCGCCTCCGTAATAGGCCCCATTTTGCGGATTGTTGATAACCACCACCAGAGCGAATTTTGGATGACTCGCCGGGGCAACGCCCGCGGTGTAAGCCACATACTTATCGACATATTTCCCGTCGTCGCCAATCTTCTTCGCCGTCCCGGTTTTTACCGCTACCCGATACCCTTTGACAGCAGCTTTCGTCCCTCCCCCTCCGGGTAACGCGACACTCTCCATCATGTGCTCTACCTGTCTGACCAGCGCTTGCGACATAACCCGCTTGCCGATAACAGGTGGATCGATTCGGGTAATGGACAGTGGTCGATAAATACCAAAACTACCAATCGTGGCATAGACATGCGCCAGTTGCAGCGGGGTGACCATCAGACCGTAACCAAAGGCAAATGTTGCGCGATCCAGGTCACTCCAGTAGCGGCGTTGCGGCATCAGACCCCGACGCTCTCCGGTCAACCCAAGCCCGGTCGGTTGACCAAAGCCGAAGCTTTTGTAGGTATCAATTAACCGCTGAACAGGCATTGCCAGCGATAAATGTGACACTCCCGTGTCACTGGATTTCTGTAAAATCCCGGTTAGCGTCAGCTCCGGATAAAATCCCACATCGCGAATTCGATGCCCGTTAATAACAAAGGGATGCGTGTCGATAACGCTGTCCGGTTGTACAATGCCCTGCTGTAGCGCCGTCATAATAACCAGCGGTTTTACCGTTGAACCAGGTTCGAAGGTATCGCTTATTGCGCGGTTGCGAAAATCATCGAGCCTCGCGCCGTCACGGTTATTCGGGTTGAACCAGGGAGAATTGGCCATTGCCAGAATCTCACCTGTCGCAATGTTCACAAGTATTGCGGCTCCGGAATCCGCTTCATTCCAGGTAACCGCATTATCCAGCGCGTCTTCTGTGACAGTCTGTAGCCGCTCATCAATACTGAGCTGCAATTCATGCGCCGGCACAGGATTTACTTCAGCGATGTTTTCAATAACATGGCCGAATTTATCCTTACGCACCAGACGCGACCCTGGCTTGCCTGTTAGCTGGGCATTAAAACTTTTTTCAACGCCTTCAATACCCTGACCATCAATATTGGTAAAACCAATCAAATTAGCGGCGATATGTCCTGCCGGGTAAAAACGACGTGACTCTTCGCGCAAGTTGATACCAGGAAGACCCAACCGGTCGATCCACTCCGCCTGGCGCGGAGAAACCTGGCGCGCAAGATAGATAAACCTCGCTGATGGTTCACGGTCAATCCGCGCTGCCAATGCCTCAGGAGAAAGTTGAAGCGCTTTCGCCAGCGCCTGCCAGCGTTTGTTCTCACTGATGCCTCCTTTACTGAGTATCATTTTGGGATCGGCCCAGACCGCATTCACTGGCACGCTCACCGCCAGTGGACGCCCTTCCCTGTCGGTGATCATCCCGCGAGGTGAGGCTGTAGTGACTTCGCGTAGTGAGCGCATATCTTCCTGTTTGACCAGTGAGCCTGGCTCGACTATTTGTAACCAGGCGACCCGTCCTAGCAGTAGCCCGAGACTGAGCAAAATAGCCACGCAAAGAAGCGCAAATCGTAAAGGAGTGAAATGTCTTGCCGCGCCATCGCTTCTTTTTTTCACCGGTTCTCCCCCTTCAAATCATTCAGGTGATTGATTTAACGAGAAAGACATGCGGAAATCGGCGAAAACAATGCTAATAATCTCATGGCTTTGCAACAAAGCGCTAATGAGAGCGGGTTTGGAAATATTTGGAAGGATTATGAATTAAAAAGCCCCGCATCAGCGAGGCTTTAAATCTGAGGTTGATGCGCATAAGCGCTTCAAATCAGTGGTGTCGATCAGATAGCTGTTACGTTAACAGCAGCTGGACCTTTCTGGCCGTCCTGAATTTCGAACTCAACGTTCTGGCCTTCAGCCAGAGTTTTGAAGCCATTACCCTGGATAGCGGAGAAGTGTACGAACACATCTTTGCTGCCATCTGCCGGAGTAATAAAGCCAAAACCTTTAGACTCGTTGAACCACTTAACTTGACCTTTAATCTTTGCCATTTGCAAAATTCCTTAGAGTGTTTTCTTAGCCCGCAGGCATAACATAGATAAAACTGAGACATTACTGCTTGAGGCACTAATATAAGGTTCGGCAGAGAAGCGGTATTCAACGACAACGTGTTTACTCAGGACTTCTTTACTGAAAATGCCACACATAAACAGAACTGTACCTCGTTTAACCCAAAACGTGTTATCACATACAACGTTAATTATGGCAAGCCATTTTTAAACGTGTCTCGATCGGTCGCACAAATCTCACAAGTCGATACAGAGTATCTGCACGGTTATGCATCAATACTCAAACCGCAATATCGCCGATTCCTTCCTGTCCCCACGCCAGGCCCGCAGTCCGACGGGGCTTTTCAACCATAGTCTACAAACCGCACTGCCGCCAGTACCTCAACGCAACGACTGGCTGTTAGTACAAATTCTGCTTTGTTATGCATAATTTGTCTCAACGCAAAATAGGCGAAATTTCGTAATAGCGAAAAATTTTGCCGGTTCTGGATTTCTATTCTTTTTATGCACTAATTTAATGAAAGAATGATGACAATGCACAAAAATAGGGAGAGAAACGTTTCGCTTATTATAAAACCGATCGTTCTCACAAAACAGAGAAGACCATCGCATTAACTTATGAGAATATATAATTAAGCAACAGTAAACGTGAACAGGTGAAATCTGTGATGGCGGGATATTGTTGCGCTTATCATACTTGCCCTAAGTTCGGGCAACACATGAGACAGGAAGAAGAGACTCTGCAAGGGTTCATCATCCCTCTTCCTGCCACACACAATGTCAGCGTTCTGCAACCAGTCGGATGATGTCATCATCCTCTTTATCGTCATTTACTGTCGACGACGATTGAGACACTTTTTCCGGTTCGTTCGCTTCGCAAAGACGACGCAGCAATGCATTTTGTCGCTTCTGCTGATCTAACAGCGCTTCAAGCAGCTCAATCTGCTCATTGGTTCGCGAGCTCGCGCGGTTGATAAAGAACCACAACACCAGCCCCACGACCAGAACCACCATTGACACAATCAAAGACGCAAAATTCAGTACGCCAGAATTCACTACTTCGTTCATTTCACCACCTCAATGTAGACAGACCATCTTACCACTGCCACAGAGGAAGGACATCAACGTATACAAAAATGCTTTCACCACGGGATAAATTTATTGATGGCGCAAATTCCGCTGAAAAATTGTACATCCTGATCGCACATGATATTGAACACCTGGGCCCAGAGCAGCAGGCACACAAGCACAACAACGACCAGGATTATCCATCGAAACTTTTTCACTCCACTCTCCGCATCAACATCTTATGCTGCTAAATTAACATGCGTATCTTAAACCGGGGCTAACAACAGCGACATTATCGCTTTTTTTAGGAATGATTCACTTGTTTCAATAAGTGTAGGCGCTAAGCTCAATATCACTCACAGAAGAACAGAGGTCATAATGCGTGTAATCATTCGCGCCGTTGTATTATGTGCGCTTGTCTGGATTGGATTATTACTGAGTGGTTATGGTGTGTTAATTGGCAGTAAAGAGAACGCCGCAGGACTGGGGCTTCAGTGCACGTACCTCACCGCGCGGGGAACGGCAACTGCGCAATACGTCCATACAAACAGTGGCATCATCGGCCTGACCGACTGCCCGATATTACGAAAAAGCACCGTTGTTATTGATAATGGCTAATATCGGGTCTTTTACAGAAACAGATGCTTTTAAATTAACCAGTTTATCCACTTCATCACCATGGATAAACGACACACATAAACTAATCAGCGAGTTTATAACGTAATTGTATTTAGATAATCATGTAAAACTGCCGGTTTTTCGACCGGCAGTTTTATTTTTTAACGAACATCGTCATTCAGAACGGATATTTGTTGTATCCCATCTGCTCTGAGATCTTACGCGCCGCTGTATGCAGCATTGCAACATACTCGTGTAAACGCTCTTCGGAGAAACGCAGAGTCGGGAAAGAGATACTCAGGCCAGCAATCACAACGCCGAAGCGATCAAATACCGGTACGCCGATGCAGCGTAAGCCCTCTTCTTGTTCTTCGTTATCTTCGCCATAACCCTGCTCGCGGACTTTATCCAGTACAGGCATTAACGCTTCTGTCGTGGTGATAGTGCGATCGGTGCTGCGTTTATACTCGACGCCATCAAGAATTTGCTTCACTTCTTCAGGATCACGCCATGCCAGCAGCACTTTGCCGATAGCGGTGCTGTACAGCGGATTTCGGCGGCCAATTCGTGAATACATACGCAGGTTATACATCGAATCAATCTTATGAATGTATACGATGCTGTCTTCGTCCAGTGCGCCAAGATGTACCGTCTCTTTAGTCAGACGGGAAAGTTCTCTCATCTGAATATCCGCACTGCGGATGAGGTCAACGTTCTGTAACGCGCGAGCGCCCAGTTCAAACAGTTTCAGCGTCAGAGAGTATTTCTCTGATTCGCCCTCCTGCGCAACGTATCCCAGCGTTTTCATGGTTTGCAAAAAGCGATAAACGGTACTTTTTGACATCATAACGCGTTGTGATAGCTCAGTAATCCCTATTTCGCGCTCTTCCCCCAGCGCCTGCAAAATGCCAAAAACTTTTAGCACAGAAGATACAGAATCAGGTTGTTTATCCAGATCTGCGTTAGCCATTTATCACCTCATTACGAGTGTTTTATAAAAATCAGAACAATTTTTTATTATAATTTCCCGTCCTGGCACTCGCAATCCATCTTTGCTGACTTCGTTACAAATCTGGGAGATTCAGCCGAAATATCAGTGCTAGAATGACTACTCTGATCATATTCCTCGTAGAAACTATCATTCCTATGACTCAATCTTTGGCCGATGGCCTGCCCCTTCCCCAACGCTACGGCGCCATTTTGACTATCGTTATCGGTATTTCGATGGCGGTACTGGATGGGGCCATTGCCAACGTGGCGCTTCCCACTATTGCCGCCGATTTGCAGGCCTCCGCAGCCCGTTCCATCTGGGTGGTAAACGCCTATCAAATCGCGATTGTGGTGTCGTTACTTTCGCTTTCGTTTCTGGGAGATATGTTTGGCTATCGGCGCATCTACAAATGCGGGCTGGTTGTCTTTCTACTGGCGTCTCTCTTCTGCGCGCTCTCAAACTCACTGCAAATGTTGACCATGGCACGTGTGGCACAGGGTTTTGGCGGGGCGGCGCTAATGAGCGTCAACACCGCGTTGATCCGTTTGATTTACCCTCAGCGTCATCTGGGTCGAGGAATGGGAATCAACTCATTTATCGTCGCCGTCTCCTCCGCTGCAGGCCCGACGCTTGCCGCCGCCATTCTCTCCCTGTCGTCGTGGAAGTGGTTGTTTCTGATTAACGTGCCTTTAGGGATTATCGCACTGCTTCTGGCGGTTCGTTTTCTTCCCCCAAACGCTTCGCGCAGTCATAAGCCTCGCTTTGATCTCCCCAGCGCCGTGATGAATGCGCTGACGTTTGGCTTACTGGTTACGGCATTGAGCGGGTTTGCACAGGGTCAGTCTCTGACGCTGATTGCGGCAGAACTGACCGCGCTGATGGTAGTGGGTTTCGTATTTATCCGGCGTCAGCTCTCATTGCCGGTGCCGTTATTACCTGTCGACCTGCTGCGCATTCCGCTTTTTTCCCTGTCAATTGGCACCTCTGTCTGTTCGTTCTGCGCGCAAATGCTGGCAATGGTTTCGCTTCCCTTCTACCTGCAAACGGTGCTGGGACGCAGTGAAGTTGAAACGGGTCTGTTACTGACGCCCTGGCCTCTGGCAACCATGGTGATGGCTCCGCTGGCGGGTTATCTGATTGAGCGCGTTCATGCCGGTTTACTTGGCGCACTCGGGCTTATGGTGATGGCATGCGGTTTGTTTGCTCTGGTATGGCTACCGGTTGCGCCTTCCGATCTCAATATCGTCTGGCCGATGATCCTCTGTGGCGCCGGGTTTGGCCTCTTTCAGTCGCCCAACAACCATACGATTATCACTTCTGCCCCGCGTGAACGCAGCGGCGGAGCCAGCGGGATGTTAGGGACTGCGCGTCTGCTGGGACAGAGTTCAGGAGCGGCTCTGGTGGCGCTCATGCTAAATCAGTTCGGTGATAATGGCACACATGTTTCTCTGCTTGCTGCGGGGTGTCTTGCCACCCTTGCGGCAATTGTGAGTGGTTTGCGCATCACGCAACCTCGCGCACAGGGATAAAAAAAGCACGTCCGAGGACGCGCTTTTCACCCGAAAAAAGAGTTATTTCAGGTATTCCCCACTGCGTAACGCTTCAATACGTTTATCCAGCGGCGGGTGAGTCATAAACAGCTCGCTCAGCGATTTTCCTTTACCGTTAATGCAGAACGCCATCATGCTGGATGCTTCCTGCGGTTCGTAACTGGTTTTCAAACGCTGCAATGCGGCAATCATCTTTTCGCGACCAACCAGTCTGGCAGAACCGGCATCAGCGTGAAATTCACGGTGACGGGAGAACCACATGGTGATAATGCTCGCCAGAATACCGAACACCAGTTCCAGCACCATTGCGACCACGAAGTAAATCATCGGGTTGCCGTTACTGCCTTCACCTTCATCACGGTTTCCACCCAGAAAACCGGCGGCGATCTGCGCCAGAATACGCGAAATAAAGATAACAAAGGTGTTCACCACCCCCTGGATCAGCGTCATGGTGACCATGTCACCGTTGGCGATATGGCTGATCTCGTGAGCAATAACCGCTTCCGCTTCGTCCGGACTCATGTTTTGCAGTAAACCGGTACTCACCGCAACAAGTGACGCGTCACGGCGTGCCCCCGTCGCAAAAGCATTAATGTCCGGCGCATGATAGATAGCCACCTGCGGCATGGCGATACCCGCCTGGCGTGCCTGCGTTTCGACGGTGTTGATCAACCAGCGTTCTCTTTCGTTGCGCGGTTGTTCAATCACTTCTCCACCGACAGAGCGTAGCGCCATCCATTTGGACATCAGCAGTGAAATAAAGGAACCACCGAAACCAAACAGCAACGCCATAATCATCAGACCCTGAACGCTGCTCGACTGAATCCCTGTCAGGCTCAGCACCAGCCCGAAAACGACCATAACGGCCAGGTTCGTTAACAGGAAGAGCGCGATTCGCATCATAATTTTCTTTTAACCTCAAATTAACAAAACGCACTATGCGATTACCCATATCGTATGGGTCGTAGCGCTATTTTCAAGCATCATTGCCCCGTAAGTCACCAGAAAGACACAACTTTACATTTTGTTGCACCATACTGACTGCCTCACGCACTTGTTAAAAAAAGAGGCACAATTTCTTGTGCCTCCTTGACGCTATTTTGACGCGGCGGGTTGTTCCGCGGGCTTCGCTTTTTCCAGCGTCGCCAGATCCAGCGCAATCTTCACCGTTTCATCAAGATACGGATCCGGCTCCTGGTAATCTTTTGGCAGGTCATCCAGTTTTTTCAGCACCGGCTTTCCTTCGCGCTTCAGGCGATCATTAATGCGTGCCAGACGCAACGCATCATCTTCGTTATTCTCTTTTTCACGCTGCGCGTAATTAAGAGATGCGATGTTACGCTTGTCCTTCATCGCATTGAAACGCGCGATATCTTTCATTATGTACTGGAATTCAGGATCCTGAGCGATTCGGGTGTTATGTTTTTTGAGCAATTCCGGGCCAAACGGTCGCAGATCGTCTGATTTCACATACGTTGCCGCCTCGATGCTGTCCCACGGTAGCGCATTGTCTTCAAACTTCTCACCGGTTTCTGTCTCTTCGTTACCTGTCGGCATCACGATATCCGGCGTAACCCCTTTACGTTGGGTACTGCCGCCGTTCACCCGGTAAAACTTCTGAATCGTGTACTGAACGGAGCCGAGTGCCGGCCATTCCGGACGTAGCATCTGATCGTAAATGCGGTTCAGCGAACGATACTGCTGCACGGTTCCCTTACCAAAGGTCGGTTCGCCGACAATCAGCGCGCGGCCATAATCCTGCATCGCGGCGGCAAAGATTTCCGACGCCGAGGCACTGAAGCGATCGACCAGCACAACCAGCGGACCTTTATAGTAAACAACGCCATCAGTATCGCTATCTTCACGAACTTTACCGTTGTTATCGCGAACCTGAACCACCGGACCAGAAGGGATAAACAGACCCGACAGGGAAACGGCTTCGGTCAACGCCCCGCCGCCATTTGTACGCAGATCAATCACGATGCTGCTGACATTCTGTTTTTCAAGTTTCTGCAACTGAACTTTGACATCGTCAGTCAGGCCAACATAGAAGCCCGGGATATCCAGCACACCGACTTTCTCTTTACCCACCGTCTTCACGGACATCTTAACGGCACGGTCTTCCAGACGGATTCGCTCACGCGTCAGCGTCACGATACGGGTTTTCGTTCCCTTACCGGCAGGCAGAATTTCGAGACGAACCTTGCTGCCTTTTGGCCCTTTGATGAGCGCGACCACGTCATCCAGACGCCAGCCGATCACATCAACCATGCTCTTGCCCGTCTGACCCACACCGACGATGCGATCGCCAACGCTTATCAACTTGCTCTTCGCGGCTGGACCACCGGCGACCATGGAATTGATGACCGTATAGTCATCATCCATCTGAAGCACGGCGCCGATCCCTTCGAGGGACAGGCTCATCTCAGTGTTAAACTGTTCGGTATTGCGCGGCGACAGATAATTCGTATGAGGATCAATTTCACGCGCAAAGGCCGTCATCGCCATTGAGAAGACATCTTCACTGTTCGTCTGAGTCAGACGACGGATGGCGGATTTATAGCGACGAGTCAGCGTCTCACGAATTTCTTTATCATTTTTGCCGGTGAGTTTCAGACTTAACTCATCGAACTTCACCTTGCCGTCCCACAGCGCATTCAGCTCAGCGTCGTCTTTTGGCCAGGGTGCTTTGCTGCGATCGAGATTGAAGGTGTCAGTCCCGGTGAAGTCCATCGGACGTTCCAGCACCTTCAGTGCGTACTGATAACGCTCGAAGCGCCGTTTCTGCGCCAGATTATAGAGATCGTAAAAGACGTCGAGATTACCCGAACGTAATTCGTCGCCCAGTTGCCCCTTTTTCTTCGCAAACTGCTCCACATCACTCGCCAGCAGCACGTTGTGGCTGTAATCGAGTAAGTTCAGATAGCGGTCAAAAATTTTGGCGGAAAAAGCCTGATCGAGGTCGAACTGGCGGTAGTGAGAGCGCGTGAAACGCGACGTTACGCGCTCACTTACCGTTGCGTGTTGAGTCTCTTCCTTAAGAACTGGAATTTGATCGACACGCGTAATGTCGTCCACGGCGAAGGTCTGGCCTGCTATTGCAAGCAGGCCAGCTAACGTGGTAAGCCTAAAAAATGTGTTCATGCCAGGCCTGGCCTCCGTTTCAGAACACCAGATGTTCTGCGCGTACAATCAAAGACATACCCGAATTCAGCTGTACACGGACGCCATCTTTGGTGATTTCTAACACGGTGGCATCCATCGCATCATTACCTGCTTTCACCTTCAGAGATTGTCCAACGCTCAGCGCTGAAATATCAGAGACTGGCGTCAGTTTCTCTTCACGAGGTGCACGCGGCGCTTTAGCTGCCGGTTTATCAGCACGCGGTTTACGCTCAGTCGCTTCTTTGCGACGTGGCGCAGGACGCGGCTTACGTTCACGACGAGACGCGTCATCGGTCTCGCCTGCAGCGGCGGCGGCTTCGCGTTTTTTCGCTTGCTGCTCTGCACGCTGCGCCTGAACGCGGGCTTTCGCTTCTTCAAGCTGTTTACGCGCATGTTCAACGTGTTGCTCATCCAGCTCACCACACGGGTTGCCATCGAGATCGACACGCGTTGCGCCCGGCTTAACGCCGTAGAGGTAACGCCAGCTAGAAGTATAAAGACGTAAAGCGGAACGAAGTTGCGTTTTGCTGAGGTTCATTTCACCCTCAATACGCTCTACCAGATCCTGAAAAATACCAATTTTCAGTGGGCGCGCTTCGCCTTCCGCACTAAAACACTGCGGAAAACGTTCGGCCAAAAACGCGATGACTTCTTTACTGCTATTCAACTTAGGTTGATTTTCCATGAAATTTCCTGATTACAACGGACGTAGCCAACAAGCAGCAGGCATGAACAGGCGTCATTATAATGACGCCATCAGTAATTGCTACGTTATCCGTTGATTATCCTGCGACGCTCGCAAAGAATTTTTTGTAATCCGTCGTTGCAAGCACTTTTTCTAGCTGAGCAACGAGCTGTCGGAGCCCCGCTTCATCCTCAGCGGTGAAGCGGCCAAATGCGGTACTGTCGATGTCCAGCACCCCAATAATCTGCTGATTTACGGTTAGCGGCAGGACAATTTCTGAATTACTCGCCGCATCGCAGGCAATATGCCCATCGAAAGCGTGAACATCTTCAACACGCTGGACCTGGTTGCGGGATACTGCCGTACCACACACGCCACGCCCCACCGGGATCCGCACGCAGGCAATTTTGCCCTGAAACGGACCCAATACCAGGGTATCGTCTTCAAGCAGATAAAATCCCGCCCAGTTCACCTCTGAAAGACGTTCGAACAATAGCGCACTGGTGTTTGCCAGCGTCGCCAGAAAACTGCTCTCTCCTGCCATTAATGCCTGAAAATCGCGATTCAGATCCGCGTATAGCTCTGTTTTGTTCATTATATAATCACTTAGTTGTCTTACCTTGTACCGCAGCCTATTAAAATAAGCATTAAATGCGTTAATGCTCAAGATCATTCCCGTCATGAGTTAAGATTACATAAATCTAACATTATGATTCGCGATACATGGCTCTCAAGACTCAATCTATTACGCCACCAAAAAAAATAGCGATCCGATCCATCAGCGAAGCACTTCCGCGTGCGCACTACCAGCGTTGTCCCCAATGCGACCTGCTGTTTAGTTTGCCGAAAATGCGTTCACACCAGAGCGCGTATTGTCCCCGCTGCCAGGCGAAGATTCGCGATGGTCGTGACTGGTCGCTGACGCGTCTGGGGGCAATGGCGATCACTATGCTGTTGCTGATGCCCTTCGCCTGGGGCGAGCCCTTGCTGCATATCTATTTGTTAGGGATCCGCATTGATGCCAACGTCATGCAAGGGATCTGGCAGATGACCCGGCAAGGCGACCCCATTACCGCGGCGATGGTGCTGTTTTGCGTTGCTGGCGCCCCTCTCATCCTGGTCAGCGCCATCGCCTACCTGTGGTTCGGTAATATTCTCGGCATGAATTTACGCCCCGTTCTGCTGATGCTGGAGAAGCTTAAAGAGTGGGTGATGCTGGACATCTATCTGGTGGGGATTGGCGTGGCGTCGATCAAAGTCCAGGATTACGCTTTTTTGCAGCCAGGCGTCGGATTATTAGCTTTTATTGCACTGGTTATTCTCAGCATCCTGACGCTTTCGCACCTGAACATCGAACAGTTGTGGGAGCGTTTCTATCCGCAACGGCCGGCAAAACGCCCTGACGAAAAACTTCGCGTTTGCCTCGGCTGTCATTTTACCGGCTATCCGGATCAACGTGGGCGGTGCCCGCGCTGCCACATCCCACTCAGGGAGCGCAGGAATCAAAGTATTCAAAAATGCTGGGCGGCGCTGTTGGCGTCGATCGTTTTGCTGTTGCCCGCTAACCTGATGCCTATCTCCGTTATCTACGTCAACGGAGGGCGCCAGGAAGACACGATCATGTCCGGTATTCTGTCGCTGGCAAACAGTAATATCGCCGTGGCCGCCGTGGTTTTTATCGCCAGTATTCTGGTGCCCTTTACCAAAGTGATCGTCATGTTTACGTTACTGCTCAGCATTCACTTCAAATGCGAACAGGGTTTACGTACGCGAATCCAGTTGCTGCGACTGGTCACGTGGATTGGTCGTTGGTCGATGCTGGATCTTTTTGTTATCTCCTTAACCATGTCGCTGATTAATCGCGATCAGATTCTTGCTTTTACAATGGGACCGGCTGCGTTTTATTTCGGCGCAGCGGTAATTTTGACTATTCTTGCTGTGGAATGGCTGGACAGCCGCTTACTTTGGGATGCACATGAGTCAGGAAACGCCCGCTTCGCCGACTGAAGCGCAGATTAAAACGAAACGCCGTATCTCTCCCTTCTGGCTACTCCCGCTGATTGCATTGATGATCGCGGGATGGCTTTTCTGGAACAGTTACGAAGATCGCGGTAACACGGTGACGATCGACTTCATGTCTGCCGATGGCATCGTCCCGGGCCGCACGCCCGTTCGCTATCAGGGCGTGGAGGTCGGTACCGTGCAGGATGTCAGTCTGAGCGAAGACCTGCGCAAAATTGAAGTCCGCGTCAGCATCAAATCTGATATGAAAGATGCCCTGCGAGCTGAAACGCAGTTCTGGCTGGTAACGCCGAAAGCCTCGCTTGCGGGTGTCTCAGGACTTGATGCGCTGGTCGGTGGGAACTATATCGGCATGATGCCCGGTAAAGGCGAAGAACAGGACCACTTCGTCGCGCTCGACACCCAGCCAAAATATCGACTGGACAATGGTGATTTGATGATTCACCTCAACGCGCCGGATTTGGGCTCGCTCAACAGCGGGTCTTTGGTCTATTTCCGTAAGATCCCGGTTGGCCGGGTGTACGATTACAGTATTACTCCGAACAAACAGGGCGTGACCATTGACGTTCTGATTGAACGCCGCTTCACCAATCTGGTGAAAAAAGGCAGTCGTTTCTGGAACGTTTCGGGGGTTGACGCCAACCTCAGTTTGAGCGGTGCAAAGGTGAAACTGGAGAGTCTGGCTGCCCTGGTGAACGGTGCGATTGCCTTTGACTCGCCAGAGAATTCAAAACCCGCCGCGCAGGACGACACCTTCGGACTGTATAAAGATCTGGCGCACAGCCAGCGCGGCGTCATCGTTAAACTTGATTTGCCCAGCGGCGAGGGGCTGAAAGCCGATTCAACCCCGCTGATGTATCAGGGACTGGAAGTGGGTCAGCTCACGAAGCTTGATTTGCAACCCGACGGCAAAGTCACTGGCGAAATGACGGTCGATCCCAGCGTAGTAACGCTGCTGCGTGACACGACACGCATCGAACTTCGTAGCCCTAAACTCTCGCTGAACGATGCCAACATCAGCGCATTACTGACGGGTAAAACCTTTGAGCTGGTGCCTGGCACTGGCGAAGCGCGCAACACCTTTGCTGTCGTGCCCGGCGAAAAAGCGCTGCTTCACGAGCCGGACGTATTAACGTTTACCCTCACCGCCCCCGAAAGTTATGGCATTGATGCGGGTCAGCCGCTGATCCTTCATGGCGTCCAGGTGGGCCAGGTAATTGAACGTAAGCTGACGAGCAAAGGCGTCGAGTTTACCGCTGCGATTGAGCCGCAGAATCGCGATCTGGTCCAGGGTGACAGTAAATTCGTGGTCAACAGCCGCGTGGATGTCAAAGTCGGTCTGGATGGCGTTGAATTCCTCGGCGCCAGCGCCAGCGAATGGTTAAGCGGCGGCATTCGCATTTTGCCAGGCGGCAAAGGTGCGATGAAATCCAGCTATCCGCTGTATGCCAACCTCGAAAAAGCGGTGGAAAACAGCCTGAGTGACCTGCCGACCACCACGCTGAGTCTGAGTGCGGAAACGCTGCCCGACGTACAGGCGGGCTCCGTGGTGCTGTATCGTAAATTTGAGGTGGGTGAAGTGATCACCGTACGCCCACGCGCCAACGCCTTTGATATCGATCTG
Organism: Citrobacter amalonaticus; assembly: GCF_037053465.1. GTDB lineage: Bacteria > Pseudomonadota > Gammaproteobacteria > Enterobacterales > Enterobacteriaceae > Citrobacter_A > Citrobacter_A amalonaticus_H. Next base: position 108,467 of record NZ_JBALIF010000008.1, read on the forward strand.
CACATTAAACCGGAGTACCGCAACCTGCTGACCAGTAACAGCGTGTTCTGGGCGGAAGGTGGCGCGAAAGTGCAACTCAATGGCAGCGGACTTACCGTACAGGCCTCCCCTCTGTCTCGTGCGCTCAAAGGGGCCATCAGCTTTGATAATCTGAGCGGCGCCAGCGCCAGCCTGCGCAAAGGCGATAAGCGTATTTTGTATGCCTCTGAAACGGCGGCGCGTGCGGTTGGTGGGCAGATTACGCTTCACGCCTTTGACGCCGGGAAACTGGCGGCCGGGATGCCGATTCGCTATCTTGGAATCGACATCGGTCAGATTCAGACGCTTGAGCTCATCACCTCTCGCAACGAGGTGCAGGCAAAAGCGGTGCTGTATCCTGAATATGTACAAACTTTCGCTCGCAGCGGTACGCGTTTCTCGGTCATCACACCACAAATCTCCGCGGCTGGCGTGGAGCATCTCGACACCATTCTCCAGCCCTACATCAACGTCGAACCGGGCCGTGGTAACCCGCGCCGCGACTTCGAATTGCAGGAAGCCACCATTACCGACTCGCGCTACCTTGACGGCCTGAGTATTGTAGTCGAGGCTCCGGAAGCCGGTTCCCTGGCCATTGGTACACCGGTGCTGTTTCGCGGTATAGAAGTCGGAACGGTGACAGGCATGACGCTGGGGTCGCTGTCCGACCGGGTGATGATCGCCATGCGTATCAGTCAGCGCTACCAGCACCTGGTGCGCAATAACTCTGTTTTCTGGCTGGCATCCGGCTACAGTCTGGACTTCGGCCTGACCGGGGGTGTAGTGAAAACCGGTACCTTTAACCAGTTCATTCGCGGCGGTATTGCGTTCGCCACCCCTCCCGGCATTCCGCTGGCGCCGAAGGCACAGGCAGGAAAACACTTCCTGTTGCTGGAAAGCGAACCAAAAGAGTGGCGTGAATGGGGAACGGCCCTGCCACGTTAATGTCAGGCTCCGGCGTGCCCGCGCCGGAGCCTTTATGCTACACTGCGCGCCTGTTTTACTGCCGGTGGTGCCCCACGTGACTCAACACGCTGTTTATTTTCCTGAAGCCTTTTTGACGCAAATGCGCGAGGCAATGCCTGCGACCCTCTCCTTTGACGAGTTTCTTGCCGCCTGCCAGCGTCCGCTACGTCGCAGCATTCGCGTTAATACGCTCAAAATATCTGTCGCCGATTTTCTCCGTTTAACTGCGCCTTATGGCTGGACGCTGACCCCGATCCCCTGGTGCGAGGAGGGTTTCTGGATTGAACGCGATGATGAAGAGGCATTGCCGCTTGGCAGTACCGCCGAGCATCTGAGCGGCCTGTTTTATATTCAGGAAGCCAGCTCCATGCTGCCAGTGGCAGCCCTGTTGGCGGATGGCAACTCACCGGCACGGGTGATGGACGTTGCGGCTGCCCCTGGTTCAAAAACCACGCAAATCGCGGCCCGGATGGGGAATCAGGGGGCTATTCTCGCAAACGAATACTCCGCCAGCCGCGTTAAGGTTTTGCATGCCAATATCAGCCGCTGCGGGATCAGTAACGTAGCGCTGACCCATTTCGATGGCCGGGTGTTTGGCGCGGCATTGCCGGAAATGTTTGACGCTATATTGCTTGATGCCCCCTGCTCTGGTGAAGGCGTGGTGCGTAAAGATCCTGATGCACTGAAAAACTGGTCGGTTGAAAGCAATCTTGAGATTGCGGCCACACAGCGTGAACTGATTGAAAGCGCTTTTCGCGCCCTGCGCCCCGGCGGCACGCTGGTCTATTCGACCTGTACGTTGAACCGTGAAGAAAACGAGTCCGTCGTCAAATGGCTGAAACAAACCTGGCCTGAGGCAGTCGAGTTTTTACCGTTAGGCGATCTGTTTGCGCAGGCAAGCAACGCGCTGACGGCAGAAGGATTCTTGCACGTGTTCCCGCAGATTTATGACTGTGAAGGATTCTTCGTCGCCCGTCTGCGGAAAACGGCGAGCATTCCTGCCCTGCCTGAACCGAAGTACAAAGTGGGTCAATTCCCCTTTTCGCCCGTCAGAGAACGTGAATCCGCGACGCTTCGCCAGGCCGCCAGCACAGTCGGTCTGCGTTGGGGGGAAAACCTGCGTCTCTGGCAACGTGATAAAGAGATCTGGTTGTTTCCTTCTGAGATTGAACCGCTGATCGGAAAAGTGCGCTTCCAGCGCCTGGGCATCAAACTTGCGGAAGCCCATAATAAAGGTTATCGCTGGCAGCATGAAGCCGTTATTGCTCTTGCCGATGTGAATCACCCCTGTGCATTTGAGCTGTCAGGCCAGGAGGCCGAAGAGTGGTATCGTGGTCGTGATGTTTACCCGCAGGCTGCTCCCGCCACGGATGATGTGCTGGTCACTTTCCAGCATCAGCCGATAGGACTCGCTAAACGAATTGGTTCACGACTCAAAAACAGTTACCCACGCGAGCTGGTTCGTGACGGAAAACTGTTTACCGGTAACGTCTGAAACGGGAAATTTACGCACTTTTTTACTGGCGCTTTTGCCTGCGTTGACTACGCTGAGAAATGGACCACTCAACTGGTCGTACCACAATCAGCGAACCCACGGAGAGCACGATGATGAAAACCAGTGTGCGCATTGGCGCTTTTGAAATTGACGATGCCGAGCTGCACGGCGAATCGCCAGGAGATCGAACGTTAACCATTCCGTGTAAATCCGATCCGGATTTATGTATGCAACTGGATGCCTGGGATGCCGATATCAGCATTCCGGCACTGCTCAATGGAGAACATTCGGTCCTCTTTCGCACTCGTTATGACAGTAAGTCTGATGCCTGGATCATGCGTCTTGCCTGATTCAAAAAGAACCCGTCAGCCCGGCGGGTTATTTATTCCCCCTTCCCGCTTGCGTTAATTCCTCCTACACTTTTGATATGGCTGTACAAAACGAGGATGGAATGTTCGCACTGGTTCTGTTTGTGTGTTACCTGGATGGCGGTTGTGAAGATATCGTGGTGGACGTCTACGATACAGAGCAACAGTGCCTCTATTATATGGACGATCAGCGGATTCGCCACGGCGGCTGTTTTCCCGTTGAAGATTTTATCGATGGTTTCTGGATGCCGGCACAGCAATACAGTGACTTTTCATTACGTTAACGGCACCAGCGTTAACGAGTGATTTGCCCGCAGTCATGCCCTAACATAAATTTAACAATAACAGCAAAAAACGCTGGACGTTGATATCCAGGAATAGGTATGGTTTACGCAGAATGCTGAGTGTCAAACGCCATTTGGCTCAGGAAAAGCACCAGGTTCTGCAGATAAAAAGAGACCGAATACGATTCCTGTATTCGGTCCAGGGAAATGGCTCTTGGGAGAGAGCCGTGCGCTAAAAGTTGGCATTAATGCAGGCTAAGTCGCCTTGCCCTTTAAGAATAGATGACGACGCCAGGTTTTCCAGTCCGCGGCTAAAGTGGCTGGAAAAAAAGGGCGATTGTCACTGGCTGACAGACAAAAACCGCAAGATCATCTTCAGGATGCTTGCGGTTTTTTATTGGAAATCAGAACGATATTTTGGGAACTAGCAGAGTGTTTTCGCACGTTCGATAAACGGCGCCAGACTCATTTTTTCGCCCGGTTTTGCCGGATCGTCAATCTGAATCACGGAAAGAGGCTGCGCGTTGGTTTTGCCACTCGCCACCTGCTCTTGCGCGACATCGTTAAGTGGATACTGCACTAACGTGCTGGGATTAATCACGTACAGCGCATTACCCGGCCGACAAGTCAGCATCACCTCTTCGCGATTAAAAGCCCATTTGTCTTTGCCGATTTCAAACCGGCTCACGGTGATGACCTGTGGAGCCGCCAGCGCAGCCCCTGAACTGGCCAGTAGCAATAAAGAGAGAATCACTTTTTTCATGAATTTTGCCTGTCCTTCAGAACGGTTCCAGCGTCGCAAACAGGCTGACGATTGCCAGCACCCCTGCGCCAATAGCCCATTCGATCTTCGTCATCCAGATAAAATACTGACGGAGGCGATCGCACTCCTGTCGCATCCGTGGTACGAGAACATACCGGTTCACCAGTGCGATTGCCACCATAAGCGCGACAAGTGCACATTTTAACAAAAGCCACTGTCCCCACCCTGTCAGCCAGGGAGCCGAGGCCCCCTGAATGAAAAGCACATTCGCTATACCGGTGAGCAACACGCCAGCAACGGCAAGGTGACCATAGCGCGAGAAACGCATCATGGTGTAGATCGCCTGCTGTTGCCAGCGTCCTGTAGCCATTCGCATACAGTAAATGACGGGCAACAATCCGCCAAACCAGGTCGCAGCACAAATCAGATGCAATGCATGACTGGTCTTCTGGAGTGCGCCGGAAATGCCTGTGTGCAACGTGGCATGCCCTATTCCCGCCAGCAACACGAACTGTGCGAGAGCCAAAATCAGCAGCAGACGCGGCAGATTTCGCGGAACAACCAGAGCCGCCGCCAGCGTGACCAGCCCCAGAACAATCTGCCAGAGCCAGACGCCACCAAACTGAGTGTGCAATACCAGTTCCCAGACAGGTGGAGAAATGACGTCCTGCCAACCAGAGCCCATCAGACCGCCCTGAATCGCCAGCATCAAGGCCGCGCTAAGAAAACTCCACAGCGCTGCGTGCTGTTGCAGGCGCAAAAAGCGCCGGTTCAGCAGGCGACGAATTGACCCAGGTGCCAGCCATGCCCCATAGAGCGCAGAACCCAACAGCAGCATCAGCGCCGTAAAATGGATAAAGCGAAGCGCGACCCAGGTAAACGTCAGCATGCTTATTTCACGCTAAAGGTGTACTGCCCTTTGGTTTTGTGACCATCTACCGAAACCACGTGCCATCTTACCTGGTATTTCCCTGGTTTCAGAGTCTCGTCGAGCGGAACAATGAGCTGCGTTTTGTCCTGCTCATTGCGTTTTGCAGGATGGGTTTTAATTTCCTCCTGCTTTGGACCGGTAATCGTTGCCCCGCTAAATCCGGGCTCGATCCCTTCGGAGAAATTAAGCGTCAGCGCCTGTGGTGACGCGTTAACCTCGGCATCCGCCGCCGGGAACTGATGCGTCAGGTGCGCATGCGCCCACGCTGCTGGCGTTGCCAGGGCTGAAGCCAGAAAAAGAAGTGTAAAGCGCAATGTACGTGCAGGAGTGACCATATTCACTATTCCTTTTAGTTATGTCTTATTTTAAGAGGATAACCTTCAACAATGTTCGAGTCGAGAATCATCAATTGTGGCTTGCCATTCCGACGCACTCTTAGTAACTTTTGCGCGCATGACAGAAGGAGAACCCCATGCTTAAGAATCTCGCTCAACTGGAGCAAGCTGAAATGGACAAGGTCAACGTGGATCTTGCCGCCGCTGGCGTCGCATTTAAAGAGCGCTATAACATGCCCGTTGTGGCTGAAGTGGTCGAACGAGAGCAGCCTGAGCATCTGCGTGACTGGTTTCGCGAGCGCCTTATTGCTCATCGTCTGGCATCGGTTTCCCTCTCGCGTTTACCCTACGAACCAAAACCTAAATAACGCTTACACATCCTTACATATTGCCTGCTACAGTATAAGTCGATTCTTATTCTATGATTTAAGGACGATTGTAGACACTATGAAAAGGAAATCATTATGTCGCACTGGAAAATAGCTGCCGCACAGTACGAACCGCTAAAAACCACGTTTAAAGAACACATTGCTCACCATCTGGATTTCATTAACGCGGCAGCCCGACAACAATGCGAACTGCTGGTTTTTCCCTCTCTTTCCTTACTCGGCTGTACCAACGATAACCCGTCGTTACCCGCCCCTCCAGATATCAGTCTGCTACAGCCGCTTTTGTTTGCCGCCGCCACACACCGCATGGTCATCATTGCAGGCCTGCCGGTCGAGCATAACAATCGCTTTGTCAAAGGTATCGCCGTTTTCGCCCCCTGGATGAACGCACCGCGCATGTTTCATCAAAGTCACGGCGCATGTCTTTGCAAAGACCTGCACACGATCAATGTGGTAGACGAACAACCCGAAGGTATTGATATGGATCCGGCCTGCTCCCTCTTTACTACCAGCCAGAGCGTCTGTGAACCTGAACTTCTGAACTCAACATCGCGCTTACAGTATTTCTCGCATAAATTCGCTATTGCCGTTCTGATGGCGAACGCGCGCGGAAATAGCGCCTTATGGGATGAAAACGGACAGTTAGTAGTCCGCGCCGACCGCGGTTCGCTGTTATTAACGGGACAGCGCACATCGCAGGGTTGGCAAGGTGATATCATTCCTTTACGCTAAACGTTTTCGGTCAGGAGTGTGACATGCTGCGTATCATCGATACAGAGACCTGTGGTCTGCAGGGAGGGATTGTGGAGATCGCCTCTGTGGACGTCGTTGACGGTAAAATCGTTAACCCAATGAGTCATCTGGTACGTCCTGACCGCCCTATTTCACCGCAGGCCATGGCGATTCACCGTATTACCGAAGCCATGGTCGCCGATAAGCCGTGGATTGAAGAGGTGATCCCTCACTATTATGGCAGTGAGTGGTATGTGGCGCACAACGCCAGCTTTGACCGCCGCGTTCTGCCGGACATGCCCGGTGAGTGGATTTGTACTATGAAGCTTTCCCGCCGCCTCTGGCCTGGAATCAAATACAGCAATATGGCGCTGTATAAATCCCGTAAGCTCAACGTACAGACGCCTCCGGGATTACATCACCACCGGGCGCTGTATGACTGTTACATTACCGCGGCACTGCTCATTGATATTATGAACACCTCAGGCTGGACGGCGGAACAGATGGCGGACATCACCGGCCGCCCGACATTGCTCACCACTTTCACCTTTGGTAAATACCGCGGGAAAGCGGTATCTGAAGTCGCAGAGCGTGACCCGGGCTATCTGCGCTGGCTGTTTAATAATCTCGACAGTATGAGCCCGGAACTCCGTTTAACGCTGAAGCATTATCTGGATAACGCTTAATGGGTTTTCTTGCCGGGGAGTGTCCCCTGCGCAAGGCCAATCAGGAAAGTGTATTCCATCGCCACACCTTCCCAGGATTTAAAGCGTCCAGATTTACCGCCGTGACCAGAATCCATATCAGTACAAAGCAGCAATAAGCGATCATCCGTTTTGAGCTCGCGCAGTTTCGCCACCCATTTTGCCGGCTCCCAGTACTGGACCTGCGAATCGTGCAGACCGGTGGTAACCAGCAAATGCGGATAGGCCTGCGCCCGGACATTATCGTAGGGGCTGTAGCCTTTCATGTAAGTGTAATATTGCGGCTCCTTTGGATTCCCCCACTCCTCAAACTCCCCGGTTGTCAGGGGTATCGACTCATCCAGCATTGTGGTCAATACATCAACAAACGGCACCTGCGCCACTACACCGTGAAACAGATCGGGGCGCTCATTGATAGCAACCCCCATCAGCATTCCTCCCGCACTGCCCCCCATGCCGTAGCACAGTGAAGGCGAGCCATATCCCTGAGCGATTAACGCGTCGCAGGCGTCGAGGTAGTCGTTGAAGGTATTGCGTTTTTTCAGGAACTTACCGTCTTCATACCACTGCTGCCCCAGCTCACCGCCGCCGCGAACATGGACGATAGCGTAAACAAATCCGCGATCGAGCAGACTCAACCGGCTACTGTCAAAATCAGCATCCATGCTGGCGCCATAAGAACCATAGCCATAGACCAGCAGCGGGTTTTGCCCGTGACGAAAATGCGCCTGATGATAAACCAGCGAAACCGGCACTGCGACGCCATCACGTGCGGTGATCCACAGATGTTCGCTGTGATAGTTCGCCGCGTCAAAACCCGGAACCTCAGTCTGTTTGAGTACGCGGCGTTCACCGGTATCCATGTCCAGTTCAAACAGCGTATCAGGCGTGGTCATCGAGGAATAGCCATAGCGCAGACGCGATGTTTCCGGTTCAGGGTTATAAGCAAGCCAGGTCACATAGGCAGGATCGTCAAAGGCGATCCCCACGACTTCGCGCGTCTTGCGATTAATCTGGCGCAGGCTGGTTAATCCGCGCTGACGTTCTTCCACCACCAGCCAGTCGGTAAAGAGCGTAAACCCCTCCAGCATGATGGCCTCACGCGGCGGGATCAGCGTTTCCCACTGTTTTTCATCCCGCACGTTTGTGCGGTACAGGCCGAAGTTTTTGCCGTCACGATTCGAGCGCAGGTAAAATTTATGCTGGTAATGATCCAGACTGTATTCGTGATCTTTTCGACGAGACAGAAAGATAAACGGCTCAGCATCAGCCAGTTCCGCATCCAGTAACATCACCTCACTGGTCGTCGCGCTCCCCAGATGAATGACGATGTAGTGTTGGGATGTCGTTTTGTGCAGGCTGACGTAAAAGGTATCGTCCTGTTCTTCATAAATCAGTTCATCCTGCGCCGACGGTGTTCCGACGGTGTGTCGCCAGACCTGATACGGTAACAATGTGGTCGCGTGCTTGCGGACGTAGTAGAAGGTTTGCGAGTCGTTCGCCCAGACGAATTCAGGCGCAACGTTATCCAGCATTTCCGGATACCAGTTACCGTTTTCCAGATTGCGAAAACGGATCCCGTACTGACGACGCGAGAGGTAATCTTCTGCCAGCGCCATAATGGTGTTATCGGGCGTAATCGCCAGTCCACCCAGCGTGTAAAACTCACTGTGCGCCGCCCGTTTATTACCATCAATCAGCGTTTCCCACTCATCCCACTCCTCATGCAGCGCAGACTGGCGCTGATAAATCGCATACTCACTGCCAGGCTCGTACAGATGACGATAGCGGTAACCGTTTTTCACATAGGGGGCAGAGGTGTCCCGCGGGGGGATCCTGTCGATAATTTCTTTCAGCACACGCTCCTGCAACGCCTGTTGACCGGACATGACCTGATGCCCGTAACGGTTTTCCTGTTTCAGGTAGTCAAGGACCTCAGGCTTTGAGCGAGTATCGTCTCGCAGCCAGAAATAATTATCGGTACGTGTGTCGCCATGAAGGGTCATGGTATGGGGAATGCGATTGGCTTTGGGCAGCATGTGGTTGTTCTTTCGTCTTTATACACCCTTTAAGGGTGGCAAAACTGACGAATGATGCAAGCGAAACATGCTGCCGGGGAGAATCTGTTAGCCGGGTAACGCCTGTTTTTGCTGTTTCAGATCCTGCTCAATGCCCTCACGGACATCCTGCGGAATTTTCAGCGCATCGCCCAGCGCGTTCAGATAGCTGCGCTCCATAAAGTGATCAATGTCTATTGCCGCACAGCTCAGGAAGTAAATTTCCAGCGCTTCTTCTTCGTTACGAATTCCCTGTGCCAGGCGCTGCGGATCAAGCGGTTGTTCAATAGCCTGTTCGATAAGACGACGTCCTTGCTCTTCAACACCCGCTTCGCGTAAGTGTTGTTCAATCGCCGCCCGCTCTTTGGCATCAATATGGCCATCACTTTTCGCTGCAAAAACCAACGCCAGAATCAGACGTTCCGTCCTGACATCCAGCGGCGAGGCGTTTTGCGCGCCAAACTGGGGTTCGTCCTGATGCGCACGGCGAACTTTATCCTTGTACTTGTTCCATAGCACTGTTCCGGCTACCGCACCGCCACCCACCAACAGCGCACTGGTGCCATATTTGCTGAGTAATTTACGGGAAGATTTGTTGGCGACAAGTAATCCGGCAAGACCGCCCAGCGCGCCGGGCACCAGCAGTTTGCTCAATCCTTGTTCACCCGAAGAGGACGATGATGCTCCGTTTTGTCCGAGAAGAGATTGTAATTGATTTAGCCAGTTAGCCATTTTTGTCCCTCAAGTACTGACAATGAATTATCAAAGCGTACCTGAGGGGGTGTCAGGAAATGTCTGTAACCGCAAAAGATGCGCAAATTATCACGCTAGCGGGGTTGGTATTCCGCTGTTCCCGCCTTGCAGTCAACCTTCACCTGATAATGAATATCCGCGCTTTTCCCACGGACGGTGAGCGGAACACTCCATTTACCATCCTGTCCGGTGATCTCTTTCGGATTCACCCACGCAACCGGATCCGCCTGCCCCACCTGTTTTTGATCGTCAGCCCAGCGCACCACGCGATTTTGCTGATAGTCACGTTTTACGCTGGCGGCAATGCCGGCAGCATCAAGACCGTCACAGTTGGGGAATTTGACTGTTTTGCTGTCCGTACCCGCTGCAGACACCGACAGACTGGTGCATAACAACAGCAGGCTGACTAACACACCTGTTCTTTTCATACTTTTCCTTTACTCACTGGCACATTGATTCAGGAAAAGCATGGTACAAATCGTCAGGAGCGCAAGTCAGATTCAGGCCGCCTGAGTATCGTCATCGACTGAGGCGTCGTTCTCAACCACCTGTGGAGAAGGCAATTTACCGGTTTTAAGGATAGTGCTCAGCACCTCTTTTTGCTCTGCCAGCCACAATGACAGCGCTTCACGCTGCTCATCTTCCAGTGCGAGCGGCGACTGTTCAAGCCAGGTATCGAGCAGATCGGCTGTGTCCAGCATCTTGTCATACGCATCGGCTTCCTTTTTGCTGGTAAATGACATTTTTTCCTCACCTTCACGAATGACTACGTATTTAACTTCAACCGCCATGTTGCAGCCTCTTAATATTACTGTAATTATGTACAGTATATTCTATTTTACGCCTGAAATCAAGCGGGCAATAAAGACAGACGCAAACGTTTACGTATATACTACGGCCAAATTTATCGGGGGACAGTTTTCATGACGTTATTAGGCACCGCGCTGCGTCCGGCAGCCACTCGGGTGATGTTATTAGGTTCTGGCGAACTGGGAAAAGAGGTGGCCATTGAGTGTCAGCGCCTTGGCGTGGAAGTTATCGCCGTGGATCGCTATGCCGATGCACCGGCCATGCATGTTGCGCATCGCTCACACGTTATCAATATGCTGGATGGCGACGCGCTTCGTCGGGTTGTTGAGCGGGAAAAACCGGATTTCATCGTGCCTGAAATCGAAGCCATTGCGACAGATATGCTGATTACACTGGAGCAGGAAGGGCTGAACGTCGTTCCCTGCGCCCGCGCAACCAGGCTGACCATGAACCGTGAAGGCATCCGTCGTCTGGCAGCGGAAGAACTGGCGCTGCCCACATCGACATTCCGTTTTGCTGACAGCGAAGCGCGTTTTCGCGATGCAGTGGCGGAAATCGGTTATCCCTGCATCATCAAACCGGTAATGAGTTCCTCAGGCAAGGGACAGAGCTTTATCCGTTCAGCGTCGCAATTGAGCCAGGCCTGGGACTACGCCCAGCAAGGCGGGCGAGCAGGTGCCGGTCGGGTGATCGTCGAAGGGGTGGTCCGGTTTGATTTTGAAATCACCCTGCTCACCGTTAGCGCCGTGGATGGCGTTCATTTTTGCGCGCCGGTAGGCCATCGTCAGGAAGATGGCGATTACCGTGAATCCTGGCAACCGCAGCAGATGAGCGCGCTGGCGCTGGAACGTGCTCAGGAAATTGCGCGGAAAGTGGTGTTAGCGCTTGGCGGTTATGGACTGTTTGGCGTGGAGCTGTTTGTTTGTGGTGATGAGGTCATCTTCAGCGAAGTCTCTCCTCGCCCGCACGACACCGGCATGGTGACACTGATTTCTCAGGATCTGTCGGAATTCGCGCTGCACGTCCGCGCCTTCCTTGGGCTGCCCGTGGGCGCTATTCGACAGTACGGTCCGGCAGCCTCTGCGGTGATTTTGCCGAAGCTAACCAGCAACAACGTGACGTTTGATAATGTACAGGCCGCCGTCGGCGCAGGTTTGCAGGTGCGTTTGTTCGCTAAACCAGAGATTGATGGCACCCGTCGACTGGGTGTGGCGCTGGCAACCGCTGAGACGGTTGAAGCGGCGATAGACCGCGCTAAACAGGCTGCAGCACAGGTGAAAGTGACAGGCTAAACCGCAGCCGTAGGCCGGATAAGGCAGCGACGCCGCTATCCGGCAAAGCCCGGGAGTGACGTTTACGCGTCTTACCGGGCCTACGGTTTATATATTGAAAGCTTACTGCTTCGCGCCTTCAACCGCTTCACGCGCCAGTTTAGTGATGCGATCGTAATCACCGGCTTCCAGCGCGTCATTCGGCACCAGCCAGGAGCCACCGATGCACAGCACGCTTTTGAGCGCCAGGTAATCACGGTAGTTGGCCGGAGAGATACCGCCCGTTGGGCAGAAACGTACCTGAGAGAACGGACCGGCAATCGCCTGCAACGCTTTGGTGCCACCGTTGGCCTCCGCCGGGAAGAATTTGAACTCTTTCAGACCGTAATCCATACCCAGCATCAGTTCAGAAACGGTGCTGATCCCCGGAATCAGCGGGATTGTCCCTTCGGTTGCCGCTTTCAGCAGCGGCTCGGTCAGACCCGGGCTGATAGCAAACTGCGCGCCGGCAGCAGTGACTTCCGCCAGTTGCCCGGGATTCAGAACCGTACCCGCCCCAACAATGGCTTCCGGCACTTCTTTGGCGATAGCGCGAATAGCATCCATCGCGCAGGCAGTACGTAAGGTCACTTCCAGAACGCGCACACCACCTGCAACCAACGCTTTTGCCATCGGCACAGCGTGTTCCAGTTTATTCACTACGATCACCGGGACAACCGGGCCGGTGGTCAGGATTGCTTCTGCACTTGTTTTCCAGTTTTTCATCAGAGTTTTTCTCTCGCCTGATTACAATAGATGCCTTAAAAATCGATACAGGTTGCGCCCTGTTCCGCGCCGGACAATTTCTCACGCAGCGCGCTGAACATTTCACGTCCCGTTCCGATACGCGATGCGCTCAGATCCGGAATGTGCGGCTGACGCGCAGCAAGTTCCGCGTCATCAACCAGCAGCGTCAATTCACCTGTCTGTCCGTTCACCCGAATAATGTCGCCATCGCGTACTTTTGCCAGCAGACCGCCATCATACGCCTCCGGGGTGACATGGATGGCTGAAGGTACTTTACCGGAAGCACCGGAAAGTCGTCCATCGGTCACCAACGCAATTTTGAAACGACGGTCCAATAATACACCAAGTGGCGGCATGAGTTTATGCAATTCTGGCATTCCGTTCGCTTTCGGGCCCTGATGACGCACAACAACCACACAATCCCGGTCGAGGAGACCGGCTTCGAAGGCCGGTAAAACATCGTGCTGACTTTCAAAAACCACAGCCGGCGCTTCGATCACCTGATTCTCAACCGGCACAGCGGACGTTTTCATGACGGCGCGTCCCAGGTTGCCACTTAACACTTTGGTGCCGCCATGATGGGAGAACGGCTGGTCAAAGGAAGCAATCACGTTGCTGTCCAGCGATTTCGCTGCGCCATCACGCCAGTCAAGTTCACCATTATTGAGCCAGGGTTCGAGGGTGTAGCGTTTGAGACCAAATCCCGCCACGGTGTTCACATCTTCATGCAGCAGACCTGCGTCCAGGAGTTCGCGCATCAGAACCGGCACACCGCCTGCGGCCTGGAAGTGGTTGATATCCGCCGGACCGTTAGGATACAGCCGCGCCATCAGCGGTACGATGTCAGAGAGATCGGAGAAATCATCCCAGTTAATCTGGATACCCGCAGCGCGCGCCATTGCCACAAGGTGCATGGTGTGGTTTGTGGAACCGCCGGTTGCCAGTAGCGCAACAATACCGTTTACCACCACTTTTTCATCAATCATTTTACCGATCGGCATCCATTCGTTGCCATTGCCGGTCAGACGTGTGACCTGGCGTGCGGCTGCAGCGGTTAACGCTTCACGCAATGGCGCATCCGGATGCACAAAAGAAGAACCCGGCAGTTGCATCCCCATGAATTCAATCACCATCTGGTTTGTATTCGCGGTGCCGTAGAAGGTACAGGTGCCCGGCGCATGATAGGAGGCGGCTTCCGATTCCAGCAGCGCCATGCGGTCTACTTTCCCCTCGGCATAGAGCTGACGGATGCGGACCTTCTCTTTATTCGGCAAGCCGCTCGCCATCGGACCTGACGGCACAAAGATGGCAGGCAGATGACCAAACGACAGCGCCGCCATTGCCAGCCCAGGGACGATTTTGTCACAAACGCCCAGAAACAGCGCGCCGTCGAACATATTATGCGACAGCCCCACCGCCGCAGACATGGCAATCACTTCGCGGCTCAACAGCGAAAGTTCCATACCATCCTGCCCCTGCGTCACGCCATCGCACATCGCCGGAACGCCGCCGGCAACCTGCCCTACCGCGTTCGCGGCATGCAGGGCTTTACGAATAATATCCGGGTAATGTTCATAGGGTTGATGCGCGGAGAGCATGTCGTTGTAAGAGGTAATGATCGCGATATTGTTACGCAACATGCTTTTCAACGAGGCTTTATCATCTGGCTGACAGGCGGCAAATCCGTGCGCCAGGTTGCCACAGGCCAGTTGTGAACGATGCACGGTTGCGGTTTTCGCCTGTTCTATACGAGAAAGATAGGCCGCTCGGCTCTCACGAGAACGTTCGATAATACGTTGTGTTACGCGTAACAAATTCGGATTCATAGTGGCTCCTGAAATTTATCTGTCAGAGCTACAGGTTTGGCAAAGCCATTTACTGAGATAATAAAGCCAGAAAACGCTTGTTCACCGGAGCTCATAGGGCAAAATCGTTTCAGGAAGTGTAATCAAAAAAGCCTCGCGGGTGAATCCACGCGAGGCTTAAAAGTGCAAAAATTGTTCAACAATCTGTGTTAGATCATGTTACCGGTAAAATAACACTGAAGAGTTAGCGGATTTTTCACTCAAACTCGTTCCAGGAACGGCCATCACGCGTGATCATCGCCACAGAAGCAACCGGTCCCCAGGTCCCTGCCTGATACGGTTTCGGCGCGTCGTTGTCCATCGCCCACGCTTCGGTGATAGAGTCAACCCACTTCCACGCCTCTTCCACTTCATCACGACGGACAAACAGCGCCTGTATTCCGCGCATGGTTTCCAGCAGCAGGCGTTCGTACGCATCCGCCAGGTGGGTCTGATTGAAGGTCTCGGAATAGCTCAGATCCAGCTTCGTGATTTGCAGATTATGTTTGTGGTCCAGACCCGGGACTTTGTTCAACACCTGGATATCCACGCCTTCATCCGGTTGCAGACGGATGGTCAGCTTGTTCTGCGGCAGATCCTGCCAGGATTCTTTAAACAGGTTCAGCTCAGGCGTCTTGAAGTAAACCACCACCTCAGAGCATTTCGTCGGCAGGCGCTTACCGGTACGCAGGTAGAACGGTACGCCCGCCCAGCGCCAGTTATCAATATCCACGCGAATCGCCACGAACGTTTCGGTGTTACTGGTCTTATTCGCCCCCTCTTCCTCCAGATAACCCGGGACTTTTTTTCCCTGGGCAAAACCAGTGGTGTACTGACCACGAACGGTTTTTTCACGTACGTTTGAACGATCGATGCGACGAAGGGACTTGAGGACTTTCACTTTTTCATCACGAATGGCGTCAGCGGTCAGATCTGACGGCGGAGACATCGCAATCATGCACAGGATTTGCAGCAGGTGATTCTGGATCATATCGCGCATCTGACCAGCCTGGTCGAAATACCCCCAGCGCCCTTCGATGCCCACCTCTTCCGCGACGGTGATTTCCACATGATCGATAGTGCGGTTATCCCAGTTGTTCACAAACAGTGAGTTGGCAAAACGCAGCGCCAGCAGGTTCAGTACCGTCTCTTTCCCGAGATAGTGGTCGATACGGTAAACCTGGCACTCTTCAAAATATTCACCAACCTGGTCGTTGATTTCGCGAGAAGTCGCCAGTGATGTTCCCAGCGGTTTTTCCATGACCACGCGCGCTGGTTTAGCATTCAGTTTCGCTTCCCCCAGTCCCTTACAGATAGCGCCAAAAGTGCTCGGCGGCATAGCGAAATAGTTGATCGTGGTGCGATTTTTTTGGTCGAGCATCTTGCCCAGACGCGAGAAAGCGGCCGTATCGTTCACATCCAGGTTGCAGAAATCCAGGCGCCCGCTCAGGGTCTCCCATAATCCTTCATCAATTTTCTCTTTCATGAAGGTTTCAAGCGCTTCACGCACCACTTTGGTGTAGGCGTCTTTGTCCCAGTCGGCGCGGCCTACCCCAATGATGCGGGTATCCGGGTTAATCTGACCGGCTTTTTCAAGTTGGTACAGGGAAGGCAGCAATTTACGACGCGCAAGGTCGCCTTTCGCGCCGAAAATGACCAGGTCACATGCCTGGGCTGTTTGCGTTACCGCCATGTCATTCTCCTTAGTTAGCTATCCTGGTGCGTTGCCAGGCATTACTTGTAATTTTATTACAGTGCACTGTACTGCTTTTACGTGATTCCGGAAACCGTAAACGCTTGTCCGCCCGTGCGGTTGGCGCTAAACGGCGCAAAATGGTGAAAATCGTTGCCACTTTTTTCACATTATGTCCAGACGAAACAAGATGCTGATCATGTTATGAAAAAAAACAACAACTCTTCTGACCATTTTGCCCCCTTCGCTGCTTAACAGGGGTACTATCTACCAAAATTGCCTCTCGATTTCTTGTATCACTGAAATCGTCATATCCTTGAGTCTATGTCATGAATATGCTGGAAAAGGTCCAGTCTCAACTGGAACATTTAAGCAAATCCGAGCGCAAAGTCGCCGATGTCATTATCGCCTCGCCTGAGCGGGCCATCCATTGCAGTATTGCGACGCTTGCGCAGGAAGCAAACGTCAGCGAACCCACCGTTAACCGCTTTTGCCGCAGCATGGAAACCCGCGGCTTTCCTGATTTTAAACTGCATCTGGCGCAAAGTCTGGCAAACGGTACACCTTATGTTAATCGTAATGTGGATGAAGATGACAGCGTCGAGTCCTACACGGGCAAGATTTTCGAATCGGCAATGGCGAGCCTTGATCATGTGCGTCAGTCGCTCGATAAATCGGCCGTTAACCGTGCCGTGGATCTGCTGACGCAGGCAAAGAAGATCGCTTTCTTTGGTCTGGGCTCATCCGCCGCCGTTGCACACGATGCCATGAACAAGTTTTTCCGTTTTAACGTTCCGGTGATTTATTCGGACGATATCGTGTTGCAACGGATGAGCTGTATGAATTGTAGCGATGATGACGTCGTTGTGTTGATTTCACACACCGGACGTACCAAGAGTCTGGTTGAGCTGGCACAGCTCGCGCGTGAAAACGATGCCATGGTAATAGCGCTTACCTCTGCCGGGACGCCGCTGGCACGTGAAGCAACGCTGGCAATTACCCTCGATGTACCAGAAGATACTGACATTTATATGCCCATGGTCTCTCGACTTGCACAGTTGACCGTGATAGATGTGCTGGCAACAGGATTTACTTTACGCCGTGGGGCAAAATTCAGAGATAACTTGAAGCGTGTCAAAGAAGCGCTCAAGGAATCGCGTTTTGATAAAGAATTACTCAACAAGAGTGATGACCGCTAACAGCAATAATAAGTTCGACATTCATTCGTCATCCGGTTTTGTTCGCTATGCTTTGTAGACCCTTTGGGTGTAAAGGTTTTCAGAACCGCCGGATCATTTTCACGCAACACCTAGTTGTTTCAGTCAACGGAGTATTACATGTCCAGAAGGCTTCGCAGAACCAAAATCGTTACGACGTTAGGCCCGGCTACCGACCGCGATAACAATCTTGAGAAGATTATCGCTGCGGGCGCCAACGTCGTACGTATGAACTTCTCTCACGGCTCGCCAGAAGATCATAAAATGCGCGCGGATAAGGTTCGTGAGATTGCTGCCAAACTGGGGCGCCATGTAGCGATTCTTGGAGACCTCCAGGGGCCGAAAATTCGCGTTTCCACGTTTAAAGAAGGCAAAGTTTTCCTTAACATCGGTGACAAATTCCTCTTAGATGCCAACCTGGGTAAAGGCGAAGGCGACAAAGAAAAAGTCGGTATTGATTACAAAGGCCTGCCGGCTGACGTGGTCCCCGGCGATATCCTGCTGCTCGACGATGGTCGTGTGCAGTTGAAAGTGCTGGAAGTCCAGGGTATGAAAGTGTTCACTGAAGTCACCGTGGGCGGCCCGCTTTCCAACAACAAAGGCATCAACAAACTGGGCGGTGGTCTCTCCGCGGAAGCCCTGACCGAAAAAGATAAAGCTGATATCGTCACCGCCGCGCTGATCGGCGTGGACTACCTGGCGGTCTCCTTCCCTCGCTGTGGTGAAGACCTTAACTATGCGCGCCGACTGGCGCGTGATGCGGGTTGCGATGCCAAAATCGTGGCTAAAGTTGAACGTGCCGAAGCCGTGTGCGATCAGAATGCCATGGACGACATCATCCTCGCCTCTGACGTTGTGATGGTCGCACGTGGCGATCTGGGCGTGGAAATCGGTGACCCTGAGCTGGTGGGTATTCAGAAAGCACTGATTCGCCGTGCGCGTCAGTTAAACCGCGCCGTCATCACGGCGACCCAGATGATGGAGTCAATGATCACCAACCCAATGCCGACCCGTGCCGAAGTGATGGACGTCGCTAACGCCGTCCTGGATGGCACCGATGCGGTGATGCTGTCAGCAGAGACCGCTGCGGGCCAGTACCCGGCAGAAACCGTTGCCGCGATGGCGCGAGTCTGTCTGGGTGCAGAAAAAATCCCCAGCATCAACGTCTCTAAACACCGTCTGGACGTTCAGTTCGACAATGTCGAAGAAGCGATTGCGATGTCCGCGATGTACGCAGCAAACCACCTGAAAGGGGTTACCGCGATCATCACTATGACCGAATCTGGCCGTACCGCGCTGATGACCTCCCGTATCAGTTCCGGGCTGCCCATTTTCGCCATGTCCCGTCATGAACGCACTCTGAACCTGACGTCGCTGTACCGTGGCGTTACGCCGGTCCATTTTGACAGCGCGGCGGATGGTGTCGTGGCGGCGAGCGAAGCGGTGAACCTGCTGCGCGACAAAGGCTACCTGGTGTCTGGCGATCTGGTGATCGTGACTCAGGGTGATGTGATGAGCACCATCGGCTCAACCAATACCACACGAATTCTGACGGTTGAATGATGTAACGATGCCTGATGGCGCTTCGCTTATCAGGCCTACATGGTTTCTGCAATATATTGCAGGCCGGATAAGGCTTTACGCCGCATCCGGCAAGAACAAAGCGCAGTTTGACAGCAATCTGAAGCCTCTCATACGAGAGGCTTTTTTTATTTGATGGGATAAAGATCTTTGCGCTTATAGGGCTGAATTTCCCCAGGCTTCCGGGTCTTCAGCAGTTTCAGGATCCAGGTGTACTGCTCCGGATGCGGGCCAACAAAAATTTCCACCTCTTCGTTCATTCGCCGCGCGATCGTGTTGTCATCCGCCGTCAGCAGATCGTCCATCGGCGGGCGCACCTGAATCGTCAGGCGATGCGTCTTCCCGTTATACACCGGGAACAGCGGGATAACGCGCGCCCGACACACTTTCATCAGTCGCCCGATAGCGGGTAGCGTGGCCTTGTACGTGGCGAAGAAATCGACAAATTCGCTGTGCTCAGGACCGTGATCCTGATCCGGCAGGTAGTATCCCCAGTAGCCCTGACGCACAGACTGAATAAACGGTTTGATGCCATCATTACGCGCATGCAGACGTCCGCCAAATCGACGACGAACCGTATTCCACACATAATCAAACACCGGGTTACCCTGGTTATGGAACATCGCCGCCATCTTCTGGCCTTGCGACGCCATCAGCATCGCAGGGATATCGACACCCCATCCGTGCGGCACCAGGAAGATGACTTTTTCATCGTTGCGCCGCATCTCCTCAATAATTTCCAGCCCTTCCCAGTCAACACGCGGCTGGATTTTTTCCGGCCCCCGAATCGCCAGTTCCGCCATCATCGCCATCGCCTGCGGCGCAGTAGAAAACATGGCATCGACGATCGCTTCACGCTCGGCTTCGCTACGTTCCGGGAAACATAAGGACAGATTAATTAACGCCCGACGGCGCGAACTTTTACCCAGCCGTCCGGCAAAGCGGCCGACTTTTGCTAACAACGGGTCGCGAAAAGACGCGGGCGTCAGGGCGATACCCGCCATCGCAGCCACACCCAACCATGCGCCCCAGTAGCGCGGATGGCGAAAGGATTTCTCAAACTCAGGGATGTACTCAATATTATTCTTTTTTGTTTCCATGCTTTTCCAGTGCCTGATGACGCGAAAAGTAAATCTGATGATAGTGTAGCGGCGCACCCTGCCGCGCACAAAAGAAAAAAGCCGGCACACAAGCAGTGTACCGGCTTTAACGTCATAACGGATTAATCGAAGCGTAACTGCGGCAGAACCTCTTTGACCTGCGCCAGATAATCGGTGCGATCTTTACCGGTCAGCCCTTCAGTACGTGGCAGTTTTGCCGTTAGCGGGTTAACCGCCTGCTGGTTGATCCACACTTCATAATGCAGATGCGGCCCGGTTGAGCGTCCGGTGTTACCAGAAAGCGCAATACGATCGCCACGTTTCACTTTTTGCCCCGGTTTCACCAGAAGCTTACGCAAGTGCATATAGCGAGTGGTGTAGGTGCGACCATGACGAACCGCGACATAGTAACCCGCAGCGCCACTGCGCTTCGCCACGACCACTTCGCCGTCGCCGACGGACAGCACTGGCGTCCCTTGCGGCATCGCAAAATCTACACCACGGTGCGGCGCCACACGTCCGGTGACCGGATTAGTCCGACGTGGATTAAAGTTGGATGAAATACGGAACTGTTTCGCTGTCGGGAAGCGCATGAAACCTTTTGCCAGCCCGGTCCCGTTGCGGTCATAGAATTTGCCATCCTCGGCGCGGATAGCGTAGTAATCTTTCCCTTCAGAACGCAGGCGCACACCCAGCAGTTGACTCTGCTCGCGCTTACCGTCCAGCATTTCACGCGACATCAGCACCGAGAACTCGTCACCTTTTTTCAGTTTACGGAAGTCCATCTGCCACTGCATCGCTTTAATTACCGCACTGATTTCCGCACTGGTCAACCCGGCATCTTTCGCGCTGGAGACGAAGCTGCCCCCTACGGTGCCTTTCATCAGGCTGTTTACCCAGTCACCCTGCTGCATTTCCGTGCTCATCTTAAAGCCGTTCGCCGCCGTGCGATCATAAGTACGGGTTTCACGACGCGACATTTCCCACGTCAGACGCTGCAAATCGCCTTCTGCAGTCAATGTCCAGGAGAGCTGTTGACCAATCTTCAGGTTACGCAACTCTTTGTCTGCCGCGGCAAGCTGGGAGATATCCCCCATTTCAATGCCGTACTGGTTGAGGATGCTGCTGAGGGTATCGCCTGTGGAAACGACATATTCATGCACGCCCGCCTCGCCTGTGGTTTTATCGTCCAGCTCATCCTGAGGAATGGCTTCATCCTCCTGGGCGGCCTGATCGATTGGCTCACTGGCTTCCGGGAGCAGAGAACGAATTTCGCTCTTCTCCAGTTCGATCGTTTTAACGATGGGAGTGGAATCCGGGTGGTAAACGTAAGGCCGCCAGACGGCAGCGGCCAGGGTAAGAACGGTAAGCGACCCCAGCATAACGCGATGGGGTCTCGGCAGATTATTAAATGCCAGGGCGACAGAGCGGGCTATCTGTTGCACGTATTCACTTCCTCATTAATCTCCTTTCAGGCAGCTCGCATACTGGTTCGCTAGTTGGTTCAAGAACGCTGAATAGCTCGTTTTACCCAGTTTGATATTGGTTCCGAGGGGATCCAACGTTCCCATTCGAACGGATGTCCCTCTCGCAACGGCTTCGACGACCGCTGGCCTGAACTGTGGCTCAGCAAAAACGCAGGTTGCTTTTTGCTCAACCAACTGTGTTCTTATTTCATGTAAACGCTGCGCACCAGGTTGTATCTCAGGATTAACGGTAAAGTGACCCAATGGCGTGAGTCCGTAGTGTTTTTCGAAGTAGCCGTAAGCGTCATGAAAAACGAAGTAACCTTTCCCCTTGAGCGGTGCGAGCTCATTACCAACCTGCTTATCGGTTGTGGCTAATTGTGCCTCAAAATCCTTCAGGTTGGCGTCAAGTTTGGCTCGACTTTGCGGCATAAGTTCCACTAATTTTTCATGGATTGCAACCGCTGAGGCCCGCGCTATCTCTGGCGAGAGCCAAAGATGCATGTTGTAATCACCATGATGGTGATGTGCGTCACCTTTTTCACCGTGTTCATGGTCATGATCGTGGTCATCATCATCGTCGTCAGCGCCTTTCATGAGTAACGGTTTCACGTCGTTGAGTTGCGCAATCGTCACCTGTTTTGCGTCGGGAATGTTACTGACGGACTTCTCCATAAACGCTTCCATTTCCGGACCAATCCAGACGACTAAGTCCGCGCCCTGTAAGCGTTTTACATCCGAGGGCCGAAGTGAATAATCATGCTCAGAAGCGCCATCGGGAAGCAAAACTTGCGTCTCTGTTACCCCATCCGCAATGGCTGAAGCGATGAACCCCAACGGCTTAAGAGATGTCACAACAGCGGCATTTGCCGCCTGTGTTGCACTACTCAGAAGGGCGGCGGATAATGCCGCGAAAAGAAGCGTATTTTTATGTAACATAATGCGACCAATCATCGTAATGTGTATCGGGAATGTGATATTATAACATTCCATAACTTCTGCAAGACTAAAATTGACATGACGACTTTGGTTTCACTGGAAAATGTCTCGGTCTCCTTCGGTCAGCGCCGCGTCCTTTCTGACGTCTCGCTCGAACTCAGACCCGGTAAAATTTTAACGCTTCTCGGGCCAAATGGTGCCGGAAAGTCGACGCTGGTTCGGGTCGTTCTCGGACTGGTAGCCCCGGATGAGGGGGTGATCAAGCGTAACGGCAAGTTGCGAATTGGTTATGTTCCGCAGAAATTGTATCTCGACACCACCCTGCCGCTGACCGTCAGCCGTTTCTTACGTCTGCGTCCGGGTACAAAGAAAGATGACATTCTCCCAGCCCTTAAGCGCGTGCAGGCCGCACACCTGATTGACGCGCCGATGCAAAAACTTTCCGGCGGCGAAACGCAACGCGTTCTGTTAGCGCGAGCGCTGCTGAATAAACCTCAGCTTCTGGTGCTTGACGAACCCACGCAAGGCGTTGATGTCAATGGTCAGGTGGCGTTGTACGACCTTATCGATCAGTTACGCCGCGAACTGGATTGTGCCGTGCTGATGGTTTCCCATGATTTGCATCTGGTGATGGCAAAAACAGACGAAGTGCTGTGTCTGAACCACCACATTTGCTGCTCGGGAACCCCTGAAATCGTTTCCATGCATCCGGAATTTATCTCTATGTTCGGCCCTCGCGGCGCGGAACAACTGGGGATTTATCGCCACCATCATAATCATCGTCACGATCTGCAGGGTCGTATTGTATTGCGCCGGGGAAATGGTCACTCATGATTGAATTATTATTACCTGGCTGGTTAGCCGGGATCATGCTGGCCTGTGCAGCCGGTCCGTTAGGTTCGTTCGTCGTCTGGCGTCGGATGTCCTATTTTGGCGATACCCTTGCGCATGCGTCGCTGCTGGGTGTGGCCTTTGGACTCCTGTTGGACGTTAACCCGTTCTATGCGGTGATTGCCGTCACGCTGATACTGGCGGCGGGCCTGGTGTGGCTGGAGAAACGCCCTCACCTCGCCATTGATACTCTCCTTGGCATCATGGCGCACAGTGCGTTGTCGCTGGGTCTGGTGGTGGTTAGCCTGATGTCGAATATTCGCGTTGATCTCATGGCCTACCTGTTTGGCGACCTGCTGGCCGTCACGCCGGACGATTTAATTTCTATCGCCATTGGCGTGGTGATTGTACTGGCGATCCTCCTCTGGCAATGGCGCAATTTACTGTCGATGACCATCAGCCCCGACCTGGCATTTGTGGATGGGGTAAAATTGCAACGCGTCAAGCTGCTGTTGATGCTGGTTACGGCCCTGACGATTGGCGTGGCGATGAAGTTTGTTGGTGCGCTTATTATCACTTCGTTACTGATTATCCCTGCGGCTACGGCGCGTCGTTTCGCCCGTACGCCGGAGCAGATGGCCGGTGTCGCGGTCGGTATCGGGATGATAGCGGTGACAGGCGGGTTGACCTTCTCGGCCTTCTACGATACCCCTGCGGGGCCTTCTGTCGTACTGTGCGCGGCACTGCTGTTTATTTTCAGTATGATGAAGAAGCAGGCAAGCTGACGGGGTGCTGCCGGATGGCGACGCTGTCGCGATTTATCCGGCCTACATGGTTTGTAGGCCGGATAAGCACAGCGCCATCAGGCATCAAGGCATTTCCGGCGGCGTAATGCCAAAGTGGTTCCAGGCGCGCACTGTCGCCATTCTTCCCCTCGGCGTACGCTGTAAAAAGCCTTGCTGGATCAGATACGGTTCCAGTACGTCCTCAATGGTTTCGCGCTCTTCGCCGATAGCAGCCGCCAGGTTATCCAGACCAACCGGGCCGCCAAAAAATTTGTCGATCACCGCCAGCAATAGTTTTCGGTCCATGTAGTCGAACCCTTCGGCATCAACGTTAAGCATATCCAGCGCCTGAGCCGCAATATCGGCTGAAATGGTGCCATCATGCTTCACTTCCGCGAAATCCCGTACGCGCCGGAGCAGACGGTTTGCGATACGTGGCGTACCGCGAGCGCGACGCGCCACTTCCAGCGCGCCGTCCTCGCTCATTTCCAGCCCCATAAAGCGGGCGCTACGCCCCACGATGTACTGAAGATCGGGCACCTGATAGAACTCCAGCCGCTGAACAATCCCGAAACGATCGCGCAGCGGAGAGGTCAGTGACCCCGCGCGGGTCGTCGCGCCAATGAGCGTAAACGGCGGCAGATCGATTTTAATCGAACGCGCAGCCGGACCTTCTCCGATCATAATATCCAGTTGATAATCTTCCATCGCCGGATAGAGTACTTCTTCGACTACCGGTGACAGTCGATGGATCTCATCAATAAACAGCACGTCATGCGGTTCAAGGTTCGTCAGCATTGCTGCCAGATCGCCCGCTTTCTCCAGCACTGGACCGGAGGTGGTCCGCAGATTAACGCCCATCTCATTGGCGACAATATTCGCCAGCGTGGTTTTACCAAGCCCGGGAGGACCGAATATCAGCAGGTGGTCGAGTGCATCGCCACGCAGTTTGGCCGCCTGGATAAAGATCTCCATTTGCGAGCGCACCTGCGGTTGACCAATGTATTCTTCCAGTAATTTCGGGCGAATGGCGCGATCGGCGACCTCTTCTGCAATGGTAGCACCTGCCGAAATCAGGCGATCTGCTTCTATCATCCTTTACCTCATAACGCGGCGCGCAGGGCTTCGCGGATCAGTGTTTCACTGCTGGCATCCTGGCGAGCGATTTTACTCACCATGCGGCTGGCTTCCTGTGGTTTATAGCCCAGCGCCACCAGCGCCGCAACCGCTTCCTGCTCGGCGTCATCGGTTGCCGGACTTGCTGGCGAAGTCAGCACCAGATCGGCGGCAGGGGTAAAGAGATCGCCATGCAGTCCCTTGAAGCGGTCCTTCATTTCGACAATCAGGCGTTCAGCGGTTTTCTTGCCGATACCCGGTAACTTCACCAGCGCGGCAGGATCTTCACGCTCGACGGCATTCACAAACTGCTGCGCGGACATCCCGGACAGGATCGCCAGCGCCAGTTTTGGCCCCACGCCGTTGGTTTTAATCAGCTCTTTAAACAGCGTACGCTCTTGTTTGTTGTTGAACCCGTACAGCAACTGCGCATCTTCACGCACCACGAAGTGGGTAAAGACAATGGCTTCTTTACCAGATTCCGGGAGCTCATAAAAACAGGTCATTGGCATATGCACTTCATAGCCGACGCCCCCCACTTCCAGTAACACCAGCGGGGGTTGTTTTTCCAGAATGATGCCTCTGAGTCTGCCTATCACGTTACGCTCCTGCGTTAGGGCCGAAAATAAAGCTGTATCATAAAAAAAGGCTGGATAGATATCCAGCCTCATTTTTCATTATCGCAAGCGGCCTCGCGCAAGATTGAGACGCGACTCGCTCATTTGCATGACGTTCTGGCTAACGTGACAGTGGGTAATGGCGATAGCCAGCGCATCTGCCGCATCCGCCTGCGGATTGGCAGTCAGTTTCAGTAAGGTACGCACCATGTGCTGCACCTGACTTTTCTCTGCGCTCCCCAGCCCAACGACGGTTTGCTTTACCTGTCGTGCCGCATATTCAAAGACGGGCAGTTCCTGATTTACCGCCGCCACAATCGCCACGCCCCGCGCCTGCCCCAGCTTGAGGGCGGAATCCGCGTTCTTCGCCATAAATACCTGCTCAATGGCAAAGTAGTCAGGCTGAAACTGGGTGATGATTTCCGTCACACCCGCGTAAATCAACTTAAGGCGCGACGGGAGATCGTCGACTTTCGTGCGAATGCAACCGCTTCCGATGTAGGTCAGTTGTCTGCCGACCTGGCGAATCACGCCATAACCGGTAATGCGTGAGCCCGGATCAATGCCGAGAATGATGGACATCATGCGCCTCCGGTTGAAACGGGATTAAGCCGCATCATTCTAATGTCGCGGCAACCTCATCAGAGATTTCACCGTTATGGTAGACTTCCTGAACATCGTCACAGTCTTCCAGCATGTCGATCAGACGCATCAGTTTCGGTGCGGTTTCTGCATCCATGTCCGCTTTGGTTGACGGGATCATAGAGACTTCTGCGCTGTCGGCTTTCAGACCTGCCGCTTCCAGCGCGTCACGCACTTTACCCATCTCTTCCCATGCGGTGTAGACGTCAATCGCACCATCGTCGAAGGTCACGACGTCTTCCGCACCCGCTTCCAGCGCGGCTTCCATGATGGTGTCTTCATCGCCTTTCTCGAAAGAGATCACGCCTTTTTTACTGAACAGATACGCAACGGAACCGTCCGTTCCCAGGTTTCCGCCGCATTTGCTGAAGGCGTGACGCACTTCTGCCACCGTACGGTTACGGTTATCAGACAGGCATTCAATCATGACCGCAGTGCCGCCAGGACCGTAACCTTCATAGATGATGGTTTCCATATTCGCATCATCATCACCGCCCACGCCACGTGCGATTGCACGGTTCAGAGTGTCGCGGGTCATGTTGTTGGACAGCGCTTTATCAACCGCCGCACGCAGACGAGGGTTGGCATCCGGATCACCGCCACCCAGTTTGGCCGCCGTCACCAGTTCACGAATGATCTTAGTAAAAATTTTGCCGCGCTTCGCATCCTGCGCCGCTTTACGATGTCTGGTGTTGGCCCATTTACTATGACCTGCCATAAATATTTCCTCAAAAAAGCACGCCCTTTCAGGCAATGTTAATTACAAATTCTTCAATCGCCTGCCGGTTGCTCCATGACTTGGTAAGGGCCGCCGCAGCGGGCGCATCAAGCCACTGGTAGCTCAGATGTTCGGAAAAAATAATCTGCCGTTCATGGGGCAGCGCAAGGCAGAACCACGATTCTGTGTTGCGCACCACGCCCGGCGCATAGCGATGACGTAAATGTGAAAAAATCTCAAACTCCACCGTGCGCTGACAGTCAATTAAGGCCAGTTGCTCCGTCGCAACATCAATAGCGACCTCTTCCTTTACTTCGCGCAAAGCGGCTTGCGACGCGGTTTCACCCTCTTCCACACTGCCGGTGACCGACTGCCAGAACTCAGGATCGTCGCGTCGCTGTAACATCAGCACCCGTTTCGTGTCCAGGGCATAAATGACGACTAAGACAGAAACGGGAGGCTTGTATGCCATATCAGTTTTTCTCTTCCTTCTTCACCACGTCGATACCCAGCTCAGCCAGCGCTGTCGGGTTCGCAAAGCTCGGCGCTTCAGTCATCAGACACGCCGCGGCGGTGGTTTTCGGGAAGGCAATAACATCACGAATGTTATCGGTACCGGTCAGCAGCATGGTCAAACGGTCAAGACCGAATGCCAGGCCCGCGTGCGGCGGCGTACCGTATTTCAACGCGTCGAGCAGGAAGCCAAACTTCTCACGCTGTTCCTGTTCGTTGATCCCCAGAATGCCAAACACGGTTTGCTGCATTTCGCCATTGTGGATACGCACGGAACCGCCACCCACTTCATAACCGTTGATAACCATGTCATAAGCGTTCGCCACGGCGTCTTCCGGCGCGGCTTTCAACCCGGATGCCGACATGTCTTTTGGTGAGGTGAACGGGTGGTGCATCGCGGTCAGGCCGCCTTCACCGTCGTCTTCAAACATCGGGAAGTCGATAACCCACAGCGGCGCCCATTTAGATTCGTCAGTCAGACCCAGGTCTTTACCCAACTTCAGACGCAATGCGCCCAGCGCATCGGCAACCACTTTCTTGTTGTCCGCGCCGAAGAAAATCATATCGCCGTCCTGCGCGCCCGTGCGCTCAAGGATGGCCTCCACGATTTCCGCGTTGAGGAATTTCGCCACCGGGCTGGTGATACCTTCCAGACCTTTCGCGCGCTCGGTCACTTTGATGTATGCCAGACCTTTCGCGCCATAAATCTTAATGAAGTTGCCGTAGTCGTCGATTTGTTTACGGCTCAGTGCGGCACCGCCGGGCACTCGCAGCGCTGCAACGCGACCTTTTGGATCGTTCGCCGGGCCGGAGAAGACGGCAAACTCAACGGCTTTCAGCAGATCGGCAACATCCACCAGTTCCATTGGGTTACGCAGATCCGGTTTGTCAGAACCATAGCGACGTTCTGCTTCAGCGAAGGTCATGACCGGGAAATCCCCCAGTTCCACACCCTTCACATCATTCCACAGGCTACGCACCAGCGCTTCCATCACTTCACGCACCTGTTCGGCGGTCATGAAGGAGGTTTCCACATCGATCTGGGTAAATTCTGGCTGACGGTCAGCACGTAAGTCTTCGTCACGGAAGCATTTTACGATCTGATAATAGCGGTCAAAGCCAGACATCATCAGCAACTGTTTAAACAACTGCGGGGACTGCGGAAGCGCGTAGAATTTACCTTTGTGCACACGGCTCGGCACCAGGTAGTCACGCGCCCCTTCCGGCGTCGCTTTGGTCAGCATCGGGGTTTCAATGTCGAGAAAACCGTGATCGTCCATAAAGCGGCGAACCAGGCTGGTGATTTTCGCGCGGGTTTTCAGGCGCTGGGCCATTTCCGGGCGACGCAGATCCAGATAGCGGTACTTGAGACGCGCTTCTTCGGTATTCACATGATTGGAGTCAAGCGGCAGTGATTCTGCGCGGTTGATGATGGTCAGCGAAGAGGCCAGCACTTCGATTTCGCCGGTCGCCATTTCGCCATTGACGTTTTTCTCGTCACGCGCACGCACGGTGCCCGTCACCTGAATGCAGAACTCATTACGCAGTTCAGAGGCCAGCTTTAACGCGTCCGCACGATCCGGATCGAAAAACACCTGCACGATACCTTCGCGATCGCGCATGTCGATGAAGATCAGGCTACCCAGATCACGACGACGGTTGACCCAACCACACAGAGTCACCTGCTGCCCCACGTGGGACAAACGGAGCTGTCCGCAATATTCTGTACGCATGAGATATCCCTTAATTAGCCGCAGGCGGATTGTCGCCTGTCTTGCAGGCCACGATGTCGCAGCTTTAACTGTATGTCACATCTGAATGAAAAAGGCGGCTATTATACTGGAAATTCTGCCGCACGATAAGTCCGGTACTGACTGTACGCCTGTTTCCTCGACGGGCATTGCGTATTCTCACAAAAAATAACAAAAATTGTCGTCCCTTACACAGGTAATCGCGATTAAGGTGTAACGGAATTTAGATTTTTGACGGGAGTTATCATGCTACATCTGAACGCGAAAACCACAGCCCTTGTCGTGATTGACCTGCAGGAAGGGATCCTGCCTTTTGCCGGCGGCCCTCATTCAGCCAATGACGTGGTGGCGCGCGCGGCGCGGCTGGCGAAAGCGTTTCGTGCCAAAGGCGCACCGGTAGTGATGGTTCGCGTCGGCTGGTCCGAGGATTACGCCGATGCGCTCAAACAGCCCGTTGACGCACCGACCCCGGCTACCGCGCTACCGGAAAACTGGTGGTCGTACCCGCAGGCGCTGGGTAAAACTGACAGCGATCTCGACGTCACTAAACGCCAGTGGGGCGCGTTTTATGGTACTGATCTTGAACTTCAGCTACGCCGACGCGGCATCGACACCATTGTACTGTGCGGGATTTCGACCAATATCGGGGTCGAGTCCACCGCGCGTAACGCCTGGGAACTGGGGTTTGGCCTGGTTATCGCCGAAGATGCCTGTAGCGCGGCGAGCAGCGAACAGCATCAGAACAGCCTGACGCACATTTTTCCGCGTATAGCCCGCGTACGCAGTGTCGATGAGATTGTTGACGCCCTATGATTTACATTGGCCTGCCGCAGTGGTCGCACCCGAAATGGGTGCGTCTTGGCATTACCAGTCTTGAAGATTATGCCCGTCACTTTAATTGTGTGGAGGGTAACACGACGCTGTATGCGCTGCCGAAGGCGGAAATTGTCGACCGCTGGCATGCCCAGACGACGGATGCATTCCGTTTCTGTTTTAAATTTCCGGCGACCATCTCCCACCAGGCGGCGTTACGCAACTGTGACGATTTGGTCCACGAATTCCTCACTCGCCTGTCGCCGCTGGACAATCGCATCGGCCAATACTGGCTGCAATTACCCGCGACGTTTGGCCCCCGCGATCTCCCGGCGCTCTGGCATTTTCTGGACACCTTGCCGCAGACGTTTACCTATGGTGTTGAGGTGCGACACCCGGAGTTTTTCGCCAAAGGTGATGCCGAGAAACAATTGAACAGCGGTTTGCATCTGCGCGGCGTTAATCGCGTTATTCTGGACAGCCGTCCGGTTCACGCAGCCCGCCCGCATAATGAAGCGATTCGTGACGCCCAACGTAAAAAGCCGAAACTGCCGGTTCATGCCGTGGTCACGGCGAACGATCCTTTGGTACGTTTTATCGGCAGCGATGATATGAAGCAAAACCGGGAATTTTTCACCGCCTGGCTGCAAAAATTACCGCTCTGGGAACAGACCAGCACGCCGTGGCTTTTTTTGCATACTCCGGATATTGCGCAGGCTCCGGAGCTCGTCGATACCCTGTGGAATGATCTGCGTAACGCCTTACCCGTCATTGGAACTGCTCCGTCCATTCCACAGCAATCTTCTCTTTTCTGAGATTGCCACCTATCATAGACAGTGCCATCAGCCATTTTAAAGGGAGTTTGTATGGTAAGCGCGCTATATGCCGTTTTAGGTGCGTTGTTGTTGATAAAATTTTCCTTTGACGTTGCCCGCCTGCGAATGCAGTACCGCGTTGCCTATGGCGACGGCGGCTTCAGTGAACTCCAGACCGCCATCCGTATTCATGGTAATGCGGTGGAATATATTCCCGTCGCGTTAGTGCTGCTGCTGTTTATGGAAATGAACGGTGCAGAAACCTGGATGGTGCATATTTGCGGCATTATTCTGCTCGTGGGTCGGCTGATGCATTATTACGGTTTCCATCACCGTCTTTTCCGCTGGCGTCGCTCCGGTATGAGCGCCACCTGGTGTGCCTTGTTGCTGATGGTGTTGGCGAACCTTTGGTATATGCCATGGGAGTTGGTTTTCTCCTTGCATTAGCGCACAATACGCCACTTTATTTTTCCCGGATTTTTACGTTATGTCTCACCGCGACACGCTTTTTTCTGCGCCAATCGCCAGCCTGGGCGACTGGACCTTTGATGAACGGGTAGCCGAAGTCTTCCCGGATATGATCCAGCGCTCCGTTCCCGGCTATTCGAATATCATCTCGATGATTGGCATGCTTGCCGAGCGCTTCGTGCAACCGAATACGCAGGTCTATGACCTGGGTTGTTCACTGGGCGCCGCGACGCTCTCGGTGCGTCGTAATATTCATCATGAAAACTGCCGCATTATCGCCGTCGATAACTCCCCTGCGATGATTGAACGCTGTCGCCGCCATATCGATGCCTACAAAGCGCCGACCCCGGTTGATATTGTCGAAGGCGATATTCGTCACATCGCTATCGAAAACGCGTCAATGGTGGTGCTGAATTTTACCCTGCAATTCCTTGAGCCCGTTGAGCGCCAGGCATTGTTGGATAAGATTTATCAGGGGATTAACCCTGGCGGCGCGCTGGTTCTGTCGGAAAAATTCAGCTTCGAAGATGCACAGGTTGGCGAACTGTTGTTCAACATGCATCACGACTTCAAACGGGCGAATGGCTACAGCGAACTGGAGATCAGCCAGAAACGCAGCATGCTGGAAAACGTAATGCTGACGGACTCGGTCGAAACGCATAAGGCCCGTCTGCGTCAGGCAGGCTTTGAGCACAGCGAACTGTGGTTCCAGTGCTTTAACTTTGGTTCACTGGTCGCGTTGAAAGCTGAGGCGACCGCATGATCGACTTTGGTAACTTCTATCAGCTCATTGCCAAAAATCATCTTTCCCACTGGCTTGAGACACTGCCTGCGCAGATTGCCGCCTGGCAGCGCGATCAACACGGTCTGTTCAAACAGTGGTCAAACGCCGTGGCGTTTTTGCCTGAGCTGACCCCTTACCGCCTGGATTTGCTGCACAGCGTCACCGCCGAAAGCGAGGAGCCCCTAAACCCGGGGCAAATCAAGCGTATTGATACCCTGATGCGTAACCTGATGCCGTGGCGTAAAGGGCCATTCTCGCTCTATGGCGTCAATATTGATACCGAATGGCGCTCCGACTGGAAATGGGATCGCGTTCTGCCGCATCTGTCAGATCTGACCGGCCGCACGATTCTGGATGTTGGCTGCGGCAGCGGTTACCACCTGTGGCGCATGATTGGCGCGGGCGCGCATCTGGCCGTCGGCATTGACCCGACACAACTGTTCCTGTGCCAGTTTGAAGCGGTGCGTAAACTGCTGGGTAACGATCAGCGCGCGCATTTACTGCCGCTGGGTATTGAACAACTTCCCGCGCTGAAAGCGTTTGATACCGTCTTTTCGATGGGCGTGCTTTACCATCGCCGCTCACCGCTGGAGCATCTCTGGCAGCTAAAAGATCAACTGGTCAATGACGGCGAGCTGGTGCTTGAAACACTGGTGGTGGAAGGTGATGAGAATACCGTTCTGGTGCCAGGCGACAGGTATGCGCAAATGCGTAATGTGTATTTTATCCCGTCTGCGCTGGCGCTGAAAAACTGGCTGGAAAAATGTGGTTTCGTGGATGTGCGCATCGCAGACGTCTGCGTGACGACCACCGAAGAGCAGCGTCGTACCGAATGGATGGTGACCGAATCACTGTCCGACTTCCTCGACCCGAGCGATCGGAGTAAAACCGTCGAAGGTTACCCCGCCCCGTTACGCGCCGTATTGATTGCACGTAAACCGTGATGGAATGAGCGCCTTTCTCCAAAATAGTTCGGTTTGCAACAAGGCGGCGACACAGTGAATCCCCGGGAGCTTACCTAAGTAAGTGACCGGGGTGAGCGCGGAAAGCCAGCGCAGTTGCAGGCCGAAATATGCAGGAGAAAGATAAAAAAAAGCCCCTGTTGAATGGGCAGGGGCCTGGTACGAGCAAGCATCATATTGGGCGACATGATGCAACGGTAAAAATCATTTGGCCTGATGGCGAACAATGATTCCTTTCATTTCAGCAACTGCTGCACCGTCAACCGCATAGCGGGAATATTCATCCGCTTGCTTATCTGCCGACATTGACAACCCTTGATTGCGGTAACGCATCGGCGACGCAATCAAGGTTCCGGCTGAGCTGTGTACTTCCCGTACCCCGGCATCCAGGAAACGCTGCAGATTCTCTGCACGAACCCCTGCTCCGGCCATAATGATTGGAGCATCGGTTTCGGCAATAAGTTCCAAAATATTTGCTAAACCTTGCACTGCATCAGATTTTTGCCCCGACGTTAATACTCTGGCGATGCCCAATTCAGACAGATTCTTTAGCGCATTTAATGGATTAGTACACATGTCAAAAGCGCGATGAAAGGTCACCGCCAGTGGGCCCGCCGCGTCCATAATCTGTCGCATGCGTGACATGTCGACGTTGCCATCGGCATCAAGAATGCCAATCACCAGTCCGGGAAATCCCAGTTCACGTACGGTGCGCACATCGTCAAGCATCGCGGCGAACTCACCGTCGGTATAGCAAAAATCCCCGCCCCGCGGACGGATAATCGGATGGACCGGAATCGTCACCGCCTGACGAACCGAACGCAGCACGCCCAGCGAGGGCGTTAACCCCCCTTCTTTCGGCGCGGCGCACAGCTCAACGCGATCCGCACCGTTTTGCTGCGCTGTAAGCGCGCACTCCATGCTGTAACAACAGATTTCCAGTAATGCCATATTCACTCCTGTTGCTGTTCACTGGCGACAATCGCCTCAATTGACCACGGATGAAACTTAACAGTCACCTTACCATCGGTTACTGCCAGCGTCGGGTTAGGCAAACGTTCATGTTCCCCTTTCGGCGAACTGGTTTTAACAACAATCCCCGGCTGGCTCAGCCCCTCGTCAGAAAGCAGCGCCAGCGCGCGCGCATTCAGGGTATCAGGAGAGCCCGGCAGGACAATTTCAATGTGTTCCCACCCTTCGTGGGGATAGCGTTTTTCCCCCGGCCACGGCAGTTCGACTACAGTGAACTGCCAGTGTGCGACGCAAACGGGCTCATCCAGTTTAAACAGACAAATGGGTCTGCCGTTGATGATATTTTCTGATAACAATGTACCGCACTGTTCAAATCCATGACGCCAGCGTTGCGCCGTCGCATTCTGATGGCAGCGCAAAGAAATGTGATCGGCCTCAAGCGGTGCGACATCCAGACCAAGACGAGTGGAAAGTTCTGTGAACGCCAGAGTGAATCGCGGTAAGTCTGCGGAAATATCATGCAGTTCGTCAATGGTTTGCCAGTTCGCCATAGTGAAAGCTCTTATCGGTGTTCAAAGCCGCTAATTTACTCTGTTGTGTGCCCGCAACCAACCGCCGGGTACAGGTTTTCGCAAATGCATGGTTATGCAGTGCATTAACGCTTATTTTCTGCGCGTGCTTACGGCGGTGCGATGCTGACGCAGAGGGGCATTTGCAGTATACTCCCGCCCTTAATTCTTAAACTGCGGCGGTAAACACTAACCCGCTTCATAAACGTAAGGTATTCCGGTGAATATTCAGGCTCTTCTCTCAGAAAAAGTCAGTCAGGCCATGATTGCTGCAGGCGCGCCTGCAGATTGCGAACCGCAGGTTCGTCAGTCAGCAAAAGTACAGTTCGGCGACTATCAGGCAAATGGCATGATGGCAGTTGCTAAAAAACTGGGTATGGCCCCTCGACAACTGGCTGAGCAGGTGCTGACTCATCTGGATCTGAGCGGTATCGCCAGCAAGGTTGAAATCGCGGGCCCTGGCTTTATCAATATTTTCCTCGACCCGGCGTTCCTGGCTGAGCATGTTGAACAGGCGCTCTTGTCTGATCGTCTCGGCGTGGCAAAACCAGCGAAGCAAACCGTGGTTGTCGATTACTCCGCGCCGAACGTGGCAAAAGAGATGCACGTCGGCCACCTGCGCTCCACCATTATCGGTGATGCCGCCGTGCGTACCCTTGAGTTTCTCGGCCACCATGTGATCCGCGCGAACCACGTCGGCGACTGGGGCACCCAGTTCGGGATGCTGATTGCGTACTTAGAAAAACAGCAGCAGGAAAACGCCGGTGAAATGGCGCTGGCGGATCTCGAAGGTTTCTACCGCGAAGCCAAAAAACACTACGACGAAGATGAAGCCTTCGCCGAGCGCGCACGGAGCTATGTGGTCAAACTGCAGGGCGGCGACGAATACTTCCTGCAAATGTGGCGCAAACTGGTCGACATCACCATGTCCCAAAACCAGATCACCTATGACCGTCTGAACGTCACGCTGACCCGCGACGATGTAATGGGCGAAAGCCTGTATAACCCGATGCTGCCGGGCATCGTTGCTGACCTGAAAGCCAAAGGGCTGGCCGTCGAAAGCGAAGGCGCCACCGTGGTATTCCTTGATGAGTATAAAAACAAGGAAGGTGAACCGATGGGCGTCATCATTCAGAAGAAAGATGGCGGATATCTCTACACCACCACCGACATTGCCTGTGCTAAATACCGTTATGAAACCTTGCATGCCGATCGCGTGCTCTATTACATCGACTCCCGTCAGCACCAGCACCTGATGCAGGCATGGACCATCGTACGTAAAGCCGGTTATGTGCCGGACTCCGTTCCGCTGGAACACCACATGTTTGGCATGATGCTGGGCAAAGATGGCAAGCCTTTCAAAACCCGCGCGGGCGGCACCGTCAAACTGGCTGACCTGCTCGATGAAGCGCTGGAACGTGCGCGTCGTCTGGTCACCGAGAAGAACCCGGATATGCCTGCTGATGAACTGGAAAAGCTGGCAAATGCCGTCGGGATTGGCGCGGTCAAATACGCCGACCTGTCCAAAAACCGCACCACCGATTACATTTTCGACTGGGACAACATGCTGGCGTTTGAAGGTAACACCGCGCCGTACATGCAGTATGCCTACACCCGCGTTTTGTCCGTGTTCCGCAAGTCAGGTCTTGACGAAGCTGCGCTGGCGAACGCCAACGTCATACTGAGTGAAGATCGTGAAGCGCAACTGGCCGCCCGTCTGTTGCAGTTTGAAGAGACGCTGACCGTTGTCGCCCGCGAAGGTACTCCGCACGTGATGTGCGCGTATCTGTATGACGTGGCGGGCCTGTTCTCCGGCTTCTACGAGCACTGCCCGATCCTGAGCGCCGAAAACGAAGACGTCCGTAACAGCCGCCTGAAACTGGCGCTGCTGACCGCGAAAACGCTGAAGCTCGGTCTGGATACACTGGGCATCGAGACCGTAGAACGGATGTAAGTCCCCCTTATAAAGTTAAGGCCTGAGTCGATAGTCCAGACTCAGGCTTTTTTATATCCGTAACACGATCTCTCTACGAGACTGATTAATTTGTTTCTATCCCATCAAAATACGAAACGATAACACCTCCGATAACATCACCTACCTGCCCATCACTTTTGCAACTTTCTTTTTATCTCTTTTAATTTTTACAAAAAAGCATAAAATTTATTCGCAAAAAATTCAGGAGGAAATATGTTATTAAAAAATGAACTGGCGACATTCAGGTTGCATGGTCGGTATACAACAACTCAATGTGTAAAATTGCACCCCCCCAGGATAATGCAGCCAAGTTACCGCTGCATTGCGTTGATGAAATCTTATGAAAAGCTGTCACTATTACCTTATGACGATCAGACAGGAAAAATAATCACTGAATATTGTCAAGGTGCAACCATAGGGTATGGACATTTAATCGAAAATAGTAATGAATTCAAAAAATACATAAATGGGATTGATATCGCCACAGCTAACTCACTGTTTAATGCTGATTTATACCAATTTATACAAGTCGTTAAAAACAAAGTAATTGTGGATTTAACACAGAATGAGTTTGATGCACTGGTTATACTGGCTTTCAACACTGGTGTTCGTGGATTTTCCCAGTCTACGGTTCTGAGTATCATTAATGGGCGTTATACACATGATCTACGTTCCGCATGGTACGCATTTCGGTACTCTCAGGGACACGTAATGGAAGGGTTAATTAACAGGAGAACAAGTGAAATGAAGGTATTCTTTCATGGAGTCTATATAAAAATATGAAATTTATACTCATTTTAATCCTCTTATTACTTCCATCAATTTCATTCGCCAGCGATAATTACAATCTTGTTTTTGAAAATGATGAATTGTTGCTTATCTTAAATCTAGAGTGCTCTCCCTGTGATATAAGCTGTGCTACCATCCAGTATCAATTATTCAATAAAGAGAAGCAATCAACCGTCTCTGGAAGGGCAAGGACCGTCACAGCGGGTCCCAACCATAATTTCCGGGGTTATATTATTCACAATGGAAATACATTCTACACATTAACTGAATCCAATAATGAAAATGTGTGGAATATCACTATCGAAGAGAAAGATGTTCAACATCCTCTGGAAACCACAAAAATAGATAAATATCAGATCAAGACTATATTCGATAACGGTACATGCTGACCGCAATTTTATTTCGGGGATACGACAGTATCCCCGACCATTGTCATCAGAAATACTTCCGCAGATATTCCGTCAGGCACAATATCGCCATCGCCTGGCCATAGGGCATCGACGTTAAGGGGATCTCACGGTAAAAATCGAGATCGCTGCCCATTCCTGTGCCAAAAGAGGTCTGCAACAGCTCTCCCTGCGGCGAAATATTTCTCACAACCCCGCGAATCGCTTTTTCAGCAATCCCGGCATATTCCGCGCTGACATACCGTTTACGCACGGCTTTTAGAATCCCGTAGGCAAACCCTGCGGTGGCAGAGGCTTCCAGGTAAGAGTCCGGATCGTCAAGCAGCGTATGCCACAGCCCGCTCTCGTCCTGACAAGTCGCCAGCGCGGCAACCTGCGCATTCAGTACCTGTACCAGATAGCGGCGCACGGCACTGCTTTCCGGTAAAGCAGTCAGTTCGAGAAAATCCGGGATCACGATGGTGAGCCAGCTATTCCCCCGCGCCCAACGAGCCCGGGCAAAGTTATGATGCCCAGCGTAATTCCAGCCGTGAAACCACAGACCAGTCCCCCTGTCCTGCAGGTTCTGTACGTGCAGCAGGAACTGATAGACCGCCTCTTCCACATACTCAGGACGGTTAAGCAACTTACCGATTTTCGCCAGCGGTAAGACCGTCATCATCAGCGTGTCATCCCACATTTGCTGATGATTCTCTTCCGCCAGGGTAATGTGTTGCATCCCACCGTAATCGGTACGCGGCATCTCATACATCGCCCATTCTGCCCATGACTCCAGCCACGGCAGCCAGGCCGGATTACGGGTCTCCTCATAGCGACAGGCCAGCGTCAAAAACGGCGCCATAGTATTGACGTTTTTGGTGGTCGCCCCTTCCGCAAAACGGTCAGAAAACCAGTTATCGATAATGTCACGCATCGTCTGGTCGCCGGTCTGTTGGTAGTACTGATAGATGCCGTACAGACCAACGCCGTGCGTCCATTCCCAGCCAGCCCAGCCTTTGGTGTCAATCACCCGTCCGTCATCCAGTCGCAGCAAAAATTGCCCCGACGCATCCTTAATGTTCACCAGATTGTTCGTCACCGTCTGAATAACGGCTTGCAATGCTTCCCGGGAGATAAAGCGTTCCGGCTGACGGAGTAACGGGCTATGTTTGACGGGCCAAACTTTCATGGTATTAACCTCTGTTGTAAGTCGAATTCAGTGTCGCCGCTTGCGTCAGTGATGGCGCAGCCGGTTTGTTGCGATTCAGGTAACCGATATTGTTGTTGCCCCACAATGATTCATACGGCAGCCCGGCCAGCATCTCGACGGTAGCGCGAGCCTCTGGCGTTATGCTCTCGGGCATAGTCCGGCCTGATGCGCGCATTTTAGCCGTCTCTTCACGCAGCGTGCTGTGAGTCTGTAAATTCAGTTTGAACCGTAAGGAGACCAGGAAGCCGCAGGCCAGTACCAGCAGCGTTCCGCAGCTCAGAATCAGCAAAATGGTATGGCTTACCGTTTCAGGCTGCGTGCTCTGTCCGGACACAAAGCCGGACGTCTGCATCACAATCCCGACCAGCATCACCGCCCCTGCCTGTGACGCTTTGCGAGTCAGAGTCATAATCCCGGCGAAAATCCCCTCACGGCGCTGACCGGTAATCACTTCATCCACGTCCGCAATGTAGGTATAAATGTTCCATGGAACATAATTAATGCCCCCACGCCCCAGCCCCGCCACCGCAGACACCAGCAGTAACAGAGAAGAGATAGTGCTTAATCCGGCGTAATACAGCATCGCGTAAGAGAGAGAACTCAGGCCAAACAGCACCACAACCATTCGATAGGAAGGCGCAGGTCCAAAGCGAATACACAACGGCATCATGACGATCACGGCAATAAACTGAAAGATGGCCATGGTGCCAAGCAGATTTGACGCCATCGACGCCTCCTGCATGAGCACAAACACCACGTAGTAAGTGAACACGGCGTTGAAGACATCCTGCGCGATGTAGCCGCCGAGATACATCCCGAGATGCTGACGGAAAATCTTCACCCGTAGCGTCGAACTCAGCTCCACACACAGACGGTTCATGCTCTGAGCGAAGGTCAGGTTCTTTTTCTCTTCTTCCGCGCGTAAAGCCGCTTTCGTCCACGCCTCACGCGGACGCTCCCAGGTCAAGAACCAGACAAAGGTCAGCATCAGCGCACACAATACCGAGAACACCAGGCTGGCATAAAAGAAGGACACTGGGTTGTCTTTACCGAATGCCGTCAGCAGGATGCCCGGCAGGAATGAGGCCAGAATAGCGGACATCTGCGCCATCGAAATGCGCGCGCCCGAAAACCGGGTTTTCTGTTTGAAATCATCGGTCATCTCTGGCACCAGCGTCTCATACGGCACCAGAATCATGGTATAGACGACATCAAACAGCAGGTACGTCAGCAGGTAATACCAGAAACTCATCCCCCCTACCCACATCAACGAATAGCTGAATACGCAGGGGATCCCCAGCAGAATGAAAAATTTGCGTCGGCCAAAACGTTTACCAGGCCAGGTCGAACCAAAGTTGTCCGTCAAAAAGCCCATTAGCGGACTGACTACCGCATCCACAACCCGGGCAACCGCAAAGATAAACGTCGCCTGAATGGGCGAGAGACCGCAGAATGTCGTGTAGAAATAGAGCTACCAGGCCGCCGTGAGCGCTGTCGTACCTGCCCCTAAAAAATCGCCTGAGCCATAGGCTACGTAATTCGCCAATCCAATTTTACGTGTTTTCATTGCCGTTAACCCTGCAAATGGTTGGAGGTCCCCCGGCATGGTGGCTGCGCCAAAGGAAGAACTTACACGGCTACAGTAGAAGCTTACAAAGGGGGAAACCTTTGCTTTTTTGCCATCTGAGGCACGGTGATGGCAAAAATGCAAAGAGACTGGCAACGCGCGTCACTTATTTATAAAACAGCGTTTCTATTTAATAAAAAGATGAGGTCAA
Source organism: Citrobacter amalonaticus (assembly GCF_037053465.1). GTDB lineage: Bacteria > Pseudomonadota > Gammaproteobacteria > Enterobacterales > Enterobacteriaceae > Citrobacter_A > Citrobacter_A amalonaticus_H. The sequence goes on from NZ_JBALIF010000008.1 coordinate 149,463, forward strand.
AAATGCGGTTCAGGCAGCAATTTTATACGCTGCCTGATGACAGAGACAGGGTTAACGATAGTTCACAATCACCTGATTGCTCTGAACTTTCAGGGCGGGAATTAAGCGACCGCCGCCAGGGACTTCCCAGACAAAACGCAGCGGTTCCACGGCGGGAACATTGCTGAATCCCGTTGTCGTACCGCTTTGTCCGTCTAATTCCACACAGCGGGATTGCGAACATAAGCGAACCCGTAATCCTGCGGGGGTCGGGCCATTAAGCTCATACCGCCAGGCCACCAGCGTCATCAGGCCGGAAACGGGCTGGCTGGACGAAAGCGGTGCCGATGATGTCGATTCACCGCGATGATTCAGGGTAATACCGATGCTACTGGCTTGCCACGTCCCTTCCCCGGCAGCCTGAACGGTAAGCGGGAAAAATAACAGCCAAAATAATCTGCGCATTATTTACCTCCAATGGTTGCCGTCATGCGGATGTTACGGTTGTCGGACAGTTCCATGTTCGACAGCACCACCAGTTGCGGCAGACTACGACGCAGGAAGCGCGAAAGTAGTGGGCGCAACGCATGATTGACCAGCAATACCGGCGGCGCGCCAAGCATCTCCTGACGCGACAGCGCCTCCTGTGTTTGCGCCAACAGACGGTCGGCAAGGCCTGGCTCCAGTCCACCACCGCCCTGCAACGCCTGAAGTAAAAGTCGCTCCAGCGCCGTATCAAGGCCAATTACATTAACTTCCTCATTACCCGGGAACCACTGTTGGGTGATGGCGCGTCCCAGCGCCACGCGTACCACGGCGGTGAGTTCATGCGGATCGCTTTGCAGCGGCGCGTGTTCCGCCAGCGTTTCCAGAATGGTGCGCATATCGCGAATCGGCACTTTTTCATCCAGCAGATTCTGCAAGACTTTGTGCAGCGTGGTCAGCGTCACCACCCCAGGCACTAAATCCTCTGTAAGCTTCGGCATCTCCTGCGACACGCGATCCAGCAGTTGTTGCGCTTCCTGACGGCCAAACAGTTCAGCGGCGAATTGTCCAATCAGATGGTTCAGATGGGTTGCCACCACAGTGCTGGCTTCCACGACGGTGAAGCCCTGAATCTGCGCCTGTTCTTTGAGCGCACTTTCAATCCAGATGGCGTCGAGACCAAAAGCCGGATCCACCGTCTGCTCACCCGGTAATGTCCCCGCAGCCGTACCAGGGTTAATCGCCAGCCAGCGCCCTGGATAGGCATCGCCACTGCCAATCTCGACGCCTTTCATCAGGATGCGGTAATGGGCAGGTTGCAGATCCATGTTGTCCCGGATGTGCACAACTGGCGGCAGAAATCCCATGTCCTGGGCAAACTTCTTACGAATACTGCGGATACGCCCCAGCAGTTCACCATCCTGCTGGAAATCGACCATTGGGATCAGGCGGTAACCCACCTCCATGCCGAGAGAATCTTCCAGTTGCACATCGTTCCAGGTCGCTTCCACCACCGCGTTATTTTCCGGCATTTTGGTCGGCTGCGGTTCCGCGGGCGCTTTCTGCTCACGTCCACGGATCCACCATGCCAGCCCCAGCAGCGCCGCAGTAAACATCAGGAAAACGAGGTTTGGCATGCCGGGCACCAGCCCGAGCAGCCCCAGAACGGCGGCACTGAGCAACATCACGCTGGGGTTGCTGAACAGTTGCCCGACCATCTGTTCGCCCACATCCTGATCGGTACTGACGCGGGTCACGATCACCCCGGCAGCGGTTGAAATCACCAGTGCGGGGATTTGCGCCACCAGGCCGTCGCCGATTGTCAGCAGCGTGTAGCTTTCTGCCGCGTGTCCCATGCTCATACCGTGTTGCAGCACGCCCACCAGCAGACCGCCTACGACGTTGATAACCATAATCAGGATCCCGGCGATGGCGTCGCCGCGCACGAACTTACTCGCACCATCCATCGAGCCGTAGAAATCCGCTTCCTGAGTCACTTCCGCGCGACGTTTTTTTGCCTCATCTTCGCCGATAAGCCCGGCGTTGAGATCGGCGTCAATCGCCATCTGTTTGCCCGGCATCCCGTCCAGTACAAATCGCGCTCCGACTTCCGCGATACGTCCGGCGCCTTTGGTGATAACCATAAAGTTGATGATGACGAGGATAACAAACACCACGATACCGATGGCAAAGTTACCGCCGACAAGGAAGTGACCAAAGGCTTCAACCACCTTTCCCGCCGCCGCCGCCCCGGTGTGCCCTTCCATCAAAATAATACGGGTCGAGGCCACGTTCAGCGCAAGACGCAGCAGCGTGGTAAACAGCAGAATGGTCGGGAAGGCGGCAAACTCCAGCGTACGCTGGGTGAACATCGCCACCAGCAGCACCATGATCGACAGCGCAATGTTAAAGGTAAACAGCAGGTCGAGGATAAATGCCGGCAACGGCAAAACCATCATCGACAAAATCAGCAGGATGAGGATCGGTCCGGCAAGGATCTGCCATTGCGTGGTTTTCATGTTGTTGGGCAGACGCAACATTGCGACCAGATTAGCCATCAGTAGTCTTCTCGTTCATAAAATCCAGCGCCTCAGGCACCGGAAGATTTGCAGGTTGTGGTGGACGTTCCCCGCCAGCGAGCCTCCAGCGTTTAAGCTGCCAGACCCAGGCCAGTACTTCAGCAACCGCCGCGTACAGTTGACCGGGGATCTGCTGACCAATCTCAGCATGGCGATATAACGCACGCGCCAGGGGCGGCGCTTCCAGCGTAGGAATTTTGTTTTCGGCGCCGATCTCACGAATACGCAGCGCTACAAGCCCCGCCCCTTTCGCGATGACTTTCGGCGCACTCATTTTGTTCTCGTCATACTGTAACGCCACGGAATAGTGGGTCGGGTTGGTGACGATCACATCAGCATGGGGAACGTCGGTCATCATCCGTCGCCGCGCCGCCGCGCGCTGCATCTGGCGAATGCGCCCTTTCACGTGCGGGTCGCCTTCGGTCTGTTTAAATTCGTCGCGAATATCCTGACGGGACATACGCAGTTTTTTCAGATGGCTGAAGATCTGGAAGATGACGTCGAATCCCACCATCGGGATCACGCCCAGCACCACCAGCAGCGCGCACAAACCGACGAGATCCAGCGCATTACCCATCGCCGTGCGGGGGGATTCCGCCATCAGGCGCATCATCTCGGGCCAGTTATGCCACAGATAAAGCCCGGTCACGCTCCCCACCAACGTCGATTTCAGAACCGCCTTCAGCAGCTCCGCGCCGGTCTGTGCCGAAAACATACGTTTAATTCCGGGGAGCGGGTTAAGTTTAGAAAATTTGGGTTGTAACGATTTACCGCTGAACACCAGCCCGCCGAGCAGCACCGGAGAAATCAGTGCCACCAGCACGACACCCGTTATCAGCGGCAGCAATGCGATCATCGCTTCTTTAATGAGCAGAATGATCTGTCCGAGGATCAGATTAGGGTCATTGACCATACTGTGGTCAAAGCGCAGTCCTGCCGACAACATGCCAGACAGCCGTCTGGCTAACGACTCGCCGCCAATCCAGATAATGCAAACACCCACCAGCAGTATCAGCAGTGAAGTCAGCTCTCTGGAACGGGGGATCTGCCCCTCTTCCCGCGCTTTTTCAAGTCGGTGGGGTGTGGGGGCTTCTGTTTTGTCGTCGTTCTCTTCAGACACAGTACAGGCTCGCAGCTCATTGAGTCATGTATATCATGCCCAGAATTTGCGAAGACAATCGGGCAAATAAACCAACAAAAAGGACCGAATTACCCCTTTAATAATATTTCATACGGTATTCGTCTTTAATTTCGTACTGGCTTCCAGTTTTGAAAAAAACCTCCACGCTACCTCGCCGTTTTAAAATGTGTTTGTTAATTTATCTCTTTCAGAAGAACAAGAGGGATCTCAAATGGAATGGCATAAGCTACTGAACAGTGGCAGGCGCAAAGATAAGGAAAAATCAACGCATTCAGAAGTCTCCGATCTGGCCTTCGGACGACAGGAAATAGAACGCGATTTTGATCGCCTGCTTTTTGCTGCACCAACACGGCGACTGGCAGATAAAACCCAGGTTTTTCCTCTGGATCTTAACGACAGCGTAAGAACTCGTTTGACGCACTCACATGAAGTGGCAAATTTTGCTCGAGGAATAGGTATGCGCCTCGCCTTTGAGATGAAAAATGAGATTTTTGGCTCATGCGGTGAAAATCTGTGCCTTGAACGTGACGTTCCAGCACTGCTGGCTACGATTGGCCTTGCGCACGACCTTGGCAATCCTCCGTTTGGGCATCAGGGTGAAGCGGCAATGCGAAACTGGTTCAGACGAGAACTTAAGCCGTTAGTCGATAGAATTCCAGATGATGCGATTAAACCTGTCTTTAATGATTTTTTGAACTTCGATGGCAATTCACAAACTCTTCGCCTCGTGACAAGGCTCCAAATCATCAATGACAATTATGGACTGAACCTGACGTACGCCACGCTGGCAGCAATGATTAAATATCCCAGGTCCTCCTGTTCGAAAAAAACAATTTGGGACAAACATGGATTTTTATTCTCTGAAGAAAAGGTTGTTCATGAAATTTGGGAGGAGACAGGTCTGAGTGAAGGGCAAAGACATCCCTTCACCTATCTGATGGAAGCGTGTGATGACATTGCTTATTCCGTTCTTGATGCCGAAGACACAGTCAAAAAAGGGCTGGCTTCTTATCAGGATCTGATTAGTTTTCTTGCTACCTGGAATGATGGGGCGGATTCTGTCATCGCGGATTTGATCAAAAAAGTTGAAGAGAAAAATCAGGAATGGGCTTTCCGTAAGCAGGACCTTTCTCCTGCTGAGATTAATGATTTGAGTATGCAAATGTTTCGTGTCGTTAGCACAAACATACTGATCAAAAGCGTCGTTGAGACATTTGCGAACACGCATAAGCAACTCTGTCAGACTGATTGTACTGTTCAGGATCTTATTAGCATCAGCACAGGTAATGAACTTTGCGTAGCACTGAAAAAATTCGACAAAACCCGGGGTTATCGCCACCGTACGGTTCTTGAACTGGAACTGAAAGGGTCAAATTATATTCAGGGGCTGATGGACATGCTCTGGGTAGGAATTAAAGGTCGGCAGAGCGGGAGTCACACATGGGATACCCCCTTCGGCCGTTATGCTTATGGGCGAATTTCAGAAAATTACCGCCGCGTTTTTGAAGACACAGGGAATGATCTGCCGCCTCTTTATAAAGAAGCGCAACTTCTGACCGATGCTATTTCAGGTATGACGGACAGCTATTTGATACGTCTTCACGATGAGCTAAAATCGCTTTATGAATATGAAGGTCGTTTCCAGCCATCAACGCCTGAAGCTTAGAATCGAAGATTTTTTCGAAATCAGCGAAGAGCGTAAGCAAGCCAGAGCGTTAATTGATGCTCTGGCAGAGCAATCTCATGCCTGGATCTTCGGTGGGATGATCCGTGATATTGGTCTGTATGGTCGAGGGGGATTCACTTCGGATATCGATCTGGTGATCGAGCGGTCACAAGAAGACTTAATTAACGCATTAAAGGCTCTGGAAATTCATCAGTTCAGCGTGAACAGGCTCGGCGGCATACGCTTTCATTATATGAGTCTGGATTTTGATATCTGGTGTATCCAGGATACATGGGCATTCAGAAACCGGATTGTGAAATTCGAAGATACTCACAGCTTACTGAAGACCACGCTCATGTCATGGGATTCAGTACTTTACGATGTGAGAAATAAACACGTTATTAGCCCCGAAAACTATCTGCATGATCTGCACCGTCGTCGCCTTGAACTGGTATTGCAAGCCACCCCCAATGAGATGGGCTCAGTCATTAAGATACTAAGAACCATCTACAACAAACAGGTAAAGTTTCTTGGGCCACTGATCAGCAACTATTTGCAGCAAGCGCTGAAATCATATAGCTATGAGTCTTTAAGACACTATGAATATGACAGTTACCGACAATGCTCTTTTAGTGAGGATCAGTTGCAGACACTCGTTGAGGATCTTCTTCATACCCAGTCCGGTCACGATGCAAAAATTAAACAATGACGTTGAGTCTTAAGGAAAGCCACCATTGCGGTGGCTTTTTGCATCAGAACCCAAGACTATCCAGCAAATCGTCCACCTGATCCTGGCTGGCGACAACGCCCGCTTTGGAGGTATCCACCTGTGGGCCGTTGAGCAAGCTTTCGCTTTCGCGTTTTGGTCGCGCGCCCTGTTCCGGAATATTTTCCAGTAGCACCATCAACAGTTGGCGTTCGATCTCCTGAATCACATCCATCATGCGCTTGATGACCTGACCGGTCAGATCCTGGAAATCCTGCGCCATCATGATGTCGAGCAACTGCGCGTTGGTGAAGCTGGTGTGCCCCGGCACGTCGCCGAGGTATTTACGCGTGTCGGTAACCAGTTCGCGGGCATCAGACAGTTCGATGGGGTTTTCGAACCACGCATCCCAGCGTTTACTCAGCGCTTTCGCTCCCTTCTCCATTTCATCCTGATGCGGCTGTGACGCTTCAACGCTGTTCAGCGCGCGCTCGGCGGCCTGGGCGGTCATCTGCACCACATAGTCCAGACGGTCACGCGCATCGGGTATGGCTTCAGCCGCTTCGGCAATGGCCTGGTCAAGGCCCAGTTCGCGCAGGCTGTCACGCAGCATGCGGGTCAGGCTACCAATGCGGGCAATGATATCCCCGGCAGAATGTTCATCTACGGGTTTAATCGATGGTTGCATCATGGTCGGCCCCTTACATGCCCAGTTTCTCAAAAATTTTGTTGAGTTTTTCTTCCAGCGTGGCGGCAGTGAATGGCTTCACCACATAGCCGCTGGCACCAGCCTGCGCCGCCGCGATGATGTTCTCTTTTTTCGCTTCCGCCGTGACCATCAGCACCGGCAGTGAAGCCATTGCGCCGTCGGCGCGAATGGTTTTCAGCAGTTCAAGACCGTCCATGTTCGGCATGTTCCAGTCGGAGATCACAAAGCCAAAGCCGCCTGTCTGTAATTTATTCAACGCGTCTACGCCGTCTTCGGCCTCTTCCACGTTGTTAAATCCCAACTCCTTAAGCAGGTTACGCACAATGCGACGCATGGTGGAAAAGTCATCCACAACCAAAAACTTAAGCTCTTTATCCGCCATAAAAAATTACTCCTGATTCAAATACGTATTGCCTGTCCGGCACTGATTTTCGCCAGCATTTGCTGGCTTACCTGGCTAAGATCGACCACTTCGCTTACGCCACCCATATTGATGGCTTCGCGCGGCATGCCGAACACCACACAACTTGCTTCATTTTGCGCAATCGTCCAGGCGCCCGCCTGGTGCATCGCTAACATTCCGGCCGCGCCATCGTTGCCCATGCCGGTGAGGATCACCCCGACGGCATTGCGCCCCGCATGAACCGCCACCGAATGAAACAGCACATCCACCGACGGCCGGTGCCGGTTCACCGGCGGACCGTCATGAATTTTGATCTGATAGTTCGCCCCGCTGCGCGCCAGTTCCATATGCTTGTCGCCCGGCGCGATATAGGCATGGCCCGGCAGTACACGCTCACCATCTTCAGCCTCCTTCACGGCGATCTGACACAGTTTGTTCAGGCGTTCGGCGAACGAACGGGTAAATCCAGGCGGCATGTGCTGCGTAATAATGACCGCCGGGCTGGAGAGAGGCAGCGGTTGCAGAACATGGCGAATCGCTTCCGTCCCTCCCGTCGATGCGCCAATGGCGATGAGTTTTTCCGAGCTGAGCAGCGGTCCGGCTTTTAAGGTCGTGGGTGCCGCAAGGGGCTTATGCGCTCCCAGACGCGCCCGAGAAGCGGTGCGCACTTTCTCTGCAATCATCTCGCTGTAGGCCAGCATCCCTTCGCGGATGCCCAGTTGCGGTTTGGTGACAAAATCAATTGCCCCCAGTTCAAGCGCCCGCAGCGTGACTTCCGACCCTTTGCCCGTCAATGACGACACCATAACCACCGGCATTGGGCGCAATCGCATCAGCTTTTCAAGGAAATCAAGGCCATCCATCCGTGGCATTTCGACATCCAGCGTCAACACGTCAGGGTTATATTTCTTGATTAAATCCCGGGCAACCAGCGGATCCGGCGCCGTAGCCACCATCTCCATGTCGCTATGGCTGTTAATAATTTCGGTCATGATTTGACGCATTAATGCAGAGTCATCAACCGACAACACCCTGATTTTACTCATACTTTATCCTTACTCAGCGCATACACCGTCTGTCCGCGCAGACTAAAATCGCGCACGAGGTTGCTAAAGTTCTCTGAATGCCCGGCAAACAGCAGACCATCAGGCTTAAGGAGAGGCACAAAACGGCGCAAAATATCCTGCTGCGTCGTTTTATCGAAATAGATCATGACATTACGGCAAAAAATGGCATCAAACGGCCCCGGCACGTTGTACTGCTTATCCAGCAGGTTAACCCCACAAAACTCAACATGGCTGGCCAGTTCCTGACGCACGCGAACCAGCCCATCATGGGGGCCCGTGCCGCGCATGAAATAACGCTGTAACTGCTGTGGCGACAAGGTTTTAAGCTCATCCAGCCGGTAGATTCCGCTGCGCGCTTTTTCCAGCACTTCGGTATCAATATCGCTGGCGAATACGCGCCAGCGTCCGGGTGCCGTTCCTAAGGTGTCGGCAAGGGTGATGGCGATACTGTACGGCTCTTCACCGGTCGATGCCGCCGCACTCCAGACCCGGTATTCGCCGGTCCGACGCCGGGCATGTTCCGCCAGCACCGGAAAGTGGTGCCCCTCGCGAAAAAAGGCGGTCAGATTAGTGGTCAACGAGTTGATAAAGGCCTGCCACTCCGCACTGCTTTGATTCGCTTCCAGCATGCTGAGATACCGGCCAAAATCATCCAGCCCGAGCGTACGCAGCCGACGGACCAGGCGGTTATAAACCATATCCCGCTTATGGTCTGCCAGTACGATCCCCGCGCGCTGATAGATTAATTGACATATCCGACGAAAATGCGCGTCGGACAGCGCAAGGCGCTGTGTCATCTGTAACAATAATGACGTTTGCCCGTTGGGCAGAGATGATGTCATAGCGCCTTCTTAATCACATTCCGGATACAACGGGCGCTGCCTGCAGCGGCGCCGATTCTTGGTGTGTTACAACGTGCTCTTCAAGTTTAAATACCGCGACGCGGGCTGACAGCGTGTCGGCCTGGTGTGCGAGCTGATCGGTGGCGGCGGCGGCTTCTTCCACCAGCGCGGCGTTCTGCTGTGTGACCTGATCCATCTGCGTGACGGCCTGCGCCACCTGCTCAATCCCTCTGCGCTGTTCATCCGACGCCGAGGCAATTTCCCCCATGATGTCGTTGACGCGCGTCACCGAGGTCACGATTTCCGTCATGGTGCGCGCCGCGGTATCCACCAGTTGCGAGCCCTGATGCACACGGTTCACCGATTCTTCAATCAGCCCTTTGATCTCTTTCGCCGCCTGCGCGCTTCGGCTCGCCAGATTGCGCACTTCACCTGCCACTACCGCAAAACCACGCCCCTGTTCACCCGCACGCGCCGCTTCCACCGCCGCGTTCAGCGCCAGAATATTGGTCTGAAAAGCAATACCGTCGATAACGCCAATGATGTCGCCAATCTTTTGCGAACTGGCGGCGATGTCCTGCATCGTGCTGGCGACTTTCGTCGCCTGCTCGCCACCGGTTTTAGCCGTATCTGCCGCGCTTTTCGCCAGACCGGACGCCTGACGCGCATTGTCGGCGTTCTGCCCGACGGTTGCGGTCAGTTGTTCCATACTGGCCGCCGTCTGCGCCAGCGACGCCGCCTGCTGCTCGGTTCGTGAGGACAAATCGTTATTGCCCATTGCAATTTCCGAGATCCCGGTATGCATCGCCAGACTGCCCTGACGCACGTCGCTTACGGTGTCGCGCAACGCCTGCTGCATCGCCTTCAGGCTGGCGAAGATTGCCGAAATCTCATTTCGTCCGTAGACCGCAATCGGACGCGCCAGATTGCCTGCGGCTATGCTGTCAAAATGGCTGCCGATAATCGCCAGCGGCTGCACGATCATTTTGCGCGACCAGAACAGCGCCCCGGAGGTAAGCAACGCCGCGATGATCACCATGGTGATGAAAATCGCCGCCGACATGTGATAGTTGGCTTTGCTCTGTTGCTCTGCCACTTCAAGCACACGGTTGATGTTCTGCTGCCAGGCATTAACGTTCGCGTCAAAGGCATCCTGCGAGGCCTGTACTGGCGCGGTCAGGAAATCTGACAATTGATTGTTCTCAAGCCAGGTGGCCTGGTGTTCCAGGTCACTGTGCCATTGGGTGAAGCTTTTCTCCGTCGCCTCCTGCAGGGCTTTCCCCTCTGGCGTCTTCGTCTCTATGGCCCTGAAGCTGTTAAACAGCATGCTGGACTGGGCCAGGTTGGTACGAGCGATAGCCATCAGACTTTTGATGTCATCCGGCGGATAGCTCAGCGCGGTCAAGGTCCCGGCTTTGTTCAACGCAGTACTTGCCTGCAATAAAACGGCGCGCGTTTGCGCCAGTGCGGCGCGTTGCTGATTATTCTGCTCGACCTGATTCAGGCTCTGAAAACCGTCCCGAAATGCCCAGAAAGACAAGCCATTACTGCCAATCTGCAATACACCGCAGAGGATCAAAATCAAAAACAGCGTGGTCGAGATTCGAATACGATTAAACATCAACGCTCCCATCAGGCGGCAACCGCCGCAGTGTTAAAAATCGGTCAAAATGTTTCCCAGTGAGTATCGTGCTCCATGCTGAGTGATTGCTTCTGCGCCGTGTGAGGCACGTCCGCAGAAGGTCGTTCTTCTTTACTCTTTACCGCGTAAGGGCGCGCGGCAAGGCGAAAGGCTGACACCGCCATCGTTAAGCGGCTGGCCTGCTCTTCCAGCGCAGCGGCAGCGGCGGCTGACTCCTGAACCAGCGCGGCGTTTTGCTGGGTGACGCGATCCATTTCCGAGACGGCCAGGGCCACCTGGTCGATTCCGCGGCTCTGTTCATCAGAAGCCGAGGCAATTTCGCCCATAATGTCGGTCACGCGGGTCACCGCGTTCACGATGTCATTCATGGTCTCTCCCGCGCTTTCAACCAACACTGAGCCGGTATCTACACGCGCAACCGAATCTTCAATCAGTGCTTTAATCTCTTTTGCTGCCTGTGCGCTGCGGCTTGCCAGGTTACGCACTTCACCGGCGACCACGGCAAAACCACGCCCTTGTTCACCCGCACGTGCGGCTTCTACTGCGGCGTTGAGCGCCAGAATGTTGGTCTGAAAGGCAATGCCATCAATAACGCTGATAATGTCGGCAATCTTCTTCGAGCTGCCGGCAATTTCGTGCATGGTTTTGACGACGTTATCCACCACTTTGCCGCCGTGCTGGGCGGTGTCCGATGCGCTCTGCGCCAACTGTGACGCCTGGCGGGCGTTGTCGGCGTTCTGTTTCACCGTCGCCGTCAGTTCTTCCATGCTGGCCGCGGTCTCTTCCAGCGCCGACGCCTGTTGCTCAGTACGGGAAGAGAGATCGGTATTCCCGGTGGCGATTTCCGTTGTACCGGCGTAAATGGCATCGGAGCCTTCACGTACCTGAGTCACCGTTTCTACCAGCGAACGCTGCATGTGATCGACGCTGCTGGCCAGTTCGCCTATCTCATTACGTCCGGCAACGGTCAGGGTATTGGTTAGGTTTCCGCCTGCAATTTCACGGATATGGGCGATTACCCGGGAGAGCGGATTGAGCAGGGTTTGACGAATGCCGTACCACACCACCACCAGAATCAGCACCAGCACGACCGCCAGCACGACAAGCTGCCACTGCGCAAACTGGTAATCATGGGCGCTTTCGTCAAACGCCTGACGATAGAGCTTCTCGCTGACGCTGGCGTACTGCCCCAGCGCCTCACCCAGAGCGTTTTGCATACCCTGCGTCGGCTGAGCAAAGTAGGCATCCATGTTGCCGTTTTCCAGGAACTGCACCAGTTCTCTGAGCGCCGCAAAGTACGTCTGATATTTTTCGTCTATATTGCCGCTGGCTTCCGCCATCTCCGGCAGCGGGTTAATCGCTTTGAAATTGCTGAAATGCACCGCCGCCTGCGCGAGCGTATTTTTCGCATTCTTCAGCAGATCCGTTTTCGCGCTGCTCTGCTGATTGTTGGCGTCCATCATCATGCGTGCAGAGGAGCGGCTGAGGTTAATACGCGTTTGCAGCATCAGATCCCATGTCGAGGTGAGCTCACTCTGCTGTTGGCGTAGATCGTTGGAAAGAACAAAACTTTTTTGATTATGCTGTAAAGAGGAAAACAGCAAACCACCAGATACAAGCTGTAGCAGTGCGAAAACCCCCAGCACCATCATCAGCATTGTGACAACGCGGATACGGTTAAACATAAGGCACCTTCCTGAAAACGAGTTATCAACGTTATCGGCACCCTTGATAAGAACTTTACCTTTGCAAAAGGGAATTCCTGGTCAGAAAGCGATATCCACCACCACCGTGTCGGTATAGGTTCCGACGGTGTAGGTGCTGCCTTTGGTGCAGGTATATTCATTCTTATGCGATCCGGCTCACAAAATTGCCCGGTCTGGAGCGCAACAAAATGAGTAAACAATAAAAATAGTTTTAACTTCGGGTGAATTATTTCAGTTTGGGTAACAAATAATTCAGTGATATTAAATACATTGAGCACGCTGGCGGGATGAGAGCGATCGGGAAGAAGAGGCATAACGGATGCGGTCATTGCCGGATGGCGGTGTAAACACCTTATCCGGCCTACAACGACACTTGAGCCACAGGCCGGATAAGCAAAGCGTCATCCGGCATTAAAGCACGGTAACCACATTCAGGCCGTAGGCCGGATAAGCAAAGCGTCATCCGGCATTAAAGTACATTAACCACATTCAGGCCACAGGCCGGATAAGCAAAGCATTATCCGGCATTCCGTTTATGCGACGTGGGATGCCGCAATATCCAGAAGCGCCATTTCATCACTGTTCAGCAGCTTCTCAATGTTCACCAGGATCAGCATCCGTTCCCCCAGCGCCCCCAGTCCTGTCAGGTATTCCGTTGACAGCGTGACGGCGAACTCCGGGGCGGGTCGGATCTGCTCGGCGGTTAACGACAGCACATCCGATACGCCATCGACGACAATCCCTACCACGCGCTGGCCCAGATTCAGGACAATCACAACGGTGTTGTCGTTATATTCCACATCGCCCTGGCAGAACTTCACGCGCAGATCGACAATCGGCACAATCACACCACGCAGATTGGTCACCCCTTTGATGAAGGCAGGCGTGTTGGCAATACGCGTGACCTGATCGTAGCCACGGATTTCCTGCACTTTCAGAATGTCGATGCCGTACTCTTCATCACCCAGCGTAAATACCAGGAATTCCTGACCTGACGGCTCGCCGGCCAGTTTCGTTACATTAGTCATACCGGTCATATTTTACCCTTTCTTACTCAATCAGGCGGCGGAGATCGCCATACGTTGTTCGCGATTTAAACCTTGCAGGGCGGAGACATCGACAATCAGCGCGACGCTGCCATCGCCCAGAATGGTGGCGGCGGAGATCCCCGGCACTTTGCGATAGTTGCTTTCCAGGTTTTTAACCACCACCTGGTGCTGACCAATCAGCTGATCGACCAGCAGTGCGTAACGGCGACCGCCGCTTTGCAGGATCACCACGATGCCCTGGGTGGCTTCGGTTTTTGCCCCTTCCACGTCAAACACTTTCCACAGTTCGACCAGCGGCAGATATTCACCGCGCACTTCCAGCACGCGCTCGCCGCCCGCCAGCGGATGCAGATCATCGTTGCGCGGTTGCAGAGATTCCATCACCGCATTCAGCGGCAGAATGAACACTTCGTCCGCCACGCGGACAGACATGCCGTCGAGGATCGCCAGCGTCAACGGCAACAAGATGCGAATTGTGGTGCCCGCCCCCTGTTTCGACTGGATTTCAACGTGACCGCCCATCTCCTGGATGTTACGTTTCACCACGTCCATCCCTACGCCGCGCCCGGAAACGTCGGTTACCTGTTCCGCCGTGGAGAAGCCCGGCGCGAAGATTAGCATCCCCACTTCGTCATCGGTCATGTTTTCATTGACCGCCATTCCCTGGGAGATCGCTTTTGCCAGGATACGCTCGCGGTTCAACCCGGCGCCATCGTCGGTGACTTCGATACAGATATTGCCGCCCTGGTGTTCTGCCGACAGAATCAGATTACCCACGACGTTCTTACCGGACTCCATGCGTTTTTCCGGCAGTTCAATTCCGTGATCGAGACTGTTACGCACCAGGTGGGTTAACGGGTCGATAATGCGTTCGATCAGGCTCTTATCGAGTTCCGTTGAGCTGCCCACCAGCGTCAGTTCCACCTGTTTGCCGAGCTTACCCGCCAGGTCACGTACCAGACGCGGGAAGCGGCTGAAGACATACTCCATTGGCATCATACGAATCGACATCACCGATTCCTGCAAATCGCGGGCGTTACGTTGTAACTGACCCATGCTGGTGATGAGATCGCCATGATTGACCGGATCGAGTTCGTTTGAGCGCTGTGCCAGCATCGACTGGGTGATCACCAGTTCACCCACCAGGTTGATAAGCTGGTCAACCTTTTCCACCGCCACACGAATGCTGGTTGATTCGCTGGCGCGGGCCGGTTTATCCCGTTCTGCACGTGCGGACTGCGCTTCGCTGGCCGCCTGTTTGACGGCAGGCACCGCAGCGACCGGTTGCGCGATGGCAACCCCATCGGCCACCTCAGTCTGCACCACAGGTGTTGCCGGGGACGCCACTTTCTCGAAGGCAATCTGGTCGGCTTCAATCACAAAGCAGAGCACGGCGATGATATCGTCCTCAGCAATGTCGCCCTCGAGCGTTGCCGCAAGGCTGTCCGCACCTTTCACCACATCGGATAAGGTGGTCAGATTGCCCAGCTCTTCTTCCAGCAAATCCACTTCGCTGGCTTTGAGACGCGACAGGACAATACGCAGCTTTTCTTCCTCTGCGTCAGCGCTTTCTTCAGGGGCCATATTATCGACCACACTGAGTCTGGCATTCGCCACCACCGCCGGCGCGGTTTCACCTTTCGCCTCCAGCGCTAACTGGCGTAACGCGTTGCAGATGTATTCGAAGCTGGCGGCATCCGGCTCTTCCGAGCTTTTATAGGCATCGAGCTGTTCCTGCATAATATCTTTCGTTTCCAAAAACAGGTTGATAATGTCGGTATTGAGCTGCATTTCACCGCGACGCGCATCATCCAGCAGGTTCTCCATCAGATGCGTGGTTTCCTGCAAAATGGTGAAGCCGAAAGTTCCGGCTCCCCCTTTGATGGAGTGGGCAGCCCGAAATATGGCATTCAGTTGCTCGGCATCCGGCGCTTCCGGGGCCAGATCGAGCAGATGTTGCTCCATGTCAGCCAACAACTCGTCAGCTTCATCAAAAAATGTCTGATAAAAATCGCTTATATCCATGCTCACGCTATCACCTCGGATTGGCTGGTGGCGATGTGGGAACGCTTACCTGCGGGCTGGCCTCAGGCTGTTGTAATACACTTACCGGCTCGTTCTGGCTTTCAGCGTTTTCATGCAAAATGGCCTGTTCGGACTGCTTGTTCAGAACTAACAGGCTGATTCGGCGGTTAATGGCGTCATCAGGCCCACGATCGCTCATGCGCATCGTGGCGGCCATGCCGACCACCCGTAATACTTTTCCGTCATCCAGACCGCCCTGCACCAGTTCACGGCGGGAGGCATTGGCGCGATCGGCAGAGAGTTCCCAGTTGCTGTACCCCTTCTCACCGTTTGCATAAGGGTAATCATCCGTATGTCCTGACAGACTGATGCGGTTCGGAATGCCATTCAGTACCGGCGCAATGGCCTGCAGGATATCGCGCATATAGGGTTCAACCTCCGCGCTGCCGGTTTTAAACATCGGGCGATTCTGGCTGTCGATAATCTGGATCCGCAACCCTTCCTGCACCAGGTCAATCTTCAGATGAGGACGCAGGGCGCGCAGTTTAGGATCGGACTCAATGAGCTGATCGAGATCGCCGCGCAGTTTGCTCAGGCGATTTTGTTCCATGCGTTTTTTCAGCTCATCGATATTCGGTTGCTTATTCACTTCGCCCTGCTGCTGGGTAAAGTCATCGCCACCGCCAGGAATGGGACTCTGGCTGTTGGAAATGCGATTTCCCCCCGTGATCGCCGTTGCCAGCGGGGTACGGAAATATTCGGCAATCTGAATCAGTTCTTTAGGGCTGGAGATGGAAATGAGCCACATCACCAGAAAAAAGGCCATCATGGCGGTCATAAAGTCAGCGTAAGCAATCTTCCACGACCCATGTGCACCACCGCCATGGCCTTTGTGCTTGCGTCGTTTGACAACGACGATGGGATGAGACCGATTCTTCATGCGTCCTCAGTCGTTGTCTGTTGCTGATTCGGGTTTCTCACGGCGCGAACATGTTCTTCCAGTTCAATGAACGACGGGCGTTCGCTGGAATACAACGTCTTACGGCCAAACTCGACGGCAATCGGCGGGGCGTAGCCGTTCAGATTCGACAGTAAGGTGACCTTGACGCACTGCATCATTTTGGTGGTTTCCGCGCTCTTCTGGCGTAAAACGCTGGCAAGCGGTGAGATGAAGCCATAAGCCAGCAAAATGCCGAGGAACGTCCCGACCATCGCATGAGCAATCAGTGAACCCAGCTCTGCTGCGGGTCTGTCCGCTGACGCGAGCGCATGAACCACCCCCATAACCGCAGCGACAATACCGAACGCCGGTAAAGAATCGCCCATCAGCGCCAGGCTGTTGGCCGGTACTTCGGCTTCGCTCTCGTGGGTTTCAATTTCTTCGTCCATCAGTGCTTCGATCTCGAAGGTATTCATGTTGCCGCTGATGATTAAACGCAGGTAATCAACGATGAAATCGAGCATCATTGCATCGGCCAGAATCCGCGGATAACTGGCAAAAATTTCACTCTCTTTCGGATTTTCAATATCACGTTCGAGCGAGAACATACCCTGCTGGCGTGACTTCGCCATCAGGCGATAGAGTAGCGCCAGCAAATCCATATACATCGCTTTGGTGTACTTCGAACGGCGAAACAGTAACGGCAGCGCTTTTAACGTTCCCTTGATGGCTTTCCCGTTGTTCCCGACGATAAAAGCCCCTATCCCCGCGCCACCGATGATGACAAATTCAGCCGGTTGATAGAGTGCCCCAAGGTTTCCACCGGTCATCATGTAACCGCCGAAAACTGTACCAAGAACAACCAGGTAACCTAATAAGATAAGCACGACATCATCCTTCTGCTGTTGACAATGACAGGATGCGCAGTCGTGGCGTTAACGCGTCGGCGAGGCAAAAAAAAGCAGCGGTAATCACTTACCGCTGCTGGAGTGTTCTGTCCACACCTATCGGTTAAACAGCCTGTTCGATCTGTTCATCCAGCAGTTGTGGAATAATATCGGCAGCATCCTGGGAAAGTTTACGTCTTTTTACCGCACGCGACGGCGGCTGGCACAAACTGCAGGCAAAACTGCCCGCAGGTTGGTGAGCGTGGGTAATAAAATTCCCGCCGCAGCAGTTACAGCTCGATAACTGAAGTAACCCGCTTTCTACGAAACGAACCAGCGTCCATGCACGCGTCAGCGCCAGCAGAGGACCATCGTCTCCCTGCGGACACTGCTCAAGATAGAGCCGATACGCTTTAATAACCGCATCAACGCCGCTGCAAAGACCTGTTTTTAGCAGGAATTGCCAGGCATTACAGAACATAGAGGCATGGATGTTCTGCTCCCAGGTCATAAACCAGTCGGTGGAAAACGGCAACATGCCTTTCGGCGGAGGACTACCACGGAGTTCTTTGTACAGCTTGATGAGGCGACCGCGACTGAGCTGCGTTTCGCTTTCCAGCATTTGCAAACGGGCACCCAGAGTGATCAATTCCATTGCTAACTGGATATCACGAGCTTCCTGAACAATGCTTTTCTCACTCATCATCAGGCCCTTTTCTTGCGTGCGGTTTCATCAGCCTGGTTGACATCACTTAACAGGCGCGTAGACAGCATGATGCCGGTGTGGATTTGCTGGAGATCGTCAACCCTGGAGTCCTGAGTCAAACGGCTGATGGTTTGGTGGCTGTCGAAACGAAAGTGACAAACAAGTTGATTCGTTTCTGCCAGTTTAACCATTTGTGGAAGGGTCAGCGCCCCTAACGATGTGGCCATTTCCTCGTTGATCCCGAGACGAAACATGGCAGACGCTTTGTCCTGAACGATTAGACGCTGTGCAAGGAGTAAATATGACAAATTGATGTCATAAATGTGTTTCAGCAACTCGGATGTATGCATTATTCCCATCCAGAATAACCAACTTTATTTTTGTGCGGCGAAACCGCACCCCGTGATGTCGCCGGGAATTCCCGGTAAAAAAATCAAATAGGTCAAACACATACTTTCAATCAGGCGCGTAACCAAAGACATCGGTATCACGCAAAGGCTTTGCCCACTCGTTACGTGCCCACATAAATTCTTACAAATGCCTAAGATTTTTCCTAATTCGACGCAACTCTACTCGTCAGTCCTCAGACATACAACAAAGCCAGGCTGCGAATTTGAAAAATATGTGATGAATGTCACATAAAATAACTTAATTGTTAACACAAATCCATCAGCCAGGCTTTTATTTTGATTATAAATTGACCAATCCAACCACTTTTCATTTCATCGGTTCTTAAAACACACGACGGATACAGAGAAAAATATTACGACACAACCGTTAAAATAACGCAGAGAAAATAGTCAAATCCCATTAAATGAATTTCGAAGCAAAACAGATTTTTATTCATTTAAAACAGAGTGTTAATTGTTTTCAATCTCTTAAGAATACAATTATTTTATGATTACACAGAAATTAATCACTCTCATGAATTCGTTGAAATGAGGAATTACTAACCTGCTAATTTAATTTAAGTCAACCGTTTTTATTGCTACATTTGGTTATTTATTAGAACTATTTATAAGAAATTTTAATGAATAATTATGAGTGCCTTCACATTATTGTCATCCTGAAGCATTGCAGTTGTGAGATAATCTGAGTAATGCTGAAGGACCATCTCATATTCTTGCATTAAGGAGCGAGTTATGAGCTATACACACATTCTGGTTGCTGTGGCTATCACCCCGGAAAGTCAACAACTGCTGGCGAAAGCCGTCTCTATCGCCCGCCCCGTCAACGCCCGTATCAGCCTCATCACCCTCGCCTCTGACCCGGAACTCTACAATCAGTTCGCCGCCCCCATGATGGAAGATTTGCGCGGGCTAATGGAGGAGGAAACGCATGATTTCCTTGAGAAACTGGCGAAAGAAGCTGATTACCCGATTGCGCAGACGTTTATTACCTACGGTGAGCTAAGCGAACATATTCTGGATGTGTGTCGTAAACACGACGTGGATCTGGTTGTTTGCGGCAATCACAATCAAAGCTTCTTTTCGCGAGCGTCCTGCTCAGCGAAAAGTGTGGTAAGTTCAAGCCTGGTGGATGTCCTGTTAGTACCGCTTGACGGCGATTAATGCCAGCGCGTTACCGATCAGGCGAGCTTCGGAAACGTCGCCACTTTACGTTGCTGAAGAGTTTCAGCGCTGCGTGGCGCGATCTTCTTTAAGTCGCCAATAAAGCGCTCCTGCCAGTGATTGATGTCATTTTTGATAATCACCTCCAGCATCTCCGCGTGTCGCGATATCCGTTCAGCCAGCGGCATGGTGAGAGCTCTGTCCAGCGCGGCTGCCACCTCGTCACGATCGTATGGATTGACAATAAGCGCGGAGGTCAGCTCATTCGCTGCCCCTGCGAATTGTGACAAAACCAGCACGCCTGGATTTTCGGGATCCTGTGCGGCAACAAACTCTTTCGCCACCAGATTCATGCCGTCACGCAGCGGCGTGACCAGCCCCACGTCCGATGAACGGAAGACTTTCATCAGCAATTTTCGGTCAAAGTGTTGGTTCAGATAAAAGAGCGGCGTCCAGCCCAGTTGCCCGTATTTACCGTTAATGCGCCCGGCTTCAGTCTCAAGCTGATGCCGGATATCCTGATAGGCCTGCACGTCGCCCCGTGAAGTGGGCGCAATCTGCGTATAACGGATCTTCCCGTGATGCTGGGGGAATTTCTCCAGAAGTGCCTCATAAGCCTGAAAACGTTCCGGAAGACCTTTTGAATAATCCAGTCGCTCGACGGAAAAGATGTTTTTGAGATTTTTAAGCTCGGCCTTAAGTTGCGCCAGTTTCGGCGGTAACGGACCCGATGCCTGCCGGGCAATCTCCTGTGGTTCAATCCCAATGGGGTAAACCGCCGTGTGGAAATGTTTGCCCCAGGCAGTGTGGCTTTGCTTATCATGCGAACTGACTCTCGTCATGCTGGAGAGGCTATCAAGGAAGGCCACACGGTCGTTTTCGGTTTGAAAGCCTAACAGGTCATAATCGCACATCTGCTCCAGCAGAATGTCCGAGCATGGCAAGGCGTTAAAAATCTCCGGCGTCGGAAAGGGAATATGCAGGAAGAAACCTGTCCGGTTATTTACCCCACGCTTACGCAGTTCGCTGGCAAAGGGCAGCAGGTGGTAATCGTGGATCCAGATAATGTCGTCATCTTTTAATAACGGCTGGAGCTTATCTGCCAGCAGCGCATTCACACGCTGATACCCTTCCCACGCAGTACGCTGAAAATTCACCAGATCCAGCCGGTAGTGAAAAGCAGGCCAAAGCACCGCGTTGGAGAACTGGTTGTAATACTCTTCGTGATCTTTTTCGCTGAGGTTAAACGACGCCCAGGTAATATTGCCGCGGGTAACTTCTTTTAATGGCTGATCTTCGTGACCCAATTCGCCACTCCAACCGAACCACAGCCCTCCGGCTGCTTTTAGCGCGCCCAGAACCCCGACGGCCAGGCCACCCGCGCTGGCTTTGTTATCCGGGGGCGCAATTCGATTAGATACTACGACTAAACGACTCATAGCCATCTCTCCTGTCTTGAATGTTTTTTTCTTGTTCTTGTGCAGAGTGAATAGATTCCAGCCAGCGCCAGACGTCGGGCACGCTTGCCAGACGCCATGTCGCCTGCGTTTCCCCTTCGCCCACCTTCACTGAAATCCCGCCCATGCGGTTGACCACGGCAAAACCCGACTCATCGGTCAGATCGTCTCCCAGAAAAACCGGGATCCGCCCGGCAAACGGTGCTTCCTGCATAAACGCGGCGATCGCTTCGCCTTTGTTGGCGCCTTTCGGTTTGAGTTCGACGACGCATTTTCCCTGTTGTAGCGCCAGTTGCGGCCAGTTTTGCGCAATACGTCGCGCCAGCGTCAGTAACGCCTGTTCATGTTCTGGCGCCTGACGATAGTGCAACGCAAACGCCATCCCTTTAATTTCGAGCTCCGCGCCCGGCAGGTTCGCCAGTGCCGTATGCAACTGGAGGCTGATGTCACGCTCTATTGCCTGCGGGAGATGCACAATATGCGTTTTACCATTGATATCACGGCGTTCAGCCCCGTGTACCCCCGCCAGCGGAAATCGCCAGGGAGTGGCTAAAGCATCAAGCTCAACCATTGAGCGCCCTGAAATCAATGCAAGCGCCCCTGCGTTTCGCTCTGCAAGACGGTGAAGCCTCTCCAGCACCTGAGCGGGGATCTCCACCAGGTCTGGATGCGGTTTTATCTGTGCAAGGGTTCCATCGAGATCAAAAAAGTAAGCATAGTTAGCGGATAGTTCAGGGGTTGTCGTTAATGGTTTTGCCACCCGGTACTCTCCTTATCATCATGTCTGAAGGCGCGTGGATCGCGTCTCATTAGCAACGGTAAGTATAGACAGTGTGACGACGCTCGCCATTTGGAAAGACAATTGCCAGCCGGGGTAGCGGCTGGCAATGGAGAGGAACTAGACTAAAAAGTTGAGCGTTTTTTTCTTAAACGGTACGCTTCGCTTTTTGTTTATAACGGTCGAAGATCACCGCTGCCAGCAGGATCAGACCGCGAACGACGTACTGCGCAAACGGTGAAATGTTCAGCAGGTTCATCGCATTCTCAACGGTTCCCAGGATAAGCACCCCCGCCACCACATATGAGATTTTTCCGATGCCGCCCTTCAGGGAAACGCCGCCCAAAACGCAGGCTGAAATGACAATTAACTCATAGCCGATAGAGGTCATCGGTTGACCGCTGGTCATACGCGAAGCGAGGATGATCCCGGCCGCGGCAGAAACCAGACCTGACAGCACGAAGATAATAATTTTAGTGCGGACCACCGGCACGCCAGCCAGACGCGCAGCCTCTTCATTACCGCCAATGGCCAGGGTGTTACGGCCGAAGGTCGTTTTATTCAACAGTAAACCGAAGATAACCAGGCAGCCCACGGTGAGCCAGATTGGCGCCGGTAAACCTAACCAGTTGGCATAGCCGAGAGTAAAGAAACGCTCGTCTTCAATACCTACCGCTTTACCATCGGAAATGATATACGCCAGCCCACGAACAATTTGCATCGTTGCCAGGGTGGTGATCAGCGCGTTGATCTTCAGCCGTGCAATGACGAAACCGTTGACCAGTCCACACAACACCCCGAGCAACAGGCCTGCGCCGACCCCGATCCACAGGCTTTCTGTCATGTTGATAACCACAGCGGTGGTGACCCCGGCACAGGCGATGACCGACGCGACGGACAGGTCGAAGTCTCCTGACGCCAGGCAGAACAACATGCCGCAGGCCACCATGCCCGACATCGAAATCGCCAGGCCCAGCCCTTTCATGTTGATAAAGGTGGCGAAGTTCGGCACAAAAATGGCGCAGGCGAGGAAAAGTACGGCAAACACCACCAGCATGCCATACTGATCCCAGATTCGCCCCAGACTAAACGATGACGGCGACTTAGGTGCGCCCGATCCAGACGTAGTTACGGAAGACATCATTCTCTCCTTTCTCAGGCGACGGCCTGACTGACTTTAGGCATAGCGAGGCTCAGAGCCTGCCGCTCATCCGCCTGTTCATGAAGTAGTTCCCCGGCAATCTCACCTTCCCGCATCACCACAATGCGGTCAGCCACGCCGAGCACTTCCGGCAGGTCACTGGAGGCGAATAGCACGGCAACGCCGCGCGCGGCCAGGGCGTAAATAACGTTATAAATTTCGTGCTTCGCGCCGACATCAATGCCGCGGGTCGGCTCATCGAGCAAGATCACCTTCATCTCTTCGGACAACCAGCGCCCCAGAATGGCTTTTTGCTGATTACCGCCAGAAAGGTTCATGATGAGCTGCTCAGCGCCAGGCGTTTTGATATTCAGCGAGCGGATGTGATGATCGGCGTTCGTTTCTTCCCATCCGTTATTGATTACGCACCCGCCCAGAACATGTTTACGTCGGGCGCTGATATTGATGTTGTCTCGCACCGAATGCACCGGGATGATCCCCTCAGCTTTTCGGTCCTCCGGGCAGAGCATCATCCCCGCCGCGATGGCATTCGCAGGTTTGCGGATATCGATGGGTTTTTCGTCAATGTAGACCTGCCCTGCGCTGATGCGAGTCCCGCCAAACAGCCCCTTCATCAGTTCACTGCGACCAGCCCCCACCAGGCCAAACAGCCCGACAATTTCACCGCTGCGCACCGTGAGGCTGATGGGCGTACGTACACCCGGGGCTTTGACCTCATGCAGACGCAAACGCTCAGCACCATACGGTCGTGGCTGCCAGCCGTAAATATCCCCTAAATCACGCCCTACCATTGCCTGTACCAGCGCATCATGGTTAACCTGCTGCATGTCGGTGAACGTTTTAACGTAGCGGCCATCCTTAAACACGGTGATCGCGTCGCTCAGCGCGAAGATTTCTTCCATGCGATGCGAAACATAGAGAATGACGCGCCCTTCTTTGCGCAGTTCACGGATCACCAGAAACAGGTTTTCAATCTCTCTGGCGGAAAGCGAACTGGTCGGCTCATCAAACGCAATGATTTTGGCGTTACGTGCCAGCGCTTTGGCGATTTCCACCATCTGCCACTGGCCGATAGAGAGGTACTTCAGCGGTGTATCCGGTTCGATATCCATCCCCAGATGTTGTAACTGCAGACCCGCCTCATAATTGAGCAAACTGCGGTTAACAATGCCACCCTTATGCGGAAGCTGGCCAAGGTAGATATTCTCGGCAACGGTCATTTCCGGCACGAGATGCAATTCCTGGTAAATAATGGCGACGCCGGCGTTTAATGCAGCGGTGGTATCCGCGAAATTCATTTCCTGCCCGCGAATCGCCAATGAGCCCGTGGTTGGCGCATAGTTACCGCTGAGAATTTTTAAGAGTGTTGATTTCCCGGCGCCATTTTCGCCCATCAGCGCATGCACCTGACCGGCATAGCAGTCAAAACTGATATCCGTGAGCGCCTTGACGCCCGGAAAAGTTTTACCAATGCCGCGAAATGAGAGATACGGGGTAGACTGTTGCATAACGTCTCCGTGAGTCAGTATCGTTCTAACCTGTTGCCGGAGGCGACATATTCGTCACCTCCGGAATTTCCCATGCTGTGGAATTACTTGCCGCCTAACCCTTTTTTCGCCAGTTCTTCTTTGAAATTGTCACGGGTGATCAGAACCACATCCGTCACTTCAGTGAATGCCGGCGGCTCTGCGCCTTTGGTCACCCAGTTGTAGAGCATTTCGCTGGATTTATAGCCATGCACGTCCGGGCTTGGCAGCAGTGAGCCATAAAAGCCGGTGGCCTGTGCTTTCGACAGTTCGCTCACCGCGTCCACACCGTTAATGCCGATACCGATCACGTCTGGCGCTTTGAAGCCCTGGCCTTCCGTTGCGCGCACGCCACCAAGAACGGTGTTATCGTTCATGCCAACAATCAGCCAGTGTTTCACTTCAGGGTGCTGAACGAGCATAGAGTTAGCGGCATCAAATGCGCCGGGGATATCGTTCGATTTGGTGGGGACCTGATAGATCTGTTTTTCCGGGAAGCCAGCGGCTTTCAGCGCTTCCATCGAACCGGTAGTGCGACGACGCGCGGTATCCAGTTCATTCGATGTGATCGCCATGACAGCGCTCTCTTTGACATCCCAACCGCGTTTTTGCATCTCTTTATACAGTTCCTGGCCCTGACGCTCGCCAATTTTGGTCGCGGCCATCATCACCAGCGGAACCGTCTCCATGGGTTTGCCCTTGGCATTGACAAACTGGTCATCCACCGCAATGACTTTCATATCGTAACCGCGCGCTTTCGCGACAATGGCTGAACCGAGTTTGGGATCCGGTGTGCAAATTACAAAGCCTTTCGCGCCGCTGGCCGCCAGGCTGTCGATCGCATTGAGGGTTTTCTCTCCATCAGGCACGGCGATCTTAATCACTTCAAAACCCAGATCTTTCCCGGCCTTATCGGCAAATTTCCATTCCGTCTGGAACCAGGGTTCTTCCGGCTGTTTAACCAGAAATCCCAGTTTCATTGTTTCAGCGATAGCGGATTGTGACATAACGGCAGCCAGACCAATGGCCGCCAGCGCTTTAGTGAATTTGTGCATGGTTAACTCCAGCTTTAGCGTCATTTTATGTAGGGTAGAATCGAGCAATTGTTTGTAATTCAGTCAGAAAACAAGGCATTACCATTCGCTTGAAAGATAATTACCAGGACTGGATTAGTTGTAGCGGGAAATTGATTCTCCATAGGAGAGCGACATCACACCGCAGAATTACAGTAATTGCGTACATAAATTCAGCGGAAAATGACATAAGAAATGGCTAAATTGTCTGACAAATGAAAATGGCAATAGCACATTAATCCATAAGACCAGCTCGCAAATCCTTGTTGCTACATTTTGACTTGTAAGGAGAGAGTGACTTATCCAGGATAGACGGATATGCATTCACGCGCGGGCTGATACGGCGTCGTCCAATAAACCGGGATAATCCCCTCAAAGAAACATCAATAGTAACAACAGATTCTGTTTATTCGAAACCGACGCCAGCAAATCAGTAACCTTTTTCATTCATCCTGTTGTATTTAAACCATGCTGATAACAGCGGAAATAACGTATTCATTATTCGGTAAAATTAATAACGTTTTCGCTAACATGATCTGGCGCAAGATATATCCCGTAGGACTCGTCACAAACTGATTTCAGTGTAAAACTATTCCGTCAGGAACAACGTGAATTATCAATTATCCGATAGTACCCTGCTTAATTATTCGGTTTTATATTTACAATCTCATTAGTGAAATAAAAATCCTTCATTCCACTTTCATTCATCCTCAGCAATTTCTCGCTAATATGTAAAAAAACATAAACAATGCCACTTGAGGATTTTCTTATGCACTTTCTGACGGTATGCTTATTCAGGAAAACAAAGAAATTGACTCGTTGATCACATAATGGACCGGCAGATTGGATCTACTCTGCTAACAGTAAGTTGTGCCGTTAACCGTGCACGTTCCTCTTTCAGAAAATAAGGATATTGATATGGCATCAGTTGGAATAGTTCACAAACTCAATACGCAAATGAATCTTGAGTTTTATGCGTCCAATCTCTATCTCCATATGAGCGAATGGTGTTCAGAACACAGTTTAATGGGGACCGCCACATTTCTGCGGACTCAGGCTCAGAGCAACGTCACCCAAATGATGCGCATGTTTAATTACATGAAAAAGGCCGGGGCAAACCCGGTGGTTAAGGCCGTTGACGTACCAGAGGAAGATTTACACTCACTGGAAGAACTGTTTCAGAAAACCCTGGAGGATCATGAGCAGCGAGCCAGTACCCTCTCTCGTCTGGCTGACGAAGCCGAAGCCCTGAACGATACCCCCACTCTGAGCTTTTTGCACACACTGGAAAAAGAACAGCAGCAGGACGGACTGTTACTGCAAACGATTCTTGATGAAGTGCGCAGTGCAAAACGCGCAGGGCTGTGTCCGGCGCAAACGGACCAGCACGTGCTTAATGTGGTGAATCATCAACAGCATTAATTGAACTCAGGATTGGCCTGCATATCCTTTCTTCAGCAGGCCAAATATTCCGTCCATCCAGCCCGATATCTCCGACGCTACCAGGTTCTCGGTATAGGTTAGTGAGCTTCGCCCTGCGGCGTGAATTTCAGCTCAATCAGCGCAATCGCTTTCTGGATAGCGCGTAACGTCACAGGATCGGCTGCCGCTGGATGCGTTGAAAAATCGATGTTTTTCAGTTGACTGGACATTTTCTCGCGAACTTCGACAGGGGCAATCACGTCAAGGACATCAAGAATTTGTTTAATGACTAACTGGCAGGCGACAACATCAGAGACCAGTTCCTGATCGGCGCTCATCGGCTGGGACATACATTCGCTCCTGAAATAAAAGAGTATAAAGGTCGCCATAGTACCGATTCAGATGTGGAAACGATAGTCGCACCTTGCGCTTCGTCCTTCGAAGAGGCTTCACACTTTTAGCCTGAGGGAAAAGGAATCCGTTCGTCGTAGTGATTAATTGCCGCTGATCTGTAAGCTATTCGGGCCATTGAAAGGCAACGACGTCAGTTAGGATGACGTATCACCGAACAATCAGAGCGAAACAATGAAGACTCTTTTTATTGCCCTCTCACTGCTCCTCCTGACAGGATGCCCGATAAACAGACAGGCTAAGGTGAGTGATGTCAACTCGACCACCGGCGTGGTACGGTTGAGTTACGATCAGGCGATGCTGCAAAACGCTCATACCGATGACTATATCGCTCACGGCACGGCGACGCGCGAGTGTCAACAAATTGGCTATGCCGATGCCATATCATTTGGTCAACCGGTTAGCACCTGCAGCGTCTATGCTGGCTCACTGTGTATGAATACAAAAATCACCCTTTCCTACAAGTGTCAGGGCGTCGCTATTCAGCCAGCCGTTTCCCCCAATTAGTAATACCGGGCCAGCCACGCTGGCCTTAATTAACCGCAATTGTTATTTTTTAGCACAAATGCGTTTTATTCCCATTCGTATTTTTAATAATTAAATTTAATATTTTACCTTTTGCAAATATTTAAATAACAATTTATAGTGGCGCAACATCAACATAGTGATAATTTTGTGGAGCGAAGCCATGCTGAAAACAGAAATGATCGACAAACTGAATGAGCAAATGAACCTGGAACTATATTCCTCTCTGCTCTATCAGCAGATGAGTGCCTGGTGCAGCTACCACAGCTTTGAAGGGGCTGCCGCGTTTTTGCGTCGCCACGCGCAGGAAGAGATGACGCACATGCAGCGCCTGTTTGACTATCTGACTGACACCGGTAGCCTGCCGCGCATCAACACCGTTGCATCACCCTTTGCTGAATATGCGTCTCTGGATGAATTATTCCGCGTGACCTATGAACATGAACAACTGATCACCCAGAAAATTAATGAGCTGGCGCATGCCGCAATGACCAGCCAGGATTATCCGACCTTTAATTTCCTGCAATGGTATGTTGCAGAGCAGCATGAAGAAGAGAAATTGTTTAAATCTGTTATCGATAAATTAACGCTGGCTGGAAAAAGTGGCGAGGGTTTGTATTTTATCGACAAAGAATTATCCACGCTCGATACGGCGAATTAATCGTACGCGGTGAGGAAATCCTCACCGCTTAATTAATGACGGCAGATCTTGCTTTCGTGCGTAGAAAAGCCGTCATCCTGGGCGATAAATTTCCCTTTCGCCGCCAGAAATGCGACTAACTCCCTTGCCGTCAGGTTTGACGCAGAACAGGTGTGAAACCTCGCTTCATCGCCAAATTTCGCTTTTATCGCCATCTCAAGACTCGCGCTTGAATAACGCTCGCCTGATTCAATCATCATATTCAACACTTCGTGGCCGTGAACAGAATCCATACTTCCTCCTTCAGAAAGTGAGTAGCCTACAATTGCGCTGATTTTGGTGCTTTGCGCTAACTCAGGTTGAGCTCATGTAATCATGTAAATTTTTCTATACACACCATGTAACGGTCATTTGACGAAAATCCCCTTTTGCCTTACTCTGCGCCGCAGATATAACCGTTGATCATTTGTGGGACAGTGTAAAAGCGTGAAGAACAGAACTCTGGGAAGTATTTTTATCGTTGCAGGGACCACGATTGGCGCAGGAATGCTGGCAATGCCGCTGGCTGCGGCAGGCGTCGGTTTTGGCGTCACGTTTGCGTTGTTAATAGGGCTGTGGGTACTGATGTGCTATACCGCGCTACTGCTGCTTGAAGTGTATCAACACGTCCCGGCGGATACCGGTTTAGGAACGCTGGCGAAGCGTTATCTGGGGCGTTATGGCCAGTGGATGACGGGTTTCAGCATGATGTTCCTGATGTATGCGTTAACCGCTGCCTATATCAGCGGTGCAGGTGAGCTACTCGCCTCAAGCATCAGCGACTGGACGGGTACGCAGATGTCTCCCACCGCAGGCGTCTTGCTGTTCACCTTTGTTGCCGGTGGCGTTGTTTGTATGGGCACCTCACTGGTCGATCTGTTTAATCGCTTTCTGTTCAGCGCCAAAATTATTTTTCTGGTAGTCATGCTGGCGCTGTTGATGCCGCATATTCACCAGGTGAACCTTCTGACTCTGCCCCTCGAACAAGGACTGGCGCTTTCTGCAATCCCGGTTATTTTCACCTCTTTCGGTTTCCACGGTAGCGTGCCCAGCATTGTGAGCTATATGGAGGGAAACGTTCGCAAGCTGCGTTGGGTGTTTATAACGGGTAGTGCGATCCCTCTTATCGCGTATATCTTCTGGCAACTGGCGACCCTTGGCAGCATCAACTCCTCGACGTTTATGGGGTTACTGGCCGATCACGCCGGGTTGAATGGCCTGTTGCAGGCGCTACGGGAAGTTGTTGCCTCACCTCATGTCGAACTGGCGGTACACCTTTTTGCCGACTTAGCGCTGGCAACCTCTTTCCTGGGCGTTTCGTTGGGGTTGTTTGACTATCTTGCCGATCTGTTTCAACGCCGTAATACGGTAGCCGGACGCCTGCAAACTGGCGCAATTACGTTTCTGCCGCCGCTGGCTTTTGCGCTCTTCTATCCACGCGGCTTCGTCATGGCACTGGGGTACGCCGGTGTCGCCCTGGCGGTACTGGCGCTGATCATTCCTTCACTGCTGGCATGGCAAAGTCGAAAACAGAACCCACAGCCTGGTTACCGCGTGTTGGGAGGACGTCCAGCCCTGATATTAGTATTTATGTGCGGTATTGGGGTAATTGGCGTGCAGTTTTTAATTGCCGCCGGATGGCTTCCCGAGGTGGGATAAGAAAAAAGAAAGGGGCAAATGCCCCTTTCTTTTTAGTGCAGACAGCACTGCTTATATTTTTTGCCACTCCCGCATGGACACGGATCGTTACGACCGACTTTCACTTCCGCTTTTAGCGGCACCTGAACGGGGGTTTCCTGCGGATGCGTCATCCACCAGGCATGGAGATCCAGCGCGGCCAGACGAATCGCCTCCACGCTCTCTTCGAACGCTTCGGGGGTCAGCTTCTCAACCACCGCAAAATTCTCTTCAGTGCCGTGCAGCGCGATGGCATCGAGCGCAGGTTTCAGAGCATCAGGCAGCGTTGACCAGTCAGAAAGCGCCACGCCACGCATGTAGCCAAAACACCACTCTTCCACAATGGTAATTTCGCGCCCCTCTATCTCGCGCAGCCCAAACAGCGGCTCAAACTGTTCCGGAAAATCATTCAGCCGGTCAGCCGTATCCGCCATATGCTGGAAAGCAAGATTCATAAAGCGCGTCATCTCTTTTTCAGAGGACCAGCGCGGCACATATTGCGCCCCACCCCATACGGCAACCAGCCATTGTTCTGGCTCAATTTCGCGAGGTGAACTGAGAACTGCCGTCAACAGTCCATCCAGTTCAGCCACGTCCAGAATGGCATGCTCGGTGTTGTACTTTGTCAGTACATCATCCAGCCACTCCAGCTCACTCTCATTTAACGGTCCCGTTTTCATCGTGCTTGTCCTCTGTCTCATGTCTCTCTTAGGGTGCATCTTACAGGCTGAAAGGCGGTACGGATACTACAAGGCAGGAAGTGGTTCACAAAACCATGCGAGAGAAAATGACAGGCACAAAAAAACCACCCGTAGGTGGTTTCACGACACTGCTTATTGCTTTGATTATTCTTGTTTTTCCCATGGTACCCGGAGCGGGACTTGAACCCGCACAGCGCGAACGCCGAGGGATTTTAAATCCCTTGTGTCTACCGATTCCACCATCCGGGCTCGGGAAGAAAGTGGAGGCGCGTTCCGGAGTCGAACCGGACTAGACGGATTTGCAATCCGCTACATAACCGCTTTGCTAACGCGCCTTAAATCTTTGTCTTACGACTGACATCCGCAACTGCCGATGCCCTAAATTTGGAGCGGGAAACGAGACTCGAACTCGCGACCCCGACCTTGGCAAGGTCGTGCTCTACCAACTGAGCTATTCCCGCATCATCAAGAAATTTGTTAATCACTTGATTTTACTGTCGTCTGGCAAACTGTGCTGCCGTTCGATGCGTTGCATTCTACTTACCTGACGCAATGAGTCAACGATATTTTTCGGCACGGATGCTCGTTTGCTGAAATTTACGGCGAAACGATCACTGATCAAGCAGATCCCCACGCGCAGCGTTCAAATACTGGAACATTGACCACAGTGTGAGTACCGCCGCGACAAAGAATAGCGCTATACCGGCGTACTCAACCCAGATGTTAGGCCGCCACAGCAGCCACGCCAGCGCAGCCATTTGCGACGTCGTTTTAACTTTACCGATCCAGGAAACCGCCACGCTGCTGCGTTTACCCAGTTCCGCCATCCATTCACGCAACGCCGAAATAATGATTTCACGCGCGATCATCGTGGCGGCCGGCAACGTCACCCACCAGCTGTGATAATGCTCGGTCACCAGCACCATCGCGATTGCCACCAGTACTTTATCGGCGACCGGATCGAGAAACGCGCCAAAACGAGTGCTTTGATTCCAGCGACGCGCCAGGAAACCATCAAACCAGTCGGTGACCGCCGCGATACAGAAAATCAAGGCAGCGACGAAAGGCGCCCAGGTAAACGGCAGATAAAACACCACGACAAAGAATGGGATAAGTATGACGCGAAACAGCGTAAGCAACGTTGGAATATTAAATTGCATAGTGACGGGTAACTATCTGTTGTCAGAGAAATTACCCCTATGTTGCTACAGAGACCTCAATGTTTCAACGACCAGAAGATCTTTTCTGCCAGACCTTGCGAAATACCCGGCACTTTTGCAATTTCGTCAACGCTGGCGTTACGTAAACCTTGCAAACCACCCATATATTTCAACAACATTTGACGCCGTTTTGGCCCAACCCCTTCGATGGTCTCCAGCGTGCTGGTATTTTTCACTTTTGCCCGTTTTTTACGGTGTCCACCGATGGCGTGATCGTGCGACTCGTCGCGGATATGCTGGATAACATGCAGCGCAGGTGAATCTGGCGGCAAACTGAACCCTTCTCCTTCGGGTTCGAAAAAAAGCGTCTCCAGCCCCGCTTTACGATCTGCGCCTTTTGCCACCCCCAGCAGCAGAGGATGATTTTTATCCCAGGACACGTCCAGTTCAGCGAAGACTGCCTTCGCCTGCCCTAACTGCCCTTTTCCGCCATCAATCAAAATGACGTCTGGAATCTTACTTTCTTCGATGGCTTTGCCATAACGACGTCGCAGCACCTGATTCATTGCCGCATAGTCATCACCCGGGGTTATCCCGGTAATATTATAGCGTCGGTATTCCGCGCGCAGTGGTCCGTTCGCATCAAACACCACGCAGGACGCCACCGTCTGTTCGCCCATCGTGTGGCTGATATCGAAACATTCCATGCGTTTCACCGCAGGCAATTTCAGTACCGCGGCTAATGCTGTCAGACGTTGGGCAATCGTCGACTGCTGCAACAGTTTCGTGGTCAGCGCCGTGGCAGCATTAGTGCGCGCCAGTTTGAGATAACGCGCTCGATCGCCGCGCGGTTTGGTCTGAACGTTGATGCGACGCCCCGCCAGTTCAGATAATGAATCCGCCAGCAGTGTTTTGTCGCTCAGATTGAAATCAAGCAGGATTTCGCCAGGGAGCGTTCGCATCTGGCTGCCCTGCAGATAGAACTGTCCGACGAAGGTTTCAACCACTTCGCCAAGCTCAGTGCCGCCAGGCACTTTCGGGAAATAACTGCGGCTTCCCAACACTTTTCCCTGACGGATAAAAAGGACGTGTACACACGCCATTCCGGCATCAAATGCCACGCCAATGACGTCCAGATCGTCCCCTGAATTGGACACAAACTGTTTTTCTGTCACCCGACGAACGGCCTGGATCTGATCGCGTATTCTTGCGGCTTCTTCAAAGGCGAGGTTCTGGCTGGCTTTCTCCATCCGCGCAATCAACTGTGTTAAGACCTGATCATCTTTGCCGGATAAGAAGAGTCGAACATAGTCGACCTGCTGAGCGTACTCTTCTTCACTCACCAGACCTTCAACACAGGGCCCCAGACAGCGGCCAATCTGATATTGCAGACAAGGGCGTGAGCGGTTGCGGTAGACGCTGTTCTCGCACTGGCGGACGGGGAAAATTTTCTGCAGCAAGGCCAGCGTTTCGCGAACGGCATAACCGTTCGGGAACGGGCCAAAATATTCGCCTCTGGCGTGTTTTGCACCGCGGTGCATCGCCAGACGAGGGTGCGTGTCGCCGCTCAGAAAGATAAAGGGGTAAGATTTGTCATCGCGCAACAGTACGTTGTAACGCGGCTGATACAGCTTGATATAGTTATGCTCAAGCAACAACGCTTCCGTTTCGGTATGCGTCACCGTTACGTCGATTTGCTGGATGAGCGCGACCAGCGCTTCTGTCTTACGCGAAGCCAGATTACTGCGGAAATAGCTGGAAAGCCGCTTTTTCAGATCTTTCGCTTTCCCAACATAAATAACCGTGCCACCGGCATCATACATTCGATAAACACCGGGTTGGCTGGTGACGGTTTTAAGAAACGCTTTCGCGTCGAACTGAACACTCACTGGCTTGTTAACGTCTCCGCATTACACAGGCCATGGCGAATTGCCAGGTGAGTCAGCTCAACATCACCATGAATGTTTAGTTTACTGAACATACGATAGCGATAGCTGTTCACCGTTTTAGGACTGAGATTCAGTTGCTCTGAAATCTCATTAACCTTCTGACCTTTGGTGATCATCAGCATAATCTGCAATTCACGCTCAGACAAACTGGCAAACGGAGTTTCTGTTTTTTCCGGTTCAATCTGGCTCAGCGCCATTTGCTGTGCGATATCAGAGGCAATGTATCGTTGCCCGGAATAAACCGAGCGAATGGCATTTACCACTTCCTGAGGCGCAGCACCTTTACTCAGGTAACCTGCTGCACCCGCCTGCATCACTTTCGCTGGTAACGGGTTTTCCGTATGGACGGTCAACATAATCACTTTGATATCCGCAGAGGAACGCGCAATTTTACGCGTGGCTTCAAGGCCGCCAATACCAGGCATGTTCATGTCCATCAATACGACGTCGACGGTGTTGGCGCGACACCACTTCACAGCGTCCTCACCGCACGCTGCTTCACCGACAACTTTAATACCCTTTATATCTTCCAGAATGCGTCGTATCCCTGCGCGCACCAGTTCGTGGTCATCAACAAGAAGAACGTTGATCAAAGGAATATCTCCAGAATAGGGATAACGCTACTGATAGTACTCAGCCCTATATTAACGGGTTTTATCTCAACTTTGAAATGTAAAAAACGTCCAGTTACCGATTTTGCTCTCGTTTTTGGAAATTAGTTTGTACATTTTGTGGAAACTATGGATGAGAACCGGCGGTTTCACAGCCTATTTTCTCTGAAAGGTTTCAGAATAGTGACAAAAAACCACGACACGCCGCGCAAATGCTAAATAAACAAGCAAGTTTGTAACAACAATTAACGAGTAAAATACCCGGAATAAACAATAAATGAGAAAAATATCGGTGAACCATTTTGTTGTTTAATTTAAAACCATCGAGGTGATTTTCGACCAAAAAACAACCGCTGCTATTTTTAACTCAGCTTATGGTATACTCCGCCGCCTTAACATTTACCATCGCACTTTTTTACTGAGACATGACGAGGAAAATAAATGAGTACGCCTGATTTTTCCACTGCCGAGAATAATCAAGAACTGGCTAACGAAGTCACCTGCCTGAAGGCGCTGTTAACGCTGATGTTGCAGGCAATGGGCCAGGCCGACGCAGGACGCGTGATTCTTAAAATGGAAAAACAGATCGCGCTGATTGAAGACGCAGCGCAGGCTGAAGTATTTTCCAGCACGGTTAAGCAAATTAAACAAGCTTACCGTCAGTAAAAGAAAACCGGCTGGGAGCAGTGCTTTCAGCCGGTTCGTTGTCTGGCACGCAGAACGTTCAGTGTCTCAAATCAGGCCCGTCGCCGCCGCATAGCATGCAATCTGCGTTTTATTCGGGGCGTTGAATTTCTTCTGCATATTTTTCTGATGAAAATTGACGGTATTTTCTGATATCGACAGAATCATCGCGATTTCCGAAGATGTCTTCCCTTCCGCGGTCCATTTCAGGATCTCTTTTTCTCGTTTACTGAAACGCATCTCAGGAGCCATCACCATCTCATCTTCGAGCCGGGAAAGTACCGTCAGGCTTTCACGAACCAGTAACTGCAGCTTCAATTCCACTTCGTCACTGGCAAAGGAACTCTTTTGTAGACCCGACCGCGAGACAGAAAGAAATCCTAATGCACGATTTGGCAGCATCAGACATTGCGTGACGCCTTTACGTAATCCATGTGCACGGGCGGCATCCCACATGGCCTGGGCCTCGCTGAACAATGCGTCATTCCAGAGTAAGTGACCCTGAATGAAGTTTTCGGGCTTCAGTACCGGATCAATCGCGAAATAATTTTCGGCCTGATATTGGGAAACCCAGGCATTGGGATAAGTGGTATGAAGTGTAATTTTGGGGCGGGTAAAGGGAACCGGGTGTCTGACACACAACGCGTAAAAATCAAATTCCAGCAGTTGAGTTTGAAGCTGTAATTCGCTGTAAACGTCCTCTGCGCTTGCCATTTCCCGAAAGCGCGACAGCATCGCCCTTCGCCAGGTAAAGAAATCTGAATCCTGCATACTCAGTAATCGCGCCTTTGAGAGTGATAATTATTTTAATGTTAGAAATAAGCTAACACATAACCTGAACCAGATGAATAAATATCGGCCTGAGCGCAAATTACTTGAGGGATATTTCATTAAGCGTCATCTGTGCAGGGAAATAAATTCATAGTCATGCGCAAGATATTA
This sequence comes from Citrobacter amalonaticus, assembly GCF_037053465.1. Lineage (GTDB taxonomy): Bacteria > Pseudomonadota > Gammaproteobacteria > Enterobacterales > Enterobacteriaceae > Citrobacter_A > Citrobacter_A amalonaticus_H. The sequence goes on from NZ_JBALIF010000008.1 coordinate 185,823, forward strand.
ATATTTATGCAAGACAGCTCACCCGAAATGAGCTTATCCCGGGTAAGCTGCGCAAGACCATTTATTGCACCAGAAATTTCTCAAGGAACTGGCGCGTTCTCGGCTGTTGTGGCTCTGTGAATAACGCCTTAGCCGGTCCCTGTTCGACAATACGCCCTTGATCCATAAATATTGCCCGGTCAGCCACATCGCGCGCGAAACTCATTTCATGGGTCACAATCACCATTGTCCGCTTTTCCTGCGCCAGTTGCCGAATGGTGTTTAACACCTCGCCCACCAGTTCAGGATCGAGCGCAGAAGTCGGTTCATCAAACAGGATCACCTCCGGACGCATCGCCAGTGCCCTTGCGATCGCTACCCGCTGTTGTTGACCACCGGATAAACGGCGTGGATAGCTGGTCTCCTTACCGGCAAGTCCAACCTTCGCCAGCAGTTCCCGCGCCCGCGCCATCGCCTCTTCTTTGTCCTCTCCTTTCACAATGACCGGCCCTTCAATGATGTTCTCCAGTACTGTCCGGTGAGGAAAAAGATTGAAGTTCTGGAACACAAAACCCACATGCTGACGCAACTGACGGATCAGCGTTTTTTGCTGACTCAACGAGCGGGCGGTGTCAATGGTGATATCACCCACGGTAATGGTCCCGGCTTCCGGTTGCTCCAGTAAATTGATACTGCGCAATAGCGTCGTTTTACCCGACCCGCTGGGCCCAATAATGGCCACGACTTCGCCCGTTTTCACCTCCAGATCAATGCCATGCAGCACCGTCTGACCATGGAATTTTTTAACCAGGTTTTTAACGTCAATGGCACTCATTTCGGCTCTCTCTCCTGGCGATTCAGTTGATTTTCAAAGTAGTTTTGCAACGAAGACAGAACGGTCGCCATAATCCAGTAGATCAGCGATGCCGCCAGATACATGGTGAACACTTCCAGCGTCCGCGACGTGATTAGCTGCGCCTGACGGAACAGTTCAGGAACCTGAATGGTGGCTGCCAGTGACGTATCTTTAACCAGACTGATAAAGCTGTTGCTCAGCGGCGGTAAAGCGACCCGCGCCGCCTGCGGTAAAATGGCGCGACGCATCGTCTGCCACGGTGTCATCCCGATGCTGGCAGCAGCTTCCCACTGACCTTTATCGATGGACGAAATCGCCGCACGTAGCGTTTCAGCCGCATAAGCAGCCGTGTTGAGTGACAAACCAATCATTGCGGCCGGAACCGGATCCAGCTCAACGCCAAACTGCGGCAAACCGTAATAAATCATGAACAACTGGGCGATAAGCGGCGTGCCACGAAAAATTGAAATATAGAAGCGAGCCAGCCAACGAATGGGCAGCAACGGGGACAGGCGCATCAGCGCGAGAATGAACCCCAGAAGTAAGCCGAAAAACATCCCGCCAATACTTAACTGCAGGGTAAATACCGCACCTTTAAGCAGATACGGTAGAGAATCAATAACCAGTTGGATACTTTCTTGCATGAGTTAATCCAAAATTACACGTGAGGATGGTAGGCGAACAGCGCGGGCGCCCCACCAGTATGGATAAAGAGAATCGGCCCTTCATCTTTAAAACGTTTCTGGCTGATGCCATCAATGAGACCCGCCATCGCTTTTCCGGTGTAGACCGGATCGAGGAGTATCCCTTCCAGACGCGCCAGCAGTTTTACCGCTTCCATCCCCTCTTCGTTCGGTGTGCCGTAACCGGGAGCAAAATAGTCATCCCACAACACAATCTCTGCCGATGCCGTCAGCTCCAGCGCGTTAGCGATCTCCTGCTGCAAAGTGACCACTTTCGGCTTCTGGTCGGCGACCTTACGGGAGACCGTCACGCCGATCAGTTCCACGTCAGGCAGCAACTGTTCCAGACCAACAGCCAGCCCGGCGTGCGTTCCCGCACTACCCGATGCCACGACAACGGAGGAGAGTTGAACTGCGCCTTCACATTGTTGAGCAATCTCCAGCGCGCTTTCGACATAACCTAATGCCCCCAGCACATTTGAGCCGCCCACCGGAATGACACACGGCCGAAAACCCTGCGCCTCAATGCGCGTGGCCAGCTCCTGTAACTGTTTCTGAGGATCGGTTAACGCATCGCACATCTCAACCTGCACATTAAACAGGTCCAGCAGAAGCCGGTTGCCGTTGGTCAGATAATTTTCCGCGTGGGTGCCGATGGGGTTTTCCAGCAGCGCCACGCAGTGTAAACCCAGCTTCGCGGCGACCGCCGCCGTCTGGCGCACATGGTTAGACTGAATCGCGCCTGCGGTGATCAGCGTGTCGGCCCCTTCGCGTAAGGCATCCGCCGCCAGAAATTCCAGCTTACGCAGTTTATTGCCGCCCATTGCCATTGGCGTAACATCATCGCGTTTGATGAAAATATCCCGACCCAGATAGTCAGAAAAGCGCGGCAGGTATTCAAGCGGCGTCGGCGCGCCGATAAATTCCAGACGCGGAAAGCGTGTCAGGTTGTGAAGTGGCATAAAGCCTCCCGTACTCATTGTTGTGATGTTCTTTTTATTATGCACGTACAAGCGGATGAAATAAAAAAGGCGCTAATGAAAGCGCCTTTTTTTGTCATTGTGCAGACTATTTCGTCACATCTGCGCCAAACCATTTCTCAGAAAGCGCCTTCAGAGAGCCGTCTTTCTGCATTTCAGCAATCGCCGCGTCCACCGCTTTCAGCAAATCGTCGTTGCCTTTACGCAGCGCAACGCCAGATTCCTGACGGGAGAACGCCTCACCGGTCACCGCCAGCGTGTCTTTGGTTTTTTTGACCAGGTCCAGTGCCGCCAGACGATCCACCAGAATCGCGTCGATGCGTCCTACGCGCAGATCCTGATATTTTGTCGGATCGTCATCATAGGTACGAATATCAACGCCCTGGACGTTCTGACGCAACCACTCTTCATAGTTGGTACCCAGACCGACGCCCACTTTCTTCCCTTTCAGGTCGTTCGCGGTTTTAATCGCGCCTTCATTGCCTTTTTTCACCAGCGCCTGGATACCGGAAACGGTATAGGGGGTAGAGAAATCATATTTCTTTTTGCGCTCATCAGAGATAGTGACCTGATTTATCACCACGTCGATGCGTTTAGAATCCAGAGAAGCCAGCATCCCGTCCCATTTGGTCGGTTTTAAGGTCGCTTTTACCCCCAGATGCTTCGCCAGTTCCTCAGCGAACTCCACTTCGAAGCCGGTCAGTTTGCCGTCATCGCCCTGGAAACTGAACGGCGGATAAGTGCCTTCCAGACCCACCAGCAACGTACCGCGATCTTTTACCTTCTTCAGCAGACCTTCATCCGCAAACGTTTTTGCGCTCATCCCGGCGACAAGAGCAACCGCCATTACGCCCATCAGCGCCTGGCGACCCAGAAGTGCTAATTTCATATTTACCCCGAATGTTGTCATGAATGCCTGTAGTGTAAAGGGTTTATCGGGAACGCTATAAACCACTCTGCTACATCTTATGCTTTTTTAATATATATCAGAAGTCGCTCTGAAGGAGGAATTCTGTCTCTGTCCGGGGAGAACCTGCGCTTTATATTGTTCGTACTTACGCAGCGCAATGCGATAGTTGTTGGTACTGGTTTGCGGTAGCCATGGCGCCAGGTTTTCATCCAGAAAACCTTCCTGCAGTAAATCATGAGAGATTTTCTGCTCGCTTAGATGGTTACCAAGACGACGCAAGCGGACAACGTATTCACGTACGGTGCCATGGCTCATTTCGGTCTGTTCAAATAAAAATTGTTTGAAGCCGATAATGTCGAAGAAATCACTCTGCTCTTTACAGTGCAGATCGCCGCAGAAACGGCATAAGGCCACCCACTCTTTCTGCTCCTGTTGCCAGGCGGCTTCGTCCATCAGGGTGTCGAGGCGGGAAATGGCGATTTTATTGACGATCTGCCCTTTACGCACCAGCGTGATGCGATCAAGCAACTTGTGGCAATGGGCGCAATGCGTCTGGCTGTGTTTAAAGTCTTTGAGGTAGCGGCTTAGAGGCCGTCTTTTTGAGTGCTGCACCGTCATGAGAACTCCTGGTAGTCAATTCGTTGTGCGGCATTTTTCAGCGGCGACAACGTCGCTCGCTATAACTTACCCAGCTTTGTGCGTAACCGTTTAATGGCCTGACTGTGCAACTGGCTGACCCGTGACTCCCCGACTTCCAGGACTGCACCAATCTCTTTGAGATTAAGCTCTTCCTGGTAATAGAGCGTAAGCACCAGCTGTTCGCGTTCCGGAAGGGCTTCAATCGCCTCCATTACACGCTGGCGCAAATTGCTCTCAAGGAGCTGTTGTAACGGGTTTTCCTGCTGGTGTTCTTCTGTCACCAGCTCGATGCTATCGCCATGCTCTTCCCGCCACTCGTCATAAGAGAAGAGTTGGCTGTTATTGGTATCGAGCAACATCTGACGATACTCTTCGACAGGAATCGCCAGCCGCTCCGCCACTTCGGTTTCCGTCGCGTTGCGCCCCAATTCCTGCTCCAGTTGCCCCATCGCCTGTGCCACTTCGCGGGCATTACGCCGGACGCTACGCGGCACCCAGTCACGGCTGCGTAGTTCATCCAGCATCGCCCCACGAATACGCTGCACTGCGTAAGTGGTAAATGCCGTTCCTTGCAGAGCGTCATATCGGTCAACTGCATTCAATAACCCGATACCGCCCGCCTGTAGCAGATCGTCCAGTTCCACGCTCGCGGGCAAACGCACCTGCAGGCGCAATGCTTCGTGACGCACCAGCGGTACATAACGCTGCCACAGCGAGTGTTTATCCATTACACCTTCAGCGGTATACAGTGAATTCACGATAAACAGCCCTGCGTTAAATGAGTTATCGGCATGATTATCCGTTTCTGCAGGGGTTTTAATCGGGTGAATAGTGGGTGAAATGAGGGGTTATTTGGGGGTTACGGGTAAAGCGGGTGTGAAAAAACCCCGCCGTAGCGGGGTTTGAGCAGGAAGCGTAAATTAACGCAGCAGGGACAGCATGGTCTGCGGAACCTGGTTGGCCTGAGCCAGTACGGAAGAGCCAGCCTGCTGCAGGATCTGCGCGCGGGACATGTTGGACACTTCGGTCGCGTAGTCAGAATCCTGAATACGGCTACGTGCGTCGGTCAGGTTGTTTACGGTGTTGTTCAGGTTAGTGATGGTAGACTCGAAACGGTTCTGGGAAGCACCCAGGATGCTGCGCTGAGTATCAACCGCTTTGATAGCGGCGTCGATATCAGCCAGCGGGTTGCCGTCAGTGGCGCCGGTAGAGTCGACGGTACCGTTCAGTACGTCAAAACCTTTTGCTGCAACGGTACGCATATTGCCGTTAACGACTGCGCCTGGCGTTGCTTCAGCAGCAGCCAGACCTGCTTTCTTCGCATCAGCATAGGTTGCCAGATTGGTATCAACCAACTGTGCTGCACCTAATGCAGTATCCGCAGCGGTTTTATCAGCGGCAACTGGTGTTCCTGCGTAACCAGTTTTCACTTTTGCTAATGCACCTGAGATATCAGCATCAGCGCTTAATCCTAATGCGGTACGAATAGCAGTTTCTGCAGTTTTCTCAGCATCAGAGCCAGCAGCCGCTGCTGCATAATTACCTAACTCTGTAGCCGCTGCAGTAACTTTTGCGCCTGCTGCTGTAGCATCCGCTACTTTTGCCAGTTTAGTATCGTAAGCAGCTTTACTTGCCGCATTAGCCGTTGTGATGTTAGTGCTTTCATTAATAGTAGTGGTTGAAGTACCACCCGCGCCCGCCGTCGCCAGGTTCCAGCCTGCGCTTGAACCGATCTGAATGCTGATCTGCTCGCCGTCTTTAGAACCCACCTGGAAGTCATAGCTCTGAGCGGTGGCTTCACGGTTATCCAGAATTTTGATACCGTTAAAGTCGGTTTGCTTGGTCACACGGTTGATCTCTTCCATACGCTGGTTAACTTCAGACTGGATGGAGTCGATATCGGATGCAGAGTTGGAGCTGTTCTGCGCCTGAACGGTCAGGTCACGCACACGCTGCAGGTTGTTGTTGATTTCGCTCAGCGCGCCTTCAGCGGTCTGAGACAGAGAGATACCGTCGTTAGCGTTACGTGCAGCAACGGTCAGGCCGTTGATGTTGGAGGTGAAACGGTTGGCGATTGCCTGGCCAGCGGCGTCATCTTTAGCGCTGTTGATACGCAGACCAGAAGACAAACGCTCAATAGCGGTACCCAGAGCAGACTGAGATTTGTTCAGGTTTGTCTGCGTCATCAGCGACAGGCTGTTAGTATTGATTACTGCCATAATTGAGTTTCCTTCATAAAGTGTTTAGTTTCAGGCCTCTGGCCCACGGCTCCTGCGCCGTTAACCAGATTATCGACAGCCTCAAACGAACCTTTAGAAATTTTTATCACTCTTTTTTCTGCCCGCTTTTTATCACCCGATTAATTTCAAATAAGTCGGCATTCCGCCTCTGGCGTATTTTGCTGAGAAGCAGAATACCTTCCTAAAAAGCCTCTTTATTGTGCAATTGCCCCTTCTGTTTTTTCGCTAAACTTCTCGCGTTAAGTGCCGATACCCTCTCCATTGGTTCTTATTCAAAAGGAAAATGTAATGGCGAGTGTTAGCTCTCTTGGCGTCGGTTCGAATCTGGATCTGAGTGCGCTGCTGGATAAATTAAATGCCGCAGAACAACAAAGACTCACTCCGTTAACCAGTCAGCAGACCTCTTATAAAGCGCAACTGACGGCCTGGGGCGTGGTAAAAAGCGCGCTGCAAAAAGTGCAGACCGCCTCCGATGCTTTAGTCAAAGCGGATAAAATCGCCACCACGGCGGTCACCAGCAAAAACACCGCCTTCAGCGCAACGGTCGAAGGTGGCGTGCCTGCCGGTAATTATTCGATTGAAGTGCTCAAAATGGCGCAGTCACAAACGCTGACATCGCAAGAGTTCACCAGCAGTAAAGATAAAATTGGCGGCACGACGACCTCGGACTCTCGCACCATTACCATTAGCCAGCCGGGCCAGAAAGAACCCATGACCGTCACGTTAAAAGACGATCAAACCTCGCTGACCGGGATTCGTGACGCCATTAATAAACAAAATGGCAGCGTCACTGCCACGATTATTAAAGCAGATGACGACTCTTACTATTTATCACTGACATCCAAAGACACGGGTGTGAGCAACGCGATGACGGTCACGGTCACCGGTGACGATACCCTGAAGCAGAAACTGGCTTATGACCCGACAGCGACATCTGGCAATGGCTTAAAGCAGACGGTCCAGGCCTCTGACGCCCAGGTCAAAATTAACGATATCACCATCACCCGAAGCAGCAATACGATTAAAGATGCGCCGGAAGGCCTGACGCTGACGCTGTTGAAAGAAACAGAAGCCGACAAGCCTGAACAGCTCACCGTGACCCGTGATAACACGGCGATGAAAGCGGCCATTCAGTCTTTTGTCGACGCCTATAACTCATTGCAGACGACAATTGCTTCACAAACGAAATACACCGCCGTCGACCAGGGCAGTGACAGCCAGGATGCCAGCAATGGCGATCTGATGGGTGACGGCACGTTGCGTAACATCCAGACGCGTTTACGCTCGATGGTCATTAGCGCACAGCCTTCTGACTACGCGACGCTCTCCTCTATGGGGATCACCCAGGATGTCAACGGTAAACTGACCGTCGACAGCACCAAACTGGATAAGGCGCTGAATGACAAACCGGGCAGCGTGACGGAATTCTTTGTCGGTGACGGTGAAAAAACCGGATTTGCCGTCCAGACCAGCGGACTATTGAAACAATTTTTGGCCAATGACGGCGCGGTTCAAAGTGCGACGGACGGTATTAATAATTCGCTGAAAAAACTCAAAACGCGCATTGATGACACGACCCTCAGCATTAACAACACCATCGAGCGTTATAAAAAGCAGTTTACGCAACTCGATACGCTGGTGAATAAACTGAATAATACCGGTAGTTATTTGAGCCAACAATTTACCGCTATGTCTTCATCGTAAGGATTTTTGCATGTACAGCCGTGCAGGTATTCGCGCGTATGCGCAGATCGAAGTGGAGAGCGCCGTGATGAGCGCCTCCCCTTATCAACTGGTAAACATGCTTTTTGATGGCGCACTCAGCGCCTTAAAAAAAGCGCAGATTTTACTCGAACAGGGTGATATTCCCGGCAAAGGAAAAGCACTGTCCAAAGCCATTAATATCATCACTAATGGCTTACAGTCCGGACTTGATCGCAGTGTCAATCAGGAATTATGCGATAACCTCGATAACCTGTATGACTATATGACTCGCCGTTTATTACAGGCAAACTTGCATAATGACGCCTCCGCCATTCTCGAAGTTCATGCCCTGTTAAGTAATATTTCAGAAGCATGGAAAGAAATTGATCCGTCATATTCAAAAGCACAGGATATAAAATAATGAGCGCTTCCTTTTCATCCTTGCAGCAGTGGCTACAACTTCGTTCTGTGAGCCAGCAAATGCTCAGGCTGGCTACTGAAAGTAAATGGGATGAATTGGTCGAAGGAGAGATGGAATATATTCGCCTGGTCGAGTCACTGGCGCTTGATCCAAATCCACCAGGCGATCCCTCAACACAAAGTCAAATCAAAGAATTGCTCCGCACCATCATTGATAACGAGAATGAAGTGAAACGATTACTGAATATTCGGATGGATGAACTGAAGGTGCTTATCCAGAACGGCAACCAACAAAAAACGCTGACCTCCACCTACAGCAATCTTTCCGGCATGCTGCTGGTGCCCGATGTCCCCACGTCTCAACAATAATTCCCGCTACGTCTGAAAAAATCTTCCATACTCCAGAGGTTCTCTCAACGACTTCTGGAGCACGGAAGATGAAAAATCCCACTTTATTGCAGTTCTTCCATTGGTATTACCCGGACGGCGGCCAGCTATGGCAGGAAGTCGCGGAACGTGCGGATGGCCTTAATGATATCGGTATCAATATGGTCTGGTTGCCGCCGGCGTATAAAGGCGCATCAGGAGGCTATTCCGTCGGCTATGACTCCTACGATCTGTTTGATCTCGGTGAGTTTGACCAGAAAGGCACCGTTGCCACCAAATATGGCGATAAAGTCCAGTTACTGGCTGCGATTGGCGCGCTAAAGAGAAATGAGATCGCGGTCCTGCTTGATGTGGTGGTGAATCACAAAATGGGAGCAGATGAGAAAGAGGCCATTCGCGTGCAGCGGGTCAATGAAGACGATCGCACGCAAATTGATGATGAGATCATCGACTGCGAAGGCTGGACGCTCTACACCTTCCCCGCCCGCGCCGGGCAATACTCGCAGTTTATCTGGGATTTCAAATGCTTTAGCGGTATTGACCACATCGAAAATCCCCACGAAGACGGCATCTTTAAAATCGTCAACGACTATACGGGCGAAGGCTGGAACGACCAGGTCGATGACGAAATGGGGAATTTTGACTATCTGATGGGCGAAAACATCGACTTTCGTAATCACGCCGTCACCGAGGAGATTAAATACTGGGCGCGCTGGGTGATGGAACAGACCCAGTGCGATGGTTTTCGCCTTGATGCGGTGAAACATATCCCGGCGTGGTTTTACAAAGAGTGGATTGAACACGTGCAGGAGGTGGCGCCAAAACCGCTGTTTATCGTGGCGGAATACTGGTCCCATGAAGTGGACAAACTGCAAACCTATATCGATCAGGTGGAGGGCAAAACTATGCTGTTTGATGCGCCTCTGCAACTCAATTTTCATGAAGCCTCACGCCAGGGGCGTGATTACGACATGAGCCAGATCTTCACCGGAACCTTAGTGGAAGCCGATCCGTTTCATGCCGTAACCCTGGTCGCCAATCATGATACGCAGCCGTTGCAGGCGCTGGAAGCGCCGGTGGAACCCTGGTTTAAACCGCTGGCGTACGCGTTAATCCTGCTGCGGGAAAACGGTGTGCCCTCGGTTTTCTATCCTGACCTCTACGGCGCGCACTATGAAGATACCGGCGGCGACGGAGAAACCTACCCCATTGATATGCCGGTGATTGAGCAGCTTGATGAACTCATTCTGGCACGCCAGCGTTTTGCGCACGGTGTTCAGACGCTCTGGTTCGATCATCCCAACTGCATCGCCTTTAGCCGCAGCGGTACGGACGAAGATCCCGGCTGTGTGGTGGTGTTATCCAACGGTGACGACGGCGAAAAAACGCTGACGCTGGGTGAAAACTATGGAAATAAAACGTGGCGAGATTTCCTCGGCAACCGCGACGAGAGCGTGGTCACTGATGAGAACGGCGAAGCGACCTTTTACTGCAACGGCGGCAGCGTCAGCGTCTGGGTTATCGAAGAGGTGATGTAGACATCGCCCCGACAGCCTCTCACTGGCGGGGCAACGTTTCAGGGCAGTGGCGTTGGCAGCGGGGATTTCTCCAGCGCTGCTGCGCATTCTACAGTGGGGCGCGCCACGCGTTGCAGGGTCATACCATCATATTCCAGCGTATTGCCATCACGATCGATTTCGTAAAGCTCGCGTTTTACCGTGACGTTGGTTAAATCGCCCGACAGCATCGTCAGCTTACCCGGTAAGGCTATCACCCGCTGCCACTGGCGGCAGTCCAGGGTATCGCCCTCTTTGGTCACTACCAGACTGGCAATCGCTTCCGGGCTTACCAGCTGGCGCTGAGGGCCGTTGGTCTGCCAGTACCCTTCCAGCCCTGCGGGAGCGGGCGTTTTGACCACACTATTGTAATTTTCCACTTCGGCGCATCCTGCTAACGTCAGTAATGCTCCAATGATTGCACATTTTTTCATCATTCATCCTGCATGCGAAGAAAAAGGGATTGTGGCATTAAAGCCCCGATGCCGCCAGCGTTTCACCACAACGACAGAACGTTGATCCATTCGGTATTACTGCTTAATAGTACCAGGCAAAAAAAGCAGAGTGGTGTACTATCCGCATTCTTGTTTCACACCTTCTGAGTTCAGAGGCAAAAACACATGTCATGGCAACAATTCAAACAAGCCTGGTTAATTAAATTCTGGGCACCCGTTCCCGCAGTCATCGCGGCGGGCATTCTCTCCACTTACTATTTCGGCATCACCGGCACCTTCTGGGCCGTCACGGGTGAATTTACCCGCTGGGGCGGGCAAATCCTGCAACTGTTTGGCGTCCATGCGCAAGATTGGGGCTACTACAAGCTCATTCATCTGGAAGGCACGCCGCTCACCCGTATCGACGGGATGATGATCCTCGGCATGTTCGGCGGTTGTTTTGCGGCAGCGCTGTGGGCGAATAACGTCAAACTGCGGATACCACGCAGTCGCGTACGTATCATGCAGGCGGTGACTGGCGGAATTATCGCCGGTTTCGGCGCACGTCTGGCGATGGGCTGTAACCTTGCGGCCTTCTTTACCGGCATTCCGCAATTCTCTCTCCACGCCTGGTTTTTTGCGCTGGCAACGGCGATCGGTTCCTGGTTTGGCGCGCGCTTTACCCTTCTGCCCCTGTTCCGCATTCCGGTCAAAATGCAGAAAGTCTCCGCCGCTTCACCACTGACGCAAAAGCCTGAACAGGCGCGTCGACGCTTCCGTCTGGGGATGGTGGTTTTTATCGGGATGATCGGCTGGGCGCTATTCACCGCCATGAACCAACCGAAACTGGGACTGGCGATGCTGTTTGGTGTCGGCTTCGGTCTGCTGATTGAACGCGCGCAGATTTGCTTTACCTCCGCGTTTCGCGATCTGTGGATCACCGGGCGTACACATATGGCAAAGGCCATCATCTTCGGGATGGCGGTAAGCGCAATCGGTATTTTTAGTTACGTTCAGTTGGGTGTGGAAGCCAAAATCATGTGGGCTGGCCCCAATGCGGTGATCGGCGGTCTGCTGTTTGGTTTTGGTATCGTGCTCGCAGGCGGATGTGAAACTGGCTGGATGTACCGTGCGGTGGAAGGCCAGGTCCACTACTGGTGGGTGGGATTAGGCAATGTCATCGGCTCAACCATTCTGGCGTACTACTGGGATGACTTCGCCCCGGCGCTGGCCACCAACTGGGACAAAATCAACCTGCTCAACACCTTCGGTCCGCTGGGCGGTCTGCTGGTAACTTACCTGCTGCTGTTTGTCGCGCTGATGCTAATCATCGGCTGGGAAAAACGTTTCTTCCGTCGCGCCGGGCTGACCCCTGCTAAGGAATCCGCATGAAAAATATCGTTCCTGATTACCGTCTGGATATGGTCGGCGAACCCTGCCCTTACCCTGCCGTTGCGACGCTGGAGGCGATGCCGCAACTGAAAAAAGGCGAAATTCTGGAAGTGGTCAGCGACTGCCCCCAGTCAATTAATAACATTCCGCTGGATGCGCGCAACCACGGTTACACCGTTCTGGATATTCAGCAGGACGGACCGACAATCCGTTATTTAATTCAGAAATAATGGGTTGCCGGATGGCGGCTACGCCTTATCCGGCCTACAGACGCATGCAACGTAGGCCGGATAAGCGCAAGCATCATCCGGCGATAACCACTACACCTGCATGCTCATCACTTCCTGATACGCGGCCATCAGTTTATTGCGCACCTGAATCCCCATCTGCATTGAGACTGAGGCTTTTTGCATATCGGTCATCACATCGTTGAGCGCAATACCCGGTTCACCCAGCGTAAATTTCTCAGCCTGTACGCGTGCTGCCGTTTGCGTATCACTGATGCGGTCCAGCGCCGCATGAAGTTGACCGGCAAAACTGACGGTCGGCTGTGGCATCGCCTCTTGCGCTCTCGCGCCCATCGCCGTGGCCTGGAGCTGGCTGATAACCCCTTCAATCCCCTGTATCGCTGACATGATAATCCTCTGGATGGTTTTTTACGCAGCAGAGATTACCAGTTTGTCAATAAGATAAAGGCGCTAAATAACGCTATAAAACCCCGGTTTTTCGCGCATAGAAAAAAACGAAACCGCAAATAATGAGACCGTCAATTTTTCGATTTTGCTGACCCGGGAGTGAGTCTTGTTCCACTTTGCAAATAAAGCCGCCCATCAACAGTCACGAGGTGCGAGATGAACGCGACTGCATCGGCTGCAACCCAACCTAAACCTCTCGAGTGGCTGAATCGCCTGCGCGCGAATCCCAAAATTCCTCTGATCGTTGCAGGTTCTGCCGCCGTCGCCATTATCGTGGCGATGGTGCTGTGGGCCAAAGCGCCTGATTATCGTACGCTGTTCAGCAATCTCTCCGATCAGGACGGCGGCGCCATTGTCACCCAACTGACCCAGATGAACATCCCTTACCGCTTCTCTGAAGGCAGCGGCGCGATTGAAGTCCCGGCCGACAAAGTGCATGAACTGCGCCTGCGTCTGGCGCAGCAAGGGCTGCCAAAAGGCGGCGCCGTGGGCTTTGAGCTGTTGGATCAGGAAAAATTCGGCATCAGCCAGTTCAGCGAACAGGTCAACTACCAGCGGGCGCTGGAAGGTGAACTGGCGCGTACCATCGAAACGCTCGGCCCGGTAAAACGGGCTCGCGTGCATCTGGCAATGCCAAAGCCCTCGCTGTTCGTGCGTGAGCAAAAATCCCCTTCCGCGTCTGTCACGGTCAATCTGGAACCCGGTCGCGCGCTGGATGAAGGCCAGATAAGCGCAGTGGTGCATCTGGTATCCAGTGCGGTCGCCGGTTTACCGCCGGGTAATGTCACGCTGGTCGATCAGGGCGGTCATCTGCTCACCCAGTCAAATACCAGCAGCCGTGACCTGAACGACGCACAGCTCAAATATGCTGCCGATGTTGAAGGCCGCGTTCAGCGCCGTATTGAATCTATTCTGTCGCCCATTGTTGGTAACGGGAACGTTCATGCGCAGGTCACCGCGCAGCTTGATTTCGCCAATAAAGAGCAGACAGAAGAGCAGTATCGACCGAATGGCGATGCGTCTCAGGCCGTACTGCGTTCACGCCAGGTGAACGAAAGTGAGCAAATCGGCTCCGGTCTGCCGGGAGGCGTACCGGGTGCGCTGTCTAACCAGCCAGCGCCGGCAAATACCGCGCCGATCACCACGCCGCCAACGAACCAACAAAATACACAGCAGCAGACCGCCACGAGCACAACGGCCGGTCCGCGCAACACTCAGCGTAACGAAACCAGCAATTACGAAGTCGACCGAACCATTCGTCACACCAAAATGAACGTGGGCGATGTGCAGCGCTTATCTGTGGCGGTCGTGGTCAATTACAAAACCTTGCCGGACGGTAAACCGCTGCCGCTGACCGCCGATCAGATGAAACAGATTGAAGATCTGACCCGCGAGGCGATGGGCTTCTCTGATAAACGCGGCGACACCCTGAATGTCGTCAACTCACCGTTCAGCGCCACCGATGACAGCATTGGCGAGCTGCCGTTCTGGAAACAGCAAATTTTCATTGAACAACTGATCTCCGCAGGCCGCTGGCTGCTGGTACTGTTGGTAGCCTGGCTCCTGTGGCGTAAAGCGGTTCGTCCGCAGTTGACGCGCCGCGCCGAAGAGGCAAAGGCCGCCCAGGAACGTGCGCAACTGCGCCAGGAGACCGAAGAAGCTGTTGAAGTTCGCCTCAGTAAAGATGAGCAAACTCAGCAGCGTCGGGCGAATCAGCGTCTCGGTGCGGAAGTGATGAGCCAGCGCATTCGTGAAATGTCAGACAACGATCCGCGCGTCGTCGCGCTGGTCATTCGCCAGTGGATGAATAACGATCATGAGTAATACCCTTTCCGGTACCGATAAAAGCGTCATTCTGCTGATGACCATTGGCGAAGATCGCGCGGCGGAGGTGTTCAAACACCTCTCCCAGCGTGAGGTACAGACCCTGAGCGCGGCAATGGCGAACGTCCGCCAGATCTCCAACAAGCAGTTAACCGACGTGCTGGCCGAGTTCGAGCAGGAAGCCGAACAGTTTGCCGCGCTTAACATCAATGCTAACGAATATCTGCGTTCGGTGCTGGTGAAAGCGCTGGGCGAAGAGCGTGCCTCCAGCCTGCTGGAAGATATTCTTGAAACCCGTGATACCGCCAGCGGGATTGAAACGCTCAACTTTATGGAGCCGCAAAGCGCCGCCGATCTTATCCGCGACGAGCACCCGCAGATCATTGCGACAATCCTGGTGCATCTCAAACGCGGCCAGGCGGCCGATATTCTGGCGCTGTTCGACGAGCGCCTGCGCCACGATGTGATGCTGCGTATTGCCACCTTCGGCGGCGTACAGCCTGCCGCGCTGGCAGAACTGACCGAAGTGCTCAACGGTCTGCTCGACGGTCAGAACCTCAAACGCAGCAAAATGGGCGGCGTAAGAACGGCGGCAGAAATTATCAACCTGATGAAAACCCAACAGGAAGAAGCGGTCATTACCGCAGTTCGCGAATTCGACGGCGAGCTGGCGCAAAAAATCATCGACGAGATGTTCCTGTTCGAGAACCTGGTGGATGTCGACGACCGCAGCATCCAGCGTTTGCTCCAGGAGGTGGATTCCGAATCGCTGCTCATCGCCCTGAAAGGCGCGGAACAGCCGCTGCGCGAAAAATTCCTGCGCAATATGTCGCAACGTGCAGCCGATATTCTGCGCGACGACCTCGCCAACCGTGGCCCGGTCCGTTTGTCGCAGGTGGAGAACGAACAGAAAGCGATTCTGCTTATTGTGCGTCGTCTGGCAGAAACCGGCGAGATGGTAATCGGCAGCGGCGAGGATACCTATGTCTAACGAACTGCCGTGGAAAATCTGGACGCCGGACGATCTCGCCCCGCCGCTGGCTGAATTTGTGCCGCTGGAAGCTGACGCAGCCTCTCAGCCAGAAGCAGATGAACCAGAACTGAGCGCGGAAGAGCAGCTTGAACAGCAGCTCGCGCAGTTGAAAATTCAGGCTCACGAGCAGGGTTATCATGCGGGCGTTGCAGAAGGGCGAAAGGCCGGTCATGAGCAAGGCTATCAGGAAGGTCTGGCGCAAGGGCTGGAGCAAGGTCAGGCACAGGCGCGTTCCCAGCAGGCACCGATTCACGCGCGCATGCAGCAACTGGTCAGTGAGTTCCAGAACACGCTGGACGCGCTGGATAGCGTGATCGCCTCCCGCCTGATGCAGATGGCGCTGGAAGCCGCGCGTCAGGTCATTGGCCAGACGCCCGCCGTGGATAACTCGGCGTTAATCAAGCAGATCCAGCAGCTTTTACAGCAGGAACCTCTGTTCACCGGCAAACCGCAACTGCGGGTTCATCCGGATGATTTACAGCGCGTCGAAGAGATGCTGGGAGCGACTCTCAGTCTGCACGGCTGGCGTCTGCGCGGCGATCCTACCCTGCATCATGGCGGCTGTAAGGTCTCCGCAGATGAGGGCGATCTGGACGCCAGCGTCGCTACCCGCTGGCAGGAACTGTGCCGCCTGGCTGCGCCGGGAGTCGTCTGATGACCTCACGTTTGACGCGCTGGTTAACCACGCTGGATAACTTCGAAGCCAAAATCGCACAGCTTCCCGCCGTTCGTCGCTATGGACGGCTGACCCGCGCCACCGGTCTGGTTCTTGAGGCTACCGGGTTACAGTTACCGCTGGGTGCAACCTGTGTGATTGAACGCCAGGAGGGGAACGAAACCCGCGAAGTCGAAAGTGAAGTGGTAGGTTTTAACGGCCAGCGTCTGTTTCTGATGCCGCTCGAAGAGGTGGAAGGCATTCTCCCCGGCGCGCGCGTCTATGCCAAAAATATCGCCGGTGAAGGCTTGCAAAGCGGTAAACAACTTCCGCTGGGCCCGGCACTTTTAGGTCGCGTGCTCGATGGCAGCGGCAAGCCGCTCGACGGCCTGCCCTCCCCCGACACCACCGAAACCGGCGCGCTGATCACCCAACCGTTTAACCCGTTGCAGCGTACGCCGATTGAGCATGTGCTGGATACCGGCGTGCGGCCGATTAACGCCCTGCTGACCGTCGGTCGCGGTCAGCGTATGGGGCTGTTTGCCGGTTCCGGCGTCGGTAAAAGCGTGCTGCTTGGCATGATGGCTCGCTATACCCGTGCGGATGTCATCGTGGTCGGACTGATCGGTGAACGTGGGCGCGAAGTTAAAGATTTTATCGAAAACATTCTGGGTGCCGACGGGCGGGCACGCTCTGTGGTCATCGCCGCGCCTGCGGATGTATCCCCGTTACTGCGCATGCAGGGTGCCGCTTACGCCACCCGTATCGCAGAAGACTTTCGCGATCGCGGTCAGCACGTACTGCTGATCATGGATTCTCTGACGCGCTATGCGATGGCCCAGCGCGAAATCGCCCTGGCGATCGGTGAACCACCGGCCACCAAAGGCTATCCGCCATCGGTGTTCGCCAAACTGCCCGCGCTGGTTGAACGTGCGGGAAACGGGATCCACGGCGGCGGCTCAATTACCGCGTTTTATACGGTGCTCACCGAAGGCGACGACCAGCAAGACCCCATTGCCGACTCGGCGCGCGCCATTCTTGACGGCCACATTGTCCTGTCACGTCGTCTGGCAGAAGCCGGACACTATCCCGCCATCGACATTGAAGCGTCGATCAGCCGGGCGATGACGGCGCTAATAACGGAACAACACTATGCCAAAGTGCGTCAGTTCAAGCAGTTGCTGTCGAGTTTTCAGCGTAACCGCGATCTGGTCAGCGTTGGCGCATACGCGAAGGGCAGCGATCCCATGCTTGATAAAGCCATCGCGCTGTGGCCGCAACTGGAGGCGTTTCTCCAGCAAGGTATTTTCGAACGCGCGGACTGGGAAGACTCTCTCACCGCGCTCGATCTGATTTTCCCGACGGTGTGATGAAGCAGGAGGGTAAGGATCATGGCAGAACATGGCGCACTGGCAACACTCAAAGATCTCGCCGAAAAAGAGGTAGACGATGCAGCGCTGCTGTTAGGTGAAATGCGTCGGGGTTTCCAACAGGCAGAAGAGCAGTTAAAGATGCTGATCGACTACCAGAACGAATACCGCGACAACCTCAACAACGATATGAGTCAGGGGATTGCCAGTAATCGCTGGATTAACTACCAGCAATTTATTCAGACGCTGGAAAAAGCCGTTGAACAGCATCGCCAACTGTTAACGCAGTGGACGCAAAAAGTGGATGTGGCGCTGAACGCCTGGCGCGAAAAGAAGCAGCGGCTTCAGGCCTGGCAAACCTTACAAGACAGGCAAAACGCGGCGGCTTTACTGGCTGAAAACCGCCTGGATCAGAAAAAGATGGATGAATTTGCTCAGCGTGCAGCAATGAGGAAACCTGAATGATCACCTTGCCACAACAGGTCACAACCGACACCGACCTTATCTCTGGCTCACCCTCCGGGAAAACGGCGGATCCCGCCGGAGATTTCCTGGCGTTGCTGGCTGGCGCGTTAGGCGCAGGCGACGCCCAGGGTAAAGCGGCGCCGCTGACCCTGGCTGATTTACAGGCCGCCAGTAGCAAACTACAAAAAGGATTACTGCCACAGGACGGTGAGACACCCCATGCCGTGAAGCTTGCCGATCTGCTCGCTGCCAAAGACGGGCAATCTGCCGACATACAAAAAGGGCTAAGCGATGCACAAACGTTGCTGTCTGCCCTGACGCCCGCGCAGAAAAACAGCGCGCTGTCGGCCCTGAGTCACGCCGTGCAAAAAGAAGATGAAAAATCCGCGCTCAGCGATGACGATCTCGCCAACCTGAGCGCGCTGTTTGCGATGCTTCCGGGTCAACCGGGACTCACGACACCGCCGGTGCCCCCCGGTGAAAAAGTAAGTGCGCTGAGCGCCGCTCCCCGTTCACTCGCGCAGGATGCGACCAGTCCGTTGACCCGTGACGATGCAAAAAAGAGCAAAACAGACAGCGCGATGCCGGTAATCGCTGTGGAAAGTGCTAAAGGTCAGGCGGTCACTACGCCTGTGGTGGCCACCGCTGCCGCCAACGCGGAGATCGACAGTCCCCCTTCCCCCGTGACGCCAGGCATCGCGATGACCACGGCCACGCATTCCGCCTCACAGCCGCCGCCCACCAGCGCCGCGCCGGTTCTGAGCGCGCCGCTGGGCAGTCATGAGTGGCAGCAGTCGCTGAGTCAGCATATTACGCTGTTTACCCGTCAGGGCCAGCAGAGCGCAGAACTGCGTTTGCATCCGGAAGAGCTCGGCCAGGTGCAAATCTCGCTTAAACTTGATGATAACCAGGCACAGTTGCAAATGGTCTCAGCCCATAGCCATGTACGCGCTGCGCTGGAGGCGGCCCTGCCGGTACTGCGCACCCAACTGGCGGAAAGCGGTATTCAACTGGGTCAAAGCAGTATCAGCAACGAAAGTTTTGCCGGACAGCAGCAGTCCTCTTCCCAGCAGCAGCACTCAGCGCGTATGCAGGGACAGGATCTGCGCGCCGCTGAAGATGAAAGTGAACTGGCGGTTCCCGCTTCGCTCCAGTCTGTCGCTCGCGGTAACGGCGGCGTCGATATCTTCGCCTAACGCCAGAGGTAGCACGATTATCCCCGTCTTTTCCACGCTTTGCCGTGGTCAGGACACGGGATAATCAGCCCATAAGCTGTACCGAAACAGGAAGCCCGTATCAGATGACTGATTCCGCGATTAGCAAAAAGAGCAAACGCTCAATTTGGATCCCACTGCTGGTAATCATTACCCTCGCCGCCTGCGCCACCGCAGGCTATAGCTACTGGCGTATGCAGCAGCACCCAACCTCGGCCGCCAGCGAGCAGCCGCCGCCACCGCCCGCGCCGGTGTTCTTCCCGCTGGATACCTTTACCGTCAATCTGGGCGATGCGGATCGCGTACTGTATATCGGCGTAACGTTGCGTCTGAAGGATGAGGCGACTCGCGCACGCCTGAATGACTACCTGCCGGAGGTCCGTAGCCGTTTGCTGTTGCTGTTCTCTCGTCAGGACGCCGCAGTACTGTCGACCGAAGAAGGTAAGCAAAAACTGATCGTGGCAATTAAAGAGACGCTTTCTCCTCCGCTCGTTGCCGGACAACCTAAGCAGGACGTCACTGACGTGCTGTATACAGCTTTCATTCTGCGGTAAAGACATGGGCGATAGCATTCTCTCTCAGGCTGAAATCGATGCGCTGTTAAACGGTGACAGCGAGACTAAAGACGAGCCGACTCCCGGCATCGCGGACGAAAGTGACATTCGCCCGTACGATCCCAACACCCAGCGTCGCGTGGTGCGTGAACGTTTGCAGGCGCTGGAGATCATCAACGAGCGTTTTGCGCGTCAGTTCCGTATGGGGCTGTTCAACCTGCTGCGCCGTAGCCCGGACATCACCGTGGGCGCGATACGCATTCAGCCGTATCACGAATTTGCCCGTAACCTGCCGGTGCCGACCAACCTGAACCTGATCCATCTGAAGCCGCTGCGCGGCACAGGGCTGGTGGTGTTCTCGCCAAGTCTGGTGTTTATCGCCGTTGATAACCTGTTTGGCGGTGACGGTCGTTTTCCAACCAAAGTGGAAGGCCGCGAATTTACGCACACCGAGCAACGCGTGATTAACCGCATGCTGAAACTGGCGCTGGAAGGCTATAGCGACGCGTGGAAAGCTATCCACCCACTGGAAGTGGAGTATGTGCGTTCCGAGATGCAGGTGAAGTTCACCAACATCACCACCTCGCCGAACGACATTGTGGTCAATACCCCTTTCCACGTGGAGATTGGCAACCTGACCGGCGAATTCAACATATGTCTGCCGTTCAGCATGATTGAGCCGCTGCGTGAGCTGCTGGTCAATCCGCCGCTGGAGAACTCGCGCCATGAGGATCAGAACTGGCGCGACAATCTGGTGCGTCAGGTTCAGCATTCCGAGCTGGAGCTGGTGGCGAATTTTGCCGATATTCCGTTGCGCCTTTCCCAGATATTGAAGTTACAACCCGGCGATGTGCTGCCGATTGAAAAACCAGACCGCATTATTGCTCATGTGGACGGTGTACCTGTACTGACCAGCCAATACGGCACGGTTAATGGTCAGTATGCCTTACGCGTAGAACATTTGATTAACCCGATTTTGAATTCGCTGAATGAGGAACAGCCCAAATGAGTGACATAAATAATCCGTCTGATGAGAACACCGGCGCATTGGACGATCTGTGGGCTGACGCGTTGAACGAACAAAAAACTACCCCGGCGAAAAGCGCTGCCGATGCCGTTTTCCAGCAGCTTGGCGGTGGTGACGTGAGCGGCACCCTGCAGGACATCGACCTGATCATGGATATTCCGGTCAAACTGACCGTCGAGTTGGGCCGTACGCGCATGACGATTAAAGAGCTGCTGCGCCTGACACAGGGCTCCGTCGTTGCGCTGGACGGTCTGGCGGGTGAGCCGCTGGATATCCTGATCAATGGTTATTTAATCGCCCAGGGCGAAGTGGTGGTGGTAGCGGATAAATACGGTGTGCGTATTACCGACATCATTACCCCGTCCGAGCGTATGCGCCGTCTGAGCCGTTAATGATGAAAACCCAGGCCACTGTTCAACAGCCGTCTGCCGTCCCTGGCTCACCTTTGATGCAGGTCAGCGGCGCGCTGCTGGGGATAATCCTGCTGATTCTCGCGGCAGCCTGGGTCATCAAACGTCTGGGTTTTGCGCCAAAAGGTGGCCGTGCGCGTGGATTGAACGTCTCCGCCAGTACTTCGCTGGGTCCGCGCGAACGCGTGGTAATCGTTGATGTCGAGGATGCTCGCCTGGTGCTCGGCGTGACAGCGTCAAATATCAATGTGCTGCACACCCTCCCCCCGGCCCAGATTGTGCCTGAAGAGACGCCGTCAGCACCGGCGGATTTTCAGGCCATTATGAAGAGTTTGCTTAAGCGTTCCGGGAGATCCTGATGCGCCGTATGTTATCCCTTTCGCTCGCCGCGTTGTGGCTTATCAGCCCTGCCGCGCTGGCGCAACTTCCCGGTCTCGTGAGCCAGCCGCTGCCTGGCGGCGGACAAAGCTGGTCACTTCCCGTTCAGACACTGGTGTTTATCACCTCGCTGACCTTTATTCCGGCTATCTTGCTGATGATGACCAGTTTTACCCGCATCATCATCGTCTTTGGTCTGCTGCGCAACGCGCTCGGCACGCCGTCCGCCCCGCCAAATCAGGTACTGCTGGGACTGGCGCTGTTTTTAACCTTTTTCATCATGTCGCCGGTCATCGATAAGATCTATGTCGAGGCGTATCAACCGTTCAGCGAAGAAAAGATTTCAATGCAGGAAGCGCTGGATAAGGGTGCGCAGCCGCTGCGGGAATTTATGCTGCGCCAGACGCGTGAAGCCGATCTGGCGTTGTTTGCCCGCCTGGCGAATAGCGGCCCGCTGCAGGGGCCGGAAGCCGTACCTATGCGCATTCTGCTGCCAGCCTATGTGACCAGCGAGCTAAAAACCGCGTTCCAGATAGGTTTTACGATCTTCATTCCTTTCCTGATTATCGATCTCGTGATCGCCAGCGTGCTGATGGCGCTGGGGATGATGATGGTTCCACCAGCCACCATTGCGCTACCGTTTAAACTGATGCTGTTTGTGCTGGTTGACGGCTGGCAGCTTTTAGTGGGTTCACTTGCGCAAAGTTTCTACAGTTAGAGGCGAACAATGACCCCCGAATCGGTGATGATGATTGGCACAGAGGCGATGAAAGTCGCCCTTGCGCTTGCCGCCCCTCTGCTGCTGGTTGCTTTGGTGACTGGCCTTATCATCAGTATTTTGCAGGCCGCTACGCAAATTAATGAAATGACGCTGTCGTTTATTCCCAAAATTGTGGCGGTGTTTATGGCGATCATCGTTGCCGGTCCGTGGATGCTGAATTTGCTGCTGGATTATGTGCGCACGCTGTTCACCAATCTGCCGTACATCATCGGATAAGACGATTTATGTTGCAGGTGACCAGCGATCAATGGCTGCAGTGGCTGAGCCTCTACTTTTGGCCGCTGCTGCGCGTGCTGGCGCTCATCTCGACCGCCCCTATTCTCAGTGAGCGCACGGTCCCCAAACGCGTCAAACTTGGGCTGGGCTGTATCATTACTTTCGTCATTGCCCCCTCGCTGCCTCCGGTAGATGTGCCGATTTTTTCATTTGCCGCAGTATGGCTGGCGATGCAGCAAATCCTGATAGGTATCGCGCTGGGCTTTACCATGCAGTTTGCCTTTGCGGCTGTGCGAACTGCAGGTGAAATAATTGGCCTGCAAATGGGATTATCCTTCGCCACCTTTGTCGATCCGGCCAGCCACCTGAACATGCCGGTTCTTGCCAGAATCATTGATATGCTGGCGATGCTGCTGTTCTTAACCTTTAACGGCCACCTGTGGCTGATTTCACTGCTGTTCGATACCTTCCATACGCTACCTGTCGGCGGTGATCCCGTGAACAGTAATGCGTTTCTGGCCCTTGCCAGAGCGGGAAGTCTTATCTTCCTTAACGGGTTGATGCTGGCGCTGCCGGTGATCACTATGCTGTTAACGCTGAACCTGGCGCTAGGATTATTGAATCGAATGGCCCCTCAGCTATCAGTATTTGTTATTGGTTTCCCTTTAACGCTGACGGTAGGGATATCGTTAATTGCGGCATTAATGCCATTGATTGCCCCTTTCTGTGAACATCTATTTAGCGAAATTTTCAATTTATTAGCCGATATCGTTAGCGAATTGCCCGTCAATAATAGTCCATAATATTTACCCTGTTATTCTAAGGATTATCCTAAAGTCGTTCAGTAAAAACATCTACCAGGATAACGCCGGCGTGCTTTATTTGTTTTTATCTCACTCACATAACACAACATTTACTTTACTTTAAGACAATTCCAGGCAAATTATACGTAACTTTACGGGATAGTAAGTCCGCCTGAAAAACCGCAAACGCGTCTCATTAGGTGAAGCATTATGTCCCTTTTAGTTGTGATGAGATATTCAGGTAAGGGGAATTATCGTTACGCATTGAGTGAGGGTAAGCCATGTCAACGATTATTATGGATTTGTGCAGTTACACCCGGCTAGGTTTAACCGGGTATCTGGTAAGCCGAGGGGTGAAAAAAAGGGAAATCAACAATATCGAAAGCGTTGATGAACTCGATATCGCTTGTGTTACGCACCAGCCTTCTGTGGTGTTTATTAATGAGGACTGTTTTATCCATGATCCAGCCAACAGTCAGCATATAAAGCAAATCATTAATCAGCATCCCAACACGTTATTTATTGTTTTTATGGCAATTGCCAATGTTCATTTTGATGAATATTTATTAGTCAGAAAAAATTTATTGATCAGTTCTAAATCAATAAAACCTGAATCACTGGACGAGCTCCTTGGCGATATTCTGAAAAAAGAGACAGATGCTGCAAGTGTAATAAATTTACCAACGTTATCATTAAGCCGAACCGAATCGAGTATGCTGCGCATGTGGATGGAAGGCCAGGGGACTATTCAGATTTCGGATCAAATGAATATTAAGGCTAAAACGGTGTCATCCCATAAGGGGAATATAAAACGAAAGATAAAGACGCATAACAAACAGGTTATCTATCATGTCGTCAGGCTGACCGACAATGTGACGAACGGGATATTTGTTAACATGCGATGAGACGTCCCGACTGGTGGATGTCCCACCAGCCGGGTTTATACCGTCCGTCGCAACCCTACTCTATCTTTTCCACAAAAATACCATCCTGATGCCCTGACTCATTGAAGAACCAAATGCCGAGCGGGTAGTCTTCCAGCGAAACCAGGTACATTGTGCCTTCACTAAACTCTTCTACTGCCAGTACCACGCCTGGACGACGAGGACCGCCGTCCGTTTTGACTGTGACCCGATCATTCACCTTCATCATTATCCTCCTGTGGCTTTGTGCCAGTGTAGAACAAAAAACGCAGCCTGACAGCGACCACCCGACTCGATTGCGGGTTTTCTCAACGGTCTATACTTAGTCTGTAACACGTTTGATGGAGAGGTTAATGATGAAGACCGCAAAAGACTACAGCGAAACCGCGAAACGCGAAGTCAGCGTCGACGTTGACGCGCTGCTGGCTGCGATCAATGAAATCAGTGAAAGCGAAATTCATCGTAGTGGAAACGATCCTGACAAAGTCAGCGTGGATGGACGCGAATACCATACATGGCATGAATTAGCCGAAGCGTTTGAACTGGATATTCATGACTTTAGCGTAACGGAAATTAATCGTTGAGCGGGACGAAAAAAATCCCGGCCCTGACGGGTCGGGATCAAACTTGCTTATGCAAGAAGCACTTGAAAATTCGTTACACCAGGAAATCTGATGTGTCATCAACCTTATCTGCAATTATTTTGCATGACAAGCAAATATTTTTTTGATGAATGATTAATCCTGTTAATGGTTGTGAGCAACGAGCCATCGATGCTCACTTTGACGGGATCGATTCCCTTTCCGCCTCCTGCGAACATCGTTGGTTTTAGGATTTTTCCAGGGTGTGTGGTGTTTCAGATAACGGAAAAAAAACATGCTTTCACTTGATGATCCTCTGCTGATTTTTACCGATCTGGATGGCACGTTGCTGGATAGTCACACCTATGACTGGCAACCCGCCGCCGCCTGGCTCGCGCGTCTGCGTGAGAAAGGCGTTCCCGTTATCCTCTCAAGCAGCAAAACGGCGGCAGAAATGCTGCAGATCCAGAAGCAGCTCGGTTTGCAAGGCTTACCGCTCATTGCGGAAAACGGCGCGGTGATTGAGCTGGACAGCCGCTGGCACGCTCATCCTGATTTTCCACGACTGATAACGGGCGCTTCCCATGACGAAATTAGCGCTGTGCTAAATAAACTGCGCGAAAGAGCGCAGTTTAAATTCACTACCTTTGATGATGTCGATGAGTCAGCCATCGCCGAATGGACCGGATTGACGCATGCTCAGGCCAGCCTGACGCGCCTGCATGAAGCGTCGGTCACCCTTATCTGGCGTGACAGCGACGAGCGCATGGCGGAGTTTAGCCGACAGTTGGACGACGTGGGACTGCAGTTTGTTCACGGTGCCCGGTTCTGGCACGTTCTGGAGAGTTCAGCGGGGAAAGATCATGCGGCGAACGGGTTGATTGACCGGTATCAGCGACAGTGGAAAAGACGGCCCGTCACCGTTGGCCTCGGCGATGGCCCGAATGACGCGCCGCTGCTGGAGGCAATGGATTATGCCATCATTGTCAAAGGACTGAACCGGGAAGGCGTGATTCTGCGCGGTGGAGAGACTCCGCAGGTTTACCGCACGCAACATGAAGGCCCCGAAGGCTGGCGTGAAGGCATGACGCACCTTTTCCCACCACCTTATACCTGATCCGCTACGCATACCCGGTTACGCCCTGCCTGTTTTGCCAGATAGAGCCTGCCGTCCGCCAGTGACTGGAGGTGTTCGAAATCGTAATCGTCGGTTTCCTGCGAGCCACTGACACCGAGCGAGGCGCTGATCCGTATGGTTGTGCTTTTCGCCACCAGGATCTCTTTTTCATTCAATCGCTGTCGGATCCGTTCAGCAATGCGTTCGGCCTGGGCCAGCGAGGTTTCCGGTAGCACCACGCAGAACTCCTCTCCTCCTACGCGTCCCGCCACATCATAAGTTCGCAGCGTACCGCTGATGAGTCCCGCCGCATGCGTCAGGACGCGATCTCCGGCCTGGTGACCAAAGCGATCGTTAATGCTTTTGAAATGGTCGAGATCGATTTGAATGACCGACAGCGGTTGTTTTTGCGCGCGGCAGCGCAGTGCCAGTTGTCGGGCTTTTTCAAACAGCGCGCCACGGTTATATAACCGGGTCAACGTATCGTGCCATGCCTGCCACTGGAGCGAGCTTTGCATAACAAACATATTGCTGACCATATGGCGAATGACAATCCAGGAGATGATCAGCATCGCCGTAAACAGCACCCATAGCAGCGCCAGCGCGATGCTGATGCTGCCGAAATCCCCCTGTACGCCTTCACTTAAGGTATGCACTCGCACCAGAACACCATCGAAGTGGTCCAGTCGCGCCCAGCTAACGTAACGGCTACCCATACGCAAGCCGCCATAGGTATCCTGTTCAATGTCATGCGCAAGCAGCGCCTGCTCGCGCTCGTCGAAAATGTTCGTATTTCGTAGTGCCTGAGTTGAAGCGGCTATCATCTTCAGTTTGCTGTCGTAGAGCTGGTATTCACCTTCCACATTCTTATCAATGGCATCCTCCATGAATCGCTCTATCGAGGCGACAGGGATTGTCATGGCCAGCACACCGGACCAGTAGTGGTTGTTATCCAGCGGCACACTGACGGTGACGCGCTGCTGGTCTTCGCCAGGCTGCGGCGACATCGTGGTAAACCAGCGCACGCCGCGCATGCGGTTCTGGCGTTGCGACTGCCCGGTAAACCAGGGTTGTATAACGTAGTCGTAGTAGCGGGAGGTAATCTCGCTGGAGCGTTGCGTGGGTTGGGTGGAAAGGTAAAAGCCGGCACGCGACACGTACATCACTTGCTGTGACATAGAGGTCTGCGTTTGCGCCAGACGCATCAAATACCCGACTTCCAGCGCGGCGGTCAATTCGTTATCCAGTGAGTCGCTCTCACGGGAGAGCACCTGGGTTTGGTTCACAAACTCGTCGGATACGCCGTTCAGCGGCAACGTTCTTCGCTTATCCAGCTCAAGCTGCCAGACGCGCGAATCGCGCAATTGCTCAAAATGCGTGACGGCATCTCTTAAGGCAGAAAACCCCAGCGGCGTCACCAGCGCCTCATGCATCCCATTACGCATAAAAAGCAGTTTGTCGACATTGAACTGCAGTTGCTTGTCCAGCGCGTTGGCAACATTTTCCAGATGATTGCGTTGACTGGAGATATAAGCATCTTCCAGTACAACAACTTCACGCCAGGTCAGCAGGGTTGAAAAGATCATGACGACCAGAAAGCAGAGGTTTACGACGTGGCCGGGGCCAAATCGGCGCGCTAACATTTTCAGCCAGCCCCAGTTTTCCATCGATGTTTCGTGCGGCACGCTGACCACTCCCTACTCATTATTGCTTTCCTAATTCTGGCATAACTCAGTACGTTACGTATGGGTGCCGTCATTCATTTTTTCATAAAAGAAAACGCCCGACATCTGCCGGGCGCTGAACTTTTAGATCTCTTCACGCAACCGTCTGGCCTCACCAGAAACGAGTTCATTCTCATGGAATGCCTCTCGCTTGACGCCAAACCCATCATACCACCGACATTCCACCATACCGCTGGAATAACCGGTAACAATCATGCGCGGTCCACCCTCTTTCACGGTAACTTCCTCACTGACCAAAAAGACCATGCTGCCTCCTGTATCAAGTGAAACATGTTCACCTTAGACGAGGTTAGCCGGTTTTGCGTAATACTCGGGATGACATTTAGTGCGCAACACCACGCACCCGTGCTACAACTTTGACCAGACTGACGACGATGGCGCCGATGATAAAACCCAGCACCAGATTCAACAGCGTTGGCAGAATCATAGCAATCACCACGCTCTGCTGCTGAGCAAACGTTTCGATGGCATGATGCAGCGGCGCAATGCCATGCACAACGATACCCCCACCCACCAGAAACATGGCCAGCGTCCCCACCACCGACAGGAATTTCATCAACCACGGTGCGACCACCAGCAGTCCTTTACCCAACGCCTGCGCCAGCGCACTGGTTTTCTCTACCAGCCAGTATCCCATGTCATCCAGCTTCACAATCAACCCGACCAGGCCATAAACGCCAACCGTCACAACGAGAGCAACACCTGACAGCACCAGAACCTGGTTAAGTAAGGGCGCTTGCGCCACAATCCCCAGCGTTATCGCCACGATCTCCGCAGAGAGAATAAAATCGGTTCGCACTGCGCCCTTAATTTTATCTTTCTCAAAGGCCAGAGGATCCTGCGCGGCCAGGGCTTCCAGACGCTGTTGACGCTCGGCAGGGTCTTCTTTGTGTTTGCGGGACTCGAAAGTGTGCAGCACCTTTTCGACGCCTTCAAAACAGAGAAATGCGCCCCCTATCATCAACAGCGGCGTAATGGCCCAGGGAATAAACGCGCTAATAAGCAGCGCTAACGGTACCAGAATGACTTTGTTGATGAACGACCCTTTCGCCACGCTCCAGACCACCGGCAGCTCGCGATTCGCCCGAACCCCCGTCACCTGTTGGGCGTTAAGCGACAGATCGTCACCCAGCACGCCAGCGGTTTTTTTCGCGGCCAGTTTTCCCATCATCGAAACATCGTCCAGCAACGTGGCAATATCATCGAGCAATGTCAGTAAGCTACTTCCTGCCAAAATAATTCCCTCAATTTTTTCTTATTGAAGCGTTAAGTATGGAGTAAAACGCGCCAGGCTGAAACTGACGTTATTCGTCAACGGCTATTTAACAATATGCGCCAATTATATCGCTCGCCAGTACGATAGTTTTCGCGTTTACTGTGTGCCTTAATAAAGTCACTCACGTGAGGGATTATGCGTTTCAGGCAGTTATTACCACTCTTTAGCGCGCTGTTCGCGCTGTATATCATTTGGGGTTCCACCTACTTTGTTATCCGTATTGGTGTCGAAAGCTGGCCACCGCTGATGATGGCTGGCGTGCGCTTTCTTTCGGCTGGTTTTTTGTTAATCAGCTTTTTACTGCTTCGCGGACATAAACTGCCCCCGCTTCGCCCGCTGCTGAACGCAGCGCTGACTGGCATTTTATTGCTGGCTGTCGGCAACGGTCTGGTGACGGTTGCGGAACACCAAAACGTCCCCTCCGGCATCGCTGCGGTCGTGGTGGCGACCGTTCCACTGTTTACCCTGTGCTTCAGCCATTTCTTTGGTATCAAAACCCGTAAGCTTGAGTGGATGGGCATTGCGATTGGCCTTGCCGGGATCGTGATGCTCAACAGCGGCGGGAATTTAAGCGGTAACCCATGGGGCGCTATTTTGATCCTGATTGGCTCGATCAGTTGGGCATTTGGCTCCGTGTACGGCTCACGAATCACCCTGCCGACCGGAATGATGGCGGGCGCGATTGAAATGCTTGCGGCCGGAATTATCCTGATGTGCGCCTCGCTGTTCAGCGGCGAAAAACTGGCTACGTTACCCTCGCTTTCGGGTTTCCTGGCGGTTGGTTATCTGGCTGTATTTGGCTCCATTATCGCCATTAACGCCTATATGTATCTAATCCGCAATGTCAGCCCTGCGCTGGCGACCAGTTACGCGTACGTGAATCCCGTTGTCGCGGTTTTACTGGGAACGGGGCTTGGCGGTGAACGTCTGGCGCTGATTGAGTGGCTGGCGTTAGGGGTTATCGTTTTTGCAGTGGTGCTGGTCACGCTGGGCAAATATCTTTTCCCGGCGAAACCGGTTGTCGCGCCAGTGAATTCGGAAAAGACATCACAATAAATGCATGCCCTGAGTGTCGATCTGCGCGGACGGCCCGCCGCCGCAGATCCACTCTTCCAGGCGTTCTGCCAGCGCGACGTCGCTCAGTTTCTCACGCCCGCGTAACGCGCACTCCCAGACAATCAATACGCGCCATCCGAGCGCCTGTAAGCTCGCCACATCACGGCGATCGCGCTCAACGTTTTTGCCTATCTTCGCCAGCCAAAAATCGGTACGCGTGGCCGGGACTTTAAACAGATAACAGTGATGCTGATGCCAGAAACAGCCGTGGGTAAAGATCACGCACTGATAGGCGTCGACGACAAAATCGGGCCGCCCTGCAAGCGCGGCATCCTGAACACGAAATGTTATGCCTTGCTCCGTCAATAAACTGGCAAGACGTTTTTCAATCGCTGTATCGCGGGTCGCAATGGCCCGCATGTTTTTACTGCGCGTTGCCTTATCGTGAACGTCCGCCATCACCGATCCCTTGCTGGCGCAATGCAACCGCCTCGTGGATTTTCTCTTCCAGAAGGCTTGCCACGGCGGCGAATGCAGGCACCACCACAGAGTTGCCAAACTGGCGATAGGCCTGAGTATCGGACACCGGAATACGGAACTGATACCCCTGCGGCGCTTCAAACCCCATCAGACGCGCGCACTCTCTTGGCGTTAAGCGCCTTGGCCGATGCTGCTGGTTTTGCGGATCGTCGAAGTTCGCTTCACCTGTGGCAAAATTCCAGCCGCGATCCACCAGGATTTCAGCGCCATCTTTGTAATAGCGTGCGGAAAGCGTGCGCGTGACGCTATCCGGATTTGAAGGATAGACCATGCCATAGCCAAAACCATTACCTTTCGCCTGATGCTTTTTGGCGTAACGATAGAGATATTTCCACAGCACCGGGGTCAGCACATATTTCGCTTCCACGACCGGCTCAAGCAACTCCGCAAGCGTAATGCGACGCTGGGGGTAGCGCGTGACAATATCCCGCAGGGTAAAATCGCCCTTCAGATTGAGATCGCGACGAAAGCCCACCAGCACGATGCGTTCGCGGTGCTGTGGCAGGAAATGTTTGCCATCAATGATTTTTGGATCGTCCGGCCCGTTATCCCTGGCGTCCGCCACGTCATAGCCCAGCTCATCCAGAGTTTGCATGATGATGCGAAACGTTTTGCCCTTATCGTGACTCTTCAGGTTTTTAACATTTTCCAGAACAAAGATGGGCGGACGGCGGGCATCAATAATGCGTACGACATCAAAAAACAATGTCCCCTGCGTATCACAGGCGAAACCGTGGGCGCGTCCCAGTGCATTCTTCTTTGACACGCCTGCGAGCGAAAACGGCTGACACGGAAAGCCCGCCAACAAAACATCGTGCGGCGGCACATGCTGGCGAATATGCTCTGCCGCCTCGCTGTCGCTGACACCCTCGCGATGGCTGAGTGTGATATCACGAATGTCTTCATTAAAGTGGTGGCTCGCCGGATCGCAGTAGTAGTTGGCTTTATAAGTGCGCACCGCATGTTTGTTCCATTCGCTGGTAAAAACACACTGACCGCCAATAGCTTCGAAGCCACGGCGTATGCCGCCAATACCCGCGAAAAGATCGATAAATCGAAAGGCATAGTCAGGATGATGCGCCGGCGGCGTGGGAAGCAGGGTTTGCAGAGAGACAAGTTCCCGTTCACTTAACCGGTGCCAGGCTGAGGACTTCGCCACAACACGCTTTAAAATGGCCGGGCTCCAGTGGTTCTCACCCATTCCGTTCAGATGCGCCACCAGCGTTTTTACATCATATATTTCTAACAGCTTCGCCAGCAGCGCCTGAGCTACGTCTGCGCTGTCGTCTGTGGTGGCTACCAGCGAACCTGTAAGCGAAAGATTTTGCTGCATATCGTCAACCGACCAAAAAAGTGTGTCGTCAGGTTAACATAAAATTGGTCTCACGAGTGGCCTGGGCTAAACGCGCGAAGCACCGCCGGGTCGACAGACTCATACTCCCCTTTCAGCTCTGCGCTGAGCTTTGCCATATAGCCTACCAGGAAACCGGCATTGTGCAGCGCTAACTCCCGCCCTCGCGCCGTTTGCATGGTGTCAGGCAGGGCAAGCAGTTTGGTTTGAAAGTGATCGAGGGCGTATTGTTTATCGTCGAGTTGTCGCTGTTGGGCAAAGGGGTCTTCCGCGTCAAACAGCGCCACGCCGAGCGCGCCGGATACCGCAAAGACGCGCGCCAGCCCAATCGCGCCCAGCGCCTCCAGCCTGTCGGCATCCTGAACGATTTTCGCTTCCAGTGTCTGTGGGGCAATATTAGCGCTAAAACTGTGGGCTTCAATGGCATGACAAACCGATGACAATCGGGATTCGGGGAACGCCGGGAAGTCGGAGGCAAAAATACGACGGGTTTCAGCCGCCGCCAGCACAGATGAGCGTTGCCGCGCCGGATGATTCTTGGGAAGACTGACGATGTCGTGAAAATAACAGGCAGCCAGCACAACGAGTTCATCCACCTTCAGCCCGACGCTCAGTTGCCGGGACGTTGCCCAGACGCGGCGAAAATGAAAGATATCGTGAGCCGCATCCTGCTGGTTGTGATGGCTGAGCAGCCACGCTTCAAATTGCGATTGCCAGTACTGAAGTTCCACATTGCCTCCCGTAGGTGATGAAGGGCTACAGTAGCAATTTTTTCAGGCTTCTTCACGCCATGGACGACGTGGACGCGTGTACCAGGCAATGCCGCCGAGGATTAGACCAACCACACCCAATACCAAAAACCCCAACAAGGCTCCCATCCATTTCCCACTCGTAGAAACCAGTTCGTTATCAAATCCCGCAACCGGAATCGACTGGATATGGTTGATGACCCACGCATAGCGGATCATCGCCCAGACAAAATAGGCGCAAAAAGCGTAAAACACCCACAAGGCCAGTTTCCCACCCAGGCTACGTGTCGTTTTTTCTTTCATACCGCTCAAAAGAAACTCCCTTTTTGTAATGTCAATCAAATAAATTTTAAGCCATTTCTTGTGAGTTTTGTCACGTTTTTTTCAGTTCAGTATGCCGTCTTGCTCCTGACAAT
Organism: Citrobacter amalonaticus; assembly: GCF_037053465.1. Lineage (GTDB taxonomy): Bacteria > Pseudomonadota > Gammaproteobacteria > Enterobacterales > Enterobacteriaceae > Citrobacter_A > Citrobacter_A amalonaticus_H. The sequence goes on from NZ_JBALIF010000008.1 coordinate 219,182, forward strand.
CATTGATCTTACATATCTGTTGATGATGTAAATATCTGACCTGCGTCACCAAAGCGCGCTTTTACTCCTTGATGAATAAGACATGTCTCAATGACCATTCATTTTTCATTTCCTGGATAAATAATATGTTCATTACTTTGGCGACGCCTGTTTTATTTTAACCATGTCATTATTATGACGTCACTGGTCTTTCATCCTTAAATGGACTTTCTTCAATAACCCCCCATTTGCTTAACATCCCTCCAGGCGCGACCAATGTCCTTTCTCACCGCAATAAATACAAATTATTAATATTAACCACAGACACATAAATAATTTATATAAAATCATAAATAATATAAATGATTGGTAACTAAATCATATAGCATGAAGTATATAAAACCAAAAATAAACATTTAGAAATATTTTAAATATAATTGTTACATGTTTATTTTAAAATAAAATGAACTCAATCGAATATTATCAAAACGTGCTCTTCTGGGAGCAGCACTCATTCACAAAAATTATTATCATAAGGGAATACATAATGAAAAGAAAAGTACTGGCAATGCTTGTTCCGGCATTACTTGTTGCAGGCGCAGCCAATGCGGCAGAAATTTATAATAAAGATGGCAATAAACTGGATCTGTATGGAAAAGTAGATGGTCTGCACTACTTCTCTGATGATACAGGTAATGATGGCGATCAGTCTTATGTCCGTTTAGGTTTTAAGGGCGAAACCCAGATCATGGATCAAATGACCGGTTATGGTCAGTGGGAATATAACGTCCAGGCAAATACGACGGAAAGCGACCACGGTAATTCCTGGACCCGTCTTGGCTTTGCCGGCCTGGGTTTCGGCCAGAATGGTACTATTGATTACGGTCGTAACTATGGTGTGCTCTACGATGTCGAAGCGTGGACCGATATGCTGCCGGAATTCGGTGGCGACGCCTACACTCAGACTGACGTCTATATGCTGACCCGTACCAATGGCGTTGCGACCTACCGCAACAAAGGCTTCTTCGGTCAGGTTGATGGTCTGAACTTTGCTCTGCAGTACCAGGGTAATAACGAGAGCGCAGGCGCGGGTGAAGGCACCAACAACGGTAACGCAGCCCGTAAACTGGCAAAAGAAAATGGCGATGGTTTTGGGATGTCGACGTCTTATGACTTTGACTCTGGTTTCAGCCTGGGCGCCGCTTACTCTTCCTCTGATCGCACCAATAACCAGGTCGCTCGTGGCGCATCCGATCGTTACCACAGCAACAGCTATGCCGGTGGCGAAAAGGCTGATGCCTGGACTGTTGGTGCTAAATACGATGCAAATGATATCTATCTGGCGGCAATGTATGCAGAAACTCGCAACATGACGTCTTACGGCAGCGGAGATGGTGTATCAGGTGGTATCGCCAATAAAACCCGTAACTTTGAAGTTGTAGCGCAATATCAGTTTGACTTCGGCCTGCGTCCTTCTGTCGCTTACCTGCAATCCAAAGGTATCGATTTAGGTGGTCAGGATACCGACAGAGACGGTAACCCACGCTACACTGACAAGGATCTGGTCAAATATGTTGACGTGGGTATGACCTACTACTTCAACAAAAACATGTCCACCTACGTTGATTACAAAATCAATCTTCTGGACAACGACGACAACTTCTACGCAGACAATGGCATTGCGACCGATGACATTGTTGCCCTGGGTTTAGTCTATCAGTTCTGATACCCGGTATGATTCCAGGCCCGCTTCTCGCGGGCCTTTTTGTCTCTGACATCTAACCTGGTCTTCAGCTTATCGCCATTTTCTCTTATTCAGTCAGCCAGCAAAGACAGCGGCCTATGCCTGGTCAATCTCAACGAGGTGATGTGGTGCTCCGCGCGCGGAGGGACTTCCGGATAGATGTGCGTGACACACGTCCACTATGTTATCGGTGTGGTAATACCAACCGGTTCTGGATCTAAGTTTCCTTGCCCCGCGGGATGGAGCCAGACCGTGATCTGATTCATCGCGACAATATCTGGTACGTCTCTTCACCGTCCAGATTGATCACGCAGCAATTGCGGCCATGGTTTTTGCCATAGTACATCGCTTTGTCCGCCTGACCGATCACCCTGTGCAGGTCTTCCTGCGCATGAACACGCGTCAGTCCCCCCGTCACCGTAATGCTCACCAACTGCCCCAAAATCGGGATACTCTGGTCAGCAATGCTGCATCGCATCCGCTCGGCTGCAACCTGCGCGGCCAGAGGGTCTGTAGCCTCCAGCAGAATAATAAACTCCTCTCCACCAAAACGGTATAACCGGTCAGTACTGCGGGTCGCAGATTTCAGACGCCTCGCCACCTCTTGCAACACATCATCTCCTGCATTATGCCCCCAGGTATCATTAACGAATTTGAATCGGTCGATGTCCATTATCAGAACATACAAGCCAGTACAGTAGCGCTCACTGCGAGCAAGAAAAGCGGGAAACTCCTGGTATAACAAATGACGTAATGGTAACCCCGTTAATGCATCATGCTGATTACGGTAAGCAATCAGGGATAACTTGTACGTATCAATGCTGTCAATAAAGGCCTGCTGGTGTTCGTGATATTGACTCACCAGTTCTTTTGTCGCGGTCCCGGACATTACAGCCTGGGCCAACACCCTGGCAATATCATGCATAACCTGGTGGTGATGACTAATATTCAGCACCTCATCCCGGTCCAGCGCGTCCCCTTCAATGCGTTGCGCAATCCACTTGCTAAACAGGCAATGCAGATGGGAATCGCTATCGATGATGTCGCGGTCTGCAACGCCACCAAACAAATTCAGGCATAATAACTTTTCGGCCCAAAGATAATGCTCTTTGATGGCAGCATTCAGGGCAAAAAGTGAGTGATCAATATGGTTAACATTAATTCGCATAGTACGTTTGTTGTGGTCAGTAATAGCAATTCTTAAAATGGCCGGTATCCCGGATACCCGTACACAATATTCCACCGTCAAGGACAGCGTCGTGCTGGTCGCATGGTAACTTGTTCATCAAACAGAAAATCTTCACCTGTCTTTTCCTGTGCTAACACGGTATCCAAAGCGGTACGCATTCTTTTATAACAGGAAATGACAAATTGAAAATATCTCGCATCGATTATGCAGTGCCTGGCACCGACTGATTAAAGCTGAGTGAGGTTATACACTCATTGCAAATAATGTCTGTTTACAAGTATTGCATTTTGCTACATCACCAGACACTGAAACTTAATTCCGTTTTAAGACACTGGTCGAATAATTCACTCACCTCAGGGTAATACGATTACCGGCTACATCGATGTGATTGCAGAACAGACCGGCTGGATAACCTCATCGTTATCAACAATCGGTTCAGGATTTTACCGGCGGTTTCCAACAATACGCTATTTGCAGAAAGACTTAGCGCATATCTCATTTTTGCGAACCACCGGGTGGAAAAGATGAACGGCATTGTGGCAAAGTACCACCTGTTGATGCTGGAAACACATTCATAACGTATATGTGTACGAGGCTAAATCTGATAATGTCCAATCGACACTGATGCCAGAGCTTGAATGCCAGGTGTTGATGGCATATTAAAAAAATTGACAGGTATCTAATTGATAACGATGGGATAAACTGGCGGAGAGAGGGGGATTTGAACCCCCGGTAGAGTTGCCCCTACTCCGGTTTTCGAGACCGGTCCGTTCAGCCGCTCCGGCATCTCTCCGTATTGATGGTTGTCATGATGCCAGGTAATTTGGCATTTTAACAGACCCTGTCCCTCCAATTTTGTTCAAGTGACGAGTTTGCGAGCAAAACGATGATTAAGTGGCCCTGGAAAGCACAAGACACCGAGCAAAATGCGTTCTCGCAGTGGGAGGAGGCTCTGGCAATCCCCCTGCTCGTGACGCTTACCGCGCAAGAACAAGCCAGGCTGATTGCGCTGGCCGAGCGTTTCTTACAGCAAAAAAGGCTGGTTCCCCTTCAGGGCTTCGAACTTGACTCATTGAAAAGCGCACGAATCGCCCTGCTTTTTTGTCTGCCTGTTCTCGAACTCGGTATTGAATGGCTTGATGGCTTCCATGAAGTGCTAATCTACCCTGCGCCCTTTATTGTCGATGATGAGTGGGAAGATGATGTGGGTCTGGTACACAACCAGCGCGTCGTACAATCCGGACAAAGCTGGCAACAGGGGCCAATCATTTTGAACTGGCTGGACATTCAGGATTCTTTTGATGCTTCCGGATTCAACCTCATTATTCATGAAGTCGCCCACAAATTAGATATGCGCAATGGCGATCGCGCCAGCGGTATTCCGTTAATTCCACTGCGAGAAGTCGCCAGTTGGGAACATGACCTGCATGCCGCCATGAACAATATTCAGGACGAAATTGATTTAGTGGGCGAAACCGCGTCAAGCATCGATGCATATGCAGCAAGCGATCCGGCCGAATGTTTTGCCGTCCTGTCAGAGTACTTTTTCAGTGCCCCTGAGCTGTTTGCCCCGCGATTCCCCGCTCTTTGGCAACGATTCTGCCAGTTTTATCAACAGGACCCTATGCAACGGCTTCGTGACAATGAAGACAGTGACGATATTCAGCCCACTCAGATTCATTGACACCCTGTTTTGAGGATTAATTAACCAATTGATAAAACGTGTTAATTTTACAGTTGACACGCTGTAGCGAGGTCAGTATGATGCGCCTCGTTCACACGATTCCTCTGTAGTTCAGTCGGTAGAACGGCGGACTGTTAATCCGTATGTCACTGGTTCGAGTCCAGTCAGAGGAGCCAGATTTTAGTATTAAGACGTCTCAGTGAGTCTTAATGCGTTATAAAAACAAATAGTTAGATTGAACCGGCTGTCCTGGTAAGGATTGCCGGGTTTCTTGACATCTGTAGTTTTTGGGGGCTTAATCGGGGGCCTCACGGTTCGTTGAACGAATGGAGCCCCCCGCTATGGCACTCACTGATACCGCTATCCGCAAGCTCAGACCCTCTGACAAACCCTTCAAACTCGGCGACAGCTCCGGACTGTACCTGCTGATCAAACCTAACGGCTCAAAACTCTGGTACATGAAGTACCGCATTGACGGCAAAGAGAAGAAGCTGGCCTTTGGCCCCTACCCGGATGTTTCCCTGCTTACAGCACGTCAGCTCCGCGATGCGGCACGCAGTATAATGCGTGCCGGGGTTGATCCCTCTGTTGATAAAAAAATCGCACAGCAGAAAAAGAAAAACGGACAGACATTCCACCAGGTCGCCATGAACTGGCATGCCGATCACCGGCGCTGGTCTGAACATTATGCGACGACTATTCAGCGCAGGCTGGAAATGTATGTATTCCCGGATATCGGGGACAGATACATCGATCAAATCGCCACGGAAGATCTGCTGTTTACCCTGCGTAAGGTGGAGAACAAAGGCTTTCTGGAGATCACCGCACGGCTGAAAAACTATGTCACCGGGATCATGCGCTATGCGGTGAAAAAGCAGTTAATCAGATCAAACCCCGCACTGGATCTGGACGGTGAATTTACGCCACCGGAAACACAGCATTACCCGGCCCTGCCGCTTGAGAAGCTACCTGAACTGTTATCCCGGACGGATAACTACTCCGGCAGGCTGCTGACACGGTATGCGCTTAAGTTGTCGCTGCTGTTCTTTGTTCGTTCCAGCGAACTGCGTTTTGCCCGCTGGAGTGAAATCGACTGGCAACAAAAACTGTGGGTGATCCCGGAAGAACGGGAGCAGATCGAAAACGTACGCTTCTCTCACCGTGGCACAAAGATGAAAACACAGCACATCGTCCCGCTGTCCGATCAGGCGATGGCAATCCTGAAGCAAACGGAAGCGCTCTCCGGGCATCTGGCGTTTATTTTTCCCGGCGAATATGACCAGGATAAATGCATGAGCGACAACACCATCAACAAAGCATTGCGCGTGATGGGCTACGACACACGGAAAGAGATCTGCGGCCACGGCTTTCGGGCAATGGCGTGCAGTGCGCTGAGTGAATCGGGACTGTGGAGCAAAGAGGCGATTGAAAAGCAAATGAGCCATCAGGAAAGGAACAGCGTGCGTGCCGCTTATATTCATAAGGCTGAATATCTGGAGGAACGAACCAATATGATGCAGTGGTGGGCGGATTATCTGGATGTGAACACAGAGCGGTATGTGTCGCCTTATCAGTATGCAGGCTGCCTAAATGAGGTCTCGTAACGTGAAACTCTTCTGTCTCTGCTGTTCTTTCCCCCGCCAGGGGCAAAGAAGCCATTCAAATTCTGCTCAGGAATTGCCCGGAATTTAGTTCCGGCACGACGTTGAATACTGTCGTTTTTTTGAAGTAAAGATGATGAACAAAGTTGACAATCACGGAGGTGATACCTCTGCGATTGCTTGAACTATTTAAGGGAGGGGGAGCTTTTTATCTGACTTGCAGCGCTCAAGAGGGAGAATTTTGGAACTATAGATTTGAGTGATTTTCTTCTCAACGGGATTTGAGTCGCCCCTGATACAGGAGCAGCCATCAAGAAACGTAAGGTGTTCCCGACGGATGACTCGGTGCGGAAGGTTATTTATCTGGCAATCCAGTCGGCATCGAAAAAATGGAGCATGCCGATCCAGAACTGGCGGCTGGCGATGAGCCGTTTAATTATCGAGTTCGGTGACCGCCTGAGCGCTAAGGAATCCCCCAGTAATGGGAGGGTAAAAAAAGACAGACATAGAGTTTTGTGATCTACTGATTTGTGTAACCAATTCAATGAGATCACCTCTATGTCTGCTCGCCAAGTATGTCAAAATTTTTTCTGCGACGCTTTAGCGCCGTTTCACAAATATCGACAAAATGCTTTGCTGGATGCCACCATCGCACTTATCAATGGCGCATCTCTGACGCTGACCAGTATCGGACGTTATTTACCAGGTACTGCTCAGGTCAAAAATAAAATAAAACGTGTTGATCGTTTGCTCGGTAATGAGTCTCTTCATCACGATATCCCCCTGATTTTCAGAAATATTATTTCCATGCTGACGAACTGACTATCACTGTGCGTCATCGCTGTTGACTGGAGCGGGTATCCCTCTCAGGAGTATCACGTACTCCGTGCCAGCCTGATTTGCGATGGACGTTCGCTACCCTTGCTGAGCTGGATAGTTCCTTCGGAAAAACAGCAAAACGCAAAGGTACAGCAAGCTTTTCTGAATACTCTTTTCGAGGCGGTAAACCCAAAAGCAAGGGTCATCATCGTCACGGACGCAGGGTTCCAAAATGACTGGTTCCGGCACATAAAATCTCTCGGCTGGGATTGTATCGGACGCATCAGAGGCAATGTCCGGATGCGGCTGGATAGCAAGGGGGGATACTGGTTCCGGCGTCAGGAATTGCAGGCCAGTACTAAATCGGAATATCTGAGGCCGGGAATGCTTGCCCGATCAAAATATACCCGATGCGATGGTCATTTTTATTTGCATAAAAAAGAACCAAAAGGACGGAAAAATAAACGCTCTCGCTGTGGTATAGCCAGGCCATCACAGATAAAAGATGCCCGCTCAGCAGCAAAAGAACCGTGGTTAATATTCAGTAGCACAAACAACTTTAAGCCGCGAAAAATCATGAAATTATACAGTCGCCGAATGCAGATTGAACAAAACTTCAGGAATGAAAAAAGTGAGCGTTTTGGGTTCGGCCTGTGTGCCAGCTACAGCCGTTCGGCAGGAAGAGTGCTGGTACTGAGCCTACTGGCAACACTGAGCATAATAGTGCTGTGGCTTATCGGCTATCACGCTGAAAATCAAGGGTTACATCTTAGGTACTAGGCCAATAATATTAAAACACGGCGTGTAATCTCGTATCTGACGTTAGCGGAGAATGTCTTACGACACTCCCCGCTAATTTTAAAACGAACGGTGCTAAGCACCGTTCTTAATCACCTCGCCAGAACCTACAAGAATATGGTGTTGGTTTATTAGCGCTGATTTATGGGGATCCCTCAGCGCCAGAGCGGTCACCTTTACAACATGTCCGGCGCAAGCAAGTGACAGAGGAAATGTGTGGCCAGGCGCACGTGCGTTGAAATTCGCTTCGTTTACTGGCTCATACTGTCTTTTTTACCCACATCATCTTTCTTCGCCATGCCGTCTTTTTTACCCATGTCATCCTTTTTCATCTTGTCCATTTTGCCCATATTGTCTTTCCCCATGTGATCCTTGCTCATGGCGTCTTTGCACATGCTGTCTTTGCACATTTCATCATGCGGCTTAGACATGGAGTCTTTCGCCATCGTGTCTTTTTTCATCGTGTCTGCCGCCTGGACGTTGGCCATAAACAGAGCAGAAAGCACAGTTGCTGCAATAATCATCTTTTTCATGGTATTTCCTCGTTATTAACGTTGTTGTATTAACTGCCACCAAACCAGTTGTAACCCTGATCTTCCCAGTAACCGCCCGGGAAATGGTTGGTGATTTCAATGACCTGAACATGCTTGGGATTTTTGTATCCCAGCTTGGTCGGGATGCGTAACTTCATGGGATACCCATATTCCTTAGGGAGGATTTGGTTATTCCATGTCAGCGTCAGCAGAGTCTGCGGATGCAGTGCGGTCGCCATATCGATGCTGGTGTAATAGTCATCCGCACAGCGGAAACTGACGTACTTCGCGCGCATATCGGCGCCGATCAGCGTCAGGAAATGGCGGAACGGCACACCGCCCCACTCGCCAATCGCGCTCCATCCTTCCACGCAGATATGGCGGGTTATCTGGCTCACCTGCTGCATGCGATACAGTTCAGGTAAGCTCCAACTGCGGGTGTCGCGCACCAGCCCACGGATCTCCAGTTGGTAATCGCCGCCATCAATCTGCGGGATATCCTCCTCCCCATAAAAAGCGTTAAAGGGGAATGGATGGGTTATATCGGCAGCGGTGTATTCCGGTGCCAGATTGCGATCGCTGAACAGGAACCCTTGCACCCGGTCATTAAATCGGGACATCCGCGACAACACATTTTCGACATCCGCGTTATCGCTAATATCACAGCCGGTCAGCATCATAATGCCCCCCAGCGTCAGTCCCTGACGCAGTAAGCGGCGCCTGTCCGGGCTAAGTATTTTTTCTGCATCCTTCACCAGGTAATGGGCATCACTGTCGGAGAGAAAGCGCTCTTTTTTCATGATCAGTTCCTTAGCGACCACGCAGCATAGCCAACAGCGTGCGCGGTACCAGCAGCACCATCAGCAGGTGAATAACGATAAACAGCGCCATCGCGCTCATGCACAAAAAGTGGATATAACGCGCCGCTTCATAACCGCCGAGCAGCGTATTGAGCAGCGAAAACTGGACGGGTTTCCACAGCACCAGGCCTGAAAACACCAGCCCCACACCGTCGAGAAGAATCAGCAGATAGGCGATTTTTTGCACCATGTTGTAGTCGCGCAGATCAGCGTGCTGCAGTTTTCCGCGTAACGCCTGGGAAAGGGTTTCTTTCAGCGACTGCCACGAGAGCGGGAAGAATTTGCGCCGAAAGCGCCCGCTGGCGACACCCAGTGAGAGGTATACCGCACCGTTGATGACCAGTACCCACATCAGGGCGAAGTGCCACTGTAACGCGCCGCCAAGCCAGCCACCAAGGGTCAACGGCGTCGGAAACATAAAAGGAAACAAAGGAGAAGCGTTATAAATGCGCCAGCCGCTGAACAACATGCCCGCAATGGCCACGACATTGACCCAGTGGCAACAGCGCAGCCATAAAGGGGGTACCGGTTGTGAATGTGATGATTGCATGGTGCGCTCTCTGTGGAAGATATGGACGCATCATGGCGGTTTTCTGATCACCACATCCTCACGAAAGTTTAAATAAAATGTGATAACTCGCCGCGCCAGCCTGGGGTAAGCTTTTGGTAAAGACATCGTGGGTAACTCGCTATGAATAACGCAAAAAAAATACTGCTGGTGGAAGATGATTGCGATATCGCCACCCTGCTGCGGCTGAATCTGCAGGATGAGGGCTATCAGATTGTCCATGAGGCGGACGGCGCCAAAGCCCTGGCGTTACTCGAGAAGCAGGTCTGGGATGCGGTGATCCTCGATCTGATGCTGCCGAATGTCGATGGTCTGGAGATTTGCCGCCGTATCCGTCAAATGGCGCGCTACCTGCCGGTGATTATCATCAGCGCCCGCACCAGTGAAACCCACCGGGTGCTGGGGCTGGAAATGGGCGCAGACGATTACCTGCCAAAGCCCTTTTCCGTGCTGGAACTGATAGCGCGCGTCAAAGCGCTGTTTCGTCGCCAGGAAGCCATGGGGCAAAATATCCGTCTGGAAGGCGGCCTGATCTGCTGTCACGGTTTGCATATCGACCCACTGGCGCGCGAGGTTCGCTTGCGTGGCGAGATGATCGATCTCACTCCGCGCGAGTTTGACCTGCTGTACTGGTTCGCCCGTCACCCGGGTGAAGTCTTTTCCCGTCTTTCGCTACTGGACAACGTCTGGGGCTATCAGCATGAAGGGTACGAGCATACGGTGAACACGCACATCAACCGCCTGCGCACCAAGATCGAGCATGACGCTGCCGAGCCGGAAATTATCCTGACGGTCTGGGGTAAAGGGTACAAATTTGCTGTCGATAAAACGAAGCCGCAACCATGATTCGTCGCCTGACGTTAAGCCAGCGGTTAACGCTGGTGTTCACCGCCATTCTCCTGTTTTGTGCCGCCGCGGCATGCGGTGTCCAGATCTACAGCAGTAACCAGTACGGCAACGCGATGGTGCAACGTTTGTCTGCCGGTCTGGCACAACAAATCGTCATCAGCGAACCGCTGCTGGATAACGCCGGGCAGGTCAATCGCCAGACGCTTAAAACCCTGTTTGATCGGCTCATGACCCTCAACCCCAGCGTGGAGCTCTATCTGATCTCGCCGGATGGGCAACTGCTCGCGGATGCTGCGCCCTCGGGGCACCTCAAGCGTCAACGCGTCAACATCGCGCCGCTGCAAAAATTCCTCGCCGGGAGCGCCTGGCCAGTATACGGCGATGACCCGCGAAGCACGGATAAACAAAAAGTGTTCAGCGTGGCTCCCATTCACCTGAATGGCGAGCTGCGCGGCTATTTACTGGATAACGCGGTACGCCATACCCCGCAGGGAGGCACAATCAGGCTGGGACGTGACGACAGAAAAGCAAGGTACAACTCAGAATGGTGAAGCGTGGATTGCCGATGTGTTTTGTACGAAGAATAAAGCCAAGTTAGCATTTGAGGTTCAGTTATCCCAACAGGCTGACAGTGAGTTTGAGGCTCGTCAGAGCAAGTACACGGCCTCTGGTATTCGTGCGTTATGGCTACGTAAACTGTGGAAAAAAAGTGAGCAGTACGGAAGAGGGATTTACCGTAATGCCGATTTACCCGTATTTGGCTTGCGTCAAAATGAAATTGGTGATTTCTATCTTCCACAATTTGATGTTTCCGTAGAGAGATTTATCACTGGCATATTTAATAAAAAACTCTCGTGGGCTCCAAAAGTAGGCGAAACTCTCACAGCGAAAATGATTCCTGGATACCTGAACTGTTGGCGTTGTAAAAAACTAACTGGTGTTATCACCGGATTATCAGTATCTAACTCTTCGGGCGTTGGGCTTTGCTATATACCGTTTAGCTATAATGATGTAAAAGACTTGATTGCTGGTCATGCAAATTTAAATAAACTCGCTTCGCTCGGTATTGGGATAGTTAAACCCCGATACAGTAAAACCGTGGGCGCATATTACCTGTCTAATGGTTGCGTTCATTGCGATGCCATAACGGGGGATTTCTTTCTGCATAATGCTGAAACTGAAAATCCAGATAATGACTGCGGAGAGTTTAATTTCATTAACGATGGTGCTATCCATCTTGAAAGCTCATGGTTGTTTGATGGGCAGCCGCCAAAACTATTTTTTTAAGACACGATATTCCTGGCGATCCGGAGCGGAGGGCTGCGGTTCTTCCGGTCTTTACGCTGGTGTTTGTTTACAGGCTTGCATTCTGCCAGCGTGTTGTAGTTCTGCATGGTTCACATATCCATTACGCAGGGTCATCAAATACTCATGCATAACCTGCTGACGAGATTTTGTGCTCGCCGGATTTGGTGAACTCAAAGTTTCTACAACCTCAAAATCAACACCTGCAGAAAAGCCATATTCAGCAATTCGGCCTTTAATCCAGTTAGTGAAATCTCGCCTCACACCAAGCGCAGAATTCAATAATTTGGCGCTCACAATCTCAGTGGTTTGGCGACCGATAACGCCAGAAATTACCGGGATTATTTCAGCGAAATTATTCTCATGCTGGATTTGGGGTTGAGCGAAGCCCTGACCGGGAACCTTAATTCCTGTAATACATCGCCGTAGCACGAAGAATCAAAAAGGGAAATGGCCTAAAGGGTAATGGCGCATAAGGGTAACAACCCTGCCCGAAAAGGCACTACGTTGAAAACCAAAAGGTCGGGCTGATGCAGAAAGCGGTCTTCAGAAAAATACTGGAAATCTTTTCGCTGACAATCAGTCTGCCGGCAGCTCTGCCCGCGCCGCGAAAATGCCATCCAGTCAGGTTTATCTTTGGTGAACCGCGTCGGTGTGCCGGATGTCGCTTTTCTGCCACGCCTGAATGGATTACAATGTCTGCGCAGTCCCGAAGGGACTGCCGGGCGTGAGAACCCGGGCAATTACCAGACAATAACAGCGTTATACGCAGTTATTGTCCTGAGCATCTATTGATACAGCACTCTTTTTTGGTGGAGAGCGCTGGCGGTTATCAATGGCGGCTCAGGCAGGGCAGCCTCCGGGCTGGCCGGTGTCTGGTAAGCCGGTTTCTCACCCCTGTCTGGGCTGCCACCAATGAGCGTGAGAACTCAGGTGGCAATACTCCCTTTTACCAGGAGAACACCACCATGATGGTTATCACGCTTTCTGAACTCAGAAAAAAACTCGATCACCACTGCTATATCCCCCAGCCCTGCGCAGATAATGACGAACTGATCCAGCTTCTGGATATCCGGGGCCCCACTCCGGCAGGTGTCCTGCACTACAACAGCATCCTTCAGTGGATCGGCGAATCCGATCTCTGGAATGAACGTTTTCCCGCACGGGCGCTGTCCCGCACCGATCAATATCCCCTCCGTCTTGCCCTGGAAATCCACAGCACCCATGCCCTCGCGGAATCCCGTACTGTCACCGCCCTGGCTGACTGCGACAACTACACGCCCGGTAAACTGCGCCATCTGCGCCAGTTAATAGCTTCAGTGATCTACGGTTTCGCCCTGCGTCTTGCGGAACACCGTTTTGACGGCGATCATCCACAAATTCCCGGCGGGCTCTGGCCGGTAATTGATGATTTGCGCCAGCTTGCCGATGCCGTTTTCGACTGGCACCAGCAGGGACGGGCCGTAGAACGCGTGGAAATGGATAATATCGCCACGACGTTAGCCCGGATACATGTCTGCTTTGATGAGTGGCTGCGCAGACCTGACGAACTGACGCGCGATGAACCGGTGATCCATACTCTCTGTCGTCTCAGCCTGGCCATGAAGTCACTGCTGCTGGATATCGCGCGTATCCGGGGCGGCGACTGGCCGCAGTGAAAAGGGAAAATCATGAACCTGACACCTGTTGAGCCAAATGCCAGCGAACTGGTGGGACGCTCCCGTGTACTGACGGAAGTCATGCTGGAGAACCCTGATGAAACCGGGCCAAACTATATTCTGCTGATCCTTCTGGCCGAACAACTCCAGCGTCTGCACGATATCCTGGAAGCCGATGAAGTCCGTCGCATGCAGGAGGACGAGCCACCTCTGTAACCGGCGCTGAGACGTCCTTAACCCGAAATATTTTGTGGATCACACTATTATCAAAACATCAAGGGGAAACTCAATTTCCAGAAAAATGAGTTTCCCCTTTCTGCGCCATCAATAACGGTGTAATCTCGTTTCTGCTCTATAGCCTTCGGGCGCCCTTTGGCTTCACGGTCTGAAAGAAGCCCCCTGATTTATCAGGATGACCGGCCCTTTACCGGTATGACCTCTGCAATACCGGAACGCAGAAATATCTGCGTCTGAGGCTGACATACACACCCGACAGCACCATCGTCATCGCTTAACGGCAACAGCCTTCACCGGCTGACAGCTTATCCCTGCCGAAAATTTCCGGCTGCGTCACACTCTGCTGATTATCTGCTCCCCTGACACTACGGGCTGCGGCCTGCATTGCCGCCAGGCTTTGCTGCCGCGTGACCGTTAACCTGTGCCAGAATCCGCGATCTTTCGCGCCCGGCACTCAACCGGTGCGTCACTTTGCGTCGCGCAAAGCGACAAAGTGACGCACAACCACCACTCTGCGCTATGCCACTGTTTTCAGGTTTCCGGCGCTCATTCCCGAATCTGACACGCCTTTTTGGGGCCGCTGTCAGCAAAAAAGAGGAGAAAAAGATCGATACCGAGGGGGGCATGATGCCCCGGAGAATTCCTGCTCACGCAGGCAGCCTGTACCGAGTACAGTCTGAAACTCCCTATACCTCAACAAGCTGCCACTCCGGCGTGAAGGTATCGTTCTGGCGCAGCCAAAAAGCACACGCCGGAGACTGTTTGTGTTTTCAATATCGGGGGATGTATGGGTAAGTTAGGCGGTGAAATGAAGGCGCTGGCAAAACATTGCGGCGGTAGCCATAAAACGGTGAACGATCGTATTCATATCGTGCAGCGTTTCGATCACCACTTACGGGCGTTGAACGTCCAGATCCAGCGTGTGGCGCAGATTAAGGTTCGCCATATAGAAAGCTACATTCATGAAAGGCTGACGCAAGGGATCGGCAAACGCACGCTGCAAAATGAAATGGCCTCGCTTCGTGCTGTACTGCAACAGGCCGGGCGTAAGCAGGTGGCAGAGCATGAGCGGCTGACTAATAAATCGCTGGGTTTGTCTGGTGCATCCCGCAGCGGGACGCGGCAGGCCATCACACCGGATCATTACCGCCATGTGCTGGAAACGGCCCGTGCAAAAGATCCGGGACTGGCGGCAGCACTGGAGCTGGCGCGCTTGATGGGATTGCGCTCACAGGAGGCGGTGCAAAGTACGCAGTCACTGAAAACGTGGAAACAGGCTGTTGAACGTGGCGAAACGCGTCTGACAGTAGTTTTTGGCACCAAAGGCGGACGGCCCCGCGAAACGGTAATTCTGGATGCTAATGCAGTTAAAAGAGCACTGGACAATGCGTTAGCTGTTGCAGAAAGCCGTAATAACCGTCTGATAGACAAGCCGGATCTTAAAAGCGCGATGGACTACTGGCACAATCAGGCGGCGCGTATTGGTCTGACTGGCGTATGTTCTCCTCATTCTCTGCGTTATGCGTGGGCGCAGGATGCCATTCGTCACTATCTGGCGCAGGGGTTCAGCAGGAAAGAGACGCTGGCTATGGTGGCGATGGATCTGGGGCATGGAGACGGGCGTGGGCGGTATGTGGCACTGGTTTATGGATTACAGCGAGAAGTATGAGCCGTTTTAAAGACGATATTCCTGCTCGTCGCTATACCCCCTTACGATGGAGTAGCCAAGTAGGTACTCTGGAATTGGGCACTACACTTACCACATTTATTGGCACACCAAGCAAGCCGCGCGACCACTCTGTTTATGTGACAAACAGTAGAAAAATATAAAATCAATCACTTCACTCAACCCCAACAGCACAATATACTAACAGTAGGTTGTAGACTGAGAGCATTTAAGGGGTTATAACTATCTTAAAGATCACAACATTTTATCAGAGCGAATTATTTATAAACTGGCAATGTCCTTCTTCCATACGACAGGGTCTATGGAGACAGTTTATCTATTAAGAAAACATTCATTTCATAGCATATGAGGTTTTGTTCATGCACGTCGTTTACGGAGAAACTATTAACGATGTAATAATGAAGATCCTAGAAAAAGTGCTTACTGATGGTGTCAGCATATCGACTAGGAACGGTGATGCTATAACTATCTACGATGTTAGTATGATCTTGCGAAACCCAAGATCAAGACATTTAAGTTTAGTTGGTCGAAAAAATAACATATTCTCCACTTTTGCTGAAGCCATGTGGGTTCTCGCTGGAGATAACCGGATTAAACCATATCTAACTTTTTTTCTCCCAAGAGCACCTGAATATTCAGATGATGGGGTCATTTGGCGAGCAGCTTATGGCGAAAGACTCTACGCTCATGGGCAACTCGAAAATGTGATACAACAATTCAAAAAAGATGGAATTTTTACCAGACGAGCAGTTATTAGCCTATACATGCCTGACCGAGACACTAATGACAGTCTTAGGCACATATACAACTTAGAGAATAGCGTCGATATACCCTGTAATAATTTAATACACTTCTTTATTACTCCAGACAAAAAATTAAACGTCAAAATCATTCAAAGAAGTGGAGATCTGATATTTGGTGTAAGCAATATAAATATATTTGAATTTAGTTTACTTCAAGACATTGTACTATCTGTATTACAGAAGGAAGTTGATAGTCAAATTACGATGGGATATTTGCATCAATCAGTAACAAACCTTCACATATATGAATGTAGAATAAATCAAGCCAACGAGATACTTAAAAACAAAGAAAAACAAATAACAAATTTAATAAATGACGATAATATATCATTCCCACCTTCACTAATTGGCATAAAATCATTATTCAATGATATTGTTTCATTTCTTGATATAATAATAACAACCGCCCCTCAGAAAATAAGCACAATAGACAAGGAGAGCGAGAAACTAAAAAACATATTTGTAAAACATGCAATAAACACTGAAAGAAACTTGCTCTGGGGATACGCAGAAGCAGCGTTGTCATATATATATCAAAAAAGATTTAATCAGCCAATATCGTTGACAGCTGCATTAAGTAATGATTTCAATTTAAGCGTAAGTTCAAATTATTTTAATAAAAATAGTAAGGAAAGAATATGAAAATTGCATTCATGGGGGTATCAGGCAGTGGAAAAGACTTTCTCGCCAATTATCTAATATCCGATCATGGTTTTATTAGATTATCATTTAGCGATCAACTAAAAAAATTGGCTAATTATATCTATCCATGGATGAAAAAAGATTATGCGCCTGAAGAAAAAATGCTACCACTAAATGTTAGCTTACCTACTGGCGAATTAATTTGTCACTCACCAAGAGATATATGGCTAAGTCTAAATAGTTTAAGGGACATTGAAGAAAAGATATTTATTAGAATGTTATCAGAAGAACTGAAAATTTTAGAAGATAACGGCAAAATAAATAAAAAAATAATAATTACTGATATAAGATCTAATGCAGAATTCATGTGGTGCAAAAACAATCAATTCATTGTAATCCATATAGAAAGGGAAAGTAATAATTATAAAGAATATGATATTGATAAGCATGCAATTGAGAACAAAATAAAATCAGACTATCATTTCAGTAATAATGAAAACGGAATAGATAGCTTTAAACGTTTCTTTGAAGAGGTATTGCTCAATGGATTGTAAAAATGATCAGCTTTTTTGTAATGTAAGAGAAATAAAAATCAAAACTGCTAAGCCTATTTTAAATGAAAGTGTCATTAGGGAGTGGTTTTATCATCAGAGAGAGAGAACGTCGATATATTACAAGAAAGAAATACTTAATCTTCCACCTTATTGGACAAATGACAAAATTTTGAGAGATTATAAGTTTGTAAACACTAAAAGAACGTGGGACAGAGAAACAAAATGGCTATTAAACAATGTAACAAATAATAACAGTGTAAGTTATGAAAATAAAATCCTCAATTCATTCTTATTCAGGGTAATAAACAAAGGTGACACATTGAATGCCATTGGTGCACCATTTGATTTTTCAAAAATGACCATCATTGATATTGACAAAACAATTAGAGATAAAGTTGAGAATATATCATCAAAAAAACCAAACTATGTTTTTTTTAATGTTGCTTATATTTTGGGTGGACCAAAGGTTAACTTTGGAAGATTCTTAGAGGAAAAAAAGAATGATATCGAAAAAAATATGATTATTAGGATGATAAAATTTGTTTTTTATAATCAAGATAAAATAGTAAATGGCGTAAAATCTTCGGCAAATCAGTTCGAAGTATTTAACCATCTTAAGTCATTTTCAGGAATTGGTGATTTTCTTGCTTATCAAATTTTTGTAGATTTAACATACATAATAAACTTTCCTTTTACAGAAATGAATTTTGTTATTTCAGGTCCAGGATGTGAAAGAGGAATAAATTGGATTTTTTCTGATAGAGACGGAATGAATAGCGAAGAGTGCCTATTTTGGTTTACTATTAACCAGAATAATATCGCAGAAAGATATAATGAACGATGGGACATGGATGAGATCTTTCACTTCCTACCTAAAGAAGAAAGAGTTTATAGTTTGATGGATATGGAAAACAGCGGCGCATGTGAGATAGATAAAAGATGTAGGACTAAGTTTGGTAACAAAAGACCAAAACAAAAATATCATTACAAAAATAATAACTTAAGATTACTTTGATAACACCTAGAGATTAGGAAGGATTTAATAAATGGCTAAAGAAATTAAAAAAAATGTTTTTGTTAGTCATCATCACAAAGATGATGCCAGTGTTGATGGCGTTTCTCGTTTAGCTGCAGCAAAAGGTTATCAGCTACGTAATAGTTCTGTCAGAATGAAACCTGAAAACCAGAGACGTGCAGATGAAAAAAAGATTAGCGATAGAACGATAGCACGCCTACTTAGAATGAAAATGAGATGGGCTGGTCAAGTTATAGTGGTTATCGGGAAAGAAACACATACAAGGCCTTGGGTAAACTGGGAAATTCAAGCAGCTCATCAACTTGGAAAACCAATCATAGGTGTGTATGAGAATGGTTTAAAAGGAGAAGTAAAACTACCCGAAAATCTCGAAAAATATGCAACTACTATCGTTGCCTGGAGAAGCGATGCCATTATCAACGCATTAGAAGGAAAAACGAGCTTTGAAAAACCTGATGGAACAGAACGGGGTAAAGGACAAGGAGGTAATGTCGTATGCTAATTGAACCTAACTCTCATCTTTATGCTTATATAATAACGCGAGATTTTGGTTTTGCCCCTAACCCATTTCATGGTTATTGTACTTTAGCAACATGCAAACCTGGAATTAGAAAATCGGCTAAAGTGGGTGATTGGATATTAGGAGTTGGAGGCGTTAATTTAAAAAAAGTTAAACATAAATGTATCTTGTTAATGAAAGTTACTGAAAAAATTAGCTTTAATGATTATTGGAGAGATACCAGATTCTCTATCAAAAAGCCTGCTAGAAATGGTAGCCATGTACAGATGTTGGGAGATAATATCTACCATCAAGATGACAATAATCAATGGATTCAAGAAGACTCTCATCATAGCAATGCTGATGGCTCATTTAATATGACCAATCTAAAACGTGATACTACTGCCGACCAAGTGTTGATTTCAGATCATTTCTATTATTTCGGTGATAAAGCAATTGAAGTAGACTTAGACTCGATTGGGTATCATGGAGGTATAGGCTATAAAAAGATCCTCTTAGAACAATCTATACCCGCAAATGATCTTATAAAAAAAATAGAACTTGAATTTCGCAGTGACAAAAATTTAGTTATATCTGACCCATGTCAATTTTCTGATTACTATAAACGTGTTGATCAGGGAACGGGAGAGATCTATTTATAAACATATCTATTTTAGTTCAATTTTTTTTGGTTTCCAGTATTTAAGCACCAACTGGTACCATCCCTGCATCAATTTTGGGGGATTCATGGGGCGCTCGTTGTTATATTTGGTTTACCAACGCACCATGATTTTCCTCAATTCCCATATTAGATATATCGCTTACTTAGGCTGTGCGATAGTCTTACCTAATATTATTTTCCTGCATTAACTGATAGACAGCAGTTTTCGACGAAACAAACTAGAATATGTTCTATCACGCGCAAATAACGGATCATATTGCCCCTGTTGATAAATGATTCTTGCGGCGGCACCTGTCGTTGAGAGAGGCAGCACAGCAGCGTTGGGATGGGATTCCGTAAATAGTTTATGCTCCTCATAGATGCCCTCCATGCCGCCGATGATCACAGCTGCGTTGAAATTTTGACTTTCGATCATTGCACGCCTCATGGCTGTCAAACTGGCCTCTCTGTCATTTTTAACCGCAGGCACCATGTGTATGTTGACGAAATTTTCCAATTCTGGAGGCAAGCGCCCCTCAAATAGTTTACTTTGGTAAATTGCCAACCGATTACGATCCAGGCTGGCCTCACGTGAAAATAACGCCAAGAGAGGAGTTATTGCTGGATGACCACCACACGTAATTCGTCCAATCGGCAACACTACTTCAACTAACGCTTTTATCGCTTCCCGAATAGCAAGAACATCAGCAGTATCGAAAAATGCTCGATCACGATTGGGCAAAGGTACGCTGGCAGATAGAAATATCTCTATCACGCAATGAACTCCTTCAGAAGTTGGGGAACCTTCGACATCTGTATAGCCCTGATCGGTAAATAGGAATCAAGCCAATCTAGATGTGAGAGCCAAGTTTTCAGTACGCCTCTGTTGTCATAAATCATCCATATCTCCTTCGTTTCAACAACATTATGAGTGATGGCTTCGAAAACTTCATTGATACGATCAGAAGTAGGTATACCCACTGCTGGCACTATAGCGAGTCCCCTTTCTGACTTGGATTCAAGAGAAATCCAGCCTTCAATCTGAACGATTGGATTAAACCCCTCATCGCGGGCTGCGTCGCAAAAGTTATCAACCAAATATCGGTGGCGGGCAGCGATTGCCGGTGCGCGCAGTCGCTCGACCTCGTCACATATTCTTTTCACCAGTCCCTTTGTTGCCCAACGACCCCGCATAGGAAGACATCCAACAAAGTCGCTACGCTTAAGCTTCATGAAGTGACTGAAAGATGATGCTGGATCTTCCTTTTGCCCCGGCCATAGAAGATGCAAGATTTGAACATTGGTCGCATTAGCGCGAGCCAGTTCTTCGGAAGTCCAGCGGCCTTCTCTGAATCCAGGAGTGTCGATCAGAACCACGACATCGGAATCCGACATCCTGTGCCAAAGTTGAGATTGGAAATCTGCGGCCGGAGGTACCGACCTCACGTCAATAAAAACGTCAAAACCGCGAGCATCTAGAGCATCGTACAATCGATCGGCTAGGGGCTGAGAGCCAGCCCGCTTGTAGCTGATGAACAAACGTCGCTCACGTCGTAACAACCGGAAAGTCTCGAGAACTAACGTGACTAGACGGTCGATTCCTTCATCGTTGGAGCCCAACACAATAGCGTTTATGTGTCTTAGCTGCGGCGGAATTTCCTCATGTACTTGAGACAAATCTGAGACGATCGGAGCGATAACATTCGAATCGTCAATCAATTCTGTAACAAGTGCTGTATCGGCAGTATTTTCTGGAGAGCCGAAAAATATGGCCATCGTCGGCAACTTTAAGCTGCGGTCAGCTGCGTTGAATTCGTAGAAGTACTTGATCGAGCAAGTAGGGATCCCCAGTTTCTGAAGCGCCGAATCAATATTATGACGTAGGCCATTATCATGCCCATTGGCCGCACCAAGCATAATAAGCTGGTATGGAGACCTTATATTTGAAGTATCGCTCATCGACCAGCCATTTCCGCAGCAGTTTCAATCCACCCGCCAATATTTTTTCTGCCATCTTGGCCAATGAAATCGTAGCTCAGGCAGTGAGTTGACAGTGGGACTACGTTGTTCGTTTTTGGCGCAGTGAACCATAGATCCCCCTCCGGGATTGCAAGAGTATAATCTGCATAAGCTACCCACTTTCCGCCTTTCCATTCGGCGAGATAGATGCCATGCTCGGTTCTATAAAGGCCCATCTGTGCTAATGGATCAGCCCCCTTTATAGATGTCTCCTTGTCTTTGTTTTGGACCCCGTGAATGTAAACGGTAAGTAATCCATTTCCTTTGATGACGCTACGGGCAATTTCATAGCGTACCCACCGACGTTCCCATGTTTGGGTTCCAGCAAGGACACAGGTAACAGAAGTGTTGTCTAATCCCTTGCGGAGAAAAGTTTTTAGTGCATTGTCACTCTCTCTTTTCGATGCCTCAAACACGCTGCTATCAAAGAAACCCCGGTCTTCCTCATTGGCTTCCCTAACAACCCAACTGTTACGGACATTCCAAGCGCGCCAGACATCAGGCCCATAGTGAAAGGAAAAAAATGTTCTACGTGGCATTTTGACTCCATTTATCATATTTAAGCCCGTGTCAGCCAGGGAGATAGCCTGGCTGTCGCCAAATCAGGGGATTCAGTCCGTGCCCTTGGCTTTACAGCATCACTCACCGAAATTACTTACCAGCAGCTTCAGCAACGGCCTCAACCCACTTCCCTAAGTTCTCTCGACCATTTCCTTTGTTCCATAAATAGTGAGGGGCACCAGGAACACGAAGCGAACAGCAGTCGGTAGTGTTCCCTTTCAGATCTGCGATTTTACTGATATCAATGGTCAAGATGCCATTGCCGCGCTCAATGCTTTGCTCAATCTCGTACTTTACCCATTTGCTCTTGTCTGTTGTGGCTCCAATAAGAACTACAGTGACGCTCGTACCGTAAAGCTGATCGTTTATCCATTTCTTAATGGCAGAATCTCCCTTACGCTCAACTTCTTCGAAATCAGCTTTGTCGATGAAACCCACCTTGGTGTCAGAAGCGATCACGTTGCTGTTTCGTACATTCATCGCACGTTGTACGTCTTCATACTGGAAACTAAAAAATACTTTTCTTGTCATTATTTTATCCTTAGATGAGGGATAGGAGAGAGAGTATGACGTCATGGGCATGAGCCAAGTCAGTATCTTGGGAACCCAGTTTATGAAGTAGAGGAGTGATCTTCTTGCCTTGCTGGTACTTCGATTCGTCATAGGTATTAATTACCTCTTGCCACAGTTCGGCTGAGATCGAACCGGTAATACCAACCGGAATAACAAAAAGACCGTTAGCTATTGCAATATCAAACTCTTCACGCATGCCATTGGATGGCACTACAGCCCCTGTCTTATCCAACTTGTTACCAAATAGAAAGAGAGCAACACCTGCGTGAGCAAGCATGTTACGGCGGTACTCGGTCCAGAGCTCAGGTAAAGCACGTTCACCTGACTGACTCTGGGGAAAAGGGCGAAGGACTAATTGATCACTGTCGAGACGACCACCATTCATAATGGTTTCTTCGAGTACACCAGTGATGACAGCACTGCCGATCCCCAGACCGAATCCTGAGATAACACGATACTGCTGTTTACTGATAGCTTTGCTTAGTCTGTAAACAAACTGTTCCGCCTCTGACGCGCTCCAGGGAGTGTAGTCATGAGCGGCACCGGATATAAAAATGGTTTTACGTTTGTGGCGGCGTTCAATTTCTCTCAGGATATCGGTGATTTCAGAAAACTCATCAACACTTACAACCTTGATCCCAACCCGTAGCAATTCATGCCTGAAGAGTTCTTCTTTGCGTTCACGATATTCGAAATCGGCCAGTTCTTCACCTTCCTGTCTGCTAGCCTTACGCAGGATGCAATAGTGCTGACGCTGGTCCTGCGCAAATTGAATTCTAACTCGACTCAAAATGTACTCAAGGTTCGGATCAGTGAAGCTGAACCCCAAGAAAAGAAAAGTTTTAGCTATCAGGTCACCGCTGAGGGCAGTAATGAACGGCTGCATCTTTATGTGATAGCGTTCATAATCATCCCGGATCAGCACAGCCTCTGATGCGTGATCAACATCTCCATGCATTTTGTAAACGACAGCATCTCGCTTGGGACGGGTAGTTGCTAATTGCTTATTGGTGTACTTGACGTCAGGAATTTTACCATTTCGTTCAAGCGAGCTCTCTATGAGCTTGTCGTAGTTTGTAGTCCAATAGGTCTGGATTGGTAGTCTGGCTAGAATTTCATGATTCTCAGTTGGTGCTAAACCAGATGAAAATTCAGAGACAAGCATCTGATTCAATTTCGAGCGGTTTGCCGCATTGGCATTAGCGTGGTACTGAGCAAGGGTCACCAAGTCCCATTCTCTTTCAACATCAAGATCTAAGTCGTCAGCGATTGGTTTCAACAGTGACTTCCAATCTACAAAGCCCGCTGATCGGGATAAACCAGCACCTGCAAAAACTGCAAGATTGCCCTCGTCTAGCTCTTTAGACAGACTGTCGATGAGGCGCAGAAGTTCTCTTTTCATGTTTTGATTCTTTGCTGATTAGAATTAAAGGTAGCGAACCCACTTGCCATTGCCACGGGTATCAAAAAATGCAAGGTCAGAAGTACCAGTAGATACATCGATTTTGTTATAGAGATTCAGGTATTCGTTACCATAGAAATGTCCCAGATTGTCTTGGGTGGGGACAATAGCGATGCGGTCATAGATCTTTTTACCATCCGCAAAACCGATTTCCCATGGGCACCAGCGCGATGCCATTGAATGCCGTGTTGCGAGAAAGAAAAACCAATCGGCGCGAACAATGGCTGCTTTGATATTGGAGGCTGTCTCAGAGTTCGGTTTCTCAGGCATTGTCTGATCTTGCCAGTCGATGTAGACATCCCATCCTTGATTATTCAGCAATTCCTGTAGTCCTAGCGCAAGCGGGGCATCCTTATGGCTGTGGCTTAGAAAGGCTGTGGGCTGACCAAGGCGTTTGGTTAATTGCCTCTGCGCAGAGCGGCGTAGGCCTGCGTTAAGAAGGTCTGACTGAAGAATCGGCATTATTGATCCTTTCTTGATCCTGTTAGTTCAAGCATTTAGCATTAAACCTAAGATGCCGTCATTGAGCAAAATCAATATCAAGAATATGCCTCGCACCTCAGATTCCTTTTCAGATAATTATCTCAGAAGGCGAGCATCTTGTATCCAACACGATGAGTAGAATGCCGCTATCTTTGATCTGAATCCGTTTGCTCTTGGCACAATAGCCGATTGTCATGTCTACCTGCGGACAGTACTACAACCAAAAATATGATAAAAATCACGTTTTTAATCAGCAATAATATTTGGGGCCTTATTGAGGGCCTCAGTTTAATTTTAAAAACAAAATCAATTTAAATTCAAACAGATACATCAAGTATCGCATCCAGTCAGAGGAGCCAGATTTAAAAAAGCCCGCTTTTTAGCGCTGAGGAATCCCCAGTAATGGGCGGGTGAAAAAAGACAGGCATAGAGTTTTGTGATCTACTGATTGTGCTATCAATTCAATGAGATCACCTCTATGCCTGCCTGCCGAGTATGTCAGAATTTCT
>NZ_JBALIF010000009.1:0-167382 GCF_037053465.1 Citrobacter amalonaticus
CTGCTCATGCTATTTACTCCTTGATTTGCTGGTAACAAACCGAGGCAGTATTTAGCATGGGCATTCTACGGGCAAAGCCCCACATGAACGATCACCACCTCCATAGGAGGTGGTTTAAGATTGATAAAAAAAACCGGGCTGAACGCCCGGTGCTGGTAGGGTCTCTCATTCGGGGGAATAAGGTAGATTTGGATTGTCCAGCCAATGTGTCAAAAAGTGAGATACCGCCTGATTGCGACAATGACCAATCACCGGTAAATGAGGAAGTTCTGCAATAAGTTGCGGCATCGCATTGCCCATGATCAAACCGCGTCCGACACTGTTAAGCATTTCTCGGTCGTTCATGGCATCGCCAAAGGCCATGCAGTCTGCCATCGACAGTCCCAGATGCCCGCTCAGTACCGCCAGAGCCGCCCCTTTATTACAGCCGACCGGCAGTACTTCCAGGCAATCAACCGCAGAGAAGCAAAGATGCGCCCGTGCGCCTAACACGTCTTCCAGTTGAATTTTCAGCCTCGTCAAATCGTCGTGACTGCCACAAAAGCACACTTTGGTTACGCGATCGGCGGGAATACGAGTGACATCCACGATCTGGTAGCGGAATCCGCTATAGACGTGAGCATGCAGTATCTCGGGGATATCTTGCCCGGTAAACCAGCCGTCATCGTTGAAGATATGCATGCTCGCCTGCGTGTCCCAGCGCTGATGCAACACAATCTCCGCCACCGCGGGATCCAGATCCTGACGATGCAGAACTTCCCCTTCGAGGGAATGGACGCGGGTTCCGTTTCCGGTAATCAGAAAGGCATCCAGTGCAAAGGTGCCGAGAATATGGCGCATTTCCAGCACATGACGCCCGGTGGCAAAGGTGAGCGTAATATCGCGTTCACGCAGACGCGCCAGCGTCGAGAGCGTTTCATCACCCAAAAGGTGATTCGGCATTAGCAGGGTGCCATCCATATCAAATGCAGCCAGACGTGCCATTTCGCTCTCCACTCTGAAACAGGTTTAACTTGTGATTGAGTATCACCTGATATATACGGAAGTAATAGTGAATAGATAAACAGAATTGTTCAGGGTTTCTATGCGCCTTCTCAATCGTCTCAATCAGTATCAACGACTCTGGCAGCCCAGCCATGGCGAGCCGCAGTCGGTTACCGTCAGTGAGCTGGCCGAACGCTGTTTCTGTAGTGAGCGGCATGTACGCACATTACTACGCCAGGCGCAGGAAGCAGGCTGGCTGGTCTGGGAGGCGCAGTCGGGTCGCGGTAAACGCGGACAGTTACGCTTTCTGGTTACGCCCGAATCACTGCGCACTGCGATGATGGAACAGGCGCTGGAAAAGGGGCAACAGCGTAGCGTGCTGGAACTGGCACAGCTCGCGCCTGGCGAATTGCGATCGTTGCTACAACCCTTTATGGGCGGGCAATGGCAAAATGATACGCCCACTCTGCGTATCCCCTATTATCGTCAACTTGAGCCGCTACATTCCGGTTTTCTGCCCGGCCGTGCCGAGCAACATCTGGCTGGGCAAATTTTCTCCGGTCTGACCCGTTTTGACAGTAAGACCCAGCGTCCCAGCGGCGATTTGGCGCACCACTGGAATATCTCCCCTGACGGGTTACGCTGGGATTTTTACATTCGCTCCACGCTGTTCTGGCACAATGGCGATGCGCTGGAAAGCACGCAACTGCACAAACGACTACTGATGCTGCTCGACCTCCCGGCGCTGAACCGGTTGTTTATCAGCGTGAAACGGATTGAGGTGACGCATCCGCAGTGTCTGACCTTTATTCTGCATCGTCCGGACTTCTGGCTGGCACACCGGCTGGCAAGCTACGGCTGCCTGCTGGCTCATCCGGAATATCCGGTTATCGGTACTGGCCCTTTTCGTCTGACGCTGTTTACCTCTGAACTGGTGCGACTGGAAAGTCACGACCACTACCATCTCACTCACCCGCTGCTGAAAGCGATTGAGTACTGGATCACTCCACAGCTTTTCGAAAAGGATCTGGGAACCAGTTGCCGTCATCCGGTGCAAATTACGATAGGCAAACCAGAAGAGCTCGCCAGTGTGAGCCCGGTCAGCACCGCCATCAGCCTGGGATTTTGCTATTTAACGCTGAAAAAGAGCGGGCGGCTGACACCTCAACAGGCCCGGCGGCTGGTCAGCCTGATTCATGATTCTTCGCTACTGCAGACGCTGGATGTTGGAGAGAACCTGATTACGCCCAGTACTGAACTCTTACCCGGCTGGGCAATTCCGCAGTGGGAAGGCGTGGAAGACATTCCGCTGCCGAAACAATTAACGCTGATTTATCATCTGCCTGTTGAGTTACATATCATGGCTGAACGCCTGCGGCAGACGCTAATCAGCCTGGGCTGCGAACTGACGCTGATTTTTCATAACGCGAAAACGTGGGATGGTTGCCAACAACTTGCCGAAGCGGACCTGATGATGGGTGACCGGCTGATTGGCGAAGCGCCCGAATATACCCTTGAGCAGTGGTTACGCTGCGATCCGCTCTGGCCTCACGTTCTCGACGCCCCGGCATTCGCCCATTTGCAGGCCACGCTGGATTCATTGCAAATCAGACCGGAAGAGGAGCATCGTCACGCAGCGTTACAGCAGGTTTTCAGCACTCTGATGAGTGACGCTACGCTGACCCCGTTATTTAACTATCACTATCGTATCAGTGCGCCGCCGGGCGTGAACGGTGTACGGCTGAATCCGCGCGGCTGGTTTGAATTCACCGAAGCCTGGCTCCCGCCGCCAGCGTCGTGAAGAAGCTGGTCGGCGAGCAATGCAGGCGTTACCATAGCCACTTTAGCGATTTATCAGGATTAGCCATGAAACGTGCCGTCGTTGTTTTCAGTGGAGGCCAGGACTCCACCACTTGTCTGGCGCAGGCGCTGCATCAGTATGATGAAGTGCATTGCGTAACCTTTGATTATGGTCAGCGCCACCGCGCTGAGATAGATGTTGCACACGATCTGGCCCTGAAACTGGGGGCTCGCGCGCACAAAGTCCTCGATGTAACGCTGCTCAGCGAACTGGCGGTCAGTAGCCTGACCCGCGATAACATCCCGGTGCCGGATTACGAACCGGATGCCGATGGGATCCCGAATACCTTTGTTCCGGGACGTAATATCCTGTTTCTGACCCTGGCGGCCATTTATGCTTATCAGGTTAAAGCAGAAGCGGTCATTACCGGCGTCTGCGAGACCGATTTTTCCGGTTATCCAGACTGCCGTGACGAGTTTGTCAAAGCACTGAATCACGCTATCACGCTCGGAATGGCGAAGGATATCCGCTTTGAAACACCACTGATGTGGATTGATAAAGCCGAAACCTGGGCACTGGCAGACTACTGGGGCAAACTGGATCTGGTTCGCAGAGAAACGCTGACCTGTTATAACGGCATTAAGGGCGACGGTTGCGGTCAGTGTGCGGCCTGTCATCTACGTGCAAATGGCCTGAATCATTATCTGGCGAATAAACAGGCAGTCATGGCAGCCATGAAGCAAAAAACCGGGCTGAAATAATCGCCTTCTGTGCCGGATGACGGTGCAAGCACCTTATCCGGCCTACAGGCAGAGATCGTCCCGGCACTGATAAGCGCTGTGTCATCAGGCAAGCAACGCCATTACTTCACCATCTGTTCCAGCTTTTCGCGCAGTTCTCCTTCCAGCGGAAGCGCCTTCTGCGATTTCAAATCAATACAGACGAACGTGATCAGCGCATCGGCTACCACCTGTCCTTCCGGCTCAAGCGTAATCACCTGGCTCAAAATACCGCTTTTGCCGTTTAGCTGTTGCACCTGGCTGGTGACAGTCAGCAGATCGCTTAACACGGCAGGACGGCGATAGTTGATATTGATGTTAACCACCACAAAAGCGATGTTATGGGCCGACATCCACTGGAAGCTGTCGCTATTTTCCAGCCCATCCCAGCGTGCTTCTTCGAGGAACTCCAGATAACGCGCATTGTTGACGTGTTGATAGACATCGAGATGATAACCCCGGACTTTGATTTGTGTTTGCATAGCGCAGAGACCTTATGTTTTTTTAAAATAGACTTAATGGATTTCAAGTAGAGAGGCCATAACTGGTATGACCTCTAAAAGTCTGGCAAATTATTGCCACTACGCAAGTTATTAAAGTGTTAAAACTGACAGATTCCGTTCAACCAACGAATTCCCCATTCCTGGCACCTGCTTGAGATCATCCACCGTTTTAAAGGGACCATACTCCTCACGATAACTGACAATTGCCTGCGCTTTCTTCAGACCGACACCGTTCATCGCCTTTGCCAGCTCTTCTGCTGACGCAGTATTAATGCTTACCCGGGTGCCTTCCTGATCGCTGGTTTTCGCTGGAGCAGCCTCTTTACTCTTTCCCGCGACCGATGCTTCTGCTTTGGTTTCCACCGCTGCACTTTTCGCAACGGCCGACGAAGCCAGCGCACCTTGCGACATCCCCACGCAGACGAAAGAAAGGCTAATGAGCAGTGCTTTGATTCCATGTTTCATACTGTTTTCTCCTTGTGTGTGAACAGTGGAATCACGATAACGAGGGAGGAACAAACCAACAAACGGCAAAATTCAGAAATGGAAAAGGCCGCGAAAGCGGCCTTCAGAAGTTACAACGTTAATGCAATGATATGCGAGTCGTCTCGATAATTACTGCTGCTGATCCATCGCATCGCCGATTTTGATTTTCGCGGCTTTGCGCAGGTTACTCATCAGCGCTTCAAAGACAATCTGCGCATTGTTCTGGGTGATCCCCTGAACCATCGCTTTTTTCTGTTCTTCTGGCATGGAACCCGCTTTCACTTCGTCCAGCGCCAGCAGAACGACATTGCCCTGCATGTCGTTAGCAATGCCATAACTTGGTTTGTCTTTTGCGGGCAGGCTCAGACCAAACGCAGCCTGGCTGACCGGATCCTGGCCCGTACGGCTCAGCGTTTTAGACGCGCCAAAACTCAGCCCTGCGGCTTTCATCGCCTCAGCGCCTTTACCTGCCTTCAGGTCAACCAGCAGTTTTTCTGCATCCAGTTTCGCCTGTTGCTCTGCTTTGTCATATTTGACGCGTTCTGTCACCTGCGCTTTCACTTCAGACAATGGCTTCACCGCTTCCGCTTTGTGCTCGCTAATGCGCAGTACAAACGCACGATCGCCATCGACGGTGATGATATCGGAGTTTCTGCCCGGCGTGCCGTTTTCGCCTACCAGCGCGCCATCAAAAATCGCATCAGATACCGGTTTGAAATTCAATTCTTCCGGCAGGCTGTCATGGCTAAACCAGCCCGTCTCAACCGCTTTCGCCCCCGCCGCCTGCTCGGCACCAGCCAGAGACTCGGTGTCGTTGTTCGCTGCGTCACTCACTTTCTGTTGCAGGGCAAAGAAGGCATCCAGCGCTTTTTCCTGTTTCACTTTTGCCGCGATCTCATCTCGCGCTTCGCTCAACGGTTTCACTTTCGCCGGTTGAATATCGTCCAGACGCACAATCAGGAAGCCAACCGACGATTTAATCACACCAGAAAGTTGGCCTTTCTCTTTCAGACCGGCATTTTTCAGCTCAGCCGGAGTCGTCGCCTCTTCCAGCCATCCCATGTCGCCGCCGTTACGCGCAGAGATAATATCCGCAGATTTCTCTTTTGCCAGCGCCGCAAAATCACCGCCTTTATTCAGCGCGTCCAGCACCGCTTTGGCTTCATCTTCCGTTTTCGTCTGGATGATGCTGTAACGGTTACGCTGTGGCTGGGTGAACTGATCCTGATGCTGATCGTAATAAGACTGAATATCTTCATCGCTGGCCGGTTTTTGCATGGCTGCCGCATCAAGCTTGATGTAGCTGACGCGGAACTGTTCTGGCGTCATGAAGCTATTTTTGTGCTGCTCATAGAAGCTCGCCACTTCCTGATCGGTCACCTGTTGCTTCGCCGCCAGCGCCTTAACATCAATTGTGGCTTCGCGTACGACACGCTGTTGAGATGCCAGCGCCGCCAGCGCATCGGTCTCCCCTTTGAGCATAAAATCGGTGCCCGCTACGCCGTTAATGACCTGCTGAGTGGTGAGCTGGTTACGCAACGCCTGTGCATACTGGTCAGCCGTCATTCCCATCTGATTCACAATCGCGTTATAGCGGCTGTTATCAAATTTACCGTCAACCTGGAATTGGGGTGTGGAGAAAATGGCTTGTTTAACTTGCTCATCGCTGATGCCAAGTTTCAGTTCACGTGCGTACTGGTCAAGCAGCGCTTCGTCGATCAGACGATTGAGCGTCTGCTGGCGCAGGTTTTTCATGTAACCTTCGTTCGCCGCAAGCTCAGAGTATTGATCGCCAAACTGTTGCTGTATGCGATTACGTTCGTTATTGAACGCATTCTCAAACTGCCCACGGCTGATTTCCTGGTCATTCACTTTAGCGGCGTAGTTCTTGCCTCCGCCAATCAGGTAACCACTCACGCCGGTCAGGATGAACGAGACGATAATGATTCCGAAAATAATCTTGAGCACGAGACTGTTAGCAGCCGTGCGTAAGCTGTCCATCATGGTGTAACCACACTCCGCTGTAGATGACTATACACTGCATTTTCAGGCTGCCTTCGTCGTTGACT
Source organism: Citrobacter amalonaticus (assembly GCF_037053465.1). Taxonomy (GTDB): domain Bacteria; phylum Pseudomonadota; class Gammaproteobacteria; order Enterobacterales; family Enterobacteriaceae; genus Citrobacter_A; species Citrobacter_A amalonaticus_H. The sequence continues at coordinate 6,623 of NZ_JBALIF010000009.1, forward strand.
GCAGCGATGCAACATGAATATGTTTGAGTATATACGCTTTACGCAGCATGCTGCGCATAAAGGTCTATTGTGACAAGAAATGAGGGCAATTGTCAGCCCACAACGTGTAGAAAATCGGTTCAAAAACAAAAAAGGCACATCAATTGATGCGCCCTTGTACTGTGTCCTGTCCCCGAAAGGGGAACATGCTTAGTTTACCGCGTCTTTCAGTGCCTTGCCTGCACGAAAGCTTGGAACTTTAGCAGCGGCGATGGTGATCTCTTTACCTGTTTGCGGGTTGCGACCAGTACGGGCAGCACGCTCTTTAACAGCAAAAGTACCAAAACCTACCAGCGCAACGTCATCTCCCTCTTTCAGAGATTCGGTAACAGAAGCAATAATTGCATCTAACGCACGTCCAGCTGCAGCTTTAGAGATATCAGCCCCTGCAGCAATTTTGTCGATCAGTTGAGATTTATTCACTCTTCTCTTCCTCATTATAATTTATATCGCACCAGAATCCTTCAAAGTACGACCGCGCAGCAGTTATATCAGGCCTGCCATGCCCTTACAACACCCGATAATGATGGCAAGCCTAATCCGTCATCTAAATTAGCTATACAAAAAAAGGCTGGCAAGTCCGAAATCGCCTGCCAGCCCTGTTTTTATTAGTGCTCTTTGCGCGAGGTCACTATTTTGCAGTTACAACCTGCATCCCGGACGGCTCATTCTGCAATGCGAGGGTCAATACCTCTTCAATGCGTTTCACCGGATGAATATCCAAATCGGCAATAACGTTGTCAGGAATCTCTTCCAGGTCACGTTTGTTTTCATCCGGAATTAAGACCGTTTTAATACCACCGCGGTGTGCAGCCAGAAGTTTTTCCTTTAACCCACCAATCGGCAACACCTGACCACGCAGCGTAATCTCACCGGTCATTGCCACATCGGCACGAACCGGATTGCCCGTCAGACAGGACACCAGCGCCGTACACATGGCGATACCGGCACTCGGACCGTCTTTCGGGGTCGCCCCTTCTGGAACGTGAACGTGGATGTCGCGTTTTTCGTAAAAATCCGAATTAATACCCAGTTTTTCCGCACGCGCACGCACCACAGTCAGCGCTGCCTGGATGGATTCCTGCATCACTTCACCCAGAGAACCGGTGTAGGTCAGTTTGCCTTTCCCCGGAACGCATGCGGTTTCGATGGTCAGCAGATCGCCACCCACTTCTGTCCACGCCAGCCCTGTCACCTGGCCTACGCGGTTTTCATTGTCCGCACGGCCATAATCAAAGCGCTGTACGCCCAGGTAGTCATGCAGGTTATCGCCATTGATCACAATGTGTTTCAGTGATTTATCCAGCAATAACTGCTTAACAGCTTTACGGCAAAGCTTGGAGATTTCACGCTCCAGGCTACGCACGCCGGCTTCGCGGGTGTAGTAACGAATGATGCCAATAATGGCGCTATCGTCCACCGTCAGCTCGCCTTTTTTCAGCGCATTACGTTCAATCTGCTTCGGCAACAGATGCTGCTTCGCGATATTCAGCTTTTCATCTTCGGTGTAACCGGACAGACGAATCACTTCCATACGATCCAGAAGCGGCGCGGGAATATTCATGGAGTTGGAGGTCGCCACAAACATCACATCGCTGAGATCGTAGTCCACTTCCAGGTAGTGATCGCTGAACGCCACGTTCTGCTCAGGATCCAGCACCTCAAGCAATGCAGACGCCGGATCGCCGCGCATGTCTGAAGACATTTTGTCGATCTCATCGAGCAAGAACAGCGGGTTTTTAACGCCCACTTTGGCCATTTTCTGGATCAGTTTACCCGGCATTGAACCGATGTAAGTCCGACGGTGACCGCGAATTTCCGCTTCATCACGAACGCCGCCCAGCGCCATACGGATGTATTTGCGCCCGGTCGCTTTGGCGATGGACTGACCCAGCGAGGTTTTACCTACCCCCGGCGGCCCAACCAGACACAGGATCGGCCCCTTGATTTTGTTCACACGGCTCTGTACCGCGAGATACTCAAGGATGCGGTCTTTCACGCGCTCCAGACCGTAGTGATCGGTGTCGAGAATTTCCTGGGCCTGACGCAGGTCTTTTTTGACCTTGCTACGCGCATTCCACGGAACCTGCACCATCCAGTCAATATAACCACGGACCACGGTCGCTTCAGCAGACATCGGAGACATCATTTTCAGCTTCTGCAATTCGGCTTCCGCTTTCTCTTTCGCCTCTTTCGGCATTTTCGCCGCGTCGATCTTACGCTTCAGCGCTTCGTTTTCATCCGGAGCGTCGTCCATTTCGCCGAGTTCTTTCTGAATCGCTTTCATTTGCTCATTCAGATAGTACTCACGCTGGGACTTCTCCATCTGCTTTTTCACCCGGTTGCGGATACGTTTCTCAACCTGCAGCAGATCGATTTCAGACTCCATCATCGCCATCAGATATTCCAGACGTTCGTTAACGTCTGACATCTCCAGCACGGACTGTTTATCTGCCAGCTTCAGCGGCATATGGGCCGCGATGGTGTCCGCCAGACGCGCCGGATCGTCGATGCTATTGAGCGACGTCAGCACTTCTGGTGGAATTTTCTTGTTCAGCTTGATATAGCCTTCAAACTGGCTGATAGCTGTGCGTACCAGCACTTCCTGTTCGCGCTCGTCAATCGCTGGCGAATCCAGGTACTCCGCTTTCGCAGAGAAATGCTCGCCGTTATCAGACAGCGCAGAAATACGCGCACGCTGTAACCCCTCAACCAGCACTTTGACGGTGCCGTCAGGCAGTTTCAGCATTTGCAAAATAGAGGCCACGGTCCCGACGGTGAAAAGATCGTTTACACCCGGCTCATCCGTTGATGCTTCTTTCTGGGCGACCAGCATGATTTTTTTATCATGGTCCATAGCCGCTTCCAGACAACGGATAGATTTTTCCCGCCCTACAAACAAGGGTATGACCATGTGCGGATAAACCACCACATCGCGCAACGGCAATACGGGGATTTCAATGCGTTCAGAACGCTCAGGATTCATAGAGCTCTCTCTTAGTTTAGTGTCCGCCAGGTAATCAAATGGCATAGCTGTGCGTCATGCCATCTTTAACATGTATGTCAGTATATGGGGATGTTTCCCACACATTCAACGGCATGTTTATGGAAAAATAAAAGGGGAGATAAAATCCCCCCTTTTTGAATAACTGATTGTAAGCGCTGGCTAATTATTCACCAGATGCCTGTTGTGCTTCCGGCTTGCCGTAAATCAGCAATGGCTTGCTTTGACCGCCAATCACCGACTCATCAATGACCACTTTCTCAACGTCCTCCATAGAAGGCAGATCGTACATGGTATCCAGCAACGCCGCTTCTACGATAGACCGCAGACCACGCGCACCGGTTTTACGCGCCATTGCTTTTCTGGCAATCGCATCCAGCGCTTCGTCACGGAACTCCAGATCCACGCCTTCGAGATTGAACAGCGCCTGATACTGTTTCGTCAGCGCGTTTTTCGGCTCTTTCAGGATCTGAATCAGCGCTTCTTCACTCAGTTCGCTCAGCGTCGCCACGACCGGCAGACGACCAATGAACTCAGGAATCAGACCAAACTTGATCAAATCTTCAGGCTCAACCTGGGAAAGCAGTTCACCTTCGCTGGCTTTGTCGGACTGCGCTTTAACCGTCGCGCCAAAACCAATACCGGAGCCGGTTTCAACACGATTGGCAATGACCTTATCCAGACCGGCAAACGCACCGCCACAGATGAACAGGATCTTAGAGGTATCAACCTGCAAGAATTCCTGCTGCGGGTGTTTACGTCCCCCCTGCGGCGGAACGGCAGCAACCGTCCCTTCAATCAATTTCAGCAGCGCCTGCTGTACACCTTCGCCAGAAACATCACGGGTGATGGACGGGTTGTCAGACTTACGCGAGATCTTATCGATCTCATCAATATAGACGATCCCACGCTGCGCCTTCTGCACATCGTAGTCGCACTTCTGCAACAGCTTCTGAATGATATTTTCAACGTCCTCGCCCACATAACCCGCTTCGGTTAACGTGGTGGCATCTGCCATCGTAAACGGGACGTCCAGCAAGCGCGCCAGCGTTTCAGCCAGTAGCGTTTTACCGGAGCCGGTCGGCCCAATCAGCAGAATGTTACTTTTACCCAACTCGACGCCATTGCTGGTGTCACCGTTGCGCAGACGTTTGTAGTGGTTGTATACCGCGACAGCCAGCACTTTCTTCGCCTGTTCCTGACCAATAACATAATCGTCAAGGTGGTTGCGAATTTCATGTGGCGTTGGCAGCGCACTGCGTTCACGGTGCGGCGCCACTTCTTTAATCTCTTCGCGAATGATGTCGTTACATAAATCGACACATTCGTCGCAGATATACACGGATGGACCGGCAATCAGCTTACGCACTTCATGCTGGCTTTTGCCGCAAAAAGAGCAGTACAACAATTTGCCCGAGCCATCTTTGCGTTTATCTGTCATGAGTCAAAACCTCTTCTTTGTTCTTTGTGCCGCACACGACGACGCAAAATGCCATTCTCAGGCGCAAGTCGCTATGTCGCGTTGTGCCGCCCTGGATAAGTATAGCGGCACACTCGCGCCCTGGGCATCAATTACGATGGGTCAAAATTGAGTCGACTAAACCATACTCTACTGCTTCAGCGGCAGAGAGGAAGCGATCTCGCTCGGTATCACGTTCAATCTGCTCAAGCGATTGACCCGTATGGTGTGCCATCAGTTCATTCATACGCCCTTTCACCTTCAGGATTTCACGAGCATGAATTTCAATATCTGTCGCCTGGCCCTGATAACCGCCCAATGGCTGGTGAATCATGACGCGAGAGTTTGGCAGGCAGAAACGTTTACCTTTTGCCCCTGCCGTCAGCAGAAATGCGCCCATTGACGCCGCCTGGCCCATACAGATAGTGCTGACATCCGGCTTGATAAACTGCATGGTGTCATAAATCGACATGCCTGCGGTGATCACCCCGCCCGGAGAGTTAATGTACAGGTAGATATCTTTTTCCGGGTTTTCCGCTTCCAGGAACAGCATCTGCGCCACAATCAGGTTAGCCATATGGTCTTCGACCTGGCCGGTCAGAAAAATGACACGTTCCTTAAGTAGACGAGAGTAGATATCAAAAGAGCGCTCACCACGTGAGGTCTGTTCAATGACCATCGGCACCAGCGCCATATGGGGTGCAAAGTTATCTCGTTCGCCGCTGTATGACATTTCCGTCTCCTGGATAAAAATTGAAAAAACCTGCTGTACCGATTGTAACCTTATGGACGGATTATCAGCTAGTCCCTCTGTTATGGGTACGGCATCGCCATATTTCAAGCATAACAATCTTTTGCTTTAACGCTAACACCGAAAAACGCTTTTTCATATTCTTCCCTGTAAAAGCCATGACAAAAAAAAACCGCTGGTGAGAAACTCAGCGGTTTTTATTTTTGTCGAATGGCGTTACGCCGCTACCGTAGGTCTGATAAGCGCAGCACCATCAGGCACACAACAAGGACGAAGATTACGCCTGCTGGTTCATCAGCTCATTGAAGGTGGTGGCTTTTTCAGTCACTTTCGCTTTCGCGAGAACCGCTTCAACCGCCTGCTCTTCCAGAGCGACGTTACGCATGTTGTCCATCAGCTCTTTATTTTTGCTGTAGAACTCGATCACTTCTTTCGGATCTTCGTAGGCAGAAGCCATCTCTTCGATCAGGCCTTTCACGCGATCTTCATCCGCTTTCAGTTCGTTGGTACGAATCACTTCGCCCAGCAGCAGACCGACAACAACGCGACGCTTAGCCTGTTCTTCGAACAGTTCACGCGGCAGTTCCAGAGCCTGTTTCTCGTTGCCGCCGAAACGCTGAGCAGCCTGACGACGCAGAACGTCGATTTCGCTGTCGATCAGAGCAGCAGGAACATCGATGTCGTTCGCTTTCACCAGACCTTCGATCGCCTGAGATTTAATACGGTTACGCACTGCGCCTTTCAGCTCGCGTTCCATATTTTTACGTACTTCTGCACGCAGACCAGCAACGGAACCATCTTCAACGCCGAAACGTTTGATGAATTCTTCAGTCAGTTCCGGCAGTTCACGCTCTTCAACTTTTTTCAGGTTGATGGCGAATTTCGCCGCTTTACCTTTCAGGTTTTCAGCGTGGTACTCTTCCGGGAAGGTCACATCAATAGTGAATTCTTCGCCAGCTTTGTGACCTTTGATACCGTCTTCAAAGCCCGGGATCATACGACCCTGGCCCATCGCCAGTACGAAGTCAGACGCTTTACCGCCTTCGAACTCTTCGCCATCAACAGAACCGGTGAAGTCGAGCGTTACACGGTCTTCTGCATCAACCGCGCCGTCTTTGTCTTTCCAGGTCGCCTGCTGCTTACGCAGGGTGTCCAGCATCACGTCAACATCAGCGTCGGTCACTTCAACAACCGGTTTTTCAACTTCGATTGCATCCAGGCCGGTCAGTTCAACTTCCGGATAGACTTCAAACTCTACCGCGTAGGTGAAGTCTTCACCCAGCTTGTATTCGCCCGGAACATAGTTCGGTGCGCCAGCCGGATTGATTTTTTCTTTAATGATGGCATCAACGAAGTTGCGGCTCATCAGGTCACCCAGAACGTCCTGGCGAACAGAAGCGCCATAACGCTGAGCAACAACATTCATTGGTACTTTGCCTTTACGGAAGCCGTCAATACGCACTTTCTTCGCTACGTTGACCAGCTCGCTTTTAACAGCGGTCTCGATGCTGTCAGCAGCGATAGTAATCGTTACACGGCGGCCAAGGCCTTGAGTGGTTTCAACTGAAACTTGCATCTTGTTACCTCAAAAAATCACAGTGCTCGGTCAACTCTACTCCGCAAGCACAGATTGTTAGCTTCGCGGAACCGGGATGTTCTCTTAATCAATCACATTCCCTGTCGTCAGAATCATCCCGAAGACATTCAAATAAGACGCGGCATTATAGCGGCATCACTTTTATGAGTCGAGAACGGTTATTGCGCGCGGTTGCGGCATTTTTCACATTTCCCGGCTAATTTTGCTCTGAAAAATGGCTGACCAGTACAAAATTCACGCAAAACAAAACGGCCCACAGGCCGTTTTCGCATAATCTTTAGCAACATACTGGAAAAGCGCCAACGGTTGCAAATCCGTTTTCAGGCGATGCTTCCGGCGCCACGACAAGGCGGTGACGCAAAGATCGTATCCTGCAATCCTTCCCACTCTTTAATCGTGTAAGTATGCAGCGCGAGCGCATGGACTGTGGTGGACAGTTCTGCCGTTAACGTGCTGTAAATCATCCGATGACGATTTAAAAAACGCTCTCCGGCAAAACGATCGCTGACCAAAACCACTTTAAAGTGGCTTTCTGAACCTGCCGGAACATTGTGACGATAGCTTTCATCCACAACTTCGAGGAACACGGGTTGGAACGCAGCCCTTAATTTTTCTTCTATTTGCTCACGTATCATCATGATATATCTCCTCAAACGACGCTGAGATGTCACCCATCCCTTTAAATATTAGCCGCTTTTACCGTTTCTATTACACCATTACAACAAATATTTAGCCTTCGTCTGATTTTCACCGCCAAAGCGATGAAGTTCACTGATTTAGGTTGAGGCCGAATGGCAAAAAGCCCTGGTTTGATCTCAATGGCATCATTATTCGGACAACACGATGAATTTACATACGTTACCCACTTCCCCTCGCCGTTAGCGATGATATGATGGCGGGAATAATTCTCTATCCCTATGTTTAAGATTCACTGAGAACCCTGACATGTTAAAAAAAATCCTTTTCCCATTGGTCGCGCTCTTCATGCTCGCAGGATGTGCAACGCCGCCGACCACCATCGACGTTTCGCCTAAAATAACGCTGCCGCAGCAGGATCCAAGTCTGATGGGCGTGACCGTTAGCATTAATGGTGCCGATCAACGTCAGGACCAGGCGCTGGCTAAAGTGACCCGCGACAATCAACTGGTGACCCTGACCGCATCTCGCGATCTGCGTTTCCTGTTACAAGAAGTACTGGAAAAGCAGATGACCGCCCGCGGCTATATGGTTGGCCCGAACGGCGCAGTAAACCTGCAAATCATTGTTAACCAGCTTTACGCCGACGTCTCCCAGGGCAGCGTTCGCTATAACATCGCGACGAAAGCGGATATAGCGATCATTGCTACCGCGGCAAATGGTAACAAGATGACCAAAAACTACCGTGCCAGTTACTCTGTTGAAGGCGCTTTCCAGGCGACCAATAAAAATATCGCCAACGCGGTTAACAGCGTCCTGACCGACACGATCGCTGACATGTCCCAGGACACCAGCGTCCACGATTTCATCAAACAGAACGCACGTTAATTCATCTTTCTGACCCGGCACCACGCCGGGTCAGCTTTATAACCCCATGCCTAATCACTATTTACGCATTTTTCAGCAACCGAAATCAGCCATATTGCTGATATTGGGCTTTGCCTCTGGTCTGCCACTCGCCTTAACGTCCGGTACCCTCCAGGCGTGGATGACCGTTGAAAACATCGATCTGAAAACTATCGGCTTCTTTTCGCTGGTTGGACAGGCCTACGTTTTTAAGTTTCTCTGGTCTCCGGTGATGGACCGCTATACTCCGCCCTTTTTAGGGCGTCGTCGCGGTTGGCTGCTGACCACACAATGCCTGTTACTTATTTCCATCGCCGCGATGGGTTTTCTTGAGCCCGGCAGCCAACTTCGCTGGATGGCCGCGCTGGCAGTCGTTATCGCGTTCTGCTCCGCCTCGCAGGATATCGTGTTTGATGCCTGGAAAACGGACGTCTTAGCCACCGAAGAGCGTGGAACCGGCGCGGCGATAAGCGTCCTCGGCTATCGGCTTGGGATGTTAGTTTCCGGTGGACTGGCGCTATGGATGGCCGATCGCTGGCTCGGCTGGCAGGGCATGTACTGGCTGATGGCGGCATTGCTCATCCCCTGCATTATCGCCACGCTGCTCGCCCCGGAACCGACAGACACGATTCCGGTGCCAAAAACACTGGAACAGGCGGTGGTCGCGCCGCTGCGCGATTTCTTCGGCCGCAACAACGCCTGGCTCATTTTGCTGCTGATCATCCTTTATAAGCTGGGTGACGCTTTTGCCATGAGCCTGACCACCACCTTTTTGATTCGCGGCGTCGGGTTTGATGCCGGTGAAGTGGGTGTCGTCAATAAAACACTGGGGCTGATTGCCACTATTATTGGCGCGTTGTATGGCGGGGTGTTGATGCAACGCCTGACGCTGTTTCGCGCCTTACTGATCTTCGGCGTCCTTCAGGGCGTCTCTAACGCCGGATACTGGCTTCTCTCTATCACCGACAAACACATGTTCAGCATGGCATCTGCGGTGTTTTTCGAAAACCTGTGTGGCGGCATGGGGACTTCAGCGTTTGTCGCCTTGCTGATGACCCTGTGTAACAAGTCATTTTCCGCCACCCAATTCGCGTTACTGTCAGCACTTTCCGCCGTGGGACGCGTCTACGTTGGTCCCGTGGCAGGGTGGTTTGTTGAATCGCACGGCTGGCCGACGTTTTATCTGTTTTCGGTCGCCGCCGCCGTGCCTGGTCTGATTTTACTACTGGTGTGTCGACAAACGCTGGAGTACACACGCGAAAGTGGAAGCTTTCTGCCACGCACAGAATTCCGTTCAGCCTACACGCTGGCGTTATGGATTTTGATGGTGGGATGCGCGCTGCTTGCCGTCTGGCTGCTGTTGCTGTCCATGAACGCGCTGGACTATACCCATTTTTCCTTCCTCACCGGTTTGCTGGAAGTCGCGGTGACCGTCGCCATCTCCGGTATCGTTTTTGGCGGTTTGCTTGACTATCTGGCGCTGCGGAAAACGCGGCTGGTGTAAAATGCTGCGCTTATTTAGCCGGTGTAATCACCCTACGTAATTATATCGGCTAAATAACCAGCAACTGAGAAAAAGAATATTTGTTGTTTTGTGCGCAATAGAATCTGGAAATTATTGACGCCTTTTATATGTTTTATTTTCCTTACTCGATTCAGCCAGCTCACCTTTATTTTTTGTACTTCATTTGTCTTTTTATTGATAATTAATTGTTAACTAATTGTTTTAATTTCGCATTGGTTATACCAATTGCCCTCTCACTGCCTCTCTCCCGTTCCCTTTCGTTATAACGTGATGTTGCAACAGGTTCTTAATGCTGAGACGACATATCTTGCAACATATGTGACACGGGCGGCAGAAGCTGGTAACACAGATCTAATGATGTTTACAGTAATGTAACCTTCCCGTAAAATGCCCACACACTTTAAACGCCACCAGGTCCCGTGGAATTGAGGTCGTTAAATGAGACTCAGGAAATACAATAAAAGTTTGGGATGGTTGTCATTAATTGCAGGCACTGCATTACTCAGTGGCTGTAATTCTGCGCTGTTAGATCCCAAAGGACAGATTGGACTGGAGCAACGTTCGCTGATACTGACGGCATTTGGCCTGATGTTGATCGTCGTTATCCCTGCAATCTTGATGGCTGTCGGTTTCGCCTGGAAGTATCGTGCGAGCAATAAAGATGCAAAGTATAGCCCTAACTGGTCACACTCCAATAAAGTGGAAGCGGTGGTCTGGACGGTGCCTATCTTAATCATCATTTTCCTTGCCGTGCTGACCTGGAAAACCACTCACGCTCTTGAGCCAAGCAAGCCGCTGGCGCATGACGAGAAGCCCATTACCATCGAAGTGGTTTCCATGGACTGGAAATGGTTCTTCATCTACCCGGAACAGGGCATTGCAACCGTGAATGAAATCGCCTTCCCGGCGAACACTCCGGTGTACTTCAAAGTGACCTCTAACTCCGTGATGAACTCCTTCTTTATCCCGCGTCTGGGCAGCCAGATTTATGCCATGGCCGGTATGCAGACTCGACTGCATCTGATCGCCAACGAAGCCGGTACTTACGACGGTATCTCCGCAAGTTATAGCGGACCGGGCTTCTCAGGCATGAAGTTCAAGGCGATAGCCACACCGGACCGCGCCGCATTCGACCAATGGGTTGCTAAAGCGAAACAATCACCGAACACCATGAGTGATATGGCTGCGTTCGAGAAAGTGGCTGCGCCAAGCGAATACAACCAGGTGGAATATTTCTCCAACGTGAAACCCGATTTGTTTAAAGACGTTATTAACAAATTTATGGCTCACGGTCAGAGCATGGACATGACCCAACCAGAAGGTGAGCACAGCTCGCACGAAGGAATGGAAGGCATGGACATGAGCCACGCGGAAGCCGCCAACTCAAGGGGCTGAGGAAGAATACGATGTTCGGAAAATTGACACTGGATGCAGTTCCGTTCCATGAACCCATCGTCATGGTTACGATCGCTGCTATTATCATCGGTGGTGCGGCTTTACTTGGCCTGATTACTTACTTTGGTAAGTGGACCTACCTGTGGAAAGAGTGGCTAACTTCGGTTGACCACAAACGCCTTGGCATCATGTATGTCATCGTCGCCATCGTCATGTTGATTCGTGGCTTTGCGGACGCCATCATGATGCGTAGTCAGCAAGCGCTGGCGTCTGCAGGTGAAGCGGGCTTCCTGCCGCCTCACCACTATGATCAGATCTTCACGGCTCACGGCGTGATCATGATCTTCTTCGTGGCAATGCCATTTGTTATCGGTCTGATGAACCTGGTGGTTCCACTGCAGATCGGTGCGCGTGACGTTGCGTTCCCGTTCCTGAACAACCTGAGCTTCTGGTTCACCGTTGTCGGGGTTATCCTGGTTAACCTGTCTCTGGGTGTTGGTGAATTCGCGCAGACTGGTTGGCTGGCGTACCCGCCGCTCTCGGGAATTGAGTACAGTCCAAGCGTCGGGGTCGACTATTGGATATGGGCAGTCCAGTTGTCCGGTATTGGTACAACCCTGACCGGTATCAACTTCTTTGTGACTATCATTAAGATGCGCGCGCCAGGCATGACTATGTTCAAGATGCCGGTCTTTACCTGGGCATCGCTGTGCGCAAACATCCTGATTATCGCCTCCTTCCCGATTCTGACGGTTACCGTCGCGTTGCTGACCCTGGATCGTTATCTGGGCACCCATTTCTTTACCAACGATATGGGCGGCAACATGATGATGTACATCAACCTGATTTGGGCCTGGGGCCATCCGGAAGTGTACATTCTGATTCTGCCGGTATTCGGGGTGTTCTCGGAAATCGCCGCGACCTTCTCACGTAAACGTCTGTTTGGTTACACCTCGCTGGTGTGGGCAACCGTGTGTATTACCGTACTGTCGTTCATCGTCTGGCTGCACCACTTCTTCACCATGGGTGCCGGTGCGAACGTTAACGCTTTCTTCGGTATTACCACCATGATTATCGCCATCCCGACCGGGGTGAAGATCTTCAACTGGCTGTTCACCATGTATCAGGGCCGTATCGTATTCCACTCAGCAATGCTGTGGACGATTGGCTTTATCGTGACCTTCTCAGTCGGCGGGATGACCGGCGTACTGCTGGCGGTCCCGGGCGCGGACTTCGTACTGCATAACAGTCTGTTCCTGATTGCGCACTTCCATAACGTTATTATCGGCGGCGTGGTATTTGGTTGCTTCGCGGGTATGACCTACTGGTGGCCAAAAGCGTTTGGCTTCACGCTGAACGAAACCTGGGGTAAACGCGCGTTCTGGTTCTGGATCATCGGCTTCTTCGTAGCATTTATGCCGCTGTACGTACTGGGCTTTATGGGGATGACCCGTCGTCTCAGCCAGCAGATTGACCCGCAGTTCCACCCGATGCTGGTTGTTGCTGCCTGTGGTGCCGCGCTGATTGCGGTGGGTATCCTGTGCCAGTTCATTCAGATGTATGTCTCTATTCGCGACCGCGAACAGAACCGTGATCTGACCGGTGACCCATGGGGTGGCCGTACGCTGGAATGGGCAACGTCTTCCCCGCCTCCGTTCTATAACTTTGCCGTTGTGCCACACGTTCATGAGCGTGATGCCTTCTGGGAAATGAAAGAAAAAGGTGAAGCGTACAAGCAGCCTGCACACTATGAAGAGATTCATATGCCGAAGAATAGCGGTGCCGGTATCGTCATTACCGCCTTCGCTACGCTGTTTGGTTTCGCCATGATCTGGCATATCTGGTGGCTGGCGATTGCAAGCTTCGCAGGCATGATCATCAGCTGGATTGTGAAAAGCTTTGATGAAGATGTGGATTACTACGTGCCGGTCCCGGAAATCGAAAAACTGGAAAATCAGCATTTCGATGAGATTACTAAGGCAGGGCTGAAAAATGGCAACTGATACTTTAGCGCACGCGACTGCCCACGCGCACGAACACGGGCACCACGATGCAGGCCAGAACAAAATCTTCGGATTTTGGATCTACCTGATGAGCGACTGCATTCTGTTCTCTATTCTGTTTGCTACCTATGCCGTTCTGGTGAACGGCACCGCAGGTGGCCCGACAGGTAAGGACATTTTCGAACTGCCGTTCGTTCTGGTTGAAACTTTCCTGCTGTTGTTCAGCTCCATCACCTATGGCATGGCGGCGATCGCCATGCACAAGAACAACAAGAGCCAGGTGGTTTCCTGGCTGGCGTTGACCTTCTTGTTTGGTGCCGGCTTCATCGGGATGGAAATCTATGAATTCCATCATCTGATTGTTAACGGTATGGGCCCGGATCGCAGCGGCTTCCTCTCTGCGTTCTTCGCGCTGGTCGGCACCCACGGTCTGCACGTGACGTCCGGTCTTATCTGGATGGCCGTGCTAATGGTACAGGTCGCCCGTCGCGGCCTGACCAGCACCAACCGCACCCGCATCATGTGCCTGAGCCTGTTCTGGCACTTCCTGGACGTGGTATGGATCTGTGTGTTCACTGTTGTTTATCTGATGGGGGCGATGTAATGAGTCATTCTAACGAGAGCGGCGGCGCGTCCCATGGCAGCGTAAAAACCTACATGACAGGATTTATCCTGTCGGTAATCCTGACGGTCATCCCGTTCTGGATGGTAATGACGGGTGCAGCCTCTCCGGCCGTAATTCTGGGGACTATTCTGGCAATGGCAGTGGTGCAGATTCTGGTGCATCTGGTGTGCTTCCTGCACATGAACACCAAGTCGGATGAAGGCTGGAACATGACGGCTTTTGTCTTTACCGTGCTGATCATCGCCATCCTGGTTGTCGGTTCCATCTGGATCATGTGGAACCTCAACTACAATATGATGATGCACTAAGAGCGGCGGTTATGATGTTTAAGCAATACCTGCAAGTAACGAAACCAGGCATCATCTTTGGCAACCTGATCTCGGTGATCGGGGGATTCCTGTTGGCCTCAAAGGGCAGCATCGATTATCCCCTGTTCATCTACACGTTGGTCGGGGTATCACTGGTTGTGGCGTCGGGTTGTGTATTTAACAACTACATCGACAGGGATATCGACAGGAAGATGGAAAGGACCAAAAACCGGGTGCTGGTTAAGGGACTGATCTCTCCTGGTGTCTCGCTGGTGTACGCCACCCTGCTGGGTATTGCTGGCTTCATGCTGCTGTGGTTTGGCGCGAACCCTCTGGCCTGCTGGCTGGGCGTGATGGGCTTTGTGGTTTATGTGGGCGTTTACAGTCTGTATATGAAACGCCACTCGGTCTACGGGACGCTGATCGGCTCGCTCTCCGGCGCCGCGCCGCCGGTAATTGGCTACTGCGCAGTAACCGGTGAGTTCGACAGCGGTGCGCTGATTCTACTGGCGATTTTCAGCCTGTGGCAGATGCCGCACTCGTATGCTATCGCGATTTTCCGCTTTAAGGATTATCAGGCGGCTAACATTCCGGTTCTGCCGGTGGTGAAAGGCATCTCCGTCGCCAAAAACCACATCACGCTGTACATCATCGCATTTGCTATCGCCACGCTGATGCTCTCTCTGGGCGGCTACGCCGGATATAAATATCTGGTCGTTGCGGCAGCCGTGAGCGTCTGGTGGTTAGGCATGGCGCTGCGCGGTTATAAAGTGGAAGATGACAGAGTCTGGGCACGCAAACTGTTTGGCTTCTCCATCATCGCCATTACTGCGCTCTCCGTGATGATGTCCGTCGACTTTATGGTGCCAGATTCACACAATCTGCTGACTTACGTCTGGTAAGTTAATCGCCGCATCTTCTATGCCGGATGGCGACTGACGCCTTATCCGGCCTACAAAAAAGCACATTGCTTGTAGGCCGGATAAGAGATGTTAGTATCGTCATCCGGCATTTTCGTCTCCAGCCGACGCCACTCACAGCCCTCAACATTTGTTAATAAAGCGCATATTTACCCCGCCTGCTTACCGCTTTACACTAAGCGCGAAATTGAGACAGAGGTGGGAATGAACGATTATAAAATGACGCCGGGTGAGTTACGCGCCACCTGGGGTTTAGGGACCGTATTTTCGCTACGTATGCTGGGCATGTTTATGGTCCTGCCCGTTCTGACCACATACGGCATGGCGCTACAGGGTGCCAGCGAAGCCCTGATCGGGCTTGCCATCGGCATCTATGGTCTGGCACAGGCTATCTTTCAGATCCCATTCGGACTGCTCTCCGACCGTATTGGCCGTAAACCGCTGATTGTCGGCGGACTTGCCGTGTTTATCCTCGGCAGCGTCATCGCTGCGCTGTCGGACTCTATCTGGGGCATTATTCTTGGGCGTGCGTTACAGGGTTCAGGCGCCATCGCCGCCGCGGTGATGGCGCTGCTGTCAGACCTCACTCGCGAACAAAATCGCACGAAAGCGATGGCGTTTATTGGCGTGAGCTTTGGCATCACCTTCGCGATTGCGATGGTGCTTGGGCCAATCATTACCCATGCTCTGGGACTCAATGCGCTTTTCTGGATGATTGCAATCCTGGCCGCGCTCGGGATCGTTCTCACGCTGTGGGTCGTCCCTGATAGCACCAACCATGTTTTAAACCGTGAATCGGGAATGGTAAAAGGCAGCTTCAGCAAAGTGCTGGCCGAACCGAAACTGCTGAAGCTTAAC
This sequence comes from Citrobacter amalonaticus, assembly GCF_037053465.1. Lineage (GTDB taxonomy): Bacteria > Pseudomonadota > Gammaproteobacteria > Enterobacterales > Enterobacteriaceae > Citrobacter_A > Citrobacter_A amalonaticus_H. Next base: position 22,649 of record NZ_JBALIF010000009.1, read on the forward strand.
TTCGGCATCATGTGCCTGCACATTCTGCTGATGTCCACCTTCGTTGCCCTGCCCGGCCAACTCGCCGACGCCGGTCTGCCAGCCGCCGAACACTGGAAAGTGTATCTGGTGACGATGTTGATTTCCTTTGGTTCCGTCGTGCCGTTTATTATCTACGCCGAAGTGAAGCGGCGGATGAAACGCGTGTTTCTGTTCTGCGTGGCGCTGATTGTCATCGCGGAAATTGTACTCTGGGGCGCCGGGAACCATTTCTGGGAACTGATTGTTGGCGTTCAGTTATTCTTCCTGGCCTTCAATCTGATGGAAGCGCTTCTTCCTTCACTGATCAGCAAAGAGTCTCCGGCAGGCTATAAAGGAACGGCGATGGGCGTTTACTCCACCAGCCAGTTCCTCGGCGTCGCGCTCGGCGGTTCCCTCGGCGGCTGGGTCGACGGGATGTTTGACGGGCAAACCGTTTTCCTTGCGGGTGCGTTTCTCGCCGTCGCCTGGCTCGCTGTGGCCAGCACGATGAAAGAACCGCCCTACGTCAGCAGCCTGCGCGTCGTCATTCCACCGGACATCGCCGCCGATGACGCGCTGAAACAGCGTCTGCTGGCAACGGAAGGCGTTAGCGAAGTGCTGATTGCACCGCAGGAGCATTCGGCTTACGTGAAAATTGACAGTAAAGTGACAAACCGCTTTGAGATAGAAGAGGCCATCAGGCTGGGGTAAAAAGGAACACGGTCCGGAAAACCGGACCGTAAAAGATTAATCGCGGAAGTTTTTGAACTGGAAAGGCTGGCCCAAATCGCCGCCGCGCACCAGCGCCATCACGGACTGGAGATCGTCGCGGGATTTCCCGGTCACGCGAATCTCTTCCCCCTGAATTTGCGCCTGTACTTTCAGCTTGCTGTCTTTAATCAGCTTAACAATTTTCTTCTGCACCGCGCTCTCAATACCCTGCTTCAGCTTCGCTTCCACAAACCAGGTTTTACCGCTGTGGACGAACTCCTCCGGCACATCCAGGGATGAACCTTCAATGCCACGCTTGAGCAGCTTGGCGCGCAAAATGTCCAGAAGCTGATTGACCTGGAAATCAGACTCGCTCAGAACCTTGATGGTTTTATTGGCATCGTTGAGCTCAAAAGACGCTTCAACGCCACGAAAATCAAAGCGTGATTCCACTTCACGGATTGCGTTATCAACGCCGTTACGGGCTTCCTGAAGATCAACTTCAGAAACAATATCGAAAGATGGCATCTATTTCTCTCCCTTCATTTTTGATGCGAAGCATAATACCTGCAAAGTCTCTCAACAGACAGCGCTATACTATGTTAGTAAACACCTGGTGCTGTTGCGGGTGAGGAGGAAGAATGAAAATTACCGTTCTGGGATGCGGTGCCTTAGGGCAATTATGGCTTTCAGCGCTGTGCAAACAGGGACATGACGTACAGGGTTGGCTACGCGTGCCGCAACCCTACTGCAGTGTGAATGTGATTGAGACCGATGGGGAGATTTTTAATGAATCCCTGACGGCTAACGATCCGGAGTTTTTAGCCACCAGCGATCTGCTGCTGGTCACGCTAAAAGCCTGGCAAGTTTCAGACGCGGTCAAAGCTCTCGCGTCAACGCTACCGGAAACCGCGCCCATTCTGTTAATTCACAACGGTATGGGAACCATTGAAGAACTGCGTAATATCCCCCAACCTTTGCTGATGGGAACCACCACGCATGCCGCGCGCCGTGACGGCAATGTCATTATCCATGTCGCAAGCGGCACTACACGTATTGGTCCGGCGCGCGAGCAGGATGGGGATTTCAGCTATCTGGCCGATCTTCTGCAAGGCGTCTTGCCCGATGTTGCCTGGCACAACAATATCCGTGCCGAAATGTGGCGCAAGCTGGCGGTGAACTGCGTGATCAACCCGCTGACCGCGCTGTGGAATTGCCCGAACGGCGAACTGCGCAACCATCCTGGCGAAATGACTCTGATTTGTCAGGAAGTCGCGGCGGTCATTGAGCGCGAAGGTCATCACACCTCGGCCGATGATTTACGCTATTATGTCGAACAAGTTATTGACAGTACGGCAGAAAATATCTCATCGATGCTACAGGATATACGGGCACTGCGTCATACCGAGATTGATTACATAACCGGATACCTGCTGAAACGCGCCCGAGTCCACGGAATTGCGGTTCCGGAAAATAGCCGCCTGTTTGAGCTGGTAAAACGAAAGGAGAGTGAATATGAGCGCTCAAGCACTGGTATGCCTCGCCCCTGGTAGTGAAGAAACCGAAGCGGTTACCACTATCGATCTGTTGGTGCGTGGCGGTATTAACGTCACCACGGCGAGCGTCGCCAGCGATGGCAGCCTGACTATTGTTTGTTCGCGCGGCGTCAAACTGCTGGCGGATGCGCCGCTGGTTGAAGTCGCCGACGGTGATTATGACGTCATCGTTCTGCCCGGCGGCATCAAGGGCGCGGAATGTTTTCGCGACAGCACACTGCTGGTTGAAACCGTGAAGCAGTTTCATCGCTCCGGACGGATCGTCGCCGCCATTTGTGCCGCGGCTGCCACTGTGCTGGTTCCCCACGACATCTTTCCGATCGGCAACATGACGGGGTTCCCGGCGCTGAAAGATAATATTCCCGACGCGCAGTGGCAGGACAGACGCGTGGTGTGGGATCCCCGGGTGAAGCTGCTCACCAGCCAGGGCCCCGGTACCGCTATCGATTTTGGTTTGAAAATTATCGACCTGCTGGTTGGACGCGAGAAAGCCCATGAAGTGGCATCACAACTGGTAATAGCCGCAGGGATTTATAATTACTACGAGTAAGATGACGCAACGCTTGTCGTCCCCAGGCCGGATAAGACGCTTTAGCGTCTTATCCGACATCATCGTTGTGTTCATGCCTGATGGCGCTGCGCTGATCAGGCCTGGTGTCGGCACCGGCTCATCATTCAAAACCAGGGCGCGGAGCTCATCACGTTGCTGTAAAACAACATTCTACCGGCCAGTTCTCCGGTCACAATCAACGCCACCCATACCCAACTGCGCATCCCGCTGTTCAGACGTGATATACCCCACACTGCGACACACACGCTGGCGAAGAGTTGCCACCACAGCAGAGGGCTGGACGCATTGGCACCCGGAACCTGATAGCGAACCCACAGTGCGCCCGCACTCAATATGATGCCGACCACAATTCCTGCATTGCACAGGTTTGACGGGGATTTCCGCCAGTAGCCCAGAGCCACAGCCACACTCATAAATCCCGACAATACCGCCGTACCGAGAAACGCCACAGGCGTCGCCACACTGTGCCAAAGGGGATGCAGCGTCATCTGATAGTAAACTTGCGAAGTCACCACAATTGCGCCCAGCCCCGCCAGTGCCGTGATACCACCAAAAAGTGTCACCCCGCGCTGTTCTGGTCTGAACCAGCACAACACCACCCAGCAAAACATCAGGCCATTGAGCACAATACAGGCGACCACTTCCCGGCTGAGCCAGGAACGCTCCAGCCCGGCAAGCGAACGATACGCTCCTTCAGGCGAGCCCAGGTGCGCCAGCGACGCAAGCGATCCCAGCACGGTGATCACCCAGAACAGTAACGCCAGCGTGCGGTAGTGTATCGCGCTGAATTTCTCTGCGCTGAATAACTGATACAGTGTCAGCGCCAGCACACCGCCGATTCCCCACTGAACGAAAACGGTGAAGAAAACCAATGGCAATTCATAATGTTCCATTTCGTTCTCCTTAATCCCGTGGCGGAATAATGACAATGTTAGGCTGACTGATAGTGTGATCGGGCAGGTTGTAGCGCTTTTCCAGTAGCGTCCACTGCGTGGTGTGCTCTTTGCGCAGCTCCGCGATCTCGCCAAAGCGTAAAACGCCCGCCGGACAGGACTCTACACAACGCGGCTGTAAACCCTCATCCAGTCGTTCAGCACACAGATTGCATTTACTGGTTTTCCCTTCTTCGGGATCATAAACAGGCGCACTCCACGGACAGGCCATGATGCACATCCGACAGCCAATGCACCGCTCATGATCCTGTACGACGATGCCGTCAGCGCGTTTGGTATACGTTCCCGCCGGGCAAACCTTCATACACTGCGGATCATCGCAGTGATTGCATGACATGCTAATAAACGCCTGAGTGTTGGGTTCATCCGTTTGGCGTTCGCGAACCCGACGCCACAGAACGCCCAGCGGCGTGCTGTTTTCCGATTTGCAGGCCATGCTACAGGTTTTACAGCCATAGCAATTCTGCATATCAATAAGAAATCCATACTGTTTCATCGCGATTATGCCTCCCTTCTCACATCCACCAGCGTACTGTTGCAACAGTGACCATTCCCCAGCACTTCCACCTGATCGTTCGTGACATGGCTACTGCTTCCGCCTTGTTGCTCCCACCAGCCGTTATCCAGACTCACCACGCCGCGTTTGATATGCGTGGTCACGTCCGCAATCGCCCGGTGCTCACCCCGATGGTTGTACACCACGACCCACTCCCCGGCCTGAATCTGCCGCTGACGAGCATCTTCCGGGTGGATCATCACATTCGGCCGGTTTCGCTGAATCTCAAGGATCCATTCGTTCATTCCGTGGCTGGAATGGACGCTCCGCGCCAGTTTGCGCTGTACCGCCATTAACGGATACTGATGTGCCAGCTCGGGTGAACCTTTGACCGACTCTTTCACCTGCTTCCAGGTCACCACTGGCAGGAAATCTTTTTTAGCCCATTCTTCGATATAAAAATGCGCTTTGCCCGTCGAGGTACGAAACTGCCCCTCTTTAAACGGGATCCAGTCTTCTTCGACTGGACAAACCGGCCCTTTTTTCAGCATCTCCCGAGTGATACCCGATCCTTGCAGGCAGGCATCAATGTAATGTTCAATGGGCTGGTTAAAGACGTCACCAAAGCCAAAGCGCTCTGCCAGACGGGCAAAAATCCAGTAATCGGGTTTGGCTTCTCCCGGCGGTTCCACCGCTTTTTCCATCAGTTGCACATAGTGGCTGCGCACGCCCGCCATTAAGCTGACATCCTCAAAAATCGTCGTGACGGGGAGCACCAGATCGGCATACAGCGCAGATGAGGTCATCAGGTTATCGGCCACCACCACAAACGGCACTTTCTTAAAGGCCTCTCTGACCTTATTGGTATTGGGCAGTTGGGTCATCGCCCCCAGCGTCATGTTCCACCAGAATTTAATGGCGTGCGGCTTTTCGTTAACGACCCAGTCACCGATTTTGGGAATAGGAATGGGGGGGATTTTGGCCGCATTTGGCGCAGGAGGAACGATGGGCGAGAATTTCGCCATCTGTCGAACGCCCCCCGCATCGCAGACTCCTGCCCCGGCTTTTCCGATATTGCCGGTAATCAGCGCCAGGTAAAACTGGCTGGCCGCAACGTACGTACCAAACTCGGTTCGTTGAGCACCGGACATGTTCTGCACGATCATTGCAGGCTGTGTTGAGGCGTAATCTCGCGCCAGACGCAGCACCGTCTGCGCGGGGACATCGGTCTCTTCCTCGACTTTTTGCGCCGTCCACGGTTTCGCCTCTGTCCATACCTTTTCGAGTACAGTGGTGAAATCGCTGTTGGCGGGCAGTTCATCACTCAGTAATGCAGGCATAATGCCCGGTGCATCATGCCGTTTCAGAGACTGTGTCAGCGTATCAAAGACCAGATAGCTGTCCACATCCTGCGGATCGGCACGCATCAGCTGCTGCTGTTTATCCACCAGGTACACCGCACCGGTATGTGCGCGCAGGAAATCAGCGTCATAGCGTTTTTCCTGCATGATGATGTTGATCATCCCCAGCGCCAGCGCGATATCCGTTCCTGGTACAATCGGTACCCATTCATCCGCCTTCGCCGCCGTTTCGTTAAAACGGGGGTCGATCACCACCAGCCGCGCGCCGTTCCTCTGCGCCTGTGAATAGTTTTTAAAATAGGCATGCATAGTGACCGCCGGGTTATTTCCCCAGCACAGGATGTAGCGGCTATCCGCTATCGTGTCGCGGGTATCAGCATAGCGCAGGCCAACCATCGGCATCATCGCAGCGGTCACCGCCGCGCAGCATAGCGAACCGGCGGTTTTGGTACTGCCGCCGAGATAATCAAAAAAGGCCTTGCCCATGTCATTCTTGATAGAATCCATATTCCCGGAGGCGGCAGTAAGCAGTAAGCCTTTATTTCCGTCAGTGGCAATGGTCTCTCTGATTTTTTGTTCAATCAGATCCAGTGCGGCATCCCAGGTGATCGGTTTAAATTTCCCTTCGCCTTTTTCCCCGGTACGCAGCAACGGCTGTGTTAAACGTAACGGGTGATAGACCCATTTCGTTCGACTAATTCCCCGTAAGCAACATTTCACATTGAAGCCTTTTGTCGCTTCAATTTTCATTAACCGATCTTTCCAGACATACGCCGTCAGGTTGCAGTGCAGACACTCCATCGCGCAGGTCGAGCGAAAGGTCTGGTAGTCCTCTTGTTTTAGCCGAAATCGGGGTAATGGCGCGCCATTGGCCTGACGCAGGGTCAGAAACGTGGGGGCTAATGAGGACAGCCCTACCACACCTAACCCCTTTAGCAGGGTTCTTCTTTTTAATCGGATTTTGCTCAGTGCATCCATGTTCTTGCCTCCCAGATAAATTCACTATTAGTTAATCAAAGTACACCATTGATTAACCTGATACAGGTCAATATCTACCCATTTAGGCGTAGCCCTCTTTTTAAATGGCAAAGGCAGTCATGATTTCGGCCAGGATGGTATACTCGCGGGGAATTAAAAAAGAGAACGCATATGGATGAAACATCGCAAGGGGTCAATTCGGTTGATATCGCCGTCACTATACTGACGTTTGTTGCCAGTCAAAACGGTCAGGCACGGGCCATTGATATCGCTAACGGATGCAATTTATCCAAAAGTCGTTTACACAAGTACCTGGTTTCGCTCTGTCGGACCGGTATGCTGCGACAAAACGAAAAAGGGCTCTATTGTCTGGGATCTACGCTGCTTCAGTTGGCGGGCTCGCCGGCAACGAACACCGATCCTATCGGCGAACTCAATGCGGCTCTGATCGCGTTTCGCGATACCTATAATCATTCAACAGGGGTGGTGATAGCGACAGATAGCGGACTCGTACTCAGACACTACCATCGCAGTTTCCGCAATGTGGATATCGATTTCCTGCCCAATACGCCCGTGCCGCTTCATGCCAGTTCCGCCGGACAGGTGTTGATGAGTTTCTCCGACTATCAGCCGCAAAATCCGGCACAGGCGCAACTGATTGCGCAAATTCAGGCTCAGGGCTATGCGGTACGGTATAACCCAACTCAAGGGATCCCCGGTGCACAGTCGATTGCCTGTCCGTTCCGAAACCAAAAAGGAGAATTGGTGGCGATTGCCGTTACGATGGGATTTTTCAGTACGGATGCTATCCCGCAGATTGCTGCCCAACTGGTGAGGAGCGTCGCAGCGCTTGATCCACAACACTAAAGAGACCCCGGCGGCGCAAAGCCGGGGTCAACCATGATTACGGACGATACACTTTTACATTTTCAAAACCCTGCTCGCGCAGATACAGCGCCTGCAGACGGCTCATCACACCGCGCTCGCACCACAGCAGCCAGGTTTTGCTCTGATCAAGATTGCCAAACTGGGTGCTCAGCTTATAGAACGGCAGTGAAACCACCTCCACGCCATCCACCTTCAGCGGTTTATCGTCCTGCTCATCGGCAGAGCGGATATCCAGAATCACGTCGTTCGGACCAAAACCGCTCACGGTTTCGACCTCCACGACCTCCTGTTGGGTCTGCTGCGCGATTTCGCGAATATCGACATTGCTGGCTTCTTCAACCACTTTATCAAGAATGCTGAAGTCAAAGTTCTCTTCTTCCGCTTCAATCTTCGCCTTGATGGCTTTCACCGTCGGGCTTTTTGAAATCACGCCGCAATATTCCGGCATGGTACGGGCAAAATCTTCGGTACCAATCTGACGCGCCAGATTGATGATGTGCTCTTTGTCGTAAGAGATCAGCGGACGCAGAATCAACGTATCGGAGACGTTGTCGATAAGACGCAGGTTGGTCAGCGTCTGGCTGGAAACCTGGCCCAGCGCTTCGCCGGTCACCAGCGCCTGTACGCCATAACGTTCTGCCACTTTCGACGCGGCACGCACCATCATGCGTTTCAGCACCACGCCCATCTGACCATCATCAACTTTCTCAAGGATCTCGCCGACGACCGGCTCAAAGTTGATCGCCACAAAACGGACACGGTGCGAACTGCCAAAACGGTTCCAGAGATAGTGCGCCACCTGACGAACGCCAATTTCATGCGCTGCGCCGCCGAGGTTAAAGAAGCAGTAGTGAACACGGCAACCGCGACGCATCAGCATATAGCTGGAAACGCCGGAGTCGAAGCCGCCAGAAATCAGCGACAGCACGTCTTCCTGAGTGCCAATCGGGAAACCGCCGATCCCTTCGTAACGGCCTTTGATCAGCAGCAGACGATCGTCTTCCACTTCCAGATGAACCGTTACATCCGGATTGGTCAGCTTCACGCGCGCCGTTTCAATATGCTGGTTTAAACCGCCGCCAACGTAACGTTCCACATCGATAGAGCTAAACTCATGCTTACCGCGACGTTTAGCGCGCACGCAGAAAGTTTTGCCTTCCAGTTGATCGCGGTACTGCGCCAGCGCTTTCTCGAAAATATCGTGCATATCGGTGAACGGTACATCTTCGACTTCGAGAATATGGTGAATCCCCGGAATACGGGTCAGCGCGTCGCGAATAGCCAGGCGCTGGTTTTCATCTTTCGCGCGAACTTCGATGTTATCCCAGTGACGAACAACGGCGAGGGTCTCATCATAGTGCTTTAAAACGTTACGGATGTTTCCGGTCAGCATTTTTATAAAGCGCAAACGCACAGATTGGCTTTTGATGGTGATTTCCGGGAACAATTTAATGATAAACTTCATGGCGGCAATGGTTCTTGAGCAAGTCTTAGTGACTTGTTAGGGAAAAAAGTACAGCAGCCCATACCTGCGGCTGCATCCAGGCGCGGAAGTATATCACTATCATCGTGATCCTGCGCACATCCCCTTACCATTGTGCATTATTTGCTTATCAGTGCGAGTCCGTTACCATAGTCTTGTGCTGCCATTACAGAGAGTCAGACATTCATTATGCCGAAGAAAAATGAGGCGCCGGTCAGCTTTGAAACCTCGCTGAACGAGCTGGAGCAAATTGTTACCCGTCTGGAAAGTGGCGATCTGCCGCTGGAAGAGGCGCTGAACGAATTCGAACGTGGCGTGCAACTGGCACGTCAGGGTCAGGTGAAATTGCAACAGGCTGAACAGCGTGTGCAGATCCTGCTGTCTGACAATGAAGACGCAACCCCAACGCCTTTTACAGCGGATAATGAGTAAATGGATTTTTCGCACCAGCTAAAGAGCTGTGTTGAGCAGGCGAATCAGGCACTGAGCCGTTTTATCGCCCCGCTACCCTTTCAGAACACTCCCGTGGTCGAAACCATGCAGTATGGCGCACTATTAGGCGGTAAACGTCTGCGCCCGTTTCTGGTGTACGCCACCGGCCAGATGTTTGGTATCAGCCAGAGCACGCTGGATGCGCCAGCCGCCGCCGTTGAGTGCATTCATGCTTACTCATTGATCCATGATGATCTTCCCGCCATGGACGATGACGATTTGCGCCGCGGTCTGCCGACCTGTCACATCAAATTTGGCGAAGCAAATGCCATTCTGGCGGGCGATGCGTTGCAAACGCTGGCGTTCTCAATTATCAGCGATGCCCCGATGCCGGAAGTCGCCGACCGCGACCGGATCGCAATGATTTCCGAACTGGCGAATGCCAGTGGTATCGCCGGGATGTGTGGCGGTCAGGCTCTGGATCTGGAGGCCGAAGGAAAACAGGTGCCGCTGGAGGCGCTGGAAAAAATCCATCGTCATAAAACAGGCGCTCTGATTCGTGCTGCGGTTCGTCTTGGTGCATTAAGCGCTGGAGAAAAAGGCAGAAATGCCCTGCCGATACTCGACAGGTACGCAGAAAGTATCGGTCTGGCGTTCCAGGTCCAGGATGACATCCTGGATGTGGTGGGCGATACTGCAACGTTGGGTAAACGCCAGGGTGCTGACCAGCAGCTTGGCAAAAGTACCTATCCTGCACTTCTGGGTCTTGAGCAAGCCCGGAATAAAGCCCGGGATTTAATCGAAGACGCCCGTGAGTCGTTACAGCAACTGACCGCACAGTCACTCGATACCTCGGCACTGGAAGCGCTAGCGGACTACATAATCCAGCGTAATAAATGAACACTCTGTTTTACTTAAAGGCCTCTGATGAGTTTTGATATCGCCAAATACCCTACCCTGGCACTGGTCGACTCCACCCTGGAGTTACGACTGCTGCCAAAAGAGAGTCTGCCGAAGCTCTGCGACGAACTGCGCCGCTATCTACTCGACAGCGTGAGTCGTTCCAGCGGACATTTCGCCTCCGGGCTGGGCACGGTCGAACTGACCGTGGCGCTGCACTATGTCTACAACACCCCGTTTGACCAGCTTATCTGGGACGTGGGTCATCAGGCTTATCCGCACAAAATTTTAACCGGACGTCGCGACAAAATTGGCACCATTCGCCAGAAAGGCGGCCTGCATCCGTTCCCGTGGCGCGGCGAAAGTGAGTACGATGTGCTGAGCGTAGGCCACTCCTCTACCTCCATCAGCGCCGGTATTGGCGTGGCGGTTGCCGCAGAGAAAGAAGGCAAAGATCGCCGTACCGTCTGCGTCATCGGCGACGGGGCGATCACCGCCGGGATGGCATTCGAAGCGATGAACCACGCGGGCGATATCAAACCCGACATGCTGGTTATCCTCAACGACAACGAAATGTCGATTTCCGAGAATGTCGGCGCGCTGAACAATCACCTGGCGCAATTGCTCTCCGGCAAGCTCTACTCTTCCCTGCGTGAAGGCGGTAAAAAAGTATTCTCTGGCGTACCGCCGATTAAAGAACTGCTTAAACGTACCGAAGAGCATATTAAAGGTATGGTGGTGCCCGGTACGCTGTTTGAAGAACTGGGCTTTAACTACATCGGCCCGGTGGACGGTCACGATGTATTGGGGCTTATCACCACGCTGAAAAATATGCGCGATCTGAAAGGCCCACAGTTCCTGCATATCATGACCAAGAAAGGTCGTGGCTATGAGCCTGCGGAAAAAGACCCGATCACCTTCCACGCGGTGCCGAAATTCGATCCGTCCAGTGGATGTCTGCCGAAAAGCAGCGGTGGTTCGCCGAGTTATTCAAAAATCTTCGGCGACTGGCTGTGCGAAACCGCCGCCAAAGACAGTAAGCTGATGGCTATCACCCCGGCGATGCGCGAAGGCTCCGGTATGGTCGAGTTCTCCCGCAAGTTCCCGGACCGTTACTTTGACGTCGCCATTGCCGAGCAGCATGCGGTGACCTTTGCCGCCGGGCTGGCGATTGGTGGTTATAAACCCGTCGTGGCAATCTACTCAACCTTCCTGCAACGCGCTTACGATCAGGTGCTGCACGATGTGGCGATCCAAAAGCTGCCGGTCATGTTTGCCATCGACCGGGCGGGGATTGTCGGGGCTGACGGACAAACCCATCAGGGCGCGTTCGATCTCTCCTATCTGCGCTGCATTCCGGACATGGTCATCATGGCCCCGAGCGATGAGAACGAATGCCGCCAGATGCTGTTCACTGGTTATCACTACAATGACGGCCCGACGGCGGTTCGCTACCCGCGCGGAAATGCAGTGGGCGTTGAACTGACGCCGCTGGAAAAACTGCCTGTCGGGAAAGGCATTGTGAAACGTCACGGTGAGAAGGTGGCAATTCTCAACTTTGGTACATTAATGCCGGAAGCGGCGAAAGTCGCAGAATCCCTCAACGCCACGCTGGTTGATATGCGTTTTGTGAAACCGCTGGATGAAGCGCTGATTCTGGAGATGGCCGCGCGTCATAATGTGCTGGTCACAGTAGAAGAAAATGCCATTATGGGTGGTGCGGGCAGCGGGGTAAACGAAGTGCTGATGGCCCATCGTAAGCCGGTTCCTGTCCTCAATATTGGCCTGCCTGACTTCTTCATCCCACAGGGAACGCAGGACGAAGCCCGCGCCGAACTGGGACTGGATGCGGCGGGCATTGAGGCCAAAATCAAGGCCTGGCTGGCATAATCCCTTCTTCGCTCCTGCTATGCTTAATGAATCATGAGCATAGCAGGAGCCATCATATGCAATACAACCCCCTCGGAAAAACGGACCTGCGGGTTTCCCGTCTCTGTCTGGGCTGCATGACGTTCGGTGAACCCAATCGCGGCAATCACGCCTGGACGCTTCCTGAAGAGAGCAGCCGCCCCATTATCAAACGCGCCCTGGAAGGCGGTATCAATTTTTTCGATACGGCCAACAGCTACTCCGCAGGCAGCAGCGAAGAGATCGTCGGTCGCGCCCTGCGTGATTTCGCGCGTCGGGATGAGGTAGTGGTCGCAACGAAAGTGTTTCACCAGGTCGATGATCTGCCGGAAGGCCTGTCCCGGGCACAGATCCTGCGTTCCATTGATGACAGCCTGCGACGGCTGGGAATGGACTACGTCGATATCCTGCAAATTCATCGCTGGGACTACAACACGCCCATTGAAGAGACGCTGGAAGCGCTGAACGACGTGGTCAAAGCAGGAAAGGCGCGTTACATCGGCGCTTCCTCCATGCACGCATCACAGTTTGCCCAGGCGCTGGCGTTGCAAAAACAGCACGGCTGGGCGCAGTTTGTCAGTATGCAGGACCACTACAACCTGATCTATCGCGAGGAAGAGCGCGAAATGCTGCCGCTGTGCTATCAGGAAGGCGTGGCCGTGATCCCCTGGAGTCCGCTGGCCCGGGGCCGTCTGACGCGTCCGTGGGGAGAAACCACGGCCCGTCTGGTTTCAGACGAAGTGGGGAAAAAGCTGTATAGCGAAAGCGACGAAAATGATGCACAAATTGCCGCACGGCTGGCCGGTGTGAGTGAAGAGCTTGGCGCGACGCGTGCTCAGGTGGCGCTGGCGTGGCTGTTGAGTAAACCGGGCATTGCCGCACCGATTATTGGCACTTCGCGGGAAGAACAGCTTGATGAGCTGCTGAATGCCGTGGATCTCACGCTGAAACCTGAGCACATCGCCGAACTGGAAACGCCGTACAAACCGCATCCGGTGGCGGGATATAAATAAGAAAACGTGCCCGATGGCGCTACGCTTATCGGGCCTACGGACACCGAATATAATACGATGCCAGGCCGGATAAGGCGGTTACGCCGCCATCCGGCATAGGCATTCAAATAATCCCAACCGGCCAGTGATGCCCGATGAAATAAAGGATCCCGGCGGAAATCACCCCGGCAACGATATCGTCCACCATGATCCCCATCCCGCCATGTACATTGCGATCGAACCAACGGATCGGCCACGGCTTCCACATATCGAGAGCACGGAAAATCACGAATCCGGCGGCGACCCACTGCCAGTCGTTAGTCGGCAGCGCCATCAGCGTTATCCACATACCAATGAATTCGTCCCAGACGATGCTCCCGTGATCGTGCACGCCCATATCTTTTGCCGTCTGATGGCAAAGATAGACGCCGATACAGATGCCCAGCATCACCACCAGCGAATAAAGCTGCCACGGCAGAAAGGTCATCAGATACCAGAAGGGAATCGCGGCCAGCGACCCCATCGTGCCCGGGACAACGGGGCTGAGACCGCTGCCAAACCCCGTAGCCAGTAAATGCCACGGGTTAAGCAAATTCAGACGGCTTTTGGCGACATCTTTATGGCGTGGCAAAATGGTCATATCCTTTCCAGTCAAAGGTAACAGGCTCACCGTCACGTATGAAGCGAATGCCTTCCACATCCGCACTCATCTGTCCAATGCAGGTAAAAGGCACGCCAAGCTGCCCAATCGCGACGTCGAGCGCCCCACGATTGAGTTCCGGTACCGTAAAGCATAATTCATAGTCTTCCCCGCCCGACAGCGCCCAGCGCAATGCCTGTTCCGGTTCGACGTGACGCGTCATCGCGTCTGACCAGGGCAGCGCATCGACATCAATACGTGCGCCACAGGCGCTGGCGTTCACGATATGCCCGAGATCGGAAATCAACCCGTCGGAAAGATCAATAGCAGAACTGGCCAGATCGCGCAGCGCCTGACCGTGCAAAATACGCGGCGTTGGGCGCAGGTGACGTTTTAGCAGATAATCGCTGTCGGCAGCATCGGCCACCCGCAAACGGTTTTGCAAAATAGCCAGACCCGCCGCGCTATCACCCGGTGTGCCAGTCACGTAAATCCAGTCGCCAGGCTTCGCGCCGGAACGTTTCAGAGCGCGTCCAGCCGGCACATAGCCGTGGATACCCAGCGTCATCGACAGCGGTCCACGCGTGGTGTCACCGCCAATGAGCTGCATATCATAGTAATTCAGGAGTTCAAACAGACTGTCACTGAAGGTTTCCAGCCACGCTTCATCCACCTGCGGCAAGGTGATCGCCAGCGTAAGCCACGCCGGATCCGCGCCCATAGCCGCCAGATCGCTCAAATTTACAGCCAGCGCTTTGTACGCCAGATCGGCAGGATCGATGTCCGCCAGGAAGTGGTTGCCTGCGACCAGCGTATCGGTGCTGATTGCCAGCGTCTGTTTTTCAGGGATATTCAGAAGCGCACAATCGTCGCCAATACCGGTTTCGACATCGAGACGAGAGCTTCTGACACGGTCAAAATAACGGGCAATCAGGGAGAACTCGCCGCATGCCATACGTTATGCCTCAGCAGAAAAAATGAAAAAGCCGTCAGAACAGCGAAATCGCTTTCGCTTTACTGACGGCCTGGAGATTACTTTTTGTTGGGGCGAATCACAGGCGCTGCTTTATCCAGTACGCCGTTGACGAACTTGTGGCTGTCTTCCGCACCGAACGTTTTCGCCAGTTCGATCGCTTCGTTGATGGCCACTTTGTAAGGCACATCGCTACGTTTAGACAGCTCGAACAGCGCAATACGCAGTACAGCTTTTTCGACCTGGCCCAGCTCTTCCAGCAGGCGAGACAGATAAGGCTTCATCAGGCCATCCAGGTACGCGCTGTTAGTCGCCACCCCGGACAGCAGTTCACGGAAGTACATGACGTCGACATCTTTCACGTCCTGTTCTGCCAGGAACTGGTATTCAACATCAGCGATGTCGTTCTGGGACAACTGCCAGGAGTAGAGCGCCTGAACGGCACACTCACGAGCGCGGCGACGAGCAGCAGGTTTCACGGATTTCCCCTTACAAAAATCAGGCCTTGATGGCTTTCAATACATTAATCATTTCAAGCGCGGTCAGTGCAGCTTCCGCGCCTTTGTTGCCAGCTTTCGTGCCGGCACGTTCAATCGCTTGTTCAATGCTTTCGGTGGTCAGTACGCCAAAGGCGACCGGAATTTCGCTGTCCTGAGCGACATGCGCCAGACCATTGCTTGCACCGCCCGCGACGTATTCGAAGTGAGCCGTGCCGCCACGAATGACCGTACCCAGCGCAATCACCGCGTCATATTTACCGGTTTTCGCCAGTGCGCCAGCCGCCAGCGGCAGTTCGTAGGCACCAGGAACCCAAACGACGGTAATGTTTTCATCTTTGACCTGACCAATACGTTTCAGGGCGTCAATCGCACCTTCCAGCAGGCTGTCATTGATAAAGTTGTTGAAACGCGCAATGGTGATGGCGACGCGAGCGTCAGGGGTAGCAACGTTAGCTTCAATAATGTTCATAATCTTCCTTCGGGTTCGATATGGCCCCGTAAGGGGGGCGGATTTTATCATAATATTCTGTGCGCTGCTTGTTCTTATTCAGAAAGCCTCACGCAGGGTAGACATGCAGGCAAACGTCCGGACCCACCTGGCGTATCTCATTGAATTTAAAATGGGGGGCATCTGCCAGTTTCTCAAGGCCTGGCAACACACATAATCCCCTGGCATCACTGCCTAACAGTGTAGGCGCAAGATAGACGATAAGCTCATCGACCACACCCGCCTGCAACAGTGCGCCAGCCAGCGTGGGTCCGGCTTCTACCCAGAGGCTGTTAATCTGCTGCTTGCCCAGTAACATCATCAGTACCACCAGATCCAGATGACCGTTATGCTCTGGCACCATAATTGTGCGGACCGAATCGGGCCAGACGCGCGCGTCTTCTTTTGTGCGCGCAATCCAGGTTTCCCCAGGCTGTTGCACCAGCCGGTGTTCTGGCGTCACGCGATTCTGACTGTCTATCACAATGCGCACCGGCTGGCGCACAGCATCCTGCGGATAAACCGCCTGCGTCGCATCGCCCAGTTCGGACCAACGCACGGTAAGCTGCGGGTCGTCCGCCAGCACTGTCGCGCTGCTGGTCAAAATGGCGTGACTTTGCGCGCGCAGACGCTGAACATCACGACGCGCCGCTGGCGAGGTAATCCACTGGCTTTCGCCGCTGGACATCGCCGTACGACCATCCAGCGAAGCGCCGAGTTTTAGTTGCACATAGGGAAATCCGGTCCGCATGCGTTTGAGGAAGCCTTTGTTTAATGCCTCAACTTCGCTCATCATCAGCCCGTGGCTAACGTCGATACCCGCCTGCTGCAGGCGATATAATCCACGCCCTGCCACCTGCGGATTCGGATCCTGCATCGCGGCCACCACGCGCGTCACACCAGCGGCTATCAGCGCGTCACAGCACGGCGGTGTACGACCGTGATGGCTGCACGGTTCAAGAGTGACGTAAGCCGTTGCGCCATTGGCCTTTTCGCCCGCCATGCGCAGGGCATGCACTTCCGCATGTGGTTCGCCGGCACGATGGTGATAGCCTTCACCGACAATCTCGCCATTCTTCACAATGACGCAACCGACGTTAGGGTTGGGATGGGTGGTAAACCGCCCGCGCTGCGCCAGTTTCAGCGCTCGCGCCATGTATAACTCATCCTGCATGGCTTAATCCTGTAGGCGAGCGATCTCTTCGCCAAATTCTTTGATATCTTCGAAGCTGCGGTAAACGGAGGCAAAGCGGATGTAGGCGACTTTATCGAGTTTTTTCAATTGTTCCATCACCAGATTGCCAATCATCTTGCTGGGAACTTCACGCTCACCGGTGGCACGCAGTTGCGATTTGATGTGATTCAACGCCATTTCGACGTCGTCAGAACTCACTGGACGTTTTTCCAGCGCGCGCTGCATTCCACTGCGGAGCTTTTCTTCGTTAAACGGTTCGCGCACATCGTTGCTTTTCACCACGCGCGGCATCACAAGTTCTGCCACTTCAAAGGTGGTGAAACGTTCATTACAAACCAGACACTGCCGACGGCGGCGTACCGAAGAGCCTTCGCCTACGAGACGAGAATCAATGACTTTGGTATCTACGGCGAAACAGAATGGGCAATGCATACGGCGTCCTGACCAGGTGGTTAACAGAAATCTATTTTAACCTGAACTGGCGTGACAACAAAGGCGCAACGCTTTTGAGACAATGGATCGATGTCTTAACGCCATTTACGATCTACCATTGGGTCATCGCGAACAGTCAGGAAATAAGAGAGATGACAAGACCTTACCTAAGAATTCTCCTGGTGGGAAGTCTCTTTAGTCTGAGCGCCTGCGCACAGCAAAGCGAGGTACGCCAGATGCATCAAAGCGTTTCAACGCTCACTAAAGAGATGAACCAGCTCAATAAAGAAACCGTAAAGATTACCCAGCAAAACAGTCTGAACGTGAAATCAACCCGCGGAGTCTATCTGCTGCCAGGTTCTAATACTCCTGCCCGTCTTAACAGCCAGATTGGCACATTGCGCATGTCGCTTATCAACATTGCTCCAAATGCGGACAGTACGCGCGTAACGTTGCAGATTCAGGGCGAGTCCAATGATCCTCTGCCCGCCTTTAGTGGAACCGTGGAATATGGGCAAATTCAGGGAACAACTGACAATTATCAGGAAGTAAACGTGCAGAATCAGTTGATCAATGCCCCTGCCAGCATTCTGGCACCGAGTGATGTAGACATCCCACTGCAACTGAATGGACTAACGCCCGACCAGTTAGGCTTTGTTCGCATCCACGATATCCAGCTTGTGACTCAATAAACCTACCGGCGGAACGTTTTGTGCGTTCCGCAACATCATTTCCCCTCCTTTTGTGACTCCTCTTACATCCTGAGCATTTTTACTAAATATTGGCAACAGGAATGAAAGTCAGTACAATCGCCGCGCAAAAATACGCAAACGTGAACGCAATCGATTACGCAGATGATAGAACTGTGAAACGTGACAGATTTTTGTGAGCAATGATTTCTATAATAGGCTCCGCAGAAACATGAAATATTTAGAAACGCTATTTGCGCCTTTTCACTCCCGTCAGGGATTTCAAACAGTGGCATACATATGAAAAAAACATTACTTGCAGCCAGTGCAGTGCTCGCGCTCTCCTCGTCATTCACCGTGAACGCCGCGGAAAATGACAAACCACAGTATCTTTCTGACTGGTGGCACCAGAGCGTAAACGTCGTGGGTAGTTATCACACCCGTTTCGGACCACAGATCCGAAACGATACCTATCTGGAATATGAAGCCTTCGCGAAAAAAGACTGGTTTGATTTCTATGGTTACATGGATGCGCCAGTGTTCTTCGGTGGTAACACCGACGCGAAAGGTATCTGGAACCACGGTTCTCCGCTGTTTATGGAAATCGAACCGCGTTTCTCTATCGACAAACTGACCGGGACAGACCTGAGCTTCGGTCCGTTTAAAGAATGGTACTTCGCCAACAACTATATCTACGACATGGGTCGTAACAAAGATGGCCGCCAGAGCACCTGGTACATGGGTCTGGGTACCGACATCGACACCGGTCTGCCAATGAGCCTGTCCCTGAACGTTTATGCGAAATATCAGTGGCAGAACTACGGTGCGGCGAACGAAAACGAATGGGACGGCTACCGTTTCAAAGTGAAATACTTCGTGCCAATCACCCAACTGTGGGGGGGGAACCTGAGCTACATCGGTTTCACCAACTTTGACTGGGGTTCCGATCTCGGCGACAACGACTTCTCCGATCTGAACGGCAACAAAGCGCGTACCAACGACTCTATCGCCTCCAGCCACATTCTGGCGCTGAACTACGACCACTGGCACTACTCTGTTGTTGCCCGTTACTGGCACAATGGCGGTCAGTGGAACGACGACGCTGAGTTGAACTTCGGTAAGGGCAACTTCAACGTGCGTTCTACCGGCTGGGGTGGCTATCTGGTTGTTGGCTACAACTTCTGATAACGTCTCACTTCCCGCAAAAGCCAGCCTGAGCGCTGGCTTTTTTATGCGTGCGTTTCATTACGGATCTTGCGTAAGAAATCACTCAGTGAACGGTCGGCGCGCTCGCAAAATCGTCTGTCGAGCGGCGTGATGCTTAAACAGCGATCGACACGAAAACAGCGATAATCTTCGCGTCGCTCGCACCAGGCTACCAGCAGCCAGAACTTTCCTTCGAAGAAGATCCCTAACGGCTGCACGTCCCGCCAGGAAAGCTGCCCCGCCTCGTCGCGGTAATGCAGCGCCAGCACCTGCTGAGCGGTCACCGCCCGGTGGATCACATCGAACGCGCTACGTGAATGGCTCTGTGTGCCAAAGTCCGGCGCGAAGATCCGCGCCTGCTCCGCTTTGCGTCGGCTCTCTTCCGGTAATATCGCCAGTACCTTTTCTTGCGCCGATTCCAGCTCCCGCGAGAGCAAATCACCGCCCCAGGTGTGTAACAGACGGATAGCCGCAATCAATGCTTCCGATTCCCGGTGCGTCAACATGAGCGGCGGAAGATCAAACCCTGCCATCAACCGATAACCGCTGCCCGCCTCTCCTTCAACGGGAACGCCGGAGAGCGAAAGATCGCGGATATCGCGATAAATCGTTCTCTCGGAAACCTCAAGCCGTTGTGCTAACAGCGCTGCCGTTGTTAGCCGTCTGCCACGCAATATCTGGACGATTTGAAACAAGCGGTCAGCGCGACGCGTCATAGTTGCTCTCAGTGATTAAGCCGGTTGATGTAAACCCACACGGTTACCTTCGCTGTCAGTAAACAGCGCAATGGTGCCAATCTCTTTCCCGAGATCGATCGGACCAAACACACATCGACCACCTGCGGTCGCCACGCGATCCAGCGTCGCCTGGAGGTCATCCGTATGCAGATAAACAATCGCCCCTTGTTGTGAAGGCGCGATACCGTCAAATTTTGCCAGCGCCCCGCCGGTTGCCGGATCGTCATACGGGAACACCGCCAGATCGGCGGACGCCATTTTCTCCCGACGTAACGACAACCCCATGACCGGTTCATAAAAGGCAATCGCTCGCGCCATATCTGTTACGGGAATTTCAAACCAGTTGATGATGCTTTTCATTGTTCCTCCTGACTCGGTGGGTGAATTCAGGAAGAGAATAAAACAGGGTTCCTGACAGCATAGTGTCAGTATTGTTTGCAGGACAAGGGGAAAGCAGAAAAGAAAAATCCCGATCTGATGACCGGGATTTCTGAACGTTAACTTAACCGTTGCTTACGGCAGAATAGACGGCTGATCCGCCCCTTCTTTCTCCACTTTCTGCTGCAGCATATGCTCGCGCTTCATGCCCAGCTTCAGCGCCAGCGCCGATGCGACGTAGATAGACGATGCCGTACCGATGGACACCCCGATAAGCATAGTCAGCGAGAAGCCTTCCAGCACCGGACCACCGAACAGGAACAACATCAGGATAACCATTAAGGTCGTACCAGAGGTGATCAACGTACGGTGCAGCGTCTGGGTCAGTGACACGTTAAAGATCTCGTAAGGCGTCCCGCGACGAATTTTGCGGAAGTTTTCACGAATACGGTCAGAGACCACGATACTGTCGTTAAGCGAGTAACCGATAACAGACATCAGCGATGCCACGATCGTCAGGTCAATCTCAATGTGGAATAACGACAGGATCCCAAGCGTAATGATAACGTCGTGCGCCAGTGCGATAACCACACCTGCCGCCAGTCGCCATTCAAAACGGAAACCGACGTAGACCAGAATGGAGATCAGTGCCGCCAGCAGCGCCATCGCACCGGTTTGCGCCAGGTCAGCCCCTACGCTCGGTCCCACGAATTCAATTCGCTTCACCGCCGCGTTCTGGTTGGTGGATTCGTTAATCACACTCAACACTTTGCTGCCCAGCACCTGACCACCGTTTGCTCCTTCCGTCGGTGGCATACGCACCATGATGTCGTGGCTGCTGCCGAAGTTCTGTAAGAGCGGGTCAACAAAACCCGCTTTTTCCAGCGCATCGCGCATCACGTCCATCTCAGCCGGTTTTTCCAGCGTGATTTCAATCACCGTACCGCCGGTGAAATCGAGGCCCCAGTTAAAGCCACGTACACCCATCACGACAACGGCCAGAACCAACAGAAGGCCGGAAATGCCAAAAGCCCAGTAGTC
Organism: Citrobacter amalonaticus; assembly: GCF_037053465.1. Classification (GTDB taxonomy): domain Bacteria; phylum Pseudomonadota; class Gammaproteobacteria; order Enterobacterales; family Enterobacteriaceae; genus Citrobacter_A; species Citrobacter_A amalonaticus_H. The sequence goes on from NZ_JBALIF010000009.1 coordinate 44,156, forward strand.
CCAGCGCATAAAGTCGATGACTTTACGGCCGTGGTTTAATTGTTCAACAGTATATTCCTGTGCCACTTCGCACTCCTCAGATTGACAGCTTTTTGACGCGCTTGCCGCCATACAACAGGTTTACGATGGCACGTGTACCGACGATCGCGGTAAACATCGACGTCGCCACACCGATACCGGTAGTAATCGCGAACCCTTTAATTGCCCCAGTGCCAACGGCATACAGGATAATCACTTTAATAAGCGTCGTGATGTTCGCATCGAAGATGGAACTGAACGCGCCTGCATACCCTTCGTTGATCGCCTGTTGTACCGAACGCCCGTTGCTCAACTCTTCTTTGATACGTTCGTTGATCAGAACGTTCGCATCGACGGCGACGGCAAGGGTTAAGACGATCCCCGCAATCCCCGGCATACTCAACGTGGCCCCCGGCAGCAGCGACATAATGCCGACAATCATCACCAGGTTAGCGATCAGCGCGCTTGTCGCAATCAGACCAAATTTCTTATAGAACAGAATCATGAACAGGATGGACACGGCCAGACCTGCCAGACACGCTTCCAGACCCTGCTTGATGTTCTGCATCCCCAGAGTTGGACCGATGGTACGTTCTTCAACAATCTGAATCGGCGCAATCAGCGCACCGGCACGCAGCAGCAGCGAGAGTTGACGCGCTTCGTTCGGGTTGTTGATCCCGGTAATACGGAAGCTGTTGCCCAGGCGAGACTGGATGTTGGCGATGTTAATCACCTCTTCCTGTTTCACCAGTAGCGCACGACCATTTGCATCTTTCTTACCACTGTCTTTGTACTCCACAAACAGGGTCGCCATCGGTTTACCGATATTGTCCTTGGTGAAGTTAGACATAATGTTGCCACCCGCGCTATCCAGTGAAATGTTCACCTGCGGTTGGTTGTATTCGTCCTGGCTCGACGTGGAGTCAGTGATATGGTCACCGGTCAGGATCACACGTTTGTACAGCACAACCGGCTGACCTTCGCGCGTCTGTTTCACTTCAGAATCGCCAGGCACACGACCAGAGGCCGCAGCAGACTGGTCAACGTTGGTATTCACCAGACGGAATTCCAGTGTCGCTGTCGCGCCCAGAATCTCTTTCGCACGCGCCGTATCCTGAATACCCGGCAGTTCGACCACAATTCGGTCTGCACCCTGACGCTGAACCACCGGTTCGGCAACGCCCAACTGGTTCACACGGTTACGCAGGATGTTGATGTTCTGCTGTACCGCGTATTCACGCGCTTCGCTCAGACGCGCATCGGTCATCACCGCACGCAGCGCGGTGCTTCCCTGGCTGGAGATAACCAGATCCGGGTGACGCTTGCTGAGGTAAGCAATCGCTTTATCACGCGCACTGGCATCACGGAAATTAATGCTCAGACCGTAATTGTCTTCTTTACGAACGGTAGTGTAAGGAATACCGTCAGTACGCAGATCGCTGCGCAGGCTGTCGATATTTTGTTCCTGCAATTTGCCAAGCGCGGTATCCATATCCACTTCCATCAGGAAGTGAACGCCGCCACGCAGGTCAAGACCGAGTTTCATCGGTTCTGCTTTAATGGCAGCCAGCCAGCGCGGAGTTGCCGGAGCAAGGTTAAGCGCCACGACATATTTATCACCCAGCACGTCCACCAGCGCTTCACGGGCGCGCAGTTGGATGTCGGTGGTGTCGAAGCGCGCAAGAATAGCGCCCTCTTCCAGTGCCACAGACTTAGCGGTAATTTTTTCTTTTTGTAACGTATTCTGGACCTGGATCAGCGTTTGCTCACTGGCGGCGACACCGCGCGCGCCAGTGATTTGAACAGCCGGATCCTCACCATACAGGTTGGGAAGCGCATACAACAGACCGACGGCAATAACGACGATCAGCATGACATACTTCCACAAAGGATAACGGTTTAACACGGCAGTTCCCTTCGGGAAAAGTTTCTATTACAGCGCCTTCATCGTGCCTTTCGGCAGAACGGCAGCTACGAAGTCACGTTTGATTACCACTTCCGTGGTGTCGTTCAGTGCGATAGCGATGTAGCCAGTTTCAGCGACTTTAGTCACTCGACCCACCAGGCCACCGTTAGTCAGAACTTCATCACCTTTGGCGATAGAAGCCATCAGGTTTTTATGTTCTTTAGTGCGCTTCTGCTGTGGACGCAGGATCATGAAATAGAAAATCAGACCAAACACCACCAGCATCAGAATCAGAGACATCGGGCTGCCCTGCGCCGGAGCACCTGTTGCCGCTACCGCATCAGAAATAAAAAAGCTCATTCAAATTCCCTCATTATTAAAATTAATCAACATTCAAAGGTGGAACTGGTCGACCCTGACGTTGGTAAAAATCGGTCACGAAGCTCTCTAATTTACCCTCTTCAATAGCCTTGCGTAAACCCGCCATCAAACGCTGGTAGTAACGCAGATTATGAATCGTGTTGAGACGTGCGCCCAATATTTCATTGCAACGATCAAGATGATGCAAGTAGGCACGCGAGTAATTACGACAAGTGTAGCAATCACACTCAGCATCGAGTGGGCTGGTGTCGCTTTTATACTTCGCATTACGAATTTTCACCACGCCATCGGTCACGAACAAGTGACCATTACGGGCATTTCGGGTTGGCATTACGCAGTCAAACATATCAATACCGCGACGCACGCCTTCAACCAAATCTTCTGGTTTACCAACACCCATCAGGTAACGCGGTTTATCTGCCGGAATTTGCGGGCAAACATGCTCCAGAATACGGTGCATGTCCTCTTTTGGCTCACCCACAGCCAAACCGCCGACAGCGTAGCCATCAAAGCCAATCTCTACCAGACCTTTCACAGAGATATCGCGTAAATCTTCGTAAACGCTGCCCTGGATGATGCCGAACAGCGCATTTTTGTTCTGTAAAGAGTCAAAACGGTCGCGGCTACGCTTCGCCCAGCGCAAAGACATCTCCATTGATCGTTTAGCATAGTCCCAGTCAGCCGGATATGGCGTGCATTCGTCAAAGATCATGACAATATCGGAACCGAGATCGTACTGAATCTCCATTGACTTTTCAGGATCGAGGAAAATGGGATCGCCATTGATCGGGTTACGGAAGTGCACGCCTTGTTCCGTGATCTTACGAATGTCACCCAGGCTGAAAACCTGAAAACCGCCGGAGTCGGTCAGAATCGGGCCTTTCCACTGCATAAAATCATGCAGGTCGCCGTGCAGTTTCATGATCTCCTGGCCCGGACGCAGCCAGAGATGGAAGGTATTACCGAGGATAATTTGCGCGCCGGTTGCTTCAACTTCTTCCGGCGTCATGCCTTTAACAGTGCCGTAGGTCCCTACGGGCATAAAAGCTGGCGTTTCGACGACGCCACGATCAAACACCAGGCGGCCACGGCGGGCGCGTCCGTCGGTGGTATCCAGTTCAAATTTCATTTTTTCTCCAGTACGTCAGAAAAACAGTCCAACGTGTCAACCAGCGCCGCGGAATTATTCCCCAACGCGTTCATTCAGAGCGTGCGGATTGTACGTGATAAACATCGCATCCCCGTAGCTAAAAAAGCGATAATTTTGTTCTACTGCGGCCTTGTAGGCATTCATCGTATGCTGATAACCGGCAAACGCCGAAACCAACATAATCAATGTTGATTCAGGCAGATGGAAATTGGTCACCAGCGCATCAATCACTTTGTACTGATAACCCGGGTAGATAAAAATTTGCGTGTCGCCAAAGAATGGCGCAATCATTGCGTTCTCCGCCGCCTGCGCCGCGCTCTCCAGTGAGCGCACGGACGTCGTTCCTACCGCAATCACCCGGTTGCCGCGCGCTTTCGCCGCCAGAACCGCATCCACGACCGCTTGCGGCACTTCCGCATATTCAGAGTGCATAATGTGATCTTCGATGGTATCCACGCGCACTGGCTGGAAGGTCCCTGCGCCAACGTGCAGGGTGACAAACGCCATCTCAATCCCTTTTTCACGCAGTCTTGCCAGCAGCGGTTCGTCAAAATGAAGACCCGCTGTCGGCGCTGCGACTGCGCCCGGTTTCTCGCTGTAGACGGTCTGGTATAGCTCACGGTCGGCATCTTCATCCGGGCGATCGATATACGGCGGCAACGGCATGTGTCCAATGGCGTTAAGAATATCCAGCACCGGACGCGCGTCGTTAAACTCAACCTCAAACAGCGCGCCGTGACGGACGGTCATCGTCGCGTTAATACTTTCGTCATCACCGAGCAGCAGCTCCGCCCCTGGCTTCGGCGCTTTGGAGGCACGAATATGTGCGAGGATACGTTTATCATCCAGCATCCGCTCGACGAGAACTTCAATTTTGCCGCCGCTGGCCTTACGGCCAAAAAGGCGCGCCGGGATCACGCGGGTATTGTTAAAAACCAGCAGATCGCCAGGGTTGAGCTTATCAAGTAGATCGGTGAAAGTACCATGCGTCAGCGCGCCCGTCGGACCATCCAGCGACAGCAATCGGCAGCTACTGCGCTCCGGCTGCGGGTAGTGGGCAATCAGGGATTCAGGCAATTCAAAAGAAAAATCGGTAACGCGCATGACACAGACTCAGACTAAAATAAGAGGCGGGTAGTCTAGTGCCGGGGCGCGCTCCCTGCAACCGTTACCCACTTTTGGACAGATAACAGACCATGAATTTTCTCGCTCACCTGCATTTAGCCCATCTCGCCGACAGCTCACTTTCCGGCAATCTGCTGGCCGATTTTGTCCGTGGCAACCCGGAATCACACTATCCGCCAGACGTCGTAGACGGCATTCTGATGCACCGTCGTATTGACGTGATGACAGATAACCTGCCGGAGGTCCGCGAAGCGCGCGAATGGTTTCGCAGTGAAACCCGTCGCGTCGCGCCCATTACGCTGGACGTCATGTGGGATCATTTTCTGTCGCGTCACTGGGCGCAAATCTCCCCTGACTTTCCGCTGCAGGCGTTTGTCGGTTATGCCCACGCCCAGGTTTCCACCATCCTGCCGGATTCGCCGCCGCGCTTTGTTAATCTGAATAATTACCTGTGGTCAGAAAAGTGGCTGGAGCGCTACCGCGATATGGACTTCATTCAGAACGTGTTAAATGGAATGGCGAGCCGTCGTCCACGTCTGGATGCCCTTCGTGACTCATGGTATGACCTCAACAACCATTATGATGCCCTGGAAGAGCGGTTCTGGCGCTTTTATCCGCGCATGATGGCGCAAGCGAAAAACAAACAACTTTAATCATAGAGTGATCGATAGGTGAAAGCTTGCTGAACGATTGTCAGCACCTCTTTGTTTTATTGCCGATCCCCGTCTATACTGGCCCGCGTTGCGTTCCAAAACCCCTTAACTTTGCAGGAGAATATTATGGTACTGGTGACTCGTCAGGCTCCGGATTTCACAGCAGCTGCGGTACTCGGTAGCGGTGAGATTGTTGAAAACTTCAATTTCAAACAGCACACCAACGGTAAAACAACCGTTCTGTTCTTCTGGCCGATGGACTTTACCTTCGTTTGCCCGTCTGAACTGATCGCGTTCGACAAACGTTATGAAGAATTCCAGAAACGCGGCGTTGAAGTGGTTGGCGTTTCTTTTGACTCTGAATTCGTCCACAACGCATGGCGTAACACCCCTGTCGACAAAGGCGGCATCGGTGCAGTGAAATACGCAATGGTTGCTGACGTTAAGCGTGAAATCCAGCAAGCTTACGGCATCGAGCACCCGGAAGCGGGCGTTGCGCTGCGTGGTTCTTTCCTGATCGACGCAAACGGCGTGGTTCGTCACCAGGTGGTTAATGACCTGCCGCTGGGCCGTAACATCGACGAAATGCTGCGTATGGTTGACGCGCTGCAGTTCCACGAAGAGCACGGCGAAGTTTGCCCGGCACAGTGGGAAAAAGGTAAAGAAGGTATGAACGCCTCTCCGGACGGCGTAGCAAAATACCTGACTGAAAACGTCTCCAGCCTGTAATCGGCTCGAATGCAAAAAAGGCTCGCCAGCGCGAGCCTTTTTTATTGCGTGTTATTCACCGCTCTCTTTTTTTACTTCCCGCCAGATGCGAAACGCCATTCCCGCCAGCAGGAGCACGCCCACACTCAACACGCCCCAGACCAGCAGCGTTTTTGTCAGGCTCTCCTTCTCAGCAACAGAAGTGGCGGTTAAACGCGCATCGCCACCTAATTTCACCGCCTCCTGTATCCCGGCATCCGGCAGGGACGTGACATCGTAAATCTTGCGAAGATCGGCAGGAATCAGCATATCCAGCGCAATGCTGGCGGGAGTTGCGGCGCCATTGCCCCAGGCCAACAGGTAAGGCGCTTTACCCTGCGCATTAAACACCAGGTCATAACGATCGCGATGACCGATCACACGCGGCAGCGTCTCTGGCAAACGCGCATTCAGCGCAGATAGCTTCACCGCCTCGACCTGTTCTCCGGAAAGCGAAACAGGCTCAGAGGATTTGCCCTCAAGCTGGTAAAGCACCGTTTTCTTCAGCGGTCGCCATTCGTCTTTTTCCGCGCCGCGCCACAGGATCTCCACGGGAAGTACGCCGTCACTGTCGAGTTGAATCGTCAGCGACGAGAGCGGCTGTGGGCGAGACCATCGCCACTGGGCTTCGGTGGCCGACAGTCTCTCTCCTTCACCGCTCAGATCAATCTGCTCTGATGCCTGCGCGGCAGGTGCGCTGATGGCATTAACCCCCGTTAACGGCAACGACGCCCCTTTCGCATCAATCACAACCAACAGATAACGAATGGAATCCTTCGATAACGTCAAACCAATGTCGATCCGGTCGAGCTTAAGACGATCGCCTCCACTTGAGACGTCCATCAATGGCATTTCCTCACGAAAAGCGTACCAGCGTTTCATATCCTCACTGTACCAGACTGACGCTTTCCCCTGCCACGGCCCCTGCGGCGTATTCCACTTAAGTTGCAGTTGAGAGACAGAAATCGCGTTGTCGGTCCCCTCTGGCAACGTCAACAAATAGTGTTGACCGACGGATTTTGCTTTTTCACCTTCCAGGACAATCTCAACGCCCGTTTTTGAACGTAGCAGGATTTTATCGCCATCCTCATCCGTCGCCCTTTGTGCAGGAACAGGAGAAACATCCAGCGCAAAGAACCGTAGCGGGGTGGTTTCAGGCGCAACCTGCTGGCGTGCGGCAACCGCTAAACTGAACGGTACGGCGTCGCCCATTTGGTTAAACACACGCACATCATGCAGTTCAGGCGAGGTGCTCTGCTGATAAACCGCCAGAGGTAACGCAACACGATACCACTGCGACGGCGTAGTGGTGTCAAGCGCAAGCCCATAGGCGTAATCCTGCGGGGATTCCGGCTGCGTTTCATTACTGAACGCCGGCCCGGTCAGCGTAAGCAGCGTGCTACAGAATACCGCTTTCATCCATTTCATTTTTCTTCTCCTGCTTTGGGCGGTAACGGTGAAAAATAACCGACAATCAGCACCAGAATCGCCACGCCGATAAACGCAATCGCTCGTGCCAGTCCGCCTCCACCAGCGCTGTCCACCAGCATCAGTTTAACAATCACAATCCCTAACAACACCGCGCCACAAAACCAATCCCGGCGCGATGCCCGGCGTGTGGCATAGAGCATCACCACCAGGGCAATGAACATCCAGAACAGTGCAAAACAGGTCTGAATCAGACGCGAATGCCACAAAGATTCGAAATGCCATGCCACTTCGCCATACCATGCCAGCGCGCGCAGCAGGACACCGTTTAGCCACCAGAAGGCGAGCGCCAACAGCGCGATCCCAGGCCAGGGCTGGCATACTGAAATTGTCACCGGGAAATAACGCCGTGTGGCACGATACAATACGATCAGTCCAAGCAAGGCGAAGGCGGCACCTTCCTCCAGCGGATTCACCAACGGGAGATACATCTGGCGATACACGACGCCATCCTGAAGGTTCGTCAGCGCCAGCAGGCATATCAGCGCAGCCGCTACCGGCACCATTGCCTGCACAGTATACAGCGCAGGCCAGATTTTAAACGGCCAGATCTGGCGGCGTACCGCCACAGTAATGAGGGTAATCAGCAATCCGCCTGCCGCCATCATCACGCCGCTTCCCCAGGCCGCCATTCCCCACGGCAGGTCGCGGGCAAACCAGACCAGTTCTACCGCCAGCGCCAGTATCAGCATCCAGAAAAGTGACAGGTGCAGCGCTTTCGAGATACGCGGCGCTAACGTGTGATCGTCCCGTCGCAGCAGCATCAGCGCAGCAGGAAGCGCCAGACACCAGGCCAGATTCGGCCAGCCCGCCGCAAAAATAACCTGCTGCGAAATCTGATTGAGCAACACCAGCAACATCACCGGCCACAGCAGCCATTTGCTGGCGTCAAGCTCACGCCACGCCAGCCGGAAGGCCGCAAATCGCCAGCCCCATACTGACACGGCCATCAGCGCCAGCATCCCCGCCAGTACCTGCAAATTGGTTATCAGTATCCAGTCTGAGACGCCATAGATAGCCACCATCCAGAAAAGTAATCCGCCAGCCAGCAGTCCCCCGCTGACGCGCAGGTGAATCGCGCGCCACAGCCACGCTCCCGCCAGCCAGCAGAGGCTTAGCACCGCAAAAATCAGCATCAGGCTGAGTGCGGTGATGCCCTCCGTTTGCGCCCACAGCGCACTGCCGAGCGCCAGCACCAGCAGCGTCGTACCGCTGTAGCTCATGCGTCGCTGTTGCTGCTGTACACCCAGCCACAGGATACCCAGACCTTCCAGCGCCCAGGCCATCGCCGTCCATTGCGCCGACAGCGCCAGCGGTATCGCCAGCGTGGTAAATGCGCCGCCCAGCGCCAGCGCCGCCAGCACCAGCGGACGTCCCAGCGACGGATAACGGCGTAGCGCAAGCCAGGCTAAAACCAGATAGAAACCACCATAGCCGAGGGCGCTAAGCGCCGGGCCATATTCCCAGTGGAGGGTCATGGCGTATTGCATACCAAAGCCGATCAACGGCGGGGCAAACAGCAGGACGCCATCAATAATTTGTTTACCTTTTTCCTGTCTCCGCAACGACAGCGCCACGCTCAGGACGCCAAAAATGAGGATATTGGCAGCCAGGAACAACTGGCAATTCAGATAAAACGCGGGCTGATAGTCATTCACCCCCCACATTCCGCCCACGCCGAAGGTAAACAGCAGCCCGAGCAGGTTCAGTTCACGCCAGTGCTGCCAAATGCTGATGGCGAGAATGCCCACCGACAACAGCAGGTAGAAGGAAAACAGCGCCACATAATTACCGCTTCCCGTCGACAGCAACAGCGGCGCGAGGTAACCGCCGAGGCTCGCCAGCATCGCCAGACTGAGCGCCTTTTGTAAAATCGCCAGTCCGACGCTCGCCGCACAAATGACCACCAGCAGCCCAAAGGCCAGCGTCATTGGTAGCATTTGCCAGAGGCGGAAAGCGCCAAACACGGTGAGATAAAGTGCGCCTGTCGCCCCTCCCTGCAAAATCAGCGCATAAACCGGTTGTTTGCGACGTAATCGCCAGCCGACCGCCAGCAGGACAATGGCAAACAGCGATGCCGCGACCAGACGCAGTTCAAGCGGGAACAAAGCATGTTCAACGGTGTAGCGCAGCAGGAAAGAGAGGCCGAGGAAGAGAAGCAGGATCCCGAGCTTAGCCAGCGGGTTGCCCTGCATAAACCAGCGTACCAGTGAAGAGATGACACCGCCAGACGAAGAGGGTTGAGCGGCGCTAACAGGCGCGTTATCAGCGGTTTTTGCAACGGTTTTTTCTGCCGGTGTCGCCTTCTGTTGCGTCTCTGAACGCCACGGGCTGGCCGTTTGAGGTTCAAAGGTAGCGTCAGGTTCGGATACCGATACGGCCGCCGGTTCGCTTACCGCGACCGACGCCACGGGCTGGAGCGGTTGTGGGGCACGCTGTGCCATCGTTGGCGCAGCGACACCGCGCTGCTCAAGCTCCTCCACCCGGCGGCGTAACCGAGCCAGCTCATCGCGCGTCGTCGAACTTCGACTAATGGCGACAATGGCCAGAACAGGCACCACCACCAACGCGAAGAACACGAGGATGCAGCCAAGGATTAAAAGGTCGTCCATGTTTTCACCTTCACTGTACGAGATCGTCTAAGAATGACACAAAGTGTTATATTTGCGCTATCTGAGAAGGTGAAATAGCCGGATACGGCAGAATTGTCGTATCCGGTTACAGCATTAAAACGCGAAGCACGAGCAGCCAAGTGCGCCCCAGAATGCACGGTCATCCGAGACCGGGATCCCCGCCTGGCGGGCGATGTCGTGTTGATGACCGTGTACGCCGCAGCTACCGCAGCAGTGGTGCATCTGAACTATTGCTCCCACTTTTGTCACCGTCGGCGGTGCGGAGCGATAGTGCCCCGGCACGTTCACCACCGGGGACCAGTCCGGCACAACCGGAATTGCCGGCGGCGCCAGCGGAGTGAAGTGTCCGGCGGCATACACCACTTTGCCATCCACAATCGTCATCACCGACTCAATGCCTTTGATCTCCTCTTCCGGCACGCTGAAGTAGTCTTTGGACAACACCACCAGATCGGCCAGTTGATCTTTGGCAATGCGCCCTTTTTTACCCTGCTCGCTGGAGAACCAGGCGCTACCCGCCGTCCACAGTTCCAGTGCGACGTCGCGCGGCAGACGGTTGTTATCGTCATACATTACCGTTCCGCCCACCGTCCGCCCTGAGACCAGCCAGTAGAGCGCAGTCCACGGATTATAGCTGGCGACGCGGGTTGCATCTGTCCCCAGTCCTACCGGCACATCAGCAGCCAGCATTTTCGCCACCGGCGGCGTCTGTTTTACCTCCTCTTTCCCATAGCGGTCGATGAAATATTCGCCCTGGAAGGCCATGCGATGCTGCACCGCAATACCGCCGCCCAGCGCTTTGACCCGGTCGATATTACGCTCGCTGATGGTCTCGGCGTGGTCGAAAAACCAGTGCAAACCATTGAACGGAATATCACGATTCACTTTCTCAAACACATCCAGCATACGGCTGATGGATTCGTCATAGGTCGCATGCAGGCGGAACGGCCAGCGATGTTCCACCAGATGGCGCACTACCCGCTCCAGTTCATCTTCCATCCCTTCCGGCAGGTCCGGACGCGGCTGCAGAAAATCTTCGAAATCCGCTGCGGAAAAGACCAGCATTTCGCCCGCCCCGTTAGCACGGTAGAAATCCGTCCCCTGACCCGGTTTAAGCATGTCGGTCCAGCGCTCGAAGTCTTCCAGCTCCTGCTTCGGTCGCTGTGTAAACAGGTTATAGGCAATGCGCACCGTCATCTGATTATTGGCGTGCAGTTGTTCGATAATCTCGTAATCTTCCGGGTAGTTCTGAAAACCACCGCCCGCATCGATAGCGCTGGTCAACCCGAGGCGATTGAGTTCACGCATAAACTGGCGGGTGGAGTTTACCTGCATTTCCAGCGGCAGTTTTGGCCCTTTCGCCAGCGTTGAATAGAGGATCATGGCGTTCGGTTTGGCGATCAGCATCCCGGTGGGATTACCGTTGCTATCGCGGACGATCTCGCCACCGGCTGGATCCGGCGTCGCTTTGGTGTATCCAACCGCTTTCAGCGCTGCGCGGTTCAGCAAAGCGCGATCATACAGGTGCAATACGAACACCGGCGTGTCCGGCGCGGCCTCATTGAGCTCTTCCAGCGTCGGCATCCGCCGCTCGGCAAACTGAAATTCACTCCAGCCGCCCACCACGCGAACCCACTGTGGTGACGGCGTGCGATCGGCCTGTTCTTTCAGCATGCGCAGGGCATCCGCCAGTGATGGAACCCCCTCCCAGCGCAGTTCAAGATTGTAATTCAACCCACCGCGGATCAAATGCAGGTGAGAGTCGTTCAGTCCGGGGATCACCGAATGGCCTTTCAGATCCACGACCTGCGTACCCTCGGCGGCAAAGCGCATCACCTGTTCGTGCGTACCCGTCGCAAGAATTTTGCCGTCTTTAATGGCGACGGCTTCCGCCTGCGGGTTAAGGCGATCGAGGGTATGAATTTTCCCGTGGGTCAAAATCAATGAAGCAGTGTGAGACATAACGTTCTCCTGATAAGTCGATCAGGCTTTTTTCAGCCAGCCGGCAAACAGACGGGTTACGATGGGCATCCACAACCAGACCACCAGCGCAACCACACAGGCATCGTTTATCAGATGCAGTAACAGCGATCCTTTCAGCGAAGGCAATAACAGACCCGTCACCCACGGCACCAGATTGGTGCTGGGGAAAATCACCAGCAGGGTGATTAAAAACTGCTTCCAGCGACGCGGTTGGCGAACATGAGGCGCTGGCGGGGTAAACCAGAATGCGGCTTCAGTGTGAATTTCAGTTTTGTCGCCTTCCGCCAGCAGAGGCGCAATTTCCTCAACGAGAAGCCGCCGGGTATCCGACTGCGTCCAGTTGTAGAGATGTTCGAGCGTGTCAAAGCGGATAATGATGTTCCACCGATGTTGTCCGTCCGTCGGACGAATCACGTTCGCCCCAAGATGCCCGGGAAATTCAGCCGCCACCGGCATGATTTTCCCCAGCCATAACTCATAACGCTCTGCCTGATCGGGCCGCAAGGTATGCGTAATCACCAGCGTCACATGTTTATTTTGCGTCATGGAGGGTTCCTTGCTGAAGGTCAATGGCGGGTCGCCCCGCCATCAGAATCAGGCTTTGCGCTCCGGCGCGCCGTGTACCATAGTGTAGGCATAATCCACGCCCATACCGTAAGCGCCGCTGTGCTCACGAACTAAATCCATCACCGCGTCGTAAGTTTCTTTGCGTGACCAGTCACGCTGGTACTCCAGCAGAACCTGCTGCCAGGTCACCGGTACCGCACCGGCCTGCACCATACGATCGATGGCACGTTCATGCGCATCCACTGAGGTCCCGCCAGAGGTATCTGTCACCACATACACTTCATAACCGGCTTCCAGCGCCATCAGGGCCGGGAAAGTCAGGCAAACTTCAGTCCATAGCGCTGAAATAACCAGCTTTTTACGCCCGGTTGCCGCAACGGCTTTCACAAACCCCTCATCTTCCCAGGAGTTCATTGAGGTACGTTCGATAGGTTTCACTTCAGGATGAACGGCCAGTAACTCAGGCCAGATATAACCGCTAAAACTTTTTGTTTCGACGGACGTATAAATAACAGGGACATTAAATATTTTCCCTGCTTTCGCTAATGCAACTGTATTATTTTTCAGCGTCTGACGATCAATATTCGCGACACCAAATGCCATCTGTGGTTGATGGTCAATAAAAATAAGCGTTGAGTTTGATGGGTTAATTAGTTCCCGAATGGACATAATACACTTCCTTAATCAATGAGTTAGAAATCGACGTTCGGCATCTTCCGTCAGCCAACAAATCCTGAATCAGAAAGCCTGATTAGTATAGTTGGAAATTTCTAACGACTTATTAAAGAAAACTTACCGTCCCATGAAATATGCCTTTCCCGACAATATATCCGTGTACCTTCAAAAAATTGCGGTTATTCGGTCTAATTTCTTCACTGGTTTTGTCGCTCGTCATTCGGTACAACAGTGAGGTTTAAATTTAAGGATCTCCTCAACTCATGCGCATTAATCTGGACGTTTTGCTCATCCTTGACGCTATCGATAAGCACGGGACGTTTGCCGCCGCCGCCGAATCGCTGTTTAAAACGCCCGCAGCGCTCAGCTATATGATTCAAAAACTGGAAAAAGACCTGGATATTGAACTGCTTGACCGTTCCGGACATCGGGCAAAATTTACCGATACCGGACTGATGATGCTGGAGAAAGGGCGTTTACTACTGAGCGCGGCAAAAGATCTGGAAAAACAAGCGCTGCAACTGAGCGCCGGATGGGAAAAAGAGCTGGTTATCGCGCTGGATGACTCCTTTCCCTTTGAAACGCTGCTTCCCGTCATTGATGCCTTCAATGCGCTCAATAAACAAACGCGGCTTAAATTTTCTCACCACACGCTGGCCGGTTCGTGGGAAGAGTTAACGCACAACGGCGCGGATATCATTCTTGGCGCGATCAACGAACCGCCAACCTCAGCGGCGTGGTCCTATAAAATGCTGGGGACGCTGGATAATGTTTTTGTGGTAGCGCCAGGGCATCCGCTCGCTGCGGCTTCTGAAAGCCTGACGAATGAACAACTCTGTCTGCATCGCGCAATTGTCATCAGTGACAGCGCGCGCTTTTGCCATCCGTTACAGACGAACCTGATGGATGAACAAGCCCAGATCCATGTCGATGATTTTCACAGTAAGGTCACGTTGCTGCGTGCCGGAATGGGCTGCGGTTTTCTCCCGCGCCATATCGCCCGCCCGTGGCTTGCCTCGGGTGAACTGGTGGAGAAAAGCGTGATCTCTTTTCGCGAAAAAGATGTCGCTTATATGGCCTGGCGTGAAGGAAATAACGGGCTGGCACAGCACTGGTGGCGCAAAGCGCTACTCACCAGCCCGGAGATTGTACGGCTTTATCAGTGACCCAACCAGACGCTGGCAGAAATCGCTGGCAGCGTCAGAGTATCGTCGACAATCTGCCCTTTTCCTTCCTTACTGTGCCACGCAGCCACGTTTAACAACGGTGATGACGGAAGGACCACTTCGCAAGCCTCGCCGCGGTTAATCGCCACCAGCACACGTTGCTGCTGGTAAACACGCAAAAACACTACGACATTGTCTTCGGCATACATCACCTGACACCCGCCGCGTCGCAAAGCCTGGCTGTGGTGCCTTAGCTTTGCCAGCCGCTGATACAGGGCCAGCAGTACGGTATCCTGTTTCTCCTCCTGCCAGGGAAAGGTTTTACGGCAAAAGGGATCGTTATTGCCATCCAGCCCCACTTCATCGCCGTAATAGATACACGGTACGCCGGGCCAGGTAAACAGCCAGACGACAGCCAGCGGCAGACGGGCGATATCTTTACCCAACAGCGATTTGAAACGGGCGGTGTCGTGACTATCGAGCTGATTAAACATCCGCAGTTGCTGTTGATGGGAAAGCCCTGCCCGGTAGTTATCCATCCACGCCATACAGGTTTGTGCATCTATCTGCTGCGGATCGTAAGAAATATCGGTATTGGCAAGGAAGCCCCACAGCGGAAACGTGAACCCCCGATAGTTCATGGCGGCGTCTTCCACATCCGCCTGCAACCACTGACGGGCATCACCAAAATGTTCCCCCAGCACGTAGGCTTCCGGTTGGGTTTCCTTTGCCGCCTGCGTGATCCCGGCGACATGTTTAAGGTTATTGCGCGCGCCGCCGTCTTCGCCCAACATATGTACCACATCAAGCCGCCAGCCATCCATGTGCCACGGCGCTTTCAGCCAGTGACGCACGATACTGTCTTCGCCGCGATAAATTTCATTCACCAGACTTTCAGACTGATAATCCAGCTTCGGCAGGCTGGCATAGCCCAGCCAGTCCAGCGCCACGCCTTCTCGGGAAAAACTGTACCAGTCGCGCCAGGGGGAATCCGGTGTATGGCAGGCGCCGCCGGTTCCACGGTTATGGCGATCGAACCACGCGTGTGAATCGCCGGTGTGATTGAATACGCCGTCCAGCACCAGCCGCACGCCCTGCTGCTGCGTTTTCATACGCAGACGCATCAGCGCCTGATCGCCGCCAAACTGTGGATCAACATGGCGGTAATCTTCAGTATCATATTTATGCACGCTCGGGGCGGTAAACACCGGATTAAGGTACAGCGCGGTGACGCCCAGCTTTTTCAGATACGGCAGCTTTTCAGTAATCCCGTCCAGATCGCCGCCATAAAAAGTGGAGCCGCCAGCCTGCGCGGTTAACGGATCGTCCCAGTCACGTAATACGATATCCTGGCCCGCGGCGTGATGATAATAGACGTTATCCTGCTGTGCTTCTCGCGTCTGGCTGCGAGCGAAGCGATCGGGAAAGATTTGGTAGAACACCTGATCGGCAACCCACTGCGGCCCGTTATCCGGCACATCAACCGCGAATTGTTCCAGACGCGCAGGCGGGAAACGGCTGAAACCCTGTGGCGTAAACCACTTCTGGCGATCGGGCCAGAGCAGCTTGAAGCTGTAGCGCCGACGAGGCTGCCCGCTGTTCAGATCGATGGCGGCACGCCATGCGGTCACGCCCGGAAAAGGCTGAGCGCGCAATTTATGCATCACCAGCGCCGTTTCTTCGTTATCGTTTTCCGCACGCAGCGTCACCCGCTGCGGCAGATCCTCACCCGTCAACCAGAGCGTAATGGTCAGTTGGTCTTTGTTTTGCTTAACAAATGGGGCAACCGGAAGGTGCCAGGCGTTCAACATCACGTATCCCCTTTGATGAAAATGAGGTCACCTTGCCATAGCATGGTTCAGGATAACTCATCATCCTGATGTTTATTGGGGGAGGAGTCCGGGGGAGGATAAATCACCGGATGACCTTCAGGCCATCCGGCGACAAATTACTGTGCTTGCGCCACCTGGCGATCGTGGCGACGCTTGAACACCCAGCCAATCAGCAGCAGGAGAATCCACGCAAAACCGACATACAGCGAGATGCGGGTATCCGGGTGATAGCCAATAAGCCCAATGATAAAGACGAGGAAAATCAGGCCCACAACGGTCGTGGTTACTCCGCCGGGTACTTTAAATTTCAGCGCCTTCACTTCTTCCGGCGATAAACGGCGACGGAAAGCGATCTGCGAAATCAGGATCATAATCCATACCCATACGGTGGCGAAGGTCGCCAGCGACGCAATGACCAGGAAGACGTTTTCCGGCATGATATAGTTCAGCCAGGCCGCAAACAGCAGCGCAATGGTCATTACCATCACCGTGACCCAGGGAATACCGCGACGCGAGGTTTTGGCAAACACTTTCGGCGCACTGCCCTGCTCCGCCATCCCGTGCAGCATACGCCCCACGCCAAAGACGTCAGAGTTAATCGCCGACAGTGACGCGGTCAGCACCACAAAGTTAAGGATGCTGGCGGCAAAGGTAATGCCGAGATGCTGGAAGGTCAGAACAAACGGGCTGCCATCGGTTCCTACCTGGTTCCACGGGTAAATAGACATGATGACAAACAGCGTACCCACGTAAAACACCAGAATACGCATCGGTACGGAGTTAATCGCGCGCGGAATGGATTTTTCCGGCTCTTTCGCTTCTCCGGCGGTAATGCCGATGATCTCAATCCCGCCATAGGCGAACATCACCATCTGCAACGACATCACCATTCCCAGCCAGCCGTTGCTGAAAAATCCGCCGTTGCTCCAGAGATTATGGATACCCGTTGGCTGCCCGCCGTTGCCAATTCCCCAGATGATGATGCCGAACCCCGCCACGATCATGATGATAATGGTGGCGACTTTAAAGAAGGAGAACCAGAACTCCAGCTCACCGAACACTTTCACGCTCATCAGGTTGATGGCGCAGATAATCAGCACCACGCTGAGCACCCAGATCCAGTGCGGCACCGCCGGAAACCAGACGCCCATATAGATGCCAAACGCGGTGACATCGGCAATGGCGACAATCAGAATCTCAAAACAGTAGGTCCAGCCGGTAATGTAACCAGCGAGCGGACCGAGGTTTTCCTGTGCATAGCGCGAAAAGGAGCTGGCGGAAGGATTGTGAACGGACATTTCCCCCAGCGCGCGCATAATGATATACGCCGCAACCCCGCCAATAATGTAGGCCAGCAGCACGCTCGGCCCCGCCATTTTGATGGCATCTGCTGAACCATAAAACAGCCCGGTGCCAATGGCTGAGCCAAGAGCCATAAAGCGAATATGGCGGGTGCTTAACCCACGCTTCAGCTTGTTATTACTTTCCATCGATTCCTAACCCATCAACACAATAAAAAACCACGGGGCCAGTGATAGCCCCGTGGTTAAAACATGTTTTCAGCAATCTTAATGTGCGCTGGAGGTCACCTGTCGACCTGCCGCGCGGTCCCAGATTATCGCCAGGACCACCATTACGACGGTGGGCATTAACCATGCCAGACCTTGTTCCGCCAGCGGTAAACGCTGGGTCCAGGCCGGCAATATGCCGCCGATTGCCGATGCTTTAATACCGTCAAGGATACCAAAAAGCAGGCTGATAAACATCGCCGGTGCGATAACACGGGATGAATTATGCCACCATGAGCGGGTAAAACTTAACACCACCAGTGCGATACACGGTGGATAGATAGCCGTCAGCACCGGGATGGAGATCTGAATCAGATGGCTCAGTCCGAGGTTAGAAACCACCATGGAGAAACCGCCCAGGATGAACACCAGCGCGCGATAAGACAACGGCACATACTGCGCGAAGAACTCCGCACAGGCGCAGGTCAGGCCAACAGCCGTCACCAGACAGGCGAGGAAGATCAGCACCGCCAGCAGCAAACTGCCCGCGCCACCAAAGGTGTGCTGAACATAGGCATGCAGGATCGCCGCGCCATTCACAGACTGATCGACCAGCGTGGCGCTGTCGGAACCCAGACGGAACAAGGCAAGATACAGCAGTGTCAGGCCAACACCCGCCATCAGCCCGGCCCAGACAGTGTAACGAGTCAACAGGCGCGCTTCGGTCACGCCGCGCGAGCGCGCCGCGTTAACAATAACGATACCAAAGACCATCGCCCCCAGCGTATCCATAGTCAGATAGCCATTAACAAACCCATTGGAAAACGCGGCGGTCTGGTAGGCTTCCATTGCATGGCTGATCGGACCGGCAGGCCAGATAATGGCAGCGACGGAGAGAACAATTAAGGCCAGAATTTTCAGCGGCGCCAGGAAGTTACCCACGGTATCCAGCAGTTTGCCCGGATAGAGCGAAACCAGAATCACAATCGCAAAATAGACCACGCTGTAGATAAACAGCGGCATGGCTGAATCCCCGGTCAGCGGTGCGATGCCCACTTCAAAAGAGACCGTCGCGGTACGCGGCGTGGCAAACAGCGGTCCAACCGCCAGATAACAGACGGTCGCCAGCAATACACCTGCAACTTTACCGATTGGCGTGCTCAGGCTATCAACCCCCCCACCGACTTTCGCCAGAGCGACAACGGTCAGCACCGGCAGGCCGACGGCGGTAATCAGAAAGCCGATAGCCGCAGTCCAGACGTGCTCGCCTGCCTGCAAACCCACCATGGGAGGAAAGATGATGTTCCCTGCGCCGACGAACAGCGCAAAAGTCATAAAGCCCAGCGCAATAATATCGCGCGATTTTAACTGATGGGTCATAAAGCTTACGGCCTGTGGATGTGGTGTTGATTAAATTAACGTAGTGTCTTTCCCTGCGGGAAGAAACAGCGGTTTTTTTACGCCATTCCAGCGGGATATATCCCATAACCTGGAAAGCAAAGAATTGTTTTTCGATTTACCGCCTGAATACAGTCAGTCTGACAGCATCTGGGGCGCAATTTAAACGCTTATAACGTTTTAAAGCAAGGAGGGATCTAAAAACCGGAAGATTATAGCGATATCAAATTACAGGGTAGTACAAAACACTATTCATAAGAAAAAGTCATGGTTTATCATTCGAACAAAAAACAATCAGACGTTGATAAATTCAGCAGAGTTATCTTAACTGCAAAGAAAATAAGCCAGCATCCGCTGGCTTATGGAAAGTTAACCGTACGATTGGACTTTAAGCACTTTTTTTGGCAATTAAACGTTCCGGCAGAACAAAACTAAAGCGTGTTCCTTTACCCAGTTGACTGTCGATATTCAGACGGCTGTCATGATGATTAACCGCATGTTTCACGATCGCCAGCCCCAGTCCACTGCCGCCCGTTTGTCGCGAACGCGCTTTGTCCACGCGATAAAAACGTTCGGTTAACCGCGGAATATGCTCCGGCGCAATCCCCGGTCCGTTATCCTCCACACTGAACTCTGCGCCGTGTGGCACGCTATGCCAGCGCACAATGATATGCGTTCCCGCAGGCGTATGGTTTACCGCGTTATACACCAGGTTGGAAATAGCGCTGCGCAGTTGTTCTTCGTTACCCAGCACCTTCAAGTGGTTATCCACTTCAAAGCTGAACGTATGCTTTTGCTGGCTGAGCGTCTGCGCTTCACGCTCGACCATGCGGAGCATCATCGGCACATCGACCTGCTCGTTGAGCAGTTGCGTCGGCGCGGCTTCAATCCTCGACAGCGTCAGTAACTGCTTCACCAGCCCTTCCATGCGCGAGGTCTGTTCCCGCATCGTCAGCAGTGCTTTCTCACGCGTTGCGCCTTCCAGCGGCTGTTCGTGCATCATTTCGAGATAGCCCTGCAACACCGTCAGCGGTGTGCGCAGTTCGTGACTCACGTTGGCGAAGAAGTTGCGTCTCGCGCCTTCAAGCTGGTGCATCTGGGTCACATCACGCGCCACCATCAGCAACTGCTTGTCGGTATAGGGCATAACGCGGATTTCAAGATGTCGCCCGGTATTCAGCACCAGATTTAATGGGCGGCTAAAATCCCGTTGTTTGAGATACTGCGTAAACTCCGGGTAGCGCAACAAGTTTAGAATGTTTTGTCCGCTATCGTCCGGCCAGCGTAAGCCCAGCACCTGCTGCGCCAGACCGTTACACCAGAAGATCCCGCCCTCTTCCGTTGTTAGCACGACCGCATCGGGCAATGACTCAGCCCCGCTGCGAAAACGTTTAATCAGATTGCCCAGTTCGCGTCGACGCTTTTTATTGCGTAACTGCATCTGATGTAAACCGTACAACAGCGGTTCCCAACTGCCGCGTCCTGGCGGCGGCGTCATACTTCTGTCGACCCACAACCACCATGAGAGGCGTAATAAATTCCAGAAATGCCAGATGAGCAGTCCTGTTACCGATGCCAGCAAAAACCACGGCAGGTAACCAAAAAATGCACTAAGGATGAAGGCCGGGATACAGCAAAGTATCAGTTCCAGCACCAGCCTTTTCCATGACAGCCGTTCCAGCACGGGTCACTCTCCCTTCAGAGCCAGGCTCTGGGTCTTATCTTTCAAAAACGGGTCGAAAAACGATACCCTGTCCCGCGAACCGTCTGCACCATCCGATCGTGACCGCTGGTTTCCAGCGCCTTGCGCAGACGGCGAATATGCACATCCACCGTGCGATCCTCAACGTACACATTGGTGCCCCAGACGTGGTTCAGCAACTGTTCACGGCTATAGACGCGTTCCGGGTGTGTCATAAAGAAATGCAGGAGTTTGAATTCCGTCGGCCCCATATCGAGGGGATTTTCACCGGTCATCACCCGGTGCGATGTGGGATCGAGGCTCAGCCCCTGCATCTCGATGACCTCTTCCACCGCCATCGGCGAAATCCGGCGCATCACCGCTTTGATGCGGGCAACCAGCTCTTTCGGAGAAAAGGGTTTGGTTATGTAATCGTCCGCGCCGGTTTCCAGCCCCCGCACACGATCTTCCTCTTCTCCTCTGGCGGTCAACATCATCACCGGAATATCCCGGGTCAGCGCTTCACGCTTGAGGTGTTTAATAAACTGTAGACCAGAACCGCCGGGCAACATCCAGTCAAGCAGGATCAAATCCGGCCAGGGTTCATTTAGCTGGTTCACCGCACTGTCATAATCTTCGGCTTCCACAGGCTGAAAGCCATTTTGCTCAAGCACGAAACAGACCATTTCGCGAATTGGAGCTTCATCCTCTACGACCAGAATACGTCTCGCCATGATTTGCCCTGTCTCAAAGTTGCTTATCATCATCTGTCTTAATGCGGCGTCATTATGCGTCAGTTTTATGACAGATTTATGAAAATGATAGCCGACGTTAATGTTAGGTTGTTGATTTATGACACCCAGGAAATGCGATATTACCGCACACGACGGGTTATAATCCCCTTCATGCATTTTTTGCCATGGAACCGTTATGCGCATCCTTCACACCTCAGACTGGCATTTGGGTCAAAATTTTTACAGTAAAAGCCGCGCCGCTGAACATCAGGCCTTTCTCGACTGGCTGCTGGAGATAGCAATCGGGAAGCAGGTGGATGCGATTATCGTTGCGGGCGATATTTTTGATACCGGCTCTCCGCCGAGTTACGCCCGCGAGTTATATAACCGTTTTGTGGTCAATTTGCAGCAAACGGGCTGTCATCTGGTGGTGTTAGCCGGAAACCATGACTCCGTCGCTACGCTGAATGAATCCCGCGACATACTGGCTTTTCTCAATACGACGGTCATTGCCAGCGCGGGTCATGCGCCGCAGATCCTCAATCATCGCGACGGCACACCGGGGGCAGTTCTTTGCCCCGTTCCGTTTTTACGCCCGCGCGACATTATCACCAGCCAGGCGGGGCTTTCCGGTGTGGAAAAACAGCAGCATTTGTCAGGGGCGATAACCGACTATTACCAGCAGCAATACGACGCCGCCTGCGCGCTGCGCGGCGATCTCCCCCTGCCGGTGATCGCCACCGGGCACCTGAC
Organism: Citrobacter amalonaticus; assembly: GCF_037053465.1. Classification (GTDB taxonomy): domain Bacteria; phylum Pseudomonadota; class Gammaproteobacteria; order Enterobacterales; family Enterobacteriaceae; genus Citrobacter_A; species Citrobacter_A amalonaticus_H. The sequence continues at coordinate 66,554 of NZ_JBALIF010000009.1, forward strand.
CACGGTTGGCGCCAGTAAAAGTGACGCGGTGCGTGACATTTATATTGGCACGCTGGACGCCTTCCCGGCGCAAAATTTTCCGCCAGCGGATTATATCGCACTGGGTCATATTCACCGGGCGCAACGGATTGGCGGTACGGAACATATCCGCTATTGCGGTTCCCCCATCGCGCTGAGTTTTGATGAATGTGGCAAAAGCAAATGCGTCCATCTGGTGGATTTCCGGGAGGGTAAATTACACCACGTCGAGGATCTCACCGTTCCGGTAACGCAACCGCTGGCGGTACTGAAAGGCGATCTCACCGCGATTACCGCTCAACTGGAGGCCTGGCGCGACAGCGCGCAGGAACCACCAGTCTGGCTGGATATAGAAATCACCACCGATGAATACCTGCATGATATGCAGCGTAAAATCCAGGCGCTCACCGAAACCCTGCCCGTTGAAGTCCTGCTGGTACGTCGTAGCCGGGAACAACGCGAGCGCATGTTAAGCAACGAACGCCGGGAAACGCTCAGCGAACTCAGCGTGGACGAGGTGTTTGAGCGTCGGCTCGCGCAGGAAGAACTTGCGCCGCCACAGCGCGAACGCCTGACGTCACTTTTTCACACCACATTACAGACATTGTCCGGGGAGCATGAGGCATGAAGATTCTCAGTCTGCGGCTGAAAAACCTCAACTCGCTGAAAGGGGAATGGAAAGTCGATTTTACGGCGGAGCCCTTCGCCAGTAACGGCCTTTTCGCCATAACGGGTCCAACGGGAGCGGGCAAAACCACCCTGCTCGACGCCATCTGTCTGGCGCTGTATCACGAGACGCCCCGCCTGAATACCGTGTCGCAATCGCAAAACGATCTGATGACCCGTGATACGGCGGAGTGCCTGGCGGAAGTGGAGTTTGAAGTCAAAGGTGAAGCCTATCGCGCGTTCTGGAGCCAGAACCGCGCGCGCAACCAGCCCGATGGCAATTTACAGGTGCCACGCGTAGAGCTGGCGCGCTGTGCAGACGGGAAAATCCTGGCTGATAAAGTCAAAGATAAGCTGGAAATAACCGCGGAACTGACCGGTCTGGATTACGGCCGTTTCACCCGTTCAATGCTGCTTTCGCAAGGACAGTTTGCCGCCTTCCTTAACGCCAAACCGAAAGAACGCGCTGAGCTTCTGGAGGAGTTGACCGGGACGGAAATCTACGGGCAAATCTCAGCAAGCGTCTTTGAACAACACAAACTTGCACGTACCGAACTGGAAAAATTGCAGGCGCAGGCGAGCGGCGTGGTGCTGTTGACGCCTGATGCGCTGCAAACGCTGACAGACAGTTTGCAGGCGCTCACTGATGAAGAGAAGCGGATTGCGGCTCAACAGCAGACGATCCAACACCATCTGAACTGGCTGACGCGGCAACATGACCTGCAAACGGAAGTCAGCCAGCGACAGCAGTCGCAACAGCTTGCGCTGCAAGCGCTGGAACACGCGCAGCCGGAGCTGGCAACCCTGAGTCTGGCGCAACCTGCACGCGCATTACGTCCGCTGTGGGAGCGTATTCAGGAGCAATCCGCCACCGTCACCCGTACACGCCAGCAGATTGAGGAAGTGAATACTCGCTTACAAAGCAGCTTCATCCTGCGAAGCCGTATTCGCCGCCAGGCAGAGCAGCAGTCAACAGCCCTGTTCGCCTCGCAACAAACATTAACGCAGTGGCTGAGCGAGCATGACCGCTTTCGCTTATGGAGCAACGAGCTGGGAGGATGGCGTGCATTGTTTGCCCAGCAGGTCAGTGACAAGGCGCAGCTCGCCAAATGGCAGCAGCAACGAGAAAACGATGTCCGTAAGCTGGAGGCGCTGCCGCCGGTAACGCTGACCCTGACGGCGGATGAGGTTGCTAACGCGCTGGCAAAGCACGAGCAACTGCGCCCTCTGCGTCAGCGTCTTCTCGCCCTTCATGGTCAGATAGCCCCCAGGCTGGCACGCCTGGGCCAGCTTCAGGCGGCGATTGCCCACAGCAAACAGGAACTGGCGCAGCGCAATAACCTGCTGGAGGCAAAACGCCAGCAGTATAAAGAAAAGAACCAACAGTATCTGGACGTGAAAGCGCTCTGCGAGATGGAAGCGCGGATAAAAGATCTGGAAAGCCAACGGGCGTTATTGCAGTCCGGTCAGCCTTGCCCGCTATGCGGTTCGACGACACATCCCGCGGTGGCGGCATATCAGGCGCTTGAACCCGGCGTTAATCAGGCGCGACGCGATGCGCTGGAAAAAGAGGTGAAAGCGCTGGCAGACGAAGGCGCTACCCTGCGCGGGCAATCTGAAGCGCTAAGCCAGCAGTTGCAGCGTGATGAGAACGAAGCGCTGGCGTTGTCTAAAGAGGAGCAAGCGCTCACTCAACAGTGGCAAAAAATAACGGGTGAACTGAACGTCACGCTCCAGCCGCAGGAGGATATCCAGCCCTGGCTGACGGCACAGGAAGAGCACGAAAAAACCCTCTACCAGCTTAGTCAACGCCATGATTTACAGACACAAATTGCAGCACATGAGCAGCAGGTAGATCAATTACGCCAGCACATCAGCCAGCGCCAGGCGTCGCTGTCGGCACACTTGCTTCATTACGCGTTATCACTGCCGGAAGACGGTGCGGAAGAGGACTGGCTCAGCGCGCGGGCGGCGGAGGCGCACACCTGGCAGCAACAGCAAACGGAACTGACGGCGTTACAGGCACGCATCGCGCAGCTTGCCCCGCTTCTGGAGACGTTGCCCGTAACCGACGCCGTCCCCGAAGACGAAATGAACGTATCGCTGGAAAACTGGCGACAGGTGCATGACGAGTGCCTTTCTTTGCACAGTCAGTTGCAGACGTTGCAACAACAAGAAAAACAGGAATCCCGGCGCGCGGCAGACGCTCAGGCGCAGTTCACCGCCGCCCTTGATTCCAGCGTGTTTGCCGATCAGACGGCGTTTCTCGCCGCATTACGCGATGACGACGCGATTGCCCGTCTCGAACAACTTAAACAATCGCTGGAAAACCAGCTTCAGCAGGCGCAAACGCTCGCCGCGCAATCAGCCCAGTCTCTGCTCACCCACCAGCAACAACAACCCGACGGGCTGGACGTCACACAGACGGTCGAACACATTCAACACGCCGTGGCACAGCTCAACGGACAGTTGCGCGACATTGCCACTCGCCAGGGCGAGATCCGCCAACAGCTTAAACAGGATGCCGACCACCGCCAGCAGCAGCAGACATTGATGCTGGAAATCGACCGCGCCATGCAGCAGGTCGAAGACTGGGGTTATCTGAATGCCCTGATCGGCTCTAAAGAGGGCGATAAGTTCCGCAAATTCGCCCAGGGACTGACGTTGGATAATCTGGTCTGGCTGGCGAACAACCAGCTCACCCGTCTGCATGGTCGCTATTTATTGCAACGTAAAGCCAGCGAAGCGCTGGAGCTGGAAGTGGTCGACACCTGGCAGGCCGATGCCGTACGCGATACCCGTACCCTTTCCGGTGGTGAGAGCTTCCTGGTCAGCCTTGCGCTGGCGCTGGCGCTCTCTGATCTGGTCAGCCACAAAACGCGCATTGACTCGTTATTCCTCGACGAAGGTTTCGGCACGCTCGACAGTGAAACGCTGGATACCGCCCTTGATGCGCTGGACGCCCTTAATGCCAGCGGGAAAACCATTGGCGTGATAAGCCATGTTGAAGCGATGAAAGAACGGATCCCGGTGCAGATCAAAGTGAAGAAAATTAACGGGCTGGGTTACAGCAAACTCGACAGGATGTTCGCCGTGGAGTAACGCGTCGTGGGCGAAATTTCGCATGCCGCATAATCATCAACCGTAACCGCAAACTAAAACAGCCCTGTCGGAGACAGGGCGAAGAGATTACGCCTGCGGCCACAGCCACGCGGCACCCCGGACGCCGCTGGAATCACCATGCAGCGCTTTTCGTACCGGCGTCTCGCATTCACCGCCAAAGACAAACTGTTTAATCAGCGGCGGCACGGTTTTGTACAAGCGGTCAATGTTGCTCATCCCACCGCCTAATACGATCACATCCGGGTCAAGAATATTCACGACATGCGCCAGCGATTTTGCCAGCCGCAGCTCGTAGCGACTGAGCGCCAGTTCGGCGATGGCGTCTCCTTCTTCAACCAGACGGATAATTTCATTACCTTTAAGCGGGTTGCCACTCAGACGCTGGTAATCCGTGGCGAAGCCAGTGCCGGAAATAAAAGTCTCAATGCATCCCTGTTTTCCGCAGTAGCACGGCACTTCTGCACGGTAGCGAAGCTCATCGTCATCCATCCACGGCAACGGATTATGTCCCCATTCGCCCGCCGTCCCGTTCCCGCCAATGTGCGCTCGTCCGTTGAGCGCAACGCCCGCGCCACAGCCGGTTCCGATAATCACGGCAAAAACCGTCTGCGCACCGGCGGCAGCGCCATCAACCGCTTCAGAAACCGCCAGACAGTTAGCGTCATTCGCCATGCGAACCTCGCGTTGCAGACGTATGCTCAGGTCTTTATCAAACGGCTGACCGTTTAACCACGTTGAGTTGGCATTTTTCACCACGCCGGTGTAGGGCGAAATGGAACCGGGGATCCCTATCCCCACCGATCCGGTTTGTCCGGTAGACTTTTCCGCCATTTCCACCAGCGTGGCGATGGTCTCAATTGTTTGTTGATAGTCATTTCTCGGCGTCGGCAGGCGATGGCGAAACCGTTGTTCCCCTGCTTCGCTAAGCGCAATGACTTCCGTTTTCGTGCCGCCTAAATCAATTCCTATACGCACACAACTTTCCTCATTTTTTAGGGAATATCAACAGAGTAGAGCGAGGCCCCGGGAATGGCAATGCAAGGCCGCTGACAATTCGTTACTATACGCGCTGGATTTAACGACAAGGCCGTGGAAATTATCATGCTGTGGTTCAAAAATTTAATGGTTTACCGTCTTAGCCGCGATATTTCATTGCGTGCTGAGGAGATGGAAAAACAGCTGGCGTCGATGACGTTTACCCCTTGCGGTAGCCAGGATATGGCAAAAATGGGCTGGGTGCCGCCGATGGGATCGCACAGCGATGCATTGACGCATACCCACAACGGCCAGATTATTATTTGCGCGCGCAAAGAAGAGAAGATCCTGCCTTCTCCGGTGATCAAACAGGCGCTGGAAGCAAAAATCGCCAAACTGGAAGCAGAGCAGGCGCGCAAACTGAAGAAAACAGAAAAAGACTCGCTGAAAGATGAGGTGCTGCACTCGCTGCTGCCACGCGCCTTCAGCCGCTTTAGCCAGACCATGATGTGGATCGACACCGTCAACGGGTTGATCATGGTGGACTGCGCAAGCGCGAAAAAAGCGGAAGATACGCTGGCGCTGCTGCGAAAATGTCTCGGTTCTCTGCCGGTCGTACCGCTGGCGCTGGAAAACCCGATTGAGTTGACGCTCACGGAATGGGTGCGTTCCGGTACGGTTGCCCAGGGCTTCCAGCTTCTGGACGAAGCAGAACTGAAAGCGATGCTCGAAGACGGTGGCGTGATCCGCGCGAAAAAACAGGATCTGGTCAGCGACGAAATCGCGGTTCACATTGAAGCGGGTAAAGTGGTGACTAAGCTCGCGCTCGACTGGCAACAGCGCATTCAGTTTATGATCTGCGATGACGGTTCGATCAAACGCCTTAAATTCAGCGATGAATTGCGCGATCAAAACCAGGATATCGATCGGGACGATTTCGCCCAGCGTTTCGACGCGGACTTTATCCTGATGACCGGAGAGCTGGCAGCGTTGATTCAGAATCTGGTGGAAGGTTTGGGCGGCGAAGCCCAGCGCTAAACGACGATTCCCTCTCCTCGCGGAGAGGGAAAATCATTACAGATAGCGGCAGAGATAAGAGGTCGGCTCAGCGACCTGTAAATGAAACTCGCTATGACCCGGAACGTTAAACACCTCTCCCGCACCATACTCTTTCCATTCGGTCGCCCCCGGCAATAACACATTCAGTGCGCCGCTCACTACCGTCATTTCTTCAGGCTCTGCGGTGCCGAAGGTATATTCCCCTTCAAGCATCACGCCCACACTGGCACGGCCAGTACTGCTGCTGGTAAAACCAATGGATTTCACTTTGCCGGAAAAGTATTCGTTACTTTGAAGCATAAACGGGCCCTGTCTCATGGTTAAATTGGTAACCAATATAGGGGGCAGTCCTTGAGCCTGTCACGAGAAATTAAATCAGTAGTTCCGAAGCTAACCGCGCAATCAGAACATTTGAGAGCAGAACCGGAACATCCAGCGTTTTTTGCAGCAAATCGCGGTGACGTTGATTAAATCCAAGACAATCCAGCATGATGACATCCGCACCTTGCTCAAGCAGATCCTTGCCTGCGTCAATCAATTGCTGGGAGGTGCCATGTATCGGGTTTGCCAGTGAATAGACGGGTGACTGCTGCAATACCTGCCATTTTTCCTCCTGCGCGGCCATCAGCTCTTCCACCGGCACAATAACCCCTACCTGATGTCCATCGACAATCGAAGCCACCAGCGGCGGAATGATGCGCAACGGTTCCAGCAGGATACTGTTGCGCGCCGTCATGCTCTTAATGGATGACGTACTCATCAGCAAAATAACGTCATAGCCCTGGTTATCCAGCACTTCAATGACGCTTTGCAGATCGCGCTCGACTTTTTGACGCGAGACGTGCGCCAGTTGATGATCGTTCAGGAGGGTAAGCAGCGGTTCGTCACCGGAATCGATTGCGTACTCCGCCAGAACATCGTCACGCGGCATGTCTCCCAGCAGACTGTGATGGGAAATATGCTGCTCGTGTATGTACTCAGTCAGAAGCGGTAAGACTTCTTTCATGGGGACAACACCGATCGTAAGAATTGCCAACGACGCACTCATTTTTTCACCTTCTTTTTTACTTCGTCGTTTATTCCCGGGCAAATGCTATCTACCACTACCGAGACTTGCCTTTTTCAAATGCCAAAAAGCGTAGCAGGAGATAAGCATATCGCTGTGTAAAGAATCCAAATCATTCCAGTAATAGCTTGTTATTGCTTAATCTTCTTTTTTCTGTACAACGAATCATCTTTGAAAAATGTGACGCAGGCAGTAATTTAGCGACAACTCAGATTCCCTTCTGAGTTAACAGGCCGTCAGCTTTTATCCGGATCTTCGTAACGCATTTTCGCATCCATTGCCTCCTGCGCGTCAGGATGCTCACTGATTAAGGAATTGGGTTTTGGATGATCGGCGCGAAGCTGATACCAGGTCACTGTCTGACCTGGCGTACCTTTTTCGATGGTGACAATATACGCTTCGCGTGGGTAAGGCGGTCTGGTTGGCATAGTTCTTCCTTTTTGGCGAATGAACGTTAAGTATAGACACCGCCTTGTTTACGCAGCGCAGTCTGCGCCAGTATGCAACGGATTTCAGAAATCACCTGGCTGGGTTTGTTCGCTGCATCAATGATGAAATGTGCCGTTTCGCGGTACAGAATATCCCGCTGCTCAAGTACCTCCTGCACCTCTTCACTCAGGGGTTTGCCGGTCAGGGTCGGACGGAGTTCCTCTTCAGGCGATGCCTCAAGCCGGTTAACCAGCGTCGATACCGGCGCGCACAGATAAATAACAATGCCGTTGTCGCGCATAAAATGGCGATTGTACTCCGTGAGGATGATTCCACCTCCGGTGGCGATCACCGTTGAAGGGGCTGTAACTGCCTCCAGTGCCGCGGTTTCTCTGGCCCGAAATCCCGGCCAGCCTTCACGCTCAACAATCTCCGCGACGGTCATTTGAACCTGCAATTGCAGCCATTGATCGGTATCGACAAACCGGCACTCAATGGCCGTTGCCAATGCCATGCCAACCGTTGTCTTACCACAGCCGCGTGGACCAACAAGATAAAGCGGTTGCGTCATAGTGGGCGTTCCCCAGAAAGCCGCAAAGCTGCGGGATCAGATGTCAGAAGAATATTAATCATACCACCAAACTAGTACAACACTAAGTGTAAAGATTTAATTCCATTTAAAGCTTAACTATCGATTAAGCCTTACTATATCAGTAAATGGTCACAATAGAAGTGTAAAATATAAATTACAGTGAGTTTTAGCCGCGCTGTGCTTCTCGCCACCACTTTTCCAGTTCTGCCGCAAAATGTTGACGGTCACGTGCTGAGAGGCTATCCGGTCCCCCTGTCTGAATGCCGCTGGCGCGCAGAGTATCCATAAAATCACGCATTGTCAGACGTTCACGGATCGTCGATTCGGTATAACGTTCGCCACGGGGATTGAGCGCCGACGCGCCTTTTTCCAGCACCTCAGAAGCCAGCGGAATATCGGCAGTGATAACCAGATCGCCCGCCGCGCACTGACGTACAATTTCGTTGTCTGCTACGTCGAATCCGGCTGGAACGCGTAGCGTACGGATATAGGGCGACGGCGGCACGCGCAGGTTCTGGTTTGCCACCAGAATCAGCGGGACCTGCATACGCCCGGCAGCGCGGTAAAGGATCTCTTTAATCACGTTCGGACACGCATCCGCATCCACCCAAATGGTCATACTCTCTCCTGACTTTTGTGCAATCCGCTATTGTCTCGTGCTTTTGCCTTACGGCAAAGTGCTCTTTATTCTTCATGCCTCATTCAATCCGCGCTAAGCTAGGCTTTATCAATCAAAACAACAAATATCACGCATAGGGAGTGACGAAATGGAGAAGAAAATCGGTTTTATCGGCTGCGGTAATATGGGTAAAGCAATCCTCGGCGGCCTGATTGCCAGCGGTCAGGTTCTTCCCGGCCAAATCTGGGTCTATACCCCCTCCCCTGATAAGGTTGCTGCGCTGCACGATAAGTATGGTATCAACGCCGCACAGTCCGCTCAGGAAGTCGCGCAGGTGGCGGATATTGTTTTTGGCGCGGTGAAACCGGGCATCATGATTAAAGTCCTCAGTGAAATTACCTCCAGTCTGAACAAAGACTCGCTGGTGGTTTCCATCGCCGCGGGCGTCACCCTTGATCAGCTCGCCCGAGCGCTGGGACACGACCGCAAAATCGTTCGCGCAATGCCAAATACCCCGTCACTGGTCAACGCCGGAATGACCTCGGTCACCCCTAATGCGCTGGTTACCCCCGAGGACACCGCTGACGTTCTGAATATCTTCCGCTGCTTTGGCGAAGCCGAAGTGATTGCCGAAGCGATGATCCACCCGGTTGTCGGGGTAAGCGGTTCCGCCCCGGCGTATGTGTTTATGTTTATCGAAGCCATGGCGGATGCTGCCGTGCTCGGCGGAATGCCGCGCGCCCAGGCCTACAAGTTTGCTGCTCAGGCGGTCATGGGCTCGGCGAAAATGGTACTGGAAACGGGTGAGCATCCCGGAGCACTAAAAGATATGGTCTGTTCACCAGGCGGTACAACCATTGAAGCGGTACGCGTACTGGAAGAGCGAGGATTCCGGGCGTCGGTAATTGAAGCGATGGCGAAGTGTATGGAGAAGTCAGAGAAACTAAGCAAATCCTGAGTGACTCACCGGACGTCAGGCCGCGACTTCAGTGCGGTTGCGTCCGGCGTTCTTTGCTTTATACAGCGCCAGATCGGCTGACTTCAGCCATTCGCGGTAGTGGGAAAACTGCGGGGTTAACGGCGCAACGCCAACACTAATGTGCAGGATGACCTGCGGTGCACAGACCAGACGTAAAACGCGCAGTCCTTCATGAACCCGAGACATCGCCGCAATGGCGCTCTCGGCTGCCGTGCCGCACATGATCACGGCAAATTCATCCCCCCCAAATCGGCCAATAACATCGCTGCCACGCAGGGTCATTCTCAGTTGCCGGGTTAGCGCCAGAATCGCTTCATCCCCCACGTCGTGACCCCAGGTGTCGTTAATACTCTTGAAGTGATCGATATCGATGATAAGCAGCGTGGCAGCGCGATGATACCGACGACAATGCTCAAACTCTTTGCGCAGTAATATTTCCCAATGCCGTCGGTTATAGACCCCCGTCATGCCATCGCATGTGCTCATCACCTGCAACCGCCGTTTATGCTCCGCCAGTTTCGTCGCGGTCTGATAACTTACCCAGGAAAATAACAGCGGGTAAATGACGATCATCGGTAGCGTCAGCCAGACTTCCAACGGCGCACTTGTCAGGGTAAGTGAGACGCCCGTCAGTTGCAGCGTCACCAGACAAGAAACCACCATAAGGGACGTGCCGACCACACACAGCCGGATACCGCCAGCCCCCATCAGATTCATACCGATAATCATTAGTAGCGCGATAGAGGGCAGCACGTTTGCCCCCATCAGGGCAACCCACATCCCGGCGAAGATGGCGTCTACTTTTAAATGGGTGAATTCCCGATTCAGCGGATCAACGGCTCTGCTGGCAATTTGCCAGGCCAGATGCGGCCAGACGAATGCCCATCCCAACAGTAGCAACCACCAGCCACCGCCGACAGGACTGCCGACGAGCGCGGCGGCAACCGGGAAGAACATACCTCCCAGCGCTACCGAACGGGGCACTCTGATGCGCCGGGCAAACCGCAATCCGGATCGTTGGTTGTCATTTTCCCGTGATGGAGGAGGCTCTTCCTCCTGGGCGACCGCGTTTTTGTAAAAGTTTTCGTCATTCATACTTTTTTGGGAACATTCTGAAACAATTTTCCCAAATTATAGAGAGAGGGCTGGCGGGGAAAGTATGAAATTTCGGGTGAGCGATTTTCTGCGCTCACCCGTTAGCACTATGTAGAGTTGGCTCTGCGCGTCTGTCCTACGCGGCTTTCTTTAAACAACCACTCATAAACTTACTGCGATCGTCACCTTTCAGCGATTGCTCCGTCGCCTGGACGTTGCATTCGCGCATTTTCTGCTGCTGCGGCGTCAGACTTTTTTCACCCGGAGCCGATTTGCTGTTTTTAAGGCAATCACTCATGTACGTCTTACGGGCATCCCCTTTCAGCGCTTTGGCCGTCGCCTGTTGATTACAGGTCGTCATTCGTTGCTGTTGGGGAGTTAATGTTTTCTCGGCAGCGCCGACGGCCGTTAAAAAAAGTAAGCCAAACACCAGGGTTATCAGGAATGTAATTTTCATAGCACCATCCTTTTATGAGTAGCAATCTCAATGCCCCCAGTATTCAAATGGGGGGTAACATTAAGCTAAGTCTGGCTGCTTACGATAAAAAAACCACCCGACAGCAAAAGTATTCCTGCCGGGGGTTGGATTATTTCAGGCCTAACGCCGCTTTCATGGTGTAAAACAGATCGGTTTGATCGGTCAGTCCCACGACGTTTGCCGCGTGTGGACCATAGGCTGCGATGCGCAACTGGCTACCGGTGTGCTCCTGAGATTCCTCTTCGGAGTTACCGTAACTGATTACCATGACCGCACCATCTTTGGTGTTCAGGGCCTGGGTCAGTCCTGGCGCTTTTGTGTCCGGCGCGACGATCTGGCTGGCATGAGCGTGATCGGCTGTAACAATCACCAGCGTGTTGCCGTCTTTCTTCGCGAAGGCCAGCGCGCGCTGCACCGCCTCATCCAGATCCACCGTCTCGCCAATCTGTCCGCACGGGTTCGCAGCGTGATCCTGCTTATCGATAGAGGCCCCCTCTACCTGCAGGAAGAATCCCTTCTCATTTTTACTGAGCAACTCGATGGCCTTGTCGGTCATTTGCGCCAACGTCGGAACGGTGCTGTCGCGATTTGGATTCGGCGTACACGTCACGGCAGGCTTATCAATATTGCCGTGGTAAGAGGCTTTTGGACCTTCCCAGCGTACGGGCATGTTGCCGTCGGAGAAAAGTCCCAGCAAGGGTTTGTCCTGATTGGCTTCAGTAATCGCAGCAAGCGAAGCCGCATCGCCTACCATCTGATAGCCACGGGCCAGTGCCTGTTCGCGCAGGGTTTTGCCCTGCCACTCACCCGCCGTCGCGGTTTCTGCAAACGTTTTCGCCCCGCCACCCAGCGTCACATCCGCGCGGGCATTCAGCAGTTGTTCCGTGATTGAGCCTTTCCCGCCTTTTTCCAGGGCGTTTGTCGGGCATTTTTCACTCGTCACACCCGGACCATAACATTTTCGGGAAGTGACGTGCGCCACCAGCGCGGCCGGGGTAGCATCCTGCAACTCGGCAGTTGAGACGTTCCCTGTCGCCAGTCCCGCCGCCTTCGCCATTTCAAGCAGCGTAGTGTGATCTTTTTCGTGGATATCGACGCCCAGCGCGCCGTTATAGGTCTTCACGCCGGTCGCCCATGCCGTGGCCGACGCAGCAGAATCTGTCACGTAATCCGGTTTACCGGTTTTTTTGTTCAGCGCATAGTGGGTGTATTGCCCGGTGAGGGGTAATGCATCAATGCCTTTAAAAAAACCGCCAGCACCTTGCGCATAATTACGCGCGGCGGTAATTTCTGAATCTCCCATACCATCGCCAATGAGCAGAATGATATTTTTCGCTGGTTTATTGTTCAGCGATTCACGCAATGCCTGCGTCTGATCGCCCGTTAATCGGCGCGCACCTCCTGGGGAGGTAATATCACCTTGTGCCGCGCGATTTTCCAGAACCGGGAATGATGTGGTTTCAGCATGAGTGAAAGGGACAAAAAACAGAGGTAGTAATGCAAGTGCAATAGCGCTTTGTTTCACTTTATTTTCTCCATGTATTCAATACATTTAAAATAAAAACAAAGCGACTATAAGTCTCTGACGTGACAAGTTTATGACAGTCCGCAATCTAAATATGACTAGTAACGAGGATGCTTTAATAACTTTTGTACATACTGGCGCAGCAGTTCCGTATCGTTATCAGGAACGCTGGCATCGGGCTTTACACCTTCAAGCGCCCCTTCAACCTGATTAATCAGCAACTGCTGCTCATTCTGAGCCATATTGCGCAGCATCGCTGTAACGATAATCTCTAATGCTTCTACCTGAGCAACCAGTTCTTTCGACTCTTCCTCTTTCTGGGCAAGCTTAAGCAACAACTCAGCTATTAGATTTTTCATGACCGCATTTCCTTATTTAAAGAAGATCGACGGTATCACTATGAATCCATGCTGCCTAGAGTCTGGAAGTAGTATTTTTATGATAAAAGAAAGACTTTGCGTAAATAATCACAAAACATCGTGAGCGAAACGTTTCTCGCATAAAACGAAGCGCGAAATACAAAAGCGCAGAAATAAAATAATCACCCCTGTTCATAATAAAAAGTTATGATAAAAAATAGCGCGTTTCACTTAAGTCACTTTTTGCTTACCCGAACATATACGCAGAGTAGCTGGACAGGAAAAACAGACGTTAACTAAAAAAGGTTAACCATCACAATAATAACAGTGGCAACCAGGCTTCTCCTTAAAAGGGGAAGAACCGTCGACATAAAAGCGTCATAGTTCATTGTTGTTGTGAAGTGCATCATATTATATTTCCGCTGCCGGCCCTGGCTTATGCTTAGCGACACTGCCCATAACCACGCATGCCCAGGTGGAAATGATTCGCATGGGCGGCGTTATACTCTGGCCCAAGCCCGTTGCCATAGTACTGGCAGCTAACGCTGAGCAGCGCGCTTAGCCACGGCGCGCTTTTGTCCTCTTTCCAGCCGCGCAAAACCGTAATATTACGCCCATCGGCAAGACGAAATCCGCTGATATCCAGCGCCTGGGCGCTGGCGTGCTCACTTCGGCGGGCATGGGGAAGATGGTAAATATTACGACAGGCGAAACTGCCCAGGTGATCAATGCGGATTAAACGGCTTGCCATAAATTGCTCGGTTAATGGGCGAGCCTGCTGTTTGACAAACAAAGCGGAACTGAGGGCTAACGGGCAACTGGCAAGGAAACTGCTGCTCAGCTTCACGCTCCCGAAATCCCGCACACGCACGACACCCGTTAAAGGGCATTCCCCCGCGCTGTCGGCCACAGGCTGTGACGAAATCAGCTTCTGTTGATTTGCCTGGGCCAGCAGTGTCTGACAGCGTTCCGGCGTCAGCCGCTGGAGCTTGAAATGGGTGAGTCTGTTCGGTGGATCAGAAAGCTCAAGTGGGGTGAATGGATTGTAGTAAGACGGCAGATAACGGTAGCCCACACCACACGCTACGCCCAGAATCAGAATCGTCAGCCAGCCTTTTCCTGTCACATCCCCTCCGTGTATTTCTCGCTAACATTATGGCAGAAGCCCGCGAATCCCTCGTTTTGTCGTGGTAATGTATACGCTTTGCGTTCGATGGAATGGGTTAAAGATGGCAAAGTTGCGGGTAGGAATCGTATTTGGTGGAAAATCAGCGGAACATGAAGTGTCATTGCAATCGGCAAAAAATATTGTCGATGCCATCGACAAGACCCGCTTTGACGTTGTGTTGTTAGGCATTGATAAACAAGGGCAGTGGCACGTCAGCGATGGCGAAAATTACCTGCTCAATGCGCACGATCCTGCGCATATTGCGCTGCGTCCTTCCGCGACCAGCCTCGCACAGGTTCCCGGAAGACATGAACATCAGCTTATTGATGCTCAGAACGGCCAGCCGCTGCCGACTGTAGATGTGATTTTCCCTATCGTTCACGGCACGCTGGGCGAAGATGGATCGTTGCAGGGAATGCTGCGTGTCGCCAATCTGCCGTTCGTCGGTTCCGATGTACTGGGTTCTGCGGCGTGCATGGATAAAGATGTGACCAAGCGCCTGCTACGTGATGCCGGACTGAACATTGCCCCGTTTGTAACGCTCACCCGGGCAAACCGCAAAACCGTAAGCTTTGCGGAGGTGAACGCGCAGCTCGGTCTGCCGCTGTTTGTAAAACCAGCCAATCAGGGATCGTCGGTCGGTGTCAGTAAGGTCACCAGCGAAGCGCAATACGAAGAGGCTGTCGCACTGGCCTTCGAATTCGATCATAAAGTCGTGGTGGAGCAAGGGATCAAAGGCCGCGAGATCGAGTGTGCAGTGCTGGGGAACGATCATCCCGAGGCCAGCACCTGCGGCGAGATCGTCCTCAACAGTGACTTTTACGCCTACGACACCAAATATATTGATGACAATGGCGCGAAAGTGGTGGTCCCGGCGGCAATCGATGCGCAAACCAATGACAAGATTCGCGAAATTGCCATTAAGGCGTACCAGACGCTGGGCTGCGCCGGCATGGCGCGCGTCGATGTTTTCTTAACCGCTGACAATGACGTGGTGATCAATGAGATCAATACGTTACCAGGCTTTACCAACATCAGCATGTACCCAAAACTCTGGCAAGCCAGTGGGTTAGGCTACACCGATTTGATCACCCGTTTGATTGAACTGGCGCTGGAAAGACATGCGGCGGATAACGCGCTGAAAACAACGATGTAATCAATCCCCTGTAAGCCTGACGCTTCTCTCGCGGTCAGGCTTACGCGGGTTCATCATCCACGCGACGACGAATAATCAGTCCTGCCAGCCAGAAACTCACAACCCAGGTCACCAGCCCCACGGCATAGGTTTGCCAGCCTTTGGCCTCAAAGCCTAACAACCCGACAACCCCGTTCAGAATGAAAATCAGGCCAATAGCAAAGGCATAGTAGTGCCAGTCACGGCGGATTTTTACAGGCAGGTTCATGACAACTCCCAGGAGAAAAAATGCATCGTCGCATAATACGGGAAACCGGTCTGTGCCGTATGCGCAATTTCTTAAATGTTGCAAAATTTAATTTAAGGTGATCAATTTGTGACATTCGGCATAAATCCGCAATCCAGGATTCATCCCAGGCTGAAATTACCATCATTCTGATATTGACAAACGCAATGACCTGTCAGACTCACAGTAAGTAACTGGCATGGTGTCAGAGAAGCTGAATTACCCGCGGAGGTCATTTATGGCTGATTTCACTCTCTCAAAATCCCTGTTTAACGGGAAACACCGAGAAACCGCCTCGACGCCTGGCAACATCGCTTACGCCGTGTTTGTGCTGTTCTGTTTTTGGGCTGGCGCGCAAATTCTGAACCTGTTGGTTCATGCGCCTGGCGTCTATGAACATCTGATGCAGGTACAGGAAACGGGACGCCCTCGCGTGGAGATTGGTCTGGGTGTTGGAACCATCTTTGGTCTGGTGCCGTTTCTGGTTGGCAGTGTGATTTTCGGCGTGATTGCCGCGATCCTGCGATGGCGCTACCGCCGCCAATAATCCCAGGTTGCCAGTGAAGCCCAGCGCCTCCGGCAACAGATTACTGCGCCATACACTTCGCCCGACGATCGTCTACACGTTTTGCAAACCAGGCCGTGGTAAGATTGCGGGTGATTTTCGGGCTTTCCAGTTGAATGCCCGGCAGCATTTCACGCGGTAACGTCTTCCCGGTCTTCGTTTCTGCCAGCGCAAACACTTTTTCATAAAGCGTCGTCTTTTCAAAATCAAGGCTGTCGCCTTTCTCCAGTTGACGCCGTATAGCGCTCTCGCTGAGATCCAGTTTGCTCGCCAGTTTACGTACCGCCAGCTCTGTGTTACCCGCCTCTTTGCTGCCGTAAGCAATCAAATCACCATCCAGCGCCAGCTTCACGCCACTCGCTTTACTGACGGCATTCTGAAACGCGGCATTACGGCTGGCATACCATCCGGCGTTAAAGTCGGCAAAACGAAAAATTGGCGCGCTGTAGTTGGCCGGATAGTTAAGCAGATGGTACGTCCCGAACCACAGCCCTCCCCGGCGACTGAACACTTCCTGGCGCACCGTGCCGTCCATTTTCCACGGATACCCTTTGGCGTGCTGCTCAGCAAACGCAATGCTGACCTGCATTGGACCCCCGGTATGCACCGGGTTCAGTGAGCCAAACAGCGTCTGTCCCATCGGCACCATGTTGATAAAATCATCGAAAATTGCGCTCAGTTGTTTTTCCGTTTTCACAGCGTCCAGACGTTCGCTGTAACTCTTCCCGTTGGGGGAAGTGATTTTCAGCGCGGTATGCACCAGGAAAACCGGGATATGCATACGTTCAGCGCGGCGGTCAATTTCCTGCCAGGCGATTTTATTCAACCCGGGTACGGCGGGATCGGCCTGATAGTTAGACTCCTGTTGCGCAACCGCCAGCACCGAACAGACATTTTCCACGGTGGGCGCCAGCTTCTGGCTTTCAAAGGTTTTGGCGATATCACGCGCCCAGTCGTCCCGGTCTTTCACGCTGGCAGGCATTTTCTGCCGTACCACGCTCGCAACATCAATCGGTTTCTCGCCTTTTTTCAGAGGCTGCGAAGGCTGACTGCTACAGCCGGCAAGCACCAGTCCAGCCAGCAATGACCAAGGGTAAAGACGAGATACCGCCGACATAACGTTTCCTTTTGTTAACCCAATGTGTTGGTGACGGCCTGAATGTCCCGATCGTCCAGCTCGCGTTCAAAGCTGCGCAGACGTTTATAAATGGACATCAGTTCCACCAGCGTCGTCCAGGAGTTTATCAGGTACTGAAACGCACCACGTACCTGGCTAAAGACATTGGTGATTTGCGTCATCAGCCCCAGGGTGATCGTACCGGCAACAATCGACGGAAACAGCAGGAACAAGCCGAAAACGTTGTCCACCTGCAAATAGAGGATCCGCGCGATATTAAAATACATGTAGTGAAAATAGAGACGGAAATAGTTCTGGCGAACCGCACTGAACAACTCACGCACCGTCGGCGGCGTGGCGCGGTTGGCATCATCTTCCCCGTAAACCAGCTCTTTACGATAAGCGGCCTCTACGCGCTGATTTTTAAACTCCAGCCCAGGAAGTTTGATCCCGACCACCGCCAGTAATCCGGTTCCCATCAATGACCAGACGATCGCCGCAATTACCAGCCCGTAAGGGACGTGGCCGACTATTGGCAATTCAGGCACGTGCGGAGAAAGCGCAATCAGGACGGGCAGAAAAGCGATCAACGTCATGATGGCATTGATAAAACTCACCCCCATGCTTTCCAGCGTGGAAGCAAAACGCATCGTATCTTCCTGCACACGCTGTGCGGCCCCTTCTATATGGCGCAAATGCTGCCACTGCGCCATGTAATATTCGTTCATCGCGGTACGCCAGCGGAACACATAGTGGCTGACAAAAAAGTTATTCAGCACACTGATCACCACGGCAATGAGCGCGATGCCGAGGAAAACCCCGAGTTCGTTATAAAACTGGCTCATGGTGACTTTATGCGGCGAACTCAGCGCGGTCTGGATCAGATCGTAAAAAGGCGCATACCAGGCGTTGACGGCCACCCCGACTTCAACCAGAAACCAGGTGACGAAGATAATCAGCGATGTGCCAAGTATTGACCAGTATTGCCAGCGATGGGGACTATAGACAAACCAGAACAGGGCAAACGCCCCAACGCAAAGCACGTAGTAGGCATAAAAAATCAGGTAATCCAGAGACCAGAAACGTGCGGCGCTAATGGGAATATTTCCCGTCGCGCCCGTCAGATGCGCAACCCAGTCCCCACCACCGGCTTGCCAGAAAATGACGGCAACAAGCGCCCAAATAAAGGCCGAGAGAAAAAAAGGTCCCGGCTTTGGGAAAAAAGACTTAAACATGATGCTCTCCTGCTAACTTCTTATCGTTATGACAACTGCTGTGCTTTTGCCGCTGTGCGGCCAAAATTAAAATGTCACAACAGGCGAAACCGCCCATTGTGACAAACAGGGCTGCGCTTAGTTCGCTTTCCATTCCCTGAGAATTGTTTCGATGGGTTTCACGAGGACGGGGTTATCCGGCACGATAAGATCCCGCCAGACATCATTGTAGTGCACGAGATACCTGGCGTGGCAAACAGACCATTTTGCATATCGATAACCATCACAACCCGTTTTTCAGACATCGTCATCCCCCGTTAAGCGTGGTAATGACAGATTATTACACGCTCAGGATCACAAAAGCGGACTTTCTTTCACGCCCAAAATATCGCCTTTACTCGTCGTTACGCTTTTAAGACTATCTGTGCTGTAATTAGCGCTTTGAAATAAGCCACGCCGTAGTATAAATACGCATAGTTTTTTACTCTTATTGATGGACACACCCCGTTGAAACGTAGTCTGCTTTTTTCTGCCGCGCTGTGTGCGGCGTCATTGACCTCAGTCCAGGCGGCTCAGCCAATCGCCGCACCGGTTTTCGCGTCGGATATCGTCGAACGCTATGCCGATCATATTTTCTATGGCAGCGGTGCGACCGGGATGGCGCTTGTCGTCATTGACGGCAACCAGCGCGTGTTTCGCAGTTTCGGTGAAACCCGACCGGGCAATAACGTTCGTCCGCAACTGGATTCTGTGGTTCGCATTGCGTCACTCACGAAGCTGATGACCAGTGAGATGCTGGTGAAACTGCTCGATCAGGGCACCGTTAAACTGAACGATCCGTTGAGTAAATATGCGCCGCCTGGCGCACACGTACCGTCCTATCAGGGGCAACCCATCACGCTGGTCAATCTGGCAACGCATACCAGCGCGCTACCGCGTGAACAACCTGGCGGCGCGGCAAAGCGACCGGTGTTTGTCTGGCCAACGCGTGAACAGCGTTGGCGCTACCTCTCCACGGCGACGTTGAAAGCGGCCCCGGGTTCGCAGGCGTCATACTCCAACCTGGCGTTCGACTTGCTGGCGGATGCCCTGGCTAACGCCTCCGGTAAGCCTTACACCCAACTTTTTGAAGAGAAGATCACGCGTCCGCTGGGGATGAAGGATACGACTTATACCCCTTCGCCCGATCAGTGTAAGCGTCTGATGGTGGCCGAAAAAGGGGCAAGTCCGTGCAATAATACGCTGGCGGCCATTGGCAGTGGCGGTGTTTATTCAACGCCTGGAGACATGATGCGCTGGATGCAGCAATACCTCTCTTCTGACTTCTATCAGCGCAGTAACCAGGCCGACAGGATGCAAACGCTGATTTATCAGCGCACACAGCTAACACGGGTGACGGGCATGGATGTTCCGGGTAAAGCCGATGCGCTGGGCTTAGGCTGGGTCTATATGGCGCCGAAGAATGGACGCCCGGGAATTATTCAAAAAACCGGTGGCGGCGGTGGTTTTATTACCTATATGGCAATGATTCCGCAGAAAAATGTCGGTGCATTTGTCGTCGTGACCCGTTCACCACTAACGCGTTTTACCAGCATGAGCGACGGTATTAACGATCTGGTGGTTGAACTGAGTGAAAACAAACCGCAGGTCGTTCCCGCGTCCTGATCAATATTCAGAAGGCAAACGGTTGATACTCATCAGTTTGCCTTTGCTCATTTCGATATAGCCACCTTTACGTAATGCCGCAAGCACTTCAGCCACTACGGAACGGGAAATACGCGTTCGTTGGTGAATATAATTCATTACCCCAACGCGAGAACGTAACCCCTCTTCCCATTCATTCATAGAAATCAGCGTTGAACGGATCTGTTCGTAAGAGTTATTACCAATGAGCTGCTGATCGCGTTGTTCCAGAATACGATTGAGCCATGTTAACCAATAAAAAGCTTCGCGCCACAATTGACACTCCTCGATCGCAGAGATGGCCTGTGAGGAGGGGAGATAATATCCCGAACATCTCCCTTCGCTCATCAGATCATACTGAACATCTTTTTTCATTACGCTATTGGTTAACCCCATGATGAATGGAGCCTTCGCAATACCTACAAGAACCTGTTCTGTTCTTCTTAACGAGATGATGCCATCAAGGATGACGAACGTCGTGTCGGAGTTTATATTACTGGAATAAATGATTTCTTTTTCATTGATAAAGTCGAAGCGTGTGCCATATTGAGACAGGCATTTATCAAGCTGACAAAATTCTTTCAACGGTTTAGACAGAGATAACATGAGTGTATTCCTTACATTAATGCCCGTCAGATCCTTGACGGGCATTTTTTAGATTAACTACGCGTTATAGCTTTCCGTTAGAGAATGGTTACCAGGTATATTTAACACCGGCATTTGCAGCCCAGTCTTGATCCACATCGCCACCACCGAGGTAATTAGCATCGGTATAAGCGCTAAAGTTCTTGGTAAAGCTGAACTGGGTTCCCAGCCCAACGCGAACCGCTGAACCTTCAGTACCGTTGTCGATAGAGTCACCGTTTACATCAGCATCGTTATTAGCATCGTCATAGACGTAGGCCAGTTTGAAGTAAGGTGTCAACGCCTGATCCTGGCTATACGTGAAGGTATAACCCGTATCAACACCCAGTTCATAACGCATGCTGTCGTAAGACTGACCATCTTCACGCATTTCATTGCTCAGCTTCATGTCGTCATTAGACTGGAACAAGCCAGATACGCTACCGTACGGCGTAACATAACCTGCATCACCCACTTTCCAGTCGTAGCCCAGTTTCAGACCGAAACCCCATGAATCTGTAGAGCTATTGCCATCAACATACTCACCGTCGCTCATGTTGGCAGACAAATCGTTTTTGAAGTGGGTATAGCTCAGGTTACTGTCAACAAAGACGTTGTTGGCAAAGTGTGCTGAAGAGTAGAGGTAGGCAGACTGGCTGTCCTGATCCACCTGACCGGAGTGCTGATTCATATCGCCTTTAGCAAAACCGGCTGCCGCACCCACAATCCACTTCGCGTAGTTACCGTCCACTTTGGTATCAACACCCACCATGACGCCGTTAACATCCTGATCGTAGTTGATAGTGTTATTATCACCGCTAAAGCTGCCGCCAAAGTAACTCACCCATGCGCCACCGTTATCCGCCAGACCATGACGAGAGTTGGTCAAACGTGTACCAACGGTATCCTGTTCCAGGTTCCAGATATTGGTGTTTGCGGACGGAATACTCAGCGCCATGTTAGCGTAATCAGTCAGTCCCTTCTGCTGCATAACAACAGTGTTACCCTGCTGCTGGGCCTGATAAGTGTACGCGCCCAGATCGGCTCTGTTCGCTGCTGAGAAGGTCGCAGTGCTGTTCTTATCGTTCACATAGATCAGCTCTTTACCTTTGTAATCCGCTTCAGACCCTTTACCCGTCGCATTGTCGATACGCACTTTGTAGTTACCGGTAGCGGCAGGTACGCCGTCGCCAGCATTATCGACTTCAGATTGATCGCCGGTGTAGGCATCGCCATTGCCATTAATGGTCAGATGACCATCAGAATTCATGGCAATAACACCGTAACCATAGTTGGCGCTGGAGGTGTCTGCGGTACGATCGTTGACCAGATCGGCATTCAGCACGTAGTTGTTGCTGTTAATGTCAAACACACCAGCATGTACGTTGCCGTTAGCATCTCTGGTGCTGGTCAGATTCAGAGTATCAGTCTGCAACGCATAGTCAGCGTTGTTGCTCACATCCAGTACACCGTCATTGGTCACGTTGATGGTATTAGCATACAGTGCTGCATCACTAGCGTTCCAGCCAGCAGCGACATCATCAGCAAGGGTGACAATACTGTTATCAATCGACAGGGTGTCCGTTGCGACATGACCATCTTCTTTGATGTTCAGTGCAGCACCACTGGTCAGAGCGATGGTGTCTGAAACCAGTGAGGAATCAGCAACATTAACCACAGAACCACTGTTGATGCTCAGAGTATCAATCAGAGAAGATTTGGTGGTATCCCACTGTGAACCATTGTTCAGCGTAACGTTGAACAGGCCGCTCTGATAAACTTCTTTACCGGTTACATGACCATTTTCATCATAAGCCGTGTTGCCATTATCAGCACCAAAGGTTGAATTCGGCCACAGGCTATTCGCCGCGATATCAATCAGCGTTGAGGTGGCGTCAGTGCCCGCCGCAACATTGTCATAGACACCGTCACCATCGGTATCAACCTGGTGGACGGACATTGCCGCACCAACCCACTTACTGCCATTGTCCAGCGTCAGATCCAGACGATCGGTTCCGTCCCAACCGTTAGTATCAACAGCCGTGTCAGCATCACGATAGCTGTCTGCGCCATTCGGGAAGAAGTTATGGTCGAAATTGCTGGAGAACACAACATCGCCCATCAGCGTTGAATTGCTGAAATTAGCTGTCGTCTGCATCGCGTTATCAGCATTCGGATCAGCAGTCACCGCTAAAGCAATGTCGTCAGCGGTTGACGTACCGCTATAATCGCTGGCGTTATTATTGTTACCAAACCAACCAGACGTGCCTTCGTCAGACCATGAGCCAGACGTGACGGTAGAATCGGTTACCGTGATAGTATTGTTAAACACTTCAGCGCTGTCGACGCCTGTGCTTACGGTATTGTCGTCAATATCGTTCCACTGGTAACCCTGAGTCAGGGTGATACCTGCGACATGGGAATTGTTAGTGATAGCCAGGTCAACTTCCTGATCCAGCGTGATCGCCGTACCCAGGTTATAAACATCAACAACGTGCGTATCCGCAGTACCGTCGGCATTGGTGCCGTTGTAGGTATAATGTTCGTAGTTGTCGTCAATGGTTGAGTTATCAACGGTCATTGCAAGACGATCATACACATAGCCTGTCGCATCACGACCAGTGCAGTCGCCAGACATGCAGGAGGACGTCACCATCCCATGGATGGTGCTGTTTTTGATTGTCAGGCTGTTGCTGTTCGTGTTGCTGGCAAGACCATCATCCAGATAATACGTTGAAATGACACCGTTAACCGTGGCGTTATTAATAACCGGGTAGATATTCCCGTTATAAACGCTGTCAGCAGCATAGTTGTTCCAGCCAACATACCCCTCGTAATACACGCCGTCAGCCCTGGTGGCATCGTTATAGTGATTAAATGTGGTGTAAGTTGTACCAGAAATATCCGTTGAAGCATTCGCCTGAGAAGTGATTGCCAATGTGCAGGCTAATGCTATTTGTGAGACTACAAGTTTCTTTTTCCAGGAGTGCATTTGTTATCCCTCCTCAGGGACATAATAGTATCGATCCATCAATTATTAATGCATAGAAAACATTCTATTTTGCGAGGAGGATTATGCGTTGTCCGCAATGAAAGGTTCAATTATTCTTTCTTCGCAGTCCGGATTCAGACAATAACAAAAAACCAGAAAAAATTCAATGCAAAGAAAAAAATCAATTTAAAATCAACGTATTGAAAATTAATCAAAAAACAAAACATACAACTTATAAATATTTATAACTTCGAAAATAAAAATAACGGATAAATTAATACACGCTTAATAAAATAACTTCACAGTAGAAAACAATAGATATTTTAAATGCATATAAAGATTTAATCTTTGATATCAATATGAATATTTGGCTATTTATAACAAAATATTGCTCAAACATTCTTTTATTTAATTAATAAAACAAAAAGATAAGGCCCATTTTCGTAAAACAATCACACGCAGCTTCAGGTATACTAGGCGCTTCAATTCCACAAACATCAGGCATCCCATGACAGACTTAATCCAACGCCCTCGCCGCCTGCGCAAATCAGCTGCGCTGCGCGCCATGTTTGAAGAGACAACACTCAGCTTAAACGACCTGGTGTTGCCGATCTTTGTTGAAGAAGAACTCGATGACTATAAGCCCATTGAGGCTATGCCCGGCGTCATGCGTATCCCGGAAAAACACCTGGCCCGCGAGATTGAACGTATTGCAAATGCCGGTATCCGTTCCATCATGACGTTTGGTATCTCTCACCACACCGACGACACCGGCAGCGATGCCTGGAAAGAAGACGGTCTGGTGGCGCGAATGTCTCGCATCAGCAAGCAAACCGTGCCTGAAATGATCGTGATGTCAGACACCTGTTTCTGCGAGTATACCTCCCACGGGCACTGTGGCGTGCTGTGCGAACACGGCGTGGATAACGACGCAACGCTGGCAAACCTCGGTAAGCAAGCCGTTGTCGCTGCGGCAGCAGGCGCGGATTTTATCGCGCCGTCCGCCGCGATGGATGGCCAGGTGCAGGCGATTCGCCAGGCGCTGGATGCCGCTGGCTTTACCGATACAGCCATCATGTCTTACTCCACGAAGTTTGCTTCTTCTTTCTACGGTCCGTTCCGCGAAGCGGCAGGTACAGCGTTGAAAGGCGATCGTAAAACCTATCAGATGAACCCGATGAACCGACGTGAAGCCATTCGCGAATCGCTGCTCGACGAGGCGCAGGGCGCAGATTGCCTGATGGTAAAACCAGCCGGCGCCTACCTGGATGTGTTGCGTGATATCCGCGAACGTACAGAGCTACCGCTCGGTGCGTACCAGGTCAGCGGCGAATACGCGATGATCAAATTTGCCGCAATGGCGGGGGCGATTGATGAAGAAAAAGTGGTGCTGGAAAGTTTAGGCGCGATCAAACGCGCGGGCGCGGATCTGATCTTCAGCTATTTCGCACTGGATCTGGCAGAGAAAAAGATCCTGCGTTAAGTATCCGCCACATCGCCGGATGACGGCGTAAACGCCTTTATCCGGCCTACAAAGTACATCCCGTAGGCCTGATAAGCGCAGCGTCATCAGGCAACATTCATCGCCGGATGACGGCAATCACCGCCTCATCCGGCTTATAAAACAACGAAACCTACGCGGCGTCCGCCAGTACAAACATGCCATATGGGTGGATTTCGAGGTAATACTGCTCGCCGATATCCGGTTGCAGGCGGGTGGCGTTCACCTGTAAGAGAATTTCCTGCCCGTGCCATTCCACCGTAACCTCATACTGCGGCCCCATGTAAGCCACATGACGGATCACGCACCGCTGACTCTCTTCACCGCGATCGCTTAAGGTGATCGCTTCCGGACGCACGCCTACCGTGCCCGAGCCCTGCGCCACAAAATGCGCCGGACGCGACAGACGGTAGCCGAAGATATCAACAAACGCCTCGCTGAACGTCGCCGGGAACAGGTTGGCATCGCCCATAAAACTCGCCATAAAGCGTGACGCGGGCTGGCGATAAAGATCCTGCGGCGACCCCATCTGCATGATATGCCCCTTATTCATCACCAGCACGGTGTCAGATACGGCGAAGGCTTCGCTCTGATCGTGAGTCACATACAGAGAAGTGATATTAAACTGCTTTTGCAATTCGCGGATCTTGTCCCGCATGCTGCGGCGCAGGTTGGCGTCGAGGTTGCTCAGCGGTTCATCAAACAACAGCACCTTCGGTTTAAGGATCAAGGCGCGCGCCAGCGCCACGCGCTGCTGCTGGCCACCGGAGATCTGATCGACATAACGGTCCTCAAACCCTTCCAGATCGACCATCGCCAGCGCCTCTTTAACGCGGGTTTTTACGTCAGCGCGCGACACGCCCAGCATCTTCAGGCCATAACCGACGTTTTCCCCCAGCGACATGTGCGGGAACAGGGCATAGGACTGGAACACCATGCAGATATCACGCTGCTGAATAGAGCGATCCGTGACGTCTTCACCGTCAATGAAAATCTGTCCTTCGCTGGGCTTTTCCAGACCCGCTACCAGGCGCAGAATGGTGGTTTTACCGCAGCCGGAGGGACCCAGCAGCGTTACCATCTGTCCTTGCGGGATAGTGAGATTGATATTATCGATGACCGTGTTGCTGCCGAATCGTTTGGTGACGTTGCGCAGTTCAACAAAATTTTTCTGACTCATAGTGCGCTCCATTACGCCTGGTTTTTGGCTTTAGAACGGGAGATACGCGCTTCCCCGATCAGCCAGTCAAAGATGAAAATAATCGCCAGCATCACCACGATCAGAATCGAGCCGTAGGCAATTGCCACGCCGTACTCGCCATCTTCTACGCGGTTCAGAATGTACGCCGTTGCTACACGTGTATCCGGTGTGACGAGGAAGACAATGGCGCTGACGGTAGTGATGGCGCGCACGAAGCTGTAGATCAGCGCCGAGAGGATCGCCGGGCGCAACAACGGCAGCAGAATGTTCGTGATGGTGCGTAAGCTTCCGGCACGCAGACTCAGCGAGGCTTCATCCAGCGATTTATCGATCTGACCGAGTCCGGCGATCCCGGCACGGATCCCGACCGGGACATTACGCATCACCATTGAGATAATGACAATCGCCGCCGTACCGGTGAGGTATACCGGCGCGCTGTTAAAGGCGAGAATATATGAGACGCCCGCCACGGTGCCCGGAACGGCAAAGCACAACATGGTGGTGAACTCGATGGTCTTTTTGCCTTTGAACTGCTGGCGTACCACTATCCAGGCAATCAGCAGGCCAAACGCGGCGGTGATCGGCGCGGCAATCCCGGCATAGAGCAGCGTGTCGAGCAGCGAAGGCCATGCCCCGTCGCTCATTCCCTGGCCAAATAACTTAATAAAGTTATCCAGCGTCAGGGTGTAATCCACCCCCCAGTTCACGGTGAAACTGCCGTAGAAAATGCTGCCATAGAGCAGCGCGTTAAAGGCAATCCATATCGCCAGAATCGCCACCACGCTCCAGACCAGCGTCACCGGCAGCGGCTGAACGTCGCCCCGGTACGATTTCCCGGAAACGGTGACGTAAGAGCGTTTACCAATCCACATGTACTGCACGCAGAACACCAGTAACGAGAACAAGAGCAGGAACGCGCCGAGCGTACTGGCGGCCTGGTAATCAAGCTGTGACCCGGTGATATAGAAGTAGATTTGTGTCGCCAGGACGTCGAAGTTGCCGCCGAGCACCAGCGGGTTACTGAAGTCGGCGAGCGACTGCACGATGACGATTAAAAACGCATTCGCCAGCGCCGGTTTCAGCAGCGGGACAAACACGCCGTTGAACGTCTGCCAGCGGCTGGCGCGCAGGGTATAGGACGCCTCTTCCAGCGACGGATGAATGGTTTTGATTGCCCCGTCGAGGATCATAAAAGCCATCGGCGTAAACGCCAGCACCTGCGCCAGCCAGATGCCGGTAAACCCGTACAGCCAGTTGGTGTTGGTCAGCCCAAACCACTCCACCATAAATTCGGTGATATAACCGGAGCGCCCCATCATCAGCGTCACGCCTAACCCCACGACGAACGGCGGCGTGACGATAGGCAGAATCGAGAAGATGCGCCCGATAATGGCGCTGCGTTTAGCGATACGGGTGGTGTAAATCGCCAGTACCAGACCGAAAAAGGTACAGCCGACGCCCACCGCAATCGACAGCGCGATAGAGTTGAGGATCACCTGAATGATATGGGCCTGCGACAGCACCGCCATAAACGCCAGCGGCGCGAATTCCCCCGCGTCGTTGGTGAACATCGGAATGAAAATGGCGATGCTTGGCCAGACGATAAAGATGCCGATTAACGCGACAATGGCAACCAGCGAACCGATTACAAAACGGTCGCCGCCCAGCCATTCGAGGCGCGTCAGCGCCAGCGTCATGATAGCGCCCAGCGCCAGCGTCATGATAGCGCCCAGCGCCACAAATAATACGATCGTGGCGTAACCTAAGCCGCGCCCTTCTACGGTCGCGCTGATAACGATAAAGGCCATGCACAACAGCGCCCAGCCCGCATCAACGTAGTGACGGGCCCGCTGTTCGCGTCTGGCTTCATGGAACGGGCGTATCAGCAGCAGACCCGGCAGTAGATACCACAGCCAGCTAATATTGAACCCTGACCAGCCGTAGGCCTCAAGGATCTCATCGCTTGTAGACTCCAGCAGGCCGTAATCCAGGCTCCAGCCTGGCAGCAGGGCAAACGCCAGCCAGCCCAGCAAAACCCAAAGGAATATCGCATCCCGCTTTTTCACAGGATGGAATGCAAGTGTGTGTGACATAAGCGTCCCGGTGTTCAATCCCGACGTAGGCCGGATAAGCGTAAGCGCCATCCGGCATTCAGGGTGACAATCATGGCCGGATGCGGCGCTGCTTTATCCGGCCTGGGTCACCTTAACTGGAGAAGGTCATCGTGGTTTATTTACCCATCTTCACTTCACTGACCCATTTGTTGATCAACGCTTTACGCACGTCCGTTGAGCCGTACTTGTCCATGTCGTAGTTGATAAGCTTCAGGTCGTCGAGCTTGAGCGAGTTCGGCGAGGTTTCGGCGGTGGTGTTGGTCAGGATTTGATAGGATTTGCCTTTCTTCCAGGCCAGTTCCTGCGCCTCTTTCGATAGCACCCAGTCGACGAACAGTTTGGCGTTATCAAGGTTACGCGCCCCTTTCAGGATACTGACGCCGCCGATTTCATAGCCAGTCCCTTCGCACGGTGAAATCAGCTCCAGCGGTGCGCCCTGTTCTTTTTCCAGCGAATAGTCGTGCAGGAAGCCGATGCCAATGGCCGTTTCGCCGCGGGCGGCGTTACGTGCCGGGGCAATACCGGATTTGGTGTACTGCGAAACGTTGGCGTTCAGTTGTTTCAGGTAATCAAAGGCCTGATCTTCGCCCCAGAGCTGGGCGAAGGTCGCCAGCGCGGTGTATGCCGTGCCGGAACTTTGCGGGTCGGCAATCTGAATTTCGCCTTTGTATTCCGGTTTGGTCAGATCTTTCCAGCACTTCGGTACCGGCAGATTTTTTTCTTTCAGGCGCTGCGTGTTGACGCCAAAACCGAGGATCCCCACGTAGACCGCGGAAGAGAGGTTGCCTTTGACTTTGGCCGGGTCGCGGAATTTCGCCATCACCTGTTCAAGGTTCGGGGATTTGTACGGCTGTAACAGCCCCATTTCACCGGCCTGGGATTGCGGATCCAGCGTACCGCCGTACCAGACGTCAGCCTGCGGGTTTTTCTTCTCGGCATCCACCTTCGCCAGCGTACTGCCGGAGCCGTTGCGAATAAACGACGTTTTCACATCATATTTGTCGCCAAAGGCTTTGGTTTCCACTTCACACATTTCGTTGGTGGCGCTGCAATAGACCACCAGACGGCCTTTCGCGTGCGCCGCGCCTGACAGGGTCGCCAGTGCCACGGCGGAGGCGATCAGAGTAGAGGTAAGGGTCATTTTCATTGTTTTATCCTTTGACTGAGAGTGGTGGTGATGCCCGCCATCAGCAGTGGCATCAGCAGTAAACCCATAAGTACCGCGGCGACCGAGAGCAAACTGAACATCCCCGACCAGCCGTAGCGTTCAATGACCAGCGACAGAGGCCAGCCCGCCAGCGCTGCCCCCAGATAGGCGAACAGGCCGAGAAAACCAGTAATTGAACCCGCCGCCGCTTTGTGTCCGCACTCCACCGCCGCCAGGCCAATCAACATTTGCGGGCCAAAGACAAAAAAGCCCACCGTAAAGAAACAGACTTCCAGCAGGGCGTAATGGTGAACCGGCGCCAGCCATAACGCGGCGACGGAGACCATCAGCCCCAGCGTAAACAGCAAAATCATCGGCGCCCGCTGGCCGCTAAACAGCAGATCCGAGCCCCAACCGGCAAACAGCGCGCCGAGGAGTCCGCCGACTTCAAACAACATCACCGTGGCATTGGCGCTTAACAGGTTCACGCCGTGGCTTTCCGTCAACCAGATGTTGCCCCAGTCGTTGAGCGCGATGCGGATCAAATAGACCAGTACATACGAAACGCCCAGCAGCCAGATCATCGGGTTTTTCAGCATCGTGGCGCGCAACATTTGCCAGAACCCCATCGGCGGGCTTTGCTGTTCCTGGCGCAATTCCAGCGGATCGCTGCGCCAGGTGCCGACGGAGGGCAACCCCTCTTCCTGAGGCGTGCCTTTTAGCTTCAGGATCAACCCTACCCCCAGCGCCATGCTGATAATCCCCGGCATCAGCATCGCTGCCTGCCAGCCCCACCAATGGGCGGCAAAGGCGCTAATCAGCGGGATAATCGCCCCGCCAATGTTGATCGACATATTCCAGCACCCCCACCAGAAACCGCGCTCGTTGCGCGAATACCAGTGGGTCAGCAGCCGGGCGCAGGGGGGCCATCCCCAGCCCTGAAAAAATCCATTCAACGTCCAGACTGCTAACAACAATGGCAGCGACTCGCCAAAGGCAAACGCCACATTCAGCAACCCGGTGGCGAACAGACCAGCCCCCATAAACCCACGCTGTCCGTGGCTGTCATGCCACAACCCGGCAGTAAATTTCGACAGGCCGTAGGTCAGATAAAACAGAGAGCCCAGCAGACCAATGTCGCTCTTATCCAGCCCGAGATCGGTTTGCAGCGCGGGCAACACGTAATTCACGCTTTTGCGCGTCAGATAAAACGCGGCGTAACCGATAACCATGTACATCAGCAATCGAGGACGCAGCGTCCGGTAACGTTGATTGATTTCTGGTGCTGCGCCTGCGTGCATAGCCGTCTCCGTTTTGCTGACTATATGAAAGTGAAACCGAAAGGGGATGAGAGAAAGTCCGGAGTGACTAAGACTTTTTCCTGGTCAGAAGGTGATTTGTTGCAAATTTGTGGGCAAGTTAACAATTACCCGCATACCGTGCCGGGATTCCAGCGACAATTCACCGCCCAGCGCGCTCACTCGTTCGCGCATCCCCTGAATACCGAAACCAGCCATTTTGCCTGCGCTCATTCCCACGCCGTTATCGGCGACCTCCAGATGCAGCATCTCTCCTTGCTGATGCAGGACAATCGCGACCTCGCTGGCGCTGGCGTGTTTACAGACGTTATTAAGTAGCTCCTGTAGCAACCGGTAGAGGGTGAAGCGTACCGTTTCGCTCTCCGGCGTGAGGGGCAACCGATAATCAAACTGGCAGTGAATGCCGCGCTCGGCAAAGGCGAACTCATTGAGCAGATGGCGCAATGCGTCCTCAAACGACAGCTCATCCAGGGCAGGAGGGCGAAGCTGGCGCAGCAACTGGCGGGTGGAGTGATGGATACGCCGGGCAAGCTCGTTGATCTGGCTGGCAGCGGCCTGGGTTTGCGCCGGATCGCGCGCCCGTTTCACCAGCTGTGACTGGATCTGAATGGCGGTGATGTTCTGCCCAATCTCGTCATGCAGCTCACGCGCCAGGCTTTTACGCGTGTCCTCTTCGGTATGCACCAGCTTTTCCGCCAGCACGCGTCGTGCTGCCAGTTCCGCTTCCAGGCGCTGGCGATAATGGTGCAGGTTTTGCGCCAGATGCTGCTGACGACTGATGGCAATCCCCAGACCAATGCCCAGCAGCGCCTGCGTGGCGAGGAAAATTTCCAGTTCAATAAGATTGCTGAAACCCACCCCCACCTGGCGGGCGATAGTGATCATCATGCTGCCCAGCAACCCTGAAAGCACGCCGCCCTGCCAGCCGAATTTCCATGCCATCACCACATTAGGCAGGAAAACGACTATCAGCAGCAGGCGTTCAATTTCCGGGGAGAGAACCATCTGGGTGCCAATTCCGATGATAAAAAACAGGCTACACCAGATGATTAACGACGTGCGCAGCGGCGGGTTATTGGTGTCCAGCCCCAGCAGATGATAGCGGTGCTGTTGGCGCAGAAACTCGAAGATCAGGTAGACAAACGGCGTCAACAACACGCCGCCGGTAAACGATGCCAGACCGAGTAACATCGCCGGGCTTTTGACAAACGGGGAAAGCAGAGCGGTGTTGAGCAGTGACGCGGCAGTGACGGTGGCTAACAGCAGCGTCAGGCGCTGCCAGTAAAGGGGAAAGCGGTGCCAGAAAGCCTGCGCAAAACTGGCGGGGATCAGGCTTATCAGTGGGGTAACCAGCAAAACAAACCCGTTAAGTAACTGTTCGCTGTACAACCAGAGCAACATCAGTATCGGCGGCACGATCAGCGCGGGCCAGTAGCGGCGCGAAAGCAGGATCAGCAGCGCCAGGTAAACGCCATGCGGCAGGAATAACGCCGCCTGCTGACCGTTGTGCGTAAGGTAAAAGCCGAGCGTCCAGAGCATGAGCCAGCCGCTTCCCCAGGCCAGCACAATAAACAGCGAAATGACGGCGTGACGCAGGCTGCGCGACATCAATGACCCGCCAGCAACTGGTGGTCGAGAGCGAAATGGACCAGCTCGATGGTACTGTGACAGTTCAGTTTGCCTAAAATATTGGCGCGATGGACATGCACCGTTTTATGGCTGAGATCGAGTTTGAAAGCGATCTCTTTCACGCTGTCACCGTTGATCAGCAAGTCAAACACCTCCCGCTCACGAGGGGTAAGGCTCTCCAGTACCTGAGGCGATTGTTCACCGCCGCGCAGCGCCCGCAGCGCATCGGCGCAAAGATAATGTCCGCCCATACCGACCGAACGGACAGCCTGCACTAACTCTTCCGGGCCGCAGCGTTTGGTCAGATAACCGCTGGCGCCAGCATCCAGCGCACTTTGTACAAACGCCGGCGTGTCATAAATGCTCAGAATAATGGCGCGAAACTGCGGTTTCTGCGCCCGCAGGCGTTTCAACAGGCTCAGCCCGTTTTCATCCGGCATGGCAATATCCATCACCGCGACGTTGACGTCGTCACGCAGTAACGCAGGCCAGGCTTCCGCTGCGCTGGCAATCAATCAGACACAGTTATGGAATGAATGTAACAAAAGGTAATATTGACAGAGAATATATCTTCATTGCATCCAGTCCCCTTCTGCGAAATGAGATGAATCTTGCCAGCGCCAGGTGCCAGATAGCGACGTATACCTTTGGCCGAATCATTATGGGTGAAGAGGATGTGTTGAAAACCCATTTTACGCTGCCCGATGCACAAATCGTGGCAACCCCTATGGAGGCCATCAACCACTGTTTACTGACACGTGCGGCACTGCGGGACTATGTCCGCGATAACCAGATTGCAGATTGTGTGCATGTCGCGGAAGATGGGGAAACTCTGACGTTTTAATTTCTACAAAGGAATCCTATGCGCCCCATCACCGTCGCGATCGTTGCCGTTGAGGATTTCAGCCCGTTTCATTTCTCTGTGCCGTGCATTATTTTCAGTGAAAAAGCATCAATGAACGCCTTCATCCCAGTCAGGCATTGCTGAAATCCAGTCACTTACCCATTGAGCGCATCGCAGAACAGGTCAGTTTTTTGTCGCCTGTGACCTGGCGTCAGCATTTTAAATCCCGCTTTGGCGTCAGCCCGGCTGAATGGCGAAAAACCTTTCAGGATATGGCATCATAATGCACAGATAGTGATGAATTCAGGGGTAAGGATTGTGAAACCGGTAACGCTTTACGATGTTGCAGACCATGCTGGCGTCTCGTATCAGACGGTCTCCCGTGTGGTGAATCAGGCGAGCCACGTTTCCGCGAAAACCCGACAGAAAGTTGAAGCCGCCATGGCGGAGCTGAATTACATCCCGAACCGCGTCGCCCAACAACTGGCTGGAAAACAAACGCCCCTTATCGGTGTGGCGACGTCTAATCTGGCGCTACATGCCCCTTCACAGATTGTTGCATCGATTAAATCCCGTGCCGACCAGTCTGGCGCCAGTGTCGTGATTGCGATGGTTGAGCGCCACGGCGCAGACGCCTGTAAAGCGGCGATACATAACCTGCTGGCGCAGCGGGTGACGGGGCTGATTATCAATTATCCCCTTGATGAAGACGACGCCATCGCCATCGCCGCTAGCTGCGGTACAGTTCCCGTTTTGTTCCTCGACGTTTCCGATCTTTCCCCAGTCAACAGTATTATTTTCTCCCATGATGATGGCGCACGCCTGGGCGTTGAACATCTGGTTCAGAACGGTCATCAGCGCATTGCCCTGTTAGCCGGTCCTCGTTCTTCCGTTTCGGCTCGCCTGCGCCTGGCGGGCTGGCATAAATACCTCGCCCGCCATCAGTTGCAACCAGTCGCTGAACAGGAAGGTGACTGGAGTGCGATGTCCGGTTTTTTGCAGACACAGCACATGCTCAGCGAAGGCATCCTCCCCGGCGCAATGCTGGTGGCAAACGATCAAATGGCGCTGGGGGCAATGCGGGCCATTAGCGAATTTGGTCTTCGTCCGGGACGGGATATTTCGGTCATAGGCTATGACGATACCGAGGACAGCGCCTGCTACATCCCGCCACTCACCACCATCAGGCAGGATTTTGCCCTACTCGGCCAGGCCAGCGTTGATCGCCTGCTGCAACTTTCCCGCGGCGAATCCGCCGCCGGGAATCAACTGCTGCCGGTCACGCTGGTAAAGCGAAAAACCGTCCTGCCTGCCGAAAAACAGCACGCCTCGCCCCAGGCGCTGGCGGACTCGCTGATTCAACTGGCGCGTCAGGTGGCATTGCTGGATCGTTCGGAATAATGTGAGTCAGCTCACTCATTAGCCTCCACAGGCTTTACAGCTTTCTGGCTTTCCTCTTATGTTGATTAAAATTGTGAGCGAATAACAATTATCAACAGGACAGAGCCATGACATGCACTACGGATTCACTCGCGGCCGTACTGGCCCGACGCGACTGGGAAAATCCCGGCGTCACGCAGCTTAACCGTCTGGAGGCGCATCCTCCTTTTTCCAGTTGGCGCAACGCGGCTGATGCACGTTCCAATACCCCCTCATCCTCTGTTCGCAGTCTGAACGGCACGTGGAAATTCAACTGGTTTTCCTCGCCAGAAGCGGTGCCGGAGAGCTGGCGACTGCGCGATCTGGACGATGCGGACACCGTCACGGTGCCGTCGAACTGGCAGATGGACGGTTATGACGCGCCCATTTATACCAACGTGACCTATCCGATCCCGGTGAATCCACCGTATGTGCCGAAGGATAACCCGACAGGTTGTTACTCGCTCACATTTACTATCAGCGACGCGGAACGGCACGAAGGACAGACCCGGATCATTTTCGACGGCGTGAACTCCGCTTTTCATCTGTGGTGTAACGGTCGCTGGGTGGGCTACGGTCAGGACAGCCGCCTGCCTTCTGAATTCGATCTCAGCGCGTTTCTGGTCAGTGGCGAAAACCATCTGGCGGTGATGGTGCTGCGCTGGAGCGACGGCAGCTATCTGGAAGATCAGGATATGTGGCGAATGAGCGGCATCTTCCGCGATGTCTCCCTGCTAACCAAACCCACCACACACATCGGCGATCTGCGCATCGCCACGCGCTTCAACGACGACTTCAGCCGCGCCGAATTTGCTGCCGATGTGCGAGTGAGCGGCGAAATACGTGACAATCTGCGCGTCAGTGTACAACTGTGGGACGGCGAAACCTTAATTGGCGAGCGCACCGCCCCTTTAGGCAGCGAAATTATTGATGAGCGCGGTGCGTATAAAGATCGCACAACCGTGTGTCTGAATGTCGACAATCCCGTGCTGTGGAGTGCCGAAACCCCGCATCTTTATCGTGCGGTGGTACTGTTGCATACGGCTGACGGAGCACTGGTTGAAGCCGAGGCCTGCGATGTCGGCTTCCGTAAGGTCTGCATCGAAAACGGCCTGCTGCTGTTGAACGGTAAGCCGCTGCTGATTCGGGGTACCAACCGCCATGAACATCATCCTGAAAAGGGTCAGGTGATGGATGAAGAGACGATGGTGCAGGACATCATCCTGATGAAGCAGAACAACTTCAACGCCGTGCGCTGCTCTCACTATCCGAACCATCCACGGTGGTATACGCTCTGCGATCGCTATGGTCTGTACGTGGTGGATGAGGCCAATATCGAAACCCACGGTATGGTGCCCATGAACCGTCTGACAGACGATCCCGACTGGCTGCCCGCCATGAGTCAACGCGTAACCCGCATGGTGCAACGCGATCGCAACCATCCGAGCATTATCATCTGGTCGCTGGGGAATGAATCGGGTCACGGCACCAACCATGACGCGCTCTATCGCTGGCTGAAATCAGACGATCCGTCACGTCCGGTGCAGTATGAAGGCGGCGGCGCGGACACGGCGGCAACCGATATCATCTGCCCGATGTATGCGCGCGTCGATCAGGATCAGCCCTTCCCGGCGGTGCCAAAATGGTCGATTAAAAAATGGCTGTCGCTGCCCGGAGAACAGCGTCCGCTGATCCTTTGTGAATATGCCCACGCGATGGGTAACAGCTTCGGCGGTTTCGCAAAATACTGGCAGGCATTCCGCCAGTATCCACGGCTCCAGGGCGGTTTTGTCTGGGACTGGGTCGACCAGTCGCTGATTAAATACGATGACGAAGGCAAACCGTGGTCTGCCTACGGCGGCGATTTTGGCGACACCCCTAACGACCGCCAGTTTTGTATGAACGGACTGCTGTTTGCCGATCGCACACCGCATCCGTCGCTTTATGAAGCGAAGCACGCACAGCAGTTTTTCCAGTTCACACTGCTGCCTGGTGCGGAACGTCAGATTGACGTCACCAGCGAATATCTGTTCCGCCATAGCGACAACGAGATTTTGCACTGGTCGATTGCACTGGATGGCAAGCCGATTGCCGCAGGTGACGTCGCGCTTGATATCGCGCCGCAGGGTCGACAGGTCATCACGCTTCCTGATGTGGTACAGCCCGACGCGTCCGGTCAGCTCTGGCTGACGGTACGGGTCGAACAACCGCAGCCAACCGCGTGGTCGCCAGCCGGTCACATCAGCGCCTGGCAACAGTGGCCGCTGGAGGAAAAACTGAACGCAACACGTCCCGTCCCCGTAAACTCAGCGCCGCAACTTAGCGTCAGCGACACCGCCTTTAATGTGCTACTTGGCAATAAACGCTGGGAATTCTGCCGTCAGCAGGGAACGTTAACGCAATACTGGATTGGTGATGAAGCCCAGTTACTGTCCCCCCTGCACGACCAGTTCACCCGTGCGCCGCTGGATAACGATATTGGCGTCAGCGAGGCGACCCGCATCGATCCCAATGCCTGGGTTGAGCGCTGGAAAGCCGCCGGACATTATCAAATGCAGCCGCGACTGCTGCAATGCAATGCCACCCCTCTGGCTGATGCCGTACAGATCGACACCGCTCACGGCTGGCAGTATCAGGAAGAAACCTTATTTATCAGCCGTAAAACCTGGCGTATCGACGGCCACGGCGACATGGTGATTACCGTGGATGTCGATGTCGCCCGTGGAACACCGCATCCGGCGCGTATCGGCCTGACCTGTCAGCTTGCAGGTGTGGCGGAACGCGTGGACTGGCTGGGGCTCGGTCCGCATGAAAACTATCCGGACCGCCTGTCTTCTGCCTGTTTTGACCGCTGGGAATTGTCACTCGATGAGATGTATACGCCGTATGTGTTCCCAAGTGAGAACGGCCTGCGCTGTGGTACGCGTGAACTGAGATACGGTGCGCACGTCTGGCGTGGCGACTTCCTGTTCAACATCAGCCGTTTCAGCCAGAAGCAACTGATGGAGACCAGCCATCGCCATCTGTTACAGCCGGAGGCCGGGACCTGGCTGAACATTGATGGTTTCCATATGGGCGTTGGCGGTGACGATTCATGGAGTCCTTCGGTGTCACCGGAATTTCAGTTGAGCGCCGGACGTTATCACTACCAGGTGAGATGGAAATAACCCGGAATTACACCATAATCAATCGCTTGAACAGAAGTTGTTGCACGTCCTGCCGATGCGCCAGAATCGCATGGGCAGTGACGACCTTTCCTTCAACGGAATAGAGAATGCGATAACCGTCAGCGTGGTTAAATTCACGGTATTTCGCGCAGCCAATTTTCATCAGTTCAGGACAGATCTGGCTTCCCTGGGGAAACTGCCCCACGATTTTTTCAAACTGTGCGAGGATTTCAGCAATCATGGGGCGTGGCTCTAATCCTGCCCGGCGGAGGTGAGTCGCAATATCGTTGATGCAGTGCCTGACCGTCAGCGTATACGTAAAAGTTATCTTAGGTTCCATTTAAGATCCTTCATCCCTTCGGCGTTTTGTCATTCAGCAAGTTCATCCAGCAACTGTTCTTTGCTGAACACGCGCCCTTCAGCCTTGTCTTTTTCCGACAGGGTAAGCAGTTTTAACAACGCAATGGCATTCTCACGTTCCTGCTGCTGTTCGTAAGATTCGATAACATAAGCCGGCACGCCATTCTGTGTCACTAAGATGGGTTCAGAGAGATCGAGCGTCGCCGCATTTTTTTTAATGTAGCTAATGGTTTCGACTTTCATCGTCAGTTTATCCTCGTCAGTTATCGGTTCAAATATAGACCATATTCAGACCGACAACAAGAGAGCGGATGGCGCCGATAACGCAGCGCCTCCGGGCAACTCCTGGACGGTTAAACCATTACTCCCCTATCGCCTGGCGGATTTGTTCTAACGACGCCGGATCGTCAATGGTTGTCAGATCGCCAGGATCACGGCCTTCGCAAATCGCCTGGATCGTGCGGCGAAGCATTTTACCGGAGCGGGTTTTTGGCAGTTGCGAGACAAACCAGACGTGGGCGGGACGGCCGAAGTTGCCAATCTGGTTGTCCACCAGCGCCATGATCGCCTTCTCTTCCGAGTGCGCCACGTCGCTGTCCTCCAGGCTGTCGCTCTGTTTGGGAATGACAAACGCCACCGCCACCTGCCCTTTGAGCGCATCTTTCACCCCGACGACCGCCACTTCGGCCACGTTCGGGTAACTGGAAATACTCTCCTCAATTTCCCGCGTGCCCAGCCGGTGCCCGGCAACGTTAATCACGTCATCCGTTCGACCGAGGATAAAGTAGTAGCCGTCGGCGTCACGGATGCCCCAGTCGAACGTGGCATACACCTGACGGTTGAACAGCGACCAGTAGGTCTTCACAAACCGTTCATCGTCGCCCCAGATGGTCTGAATGCACCCCGGCGGCAGCGGCCCTTCGATAACCACCATCCCCTTCTCATTGGTGCCGCAAGGTTCGCCGGTCACTTCATTGAGCAACTGCACGTTATAGCCGTACATGGGCACGCCGGGGCTACCGAGGCGCGTAGGGCGATCGTCCAGCACCCGGGCAATCGCCATGATCGGCCAGCCGGATTCCGTCTGCCAGTAGTTATCGATTACCGGTACGTTCAGCGTTTGCGTCACCCAGCTCGCGGTCGGTTCATCCAGCGGTTCACCGGCCAGATAGAGCACCTCCAGCGAGGAGAGATCGTGATTGCGGATCTGCGCGGTCGGAAATTTCTTCAGCACGCGAATGGCGGTCGGTGCTGAGAACATCCGGCTCACCTGATATTTCTCGACAATCTTCCACCACACGCCACAGTCAGGATAGGTCGGCAATCCTTCATACACAATCGTTGCCATCCCCGCCAGCAGCGGCGCATAGACGATATAGGAGTGTCCGACGACCCAGCCGATATCCGAGGCGCAGAAAAACACGCCGCCCGCTTTACCGCCAAAAATGGTGTCCATCGAGGTCGCCAGCGCCACCGCATAACCGCCGACATCACGCTGTACCCCTTTCGGTTTGCCAGTCGTGCCGGAAGTATAGAGAATGCACGAGGTTTCACTGGATTCCAGCCAGGTGACCGGCACGCGTGCGCCGAGATGCTGCTGGCGCAGCGTGGCGAAATCGAGATCGCGCCCGGCGACACGCGTCATTTTCGCCAGTCCGCGATCCACCAGCAGCACCTGTTTTGGCGGATGCTGCGCCTGCGCGATGGCGTCATCGAGTAGCTTTTTATAGGGCAACACTTTGCCACCGCGCGCGCCCGCATCCGCTGAGACAATTAACACCGGCTTCGCATCATCAATTCGCGCCGCCACGCTGTGCGAAGCAAAACCGCCGAATACCACGGAATGAATCGCGCCAATGCGCGCGCAGGCCAGCAGCGTAATGTGGGCTTCCGCAATCATTGGCATATAAACCAACACCCGATCGCCGCGCTGCACGCCAAGCGATTGCAGCATCGCCGCCACTACGTTGACTTCGTCATACAACTGGCTGAAGGTGAACGTTCGCTCCTCGTCGGTCTCTGATGAGACGGCGATCAGCGCCAGCGCCTCCGGCTGTTTCTCCAGCCAGCGATCAATCGCGTTATGGCACAGATTGGTGGTTCCGCCACAGAACCACCGGGCAAAAGGCGGATGGCTGTGATCCAGCGTCCGGGTAAACGGCGTTTGCCAGTCGATTCGCTTCGCCTGTTCAGCCCAGAATGCCTCCGGCTGGTTAATAGAACGCTGATAAAATTCGTTAAAAGACATAATGCTCTCCTGTTGAACTTACGCCTTACTGCTTGCTGGCTCAGATGACGTATAAGTCGAGGTACTCATTGACCGGCATCTGCTCCAGGCGCGTTCTGTCCAGGGAGACATCCAGGATGCGCTGCTGCTGGCGGGCCGGGAACTGGCGCGCCAGGTTGATTTTGAATTTTTCGATAAGTTTCGGGATCCCGTCAGTACGGCGACGTGCGTGACCAATCGGGTATTCCACCACCACCTCGTCAAACTGCGTGCCGTCGGTAAATTCCAGGGTAATGGCATTGGCAATCGCGCGTTTTTCCGGGTCATGGTAGTCCGCGGTAAAAGCGGGATCCTCAACGCAGCGGATCTTCTCGCGCAGGGAATCAATCCGCTTGTCCTGCGCCACACCGTCCTCATAATCCGCCGCCGTTAAGCGTCCAAACAGCAGCGGGATCGCCACCATATACTGAATACAGTGATCGCGATCGGCCGGGTTATTCAGCGGTCCCTGCTTATCGATGATGCGAATGCAGGCTTCGTGGGTGCGAATGGTCACTTTTTCGATATCGGCTGCGCTTTTACCCGCCGCCAGTATCTGCGCATACAAGGTCATTGCCGCTTCAACCGCCGTCTGGGAGTGGAACTCCGCCGGGAAAGAGATTTTGAACAACACATTTTCCATCACGTAAGAACCGTACGGACGCTGGAAGTGGAACGACTCGCCGTTGAACGAGACGTCATAAAAGCCCCAGGTTTTCGCCGTCAGCGCCGACGGATAGCCCATTTCACCGGTTTTCGCCATCAGCGCCAGACGCACCGCGCGCGAGGTCGCATCGCCTGCCGCCCAGGATTTACGCGTACCGGTATTCGGCGCATGGCGATAGGTGCGCAGCGACTGCCCGTCGACCCACGCCAGCGAGACCGCGTTGAGGATCTCATCACGCGTCAGTCCCAGCAGTTCAGCAACCACGGCGGTGGAAGCGACTTTCACCAGCAGAACGTGATCGAGTCCCACGCGGTTAAACGCGTTTTCCAGCGCGATACAGCCCTGAATTTCGTGGGCCTTGATCATCCCGGTCAGCACCTGCTTCATCGTCAGCGGCGCTTTCCCCGCCGCGACCGCATTGCGCGACAGCCAGTCCGCCGTCGCCAGGATCCCGCCGAGGTTATCGGAAGGATGCCCCCACTCTGCCGCCAGCCAGGTGTCGTTAAAGTCCAGCCAGCGGATCATCGCGCCAATGTTAAACGCGGCCTGTACCGGGTCGAGCTGAAACTGCGTCCCCGGTACGCGCACGCCGTTGGGCACCACGGTTCCCGGCACAATCGGTCCCAGCAGTTTTTTACAGGCCGGGTATTCCAGCGCTTCCAGCCCACAGCCCAGCGTATCGAGCAGACAGTAGTGCGCGGTGTCATAGGCCACCTTTGAGGTAATGTCGTAATTGATGACGTAATCCACGATATCAACGATTTCACGGTCGAATTCCGGGCGGGCATTATTCATTTGAGCAGACATTCAGTGTTTTCCTTTTTGTTATATGCAGAGGTTTACTGGCGCTGATCGAGCGCGACAAAGGGGCGGTCTTCCGGGCCGGTGTAATTGGCGGAAGGACGGATGATTTTGTTGTCCTGACGTTGTTCAATGATGTGTGTCGCCCAACCGGTGACACGGGCGATGACAAACAGCGGCGTAAACATTTCGGTGGGAACGCCCATCATGTTGTAAGAAACCGCCGAGAACCAGTCGAGATTGGGGAACATCTTCTTCGTTTCCCACATCACCCCTTCCAGACGATCGGCAATGTTGTACATCTTCAGCGAGCCGCCCTCTTCGGAGAGCTGTTTCGCCACGCGCTTGATCACCTGATGACGTGGGTCGGCAAGGGTGTAAACCGGATGCCCAAAGCCAATCACCACCTCTTTGTTTTCCACGCGCTTACGAATGTCCGCCTCGGCTTCATCCGGCGTTTCGTAACGCTGTTGGATCTCAAGCGATACTTCATTCGCCCCGCCGTGTTTCGGACCGCGCAGGGCGCCAATAGCCCCAATAATCGCCGAGTAAACATCCGAACCGGTGCCGGCGATCACGCGGCTGGTAAAGGTGGAGGCATTGAATTCGTGTTCGGCATACAGCACCAGCGAGATGTGCATGGCTTTTTCCCAGCTTTGTGACGGTTTTTCGCCATGCAGCAGGTGCAGGAAATGGCCGCCAACAGAGTCATCATCGGTTTCTGGTTGAATGCGTTCGCCGTTGTGGCTGTAGTGATACCAGTAGAGAAGAATCGAGCCGAGTGATGCCAGCAGTTTGTCGGCAATATCGCGCGCGCCGGAAACCGTGTGCCCCTCTTTTTCCGGTAAGGTGCATCCCAGCGCCGATACGCCGGTGCGCATGACGTCCATCGGATGCGACGCCGCCGGCAGCGCTTCCAGCACGGTCCGGACGTTGGCCGGTAATCCGCGCAACGCTTTGAGTTTATTTTTGTACGCGGTGAGTTCATCGCGGGTGGGCAGCTTGCCGTGGATCAATAAATGCGCCACCTCTTCAAATTCACAATGCTGCGCGAGGTCGAGAATATCGTAACCGCGATAATGGAGATCGTTACCGCTTTTACCGACGGTACACAGCGCGGTATTTCCCGCCGGTACGCCGGACAGCGCAACCGATTTTTTAGGCTTAATGACATGGGTGTTATTTTGCAGGATCGTTGTGTCGCTCATGTTGTCCTCGTCATTATTATCATCTGTAGGGTGCTGAGGGTCTTCGTCCAGACCGGATAAACGCAGTTGTGTAGGCCTGATAAGGCGCAGCCGCCATCAGGCACTGCCGGATGGCACTGCGTTTATCCGGCCTGCGGTTTCAGGTTCAGGGCATCAAGCTTCTCTTCGTATTGGTAATAATTAATGCTTTCGTACAGCTCGTTGCGGGTCTGCATGATGTCAATCACGCTCTTTTGCGTTCCTTCCTGACGCAGCACGTGGTAGACCTTTTCTGCGGCCCGGTTCATGGCGCGAAACGCCGACAGCGGATAGAGCGCCATGCCAACCCCGGCACTGCGCAGTTCGTCCGTGGTGAACAGCGGCGTGGCGCCAAACTCGGTAATATTGGCAAGAATGGGAACCTGGACCGCGTCGGCAAACTGGCGATACATCGCCAGCTCCGTGATCGCTTCCGGAAACAGCATGTCGGCCCCCGCTTCCACATAGGCCTGCGCACGATCGACAGCCGCGTCTAATCCTTCCACCGCCAGAGCATCAGTCCGCGCCATGATCACAAAGTGAGGATCGGTACGGGCATCTACCGCAGCGCGAATACGATCGACCATCTCTTCTTTTGAGACGATCGCTTTATTCGGGCGATGTCCGCAGCGTTTGGCGCCAATCTGATCTTCAATGTGTAACGCGGCGGCTCCCGCTTTGATCATCGATTTCACGGTACGCGCGACGTTAAACGCCGACGCACCAAAACCAATATCGGCGTCCACCAGCAGCGGCAGCGGGCAGACATCGGTGATGCGACGAATGTCGGTCAGCACATCGTCCAGCGTAGAGATCCCCAAATCGGGCAGTCCCAGAGAACCGGCCGCCACACCGCCGCCGGAGAGATAAATCGCCTGATACCCGGCACGCTGCGCCAACAGAGCATGGTTTGCATTAATGGTGCCAACGATTTGTAAGGGGTTTTCTTTGGTGAGTGCAGCGCGAAATGCCTGACCCGGAGAATCCTGAGACATAATCCGTCCTCATGTTATCAACTTGTTTCTTTTTGTTGATTCACATAAAGCAAGGGCTATGCCAAAGACGGTTTACGACAGGATAATTTCTATAACTACAGAGATAA
The DNA here is from genome assembly GCF_037053465.1 of Citrobacter amalonaticus. Taxonomy (GTDB): domain Bacteria; phylum Pseudomonadota; class Gammaproteobacteria; order Enterobacterales; family Enterobacteriaceae; genus Citrobacter_A; species Citrobacter_A amalonaticus_H. The sequence goes on from NZ_JBALIF010000009.1 coordinate 111,084, forward strand.
CAATAAGATAAAGTGAACGAGTAAATGAAGTGCGGAAAAAAGCGTGTCAGCTAACGTTTCATGAAACGCCTCTGCCTGTTTCATTGCAACAATGTTGAAACAAGACTACACCCACTATTCTGTCCTTTTTTTATGGCTGGGTTGGCTATGGCAACGACACCTCTTCCCCCACGGGTGAATGACGATAAGCCGGTTATCTGGACGGTCTCGGTAACGCGGCTGTTCGATCTGTTTCGCGATATCAGTCTGGAGTTCGATAACCAGGCGACCATCACCCCGATCCAGCTCGGCTTTGAAAAAGCGGTCACCTATATCCGAAAAAAACTGGCGACTGAACGCTGTGACGCGATCATTGCCGCCGGCTCCAACGGCGCATATCTCAAAAGCCGTCTGTCGATTCCGGTGATCCTGATAAAACCAAGCGGTTTTGACGTCCTGCAGGCGCTGGCAAAAGCAGGGAAACTGACCGCCTCCATTGGCGTGGTGACCTACCAGGAAACGCTGCCCGCGCTGATAGCCTTCCAGAAAACCTTTAACCTGCGCCTGGAACAGCGCAGCTACGTCACCGAAGAAGACGCGCGGGGACAAATCAACGAACTGAAAGCCAGCGGCATTGAGGCAGTGGTCGGCGCGGGATTGATTACCGACCTTGCAGAAGAGGCCGGTATGACCGGTATTTTTATCTATTCCGCCGCCACGGTGCGGCAGGCCTTCAGCGACGCGCTGGACATGACCCGCCTCACCCAGCGTCATCGCGGCCCCTATACCTCCGGGCAGGCGCTGCGCACGCGTTATGAACTGGCGGATATCCGCGGGCAGTCAGCGCAAATGGAACAGGTGCGCCACACCATCATGTTGTATGCCCGTTCGCGTGCAGCCGTATTGATTCAGGGTGAAACCGGAACGGGAAAAGAGCTGGCGGCGCAGGCCATTCACCGGGAATTTTGTACCCACCAGGGTAAGCGAAGCGATAAATCTTCGCCTCCCTTCGTGGCGGTAAACTGTGGGGCTATCGCCGAATCATTGCTTGAAGCAGAGTTATTTGGTTATGAAGAAGGCGCTTTCACCGGATCGCGACGGGGTGGTCGGGCCGGACTGTTTGAAATCGCCCACGGCGGGACGCTGTTTCTTGATGAAATCGGTGAAATGCCGCTGCCGCTACAAACTCGCCTGCTGCGCGTGCTGGAAGAGAAAGTGGTCACGCGTGTGGGAGGGCATCACCCCATTGCGGTGGAAGTGCGGGTGATTAGCGCCACCCACTGTAATCTGGAAGACGAGATGAAACAGGGTCAGTTTCGCCGGGATCTGTTTTATCGCCTGAGTATTTTGCGCCTGTCGCTGCCTGCGTTACGGGACCGGCCCGGCGATATTGTTGCCCTGGCGGAAGGATTTTTAAAACAATCACTGGCTACGCTTGCTGTTCCCTTTAGCGAGTCCCTTCGGGCCGGACTGGCACAGAGTGCTGGTAGCTTGCTGCACTACGCCTGGCCGGGGAATATTCGCGAGTTACGCAATATGATGGAACGACTGGCGCTTTTTTTAAGCGTGGAACCGATGCCGCCCCTTGACGAGCCGTTGTTACAGCAGATCTTGCCGGAGATCACGGAGAGCGCCGCCCCCGCATCCCTTACGCCTTTCGCGACGCCACAGCAGGTTCTGGCGCATTTTAACGGTGATAAAGCGGCTGCGGCACGCTTTCTTGGGATCAGCAGAACCACGTTCTGGCGCAGAATGAAAACCTGAATTGCCGGATGACACTACGCTTATCCGGCCTACACAGGTTTATCACTCCGTAGACCGGTTTACGTCGCCATCCGGCAACATCACGCATTATTTTTTCTTGTAGATATCTGCCGTACCGTGGATTTTGTTATCGGTTTGACCTGAGGTCAGCACCACCACATCAGCCCCTTTTTCCTCGGCTTTTTTCAGCAGATCTTCTCTGGCATCCTGCGTCGAGGTTTCGTTGCTGGTATTAATGTTACCGATCTTCGTGTATTGCGACTCTACCTTCTCAAACTCGGCTTTAGTCATCATCTCCGCTGCAAACGCATTACTCACAACAAAAGCCAACGCACCAATCAAAACTTTATATCCAGTTTTCATCGTTAAACTCCAGGTTATGTTATGACGCTATCATCGCCCCTGAATGCTTACCGCTATTCAAGGATGATTAATAACTAGTTCAGCTTCCGGGAAAGATCCAGAGTCATTTCAGGGTTATGTTACTTTTGCGGTGTCAGTCTGCTGCAGGGGATATTCCTTATTACTTACTATATTAAATCCTGCAAACATACCTTTTTACATGAGCATAACCGTGAATGGACTTATATTCAGGAATGGTCTTTCTTGCTCATGGCTCGACATAATATTTATTGCTTAAGGAAGAGTCCATTTATGAAAATAAATAACCCCTGTTTTTCAGCTTCTCTTTTATCCATTGCCATTTCAATAGCATTAACCTCCACCGCCGTAGCCAATAATATCAATGCGTTCTCTATTTCACCGCCCACAGGCGTGGATGACATTGTGACCATTAATAATGGGGAAAACATCACCTTGTCCGCGACGGAAAATACCGGGGACGGGTGGAATAACTTTAAAAGTCTCAGAGTGGGCGAGAGTTCAGACGGCACGCGTAATATCGGTGAGCTAAAAATGGGTGTTGAAGGACAACTGAGTTCACGTCTGCAACTGTGGGGCAATGTCGCTCAGCAGATTGGCAACAACGGCTACAGCGATACCCAGGGAATGTTAGGAATGAAATACAGCTTCTGATCCCGCAACCACCCGTGATAACACGGGTGGTTTTCCTCTCCGGTCACGCCCTTTGTGATCCCATTCGCATCAACCCTGTTTTGCGACAAATATGATGAGGCTAATTTATTCATTCCAGGGATATGTGGTTTATGGAACCTCTGCATGCGGTTTTCCTTACTGTCAGCCTGTTCGTTCTGACCTTTTTTAATCCCGGCGCGAATCTGTTTGTGGTTGTGCAAACCAGCCTGGCGTCCGGGCGACGAGCAGGCGTGTTGACCGGTCTTGGCGTGGCGTCAGGTGATGCGATTTACTCCGGACTGGGCCTGTTTGGTATGGCGACACTGATTACCCAATGCGAAGCCCTGTTTTCGGTGATTAAAATTGGCGGAGGCGCCTATTTACTGTGGTTCGCCTGGAATAGCGTTCGTCACCAGGCGACACCGCAAATGCCTGCGCTGCAACAGCCCGTTTCCGCACCGTGGATGACGTTTTTTCGCCGGGGATTGTTAACCGATCTGTCAAATCCGCAAACCGTACTGTTTTTTATCAGTATCTTTTCCGTCACGCTGAGTGCCGACACGCCAACGTGGGCCAGAATGTTGGCCTGGGCCGGGATCGTATTTTCTTCGATTATCTGGCGCGTCTTTCTGAGCCAGGCATTTTCGTTGCCCGCCGTTCGCCGGGCATACGGCAGAATACAACGCATCGCCAGCCGGATTATTGGGGCGATTATTGGCCTGTTCGCCTTACGGTTAATTTATGAAGGGATGACGCACCGCTAAGGTTTATCCTGTTCAGGCAAAGAAGAAGCGGATGGGACGGAATGTCCGGCTTCTTCTTCGTCTGAACGGGCCACGGGATGTGAAACGACAGGTCAAAAGGTGAATAAAACAACCTGCGGTGCTCAACTAACAAACATCAGCGCATTAAACGCCCGTTTTAGCCATGTGTCAGTGCTACCAATCAGGCATTCGTTGCCGATTTCTGCTCTGATGTAACCTGCGCGTTTTCCAGCATCCGACGCACCGGAATAATCAGCACGATCAGCACCGCAGCACAAATCAACAGGGCAACAGAACAGCGGGCGAAGAGATCCGGCAGCATGTCGAGTTGGTCGGCTTTGACGTGTCCACCAATCAGACCCGCCGCCAGGTTACCCAGCGCGCTGGCGCAGAACCATAAGCCCATCATCTGGCCTCGCATTCTCTCTGGCGCTAACAGCGTCATGGTCGCCAGACCAATTGGACTCAGGCAAAGCTCACCCAGCGTCAGCATCAGAATACTGCCCACCAGCCAGAACGGAGATACACCTGCGCCACCATTGTTCAGTACGTTTTGCGCCGCCATCATCATCAGGCCAAAACCCGCAGCCGCACACAGAATACCGATAACAAACTTGGTAATACTGCCTGGACGCACGTTTCTGCGTGCCAGCGCTGGCCAGGCCCAACTGAAGACCGGAGCCAGTAAAATAATGAACAGCGCGTTAATCGACTGGAACCAGACGGCGGGAATTTCGAAATCGCCTATCATGCGGTTGGTATAGTCGTTAGCAAAAAGGTTGAACGACGTCGGTTTCTGTTCAAAGGCTGACCAGAAAAAGGCCGCAGACACCAGCAAAATAAAGCAAACCAACAGCCTGGCGCGCTCTTTGCGCGTCAGTCCGGCAAACACAAACAGGTAGATAAAGTAGAGCGCGACAGACGCAGCAATGACATAAACCAGCATACTGGCAACCGCAACCGGATTAATGACAATCACACCCTGCGCAATCAGCGTCACGATAATGGCGACCCCCACTGCCAGCGCCAACAGCCAGCCACCAACGCCGTTTTTCTTCACAACCGGACTGTTCCAGGTAGAATCCAGACCGACTTCGCTGTCATAGCGCTTCATGGCAGGCACGGCGAACACGCGGAAAATCACCAGCGCCACCAGCATCCCAATACCACCGATACCAAAACCCCAGTGCCAGCCGTGAGACTTGATCAACCAGCCTGAGATCAACGGGGCAATGAACGACCCTATGTTAATCCCCATGTAAAACAATGAGAATCCGCCATCGCGACGTGCATCACCTTTCTTATAGAGTGTGCCCACCATGACCGAAATACAGGTTTTAAACAGGCCGGAACCCAGCACGATAAACATCAGGCCGATGAAGAACAGATTGTCCCCCATCCATGCGGACAAGGCGATTGACAGATGACCGAGCGCTATCAGGATAGAACCGTACCACACAGCGCGTTGCTGCCCGAGCCAGTTATCCGCCAGCCAGCCGCCTGGCAGCGCCGCCAGATACATACTGCCCGCAAAAATACCGACAATCGCAGAGGCGTTTTCTCGCGCCAGCCCCATACCGCCATCATAGACCGTCGCCGCCATGAACAGGATCAGTAACGGACGAATACCGTAAAACGAAAAACGTTCCCACATCTCGGTGAAGAACAGTGAACCCAGCGGATAAGGATGGCCGAAGAACGTTCGGCTTTCATTTTTTTGAACAGAGGAATGCATAATTTCTCCCGAAATGGTGTGTCGTGGTGCTTATCGCCACTGAATTCCCCGTCAGCCATTTATATATCTGGCCGATCATTTACATTCAGCGAAATATTATTTAACCATATGATAACCGCAAGACAGTTTTGTCTGATGCTATCCCTGGGACTTTAAGATGAAAATTCGATAGATGTCTAGTTTTGTAGATTTTATGTTTGGTCGGGAAGGATAATGATTGACTTTGACGGCTGGCGGCAGGTTTCAAATTGTTGTTGCCGGATGGCGGCGATGCCTTATCCGGCCTACTAAATACGCTCACAAACAGGCCCGGTACGCGTATACAGTACCGGGCAAGCCACATCAGAACGACGCTTTAATTCCAATCATCGCCGCGGTATCGCTGTAACCAGCGTCACCCATCTGCTGAGCGACGTTCCCCCACAGGGCAACATTCTTCGTTAACTGACCTTCAACACCGGCTTTCACTTCACCGATATTACGCGTACCGTCCAGCGTCACGTTTTCACCGTTTAGCGAAGCGCCAAAGTCTTTGGTGTTGTGGATCCAGTTGGCTTCGATAAATGGCTGGAAAGTGCGGTCTTTGCCGTCATCCCGTTTGTTGTGCCCCTTGCCAAACAGACGCCCCCCCACCCGCGTCTGGACGTTGCCGTCGCCATTGCCTTCCACACGGGTACCGTTGACCTCTTTATGGTCATCTGCCTTCACACCCATCCAGGTGATCTGGACTTTCGGCTGGAGGTACAGCGCGTTACGGGTACTCAGATCCGCCAGTTTCCAGGTGTAACCGGATTCCACTGACGCGGTGACACCTTTGGAATCGTAATCTTCTGACTCCACGCCACGGCCGGAAACCGTGTTATCGAACCAGCTATATTGCGCCCAGGTGTCAACATATGCTCCTTCATGGGTGTCATTATCCTGCAACCAGGTACCATACAGACCGACACTGTAACCGCTGATACGGCTGTCCGCCCGGTTACCGTTACGCTGGTTTTCCGCGCGGGCTTTCTTGTTGGCGTAACCCGCCATCAGACCGAGATGATAACGATCGGTGCTATCAGAGGACCATTGCGCGATATCACCGCCCAGTTGCATCACATAGCGGTTGGCTTGCATTTGCAGTTGTCCGCTGTTGTCTTTCTGACGGGTATGGCCGCCGACGTTACGCAGCCAGAGGCTGGTCACCGCTTTTTCTCCGGTCAGCGCGTCCACATAGTGAGTTTCCCCCAGACGATCGTGCAGACGAGTGTTAAACATCGTGTTCGCCGCCTGGAGGTTCATGCCATACAGACCCGCTTCTGGACGCACAGCGTGCTCACGCGGCGTCGGCGCAGGTATCTGTGGGTCTGGCGGCGTGATGGGATCAATCGGGTTCGGGTCTGGCTGTGACGGCAGTGGATCCGGCGATAATGCGCTGCTCAAATACCAGTTCTTGTCATTTGTCCCTTCGCCGCGCTGCAGAGTGTAATCATATGCTCCAGCCACGATACGTCCGGCCTGTCTGAACTCACCATCAGAGTCGCCACCCACGGTAATCAGCTCAATACCCTCCGTGGTCAGGCCGCCAGCACCACCTGCGTTCAGCACTTTCACATTGGTGGTGCCGTAGGTATTCCCGGCAACGATAAGGCGATCGGTCGGCGAGGCGTCGTCACCCAGTTGAGTGTTCATCACAATGTTACCGCCAGTGCCACGGTAATCTCCGTCCACCGTCAGCGTTTTGAAGGTGGTGGCGTCACGCGTCATGCTACGGCTACCGGCACCCGGCGCGACATAATTCAGCGTGGAGCCGTTCAGGGTCAGATGGGTGAGATTTGAATCGGCTACCATATCCCAGCGGCTGTTGCTGCCGTTGAGCGCTAGATTGAGGGTACCGCTTGCGTTAGTCTGCGTATCGCCATAAATGTAAGAGTTGTCGCCGGTGGCGATATTAATGTTATGTATGCCGCCTGCGTACATTTTCCCCCATGCGACTAACCTATTGTTATTCGAGATATTTGTTGAGCCAGCCGTGCTGGTGCTGTAACCATAAATGGCGTAAACCGTCCCCGCAGCAGAATCATAAGACGCCTGGCTGCCTAATGTTACATTGCCGGTAAAGCGATCGTTCGAACCCCGCTGTTCCAGTAAATAGACGTTATTCCCGCCCTGAGACTGAATGTTGATGTTATTGATTATCGTATCCGTCGTCGCACCAGCAACGTTATCGCTGTAGTAACCGGTTAAGATCGCAGCATCGCCACCCGACACGCTCACCCTGGCGTCATTGATGCGGTACTTCGTCGACCCCAACGCGTCAAGATCGCGCAAACGAATACCATCAACGGTATTATTACCGGTCAAATCCACAGTGATTTTATCGATAGCGATGTCCGTCGTTCCACTCTGGCTAATGCTGTTAAAACCCACAACGGTTCCACCTGCCGCGGCATCGCCGCGACTTATGCCTTTGATTGCCAGGTCACTAAAGGTGACGTTATTGGTCATATATACCGGTATTTTGTTACCGCCATTCAACCGGTAAATCGTATCTGAGACTTCAACCCCTGATACATTACCGCTGATAATATCGAGATCAACCGCGGTTCTCCCGGCAAATGTTGCATCGTTGCCCATAATATCAATCCCTTCGAGAGAACCCGCCGATCCTTCGAACATATTGATATTTACGTTACCCGTGAAATTTGATTCTTTGCCGGCTAAATCCAGGGCGGCATGGTGACCACGTCTTGAATCAGGATCCGGATCGTTATAGGTAATATTCAGGTTTTCAACATTTAAGATGCTGTCCTGACTGGTTTCTATATTTCCGGTAATAAGAGTGGTGGTGCCTTTTAAATCTACCTGAGAATTCCCACTAATCAGAAACGCATTAACCAGATCCGCCGTATCGACATTACTATTTTGCGAGTTAATCGTCAGATTCTCGGCTTTTAGTACACTTGAGCCGTACAGATAAACTGCCGTGCCACGGTAATTGTCATTCACGGTATAGTCAAAATCGTAATTCAGGGTGAAGTTATTACCCAGATCAACTTTTCCCGCCGTTGCTTTAACAAAATAGCCAGGGTTAAACGCAAGGGAATCGTCAGGATAATCACCGCCACTGGTTATTGTGGTACTGTCCCCCATCGTGACCAGACCATCGTCAACACTGACGCTGATATACGAGACATCGCTGCCAGTCGGCAGACTGACAGTACGGTCGGATGATGACGTCGAGCTATTCACGATAACGCTCGCAGGCGCAGCGGAAGCGGCAAATGCGGCAGAGGAAATAATTGCGCTGATAAACAGTGCTATTTTTTTAGGTTTGAAAGCCATACTCATATACTACAATCCTTGTTGTGTCACATGTTCTTAATCAATAAACATAATTACATCTGCATGTTTATTTTTATAAAAATCCGAATCAGTTCTAATTAAATTATCTGGCGGGAGATATTCATTAGCTCGCAAATAAAAGGATAATAAATAAATTAAGGAATGGAGGCAACAGTAGAACAGCGGAGGATTCAGGCTGAGTATATAAGATAATTAGACAAACAATCTCAATATCTGCATTCTACACAGGGAACACAACAAAACTCCATTAAAATAAAAATCACCAAAATTAAACACAGAAAAACACCGCCACCATCAGCATTAAACACCACGCTGGCAATGCTAAAGTTATATTTCCATTCATCAAATATGAATATATCCTCGTAATGGTGAAAATTCTCATATGATATTAATAAAAAAGCCTAAGACAATTAGAGATAATTAATGCTCTTAGTCATAATAACCACACTAAGCACTCAAATTTTATTTTCTTCTTTCAGATAAATCGCAAGCACTCACCGGCTGGCGATCAGAGCAAACAGCTTACCAGCGAAGGTATCTCTTACGGGCCACTCCTCGTCAGCAATGCGTAACACACAATGAAAACCGGATTGCTGAAAACATTCCTGATAGTCATCGTCATGCCAGGCACGCGTCTGGCTGGTGAAACGTGCGACGCTATCATCGCTTTTTACCGCCCAAAAAGTCGTGGGACTGATTTGCATCTCTTCGTTCCAGCTGTTGTCACTGAGCAACAGGTGAGATACGGCGAGAAAAAGCCGCTGTGGGGAGTCAGGACGACTCGGGTGAGAGGGTTTCGGAGAAACTGAAACAGGAAAAAGGCACAACACGGGTTGTGCCACCTGCAAGTTAGAATGTTTATTAGAACAGCAATATTCCCTGGTGTTCGGCCTTTGGCCATCCGAGCGTTCTCTTAACGGAAGTTCGGTTTTTTTATAGTGAAGTGCTTCTTACTGGATGATAGTAAAACCAATTTTGAAAAAAGGTAACCTGACCTTTAGTACAGAACCGCCCCGGTACCTTTCACCTGTACCGAGGTTAACAGCGGTGAAAGTCAATAGGGAGTGACTTCTCTAACATGTGTTATATTTAGGTTTCACGCCATCCGGGCAGGCAGGGAGGACCCAATGCTAAAGGAATACGAAGAAAATGTAGATGTCATTATAAAGAATCAGCTTGAAGATACCCTGAATGCGCTGGGAGAGCTCACCTGGGCCTACGTCGTATTATCCAAAAAGGATATGTCATGTATCTTTGGGGTCACGAACTACCCCGATGAATGGGTAACGCAGTACAAAGAGAAAGGGCTTCAGTACACCGACCCGGTGGTCATTACCGCGCTCAATAGATTAACGCCCTTCTCCTGGGATGAGAAGCTGCTGGTGCGATCCGATTTTAACTTTGAAAAATTGTTCGACCAGGCCAGCCAGTTTGGCATCATTAATGGGTATACCTTTGTTCTGCATGATTACCAGAATAATCTGGTCACGTTATCATTTATTGTCCCTGCGTCGAAAAGAACGGAGATAATGGAATTACTTATTCAGAACAAAGGTGATATTTCTTTATTGCTGGCATCCGTTCATGAAACATACCTCACTCTCACGTCACTGTCCGATCAGGGAACACCCCATCCTGATAAACAAAGCCAGTTTACACAGCGTGAAAACGAAATTCTGTACTGGACAAGCCTGGGTAAAACCTATCAGGAAACGGGCATGATCCTGGGAATAAAAGTTCGCACCGTAAAATTTCACATGTCCAATATTGTAAAAAAAATGGGCGTCGCTAACGCCCGGCATGCAGTGCGGCTAGGTATGGAGCTTCAGCTGATTAAACCGGTGGAATAATTATAAACGACTCTCTACTAAGTGCGGCCAGTCATTCAGAACGCCATTTTCCTGAATATCACACTGAGTGACGATCCTGGTTTCCAGCTTTTTTTGGCTTTCCTTATCCGTATGACCTAAAAGTAGATAGACGGGTTCATTCTTTTCTGAAACACCTTGTTTGAGTACAGTAATATTCCAGCCAGACCTCCTGATAATGTGCATCATGGGATGACTTGCCACAGCAAGAATGCCATCATAATGATGGCGCTGGGCATAATTTATTAAAGACAGAAACAGCATTTGCGTAACAGGGTATCTGTTACCTAACAGCGTGTTAACTCTCTCTTTATCAACAAAAAAACGCGTGGACTCAATGAAATTCCCCTCAGGGATTTCCACATCGCTGAAGAATTCGGAAAACGTGTCATTCAGCATATTATGATATTTCATATCGATAATCCTTGTACTGCATATTATCATTCCATTTTTCACGCCAAATATATAATCCGTTTTTTCATTATCAAACTCATCAAACTCTTTTTCATCTGTACAGGTTACAGCCCACTGTAGACGATCTTTAAAAACATTCTTGCGTAACATAAAAAAATCTTCCGCTTTCCCATCACTCAGTGAAGAGTAATTCACTACGTAAACATTAAACATCATGTCACCTTTTCAATGTATAAGCATTTAGATTCGGTAACATCAGTGAAGCTTAGCGGTAGCATGCCGGGACAAGCGAATAGTAATTGTTTTTAGAGGGTTTTAAAAACAAATAATCAAATCTAACATATTTTATATTTAATGCATAAAATATTAATAAAACAACAAAAAAACAATTATTAACAGGATTATGAGCAGGGCAATATGTGGAAATAACAAATGAGTGAACTTATGTACAGTAGAGTTATGCCAGTCAATTACTCCATAATGGCAATACAACTTTTGCGGACATCATTTGAAATAATAATAATTTAACAAAATAATTTTTAAAAATGAGAGTCTCCCATAATGGCCTGAAAAAATACAGGCCATTACGTTATAAACATATGACATCATTACACTTCTAAAGAATATAATGCGCCATTTCAACAAATGAACTCATTGATTATTCAACAGTTCAACCCTTGCTTTCATTTTAATCGCTAACGGCTTAATTCTGTCATCTTTTACATATTTCTCTTTATTTACAAACCTGAGTAATAACGTTGTCATTTCCAGTTTACTTCCCGCCTCATAAATTAATGCACTTAATGACAGAACTGCTCTGTACACGACTAACTGTACGTTAACATCATCAACCGACTCGTATTGATTAATTATTTTCCGATAAACATCTTCGGCCTCATAATTTCGGCCAGCATTTTCATAAAACAGCCCCATATTATAATCAGCCTTAGCGACCTCAGCTTTAATAGCAAAACCTTTACAATTTTTGAAGCGTTCAACAATCATTAAATTAACAGCAAACGCCTCCTCTGGTTTATTCATTTTGCCATATAGCATCCCCATATCGTGATATGCTTTAGCTACCTGGAGCTGTACCGCAGGATAATTTGACCTTTTAAATCCGCTTATCACCTTTTGATACTGTTCAAGTGCCATTTCCATTTGGTCTTGCTGTTCATATATTTTTGCTATACTGCGACAGGCGATCAGAACCTGTTTCTGTATATTTTCGGCATTTGAATGACCAAACTGATCGATCAGACTTTGAAACACTGATAATGCTTGTTCAAGTTTGTTCAGTTTTACATATACTAAACCGATGCTATGACAGGACATGGCTACCAGGTTCTGTATTGCCGGGTGTTCCGAATCACCATACCTGTCAATCAGATTACGGTAAGCGGCGATTTCATCTTCAGGTTTGTTCAGCCCCCCGTAAGTTATCCCCATATACCGGCAGGCTATTGCAACCTCCGTTTGTATATCTGGGTTCTCCGAATCTCCGAATCGGTCAATAAGTTTGCGATATGCAGCAATTTCCTCTTCAGGTTTATTCAGTTCACCGTAAATCACACCATTACTACGCATTGCCATCGCAACCTGCACTTGTATATTCGGAACTGTCGAGTGACCGAAATTATCAATCAGTACATCATTCACGGCGATTGCCTCTTCCAGCTTCCTGAGCTCACCATAGGTGACCCCCATACCCCGCATCGCCATTGCCACCAGCACCTGTATCTCTGGTTGCGTTGACTCACCAAACCGATCAATCAACGCCCGATAATTGGTTATTTTCTCTTCCGGTTTCTTGAGTTCGCCATAGGTAACACCAGTCCCCCGCATCGCCATTGCCACTTGCTCTTGTATCTCTGGTAGTTCTGATTCACCAAACCTATCAATCAATGCCCGGTAAGCAGCGATTTTCTCTTCAGGTTTCTTCAGCTCGCCGTAGGTTACCCCCACACCACGCATTGCCATTGCCACTTGCGCCTGTATCTGTGGTTGTTCTGACTCACCGAACTGCTCAATCAGGGCCTGGTAGGTGGCAATTTTCTCTTCAGGCCTTTTCATCAACCCGTAGGCGATTCCCATATTACGGAAGGTTTTGGCGACCTCCATTTGTATTTCCGGATGCGGTGAACCCTTGAATTTATCAATCAGATTCCGATAGGCTGTGATTTCTTCTTCCGGTTGATTCAACTCTCTATAGGTCATCCCTGTGCCACGCATAGCCATCGCCACTTGCGCTTGTATCGCCGGAACAGGCGAGTGCTCAAATTTATCAATGAGATTGCGATATACCGCAATCTTCTGTTCTGGCTGATTAAGCTGTCCGTAAGTAACCCCCATATTGCGCCAGGCTTTGACCACTTCTTTTTGTACGTTCGGAATATCTGAATCTGCAAATTTATCAATCATCTGGCGATAGGTGGTGACTTCTTCATCTGGTTTATTCAGCTCACCATAGGTAATTCCTAAATAGCGGTAAGCAGTAGCAACCTCCACAAGTAATTTAGGATTATCGGAATCTCTGAATCGCTCAATCAATTCACGATAGATGGTCACTTCCTCCTCCGGCTTATTCACCTGACTGTACATAACCCCTGTACTACGCATGGCTTTTGCAACCTGTATCTGCACTTCAGGATCCGTTGAGTTCGCGTAAAGATCCATAATGGTACGATAAACAATGATTGCCTCTTCCTGCTTATTCAGTTGTCTGTAAGCGATTCCCAGATTGCGACAAGCTTTGACCACTTCTGCTTGAATTTCGGGAGTCGTTGCATTTTTAAACTGGTCAATCATATTACGGTAGGCGGCAATTTCTTCTCCCGGTTTATTCAACTGACCATAGGTAATTCCCATATATCGGTAGGCAATAGCAACCTCTGTTTGTAAATTCTGATCATCTGAATCGCCGAATTTTTCAATCAGTTCACGATACGAGGCGATCTCATCCTCTGGCTTATCCATTCTGCTATAGGATACGCCACATCCGCGAAGGGCCATTGCTACCTGCTCCTGAACTTCAGGAATAGCTGAATGTTCAAATTGAGACAGCAAATCACGATAAGCCTTGATTGCCTCTTCGTGATTATTCATTTCACCGAATGTCACCCCAATTCCGCGCATAGCCACTGCGACCGGCACTTGAACTTCCGCAATCTTTGATTCCCTAAAACGTTGAATCAGGGTTTGGTAAGCAGCCATTTTTTCTTTTGTGTTAGCAAGCTCACCGAATGTGATTCCCAAATAAAGGTAGGCTTTAGCGACTTCCAGTTGTGCCTCTGGGTCTTCAGAATCACCTAACCTGTCAATAATATTTTGGTAAGCTGCGATCTCTTCTTCAGGTTTATTGAGGTCACAGTAATTTAACGCGATATCATCGCAAGTATTTTTACTTTTGTCTTCTAACTTCAAATCGCTAAAGTCCAGTGTCGAATCCTGACTAATATTACTTTCAGGGACGACCGGTTCTTCTGTTTTAGCATCACCATGAATTTTTGTGCTACTTATTCCGGTTGTCACATTTGCTGCTTTATTATTCGTCGCCTTTTCAATATTGACGTTCAGTTCGTCATCGGTAACAAACTCTGACACATCAGTAACATCACTGACTAATTCATTATTTATGATGCTATTTTCTTCTGGCGATGTTGTGCTCCCCACTCCCCCATCCTTTAATCCATTACTATCTTTTTCACTATTATTCTCAGAGCCCCCTTCCCTTGTCGCTTTCCCTTGAGGGTTTTCATCAGTCATTTTATCTACTTGATTACCACCATTAACTTGAGCGCTTTTCTCAATGGTCATTTCGTCGACCAGTTTTTCAAATTTGTCATTAATTTGCTTCAAAAACTGTTTTTTCGTTTCATCCATTAAAAAGCCTTCATTTTCTTTTATCCACTTATCAATGGCCTCTTTATGGATCAGCTTTGTCCGATTCCAAAAAAAAGGAACAGAGAACAATGAAAGTATCACAATAATTGATGGAATGAACCAGGATAAAAAATTGTAATTGACCATCACACTGCCAGAATAAGCATCTATTCTGGATACATTATCTTTCAGAGTTGTCAGCGAATCACCAAATTTATCAACTTTTGAATCTAAATCTCTTATTGAATCACCCAGTGTTTTATTTATATGCCCTTGCTGGATCATTGATTCTGAAAATTCGCTTCTTGCAACCTGTGCTTCTTCATTTGTTTTTGCATAAGACACATGCAAAGAGAGAAAAAAAGCAATTATGAATATCAATTTTTTCATTATATCAATCCGTTGGTTTGAGCATGTTCTTGATAACAAAGACTCAGAATTTAAAACTTAAGAGCACCGTTTCTCTAATTGGCAATCTCAAATACAAACAGGCAAAAAACGGGCCAGCCATAAAAGTTGAATTTATATTTTATTATCTATTGCATAACGCCATCCTTAAATGCAATATTTTAGATAAGTATCCTTAAAACGTATATGATGCATCCGCTCTCAGATACATCTGTACTACTTCAGATATCAAAAATGAAAATGTTACATGAGAATGTCATTTAATCAACATAACACTGAAAATTTTCTTCAAAACGTCGGCTCTTAACAACAACGTACATCGCTGAAGAATTCGGCTGTCACTTTCACTCTCCTTTGCAGACTATATACACGGGAGCACAACTGACATTACATAACTGGATCGAAGGAAGATTCTGCGCCTGAACAGTAACAGAAGTCATTATGCGTAGTCTGTCTGTGCAGAAAGATAAATTCAACTTACCGCTATGTCCTTTGCACTATGCAAGAAACGCATAGTTCGATACATTCTTGCATTTTCCCCATTCCCCTATGACTGATAAGGTCATTATGTTTCGGGCCATTGATGGCCTGTCGCAACAAACACACACCATCAAAAAAATAACGGGGTTCGCTATGGCGCAACAAGGGGAACAGGCGGCAATGCCGCTTGCAACAGAAAAAGTCGGCATTAAAGGGTATCTGGCATTCTTTCTGACCATCATTTTCTTCTCCGGCATCTTTTCCGGAACGGAGGGCTGGTGGCGCGTTTTTGATTTTACTGTGTTGAATGGTTCATTTGGTCAAATCGCGAATGGTGCCGGGCAAACGTCCGTCACCTTCCGGGGCGCTGGCGGTACGGGGGCGAAAGATGGTTTTCTCTTCGCGCTGGAACTCGCTCCTTCCGTTATTTTGTCGCTGGGCATTATCGCTATCACCGACGGACTTGGCGGGTTACGTGCCGCACAACAACTGATGACGCCAATTTTAAAACCGCTGCTTGGTATTCCGGGTATTTGCTCGCTGGCGCTTATCGCTAACTTACAAAACACCGATGCGGCAGCGGGTATGACGAAAGAACTGGCGCAGGAAGGCGAAATCACCGAGCGCGACAAAGTCATTTTTGCGGCGTACCAGACCAGCGGTAGCGCGATCATCACCAACTATTTTTCCTCTGGCGTTGCCGTCTTCGCCTTTCTGGGAACATCCGTAATTGTCCCGCTGGCCGTCATTCTGGTGTTTAAATTTGTCGGCGCCAATCTGCTACGAATCTGGATCAACGTCGAAGAACGCCGTAACCCAACGCAAGGAGCGCAGGCATGACCACACAAGTTCGCAAAAATGTCATGGACATGTTTATCGATGGTGCCCGTCGCGGCTTTACCATCGCCACCACCAACCTGTTGCCAAACGTGGTCATGGCGTTCGTGATTATTCAGGCGTTGAAAATAACCGGTTTACTTGACTGGGTGGGGCACATTTGCCAGCCCATTATGGCATTCTGGGGGCTTCCTGGTGAGGCTGCGACAGTGCTATTAGCGTCGCTCATGAGTATGGGCGGTGCGGTTGGCGTTTCCGCCAGTCTGCTCACTGCGGGGGCATTAAATGGTCACGACGTCACGGTTCTGCTTCCGGCAATCTACCTGATGGGCAACCCTGTACAGAACGTCGGACGCTGCCTCGGTACTGCTGAAGTGAACGCCAAATACTATCCCCATATCATTGCTGTGTGCGCCATCAACGCATTGCTGTCGATCTGGGTTATGCAGCTTATTGTTTAGTAAGGAGTCATTATGCCTGATTTATCCGCCGCTGATTTTACCCTGCTGCAAGGGGCGCGCCTTTATGCGCCAGAAGACCAGGGGATTTGCGACGTACTGCTTGCGAACGGCAAAATTATTGCTGTAGAACGCGATATTCCTCCTCACATTGTGCCGGATTGTAACGTTATCAATCTCAGCGGACAGATTCTCTGCCCTGGCTTCATTGACCAGCATGTACACCTGATTGGCGGCGGTGGCGAAGCCGGTCCCACCACCCGCACGCCGGAAGTCCGACTCAGCAAACTGACCGAAGCCGGGGTCACCACCGTTATTGGTTTGCTCGGCACTGACTCTGTGACTCGTCATCCGGAATCGCTGCTGGCGAAAACCCGGGCGCTAAATGAAGAAGGGATCACCGCCTGGATGTTGACCGGGGCTTACCACGTACCTTCCCCGACCATCACTGGTTCTGTGGAAAAAGATGTCGCGCTGATCGACCGCGTCATCGGCGTGAAATGCGCAGTATCTGACCACCGCTCGGCAGCACCCGGTGATTATCAACTGGCAAACATGGCGGCAGAATCACGCGTGGGTGGCCTGCTGGGAGGCAAACCGGGCGTCAGCGTGTTCCATATGGGCGACAGCAAAAAGGGACTCAAACCCCTGTACGACATTCTGGAAAATAGCGATGTGCCCATGAGCAAACTGCTGCCTACCCATGTTAATCGCAATGAAAAACTGTTTGACGAAGCGGTGGCTTTTGCGCTCAAGGGCGGCACGATCGATATCACCAGCGGGATACCCGATCCGGTTGCACCGGCAGAAGGCGTGGCGCGCGCAGTAAAATCTGGTGTAGCGCTCGACCGGATAACGGTCAGTTCCGATGGTAATGGTAGCCAGCCGCTGTTCGATGATGCCGGAAAGCTCACCGGTATTGGCGTGGCGGGCTTCGAAAGCCTGCTTGAAACCGTTCAATCTCTGGTAAACGATTACGGATTTACCCTGACGGACGCGCTGCGCCCGCTCACCACCAGCGTGGCGGCCTTCCTTAACCTCTCCGCGAAAGGTGAAATTGCCCCGGGTAAAGATGCTGACCTTCTGGTCATGACTCCGGAGCTGAGAATTGATCAGGTTTATGCCCGCGGTAAACGAATGGTTGTTGAAGGTAAAGCCTGCGTGAAGGGCACTTTCGAGTAAGCGCGATCGGTTGTCAGCCGTGTGAATGCCCGTACAATGGCGCAATCGGACGGCTGACAGGTGATGGGCAATGGATGAGAGCGGTGCAGGTTTGCATAACATCGAAACAAAATGGCTTTATGATTTTCTGACGCTGGAAAAGTGTCGAAATTTCTCTCAGGCTGCGGTGATTCGTAATGTCTCGCAGCCAGCTTTCAGTCGTCGCATCCGCGCGCTGGAAAACGCGGTGGGCGTTGAATTGTTCAATCGTCAGGTCTCACCGTTACAGCTCTCCGAGCAGGGAAAAATCTTTCACTCTCAGGTCCGTCACTTGCTGCAACAACTGGAAAGTAACCTGACTGAACTGCGTGGCGGCAGTGATTTCACGCTGCGCAAAATTAAAATTGCCGCCGCACACTCGCTCTCACTTGGGTTATTACCGGGTATTGTCAGCCAGATGCCAACCCAGTTTACCTGGTCGGTTGAAGCGATCGATGTCGATCAGGCGGTAGACATGTTGCGGGAAGGACAAAGCGATTTCGTTTTCTCCTATTACGACGAAAATTTTCTTCAGCCGCCGTTTGCCAATATTCGCTTGTTTGAGTCACAACTGTTTCCTGTCTGTGCCAGTGATGAACACGGAAAACCGCGTTACACGCTCGACCAGCCCAGTTTTCCTTTGCTCAACTACAGCAAGAACTCCTATATGGGAAGGCTTATCAACCGCACGTTGACCCGCCATACCGAACTGAGCTTCAGCACTTTTTTTGTCTCTTCGATGAGTGAATTACTGAAACAGGTGGCGCTGGACGGATGCGGAATCGCCTGGCTTCCGGAATATGCAATACGTCAGGAGATTCGTAGCGGGCAGCTCATTGTGCTGGATCAGGACACGCTGATTATTCCCATCCAGGCTTATGCTTATCGAATGGACACGCGGATGAATCCCCTGGCGGAGCAATTCTGGAAAGAATTACATCACCTGCATACCTTCCCCTGATTTCGCGCTCACATACAAAGAGCCGGTTTCGCAGGTTCAACGCGTTGCGTGTCCGGCCATGACTCATACCAGCGAATCGCGGCATGGACCAGAGACGCCGTTGAATCAATAAACCGCCCGCCTAATTCATTCTCATGCCCGGCCACCATTAACGGAATTTCGGTGCAGCCCATAATAATCACCTGTGCGCCACGGGAATGCAGATGTCTGATTTGCGGAAACAACAGGCTTTGCGCGGTGGATTTGTCTCCGCGTTTCAGGGCGTAAATGGCCTCCATCACCTGCGTCTGACCGCCCGGTTCTGGCTGAACAAGAGAGAGTCCCCGCGCTATCGCTTTTTTCTGATACAGACCCGTGGCAAGCGTGGCATTGGTTGCCAGCAGGCCGACGCGGTTCACCCCGGATGGGATCTCATTGAGCGTGGCATCAAGAATACTGATCATTTCGGCCTTTGCCACTGCGCGTAAATCATCAAACCAGTAGTGCGCCGTGTTACAGGGTATAACGATGCACTCCGCTCCGGCGTCTTCCAGCATGTGCAAATAACGCTCCAGAAAGTGATAAGGAGAAGGGCCACCGGAGAGCAAACAAGCGGTACGATCGGGAATGTCAGGAATTGAGCTTACGATCAGTGGAATATGTTGCTGATCGCAACTGGCGCTACGCAGTTCAACAAATTTCTCCAGCATGTCCGCCGTTGCGGCAGGCCCCATGCCGCCCAGAATCCCAATGGTATGTTTCATTACTACACCGTTCTTTCGTTGCTATATCGAATGACACTATCACCCTGATGCATAGGTAAAAAATGCCGTTTTCTTAGCAGCTATGCGTAAAAGTTATCACTGTTTCACATTGGAATGATTTACAACGCTTTCTGTGGGTTCTGGCTGGACGCCAGCGGACTCATACTGATGATTAACCTCCCTTTGCCCAGCTAAACAGTGACTAAACAGCAAACACCCCGTTTCTGATTTGTTGCACTCATCCATAAATAAGCGATATCCGCCACAAAAATCACATATCACTCTCGTTGATGAATAGAAGCATATTGCATTTGCACAGTGAGTCAGATAGCGTCTGTAACGTTACACTAAAACGTTACAGTCAATAAAAGCAGCCACTTTTTTCGTTACACCCACTGGCCGAGTCAGCCGCGCCAGAAGGCATTATCGCGACCTCTACATTGTGAGAAAGGATAATTATGATGAAAACAACACCGTTTCGTTCCGCCAGACGTTTTCTGGCACTCGCTTGCCTTAGTAGCGCCCTGATTGCAGGCACTGTACTGAGCGCATCAGCACAGGCAGCAATCAACTTTCGTGTTTACTCGTCTCTGCCAGGTGATGAGTCTTCTGCGCACTACATCTGGTTCAACCGCTTCCAGGAAAATCTGAATAAAAACGAGAAGTTAAAAGGACAGATTAAGCTCAATTATTTCGCCAACGCGATGCTGGGAAAAGAAGCCGATGCCACACAGCAGGTACGTATCGGCGCCATTAACATGATGATTTCTGGCACCTCAATCTGGGCCACGCTGGTCCCGGAAGTGGGGGTTCTGGATCTGGGTTACCTGTTTAAAGATTATGACCAGGTCGGGAAAGCGCTGGACGGTAAAGCCGGTGAGCAGCTTTCAAAACTGATGATGGACAAGGCGAACGTGATGGTGCTGGGGTATGGCTATAACCTTGGCGCCCGCAACGTGTACACCAAAAAGGCGATTGAGAAACCGGAGGATTTAAAGAATCTGAAAATCCGCGTCCTGCCGGTGCCAAACTTTATCGCCACGCTGAATCACATGGGGGCGGTAGCTATTCCTATGCCGGGCGGAGAAGTGTATTCCAGCCTGCAAATGGGCGTTATCGATGGTGTCGAGCATGATGCTCCTACCATTTATGCCAGCAAATATTATGAAATCATCAAAAACGGCACCCTGACCCGCCATAGCTATAACCCGCTGATGATTGCCATGAACAAGAAGAGCTTTGAGCAGATTCCGGAGTCGTTACGCGCCGACGTGTTAGCCGCCGCGAAAGAGGCCACGGAATATGAACGCCAGCAGGCCAGCCAGAAAGAACAGGAAGCGATTAAAAAGCTGGAGGCCAAAGGTGTCACCTTCAGGGAAACCGATCGCGCGTTCTTCGCACAGGCCGTACAGCCCGTCTGGAAAGCCTTTCTGGATAAATACCCCGATCTGAAACCGATGGTGGACGAAATCAGCGCGACGGCACCAAGTGATAAGCCATAAGCCGTGCATCGTCGGCCTGCGAAATTCTGTGGGACGGCGATGTTGCCCACATAAACCATGAAAGGAGTTCTCCATGGCAGATATCTCAATGAAAGCAAAGGATGAAAACACGTTGTTGATGCTGCTGGGGCGGCTGAGTCGAAGCTTGACAACCTTAACGTCCTGGGCCGGCGCACTGGTGCTGTTTATCAACGTACTGGTGGTATTCGCTTCGGTGATCTGGCGTTACGCTCTGCATTCGCCAATCCACTGGGCGGAGGAAGTCGCTCGTGCATTGATGATTGCACTGGTCTTTTTTGGTGTAGCCACCTCAACAGGCAGAGGCGGACATATTGGCGTTGATCTGTTTCTGCGCTTCCTGCCGGAAAACGTCCGCCCTTACGTTGTCCATGCCAGTCGCTGGATCCTGTTTCTGGTCTCCGTCGGACTGGTCGTTTCCAGTTATGACCTGGTACAGGCCGCGCGCTTACAGACCACGGAAACGGGCCTGCCCCAGACCATCTACGTCATTCCGGTGTTAATCGGCTCGGTGGTGATGATGGTAGCCGCGCTCGAACATGCCCTGCATGAACGCGCCAGAGTGGTATTACTCAGCGGTGCCGGGATCCTGGCGCTGGCTGCGTTAGGCTATCTGAAACTGTCGTTGATGGCCGATCCTGCCAGCGCCGCGGCGAGCCTGATGCTCATCTGTTTTGTCCTCGGCATTCTGGCTGGCGTACCGATTGCTTTTACGCTTGGCATGTCAGCCATGGTCTTTTTCATCTGCGACCCTTCCCTGCCGTTTGTCTTTTTCTCTCAGCAGGTTGCGGCCGGTGTTGACCACTTTGTTCTGCTGGCCATCCCTTTCTTTTTGCTTGCGGGTGCTGCGATGGAAATCAATGGTATGTCCACACGACTGGTTGAACTTATCGTGCGCGGCATGGGACGGTTTCGTGGTGGCCTCAATATGACAACCGTGTTGTCAATGGCCTTTTTCTCCGGCATCTCCGGGTCCAAACTGGCGGATGTGGCCGCCGTTGGCGGTGTGTTAATGCCTGCGGTACGCCGCGCGAAGCAGGACAGCGAAGAAGCCGCCGGGGTGTTTGCCGCCTCTGCAGTGATGGCGGAGACCATTCCGCCCTGCGTAAACCTCATCGTCATGGGCTTTGTCGCCAACATTTCCATCGGAGCATTGTTCATCGCCGGTCTGGTGCCTGCGGCCTGTCTGTTAGTGCTGCTAATGGTTGCCGCCAACCGTTTCGGCGGCAAAATTAACGTCAGCGAAGCCTACCCGGTGTTACGCCCGCGTACCCAGCTTTATCTGGGAGCCGCTGTTGGCCTGGTCATGATTTTCATGATTGGCCGCGGGGTTATGATGGGTATCGCCACCTCTACGGAGATTTCCGCGTTCGCCGTTATTTACGCGATTGTGGTCGGTCGTCTGGCGTTTGGCGAACTGACGCTGAAAGCCACGGTTAAAATGTTCGTTGATATCGCGGCAATGTCTGGCGTTCTGCTGTTCATCGTGGCCTGTGCAACCAGCCTCTCTTATGCCCTGACTATTCAGATGATCCCGCAGCAGATTGCGGAACTGCTGGTCGGAATTGGCATGGAGCAAGGCGCCTGGCTGTTCCTGATGTTAACCATCGTCATTCTGATCATCTTCGGTGCGGTTCTTGAAGGTGCGCCTGCATTGATTATCTTCGCCCCAATTCTGGTGCCAATAGCAATTCAGCTTGGCTTTAACCCGCTGCACTTTGGCATTGTGATGATTATGGCGATGGGCTTTGGCCTGTTTTCACCACCGATAGGTCTGGGTTTATACACCACCTGCGCCATTTGCGGCGTAGAAATGAAACACGTCATCAGACCAATGGCGAAATATCTGGCGGTGATTTTTGTCGGCATCATTATTGTCGCAATGGCACCACCGTTAACGACCTGGCTGCCAGGACTGGCCGGCTACTAATTAGTAAATTCTCTGCTTGCCATATTCAGGTGGCAGGGATATCCACACACAAAAAACGACAAAATGCAGTTATATCATTGCCTGATGCCGTTTAAATATGAATAACAGGAGTATGAAATGGGATTATTAACGGGTAAAAAAGTCTTTATTACCGGAGCAGAACAAGGCATTGGTAAAGAGAGCGCGAGAAAATTAATTGAGGCCGGTTGTGATATTTATATTCATTATTTCAGTGGTGAAGAAGGTCCGCGCGAATTAATGGCCCTTGCCGAACAACGAGGTACCCGGGCCGCCTGTGGCTTCGCCGATTTAACTCATGAGGAAGACGCGGCCCGCTGCGTGGCTGACGCGGCAGAATTCCTCGGAGGTATTGATATTCTTATCAATAACGTCGGCGGCATCATCGCCCGTAAATGGCTGGGGGAAATTGAGCCTCACTTCTGGCGCACGGTGATTGATGTCAATATGACGACAATGCTGAACGTCACTCAGCAGGCACTGCCCTGGCTGAAAGGCGCGCCAGATGGCGCAAGCATCGTTAATCTGGCCTCGCTTGCCGGCCGTTCTGGCGGCCATGCGGGCTCTCTGGTGTACTCCACCACTAAAGGTGCGGTACTGACCTGGACACGCTCGCTCGCCGCAGAACTCGGTGAGCACGGTATCCGCGTGAACGCCGTTGCGCCAGGGCTGATTCTGGGAACACGTTTTCATAATCAGCACACGACGCAAGCCTCTGCCGATCAGACAATTCAGGCCATTCCGCTGGGAAGAGCGGGCACGCCGGAAGATGTGGCAAGAGCTATCTGCTTCCTCGCCTCTGAATACGATGGTTTCATTTCCGGCGCGACAATCGACATCAACGGTGGTATTTACCGGGCATAAAAACGTGGCGGGTGATAATGCCCGCCGGTTTTCAAAAGGAATGGCATATGATCAAGTCAGATATTATTCATCCTGATTTATTACAGGCACTGGCACAGTGCGGGCACAAAGCGAATATCTTAATTACCGACGCCAATTACTCTTTTCTTACCAATACCTCTGCGCAAGCCCGGATTATCTGGCTAAATTTTACCCCGGGGCTCATCAGCAGCGTCGTTATTCTGGAGAAAATTCTCGGGTATATTAATGTGGAAAAAGCCACATTAATGGCAAGCCCGCCAGAATTTGATAATACGATTGAGCGTGAATATCGGGACAGACTTTCCGAAGCAATTGACGTTGAACATGTTGAACGCAACGCCTTTTATTCACTGGCTAAATCGTCCGACACCATTCTGGTCATCGCCTCCGGTGAAACGCGTCGCTTCGCCAATATTCTGCTGACCGTTGCCCCTACGCTGGTATGACAAAACGAGAAGAACGCGCCGTGCTTCTCCAGC
Source organism: Citrobacter amalonaticus (assembly GCF_037053465.1). GTDB lineage: Bacteria > Pseudomonadota > Gammaproteobacteria > Enterobacterales > Enterobacteriaceae > Citrobacter_A > Citrobacter_A amalonaticus_H. The sequence continues at coordinate 135,792 of NZ_JBALIF010000009.1, forward strand.
CATACCGTTAACGGACGGATTGCCGGGAGACCAGCGACGGAGGGAAGAGAAACTCCTCTGGCGCAATGGCCGGATTTTCCGTTCTGTCAATCAACCGTTCAACCATCACCTCTGCCATCTCCCGAAGCGGGGGCATGATGGAGGTCAGTCCGGGAAATACCAGTCCGGAGAGCGGGATATTGTCGATCCCCACAATAGAAATTTGTTGCGGCACCAGGATCCCTGCCTGATGCAACCCCGCCATGAGTCCGATACCTAAGGCATCATTGATCGCCACGATCCCATCTGGTAACGTCGGCTGCTGGCTGATCCTTAACGCCAGCGCCCGCCCTAGCTCCGTCATTTCCGTATCGCCATAGGCGGCCATAGCCTGACCTTCAATAATCATCCCTTCACGATAAAGCGCATGGTCTTGCGCTGCCCGGAGAAAACCCTCAATTTTGTGCGCCCGGCTCGGCGTCATCCCTTCCACCGTCGCAAACGCCAGGCGATGGCATCCCCGGGCGATCAGGTGTTCTGCCGCCATTTTTCCGGCCTCAATGTTATCCATCGACACGCTGTCCGGCGAGAAAGGGTCAGACTGCATACGCGCCGGCATACGGCCATCATAGTTCACCATCACCATGCCCTGCTCTGCCGCGCGGGCAAAATGGGCTTTTTCAATATCACAGGCGGCAACGATTATTCCCCGGACGCCATGAGAAAACATATCGTCGAGGAAGGCTTCTTCTTCTTCAATTTGCCGGTAAGTATTGCCTATCAGCACCCGAAACTGGCGTTTTTTGGCGGCCAGATCAACCTCACGGGCCAGGGCCGCAAAGCTGGGATTGACGATAGACGGCACCAGCAGACCAATCATTTTAGCCTGCCCGGTCTTGAGCTGTTGCGCTACCCGGTTGGGAAAGTAATTCAGCGTTTGCATGCTCTGCTGGATACGCGCCAGCGTTTCTGCGCGCATTTGATCGGTACGACCGTTGAGCACATTGGATACGGTGCTAACGGATACGCCAGCATGCTTTGCAACATCACGAATATTCGCCATACATCTCCTTTGCGGCAAGCGATGAATGGAGGAAAACACTCATACCTGGCATCGCCATCTGATCAGAAACAACGAACTACAACGGTTTAGTGTAACGTTACAGGTCGAGCTGTCAACGTATTCTTCTTGCTTAAATAAGGGCGGCGTACGCCGGAGATTGATTAGCGTTTCCAGAACGCGGCCACGCATTGAACCTACGCGCCCCTTCTCCATCCGGCATCGATATATTCTTTTATTGGTGAAGATATAATAATATCTCTTCTGAATATTAAATTAGCGATACCCTAAGAAGATAATATATGAAAGGATTTAATGAATTAATTAAAGAAGCAGAAGATGCTGACGTCCAGGGATGGGGATTTAGCTGGCTGGAGGGAAGAGCAACTGAAGAAAGACCACCGTGGGGTTATGCAAAACAACTGGCGCAGCGCCTGGCTAAAGTTAACTCTGCATTAGACCTGGACACGGGGGGCGGCGAGGTGTTGAATGAAGCACCGCAATTTCCACCCAAAATGTTTGCGACAGAAGCCTGGCTGCCTAATGTGAAAAAGGCGGAAGCATTATTATCGCCGCGTGGTGTTAAAATTATTAATACCTCTGATATGTCCACGCTGCCCTTTCGCGATGAATCTTTCGAACTCATCACTTCACGACATCCTGTTAAAGTCGACTGGGCTGAAATATATCGATTACTGCAACCCGGCGGACACTATTTCGCTCAACATGTTGGACCCGCATCTGCATTTGAACTGATTGAGTACTTTCTCGGGCCTTTGCCCTATGAAAGAACCCTTCGCGACCCTGAGGTGGAAGCAGAAGAGGCCAAAGCGGCTGGGTTAAAAATCGTGGATCTTCAGTCCGTACGCTGCCGAATGGAATTTTTCGACGTCGGTGCAATCATCTGGATTTTGCGAAAATGCGTCTGGTGGGTGCCTGATTTCTCAGTGGCAAAATATCATACTGAACTTAAAAAACTTGATGAACAAATGCGGGCTGGTAAGCCTTTTGTCGCCTGGTCTTCACGTCATCTTATCGAAATACAAAAATAATGATCTATTATGACTCTTAGGTCGCAATGGCATAAGAGTCACAGGTCAAACGAAGCCTCGCCTTCTCTTCTATCAGGTAAATGCCGCAACGCTTTCGCCCGCTTTCCGAAAACTCCCATTCAAAACAGGTAGCAATGTCGCCCACCAATGCATCTGAGTGTACAATTTTACTGTACAAGTTACCGGAAGCATATCTTAGGGTGAGTATTGCATTCAATATTAAAACCATTAAATATCATACGCATATAAATATTACATTATAAAACCAATGGTTATTCAATCTCTTTTTAGCACTTTTCGCCAAAATAAAATAATTGTTACTCATAAAGATTTAATTCTGGGTTTAATTTTGAAACTCGAATCTGAAGAAACTGTGCTGATGCAAGATATTTACAGACAAGCTTTAGAGTTTGTTGTACTGCATACGCCTGGGGATATTCGGTTCTAATTCGAACGCGTATTTCCATGCATAGTATCACTAACCGCTGCTTCATACATTTGTGTCTTTCTGACGGGGATCGTCTGGTCCGCAATCTTGTTGACTGCAAACTGTCAGTCAACATATCCCTGATAGTTCAGATAAATACCGTTCACAAAATACCAGAAAGGCGTAGACCAGTTACTGGAAAACATATAACCATCCCATTTGCCTTCGTTATCCGCTAAACGGACCGACAGAGAGGTCCTTATTTAAAATTGCATCCAGCGAAAACGTGGTGACATCATAGCAAGTGCTAACCTGCTGGCAGAGATGGTGAAGTAAGACATAAGGGGGCATTCGCCCCTTCAGATTATTGAAAAACCCAGCGGAGGTCTTGCCGGATGACGGCTGGCGCCTTATCCGGCCTACATAAGCTCGCAATACCATGTAGGCCCGATAAGCCTGCGTCATCGGGCATTTCAGGTCTTGCCGGATGACGGCTGACGCCTTATCCGGCCTGCATAAGATCGCAATACCTTGTAGGCCCGATAAGCCTGCGTCATCGGGCATTTCAGGTCTTGCCGGATGGCGGCTGACGCCTTATCCGGCCTGCATAAGCTCGCAATACCATGTAGGCCCGATAAGCCTGCGTCATCGGGCATTTCAGGTCTTGCCGGATGGCGGCTGACGCCTTATCCGGCCTGCATAAGATCGCAATACCTTGTAGGGCCGATAAGCCTGCGTCATCGGGCATTTCAGGTCTTGCCGGATGGCGGCTGGCGCCTTATCCGGCCTGCATAAGCTCGCAATACCATGTAGGCCCGATAAGCCTGCGTCATCGGGCATTTCAGGTCTTGCCGGATGACGGCTGGCGCCTTATCCGGCCTGCATAAGATCGCAATACCTTGTAGGCCCGATAAGCCTGCGTCATCGGGCATTTCATCGTTTGTCAGCAGTCTCAAGAGGGTATTCGCCCCTTTTTTCTTTATTTCAATCGTTTACCAGCATCATCAACGACTTTCTCGCCGTCTTCCTTTGCGAAAGCCCCTTTCTGCGCATCCGGGAGAATATCCAGAACGACTTCAGAGGGACGGCACAGTTTGGTTCCTAATGACGTCACCACAATGGGACGGTTAATCAGAATCGGATGTTGCAGCATAAAATCGATGAGCTGGTCGTCGGTAAATTTATCTTCGGCAAGCCCCAGATCCTCATACGGCTCGACATTTTTACGTAACAGCGCCCGGGCCGTTATCCCCATATCTGCAATGAGTTTAACCAGCTCATCGCGTGAAGGCGGGTTCTCAAGGTAAAGAATAATGGTCGGCTCAGTACCGCTGTTGCGGATCATCTCCAGCGTATTACGCGACGTGCCGCAGGCCGGGTTGTGATAAATGGTGATATTGCTCATTTCAGTATCTCATTACCAAGTGAAAGAGAGACGTAGCGCCAGCGCCGCCAGCGTTACAAACAGCACAGGCAGAGTCATGACGATCCCGGTGCGAAAATAGTATCCCCAGGTGATAGTCATATTCTTCTGTGAAAGGACATGCAGCCAGAGCAGCGTTGCCAGGCTACCAATTGGTGTAATTTTCGGCCCCAGATCGCAGCCAATCACGTTGGCGTAAATCATCGCCTCTTTGATCACGCCGGTTGCAGTACTGCCATCGATCGAGAGCGCACCAACCAGCACGGTAGGCATATTGTTCATGATGGAAGAGAGGATTGCGGTCAGGAATCCCGTACCCAGCGTCGCGACCCACAGCCCTTTATCCGCCAGTACATTCAGTACACCTGAAAGATATTCGGTTAGCCCGGCGTTGCGCAGACCGTAGACCACCAGGTACATCCCCAGCGAGAAAATGACTATTTGCCAGGGTGCCCCACGCAGCACTTTACCGGTGTTAATGGCATGGCCTCGTTTCGCCACCGCAAACAGGATGATTGCCCCGACTGCCGCAATTGCGCTAACCGGAATGCCCAGCGGCTCAAGAATAAAAAAGCCAAGCAGCAAAAGAATCAACACTATCCAGCCGGTACGGAACGTAGCCGGATCGTTAATCGCTTTTGCCGGTACTTTCAGGAGAGCCAAATCGTAAGTCGGCGGAATATCTTTGCGAAAGAACAGATGCAGCATTACCAGCGTGGCGATAATCGCGGCAATATCAACCGGAACCATTATCGACGCATATTCCGCAAAGCCCAGACCGAAGAAGTCCGCCGAGACGATATTCACCAGGTTCGACACAATCAGCGGCAAGCTGGCTGTATCGGCAATAAACCCGGCGGCCATGACAAATGCCAGCGTTGTCCCTTTGCTAAACCCTAATGCCAGTAGCATAGCGATGACTATTGGCGTCAGAATCAGTGCCGCACCATCGTTGGCAAACAGTGCCGCCACCGCTGCGCCGAGCAGGACTATCCAGGTAAACAATAAACGCCCACGACCATTACCCCAACGGGAAACGTGCAGCGCCGCCCATTCGAAAAAGCCGGATTCATCGAGCAGCAGGCTGATAATAATCACCGCAATAAAGGTCGCCGTCGCATTCCAGACGATATTCCACACCACCGGGATATCATCCACATGCACAACACCAGAAATCAACGCCAGCCCCGCGCCCACCATTGCACTCCAGCCGATCCCTAATCCCTTCGGCTGCCAGATAACCAGGACGATGGTCAGGACAAAAATAGCGCCTGCCAGTAACATACAACCTCCTGACAGGGCGACTTTGCCGCCCTGTATATACAAAAAATCAAACCGCCAGCTCTCTGAGTTTTTCAATACCAGTAGGCTCGGATGCCAGTATCGGAACGAGCGCTATACGGTTAGCGTGCTGATTTTTAACAGCCTCAATCTGAGGTAGCTCCTGCAGGGCGCGCTGGCAAAGCAGTGGCGAATGCGTATCCGCAATGGAAAGGCTGTTATTGATAATCCAGCCCCACGGATGAATTCCTGCGCGTTCCAGGTCGGACTGCAAATTTGCCGCTTCCAGCACCGGTGTGGTTTCAGGAAGCGTAACCAGCAGAACTTTGGTTCGTTCCGGGTCCTGGAGTTGCATCATTGGGGTAGTAAAATGACCTTTATTCCCCATTTTTTTGGCAATCTCCCGGTGGTAAGCTCCGGTCGCATCCAGCAGCAACAGCGTGTGTCCTGTAGGAGCGGTATCCATGACAACAAACCGCTTACCCGCTTCACGGATCACCCTTGAAAAGGCCTGGAACACGGCGATTTCTTCAGTACAGGGAGAACGTAAATCCTCTTCCAGCAGACGTTTCCCGGCCTCATCCAGATCCCTGCCTTTCGTTTCAAGGACATGCTGGCGGTAGCGTTCGGTTTCATCGAGAGGGTTGATTCGGCTGACCTGGAGGTTATTCAGACTACCGTTCAGCGTGGTACTGAGATGTGCGGCGGGATCTGAGGTGGTGAGATGGACATCAAAACCCTTATCCGCCAGCCTTACGGCGATGGCCGCAGCCATCGTGGTTTTACCTACGCCACCTTTGCCCATCAGCATGATTAAACCGTGTTCACTGCGAGCGAGTTCATCAACCATGGCAGACAGCGACGTATTCTCTGACTTGTTCTGCATACTCTGTTCAGGAAGCGATACTGACTCAGAATGTTCGTTGAGCAAACCTTTCAATGCGGATACACCAACCATATTCAGCGGCTGAAGGTATAAACTATCTGTCGGCAACGCAGATAAACCGGCAGGAAGATTTTCCAGCGCCTCTTGCTCTCGTTGCCCTATTGCAGCGGCCAGTGCATCACCTTCTGCTTCGCTCGCCGGCAGGACACCGTTAATGACCAGAGACTGATTTTTAAGGCCAATGGCAGATAACTCGTCATGAGTGCGGGCGACTTCCTGCAATGTTGATTTTTGCAATCGCGCGACCAGCACCAGGCGGGTACGTTCAGGATCGGATAACGCCTCAACCGCATGAGCATATTGCTCGCGTTGCTTTTCAAGCCCAGCCATCGGGCCAAGACAGGAAGCACCGTCCGGGTTACTCTCAATGAAGCTACTCCAGGCGCCGGGAAGCTGGAGAAGGCGAATAGTGTGGCCCGTTGGGGCAGTATCAAAAATAATGTGATCAAAGCGGGTCAGCAGAGATGCGTCAGTCAACAAACTGGTAAACTCATCGAACGCCGCAATCTCCGTGGTACATGCCCCCGAAAGCTGTTCATTGATACCGTTAACAACATCATCAGGCAAAAGACCTCTAACAGGGTCAACGATTCTGGCACGGTATTGCTGAGCGGCATCTTGTGGATCGATTTCCAGCGCCGAAAGACCAGGCACAGCAGCCACACTCTGGATAGTGTTACCGATAGACTGATCGAATACCTGACCGACATTAGAGGCCGGGTCAGTACTGACAAGCAGGATACGCTTGCCCTGCTCTGCCAGGCGGATAGCCGTTGCACAGGAAATGGACGTTTTCCCCACACCGCCCTTACCGGTAAAAAACAGATAAGGCGGGATATTCTGTAAGAATTTCATATGTCCTCCTGACATACTTAGCAACAGGAAGTATTCCCGCCACAGCAGCTTTTCGGGGCCACTCCCACCTTCTCCAGCGGAATACCGAACCAGCGAGCCAGCTCAGCACGTTTTGGGTATCGACCAGCCATCACCGTTTCGCCGTCCAGCAACAGCAACGGAAGCCCTTCTGCTCCAGAAGCATCCAGGAATGCTTTTGCTTTCTCGTTCTGAACGAAGCTCATGGGCTGCTGCGCCAGATTGTAGCGTTCAACCTGTACGCCACGTCCTTTCAGCCACTGCACATCAGCAGAGAAATCAACCAGAACCTGATCGACATCTGAACCACATACGCCGGTACTGCAGCACATTGCCGGGTCAAACACCGTTAACGTTTTCATTTTGAATATCTCACATTTGGAAAATCATATATACGGGTAAATTTTTTAGCTGCAAACAGCCTTACCGCTACCAGAGCAGTTGGCTGATGCCAGCTTACGGGCGAAGGCCTTTACGTCGTCCTGTTGGCTTAACCAGGCTTGCTCAATTACCTGAGCAGCCCAGGACGGAATATGCGGGGATAAGCGGTAATGAACCCATTTCCCCTGCTTGCGATCCAGCAATAATCCACTTTCCCGGAGCATCGCCAGATGACGGGAGATCTTGGGTTGAGACTGATCCAGCGCCGTACAGAGATCGCACACGCAAAGCTCTCCCATCTCTCTGAGCAGCAATACGATACCCAGACGGGTTTCATCGGAGAGGTTTTTGAAGAGCTGTAATGCGATAATTTTCATTAAATTGAACAACGCCTTGAAATTGTGTTACTTAAAGAACAGAAACAATGAATATGGAAAAGCATATATTTATAATCATAGTAGGCTTTTCTTTTCACCAAATCAACGAATAGGTCTCCCGTAAAAAATCTGTCGTTACGTGACTCCGCATGGTCAACTTATCCAGACAAACCAGCAAACAACCTATCGCGCCGTACAAAGTAAACCCGGGACAGTGGAAGTTTCAGTGTAGTGGCACAGCAAATTTGGCCACCTGATCAAAGGTTATATTCTCACCTCACCACAAAACAGGTGACTTAATGAACAAGAAAACCAAACGTACTTTCACACCTGAGTTCAGGCTGGAATGTGCATAGTTGATTGTTGATAAGGGCTACTCATATCAACAAGCCAGTGAGGCGATGGATGTCGGTTCTACCACAACGTATCCGTGAGCTGGAAAAAAACAGGTTCGCCGTCTTGAGGTGCAAGATTCGGTATTGAAAAGGCCACCATGCTCTTGATGTCCGACTCACTGAACGGTTCACGGCAGCTACCAGACTGAATGACAGCCACACGGTTGTCAGCCTTTGTTCCGCTCCGGAAAACATCGCAGCAGTACATCTTTTCCTGAATATTAACAATTTCCTTAAAAAGGTCATTTGGATATTCCATTTTATCCATTGTTAAATTAGCTATGGCATACAATCCATTTATTCCTAAAAAATGGAGGAATGAAATAAAATGGTCAAATAAATATACCAACCCACTCAAAATGTATTTAATACGCTGCATGAATTGTCTGCCAATCATGCCCGGCAAAGCTGCACATTATTTCCATATCAATTCTACACAGGATTAGCATTATGAAATCTTCATTAGCCAATAAAATATCGCTTTTAGCGAGTCTGATTGCTGCTGTTTCCGGATGTGTTACAACCGGAGTTTATGCCCACGGCTATATTTCCTCCCCACCCAGCCGTATTTATGAATGCAACCTTGGTCGTAATACAGATTGTGGTTCAGGCATGTATGAACCGCAGTCCGTAGAGGGACCAAAAGGATTTCCCGAAGGAGGACCAGCAGACGGCTTTATTGCCAGCGGGCAAAATGAGAAATTCCATCCTTTAGATGTACAAACGCCAGATCGCTGGGTAAAAGTTAAACAAAGCGCCGGAGACATAAAATTTGAATGGACATTAACCGCATCACATAAAAGTGAAAGCTGGGATTACTACATCACTAAGACCGGTTGGGATAATGCTAACCCACTGACAAGAAAAGACTTTGAACTGGTGCCATTCTGCCATTATGACGGGAACAATATTACACCGCCGTCAAAAGTCACCCACAGTTGTACCATCCCTGCAGACCGGAAAGGATACCATGTGATACTAGGCGTATGGAGCATAGCGGATACCAGCAACGCGTTCTATCAGGCAATTGACGTTAATATTAATTAAGAGAGTATTGTTTGGGGCCTCTGTAACAACTTAGATGCCACCTGGAACATTTATATTTTCTTTTACATTCTTACTATTACGTCATGGCACCAGACTCTATTGAGTCTATGCCATGATGTTTTTATTATAGCCGCATTAATTCCAGGAAATTATAATGAATTATTTTGCCATCGGGTAAGGATACAGAGAAAACGATTCATCCAGCTGTGCATCCTTTAAGTTAGCACCATAACAGAGGAGCTAAAAATAAGGCAAATCTCAACCTGATTATGCACAATCCCTGTCGTTAAATAGCGTAATAATTTCGTTGAAGGGAAATCACTCCCTTCATAATAAATAAGGGTCCTAATAATGAAAACATTATTTACTCCGTTTATCGACGTGACTGTTAATGCCGAGTGGTCCGACTGGCAGAATTATCCCGATGGACGTCCTAATCCACTTTATTCACAGGAAGCCATTAACTGGAATGTTAGTGGCCTGATCTTTGGCTTTGTTACGCTGTCCGCTTCCCGCAAAGCCTGTTGGGCCGCGCAGGATGCCATGCCGCTGAACTGGGCGCTCCCGCTGGCAAATGATTTAAATGCCGCAAATCTCGACGTCATCGTTTCATTTGGCGGCGCTGCCAATTCGGATATTTCCAGTGTGTTTAGCGTGGCAGAGCTTGTTTCTACCTATCAGCAAGTGATTACCGACTACCACGCTGCTGGTCTGGATTTTGACCTTGAGAACGGTCTTTATGACATAGTCAAAATTTGCAACGCTCTAAAAATCATTCAGAAAGACAATCCGAAGGTTCGGCTTTCTTTCACTCTGCCAACCATGCCGACTGGACTCACCTCCACCGGTCTGGGCATCGTGCAGAAGGTTCGTGACGCGGGTCTGAACTTTACCATTAACGGCATGGCAATGGATTATTATGACCCGCTGGTGTCAGCGAATATGGGCAAAGCGGCGACCGATGCGGCGACCAGCATTTGCAGGCAGCTTGAAAACCTGTCCATTCCTGGCGGCTACAGCAAAGTTGCCATTACCCCAATGATTGGCATGAATGACGATTTGAGTATGTTCAGGCTCCAGGATTCCACCGCGCTTGCGACCTTTGCCAGTCAGCACTCACTCTCGTTCCTGGCGATTTGGTCTTTCAACCGTGACAACCCGTCGTCCTACACCTATGTGGACCTGACCACCAGCAGCAATCCTGCGCAGAGATTCCCAGGAGAATACTGTCAGCGTTTTGTTGATGGCCTGGCTTCTTAACACTGATAAGCCCGCTGAGGAAACTTCAGCGGGCAAGGCAACGTATTGCTAATCACCACATTGCGACAGTTTGTCAACCAAGAGGGCTGTTATAAGCTCCCATCTGCATAAACCGCTGTTCATTAACTGAACACATTTCACCTTCACAACGATGACCAATCATCCTGGAATCAAAACGGGCTGACGTCTCACTGAGAGCTATACCATGCTAAACAAGTACGCCAGTGAATGCGCGAGAGGAAAAACAGAAAAATTCTATAAGAGAGGCTTCTGAAATTTATTGATTGAAATGGTGCCGATAATAGGAGTCGAACCTACGACCTTCGCATTACGAATGCGCTGCTCTACCAACTGAGCTATATCGGCCCTGAAAAGGACATGTTCACGGGTGCGAACACGGGGTAGAAGGTTAAAACTAACCGAGTGATGCGTCAATAGCCTTGCGAATCAAATGGCTGATTTTGCATCACCCGGATTCAATTAGGCACGAATGGTGTCATCGCCAAAGCCGATCCACTTGTAGGTGGTCAGCGCTTCCAGCCCCATCGGACCGCGCGCATGTAACTTCTGCGTGCTGACCGCCACTTCCGCTCCGAGACCAAACTGCCCCCCATCTGTAAAGCGGGTAGAGGCGTTGACGTACACCGCGGAAGAATCCACTTCGTTCACAAAACGGTTTGCGTTGTGCATTGTGCGCGTCAGGATAGCGTCAGAGTGTTGGGTGCCATGTTCGCGAATATGCGCGATGGCGTCATCCAGGTCAGCAACGAGTTTGACGTTCAAATCCAGCGACAGGAATTCATCGTCAAATTCTTCCGCCTTAACCGCTACCGCCTTCGCCGGACCGGAACTCAACATGGCAAGCGCTTTCTCATCCGCATGCAACGTCACACCGCTCTGCGCCATCTGCTGACTCAGCGCAGGCAGAAAACGTCCGGCAATGCCCTGATGTACCAACAGCGTTTCAACCGTGTTGCAGGTGCTCGGGCGCTGGGTTTTCGCATTGACGATAATCTTCAGTGCTGGCGCGATTTCTGCACTGTCATCGACAAAAATATGGCAAACACCAATTCCACCAGTGATCACCGGAATGGTGGACTGCTCGCGGCACAGCTTATGCAAGCCCGCACCACCGCGTGGGATCAACATGTCGATGTATTTATCCATGCGCAGCATCTCGTTGACCAGCGCACGGTCCGGGCTTTCAATCGCCTGAACGGCGGCTTCAGGTAAACCGCAGGCGGTAAGCGCCTGCTGGATCACGCGTACGGTGGCAGCATTGGTGCGATACGTCTCTTTACCGCCACGCAGAATCGCTGCATTGCCGGTTTTCAGACATAGCGAGGCGACATCTACGGTGACGTTTGGCCGCGCCTCATAAATCACGCCAATCACGCCCAGCGGCACACGACGGCGTTCCAGCCGAAGACCGCTGTCCAGCAGACCGCCGTCTATCACCTGACCGACCGGATCGGCCAGGTTACACACCTGGCGGACGTCATCGGCAATCGCTTTCAAACGCACAGGGGTGAGCGCCAGACGGTCAAGCATCGCCTCACTCAGACCATTCGCGCGCGCTTCGGTCACGTCCTGCGCATTCGCGCTCAGGATAGTTTCCGTTTGCGCTTCCAGTTCATCAGCTATTTTTTCCAGTACGCGATTTTTTTCGCGACTAGAGAGCAGCGCCAGTTTGTACGACGCCGCTTTGGCAGCAATGCCCATTTGTTCCAGCATTTATCTGCTCCTTAACGGGTAATCATGTCATCACGATGAACGGCGACCGGGCCATATTCATAGCCCAGGATAGCGTCAATCTGCTGAGAGTGGTGTCCGGCGATTCGGCGCAGCGCATCACTGTTGTAGCGGCTCACTCCGTGGGCGATATCGCGCCCTTCCAGATTACAGATACGGATAACTTCACCACGAGAGAAGTTGCCTGTCACGCTTTTAATCCCTTTCGGAAGCAACGAGCTACCGCGTTCCAGAATAGCGGCCGTCGCCCCTTCATCCACGGTGATCTCTCCGGCAGGCGGCGCGCCGAAGATCCAGCGTTTACGGTTTTCAAGCGGAGAGGCCTGAGCGTGGAAACGTGTGCCAACGGAAATGCCTTCCATCACATCGCCAATCACGCCAGACTTGCTGCCTGCGGCAATGATGGTGTCGATACCAGCGCGACAGGCGACGTCAGCAGCCTGTAGCTTGGTGCCCATTCCCCCAGTTCCCAGACCAGACACGCTATCACCGGCAATAGAACGCAGCGCGTCATCAATGCCATAGACATCTTTAATCAGCTCAGCCTGTGGATCGGTTCGCGGATCGGCAGTAAACAACCCTTGCTGATCGGTCAGCAGCAGCAGTTTGTCAGCACCGGCAAGGATCGCCGCCAGCGCAGAGAGATTGTCGTTATCCCCCACTTTAATTTCCGCTGTGGCCACCGCGTCATTCTCGTTGATTACTGGCACGATATTGTTGTCCAGCAGCGCGCGCAGCGTATCGCGCGCATTCAGGAAGCGTTCTCTGTCTTCCATATCCGCACGCGTTAGCAGCATCTGTCCAATGTGGATACCGTAAATCGAAAACAGTTGTTCCCACAATTGAATCAGTCGGCTTTGCCCTACCGCCGCTAACAGTTGTTTGGTGGCGATGGTTGCCGGCAGCTCCGGATATCCCAGGTGCTCGCGACCGGCGGCAATCGCGCCGGAAGTGACGATCACAATACGATGTCCAGCGGCATGAAGCTGCGCGCACTGACGAACGAGTTCTACAATATGGGCACGGTTCAGGCGGCGCGATCCGCCCGTTAGCACGCTGGTGCCGAGTTTTACCACCAGCGTCTGGCTGTCACTCATGATTCTCTGCCGTTCAAAATAGGGAAAATGATAGTAAACGAACGTTTTAACAGGACTGGCCGCGGTTGCCAACAAGCAGCGCACAAAGCATGGAATTTTATTGTGCTGGATCAGCAAGCGTAGCGGCAATTTTTGACGTTTTGATTACCGCAATAAAAAAACATATCTTTTTAAAATTATTCTTACTTTGTCATAAAACTTTCACCACAGAACGATAAAACCCTCCTGTCTTTTAACGGGGATCACACCCAATAAATAGTAGCGCGTACGTTAAATCAGGACTGAAAATGAAAAAGAGCACTCTGGCATTAGTGGTGATGGGTATTATGGCATCGGCATCCGTGCAGGCAGCGGAAGTGTTTAACAAGAACGGCAATAAACTGGATGTGTATGGCAAAGTGAAAGCAATGCACTATTTCAGTGATGATGATGCAAAAGATGGCGACCAGACTTATGTCCGTTTTGGTTTTAAAGGCGAGACGCAAATCAATGATCAACTGACTGGTTATGGTCGTTGGGAAGCGGAATTTGCAGGCAACAAAACCGAGAGCGAAAGCGGTCAAAAAACACGTCTGGCCTTTGCCGGTATCAAGCTGAAAGATATTGGTTCTTTCGATTACGGTCGTAACCTGGGCGCACTGTATGACGTTGCCGCCTGGACAGATATGTTCCCGGAATTCGGCGGTGACGGTCTGGCGCAGACGGACAACTTTATGACCAAACGCGCCAGCGGCCTGGCGACCTATCGCAACACCGACTTCTTCGGGATGATTGATGGCCTGAACATGACCCTGCAATATCAGGGCAAAAATGAAAACCGTGACGTGAAGAAACAGAATGGCGACGGTTTCGGGACGTCACTGAGCTATGACTTTGGCGGGAGCGACTTCGCCATCATCGGCGCCTACGCTAACTCTGATCGTACCAACGATCAGAACCTGCTGGTGCGCGGTCACGGCCAGAATGCGGAAGGCTGGGGAACCGGTCTGAAATATGACGGTAACGATATCTATCTGGCGACCATCTATTCTGAAACGCGCAACATGGCGCCAATTTCCGGTGGTTTTGCCAATAAAGCACAAAACTTCGAAGCCGTCGCGCAATACCAGTTTGATTTTGGGCTGCGTCCGTCCATTGGTTATGTACAGTCTAAAGGCAAAGATATTGAAGGTATCGGTGACGAAGATATCGTGAAATATATCGATGTCGGCGCGACGTATTATTTCAACAAAAACATGTCAGCGTTTGTGGATTATAAAATCAACCAGATTGATGACAACAACAAACTGGGCGTCAGCAGCGATGACATCGTCGCGCTGGGTATGACCTATCAGTTCTGATGCGGTTTATGTGCCGGAGAGCACACTCTGGCGCCATAGCCTGTCTGAAGCTGATAAAACAAAAATGCCGGATAGCGGCTGACACCTTATCCGGCCTACAAAAGAATCAATACGTTATACCATCTTTCCAGGCCGGATGATGAATCCGGCATTTTTGATTACGCCGATAATTTCACCGGCTCATCCCGGAAATCGTCCGCGGGTTCCAGTGATAAATGCAGCGTATTTAACAACTCACGCAGCTTCTCATGAAACTCTCGCAGGGTATATTCCAGCCGCTCAACCACTTCAGCTTCTTTGATCGGAACCTCTTTCCAGTCTCCCGCTTTGTCGAACAGACCAAATTTATAGCTATAGGTAAAACGCTTTTCCTGCGCTTCCAGTTCCATCCACCAGCCCCAGAATTCACGCAGTTCAGGCGCAGGCTTCACATTGACGCAAACTGCCAGGCAATCGAAAAAGAATCGATTATCTTCGCACTTCCCTTCCCGGATATAGGGGCCTAGCGCGGTAAATTTTTTGATCAATCTGCTCTTCGGGTGTCCACTCGGTAACGTCATTGCGATCTCCTGTTGTGAAGCAACTGTTTTACCAAAACAGTAGAATTTATCAAATCATTAACACAATCTCTTTTCAATCCAGCGGGTGATTTCCTGTAACGCGTTGTCAAAATTGCGATACACCGGGTTGAACGGGATCTCCAGCAGTTTGCCGTCAGAAGAGGATGACGTGATTAAGCGGGACTCTTCTTCCGGGCTAAAAGGATCATTCTTCCAGAAGCCCGAAAGCATTGGCGTTGGGCAACGTCGGCCTAACAGCCCCTGCACCTTCAGCGAATAGCGATTCAGCTCGACGCGTAGGGCTTCATCGGACGCATCGTGCATCCCCAGCCGGCTCGCCAGAACGTCAAGATACATTTCCGGTACCGCCCCCTGACGCAAAGGATCGTTCAGCAACGCATGCACAACCGGCCCCAGACAGGCCACCGCTTTCAGTCGTGGCGATTCCAGATAGGCCAGGCGTACCGCCACGTTTGCGCCAAAACGGAAACCGAACGCCGCTACGCGGGTATGATCCACCCACGGCACATCTGGCAGTGCTTTCAGCACATGCTGGTGCAGCAGGCTGGAATCCTGAGTGAGTTTCCACTTTGAAGAAAAACCGACCGAAGGCATATCCAGCGTGAGCATCGCCATACCACGTGGCGCAAAATAACGTTCAAACAGGGTGTAATAGTCAGTTTGCATGGCATCCAGACCGCCACACATCAGCACCGTCGGGAACGGACCGTCACCTTTCGGCATATGTAAAAAACCAGTGACAGGAGAACCGCCGGGCACAGTGAACTCCATTTCGCGCAACGAACCCGGCAATCGCTGAGCGGCCTCTTCATAAGCGCGGTTGGCCAGCGCCTGCGCCTGTTCCGCGAGATCGTCGCCTTTGAGATGCGGATAAGCGGCAATGTTATATAGCGTGGAAGCATGAAGCCAGTGGCGACCACTGCGCTCAGGATCCGCTTCCTGACAGGCTTTTTGTTGCCATTCCATCGCCTGTTTTGACCATTCAAAGATCCAGTTGCCACCGCGATAGCCAATCACCGTATCGTATAATTCCGCGTCGGTGCGCTCGGCATCACTCATGACAATACGTGCCTGAACCTCAAGGATTTCACGCGGATCGACTCCGCGCCAGATCCACATCAGGCGATTAATCATGCGATACCAGTGAGGGATAGTCTTGCCATCCAACGTTGACTGCACAGGCGGCTGCGTCCCGGCATTAAAACGGCGGACAAGCGTGGACGTTTCGGGGTGTTTAAAACGCGGTTTGAACAGGATTTCGCTGAGGTTAGCCTGTGTCATTCTTGCAGCCTCCAAAAATACTTACTGAGGCGTATTGTAACCTGTCACAAGCTAAATAAAACAACGCCCGGCAGTGCCAGGCGTTGAAAAGTACAGAGGTTAGCGACCGGAAATCGGCGGAACGAAGGTCACGCCCATGTCCCACGGCTGCTCAATCCAGGTATCCTGTGGGATATCAATCACATAATCATCGACTAACGGGCGGCCCGCCGGTTTCGCGAAAATAGTGACAAAGTGCGCCTTTGGATACATATCACGAATAGCCACGGCAGTACCGCCGGTATCCACCAGATCGTCAATGACGATAAAACCTTCACCGTCGCCTTCTGCGCGCTTGAGAATTTTCAGCTCACGCTGGTTGTCGTGATCGTAGCTGGAAATGCACACGGTATCGACATGACGAATGCCCAGCTCACGTGCCAGTAATGCGCCCGGCACCAGACCACCACGGCTAACGGCAATAATGCCTTTCCACTGTTCTGAAGGCATCAGGCGATTTGCCAGTTTGCGTGCGTGAATCTGCAACATGTCCCAGGTGACGACGTATTTTTCGCTCATGTGAAGTGTCCCAGCCTGTGTATCTACGGCTTATTAAAAATTGAGGGTGAACCAGATTGCGCGAGATTATAGAGATCTGAGGCACCAAAAACCAGTGTTTCACGGCATCCCCCCTCTTTTTCCATGCTTTATACTCGCACCTGGCAAAGAAAGTGGTATTCTCAACCGCATCTCGCAAGCCAGACTTGTGGTAATAACTAACCTGCTAACCCTGTGACCTGCAAGCTTGTTTGCAGTGCATTTAAAGGAGACTTATCGTGTCAGAACTGTCTCAACTCTCGCCGCAACCGCTGTGGGATATCTTTGCAAAAATCTGTTCTATTCCTCATCCGTCCTATCATGAAGAACAACTCGCGGAACACATCGTCGGCTGGGCTAAAGAGAAAGGTTTCCACGTCGAGCGCGACCAGGTCGGTAACATCCTGATTCGTAAACCCGCCACTGCCGGGATGGAAAACCGTAAACCGGTTGTCCTGCAGGCGCACCTGGACATGGTGCCGCAGAAAAATAACGACACCGTCCACGACTTCACTAAAGATCCCATTCAACCTTATATTGACGGCGAATGGGTTAAAGCGCGTGGCACAACGCTGGGGGCGGATAACGGCATCGGGATGGCTTCCGCGCTGGCGGTTCTGGCGGACGACAACGTCGTTCACGGCCCGCTGGAAGTTCTGCTTACCATGACCGAAGAAGCGGGCATGGATGGTGCCTTTGGTTTGCAGGCAAACTGGCTGCAGGCAGATATTTTGATCAACACCGACTCCGAAGAAGAAGGTGAGATCTACATGGGTTGCGCTGGTGGTATCGACTTCACGTCGAACCTGCCATTGACGCGCGAAACCGTTCCGGCGGGTTTTCAGACCTTTAAGCTGACGCTGAAAGGGCTGAAAGGCGGTCACTCCGGTGGTGAAATCCACGTCGGCCTCGGCAACGCCAACAAATTACTGGTCCGTTTTCTGGCCGGTCATGCCGATGAACTGGATCTGCGTCTGATCGATTTCAACGGCGGCACCTTGCGTAACGCCATTCCACGTGAAGCCTTTGCAACCGTTGCTGTCGCGGCGGACAAAGTCGAGATGCTGAAAGGACTGGTGAACACCTATCAGGCCATCCTGAAAAATGAACTGGCGGAAAAAGAGAAGAATCTGGTGGTTCTGCTGGAGTCCGCAGCGAACGATAAAGCGGCACTGACCGCGCAGTCTCGCAACAGCTTTATCCGTCTGCTGAACGCCACGCCAAACGGGGTGATTCGCAATTCCGACGTGGCAAAAGGCGTGGTTGAAACCTCACTGAACGTGGGTGTCGTCACCATGACCGATGACAACGTCGAAATTCATTGTCTGATCCGCTCGCTGATTGACACGGGTAAAGACTATGTTGTCAGCATGCTGGATTCGCTGGGTAAACTGGCGGGGGCGAAAACCGAAGCGAAAGGCGGTTATCCTGGCTGGCAGCCGGATGCGAATTCCCCGGTGATGCATCTGGTACGTGAAACCTATCAGCGTCTGTTCAACAAAACGCCGAATATCCAGATTATCCATGCGGGTCTGGAGTGCGGTCTGTTTAAGAAACCGTACCCGGAGATGGACATGGTTTCTATTGGGCCAACCATTACCGGTCCACACTCCCCGGATGAGCAGGTTCATATCGAAAGCGTCGGCCATTACTGGACGTTACTGACCGAACTGCTGAAAGCGATTCCGGCGAAGTAAAGCATGTCGTACATTGCCGGATGGCGCTGCGCTTATCCGGCCTACAGAGGAAAGTCATTGTAGGCCGGATAAGGCGCTCACGCCGCCATCCGGCATATCACTAAAATAACCCCAGTAATAACTGCCGTTCCAGTTGCGGGTCGAGTAACGTAACGTGCAGGCCCACCAGCCGCACGCCTCGTCCCCCCCGCCGCTCATCCCATGTTTTACGCGCAGTAGAAATCAGATCGTCTTTATTGAGCCTCGGCCAGACGTGTTCCTGAGTGGTTTGCTGAAAATCATTAAATTTAAGCTTCACTCCCTGACGGGCAATCAGTAAGTCGGGTTTCACTTTCGCCAGACGTCGCTCAAGCTCAGGATATAACTGCTCAATAACCGCCTCACATTCCGACCATTGATGTAAATCCTCTGCCATCGTGCGTTCCACACCGACCGATTTGCGCAGGCGTTCGTTATTCACCTCCCGCTCGTCAATCCCCTGACAACGCTCCCATAACACGCGACCAAATTTGCCAAAGCGCTTAAGTAAGGTTGCCAAATCGAACTGCTGTACGTCACCGCAGGTTTGCAGCCCCATACTTTCCAGTTTTGCCGCTGAGACTTTACCGACGCCGGGAATTTTGCCCAGCGGCAATGCCTTAAGGAACGCAGGTACTTCTTCAGGCGTAATGACATATTGCCCGTTGGGTTTATTCAGATCGGAGGCTATTTTGGCCAAAAACTTCACTGGCGCCACTCCTGCCGACGCGGTAAGTTGCACTTCGTTATAGATAGTCTGGCGGATCTCCTGCGCGATAAGCGTCGCGGAGCCATGACAGTGCGTACTGTCAGTCACGTCCAGATAGGCTTCGTCCAGGGAGAGCGGTTCAATCAGTGACGTGTAGCGTGAAAAGATTTCCTGAATCTGGCGGGATGCCTCTTTATAGGCGTCGTAACGACCGGGTAACAACGTGAGATGAGGGCACAGCTTTAGCGCCATTCCGGTTGGCATGGCGCTGCGAACGCCAAACTTGCGAGCGGGATAGTTCGCGGTACTGATGACCCCTCTGCGCTCACGGCTACCGCCAATGGCAATGGGGATATCGCGCAGCGCCGGGTTGTCGCGCATCTCAACCGCGGCAAAAAAGCAGTCCATATCCACATGTATGATTTTACGCATCACTCACCCCTCGCAACACTGTTTAAGTATACAGTATTTTTTGGCAATGAGAAGTCGGTAAACCCGCATTAAAGTAAAATTCGGCGAATGGCAACAAAAGAATCATCCGAATTCGTTTTCGTCTGCTGTGTAAACTCACGACGAGAGACTTGCGAAAAACTGTCGTGGTGTTAATGTGAGCGCTCTTAACCCAGATTTATCCGATTTTGGGTCCTGGTTTAGCCGTTCTGGCGTGGGTAATCGTTTTATCAAGGAAAAAGCAGTATGCGTAAAATCGCATTGTTTATTGCGATGCTTTTGATCCCGTGCGTGTCATTCGCCGGTTTGCTGAGTAGCAACAGCGCTACAACCCCTGT
Source organism: Citrobacter amalonaticus (assembly GCF_037053465.1). Lineage (GTDB taxonomy): Bacteria > Pseudomonadota > Gammaproteobacteria > Enterobacterales > Enterobacteriaceae > Citrobacter_A > Citrobacter_A amalonaticus_H. The sequence continues at coordinate 156,132 of NZ_JBALIF010000009.1, forward strand.
CAGCAAAGAGTATAAGCAGCAATTGATGGGCTCGCCTGTCTATATTCAGATCTTCAAAGAAGAGCGCGCGCTTGATCTTTACGTCAAGATGGGCGAGCAATATCAGCTTCTGGACAGCTACAAGATTTGTAATTATTCAGGCGGTTTAGGACCGAAACAGCGCCAGGGTGATTTTAAAAGTCCGGAAGGCTTTTATAACGTCCAGCGTAGCCAGCTCAAACCCGACAGCCGTTTTTATAAAGCCATTAACATTGGTTTCCCGAACGCCTATGACCGCGCTCACGGTTACGAAGGGAAATACCTGATGATTCACGGTGCCTGCGTCTCCGTTGGCTGTTATGCCATGACCGACAGCGGTATTGATGAGATTTTCCAGTTCGTCACCGGCGCGCTGGTCTTTGGGCAACAGAGCGTGCAGGTCAGCATCTATCCGTTCCGTATGACGGATGCCAATATGCAGCGCCACAAGTACTCGTATTACAAAGAATTCTGGTCACAGTTAAAACCGGGATACGATTACTTTGAGCAGACCCGCAAGCCACCGACGGTATCTGTTGTCGATGGCCGCTATGTCGTCAGCAAGCCGTTGAGCCATGAAGTGGCGCAACCGCAACTGGCGTCAAACTACGCGCTCCCCGAGACAAAATAACGCCCACTCGCCTGGCATAATCTTTTGCCAGGTTTCATTTCCTGTCAGCGGTTGTGTCGCAATGACGGTGACCACATCGTTGGGTGTGGTCTCTGCGCTGAAGTCGATTTCTACATCCTGATCAAGCAGCGTCGCCACACCAAACGGCGCGCGGCGGGTGATCCAGAACAAATTCGTCGAGCAGAACGCCATCACATAACGTCCATCCGACAACAGCATGTTAAAGACCCCTTTCTCACGCAATACACCAGCCAGCGTCGCTATATATCTGAATACCGCCGTCATATTGCCTGGCGTGCGCGGATAACGCTGGGTGAGTTTATGGAGCAACCAGCAAAACGCCTTTTCACTGTCGGTTTCACCGACCGGGCGAAAATTACCGGTTTCCAGCGATTTGTATCCTGAAAGCTGGCCATTGTGCGCATAGGTCCAGTTGCGCCCCCACAGTTCACGCGTGAAGGGATGGGTATTTTCCAGCGCCACCTCCCCCCGATTCGCCTGACGAATATGAGCGATCACCGAGCAGGATTTGATGGGATAGTCCTGCACCAGTTTGGCGATAGGAGAATTAAAGCTGGGTTGTGGATCTTTGAACGTGCGACATCCTTTTCCCTCATAGAAGGTAATACCCCAGCCGTCTTTATGCGGCCCGGTTCCTCCACCGCGCTGCACCAGCCCGGTGAAACTAAAGCAGATATCGGTAGGCACATTGGCGCTCATCCCGAGCAGTTCGCACATACATCACCTCCACAACTGCGGGGGCACAAGCCCCCGGCGAAGACTTACTTAACCATTTCCTTTTCGATCAGCTGAATCAGGATATGAATCACTTTAATATGAATTTCCTGAATACGGTCAGCATAGCCGAAATGCGGTACCCGGATTTCAATATCGGCGCTACCGGCCATTTTGCCGCCGTCTTTACCGGTCAGGGTGATGACTTTCATCCCCTTTTCACGGGCTGCCGCAATAGCTTTGATGACATTAGCCGAATTGCCGGAGGTCGAAATGCCTAACAGCACATCACCTTCGCGACCTACTGCTTCAACGTAACGAGAAAAGACGTAGTCGTAGCCGAAATCATTGCTGACGCAGGAGATATGGCTGACATCAGAGATGGCAATAGCGGGATAGCCCGGACGGTTTTCGCGATAGCGTCCTGTCAGCTCTTCTGCAAAATGCATGGCGTCGCAATGCGAACCGCCGTTACCGCAGGAAAGCACCTTACCCCCCGCTTTAAAACTGTCTGCCAGCAGGACCGCCGCGCGCTGAATGGCGTGAATATTGGCATCATCTTTTAAAAAATTAGCCAGCGTTTCCGCCGCTTCGTTCAGTTCGTTACGAATAAGATCCTGGTACATGAGGATATCCTTCAGCATGAATGTAAATGACAGGAGCAGTGTACCGGATAGCACTGGCAGCGAGAAGCATAAGCCACGCCAATGCCACCCCCTTTTTGATTTTTCGTGCCGCTGAAAACGGCAACAATGTGAGCTTTGTTGTAATTATTTTGTAAACACATTGCTAAAAGAATTCACATCCACTACAACCATATCATCACAAGTGGTCAGACCTCCTACAAGCAAGGGAGCTTTTCGTTATGATGATTTTGAGTATTCTCGCTACGATCGTTTTGCTCGGCGCTCTGTTCTATCACCGCGTGAGCTTATTTCTCAGCAGCCTGATTTTGCTCGCCTGGACGGCTGCGCTTGGCATGGCCGGATTGTGGAATATCTGGCTGCTCCTTCCGCTGGCCATTCTCCTTGTGCCGTTCAACGTCACGCCAATGCGTAAGTCGATGATCTCCGCGCCGGTATTCCGTGGCTTCCGTAAGGTTATGCCACCGATGTCACGCACCGAGAAGGAAGCCATTGATGCCGGTACAACCTGGTGGGAAGGCGATCTGTTCCAGGGCAAACCAGACTGGAAAAAACTGCACAACTATCCGCAGCCGCACCTGACTGCTGAAGAGCAGGCCTTTCTCGACGGTCCGGTAGAAGAAGCATGCCGGATGGCGAACGACTTTCAGATCACCCACGAGCTGGCGGATCTTCCTCCGGAGCTGTGGGCATTCCTGAAAGAACATCGCTTCTTCGCGATGATCATCAAGAAAGAATACGGCGGGCTGGAGTTTTCGGCGTATGCGCAGTCTCGCGTCCTGCAAAAACTGTCTGGCGTTTCCGGGATCCTGGCGATCACCGTGGGCGTGCCGAACTCCTTAGGCCCAGGCGAACTGTTGCAACATTACGGTACGCAAGAACAAAAAGACCATTACCTGCCTCGCCTCGCGCGTGGTCAGGAAATCCCTTGCTTTGCGCTGACCAGTCCGGAAGCGGGCTCCGATGCAGGTGCTATTCCGGATACCGGTATCGTCTGTATGGGCGAGTGGCAGGGCCAGCAGGTACTGGGAATGCGTTTGACCTGGAACAAGCGCTATATCACCCTCGCACCCATCGCCACGGTGCTGGGCCTGGCGTTTAAACTCTCTGACCCGGATAAGCTGCTGGGCGGTGAAGAAGATCTGGGGATTACCTGCGCGTTAATTCCGACATCCACGCCGGGTGTTGAAATTGGACGTCGCCACTTCCCGCTAAACGTCCCGTTCCAGAACGGTCCGACTCGCGGTAACAATGTGTTTGTGCCGATCGATTACATCATTGGCGGCCCGAAAATGGCCGGTCAGGGCTGGCGTATGCTGGTGGAATGTCTGTCGGTAGGCCGCGGAATTACCCTGCCGTCAAACTCTACCGGCGGCGTCAAATCTGTGGCAATGGCGACTGGCGCCTATGCGCATATTCGTCGTCAGTTCAAAATCTCTATCGGTAAAATGGAAGGGATTGAAGAGCCGCTGGCGCGTATTGCCGGTAACGCCTACGTGATGGATGCCGCAGCGTCGCTGATCACCTACGGGATTATGCTGGGTGAAAAACCGGCGGTGCTGTCAGCCATTGTGAAATATCACTGCACGCATCGCGGACAGCAGTCGATCATTGACGCAATGGATATTACCGGCGGTAAAGGCATTATGCTGGGCGAAGGTAACTTCCTGGCGCGTGCTTACCAGGGTGCGCCGATCGCCATCACCGTTGAGGGTGCGAACATCCTGACCCGCAGCATGATGATCTTCGGTCAGGGGGCGATTCGTTGCCATCCGTATGTTCTGGAAGAGATGACCGCTGCACAGAATAACGATGTCAATGCGTTTGATAAATTGTTGTTCAAACACATTGGTCACGTGGGTAGCAACAAGGTGCGTAGCTTCTGGCTGGGTCTGACACGCGGCTTAACCAGCCAGTCGCCAACCAGTGACGCCACCAGGCGTTACTATCAACATCTTAACCGCTTGAGCGCAAACCTGGCGCTGCTCTCTGATGTGTCAATGGCAGTACTGGGCGGAAGCCTGAAACGTCGCGAGCGCATCTCCGCCCGTCTGGGGGATGTGTTGAGCCAGCTCTATCTGGCTTCTGCTGTCCTGAAACGTTATGACGACGAAGGCCGCCATGAAGCTGACCTGCCGCTGGTTCACTGGGGCGTTCAGGATGCGCTTTATAAAGCAGAACAGGCCATTGACGATCTGCTGCAAAACTTCCCGAACCGCCTGGTTGCGGGTCTGCTGAATGTCGTCATCTTCCCGACAGGTCGTCACTATCTGGCACCGTCAGACAAGCTGGATCATAAAGTGGCGAAGATTTTGCAGGTGCCCAGCGCGACACGCGATCGTATCGGACGTGGTCAGTACCTGACGCCGAGCGAGCATAATCCGGTTGGTTTGCTGGAAGAAGCGCTGCTGGACGTGATGGCGGCAGACCCAATCCATCAGCGGATTTGCAAAGAAATCGGTAAGAACCTGCCGTTTACCCGTCTGGATGAACTGGCGCAAAACGCGCTGGCAAAAGGGTTAATCGACAATGATGAAGCGGCCATTCTGATCAAAGCGGAAGAAAGCCGTCTGCGCAGCATCAATGTGGATGATTTTGACCCTGAGGAGCTCGCCACGAAGCCGGTAAAGCTGCCAGAGAAAGTGCGTAAAGTGGAAGCCGCATAATATCTGTATCCCACCTGTCAGCCCCGCTTCGGCGGGGCTTTTTATTGCCCCCTCTTGCTGAAAGCTCGTGCTACAGTGTCTGAATGCTGTTCGACGAGGAGAACCTACCGTGCCAGGTTTGAAAATTACGCTGCTGCAACAACCGTTGGTCTGGATGGATGGTCCCGCTAATTTGCGCCATTTTGATCGTCAACTGGAAAAGATTACCGGACGTGACCTTATCGTATTACCGGAGATGTTCACGACGGGCTTTGCGATGGAGGCGGCTACCCACTCGCTTTCTCAGGACGAGCATATCGACTGGATGCATAGCAAAGCCATCCAGACCGATGCGCTGATTGCCGGAAGCGCCGCCATTCAAAGTGAGCGCGGTGCGGTGAACCGCTTTTTTCTGGTTGAACCAAACGGGACGGTTCACTTTTATGATAAGCGCCACCTGTTCCGTATGGCTGATGAACATCAGCATTTCGCGGCGGGTAACCATCGCGTGGTGGTGGCATGGCGCGGCTGGCGCATTCTGCCGCTGGTGTGCTACGACCTGCGTTTTCCGGTGTGGTCACGTAACCTGAATGACTACGATCTGGCGCTGTACGTCGCCAACTGGCCGGCTCCGCGTTCGCTGCACTGGCAGACCCTTCTGGCTGCACGCGCAATTGAAAATCAGGTATGGGTTGCCGGGTGTAATCGCGTCGGAACCGATGGGAACGGGCATCACTATCGCGGTGACAGCCGGGTCATCAATCCTCAGGGCGAAGTGATCGCGACAGCGGAAGCCCATCAGGCCACACGCATTGATGCGGAGCTGTCAATGAGCACACTGAAAGAGTACCGGGAAAAGTTTCCCGCCTGGCAGGATGCCGATGAGTTCACACTGCGATAACAATGTTGTGAGTCTGAAGCTGGTGCCCGCTGCCGTAGTAAAGATGGATGAGGTGCTGCCCGTCCGGTAATGTGATGTCCGTACCAGACCGTCCGCATCGAGGCTGAACCGGTACTGCGCCCCGTAGCCGCTGGGTCTTACTTCTGTAAGGAATCCTCGGATCTGGGGTCGTGTATCGTTTCATGCCCGACCTCCATCACCACCGAAATCCAAGCCGTTCCTAACGCCATTCCCGATTGTACTGCTCTGGTGCTACATTTTTTGCAAGTCTTATTACCCCAACGAAAAAAATTATGACTACCGCTATTTTCAAACATTCAACTGCACCTCTAAATAAGAGCTGCAGAGACGCATTCGCGAGCAAGAGGATTACATGAGCTTATTCTGATATGACTTGATCGCTGGCTATGAAGTTGAATTGGGCATCGGTATTGTCGCTTGCCGGTAGCACCAACTGAATTATGGGAACATAACGGCCCGTTTGGTCGAAATAATCCTGTTGATCGTGCTGTGCTGAGGGGAGCCCCCCCGTAATCGGAGTGTTTGCCTCATTTAACTTAATATAGAAGAAAGCCTGAATAGGCAGCTGGGCAGGGATCCCTGTAGGCCATGTCGCGACGACCACTTCGTTATAGTGATAAATATTCGGATCGCTTTTCAACAAGTTCATTGCCTGCAACGTCGCAGTAAACGCTGCAGAGGTGTTGCCATATTGGCTGTTATCGCTGACATCAAAGCCACACTGAAAATCATAATCGTCTGGATTCTTATTAAAATGCACCATCCAGGCGTCAGCAGTCGTTATAGATTGCTTCTGGCAAACATCGCTGTCCGTTGGGTAAATGTTATTTGGGCCACACCGGGAAGCACTTCTTTGCCATGTATCGCCGTCAATAGGAAATGAGCACAAGATCTGGACATTATAAGTTCCCGCTGGCTGGTCATAAACAGGATAAAAGATAAGTCCATTGGTCGTGCCAATCGCCAGGCGATCGAATTTAGCATCAGCCCGGAGATACGAAAAAGAAGTGCCTCCGCTTGATATATTGGATGGGCTGGGATCCCATGAATGATAACTTGTATCAGCGGTTGTTCCCCTTAGTAGTACACCCGAACAGAGAAAAGCAGGAGCTGTTGTTGAGCCACAGTCAGACAATTTTTCGTTGTAATTCGCCGTCAGCGCCTGAGCTATTTTCGCACCAGTACTGTCGCCGGAATCAATGATGGACGAATTATTCAGCGAGATTTGTACACCTTCAGCGACAGAATCTCCTTCACCAATAGCTATATGCGCGATCTTACCAGATGTCAGCGTACCTGTGCTTACAGAATCTGCGGTTTTAATTAACCGTACTGTTTGTTGACTATCGTAATAATTACCTGCAGACGCATGTTGATTGATTGCAGGAAATTCAAAGTAGCCACCAAATGTGCCGTTATCCTGGATGTCAATACCAATACCTGGCAGATTAGTATTATAAATATGATTGCCTGAAGTCGCCTGACTGTAATCCATAGCATAAGATATTATTCCTCCACCCGAATCACATCGGCCATATTGCTTTCCCGTATTTTCAGTTTTAATTTCTGCTAAGACCTGTCCGACAGGCATTGATGATGAGACACTAACAGAGCCAAAACTGATTTCTTTTTTAATTGTATCATATCCTGTGTTTGTACAGCTAGCCTGAGCCATGTGGGAGGCCATGCTATAAAATAGACAAGATGCAATGAACAGGACTACTCTTAAAAATAAATGATTCATCTCTATTCCTTAATATTCTGGCACATAAAGAGCTTATAGTGATATTTTATGTTAGGAATGTACTGGCTTTAAGCAGTAATAAAGCCAGTTTCCTATTTTAGTTTTGCAATGTTGCGGGTTCAGGGATGAGTTGATCTGCGGTGTTGAATTCGAAGGTTGCGTTTTGTTCTGGTGTTGTCGGCAGTATCAGTTCAATCACCGGAACCCATATTTTATTCACCGTTGAGTTATAAAAATCCTGCTGAGTGCTACGAGCGCTATTGAGCCCCTGATTGCTGCCAGCAATATAAAAGAAGGCTTCTATAGGCAGAGAGTCCTGTTTACCCTGCGCCCAGGTTGCAAGGCGGAGTTCGTTTTGCTCATTAAACGATTCAGAACTGATGGTACTCATACTAAGAATGCTCTGGTAAAAGGCATCCGCAGTATTATAAGAACTGTTGTCGTTGGTGAGAAAACCACATTGATAGCGGTGATCCATTTTACCCTCAATATAATGATTATACCACTCGCTGGCCGTTGTTATATTTTGCTGCTGACAGGGTACGCTCTGGGTTGGGTAGCTATTAGATGCACCACAGCCCTTGTTATCTCTGTTTTCAGTGGCTGCATCAATAGGGAATGAACACATAATATCTATATTAGTATCAATACCTTCGCCATCTGGAGCATAAAAGTAGGGAAAGAAAATAAAACCGTTATTGTAACTATAGGAAAGTTTGTTGTATTTTGAATCTGCCCGCAGATAGGAGAAGGAGACCCCGCCGCTGGTCACTGAAGAAGGACTGGGGTCCCATGAATGATAAGTGGAAGAATAGCTGTCTGTTCCCCTTAGCAGTACGCCAGTACATAAAAACGCAGGCGTTGTCGATTCCCCGCAGTCCACCTGTATGTTACTGTAATCTTCATTCAAATATGCAGCGGTTTGAGTGCCACTGAGCCTTTTTTCACCCCGTGAAGTGTGAGTTTTGAAATAGGAAAGTTTATTTATTGAATAGTCATGAGCTGACGCTAAAACAGGCACAGAAAAAATAAATAACAAGATAACGTATTTAAACAATTTCATAATTAACCTCAATATCTATGAACGAGTAACTTCCTTTCATAATGCTCACAGAATCACCCTGAAACATTAATTTAATATCAGGGTGACATCTGATTATGCAGAGTTACTAAGGGCTACAGAATTTTATTTTTTTAAATAGGAAATATTCCCTTGCAAAATAGATGGTATATTTCCGGGGCCTGAGTTAGGGTCCCCCCACGAAACAACGTGGTTATCCTCTCTTAATGCAGTAAAAGCATGGCTATTGGAGTAGATTGCACATATATCGTAGAGTTCGGAACTGACAGCCGTATTATTGCCACCTGTTGAAGCATCGCCCCAGACAACCACATTTCCCCGGTCGGTCAGGGCTGCGAAACTCCCGGATGTGGCGCTTAATGCAACGATATTTTTCAACTGTGAGGAGACCGAACTGCTGTCCCCCCCATAGTTACTGTTGCCCCAACTGAATACAGATCCATCTCGGCACAACGCACAGAATGCGCCATAGGAGGCTTTCACATCCACAATGTCAGTTCTGGACAAATATTGTGCGGGCAAACTATTGCCGTATTCTTCATTACCCCAGCAGACGATACCGCCATTAGCGCGCATTGCCACAAATGCTGATTCGGTTGAGACCATTCTCAATGCATCATTAATACCTGAAACGGTGCCGTCCAACCCGCCGTAATCGGCATCACCCCATGAATAAATTTTGCCATTACTGATCACAGAAAATGCCAGACGTGATGCGCAGCAGTCTGTAACAGAATATAGCGTACTGACGGTGGGACTGGTTTCACCGCCTGCGTCGGCATCACCCCAGGCATAAACCTGACCTGAAGTATTGATAACCACAAAAGCATTATCGTTGGCGATAATTTTGTTGATATTGTTCATCGCCGCAATATATGAAGGAACAGACATGTTTATTTCATCTCCTCCTTCGGTACCCCATCCCCAGGATTGAATGTAGGGATACGAAGAGCACCGCAATGCAAAGGTACCCCGACTTCCCCTCACTTCATTAACATTGCTCAGGCTAAGCAGGCCACTTGGGATTTCGCCACCTTCAGTAGGGAGTCCCCATGCGAAGATTGATTGATTTTTTCTGAGCGCAGTAAATGCATAAAAAGTGGCGGAGAAGGAGGCAATATTAAAATTCAATGTTAAATCAGGCGTCATGCCGCCATAGCTACTGACGCCCCATCCGACGCAGGTTTCATCATTGAGCCTTGCGACAAACGCCCCCGCAGAGGTGGAGATATCAGTCCATTCGCCATTACCCAAAATATTGGCGGGATTAAGGGACAGGGAAATATTGCCAGGAAGGGTGACGATTAGCGTTTCCTGAGGCTGTGTGTCGAGGAAGTCGCTTCCAACCCCCCCTGCTATTCCATTTTCATACTGCCAGTTCACATTAACCGGTTGCAGCGTTACCGCATCTAAAGCTACAAGGCGACCGTGGGATAGTTGTCCCGAAGCTTTATAGTTGCTACGACTTCCCCGCACGATAAACGCAGACTCATCGCTGGTGAGCTCAACGCTATAAGCAAGGCTGTTGCCGTTCTCCAGTGATGCGGTTACAACGGCAATGCCGGTATCACCGTTGTCGGTTAATTTAGCATTCGATTCACCCGCTGCGTCGCTGTCCTGCTCGTTGTGGTTTATATCTCCGCGAGAGGTTGTCCAGTAGACGGCGACCCCCTCAGCTAAACCACCCGAGGCATGGCACACAGTTGCTGTGAGTGTTGCTGCATCCGAACCGTTATTTAAGATCGAATCTTTATCGCTGGTCAGGTTGGCGATGAAAAGGTCGTTTTCAGCCGTGATGGTGACATTGACGGCTTCAGCGCTTCCAGGAATGGAAGCGCTAACCACTGCTGTGCCAGTTGAACCATTGCACGTCAGGGCTGTGACCGCTTCGCCTTTCGCGTTGGTCACGGACGATTGCGAGGTTAGCGAGCCAAGGGTAGTTACCCACTCTACCATTACCCCCTCGACCGGTTGAGCATTACCGTTAATCACCGTCGCGGTAATAATCGAACTGCTTAAGCCATCATCGGCAATCGTGTCAGGGTTAGCATCAATATGGCTAATGGTATTTGATGAGGGTTCTCCGCTGTCCAGTTTGATGATCCAGGAACCATCTGGCTGAAGCAGAGGTTCACTTAACGTCCAGCCTTCCGGAAAATTGGTGGTGGCGACGACGATGACTTGCCCACCGCTGTACTCCAGTACGACGCTACCCGTTCCGGTCCAGTTCACGGTGCCATCCGCCGTGTTATAGTCGCCGTAAGGACAGCTTGCAACGACCGAGCTTCCCTCTGTCCTGGCGACAATTCCGAGCACTCCGTTTCTTCCTGGCAGGCTCAATGTCGAAATGTTGGTGGTACTGCCGCCCACCTGAGCAGTTGATGCCACGGCATCCGGAGCGGCCTGAGCGGGGTCAATCTGCAGCCAGACTATTGCCGCAATTGCGGGGTCCAGCCCCAGATATTCTAGCGGGAACTGAGTGGATGAAGGGTATAGCAGAGTCAGGTCATCTTGCTGAACCGTCACTACGTTCTCACTATGACCGAGGTAATTCTGAGTAGAATCGGCGGGATTTACGCGGCTGAACACCAGAGTCTGCATGCCGGACATGGCAACGGACTGATAGTCCCAGGCATTGGTCTGGAAGGCCAGCTCACCGCTGTCGCCATGAGCAACTTGCTGAGCGGTACCAGCGTAGTTCTTCCCGGTGTAAAAAATCAGGCTTCCGGTAGCCATATTCTGCTTTGACATAGTATTTTCCTGATTTGCATTTAAAGTGAAGCACCAAAAGGCGCAACAAAGGACAACGACTGGGTGACATATGCACCTGA
>NZ_JBALIF010000010.1:0-150581 GCF_037053465.1 Citrobacter amalonaticus
TTTGCCTGGCGGCCGTAGCGCGGTGGTCCCACCTGACCCCATGCCGAACTCAGAAGTGAAACGCCGTAGCGCCGATGGTAGTGTGGGGTCTCCCCATGCGAGAGTAGGGAACTGCCAGGCATCAAATAAAACAAAAGGCGCGGTCGAAAGACCGGGCCTTTTGTTTTATCTGTTGTCAGCCGGTGAGCGACTCTCTGAGAGGAGGACAAATCCGCCGGGAGCGGATTTGAACGTTGCGCAGCAACGGCCCGGAGGGTGGCGGGCAGGACGCCCGCCATAAACTGCCAGGCATCAAATAAAGCGAAGGGCCCGGTCGAAAGACCGGGCCTTTTTGCGTTATGTGAATGGTCATTCAAACCGCGCAAAACGAATCTTCTCCGCCTTACTGTTTCTGTAGCCAACGCAGAATGAATGCTGAAATCTGCGGTATATCATTAAGATCCAGGACAGGAACTGCGACAGGAAGCGGTATATCACTGGCAACCGCAATGACATGCTCATCAATGGTTAATTCCTTCACGCTGTGCCCACATCCCTGACGAAAAAGTAAAATCTTCGCAACGGCTTCATGCTTAAACCCCTCAACGAACACCATATCGAGCGTAGACGCATCCATCCTGCTGAGCAGATAGGCTAAATCCAGCTCGGGTTCCTCCGGCGTTTCAGTCATCAGCGCCCAACGTTGCTGACTGGCGACCAGCGTTTGTGCAGCCCCAGCTTTTCGTAATTCATAGCTGTCCTTACCCGGTTTATCCACATCCATATTATGATGTGTGTGCTTGATGAGTCCCGGGCGGATCCCCGCCGCGCAAAGGGCGGGGATCAGTTTCTTGAGCAATGTCGTTTTCCCTGTTCCGCTCCACGCCGCGATAGCCAGTAACGGAATCATCATTTCTTCTGCCATTTAGCAAGCTCCTCAGGCGTATTCACATTCACGAACGCGTCCTTGCAGTCGCTAAAATCAACGGCATGTCCACCGGCCTGACGCATAAAAACCATTACCCGACGCTCACCGGACTGTAGATAGTCCAGTAAAAAGGATTGAACCGAGCGATTAACTAACGCAATGGTGGGATGATCCCGCTCACCATCGTGTACCCAGACTACCGGAGCCTGATTACGCCGGGCAGTTAACCTTTCAGCAAGGATATGTGGAATAAAAGGCGTATCGCAGGGACAAAACAGGAACCAGTCGCCACTTTCCTGTTGGAACACAGAGAGCATACCTGCCAGCGGGCCGGGAAAATCTGCCATCACATCTGAAACGACCTTCAGGCCGCCTGACTGATAAATTTCCTGGTGACGGTTGGCGTTCACAATCACCTTATCCAGTTGCGATGAAAGCGCATCAGCGACATGTTTCCACAATGGTTTTCCTTTTAGCTCAAGCAAACCTTTATCAATACCGCCCATTCGCCTGGCCTTTCCGCCAGCCAGTACAACCCCAGTAACTGCACTACCCTGATTCACTGATATCGCCTCTTTTAATGTGGGATTGACCCTGCTAACGTGTCTGTATCAAGAGTAAGGAGCACGACCATGAAATGTAAACGCCTGAATGAAGTTATTGAACTCCTGCAGCCAGCCTGGCAAAAAGAGCCGGATCTTAATTTGATGCAATTTTTGCAGAAACTGGCAAAAGAGTCAGGTTTTGACGGCGACCTGGCCGATTTAACCGACGATATTCTGATCTATCACCTGAAAATGCGCGACTCGGCAAAAGATGCGGTTATTCCGGGGATCCAGAAAGACTACGAAGAAGATTTCAAAACGGCACTGCTGCGCGCTCGTGGCGTCATTAAAGAGTAAAAGCTTGTAAGCGGAGCCACCGAAATCGCTATGAAATGATATCCTGAATCATTCGACGTATTTTTCCGGATGACGGGATGAACGACAACGCTTTTACTTTCCAGACATTACACCCGGATACCATCATGGATGCGCTGTTTGAGCAGGGGATCCGGGTGGATTCGGGTCTTACCCCGCTTAACAGCTACGAAAACCGCGTCTACCAGTTTCAGGACGAAGATCGGCAACGCTTTGTCGTCAAATTTTATCGTCCCGAGCGTTGGTCTGTGGATCAGATCCTGGAAGAGCATCAATTTGCTATTGAACTGCTTGAAGACGACGTCCCGGTTGCCGCTCCGCTGGCGTTTAATGGCCAGACGCTATTGTCCCATCAGGGTTTCCATTACGCGATTTTTCCAAGCGTAGGAGGACGTCAGTTCGAAGCGGACAATATTGATCAAATGGAAGCGGTTGGTCGTTATCTCGGGCGTCTGCATCAGATAGGTCGTAAGCATTCCTTTGTTTATCGACCTGCTATGGGGCTGGATGAATATCTTGTTGAGCCGCGTAAACTCTTCGAGACAGCCGAGCTTATCCCATCAGGGCAAAAGGCGGCTTTCCTGAAGGCGACGGATGCCCTGATTGCGGCAGTCACCGAGCGGTGGCATTCGAACTTTGACCTGCTACGTCTGCATGGTGACTGTCATGCTGGCAATATTCTCTGGCGTGACGGACCATTATTTGTGGATTTAGATGATTCACGTAATGGCCCGGCCATTCAGGATCTGTGGATGCTTCTTAATGGTGACAAGGCTGAGCAACGCATGCAGCTGGAAACGATTATTGAAGCTTATGAAGAAGTTAGTAAGTTCAATATAATAGAAATCGGATTGATTGAACCTTTACGAGCTATGCGTTTGGTTTATTATCTTGCCTGGCTGATGCGTCGTTGGAACGATCCTGCGTTTCCAAAGAACTTCCCCTGGTTGACCGGAGAAGATTACTGGCAACGACAGACCGCAACATTTATCGAACAGGCGAAAGTTCTGCAAGAACCCCCATTACAATTAACACCTATGTATTAATCGGAGACGTAATCATGAAAAAGATTTGGCTGGCGCTGGCTGGTATGGTTTTAGCTTTTAGCGCATCGGCAGCGCAATTCGAGAATGGCAAACAGTACACCACGCTGGAGAAGCCTGTTGCCGGTGAACCACAGGTGTTGGAGTTCTTCTCTTTCTATTGTCCGCACTGCTATCAGTTTGAAGAAGTGCTTCATGTTTCTGATAACGTGAAGAAAAAACTTCCGGAAGGCGTCAAAATGACCAAATACCACGTTGAATTCCTGGGTCCGTTAGGCAAGGAACTGACGCAGGCGTGGGCCGTGGCGATGGCGTTGGGCGTAGAAGATAAAGTGACCGTGCCAATGTTTGAAGCGGTGCAGAAAACGCAGACAGTACAGAGCGTTGCAGATATCCGTAAAGTCTTCGTTGATGCCGGTATCAAAGGCGAAGATTACGATGCGGCGTGGAATAGCTTTGTGGTGAAATCGCTGGTTGCACAGCAGGAAAAAGCAGCTTCTGACCTGCAATTGCAGGGCGTTCCGGCAATGTTTGTTAACGGCAAATATCAGGTGAACCCGCAGGGCATGGATACCAGTAGCATGGATATCTTTGTTCAGCAGTATGCCGATACGGTGAAATACCTGGTTGGTAAGAAATAAAAGAAACGCCGGTCACTGACCGGCGTTTTTGTTTGTCGCTTTAATCTCTTCTATTTGAAGATCTTTTTCGCTCCAGAGTGTATTCAACCAAAGCTGGAAGCGACGCTTAAATCCTTTGTCGTTAACGTAGTCGCCATGTAGATCTTCGGTAACAGGCTGCATATCCACGCGAACGACAATCCGCGTCAGCTTCCCGCTAAGCATATCGAAAAATGGCGTTCTGTCATTTTCCGGATAACACAGCGTAACGTTAAGCAGTTTGTCGAACTGCGAACCCAGGACGTTCAATGCCATCGCGATGCCTGCGGCTTTCGGTGGTAAAAGATACTTAAACGGTGAGCGAGTCTGCTGGTGTTTTTCTTCAGTAAAGCGAGAGCCTTCGACAAAATTCACGATCGTGGTGGGATGGATACGAAACTTTTCGCAGGAGCGGCGGGTGGTCTCAACGTCTTTACCCCGACGTTCCGGATGGCGCAGGAGATAAGCGCGCGAGTAACGCTTCATAAACGGCATATCCAGCGCCCAGCAGGCGAGACCGATAAAAGGTACCCAGGCTAGCTGCTGCTTCAGGAAGTACTTATTCATGGGAATGTGTTTACGAAAGAGCACGCATAGCACCACGATATCGGCCCAACTGTGATGATTACATACCAGCAAGTACCAGTTTTTCTTGCTCAACCCTTCCATACCTTCCACATCCCATTTCAGCCAGGGGTTGAGGTGTAAAAGAAGCGCGAGCCCTTCGCACCAGCAATACATCATGAAATTGCAAAACAGGGAAACCCTGCGCCAGATGTAAGGAATCGGCAGCAGGAGTTTTACCAGTCCAGCAAGAATGATCGGTACAGAGCAAAGAATTGTGACCAAAATAGTCAATACGATGCTCAGCAACAGGGTGATCGCAGCGAGCAATCTCGTCAGGATTAAATTATTCAAAGGATTAGCCATAAACAGTACGCTAAAGCCGCGCAAGGGGGCTGATTTTATCAGAAAATGGCCCAAATAACGGTTCTTCCTGTCAGCGAAAAATTCGCTATATCTATCCACACTGCGTAATTCAATGAAAACATAAAAGGTTTACGTTATAAAAATCATAACATATTGAAAATAAATGATAAAAATGATGAAAAGAAAAGCATTTATTTGAAATTAAATCGATGTAAATTAATTATACACAAAGTTATCCACAGCTCGCTTTGCGAGCGATCCAGAAGATCTGCAAAAGATTTACGACAAATGCGGTGAAAAACTCATGTTTTCATCCTGTCTGTGGCATCCTTTACCCATAATCTGATAAACAGGCACGGACATTATGGTTCAGATCCCAGAAAACCCACTTATCCTTGTAGATGGTTCCTCGTATCTCTATCGCGCATACCACGCGTTCCCGCCGCTAACCAACAGCGCAGGCGAACCGACAGGTGCGATGTACGGTGTCCTTAACATGCTGCGCAGCCTGATCCTGCAGTATCAACCAACGCATGCCGCCGTGGTCTTTGATGCCAAGGGTAAAACCTTCCGTGACGAACTGTTCGAGCATTACAAATCACATCGCCCGCCGATGCCGGATGATTTGCGTGCGCAGATCGAGCCGCTGCATGCGATGGTAAAAGCGATGGGGTTGCCGCTTCTGGCTGTATCCGGCGTGGAAGCCGACGACGTGATCGGTACACTGGCCCGTGAAGCGGAAAAAGCAGGGCGTCCGGTGCTGATCAGTACGGGTGATAAAGATATGGCCCAGTTGGTGACGCCAAATATTACGCTCATCAACACCATGACCAATACTATTCTTGGCCCGGATGAAGTGGTGACAAAATACGGTGTGCCGCCGGAGCTGATCATCGATTTCCTGGCGCTGATGGGCGATTCCTCCGATAACATTCCGGGTGTACCGGGCGTCGGGGAAAAGACCGCTCAGGCGTTGCTACAGGGGCTGGGGGGACTGGATACCCTTTACGCTGAGTCCGATAAAATTGCCGGGTTGACGTTTCGTGGCGCGAAAACCATGGCAGCAAAACTTGAGCAAAATAAAGACGTTGCTTATCTCTCTTACCAACTGGCGACGATCAAAACGGACGTTGAGCTGGAGTTGACCTGTGAGCAGCTTGAAGTACAGCAGCCGATCGCCGACGAACTGGTCAGTTTATTCAAAAAGTATGAGTTCAAGCGCTGGACTGCGGATGTTGAAAGCGGTAAATGGCTCCAGGCTAAAGGGACAAAACCGGCCGCTAAGCCGCAAGAGACGATGGTTGTCGAAAAAACAGCAGAAGCCCCCGCTGCCGTGCTTTCTTACGAGAATTACGTGACCATTCTTGATGAAGCAATGCTGGAAGCGTGGATTGCGAAGCTGAAAAAAGCGCCGGTGTTTGCTTTCGATACCGAGACTGACAGCCTGGACAACGTTTCGGCCAATCTGGTTGGACTTTCCTTTGCCACCGAGCCGGGCGTCGCGGCATATATTCCGGTAGCGCATGACTATCTGGACGCGCCGGATCAGATCTCGCGCGATCGCGCGCTGGAAATGCTCAAGCCCCTGCTGGAGGATGAAAAGGCACGGAAGGTTGGGCAAAACCTGAAGTACGATCGCGGTATTCTGGCGAACTATGGCATCGAATTGCGCGGCATCGCTTTTGATACCATGCTCGAATCATACATCCTGAACAGTGTTGTCGGGCGTCATGATATGGACAGCCTGTCCGAACGTTGGTTGAAGCATAAAACAATCACGTTCGAAGAGATTGCGGGTAAAGGTAAGAATCAACTGACCTTTAATCAGATCGCGCTGGAGGAGGCCGGGCGATATGCGGCGGAAGATGCAGATGTCACGTTGCAACTGCACCTGAAAATGTGGCCAGAACTGCAGCAACACAAAGGGCCACTGAATGTCTTTGAAAACATCGAGATGCCGTTGGTGCCGGTGTTATCGCGCGTGGAACGTAACGGTGTGAAAATCGACCCAGCGGTGTTGCACAAACATTCTGAAGAGATAACCCTGCGTCTGGCGGAACTGGAACAGAAAGCCCATGACATTGCCGGAGAGGTGTTTAATCTCTCTTCAACCAAACAGTTGCAGACTATCCTGTTCGAAAAACAGGGCATTAAACCGCTGAAGAAAACCCCAGGCGGGGCGCCCTCAACGTCAGAAGAGGTGCTCGAAGAACTGGCGCTGGACTATCCACTACCGAAAGTGATTCTTGAGTATCGTGGCCTGGCGAAGTTGAAATCAACCTACACCGACAAGCTGCCGTTGATGATAAACCCGAAAACCGGGAGAGTGCACACCTCGTATCATCAGGCCGTGACTGCAACAGGTCGCCTGTCATCAACCGACCCAAACCTGCAAAACATTCCGGTGCGTAACGAGGAAGGACGTCGTATCCGTCAGGCATTTATCCCGCCTAAGGATTACGTGATTGTTTCTGCGGACTATTCTCAGATTGAGTTGCGCATTATGGCGCACTTGTCACATGACAAAGGGCTGTTGAAGGCGTTTGCAGAAGGCAAAGACATTCACCGCGCAACCGCTGCGGAAGTGTTTGGCTTGCCGCTGGAGACGGTGACAAACGAACAGCGTCGCAGTGCGAAAGCGATTAACTTTGGTCTTATCTATGGTATGAGCGCATTCGGTCTGGCACGTCAACTGAACATTCCACGTAAGGAAGCGCAGAAATACATGGACCTCTATTTCGAACGCTATCCGGGGGTTCTGGAATATATGGAACGTACCCGCGCTCAGGCGAAAGAGCAGGGCTATGTTGAAACGCTGGAAGGTCGCCGTCTCTATTTGCCGGATATCAAATCCAGCAATGGCGCGCGACGTGCCGGCGCCGAGCGCGCGGCGATCAACGCCCCAATGCAGGGAACCGCTGCTGATATCATCAAACGTGCGATGATTGCTGTCGATGCCTGGTTAGAAACGGAAAAACCGCGTGTCCGAATGATTATGCAGGTACACGATGAACTGGTGTTTGAAGTGCACAAAGAGGACCTGGATGCCGTAGCGAAAAAGATCCACCAGTTGATGGAGAACTGTACTCAAATTGATGTGCCGTTGCTGGTGGAAGTGGGAAGCGGTGAAAACTGGGATCAGGCGCACTAACTGTTCACGGAATAACGCGTTTTTTTCGTAATTGAGCAACATTTGAAAGCGCGTTTTGTGATGGGCATTGGAATTTCTTATGTAAAGAGTGAAAAAAAATTACAAAAAGTGCTTTCTGAGCTGCTCAAAAAAGAGTAAAGTTATTCGCGTAGGGTACAGAGGTAAGATGTTCTATCTTTCAGACCTTTTACTTCACGTAATCGGATTTGGCTGAATATTTTAGCCGCCCCAGTCAGTTTCTGACTGGGGCGTTTTTTATTGTACTCTGCGTACTTCACGCTGCAGGTGCGTCGGCTTCCTCGCACACCTCAGGCACTTACTGATGTAAGTGCCTGAAGATTCACTGCGTCGCAAAAGTTACTTCCCGTTCTGCACCTCTTCTACAGGTGCCAGCTCGCTAAACCAGCTGTCCAGTTTCTGGCGTAATTTGTCCACGCCCTGTTTTTTCAGTGATGAAAACGCCTCAACCTGCACGTCACCGTTAAAGGCCAGTACCGCTTCACGCACCATATTCAACTGCGCTTTGCGCGCGCCGCTCGCCAGTTTGTCTGCTTTGGTCAGCAGTACCAGCACCTGAATGTTGCTTTCCACAGCCCATTGAATCATCTGTTGGTCGAGATCTTTCAGCGGGTGGCGAATGTCCATTAATACAACCAGTCCTTGCAGACTCTGCCGTTTTTCCAGATATTCGCCCAGCGCGCGTTGCCATTTGCGCTTCATCTCTTCCGGCACTTCTGCATAGCCATAGCCCGGCAGGTCAACAAGACGTTTACCGTCAACCACTTCAAACAGGTTAATAAGCTGAGTACGGCCAGGGGTTTTTGAGGTACGGGCGAGGCTCTTCTGGTTAGTCAGGGTATTCAGCGCACTGGATTTGCCTGCGTTGGAACGGCCAGCGAAAGCCACTTCAATTCCGGTATCGGAAGGTAAATGGCGAATATCAGGCGCGCTCATCACAAAGTGCGTCTGTTGATAATTCAGGTTAATCAAAGCGGTCGTCTCCGTCAGTCAAAGCTTTGCCGCGATTATACCTGAACAGCAGCAAAAGACGGATTTTTCGACATGGCCTTCTGTAAGCATTAACCCTGCATTTTGTGAGACATTGCCGATCGTCCTTATGCGAAATTTCAGAGTGATTGCAGGCTAATTAATTAAATAAGCTAAATAAATCAGCATATTAATATTTTGTAATATTCTGAAAATGAGGGATCTGTGCGCCTGGCCGCTTGTTACTTTGCTCTAAAAGAGTACAGTACTCCCCATAGCGAGGAGTGCTGAGAGGAAGACGACTCAGGAAGAGGGTCAGGAGCGCCAGGAGGCGAAGACACAGGATTGTCAGGATGACAAGCGTCCGGAGACGTTAGTATACGGAAATGGAAAAGACACGGAGCGTTCCAGGCTGAAGGAAAAACAGGGTGTGTTGAGAGCCGACAAGGAATGTAGGACCCGTTCAGGGTCGTGAGTAAGGTGAAAAGGCGACAGAGCAATCTGTCGCCTTTTTTCTTTATTTCTGCTAGATTCCGGCGCAATTATATACTGAATAAAACAGCCAAAGACGAATCACTATGAAACCCACTTCTACACCACGCGGCAAAGGTCCTGCAAAGGCGCGCCGTAAAACCCGCGAAGAGCTGAATCAGGAAGCTCGTGACCGTAAGCGTCAGAAAAAACACCGTGGACACGCGGCGGGTAGCCGTGCGACCGGTGGTGACGCGGCGTCTGGCAGCAAAAACCAGAACAAACAGAAAGATCCGCGTATTGGCAGTAAAACCCCCATTCCATTGGGCGTGACCGAAAAGGTCACCAAACAGCACAAACCGAAGAGTGAGAAACCTATGCTTTCACCGCAGGCTGAGTTGGATTTACTGGAAACGGATGAGCGCCTGGATGCGCTGTTAGAACGTCTGGAAGCAGGCGAAACCCTGAGCGCGGAAGACCAGTCCTGGGTTGATGCCAAACTGGATCGCATCGATGAACTGATGCAGAAGCTGGGTCTCTCCTACGACGATGATGAAGACGATGAAGAAGACGAGAAGCAGGAAGATATGATGCGCCTGCTGCGGGGTGGAAACTAACGGTTTACACCGTGGGCCTGCCCGTACTCCTTATAACCCTTCCGGTTATATGTTATCTGGTGTGGTTATTCGTTAAACTACAGCGGTTGTCGCGGCGACAGAAGTGGCTGCGCAGCCGGCTTATCACTCGCAACGGAGTGGGTCCGGCCCGACGTACCCGCCAGAGACGCCATCGGAAGGAGTGAGCATGTCTGACCAACAAATAGACTGGGATCTGGCCCTGATCCAGAAATATAACTATTCCGGGCCGCGCTATACCTCGTACCCGACCGCGCTGGAGTTTTCCGATGCGTTTGGCGAACCCGCGTTTCTGCAGGCGGTTGCACGTTATCCTGAGCGCCCGCTCTCGCTTTACGTCCACATCCCGTTTTGCCATAAACTCTGCTATTTCTGCGGCTGCAATAAGATTGTGACCCGCCAACAGCACAAGGCCGATCAGTATCTGGATGCGCTGGAACAAGAAATTTTTCACCGTGCGCCGCTGTTTGCCGGACGCCATGTCAGTCAGTTGCACTGGGGCGGCGGTACGCCAACTTACCTGAATAAGGCACAAATCAGCCGCCTGATGACGCTGCTGCGTAGTCACTTCCACTTCAATGCGGATGCGGAAATTTCGATCGAAGTCGATCCCCGCGAAATTGAACTGGACGTACTCGATCACTTACGGGCGGAAGGGTTTAACCGCCTGAGCATGGGCGTACAGGACTTCAACAAAGAGGTCCAGCGACTGGTTAACCGAGAGCAGGACGAAGCGTTTATCTTTGCACTGCTGAATCATGCTCGCGACATCGGTTTTACCTCGACCAATATCGATCTGATCTACGGCTTGCCAAAGCAGACGCCAGAAAGTTTCGCGTTTACCCTGAAGCGGGTAGCAGAACTTAGTCCCGATCGTCTGAGCGTCTTTAACTACGCGCATTTGCCGACGCTGTTCGCTGCCCAGCGCAAAATTAAGGATGCCGATCTGCCCAGCGCGCAACAGAAGCTGGATATTTTGCAGGAAACCATCTCAACGTTGACGCAGACCGGCTATCAGTTTATCGGCATGGATCACTTTGCGCGCCCGGATGATGAACTGGCGGTTGCCCAGCGTGAAGGCGTTCTCCACCGTAATTTCCAGGGATACACCACTCAGGGCGATACCGATCTTCTGGGGATGGGGGTTTCCGCCATCAGCATGATTGGCGACTGCTACGCGCAGAACCAGAAAGAGCTGAAACACTACTACCAGCAGGTGGATGAGCAGGGTAATGCCTTATGGCGCGGTATCGCGCTGACCCGTGATGATTGTATCCGTCGCGACGTGATCAAGTCGCTGATCTGCAACTTCCGCCTCGACTATGCCGCGGTTGAACAGCAGTGGGATTTGATGTTCGAAGAGTATTTTGCAGAAGATCTGAAATTGTTAGCACCGCTGGCGAAGGACGGGCTGGTGGATGTGACAGCGAAGGGCATTCAGGTCACGCCGAAAGGCCGTTTGCTGATTCGAAACATCTGCATGTGCTTTGACGCTTATCTGCGCCAGAAAGCACGGATGCAGCAGTTTTCGCGCGTCATATAGCCAGATTGCCCGGTGGCGCTTCGCTTACCGGGCCTACAAAACTCAAAACGTAGGTCGGGTAAGCGAAGCGCCACCCGACAAAACGGCTAGCTGAACAGTCCAACCAGCGCTGCGCACAGCACCGCGGCGACCGCTGTCTGTGGCGTGTGGCTATCAACTGCACCGCTTGATAATAGATTAATGATAGATTCCAGCATGATAACTCCCCCGTTTGCCGGGCACGATCATACTGAACTCATCGGAACAGTAAAGTACAGAATAACGGCAATTTGCGCCCAATAAGTAATCTTTACACAAGCGTGTGAGATTACTCCATTCCCAGCTCTTTTAACTTACGCGTCAGGGTATTACGTCCCCAGCCGAGTAAGCGTGCTGCTTCCTGTTTATGGCCCTGCGTATGGCGCAGGGCCGTCGTAAGCAATGTGCGCTCCATTTCAGGCTGCGCTTCCGACAGCAGATTCTGATGACCGGAACGCAGTGCGCGATCCGCCCACTGCGCCAGCAGCGTCGCCCAGCTATCCGGTTGCATATGCGACGGGCTGTCTGGCACGGTGGCTTCAAACAATTCACCAGGCAGATCCTGAATCAAGACCTCTTGCCCGGCGGCCATCACGGTGAGCCAGCGACAGGTATTTTCCAGTTGGCGAACGTTGCCCGGCCAGGCCAGACGCGTCAAAGCCGCTTCGGTTTCCGGATGCAGCAACTTGGCCTCAACGCCCAGTTCGCGTGCGGCAACTTGCAGGAAGTGGCGTGCCAGGCGTGGAATATCCTCGCGCCGCTCGCGCAACGGCGGCAAGTGTACGCGTATAACATTCAGACGATGGAACAGATCTTCACGAAACTTGCCTTCCTGCACACGCAGTTCCAGGTTCTGGTGAGTCGCAGCGATGATTCGTACGTCCACTTTCACCGGCGCATAGCCGCCCACGC
The DNA here is from genome assembly GCF_037053465.1 of Citrobacter amalonaticus. GTDB lineage: Bacteria > Pseudomonadota > Gammaproteobacteria > Enterobacterales > Enterobacteriaceae > Citrobacter_A > Citrobacter_A amalonaticus_H. The sequence continues at coordinate 12,177 of NZ_JBALIF010000010.1, forward strand.
GATAAAACTGGCCGTCGGCTAATACGCGCAGTAAACGGGTCTGCACATCCAGCGGCATATCGCCAATCTCATCGAGAAACAGCGTACCGCCATCCGCCTGTTCGAAACGTCCCTGACGAATGGTGTTCGCGCCGGTGAACGCCCCTTTTTCATGCCCAAACAGCTCGGATTCGATCAAATCCTTAGGGATCGCGGCCATGTTCAGGGCGATAAACGGCGCTTTGGCGCGCGGGCTGTGGCGATGCAGGGCATGGGCAACCAGCTCTTTACCGGTTCCGGATTCCCCGTTAATCAGCACGCTGATAGAGGAACGCGACAAGCGCCCGATAATACGAAACACATCCTGCATGGCTGGCGCTTCGCCAATGATGTCCGTTGTCGGGCCATTGATCTGAATATTGCGCGGTTGCTGCTGTTCCTGATAGTGGCTGATAGCACGTTCAACCAGCGCCACCGCCTCATCGATATCAAAAGGTTTTGGCAGATAATCAAACGCCCCTTGCTGATAAGCGCTGACGGCGGCATCCAGATCGGAATGGGCGGTCATAATGATGACTGGTAGCATCGGATGACGCTGCTTGATCTGTTTTAGCAATGCCAGCCCGTCCATTCCCGGCATACGAATATCAGACAGCAGAACGTCCGGCGTTTTGCTCGCCAGCGCGTTCAGCACCTCATTACCGTTTTCAAAGGTCGTACAATTCAGACCCGCTCCGGCGAGAGCACGTTCAAGCACCCAACGGATGGAACTATCGTCATCGACTACCCAGACTATCCCTCGTTGCATAAGCACCTCTATTTCCGAATCGGCAGGTAAACCGAGAACTCGGTATGACCTGGCCAACTGGTAAATTCAATTTTGCCGGAATGCTGATCGATCAAATTGCGGGCGATGGATAAGCCCAGCCCGGTACCGCCTTCGCGGCCGCTGACCATGGGGTAAAACAGCGTATCCTGTAAGTGTGGGGGAATACCCGGCCCGTTGTCTTCGACGTCAATGCGTGCCGTCAGGCGATAGCGCTCGCCGTGCAAGGTGAGTTGAAATGCAGTGCGGGTACGTAGCACGATTTCTCCCCCCTCTGGCCCCAGCGCCTGCAACGCATTGCGGACAATGTTTAACAGTACCTGTTCTATCTGTTCCGGGTCGTGCGGCAATTCCGGCAGGCTGGGATCGTAATCGCGCACCAGCGTGACGTTTTCCGGAAGCTCCATTGAAACCAGCGCCACCACGCGTTCGGCGACCTTGTGAATGCTTTCGGTGACATGCGTTCCCGGCATTTGTGGACCTAACAGCCTGTCGACCAGATTACGTAATCTGTCCGCCTGCTCGATAATCACCCTGGTATATTCCAGTAGCGCCGGGTCGGGCAGGGCTTTACTCAATAGCTGTGCTGCGCCGCGTAATCCACCCAGCGGGTTTTTTATCTCATGCGCAAGTCCACGTACCAGATCGCGCGCGGCGACCTGCTGAGCGTGCTGGAGCTGCTCCTGGCTCAGGCGGCGCTGATTATCCATCGGCGCCATTTCGAGCAGAATCTGTCCGTCCGGTAAACGTTGCGCGGTAAGCGACAAGATGTGAGAGCGCCCGTCAATGACCAACGTAACCTCATTGTCGGTAAAGCCTTGTCCCGCCTCTAAGCTCTCACGCATCAGCGCAATATTTAAGGAAAAATAGCTCAGGAGTTCAGGAAGCGGAGTACCAAACAGCTTGCGGGAGCTCTGGGCGAGGAGCTGCTGCGCGGCGGGATTCGCGTAATGTATCGCCAGCTCGTCATCGACCAGTAAGATGCTGTTGATCAACGAATTGAGGATCTGCCCAGCATCGGGCAGCGTGCCTGTTGCCATACAGCAGTCTCCTGAATAATTTGCACCAATTTAGTGCATTATAGCTTTTTATGTAGAAAAAGCGCGAAGGATCAGTTTGTTGGCGGAGAAAAAAGCCCATCGTGTGATGGGCTACAGATGAATGACAAACATTGTGCCGGATACCTGCTTCGCCTTATCTAGCCTACAAGGTTTACAACCCGGCAGGAGCGATAAGCTTGCGGCATCGGGCATTTAGGTGTTTGCCATCAATCTCAAGCCTGCCAGAGACAGGCTAAAAGTTTCCACGGCTAAACCTTAAACGCTGTAGTACAGCTCAAACTCTACCGGGTGCGGCGTCATGCGCACGCGGTCGTTTTCTTCAATGCGCAGTGCGATGTAAGCATCGATGGCTTCATCAGTGAACACGCCGCCTGCTTTCAGGAACTCACGGTCCAGATCCAGCTCGTTCAGTGCTTCTTCCAGAGAACCGGCAACCTGTGGGATCTCTTTCGCTTCTTCCGGCGGCAGGTCATACAGGTTTTTGTCCATCGCTTCGCCCGGGTGGATCTTGTTCTTAATACCGTCAAGACCAGCCATCAGCAGGGCTGCAAAGCACAGGTACGGGTTTGCTGCCGGATCCGGGAAGCGGACTTCGATACGACGTGCTTTCGGAGAGGCCACCACAGGAATACGGATAGAGGCAGAACGGTTACGCGCAGAGTAAGCCAGCATCACCGGTGCTTCGTAACCCGGGACCAGACGCTTGTATGAGTTGGTGGTTGGGTTCGCCAGGGCGTTGATGGCTTTCGCGTGTTTGATCACGCCGCCGATGTAGTACAGCGCTTGCTCAGACAGGCCAGCATATTTGTCGCCAGAGAACAGGTTCACACCGTTTTTGGACAGGGACATGTGGCAGTGCATACCGGAACCATTATCGCCGAACATCGGTTTTGGCATGAAGGTCGCAGTTTTACCGAAGCGGTGAGCGACGTTGTGCACCACATATTTGTAGATCTGAATTTCGTCGGCTTTTTTGGTCATGGTGTTGAAGCGGGTTGCCACTTCGTTTTGACCCGCAGTGGCCACTTCATGGTGGTGAGCTTCAACCACCAGACCCATCTGTTCCATCACCAGGCACATTTCAGAACGGATGTCCTGAGCGGAGTCAACTGGCGGAACCGGGAAGTAACCGCCTTTCACTGCCGGGCGGTGACCTTTGTTACCACCTTCGTACTGGGTGGAAGAGTTCCATGCGCCTTCGATATCATCGATAGCCACGTGAGAACCGGAGATTGACGCGCCGAAACGGATGTCGTCAAACAGGAAGAATTCAGGTTCTGGCCCGAACAGAACGGTATCCGCGATACCGGTGGAACGCAGGTATTCTTCAGCGCGCTTAGCGATAGAACGCGGGTCGCGGTCATAGCCCTGCAGGGTGCCCGGTTCCAGGATATCGCAACGGATGATCAGCGTAGAATCCGCGAAGAACGGGTCAATAACTGCGGTAGACGCGTCTGGCATCAGAACCATGTCGGATTCGTTGATGCCTTTCCAGCCACCAATTGAAGAGCCGTCAAACATTTTGCCTTCTTCAAAGAATTCGGCATTCACCTGATGAGCAGGAATCGTGACGTGCTGTTCTTTACCTTTGGTATCAGTGAAGCGCAGATCAACAAACTTCACTTCGTGCTCATTCAGCATCGTCAAAACGTGTTCAGCGGACATACTTAACTCTCCAGATTGGTCATGGTCGTCGTGGTAACGAGGTGTTCAATTCTTTCATTATTGGCCGTGTCGCCGTAAAAAAGATAAAGCGAAATCTGTGCCAACTTTTAAATTGCCCCTAAAAGGCGTTATCATGCGCACCATCGTGCAAAAGGGCTGCACCATGATGTGTGTGTTGCACCAATATAGTGCTTTAATGTGAACATTAAGCACCATGCTGGTGCAATGAGCCGTGTATAACCCTTTTAACGCTCCGTGAAAGCGATCACAAAGAAACTCTGCACTACTTGTTTGCGGAGGATGTTTGTGATCCTGTTTTGTAGTGCGATTAATCCGTGTACAATAACGCGCTATTTCTAATGCCTGAGGCAAAGTTGTGATCGAAAATTTGCGTAACATCGCCATCATCGCGCACGTTGACCATGGTAAAACTACCCTGGTTGATAAGCTGCTGCAGCAATCCGGTACGTTCGACTCTCGTGCCGAAACTCAAGAGCGTGTGATGGACTCCAACGATTTGGAGAAAGAGCGTGGGATTACCATCCTCGCGAAAAACACCGCTATCAAATGGAATGATTACCGTATCAACATCGTTGATACCCCAGGGCACGCAGACTTCGGTGGTGAAGTAGAGCGTGTCATGTCCATGGTTGACTCTGTGCTGCTGGTGGTTGACGCATTTGACGGCCCAATGCCGCAGACGCGCTTCGTGACCAAAAAAGCGTTTGCTCACGGCCTGAAGCCGATCGTGGTCATCAACAAAGTTGACCGTCCTGGCGCGCGTCCGGACTGGGTTGTCGATCAGGTATTTGACCTGTTCGTAAACCTCGACGCGACTGACGAACAGCTGGACTTCCCGATCATCTACGCTTCCGCGCTGAACGGTATTGCCGGTCTGGATCACGAAGATATGGCGGAAGACATGACCCCGCTGTATCAGGCCATTGTTGACCACGTACCTGCGCCGGACGTTGACCTTGATGGTCCGTTCCAGATGCAGATCTCCCAGCTGGACTACAACAACTACGTTGGCGTTATCGGTATCGGTCGCATCAAACGCGGTAAAGTGAAGCCGAACCAGCAGATCACTATCATCGATAGCGAAGGCAAAACCCGTAACGGTAAAGTGGGCAAAGTGCTGACTCACCTGGGGCTGGAGCGTATCGACAGCGATCTGGCGGAAGCGGGCGATATCATCGCGATCACCGGTCTGGGCGAGCTGAACATCTCTGACACCATCTGCGATCCGCAGAATGTGGAAGCGCTGCCGGCCCTGTCTGTTGATGAACCGACTGTTACCATGTTCTTCAACGTCAACACCTCTCCGTTCTGCGGCAAAGAAGGTAAATACGTTACTTCTCGTCAGATCCTTGATCGTCTGAACAAAGAGCTGGTGCACAACGTAGCGCTGCGTGTTGAAGAAACGGAAGATGCGGACGCGTTCCGTGTTTCCGGTCGTGGTGAACTGCACCTGTCGGTGCTGATCGAAAACATGCGTCGTGAAGGTTTCGAAATGGCGGTTTCCCGTCCGAAAGTTATCTTCCGCGAAATCGACGGCCGTAAACAAGAGCCGTTCGAAAACGTGACGCTGGACGTTGAAGAGCAACACCAGGGGTCTGTCATGCAGGCGCTGGGTGAGCGTAAGGGCGACCTGAAAAACATGAATCCGGACGGCAAAGGCCGCGTGCGTCTCGACTACGTGATCCCAAGCCGCGGTCTGATCGGTTTCCGTTCAGAATTCATGACTATGACCTCCGGTACTGGCCTGTTGTACTCCACCTTCAGCCACTACGACGATGTACGTCCGGGTGAAGTGGGTCAGCGTCAGAACGGCGTACTGATCTCCAACGGTCAGGGTAAAGCGGTTGCGTTTGCACTGTTCGGTTTGCAGGATCGCGGTAAGCTGTTCCTGGGTCACGGTGCAGAAGTGTACGAAGGCCAGATCATCGGTATTCACAGCCGTTCTAACGACCTGACGGTTAACTGTCTGACTGGTAAGAAACTGACCAACATGCGTGCGTCTGGTACTGACGAAGCAACGGTTCTGGTTCCGCCGGTTAAGATGACGCTGGAGCAAGCGCTTGAGTTCATCGATGACGACGAACTGGTTGAAGTGACGCCGCAGTCTATCCGTATCCGTAAACGTCACCTGACGGAAAACGATCGTCGCCGCGCGAACCGTGGACCGAAAGAAGAGTAATTCACGCTCTTATGACGAGAAAAGCCGCTGATATCAGCGGCTTAAATTTTCTGGCAAACGATGAAATGCCCGATGGCGCAAGCTTATCGGGCCTACAAAGATTGTATAACGCATTGATATTTCGGTCTTACGTAGGCCGGATAAGGTGTCAGCCGCCATCCGGCAAGACCAATACCGGATTTGTCAACAATCTGAAGCCGCTGATTCCAGCGGCTTTTCTTTTTTCGGGCTGTCAGAAGAAATATTTTACCCCAACGCGAATCTGGTTCTGTTCACGATGATAGGGTTCTACATACCGGTCCAGCCAGCGTAGTTCCAGATAAGGCAGCCAGTTCTGGTTTATCCGATAGCGGAAGGTGTTGGTTATTTCCCAGTGGTGATCCTTGCCATTGCTGCTATTAAAGTCATTTACCCGCATAAAATAGTGTGGTTCGAAGGTATATGAAAACTTATCGGTAATCGTGAAATTCCAGTAGTTACCGATTTCATAGGTGTCGTTATTATCCAGCTTTCCATTTAAATCAATGGAGCTGTAATTATTATGGTTATAGCGGTTACGTACGGTCAGGTTAAACCACGGGGTAAATTTGTAGTTCACATCCAGATAGACCGCGCCGCTGGAACCAATACTTTTGTCGGTGATTAATCCGCCGGGTTGGATCGTCAGTTTGTCTGTCGGTTTGAATAACGGATACCAGCCTTCAATCTCGTTGTAGCCATGTTTTAACTCATCTTTACGCTGTAACGTGTAGGTGTTTGTGAGCATAATGCCCGCGCCCATATCGAAGTTATAGCCAACACGCAGCATAATTTCTTGTTGGTCTGAGGCCAGATTATACGCTTCCCGGTTTTCAACATATGCACCGGCAAAAGCAGAGGTGGAAATCACGGAAGATAATAAAATACTAGAGGTTAATGTTTTCATCATAAATCCATTATTTTTAGACGTAGGGAAGCCGCCATCCATCAGGATGGAAAGAGCGGCAAGACATATTTATAGATTTACAGTAGCGACGGTTTTATTGTTATTTTTCACATCAGAGAGCGTGTTTTTCTTTTTCCGTTGGTTAATTTCCTCGATAATTAAAGCGAAACGCGCTTCATTAAGTTTATAAAAGAACCCCATGGTTAAAGCGGCTATCATCGCCAGACCACAAGGCCAGAGAAAAATGAGCTGGCGCAGTCCCAGTAATGTGGCATCGCTTTGCGCGATGTTTGGAATATAACCAATCTGGGTCAGCATTATGCCGGGTAAAAAACCCGCCAGCGCTGCCGAAATTTTCCGTGAAAAGGTATACCCCGTGTAGACGGACCCTTCTGCGCGAATACCTGTTTTCCATTCCCCGTAATCCACGGTATCCGGCACCAGCGCCCAGTTCAGGCTGTTCACGAAAGCGGTGCCAAAGAAGGCCATACAGGAGAAGGTCACAAACAAAAAAGACGTTCCGCCCCAGAAAAAATTCAGGACATCGCCAACAACCCACAGAATCAGCCCTCCGAGATACACCTGCTTTTTCCCAAAACGTTGGACAGTTGCAGGCACCAGCAGCACGCCTAGCAGAATGCATCCCATACTGAAGAACCCCATCCACGACAGCAGATGGATGTCGTTGAGCACATACTGGGTGTAATAGACCTGAATCGCCAGCTTGATGTTAAAGGCAGCCAGCGTACACAGATTCGCAATGCACAGCACCAGCAGAGGCGGATTGCGGAAAATCGCGCAAAACGATTTGAGGATGCTGGGTTTATGGTTATCTGGCGCAATGTCAATATAGCGCTCTTTCACGCCGCGGAAGCAGCACCACATACTGCACAGACCGCCCACGGAAAAAATCAGTGCAGCGATCAAATAACCCAGCGACGGCGAACGGGTAAACAACGCCTGAATGGGCATGAAACCGACGGTACACAGCAGCAGACCAATGGTTGCGCCCCCCTGACGCCAGGCGGCAAGCTGGGCGCGTTCATGCGGGTTTTTCGTTATGGCGGGCACCATCGCACCGTATGAGCAATTCATCAGGCTGTAAAACAGTCCGAACAGCATAAACAGCACGGTCGCCAGGGCCGTTTTTACCGTCAGGGTAAAGTCCGTGGCGATAAACTGCGCGCTGGCAACCAGCGCGACAGGGAAAGAGGCATACAGAATAAAGGGGCGGAATTTACCCCTAACGCCAATATTGCGGCGTGAATCCAGTAAGACGCCGGTCAGCATATCGGTAAAGGCGGTAAAGAATTTCGCCACCAGGAAGATAATCCCGCCGTAATACGCAGGCATCCCCAGTTCGTCGGTATAAAACTTGAGCAGATACAGTGTGCCGATACACAGCATCAGATTCGAGCCAAAATCCCCAATACCATAGGAGAACTTCTCACGTAGGCTCAGTTTCAGCGTTAGCGGATCATGGTCAGACATAATCGCCTCTCAAAACGCCCCGCAGGGCGTGAATTTTATGGCTATTAAGCCGGTTTTTTCCGGGCTTCAATTTCTTCCACAATGCGGACGTACATTTTTTCGTTGAGATTGTAGAAGCAACCCATCGCAATAATGGTGATGACCGCCAGTGCACACGGATAAATAAAGATGAGCTGTCTCAGTCCCTCTACCGTTCCTGCCGACTGCACGACGTTAGGCACATAACCTATCTGCGTCAGCATCCATCCCGGGAAGAAACCCGCCAGTGCTTGTGAAACTTTACGAAAGAAGGTGAAGCCGGTGTAGACCGTCCCTTCAGAACGCACGCCGGTGCGCCATTCGCCGTATTCCACCGTGTCGGACACCAGCGCCCAGTTCAGGCTGTTTACAAACGCAGAGCCGAAGAAGGCCAGACAGGAGAACGCGACAAAGCTGACCGAGCCGCCACCAAAGAAGTAGTTAAGCAGATCGCCTGCAACCCAAATCAGTAGCCCGCCGATGTAGACTTTTTTCTTACCAAAACGACGCACCATTCCCGGCATTAAAAAGACGCCGATAAAGATACAGCCCATGCTGAAAAAGCCCATCCACGATAACAAAATAGGGTCGTGTAAGACGTACTGGGTGTAATAGACCTGGATTGCCAGCTTGACGTTAAATGCGCCGAGCGTGCAGAGGTTGGCAATACATAAAATAAATAGCGGGCGGTTACCGGCGATGGCGCGAAATGACTGCAATAACCCCGGTTTCTGCGCGGCGTCAACGGGTTTGACCTCAACATAGCGCTCTTTCACCCCGGCATAGCACCACCACATGAAAAACAGTCCGAACAGCGAGAACAGCGTTGCGGCGAAGATATAGCCCAGTTGTGAGTTGCCTTCGATCAGGTTCATGACGGGCACAAAACCAACGGTACACAGCAACAGGCCAAGCGTGGCGCCACCCTGACGCCAGGCGGCGAGCGAGGCGCGTTCATCCGGGTTTTTGGTGATAGCGGGCACCATTGCGCCATATGAGCAATTCATCATGCTGAAGAACAATCCGTAGAGCATAAACAGCACGGTCGCCATGACGGTTTTCCCGGTGACTTCAAACGGGGTGCCGACAAAGTTAGCGATCGCCAGCAGCGTCACTGGAAACGCCGCGTACAGTACGAAAGGCCGGAATTTACCTTTTGGGCCGATTTTTCGCCGTGAATCGAGCATAATACCGGTTCCCATATCGGTGAACGCGGTAAAAAACTTGGCGATAAGAAAAATTATGCCGCCATATGTTCCCGGTAAACCGAGCACATCGGTGTAAAACTTCAGTAAATAGAGCGTACCGATATCCAGAAGAATATTGGAACCTAAATCACCCATTCCGTAGGCGAGTTTTTCCTTAAATGGCAAGCGTAGGGTTGCCGGATTGGTTATGTTTTGACTCATGATTATCCCTCATTTGCCCGTGAGTTTCCCCACGGGCGAGCCTTATCAGATGTGGCGTAAAGACATAAACAGCGACGCCCATTCACTTTTTGCGCGATAAAAGACCGGAGGCTTGCCTAACGGCGCGTCCACGGTCACTTCGCCACCGTTATGCGTTTCTCCTGTCCAGATATTCACCCAGCTATCCTCCGGCAGGTACAGCGTCCAGTGATGGCGACCCTGTTCATAAACCGGCGCGACCAGCAGATCCCTTCCCAGCAGATACTGGTATTTCAGGGTGTAGGTGTGCGCGTCGTCTTCGTAGTGCAGAAAGAGTGGGCGCATGACCGGCAGGCCGGTGGCAGCGTTTTGTGCGACCGCTTGCTTGAGGTACGGTTTCAGGGTGGTGAACACGGTCGTCATTCTGGCGAAATGGGCGATAGTTTCGTTATCGCTGTCGAACTGCCAGTTATCACCAGGACGGTTACCTTCGTGGGTACGCATCATCGGCGTGAAGGCGTTGAAATCACACCAGCGCAACAGCAGTTCTTTGCTGCGTTTCATCTCAAACAACGTGGTGTAACCGCCAATGTCGCTGTGATGCAGACCGTGACCGCTCATGCCTAACGACAGCGCGGCAGGCACGACGGAAGCAAGACCATCGTCCAGACTCCAGTCCACGTTTTGATCGCCTGCCCACATCATGGTGGAGTACTTCTGGCTACCGGTATAACCGGCACGCATAAAGAACAGGATTTCGCCCAGCTTGCCGGTTTCCTGTAGCGCTTCGTAGTTGCATTTAGCCCATAGCGCGGGCCAGGCGTTATGCATGATCTCCGCACTGACGCCATTGTGCAGAACCGTATCGGTCGGCAGATACTCGCCAAAGTCTGCCATCCAGCCGCCGCAGCCGAGTTCAATCATGTTTTTCTTGATAACATCTTTGAACCAGTCGTAGGCCGCCGGGTTGGTCAGATCGACAACACCGCCATAGAACTCACCGAATTCAACAAGGTAATCATTACCTATGATGTCTTTTGCCAGATAGCCCTGCTTTGCCGCTTCAGCGCACAGGTCTTTATCGCTGGCGACATACGGATTTATGTAGGAAAGGAACTGCACGCCTTCGGCTTTCCATTGCTTAATGCGGCTATCGAGTTGTGGATAGTTGTCGCGATTCCACTTCCAGTTCCACATCACGCGTTTACCGAATGAGGTCATGCGGATCCCGGACCAGTCCTGCGCCCAGATACCATTCACTTTCACCCCCGCACGGCGCATCGTATCCAGTTTCTTCTGGCAAATCTCAGTACCGCCCTGAATGCCGAGCGTGACGCCGTCATAAACCCAGTCAGGCAGTTCTGGCTGACGGCCTAACAGCGCGGTCAGTTTTTCCAGCAGCGCGATATAACTGTCGGCGCATTCAAAGCGCAGGGTGGTTTTTTCCTCCCACAGCGCCAGTTCGTGGTAATCCGGCGCGCTGAAGTCAAAATTCATGTAGCAACTGTTATCCACGTGGCAGTAATACTTCTGGGTACTGACAAATGTTGGCTGTGGGAAGAACGTCCAGTAATAGTCGCCGCCCGCATTTTCTTTGCAGTCGGCCTGCCAGGTAACGTAGCTGTGCTTATTACGGCCCACCCCTTGTTCGCTGGTCCACAGCGGGAAAGGTTTCCCGCGCAGATCGAAGTAAGAAAATTGCTCGCCGCAGCCGTAGATGTGGTCTTCAGCGTTAGCCGCCAGCCGTAACCAGATGCGGTTGTGGTTACAGTCGTCATTGTGCAGATCGAACTGCAAACGGCCCGCTTCATCGGCAGAGATGTGCAGCGTTGCGTGAATGGCATCGCCACGACTAAACCGAATCTGCCAGCCATCGGGGACGTCGCTGATCGTGGCCTCAGTCAGGGCAATTTTCTCGTTCAGCTTATCCTTGATGCTAAAGTTGCCGCGAAACATATCGATATCGGCGACACCCGCGCCCACCCACAGACACGGCTTTTCTGCCGTATGCTGCAGGAGCACGCGTTGCTGATAACGGAGCGTAAAACCCGTAGTCATTTTTTCTAACTGAACAGAGGGTAACAATCGGTTTTGCGTACTCATTTAAACGTCTCCATAACATTGAGGCGCGCGAGCATTGTGGTGGAACAGAGACGGTTATTATTGATTGGCGTTTAACCGTTATTGTCGACCTTGTATGCAGCGCAGAAAATAGAACCGGATTATTTATTGGCTGGCATCCGCCTTACGTAGCTCCGCTATTTTTTTACCCACCAGTAACTGCAATACAGCTAAAAGAGCAAAAATGTGATAGCGGAAATACCCATTGCACCTTTTATTAGCATCGCACCGGAGGCAATGAATAAAAAAACTAAAGCGCGGAATGCTTTTACTGAAATTGCATAACTTGCCGTACATTACGACCGGTGACCCATTGGTGGAGAACGCCGCGCCCAGCACACCAGCAACAGATCCCAGAAGGGCACTGATTACCACGCCATCAGATGTAAATAATGTGAAGAAATCCATTATCTTTCCTTTATTATCATATGCTTTTAAAAAGGGTGACTCTGGATATTTTCAGGTCCAGAGTGATGAATTTTTCAGGCAGAATAATTTGCTGCCGGCAATTTATTCCCTCGAATGTTAAACGTTAACGTGTGCTGTTGTTCTGGTTCGAGGATGATGACATCTGTCCCGGAATTAAATGCATTGGGTGGGCAACTCATCGGTTCAATAGCGAGGCCACGACGATTTAACTTTTCGCCACTGTAAACCTGTACCCACGGCTGATCTGAAAACAAACTCACCGATAATTTCTGTTGCTGATGAATAAGCTGTATTTCCCATGGGAGAGCGTGAGTCCGGAAAGTATGATCAATGCTCCTGTCACCGATATGTCGCAAAGTGGTGTAGTCCAGGTCCATTTCCTCGACGGTATGCAATTCTGTCGGGTTCGCGTTGGCATCGACCGCGAAGACCTGTTTTGCCGGAAGCTGCAACAGATAGTCATCCACAGGCGCTAAATTGCAGGTTAAATAGGGATGAGCGCCCGCTCCGTAAGGGGCAGGTTGAAGACCGCTATTTTGACAGATGATGTCAACCGTCAGCCCCGTGTCTGCATCCAGCGAATAGATAACCTGCGACATCAACGAAAAGGGATAGCCATAGCTGGGGGGTAAAAACAGCGTAAGAGAAACCCTTGAAGCCGTTTGCTCCTGAATCTGCCAGTCGCGCCAGGCGAGTAAACCGTGAATGGCGGCCTGAGAACGGTGCTCATTGATTGGTAACTGGTAGTCCTGTCCCTCATACTGATAGCAGCCGTTGGCAATACGATTCGGCCAGGGGATCAAGACTTTCCCCAGATGAGCCAACGGCATCTCTTCCGGATTGTGCGGTATCACCAGATGGTTACCCTGCCATGTGAGTTCGGCAAGACCGGCACCGACTGAAACAATCTGTGCCCGGTAATCACCTGCCGCGAGTAAAATAGTCTTTCCACCACTATGCATACACGTCACCTGCCTGAAAGAGACTCTGACTGAACCACGGCACAGGCAACTTCATGAGTAGCCCGGCCGTGTTTTGTTGACGGTCCTATTTCGCGTTAATATCCAGCAAGCCCGCTGCCACGGCCGGTGCCAGACCCGGTGCTAAGGGAATACGTGGAATCACCAGGCAGTGCAGTAAATGATAAATATCCTGCTTGCCATCCCAGACTTTGGTGGTGACTTTGTTGTCTGCATCCAGCTCCTGCCACCATGAACCATTTTCATAATCCATCAGATACTTAATGCAGTATTCCCACCAGGTCTGATACCAGGTTTCGTATTGACGGTCGCCTGTGACGGTATACAGCGCATACGCCGTCCCCATCGCTTCTACGATCGGCCAGCGTACGCGTTCGCGAACAATAGGTTTACCGTCCCAGTCGACGGTGTACACGATGCCGTCTGCGCCATCGGGCGCCCAGGCATCGCGAATAGTGGCATGGAAAAGACCTTTGGCATCTTCCAGCAACCAGGCCGGAGGCTGCTCGCAGCGGGCTTCTAAAGCGGCGTGGATGTGTAACATCAAGCGGCCCCACTCGATCCAGTGGCCAGGCGTACCGCCATAGGCGCGGAAGCGGTGAGCGGGATTGTCTTTGTTGTAATCGCGAAGAGGATTCCACTGAGCATCGAAATGTTCATTCACGCGATAGTCCCCTTTGCGGGCGACATCATGAATGATGACTGAAGCGATGCGGATTGCGCGATCCAGCCATTTTTTGTCGTGGGTGACGTCATAGACAATCAGGAAGGCTTCAACGGCATGCATATTGGCATTACCGCCGCGATAATCCTCGGTTTTGCTGAATGCCTCATCCCAGGATTCCAGGCACATCTGCTCGTCTTCACTCCAGAAGTATTTTTCAATCACCTCGATGGCGTAATCCAGCAGTTTTCTGGCTTCGGGATGTCCGGTGGTGACCGCGCTGGCGGCACCTAACAGTGCAAAGAAATGTTGATAACCCTGCTTGGAGGCATCCACGACGCCTTTGTCATTCACACAGGCATACCAGCCGCCGTATTTTTTATCACGCAGGGCGCCGTTCATGGCTTTAATACCATGATCGACCAGAGTGTAAGCGCCCGGTCTGCCCATCGCCGCAGCGACGGAATAGACGTGCAGCATGCGCGCAGTGATCCAGAGATGTGTTCCCATCTCCTCTTTTATCTGCCCTTTATTACCCAGCCAGCCGAATCCGGTAGCAACCGCTGCGTTTTTGCCAAAGTTAAAGATGCGGTCGGTTTCCTGCTCCAGCCAGCGGTTGTGGCTCAATGTGTTAAACCATTTCATTCTCTCATCCTCGTATTAGCGGCGGCGGGCCATCATTTCATCGACAATTTCACCCAGACGTTGCAACTTAGGCGCAGAAACATCACGCAGCATCAGCTCGCTGTCCGGGAGACCAACCACCGACGACCAGACCGCACGACCGGCGAGGAAGCCAGAAGCACCCGCGCGCATTGCTACGCTGACCGCACGAGGGAACAGTTTTTCATCCACACCGGAAGAAAGAATGACCCACGGCATATTGATGTGTTCGTTCAGATGCTGAGAGGCGCTGAGCAGAGCCTCCTGAGTGCCTTTGCCATACAGCGGCATTTCAACTTTATAGAGATCGGCTCCGCTGTCGCCCAGCTCTTTGGCCGCTTCAATAATGGCCTGTTCACGATCGAATTTGTCCCCGCGGCGAGGTGGACGTACAACCGGCTCGATAATGCTCAACAGGCCGTTGTCATGACACAGCGTATTGAACGTTTTCACCATCTCCAGACGTTGCTGCGGGTCTTCATCGCTACGCCAGAGCACCAGCAGTTTCAGGGCTTTCGCACCATCCTTTTTTACCGTCTGCGGATTGATATTTTTATCAATCACGACACTATCGACCGGAATGCCGTTGCCGGGAATAAAAGCATCGGCGGCGACAATCATGGCGCAGTTTTTCGCGACCGCGTTCTGCTCCACCACCTGGCGGTAGCAGAACTGCTGATCCAGCAGAATCGCCGAGGCATACGGAGAGAGGATTTTAGCGGCGTTGACCTTAAAATCCGTCAGATGCTGGTCAGTGACTGGCGTTGGGGCGCCTGCGGCAGCAAACATCAGGCGCATCGCTTCACGCTGATCCACCGCCAGCATGGCAAAACCGCCGGAAGGTCGGGTGATATCTTTCAGGGTGTACGTAGTCATACTTCAGTCCTTTTATGTATCAAAGAGGGGTGTTCAGTCCGGCAGCGTGGCGAACCTGTTCAAGGATGGCGGTCCAGTCCTGCTTGCCCCGGCCTGCGGCCCGCGCCTGGTTATAGACTTCACGGGATGCGGCACCGAGCGGCATGGGAACATGCAGTTGGTTGGCAACGTCCAGCGCGATACCCAGATCTTTGTGGGCCAGATCGATCATAAAGGCCGGGGAAAGATCGCCTTTCAGCACTTTATTCGGCCACGACGTGGTGAAGTGGCCTTTCCCGGCGGGCGTTCCGCTCATCACTTTTACAGCCACGTCAAAGGAGAGCCCCAATGCTTCACACAACACTGCGGCTTCAGAGGACAGCGCATTGAGCGCGATGCTCATGTAGTTGTTGATTAACTTCACGCGGATCCCCATCCCAGGGCCGCCTGCGTTGATCAATTCATTGCCCATTGCCATCAGCACCGGCGTGGCGCGCTCGACCTGGTCCGGCGTTCCCCCTGCCAGCAGCAACAATGTGCCTGCGACGGCGTGATCGGACGTGCGACCGACCGGACAATCCATCATGGCGAAGCCTTTGAGACGCATGTCAGCAATCAGTTTGTCGGTTTGCAACGGGTGAATGGTCGACATATCAATCACCAGTGCCTGCGGGGAGAGGCTTTCACAGACGCCTTCTTCACCGAATAACACATGGCGTACCAGATCGCCGTTGGGCAGCATCGTGATAACAAACTCAGCGCCTTTTGCGGCCAGCGACGGGGAGCTGGCGGGTTGCGCCCCTTTCTCTGCCAGGCGTTGTACGGCATCGGCGTTAATATCAAAAACGCTGAGTTGGTGACCCTGCTTAAGTAAATTGCTCGCCATCGGGGCACCCATTTGCCCTAATCCGATAAATGCGATAACTGCCATATCGTTCTCCTGAAGCGTTGATGTCAATTTTTGTCATTTTCATACGGCTGTTTTTGTCTGTTTTTGATCGTATTTGTAATTTATGGTCAAAAAATTGACAGCCGTCACTTTTTAAACATTTTGTGAAATTAAAATGATCTCATCCCGAAATGCTTAAGGAATGACCATGATTCGTATTGCTTGTGTAGGTATAACCGTGATGGATCGCCTTTATTACGTTGAAGCGTTACCCACGGAAGGCGGAAAATATGTGGCAAATCACTATGCGGAAGTGGGGGGCGGGCCTGCTGCGACTGCCGCAGTAGCGGCGGCGAGGCTGGGTGCGCAAGTGGACTTTATAGGTCGGGTGGGCGATGACGACACCGGGAATAGCCTTCTGGCGGAACTGGAATCACTGGGGGTAAATACCCGTTACACACGACGCTATGCGGGGGCAAAGTCGTCGCAATCGTCAATTATGGTGGATGCAAAAGGGGAGCGGATTATCGTTAATTTTCCCAGTCCTGACCTGCCGCTGACTGCGGAATGGCTTGGTGATATCGACTTTGCTCAGTGGGATATTGTGCTGGCGGATGTTCGCTGGCATGAAGGGGCAAAACAGGCGTTCACGCTGGCGCGTCAGGCGGGCGTGAAAACGCTGCTGGATGGCGATGTGACGCCGCAGGACATTAGTGAGCTGGTGGCCTTAAGCGATCATGCCGCATTTTCGGCACCTGGACTGGCGCGTCTGACAGGGATCAAGGAGACGGTGGCTGCGTTAAAACAATCACAAACGCTCACAAATGGTCATGTCTATGTTACGCAAGGTCGTGAAGGATGTGACTGGATAGAAAATGGCGCGCTTCGACACCAGCCCGGATTTACGGTAGATGTTGTGGATACCACCGGGGCAGGCGATGTTTTTCACGGTGCGCTGGCGTTTAGCCTTGCGTCAGGCGACTCTCTGCAACAGTCTGTCAGATTCGCCAGCGGAGTGGCGGCACTGAAATGTACACGCCCCGGCGGGCGGGCTGGGATCCCTGACTGTGATCAAACCCGCTCTTTCCTGTCACTTTTTGTATAAAATGCAGGGTAATGGTTTTTCGAGGAATTTTCATGAGTCTTACGGAACTTACCGGTAACCCACGGCATGATCAGTTGCTGTCGCTCATTGGCGAGCGCGGTTATATG
The DNA here is from genome assembly GCF_037053465.1 of Citrobacter amalonaticus. Lineage (GTDB taxonomy): Bacteria > Pseudomonadota > Gammaproteobacteria > Enterobacterales > Enterobacteriaceae > Citrobacter_A > Citrobacter_A amalonaticus_H. Next base: position 29,543 of record NZ_JBALIF010000010.1, read on the forward strand.
AATATTGACGAACTGGCGGACCTGCTGGACGTTTCCACGCAAACCGTGCGTCGGGATATTCGTAAACTGAGTGAACAGGGACTGATCACCCGCCATCATGGTGGTGCAGGTCGGGCATCCAGCGTCGTTAATACGGCATTTGAACAACGTGAAGTGTCGTGGACAGAAGAAAAGAAAGCCATCGCGGAAGCGGTGGCGGACTATATCCCTGATGGATCGACGATCTTTATTACCATTGGCACTACCGTGGAGCAGGTGGCGCGTGCGCTGTTAAATCACAATCATCTGCGCATTATCACCAACAGCCTGCGGGTGGCGCATATTCTCTATAACAACCCGCGATTCGAAGTGATGGTGCCGGGTGGCACGTTGCGCCCGCATAACAGCGGTATTATTGGTCCTTCCGCTACTGCGTTTGTCGCCAATTTTCGTGCAGACTATCTGGTTACCAGCGTAGGGGCGATTGAAAGCGATGGCGCGTTGCTGGAGTTTGATGTCAATGAAGCCAGCGTGGTGAAAACGATGATGGCCCACTCCAGACATATTCTTCTTGCCGCCGATCACACCAAATACCACGCTTCCGCGGCGGTAGAGATTGGCAATGTCTCAGCGGTTACCGCGTTGTTTACCGATGAACTCCCCGGGCCGGCCCTCCATACCCTTCTTCAGTCTCATCAGATTGAGATAGTGCAGGTGAATCCGGATCAGGATGACGCAGTTTCTGCTACCGCGTAATCTCTCTTTCAAATAAACCGTCGTACACTTCCGTTCAGGCGGTTTTTTATCACAAAATATAAAAATAGTTAAACGTCCTGGTGTTTTATCTAAAATTCTTAATTTCGCCAGTTTTCTAAATAACCGCGTTGTGTGCCTATTGATTTATAAACCTTTTTAATCGCTATTTAATTCCGTAAAAGAATACCCAGGAATTTTATAAATAAATGAATGGAAGTTTGAGTAATCTATTCTCACCTCATTCTATGACCCGTTGACAGAATATCTAAATAATTGTATTAATCGCGAAAAGGAAAAGGCTCATAAATTTCAAGGTAAGTAAATCTTTAATCTATTAAAGAATAATGAACCCGCTTTGCTTTTAATAAATTTATTTTAACTTCGTTGTTTACGCTCTTATCCGAAGAAAGAGTAGTACGGAAAAGGTATTCCTATGTCAAAACAAAAAATGAAATGCAAACCACCCTCGCCGGGGAAATTAGCACTCTGTATCGCCAGTGCGCTGGCTCTCGGAGGCGTTAGCGGGCAGGTTGCTGCGGCTTGTAGCTATAGCACCACAGCACAACTCTTTTGCGACAACACTACAATCTATCACTACGGCAATCCACTTGGCGGAGCGGGAAGAGACTACAGTGGATTTGATGAAGTACGTATTGACACGACTTCAGACGGTTCCACCAACGGGTTAACCGGATGGGGCGTTTATATTGATAATACTGGCTATAAATTTAAAAACCTTGTTATCAACACAACAGGCTCTGCGGCAGACGGTATCCATTCAAAAAACGCAGGTGGTAAGCTGGTTGCCGATAATATTTATATCACCGCAAAAGGTGGGAGCGCTGATGGGATAAATATCGGTCGCGAACTCCAGGCGGATTATTCTATTGTTGAAGTTAATGGTGATGTGACCGTAGATGCTGAAAATGGAATGGGGTTACGTGCTAACGCATCTGCGAATAAAGATAACGCCCAGTCATCCATTATCATACATGGTGATACCGATATTGTTACACGTGGGCCTGGGGGCATGAATACAGGTTACGGTATTTATGCTGGCAGAGATCCGGCACAACTGACAGGAACCGCAAGAGGAAATGCAGATATTACGCTCAATGGCACTGCTACCGTCTCGACGTCAGGTCGAAGCGCACATGCAGTGTATGCGGGCCGTAAAGGAACCATCAACCTGAATAACGTTGATTTAGCAACCTCCGGAACCACTGCTCATGGCGTTTACGCCTATTCTTCCACTGAATCAGCAACCGTGAACCTTGGTGGTAATACGAAAATTCAGGTGGCCGATAGTAGCGCTTATGCTATTTACGCGTATGGTTCCCAGGCTGTTGTGCGTTCATGGGATTACGCTTCCGATAGCGCTGACTCCGGGGTGTACGACATTAAGGGCGATTTACGTGCTTATTATGGCGGCACCATGGATTTGCGTATGGAAGAGGGTAGCCACTTCGTAGGAAAAGCCGACTCTTCACAACAGAATGCTAACGCGTCCTATCATGGTTCTTTGGATCTGAACATGAAAGGCGCAAGCAGCCAATGGACGATGACAGGGAACTCTATCGTCTCCAACCTGACGCTGGATCAATCGACCCTGAGCTACAGTTCTGACGGTGTGTCACGCGACGATGGGGGAACCTTCAAAACGCTGACGGTGATAGGTAACTACATCGGTACCAATGCGCTGTTAGTGCTGAACACCGTACTGGAAGGGGACACCTCTTTCACCGATAAACTCATCGTGCAGGGCGATACCTCAGGCAACACCAATGTCGGTATTAACAACATTGGCGGGGTTGGTGAGCAAACCGTTGACGGGATTAAGATCGTTGAAGTTGCAGGCAACTCTGACGGTACGTTCACGAAAGCAGGCCGTATCGTAGCAGGTGCGTATGATTATAACGTGGTGAAGAAAGACAGCGACTGGTATCTGACCAGCCAACTGTCACCGGTTGATCCACCACCGGTTGAGCCGCCGCCCGTTGAGCCGCCGCCGGTCGATCCGGAGCCAGAACCCGATCCGGATCCGGTCGACCCGACGCCGCCTACGCCGCCGGTACCCACCCCAGACCCTATTGAACACCAGTATCGTCCTGAGTTTGGTAGCTATCTGGCGAACAACTATGCGGCGAACACGATGTTCATCACTCGTCTTCATGACCGTCTGGGCGAAACCCAGTATACCGATATGCTGACCGGTGAAGAAAAAGTCACCACCATGTGGATGCGTAATGTCGGTGGCCATAACCGCTTCACCGACGGCAGCGGACAGTTGAAAACCACCGCTAACCGTTATGTTCTGCAGTTAGGCGGCGACCTGGCGCAGTGGAGCAGCGACGGCCTCGATCGCTGGCATCTGGGCGCAATGGCCGGTTATGCCAACCAGAAAAGTAAAACCCGCAGTAACGCCACGGGCTACGCTTCTCGTGGTCAGGTCGATGGTTACAGCGTAGGTTTATACGCGACCTGGTACGCCAACGAAGCGGATAAGACCGGTACCTATCTGGATAGCTGGGTGCTGTACAACTGGTTTGATAACACCGTTCGCGGCGATCATCTGGCCAGCGAAAGCTACAAATCGGATGGTATAACGGCGTCTGTTGAAGGGGGTTACAGCTTCCTGGTCGGCGAAAGTGAGAACAAAACTTACTGGATCCAACCGAAAGCACAGGTCATCTGGATGGATGTGCAGGCCGATACACACCGTGAACACAACGGGACGGTCGTGAAAGACAAAACGGACGGCAACCTGATGACTCGTCTTGGCGTGCGTGCTTACCTGAAAGGCCACGCGGCGAAAGATGTGGATAAAGGCCGTGAGTTCCAGCCGTTTATTGAAGCGAACTGGATCCACAATACCAATAACCAAACCGTACAGATGGGCTCCATCAAGGACGAAATTAGCGGTACGCGCAATATCAGCGAGCTGAAAGTGGGTATCGAAGGGCAAATCAACCCACGTCTGCAGGTATGGGGTAACGTTGCACAGCAGATGGGCGACAACAGTTACAGCGATACCTCTGCTATGCTCGGGGTGAAATACAGCTTCTGATAACCCAATAGTGGTTATCTCAGGACAAGGCGATGCTTAACGGCATCGCCTTTTTTCATTCATCTTTTCCCCAATGGGTCCATAGTCAAATTGCGCCTTTCCCGCTACAGTTATTCATCCACGGCAAGTAAGGAGAGGGACATGCTCTATATCTTTGATTTAGGTAATGTGATTGTCGATATCGACTTTAACCGCGTGTTAGGGACCTGGAGCGATCTAAGCCGTGTACCGCTGGCGTCGCTAAAGCAAAATTTCAGGATGGGAGAGGCTTTCCAGCAGCATGAACGTGGCGAAATCACCGACGAAGCGTTTGCCGAAGCCCTGTGTCATGAGATGGATTTGTCGCTGAGCTATGAACAGTTCTCTCACGGCTGGCAGGCTGTTTTTGTCGCGCTGTGCCCGGAAGTTATTGACATCATGCGTAAATTGCGTGAGCAGGGGCACCGTGTGGTGGTGTTGTCGAACACCAACCGGCTGCATACGACGTTCTGGCCGGAGGAATATCCGGAAATTCGTGGCGCCGCGGATCACATCTATTTGTCGCAGGAGCTGGGTATGCGCAAACCAGAAGCGCGTATTTATCAGCACGTTTTACACCAGGAAGGTTTTTCGCCGGATGAGACCGTCTTTTTTGACGATAATGCCGATAATATAGAAGGGGCCAACCAGTTGGGGATTACCAGCATTCTGGTGACCGACAAAACCACCATCCCGGACTATTTCGCGACGTTGTTATGCTAAAAACGGTGCATCAAAAAGCCAGGCACCATACCCGACCAATTTGGGCCTGGCTAAAACTACTCTGGAAGCGTATTGATGAAGATAACATGACGACGCTGGCAGGGAATCTTGCCTATGTCTCATTGTTATCATTAGTGCCGCTGGTCGCCGTCATCTTCGCTCTTTTCGCGGCGTTTCCCATGTTTTCTGATGTCAGCATCCAGCTAAGGCACTTCATTTTTGCCAACTTCATACCAGCAACAGGCGATGTGATTCAACGCTACATCGAACAGTTTGTCGCCAACTCCAATAAAATGACGGCGGTAGGGGCGTGTGGGCTGATAGTCACCGCGCTGTTGTTAATGTATGCCATTGATAGCGCACTGAATACCATCTGGCGCAGCACGCGTACGCGACCGAAAGTGTATTCCTTTGCCGTGTACTGGATGATTCTGACGCTTGGGCCGCTGCTGGCCGGGGCGAGCCTTGCCATCAGCTCTTATCTTCTCTCGTTACGCTGGGCCAGCGAACTCAATACGGTGATCGATAATGTTCTGCGGCTCTTTCCACTGATTCTCTCCTGGCTGTCATTCTGGCTGCTCTACAGCGTAGTTCCCACCACGCGGGTGCCAAACCGCGATGCGATTGTCGGTGCCTTTGTTGCCGCCCTGCTTTTCGAAGCAGGAAAGAAGGGATTCGCGCTTTATATCACCATGTTCCCGTCTTATCAGCTCATTTACGGCGTTCTGGCCGTGGTCCCAATTTTGTTTGTCTGGGTGTACTGGACCTGGTGTATCGTCTTGCTTGGCGCGGAAATAACTGTCACTCTCGGGGAATACCGCAAACTCAAACTAGCCGCAGAAGAAGCAGACCAACCATGATTGCATTAATTCAGCGCGTAACCCGTGCCAGCGTCACCGTGGAGGACGAAGTGACGGGTGAAATTGGCTCAGGACTTTTAGTGTTGTTAGGTGTCGAAAAGGATGATGACGAGCAGAAAGCGAATCGCCTGTGCGAACGCGTACTCGGCTACCGAATTTTTAGCGATGCCGAAGGCAAAATGAACCTCAACGTGCAACAAGCTAGCGGGAGCGTGCTGGTGGTTTCGCAATTTACGCTGGCGGCGGATACCGAACGCGGCATGCGCCCGAGTTTTTCTAAAGGAGCAACGCCGGAGCGCGCTGAAGCCCTGTACGACTATTTTGTCGAACGCTGCCGCCAGCAGGAGATGAATACGCAAACAGGGCGTTTCGCTGCGGATATGCAGGTTTCGCTCGTGAATGATGGCCCCGTAACGTTCTGGTTACAGGTATGAATCAGCTTCCGGCGTGGCCGCGAGTAACAAGAGAGAGTACCGCTATGTATCACCTTCGAGTACCGCAAACAGAAGAAGAATTAGAGCGTTACTATCAGTTTCGCTGGGAGATGTTGCGCAAGCCGCTACATCAACCCAAAGGTTCCGAGCGCGATGCCTGGGACGCGATGGCGCATCACCAGATGGTGGTGGATGAAGAGGGCAACCTGGTGGCTGTCGGTCGTTTATACATCAATGCCGATAACGAGGCCTCAATCCGTTTTATGGCCGTTGACCCAACGGTACAGGAGAAGGGGCTCGGAACGCTGATGGCGATGACGCTGGAATCAGTCGCCCGTCAGGAAGGCGTTAAACGCGTGACCTGTAGCGCTCGCGAAGACGCAGTCGAATTTTTCGCCAAACTGGGGTTCGTCAATCAGGGTGAAATCACCACGCCACAAACCACACCGGTTCGCCATTTTTTAATGATCAAACCCGTTGCCTCGCTCGACGACATTTTGCATCGCGGCGACTGGTGCGGGCAGCTTCAGCAGGCCTGGTATGAACACATTCCGCTCAGCGAAAAAATGGGTGTACGCATCCAGCAATATACCGGACAAAAGTTCATTACCACGATGCCGGAGACCGGCAATCAAAACCCGCATCACACGCTGTTTGCCGGAAGTTTGTTTTCGCTGGCGACGTTAACCGGCTGGGGGCTTATCTGGCTGATGCTGCGCGAGCGCCATCTGGGTGGGACCATTATTCTTGCCGACGCGCATATTCGCTACAGCAAGCCTATTAGTGGCAGGCCGTCTGCCGTTGCCGATCTGGGGTCGTTGAGCGGCGATCTCGACCGCCTGGCGCGCGGGAAAAAGGCCCGCGTCCAGTTACAGGTCGAACTGCTGGGCGATGAGACAACCGGCGCCATCTTTGAAGGAATCTATATCGTTCTGCCCGCCAAACCGTTTGGCCCCTATGAAGAAGGCGGAAACGAGGAGGAGTAGGCGTACGCTTTATCGGCCACCGTTTTTTCGCGAAGCATTCCCGCCCGCCAGGCGAGGTCCTGCATCGCGTTGCGTGCCGCATGGCTGATGCCGCCGAGCTGGAAAAATCCGTGAATCACGCCGAGATAGCGCTGACAGGTGCAATCAACGCCCTGCATCGTCAGCCGCTGGTAGAGTGTTTCGCCTTCGTCGCACAGCGGATCATATTCAGCAGTGATGATATGGGTCGGCGGTAAACCGTTGAAGTCATCCCGCCAGAGCGGACTGGCTTCGGGGTGCTGGCGATCGGTGTGGGGGAGATACCATTCATATCCGGTTAACAGCGTATCGCGGGTAATAATGTAATCCAGACCATTACGGTTATAGCTTTCACAACTGGCGGTCGCGTCAAGCATCGGATAGATCAACATAAGTTGTGCGGGCAACCACTGTTTTGCTGCTTTCAGGCGCAATGCGGTGACCAGCGCCAGGTGTCCGCCCGCGCTGTCTCCGGCCAGCGTGATGCGCTGACGATCGATGCCCAGTTTCTCGGCGTATTGCCAGATTAGGTGAGCGCCTTTTTCGGCATCGTCATGCGCCGCAGGAAACGTGTGTTCTGGCGCGAGGCGGTATTGTATGGCAATTACCCGGCAACCGCTGGCATACGCCAGTTGCCGTAACTGATTATCATGGGTCGCGAAGCCACCGCTTACAAAACAGCCGCCGTGATAGTAGATAACGCAGGGCAAAGCGCCCGAAGCGTGGCGCGGCGATACGACGCGCAGCGTCATTCCCTCCAGCTCAACATCCCTGACCTCTACGCGCGTTTCCGTCTCTCCCGCGAGGACGGTACTGGCGACATAGCCCGCCCTCCGATCATCAATACGTTGCCGACGCGCAGAAGGGCGACCCGCCGCGATAAATTCCTCGACCTGTTGTGCGATACCGTTTTCAAGCGCCATTTTCTTAATCCCTTAAATCTGTATGAATATACAGTGTTATAACCTGGTTTTTCGTGAAAGAGAATGGTGGTTTTTGGTCAGGGTGAAATTCTGGAAAGCGCCTCGCAAAAGAGAGAGTCATGGCGGAGATCGCTTTTTCCCCGCTTGCCGACGGTGTATGTTGTTTGAAAATTATTCGCCATTGATATACTGGAGGTATATGTGAGCATGATGGCTGGAATGGACATGGGCAGAATATTACTCGACTTATCCGATGAGATGATCAAACGCCTTGATGATCTCAAGCAGCAGCGCAACCTTCCACGCGCCGAATTGCTGCGCGAAGCGGTTGAACAGTACCTTGAAAGGCAAGGCCAGGCTGAAATCACAATTTCCAATGCGCTGGGGCTCTGGCAGGGCTGTGAGGAAGACGGCGTAGAGTATCAGAGGACGCTGCGCGAGGAATGGTAATGCACAAGGAACCTGCGCTGTTCGATACCAATATCCTGATTGATTTATTCAGCGGGCACCAGGAAGCGCAGCGGGTACTGGAAGCGTATCCGCCGCAAAATGCCATCAGCCTGATCACCTGGATGGAAGTGATGGTGGGGGCAAAAAAATACCATCAGGAATATCGTACGCGCGTGGCGTTGAGTGCGTTCAACATCATCGGTGTATCACCGGAAATTGCTGAGCGAAGCGTGAATCTCAGGCAGGAATACAGGATGAAACTTCCGGACGCGATCATTCTGGCTACTGCGCAGATTCATCGGTTTGCGCTTGTGACGCGCAACATCCGGGATTTTGCGGGGATCCCGGGCGTCATTACGCCTTATCAGTTGCAGACCGGACGGTAAGCACCGCCCGGTATCATACGTTGAAGGCGTTTACTCCCCTTCACCCGGGAACAGGAACGGGTTGATGGAGCTACGGGCGAAGCCTTCTTGTTCCATGCGCGCGTCCAGCACCAGTGATGCGAGGTCGTCGGCCACGGCTTCCACTTTCGGGTCTTTTTCCTGATAGAGGATCTTCAGATACGTCCCGCAGTCCCCGCAGCTTTCGGCTTTGATCGCCGCCTGCTCATTATCCAGCGACCAGTAATGCAGATCGCGGCTTTGTTCGCAGTTGCTGCATTTTACGCGAACCACATGCCACTCCGTTTCACACAGGTTGCAGTGCAGATAGCGCAGTCCCTGGGTGGTGCCAATTTGCACCATGCTGGAAACCGGCATCGAACCACACACCGGGCAGTATTGACGCTGTTCGCCATATTCTGCGCGGGCTTTTCCTGGGATCAGGCTGGCCATTTGCGCCCAGTACAGCGACAGCGCGGCCCAGATGAACGGCGCTTTATCGCTGCTGACAGATGCAAAATCAGAGGCAAACAGCGCGCTGGCCATCTGCTCAAGCTCCTGTTCGGACGCTTTTTCCAGATTTTCGATCACTGCCAGCGCTGGGCCGCTCATCTCGGGTTTCAGTTCGGCAATCAGTGAGTGCAGCAGCTTATGCCAGTGTTTATCGCGCGGCAGAACGTGGATATCCAGCGGCGGTTTACCCTGTTCGTTAGCTTCTTTAATGCGGGCGGTCAGGTCCATCTGTAACGGATGGTCATACAGCACGACTTCCTGCGCATGCGCGATCAGCGCGGCAAAGCGCAGATAGTCGCCCAGCGGGTTGTTTTCCGCCAGTTCGCGCAGACGCTCGGCGCGACGGTTATATAGGTTTTTGAGCCGGGGGAATAATAACGGTGGAATCATATCCGTCGCGCGTTTCTCGCTCTTTTCCAGCTCATCTTGCGGGATGATACGAATGCTCATTCAGTCACTTCCTGGTTTGGCGGATTTAACGCTGTGTAATCCGCTCTGTGATTTGACGGGCTTCTCGCGCCCGCGCGGGTGAATGTCTTAATGATAACCGCAATTGGCCTGCGGGATATACCGGTGACATCGCAATGTGCGCGTTACGATACCTGATATCGATACCCCAGACCATGCACCGTTCGGATTAGCTGGGGGTGGTTGGCGTCCCGTTCGATGACTTTACGTAGCCGCGAAATATGTTGATCCAGGGTGCGGCTGTTGGGCAGGTAGTCGTATCCCCACGCGGCATCAAACAGCATATCGCGTGTAACCACCTGATTTTGATGGCGCTCCAGACAGCTTAAAATACGGACCTCCCGTAGCGTCAGCTCCAGTTTTTGCTCACCGCGCCAGGCGCACAGCTCGTTCGGATACACTGTGAGATCGCCAAATGCAAAACTGAGATTAGGCTGCGTGGCAGTGTGGTTTAAGCAACGTCGGGCAATGGTTTTTATTCGTGCCCGCAGTTCATGTATACCAAATGGCTTGCTGATATAGTCATCTGCACCCAGTTCCAGCCCAACAACCCGGTCGATCTCTTCATCTTTGGCGGAGAGAAACACAATGGGAATGTGTTCATTATGACGGCGAATTTCCCGGCACACCGTGTAGCCATCCATCTCTGGCATCATGATGTCTAACAGCACGAAGTCCGGTTTATCACGGTGATAGCTGTCCAGCGCGGCACGGCCGTCCGCGGCGGCGATTAACGTATAACCTTCACGCGACAGGGCATCTACCAGGCCCTGGCGGATATGAGCGTCATCTTCGGCAATCAGTATTTTCATGTTTTCATCCTTGCGGCAGGATTAACGTAAAACGGACGCCGGGATGGGCTGCCGTCACGTGAGTGCTACCTTGCAAACGCTGTGCAAGCTGGCAGGCGATGGTCAGACCGATACCGGTGCCTGACACACCTTCCGTCAGGGTTGACTTGACCCGATAGAACGGGCGGAAAATCATCTTCATCTCTTTCTCCGCGATACCAGGACCATAATCGCGAACGGCTATCTCTGTCTTTCCCGCCGTGTTTTCAACCGTCAGGTCAACGCGTTTGCCCTGGGCGGCATATTTTTCAGCATTACTCAGAAAATTGCTGACAATTTGCGTGATGACGTCGCGATCGCTATGCAATGTCAGATTTTCAGGGCAGCTTATCTGAATTGTCATTCCCTTTGCCTCCAGCGCGGGCGTAAAGACCTGCGCAATTTCCGTCATCAGGAAGGGAATATCGACCGGCTGAAGATGCAGCTTCGGTGCTCGCGTAAACGTCAGGATGTTCTGGATAAGCCGTGATAGCCGCTGCCCCTCCTGAGTAATGACATCGACATAGCGCATTTCGCGCGTTTGTTCGTCATCCAGTCCTTCGCGCAGTAGTTCGGCATACAGCGTAATATTGGTCAGAGGCGTTTTAAGCTCATGCGATACCTGACTGACAAAATCGACCTGCTGACGCGCCTGTCGTGCCGCGCGGGTATATTCCCGCCATAGTGAAAAAAGCAGCAGGGCAACGGCGGCCAACAGCAAAATAATCAGCGCGCTACCCCATAACCAGACATTCCAGGGCGGTGTGCTTACGCCATAGACGCTGATTTGCCACGTAGTGAGCGGGTACTCCAGCGTGCGGGAATCGAGTAACGTGAGTTGACGCAGATCCGCCTGCGCGTTTTGATAAAGCTGACGACCGTTTTCTGTCAGACGAACGATATCTCGTGGCCCAGCCTGACTCACCTGAACGCCATTCGCGATGTCCATCATCAGTTGTACATAAGAGAGACGAAAACCGATGATGGCATCGTCTTTTTGTCGCCAGTAAATCAGCAACGGCTCCTGAGTTTCAAAGCTGATAAACCAACCGGATTGCGGTTTTTCTTCCTCGCTGTGCATCATGTGGCTGGCTAACTGACTGGGATCGTTCACCAGCGGGGTCAGTTGGCGTACCCACTCTTTTTCATCGTTGCTTAACGCCTGGCGTTCATCAGGGTAGAGCAACTGGTTTTTGCGCAGGATAAAGAGATCGGCCATATCGCTGTCGTTCCCTTTGAGTGCACTGAGGGATGAATCATCTGCGGGATTGATAAAATCGGCGATCGCATGCAGACGCGAGGCTTTTCGTTGCAGGATGGCGTTGATGTCAGCGATGACGCTGGCGGTTTGCGCTTTTGCCAGTGTCTGTGTCTGGTACTGGCGCAGTAAGATCTCATGCTCCAGCGTGCGAACACCCAGATACGCAAGCAGAATAAAAAACATCAGTGTAATGACGAGATAAATCAGCTTGCGTCTGAGCATCCAGCACTCCTTGTGGATCAGTTCGATTTCGAACTCTGGTTTTTCGTTTTATAGCTCTGTTCTTTCAGTGACTTGCGCGAGGCCTCTTTGCTGTCGCTTTGCATCTTTTCAAGCAACTGAAGGTTTTCCGCAGCGCTTTCCTGTGCTTTCATCCTGGCGGCGGGCGCACTGACGGGCAGGGAATTTAACGCATCGGCGCTGTCCCGCAGTACCGCTTTTGCTTCCTCCATTTTCCCCTGGTCAATAAGCTGTAACGCCTGTTCATTCTGAAGCGCCGATTTTTGAATTGCGGAATCGACCACGACGTCTTCAACTTGCGCCTTCTGCACGTCGCTGGCGGAGGCGGTGTAACTGACGGTCATTTTGTCATCCCAGCGGTCTTTCTGACCGGTGGCAAGGTTGTTATAGCTGACGTTAACCTCGGCGAGCGTCTGGCTTTGTGTGGCGTGGCCTTTCGCTGGCAGGACTTCAAGCAGGACATATTTCTCCTGGTTGGCATAAAGCTGATTCAGTTTCACCGTGACCGTATTGTCGCGGATATCGCCTTCACGTCCCAGCAGGCGCAGCGGCTTAACGTTGTCGGCAACGTTAATTTGCACCACCACATCCTGCGCGACGACGGACATTACATCGCCAAACTCATGAGCGAAGGCTTTTTCCAGCGCGTCGGTGTTCTGCACAAACACATGATTGCCATCGCTATACTGGGCAATAGCCGCCATCAGATCTTCATTGTAGCCTTCGCCAATACCCATCGTCGTAATGGCAATCCCCTTGCGGGCGGCGATTTTGCCCAGCTCTGCCAGCTCGCTGGTGGAAGAGGGGCCGACGTTCGCCTGTCCATCAGACAGCAGAATGATGCGGTTAACATGGGCTTTATCGAGGAATTTACTGGTTTCTTTGATACCGCGGCTGACCCCGGCAAACAGCGCGGTACCGCCGCGCGCGGTCAGTTGTTCCCGGATGTGGCTAATTAATATCTCTTTGTTGCCAACTTTAGCCGCAGGCACGATGACATCCACCACGTCATCGTAAATCACTACGGAGAGCGTGTCCTGTGCGCTTAAGGTATTTACCGCCATTACGGCGGCTTCGGTTGCCTGTGCGATGCGCTCGCCACCCATGGAGCCAGAGCGGTCAATGACCAGCGCAAGATTGATCGGGCTGCGTTTTGTCGCATGCAACGGAAAACCCGTCAGCGACACTTTGAGGTAGTTTTTGTCCTGGCTGTTTTCCAGAATGAGCGGGGACGCCAGTTCGGATTTAATGGCGACTTTTGGCGCAGGCTGCTGCTGTGCCCATGTTGCGGTAGCAAGCAGTCCTAACGTCAGCACGGCGAAGAAGTGTTTAAGATTCACGGTACGTCTCCTTGTCTTAAGAATCGACTCCATTCTTATGCGACCGCAACGCCGGTTGGTCTGTTATCTGTATAAAGTTGTCAAAAAGTTGTCAAAACTAAAAAAACATCCTTAAAAAAACGCCGGAAACATAGTCTCCGGCGCTTTATTATCGCTTCACGATCGTCCTCTGCTTATGGCAGGGTCTTATCCTGTTTTTCGCGAACTTCACGGTACCAGCGCGGGTGATGTTTCTTCGCCCAGGAGCGTGTCACCCAGCCTTCCACCATGGCGGTAATAGTACCTTTCACCCACAGAGCGGCGTAAATATGCACCATGATAACCACAATCAGCGCGACGGCGGCAAATGAATGCAGCATTAACGCGAAGCGGATCACCGGAATGGAGAATGCTGGCGCAAAGTACGGACGCCAGATAATCACACCGCTTACCAGTAGCAGAACCAGGAAGATAATCGCCGCCCAGAATACGCATTTCTGACCGAAGTTATACCGCCCGGTGTCACCCACCTCTTCGTTGACGACTATCTTACGAATGTTCTTCGCCCAGAAAATGTCATCCCGGTTAATCAGGTTGTGGTGCCAGTAACGGAAGAACATGATGATGAACGAAGCAAACATGATGACGCCCACGAACGGGTGCAGAATTCGCGCCAGTTGCGGGGTTCCCATGATTTGCATCAGCCAGTTGAAGGACGGGAAGAAAAAGCCCAGCCCGCTCACCGCCGCCAGCACGAAGCAGAAAGCGGTGACCCAGTGGTTGATGCGTTCCGGCGCGGTGTAGCGCACGATGGTGTCACGTTTTTTCATTTGCGCACCTCGTCGTCTTTCTCTTCATGCAGATTGTCCTCTTCGTCCTCCGCACGGTTCGGACCGACACCGACGTAGTGGAAGATGCTGGCAGCAAAGGTCGCGGCAAAGCCGACTGCGGCGAGAGGCTTCCAGATACCTTTCCAGAATTTCACGGTGGCGCTGATCTCCGGGTTTTCCGGCAAACCGTGGTACAGATTCGGCTTGTCAGCGTGATGCAGCACATACATCACGTGTGTGCCACCCACGCCTGCCGGATCGTACAGACCTGCGTTGTCGTAACCCCGGGTCTTAAGCTCGGCCACGCGCTCGCCCGCCAGCGTTTTCATATCCTCTTTGGTACCAAAGTGGATGGCCCCCGTTGGACAGGTTTTCACGCAGGCCGGTTCTTGTCCGACGCTCACGCGGTCAACGCACAGCGTACATTTGTAGACGCGGTTGTCTTCCGGGTTCAGTCGCGGCACGTTGAACGGGCAACCGGCGATGCAGTAGCCGCAGCCGATGCACTGCTCAGACTGGAAGTCGACAATGCCGTTGGCGTACTGAATGATAGCCCCTTCTGCCGGACACGCCTTCAGGCAGCCCGGATCGGCGCAGTGCATACAGCCATCCTTGCGGATCAGCCACTCCAGTTTGTCGTTCTGTTCCACTTCCGAGAAGCGCATCACCGTCCAGGATTTGGCGGTTAAATCCGCCGGATTGTCATACACCCCGACGTTGCTGCCAATTTCATCACGGATATCGTTCCACTCTGAACACGCCACCTGACAGGCTTTACAGCCAATACAGGTGGTGACATCAATGAGCTTCGCCACCTCTTCCTGGAAGTCCCGCGCCTGGGGCGCGGGGGTGAGACCGTTAGTCGCGGAACGACGGATAATGTCTTGTGTTTGATAAGCCATAAGTCGTCTCCGTTACACCTTTTCCACGTTCACCAGGAAGGACTTAAATTCCGGCGTTTGTGAGTTAGCATCACCCACGGACGGCGTCAGGGTGTTAGCAATAAACCCTTTCTTCGCCACGCCTTCGTAGCCCCAGTGAATAGGAATACCGATGGTATCGATATCCTTGCCGTCTGCTTTCAGCGTGCGGATACGCTTGGTCACCACTGCTTTGGCTTTGATATAGCCACGGTTAGAGGAGACTTTCACGGTATCGCCATGGGCGATGCCGAGCTTATTCGCCAGCTTCTCACCAATCTCCACAAACTGTTCCGGCTGTGCGATAGCGTTAAGCAGCGCATGCTTGGTCCAGTAGTGGAAGTGCTCGGTCAGACGGTAAGTGGTCCCGACATACGGGAACTTATCGGCTTTACCCAGCGCTTCTGCGTCGTCCTTAAAGATACGGGCGGCGGGGTTAGAGATAACGTTCGGGTGCAGCGGGTTAGTTCCCAGCGGCGTCTCAAACGGCTCGTAGTGTTCCGGGAACGGTCCTTCCGCCATCTTGTCGAGGGCAAACAAGCGTCCCATTCCTTCCGGCTGCATGATGAACGGCCCGACGTCGGTGCCCGGCGCGGCGGCGCTGTAGTCAGGAATATCCATCCCGCTCCACTTCGCACCGTCCCATTTCAGGATCTGGCGTTTCGGATCCCACGGGTTGCCCTGCGGGTCAGCGGACGCACGGTTGTAGAGGATGCGGCGGTTCAACGGCCATGCCCATGCCCAGCCCAGCGTATTGCCAAGTCCCGACGGGTCGGCGTTATCGCGACGAGCCATCTGGTTGCCTTCCGGTGTCCAGCTACCGGCAAAAATCCAGCAACCGCTGGAGGTGGTGCCGTCGTCGCGTAGTTGAGCAAACGAGCTGAGCTGTTGGCCTTTCTTCACGATCACCGCACCGGTTGCCGGATCGATAAGATCGGCCAGCGCTTTCCCGTTGCTCTCCATCGCCACTTCTTCCGATGCCGGTTCGTGTGGGGTGGAGTAGTTCCAGGTCATGTTCAGCACTTGTTCCGGGTTGGCGCCGCTCTGTTCGGCATACATCTTGCGCAGACGCAGGAAGATACCGGCGAGGATTTCACCGTCAGTAATCGCTATCCCCGGGGCATCCGCGCCTTTCCAGTGCCACTGCAACCAGCGACCCGAGTTGACGATTGAACCGTTCTCTTCGGCGAAGCAGGTGGAGGGCAGGCGGAACACTTCAGTCTGGATTTTCGACGGATCCACATCGTTCGACTCACCGTGGTTTTGCCAGAAGGTGGAGGTTTCCGTGTTGAGCGGGTCGATGGTCACCAGGTACTTCAGTTTAGACAGAGAAGCAATCGTCTTGTTTTTGTTCGGGAATGAGGCGACCGGGTTGAAGCCCTGGCAGATGTAGCCATTGACCTTACCCTCTTTCATCATCTCGAAGTATTGCAGGACGTCGTACCCTTTATCCCACTTCGGCAACCAGTCAAAGCCCCAGTTGTTCTCGGCTGTAGCTTTGTCGCCATAGAAAGCCTTCATCAATGAGACGAAGAATTTCGGGTAGTTGCCCCAGTAGTTGACCTGGTCTTTCAACAGCGGTTTCGGTGTGTTGGCGGTCAGATACGTTTGCAGGTCCGGCTGTTTTTCATTCGGCAGCGTCAGGTAACCCGGCAGGCTTTGCGACAGCAGCCCCAGGTCAGTCAGCCCCTGAATGTTGGAGTGACCGCGCAGGGCGTTGACGCCGCCGCCAGCCATCCCCATGTTGCCCAGCAGCAACTGGATCATCGCCATGGTACGGATGTTCTGCGAACCGATGGAGTGCTGCGTCCAGCCGAGGGCATACAGGAACGACGCGGTTTTGTCTTTCGCGCTGGTTTCTGCGATGTACTCACAGACCTTCAGGAAGTCCGCTTTTGGTGTACCACAGATGTTTTCCACCACCTCCGGCGTATAGCGGGAGACGTGCTGTTTCAGCAGGTTCCAGACGCAGCGCGGGTGTTGCAGCGTGGTATCGCGTTTGGCGAAGCCATTTTCGTCCAGCTCGTAGTTCCAGGAGCTCTTATCGTACTTGCGTTTATCCGCGTCATAGCCGGTGAACAGGCCATCTTCGAAGCCAAAATCTTCACGCACGATCAGGCTGGCGTTGGTGTAGGCCTCGGTGTATTCGCGGTTGTATTTTTCGTTAGTCAGCAGGTACAGCATCACGCCTGACAGGAAGGCAATGTCAGTACCAGAACGGATTGGAGCATAGAAATCAGCCACCGACGCCGTACGCGTGAAACGTGGATCGATCACAATCAGCTTCGCGCCGTTGTGAATTTTCGCTTCCATCGCCCAACGGAACCCGACCGGGTGTGCTTCAGCGGCGTTACCGCCCATCACCACGATGAGGTTGGCGTTCTTGATGTCGACCCAGTGGTTGGTCATCGCACCGCGACCAAATGTTGGAGCAAGACTTGCTACCGTTGGTCCGTGTCAGACACGCGCCTGGTTGTCGACCGCGAGCATACCGAGCGCGCGGGCAAATTTTTGTGTTAAAAAGCCGGTTTCGTTACTTGACGCAGACGCACACAGCATCCCGGTCGACAGCCAACGGTTAACGGTGACGCCTTCTGCGTTTTGCGCAATATAGTTGGCATCACGGTCTTCTTTCATCAGCTTCGCGATGCGGTCAAATGCCTCATCCCAACTGATCTGCTGCCATTTGTCAGAGCCTGGCGCACGGTATTCCGGGAATTTAAGGCGGCTTTCGGAGTGGATAAAGTCCACCAGACCGGCCCCTTTCGGGCAGAGCGCGCCACGGTTGACCGGATGGTCCGGGTCACCTTCGATATGGAAGATAGATGCTTTGGCGTTCTTCGCACCGTCGCCGAGGCTGTACATCAACAGCCCACAACCAACGGAACAGTAAGTGCAGGTGTTACGGGTTTCGCGGGTGCGCAGCAGTTTGTATTGCCGTGTTTCCGCTAGCGCTACGCCGGGCGCAAAGCCCAGTGCCGCCGCCGTGGTGCCTGCCATACCGCCAGCGCAGATCTTAAAGAACTGCCTTCTGCTGACCTGCATGGTTTGCTCCTTTTCGACATTGTCACATCCCTTTCACATTCATAGTCGCGAGCGTTCGGGGAGTGGTTGTTATTTTTCTTTGCGGACGGGACCGCAAAGGTCCAGAATTGGGTCAATTCCCTCCTTCCAGGAGGGGCTTGTGACAGAATACCACAATGTTGGTATGCGTGTTCTTATACGGTTAAAAGAAAGTGAATAAGATACATCCAAAAGAAATTGAAAATGTGATAAATGTCACAAGCTTCCGCCGGATTAACCTCTGGAAACGTGAGGATTTACAGCACCCTCAGCCTGATGAGGTAGCCGAAGAGGTGCCCGTTGCGCTGGTCTACAACGGTATTTCTCACGTTGTCATGATGGCCTCGCCAAAGGATCTTGAGCATTTCGCGATCGGATTTTCGCTGTCGGAAGGCATTATTGAGAGCCCGCGCGAGATCTTCGGGATGGAGGTGGTCCCTTCCTGCAACGGTATTGAAGTCCAGATTGAGCTCTCCAGTCGCCGTTTTATGGGGCTGAAAGCACGCCGTCG
Source organism: Citrobacter amalonaticus (assembly GCF_037053465.1). Taxonomy (GTDB): domain Bacteria; phylum Pseudomonadota; class Gammaproteobacteria; order Enterobacterales; family Enterobacteriaceae; genus Citrobacter_A; species Citrobacter_A amalonaticus_H. The sequence continues at coordinate 48,095 of NZ_JBALIF010000010.1, forward strand.
TGCGCTCGCCGGACGAACCGGCTGCGGCGTGTGCGGTGTTGAACAGCTCAACGACATTGGCAAACCGGTGCCACCGCTGGCGTTTACCCAGACGTTTCATCTTGCGAACCTCGATCGCGCTTTACAGCATCTGCATGATTTCCAGCCCGTAGGCCAACTCACCGGGTGTACGCATGCGGCGGCATGGATGATGCCTTCGGGCGAACTGGCGGGCGGGCATGAAGATGTGGGTCGTCATGTGGCGCTGGATAAACTGCTCGGCCGTCGTGCCGTCGAAGGTGAACGCTGGGTTCCGGGCGCGGCGCTGGTTTCCAGTCGTGCGAGCTATGAAATGGTGCAGAAGTCGGCGATGTGCGGTGTTGAGATCCTCTTTGCTGTCTCCGCTGCCACGACCCTGGCCATCGAGGTCGCAGAACGCTGCAATTTGACGCTGGTGGGGTTTTGTAAGCCCGGAAGGGCGACTATCTATACCCATCCACAGCGTTTGATTGCCGAATAAAATTTATTCAATTAATTTGAGTAAGATTGGCAAATCCTTCCGCTTTTAGTTGTCTGAGTAACAGCCTATTATTTATCACATCAAGGCACAGTGCCTTACTCAAACAACTAAACTAAAGGGTTTATACCATGAAAAACATCAAAACTTTTGTCGCAGTTATCGCTCTCGCTACCTCTTTCGGTTCTTTCGCTGCCCAGTCAGTTACCGCAACCGGTTCTACTCTGGAAAGCGCAGAAGCCAAAATCGCTGCGCAGGCTGAACAGGCCGGTGCAAGCTCATACAAAATCACTCAGGCTTATACCGGTAACCGTGTCCACATGACTGCCGAACTGCTGAAATAAGTTCATCTCTATCGTCGAAAGAGCGCCCCTGAGGCGCTTTTTTTGTTTTTGCTATTTTTTCTCGCCGCCTTTTTCCCGCCCTTTACTCTTCACCAAAAATAAAAATGGGGGCTTAATCACATTTTTATATTTTCATAAAACAGCCTGCCGGACGTAATAACAATTTAAAAAGGAAGGGTTTCCCCTGTGACATTAACTCAATGAAAACTAAATAAATTAAAAAATAAGTGTTAATGCTGTCGCTATTTTAAAACGAGATATTGATCACAAATAATGCGGTGATATAAGTACTGTCAATACCAGCGATGGGCAAAATTATCGGCATATTGTGATCTTCGTTGCAAATGACAGTCTTGAACTCAGGGAAAAATGTTTCCACGGATGCTTCGGAGGAAACACGATGAAAATGGGTATTGTCATTAGTGGTGGAGACGTTTCTGGAATTAATAATTTTATATTCCAGATCGCCAAACTCGCGGATGCAGAAATTACGTTATTTAATGGAGGAATTCCAGGTCTGCTGGAGAAAAACCACCATGAGATAACCTGGCGTGATTTGGTTGATTTTTCTATCGCGGCAATCCCGATCATTACCTCGGGAAGAACGACTCGTAAATTACAACACAGCGAATATGAAGCGATTGCGAAAAAAATTAAGTCGCTACGCATCGATGTGCTGATTATGGCGGGGGGCGATGGCAGCTTACAATTTCTCAATACCCTCAGTGAATTTGATATTAATTGCTTTGGCGTGGGAATGACTATCGATAATGATGTTTACGGTAGTTATTATACGATCGGATTTTCTACAGCCTGCGAACAGATTATTAAGGAGGTTTCACGGTTACGAAATACAGGCAGGGCACTGCCCGGACGCGTATTTATGGTGGAATTGTTGGGCGGATATTGCGGTGAGTTGACGTTACAGTCAGCCATTAAGTGCAATGCAGATATCGCGCTGATACCGGAATCCCAGATGCCGCTTGAAACGTTAGCACAGCGGGTGAAACAGAAACTGGCGATCCAGAACAGCGTGATTATCCTGTGCTCAGAAGGCTACACCAGGGAATACTCTCCCGGCTTTCAGGGGGCGATTGATACGATGATCAAGCAACTCGAACCGCGTATTGGCGAGCGAATCCGTAAAACGATTGTTGGTTACGGGTTACGTAATGGCGAGCCCACCTGTGAAGAAATTTATCAGGGAACCATTATGGCGAATGAAGTGGTTCGGTGTATTCAGTCAGGGATGAAAAATAAGGCCATTATAATAAACCAAAGTAACAAACCTATTCCGATTGATTTAGTAAGTATGAAAAAACGTCTGGTCGACACAGAAGGACATCATTACAAACTTGCCAAACAACTCAATATTATTTGAGGAGACCTTACATGCTGAAAATCCTTTGCGTATGTGGCTGCGGCCTCGGTTCAAGTTTTGCTATTGAAATGACGGCAAAAGCTGTTTTAAAGAAACTGGAAATTCCTGCTCATATTGAACATACCACGGTATCCGAGGCGGGAGCATTTAAATCCGACATGATCCTGACGCAAAAAACCTTTGCAGACATCTTAACCGCAGATGCCAGTGAAGAGGAAATTAAAAGGGTCGTGGTCCTGAATAAGCTCACTGACAAAGACGAAGTTGAAGCGAAAATTATCGCCTTTTTAAAAGAGCGTAATCTGAAGGTAGCGCATTATGAATAGCGTCGTTGAGTTCATCGTAAAAGATTTGCTCGGCCAGGCGTCGATATTAATTGCTTTTATCGCGATGCTCGGGCTTATTTTGCAAAAAAAATCTCTGGGAAAAACCGCAGAAGGCACATTTAAAACGTTGCTTGGTTTTCTAATCATGATGGCCGGGATCAACATCATTGTCGCCACACTGACCTTCCTGAACGATATTTTCACACAGGGATTTGGTATGAAAGGCTACATCACCGATGTGGCCGCTATCGCCGGGTTAGCCAATCGTGAGCTGGGTTCGGAAGTGGCGTTAACGCTGATGGTGATTTTTGCTGTCAATATCATCATTGCGCGCCTGACACCGCTGAAATATATCTTCCTGACGGGACAAGCCTTATTGTGGATGGCGACTATTGGCGCGGTCATTGGCTATAAATCGGGGCTCACCGGACTGCCGTTGATTCTGACCGGCGGCATTTTTGGTGGCGTGATGGCGGTGCTGATGCCTGCGCTGGCGCAGCCGGTGGTCAGACGTATTACCGGCTCGGATGATGTGGCATTGGGGCATTTTTGCACCATCGGTTACCTGGTGCAGGCGGCTGTCGCCAAAATTGTCGGTAAAGGCTCGCGCTCTACGGAAGATCTCGAATTACCCGATAACTTTAAGTTCTTACAGGATACCTACCTCGCCATGGCGGTAGTGATGGTGCCGATGTACCTCATTCCGGCACTGGCAGCGGGTCCGGAATATATCGCCCAGTTCTCCGGCGGCGTTAATTACCTGATGTTTGCCTTCATGCAGTCCATTCAGTTTGTGGCCGGTGTCTTCGTGCTCTACAGCGGCGTGCGTTTATTGCTCAACGAACTGGTTCCGGCGTTTCGCGGTATCGCCATGCGTATCGTTCCGGATGCTAAGCCTGCGCTGGATTGCCCGGTGCTGTTCCCTTATGCGCCCAACGCCGTGATTGTGGGATTCCTGGCGACCACTGTCGGTTCCATCATTGGCATGCTGGTGTTCCCGATGTTTGGTCTGGCAATGATCCTGCCTGGGTTGCTAACCAACTTTTTCGCCGGAGGGACGGCGGGTGTCTTTGGTAACGCGCTGGGCGGCCGTCGCGGGGCGATGATCGGGGGTGTGGTTCACGGTCTGTTTATCACCTTCCTGCCTGCGATTCTGGTGCCGATGCTGGAAACCTACGGTTTCACCGGCGTCACGTTCAGCGATTCAGACGTCATCAGCTCTGGCCTTGTATTGGGTCACGCCTTCCAGAATAACTGGCTGTTTGTTGCGTTATTCATTGTTTTTGTTGCCGCACTGGCATGGTTCGTAAACGGTAAATCAACTAAGCCAAAAGGGGAAAATGTTCATGAGTCTGTATAACTTCAACGAGATCCTGAAAATCGGCCAGGAAAGAAATTTCAAAGCGATTGGATCTTTTAACCTGCACTGTATCGAAATGCTGCCCGCTTTTTTCAAGGCAGCGCAAAAAACGAATAGTCCGTTAATGATTCAAATTTCAACCGGTACGGCAGAATATCTTGGCTATCGCCTATTGGTGGATGCGGTACGCTCGCTGGCGGAAAGCGAGAATATCCCGACCTGTCTGCATTTGGATCACTGTTCTGATATTAGCGCTATTGAGACGGCGATGAACGCCGGATTCTCTTCGGTGATGTACGACGGCTCGCATTTGGCAATAGACGAGAATATCAGTAATACCCGCATCGTGGTGGAGATGGCGCGCCCGCGAAATATTACAGTCGAGGGCGAACTCGGTGCTATCGGTGGGTCAGAGGACGGGAAAGCGGTTGCGGCAAAAGATATTTGCTTTACGACGGTAGAGGATGCCAAACGCTTTGTGGATGAAACGCAGGTCGACATGTTGGCGGTATCGGTTGGGACGGTACACGGTCTGTATACCGGAAAAGCGCAAATTCAGCATCAGCGGCTTAAGGAGATCAGTGCTGCGACGGGCGTTCCGCTGGTATTACATGGTGGAACAGGGGTGAGTGACGATGATATGCGACTGGCGGTTACCGAGGGTATTAATAAAGTCAATGTCGGCACAGAAATGAATGTGCAGTGGGTCGATAAGTGTAAAAATACGTTTGAGAAAGGCAAGGTGAATGACAGCGTCCGCAAATTTTTAATTCCTGCGAATAATGCCGTAACAAATGTATTAATGGAAAAAATCGCTTTATTTAAATAACTCCGTCAATTAATAAATTGTTTTTTATTGCCCTGTCATCCATCAGGGTGGGAGATCACTATGTTTGAATCTTTGAAATCACTATGGAAAAAAGAAAAACACCCGCCAGAAGATTATGATGAACAATCTCTCGCCCTGGAAAAAGAAATGGCCAGGCTGGAGGATGAACTTCAGGGCAATCCTGGCAATGGCGAAATACAAAAAGAATTAATGTTGATATATAACCGGGCGTTGTCTGTTTACGCAAAAAGTAAAACGCACCGGCAAGAAATTGATCCGCTTTTTGTCCGTATAGATGAATTACGCAATGTTATTCGCCGCAATATTTAGAGCCTGATCTATCTTGCTCTTAGGGAGTTGTCATGACGATAAAAGAATTACTGATTGAGGCCGATGCGATTCAGGTTGGCATAGCAGAAACTGACTGGCGGAAGGTGATTCAACTCGCGGCCAGCCCACTGATAGAAAGAGGGTATATTTCAGCAGAATATGGTCAGGCGGTTATCGATAATACCCTCAGTCACGGCGCATATTATGTGTTTGATGAAGGCGTTGCGATTCCTCATGCCCGGCCAGAATGTGGTGTGAAGCGCAACTGCTTTAGCCTGGTGTTGCTCAATAAGCCGATTCAGTTTGCTGACAGTGAGGCCGCTGACATTGTCATTATGTTTGGCGCGCAGGACAGTAATGCGCATATTGAAGAGGGCATTCGCGCCATTATCGCCCTGCTGGACAATGATGAACGTATGGCGAAATTGCGGGCGGCGAGTTCCAGAGAAGAGGTGGTTGATCTGCTATGAAACGACACCTGGAGGCGGACTGCAAAACGGTCATCTTAATTAACGGCATCCCGGCGTCCGGTAAAAGCACAATTACCCGTCAGCTATCAGAAATATTCAGCCTGCCGCAACTGACGATTGACGGTATCAAAGAACCCTTTATGGCGAGATTTACCGATATCGACCGGCCCTTCAATCGCCAGTTAGGCTGTGCGGCCTATGAGGTTATCTGGTCGATTGTCGGTCACGCCCCGGCAAGCATTGTCTGGCTGGTTGATGCCTGGTTTGGCTTTCAGCCGCGGGAGACGTTACAGCAACTCTTGCAGCAGGCGGGCGTTGAGAAGGTGGTTGAGGTGTGGAACCACATCACGCCTGAGCTTGCGGTGACGCGCTACGCCACCCGCTTACAGGCGCGTAAACCGGGCCATCCTGGGGAAGAGTATTTGCCTGAACTGGCGCGCCTGGCAGAACGCGCCGGGCCGATGCGGCTGGGGCCGGTATTTACCGTCGACCAACAGCGATTGCCGGAACCCGAAAAGCTAACGCAGTGGATTGAGGCGCAGTTCGATTAACACACATTGCCGGATCGCGTATCCGGCCTGTAATTACGCCATCCCCGCCAGCCGTAACAGTGCCGTGACTACCGCCGCTGCAATAATCACCACGATCAGCGGCATTTTACGCCAGGCGAGGAACACGGCGAACGCCACGCCGAGGACGCGTGCCATACCAGCAAAATGTTCGCCTTCATAGAAGGTGGTTGCCAGCGCGACAGAAAACAGCAGTATTGTAGCGGCGTCGGATAGCAGCGCCTGCGAGCGTTCAGAAAGCGCCAGACGATTACCCAGCTTTGCGCCACCGAGGCGCATCAAATAGGTTCCTGCCGATAAAATGGCAATCCCGACAATGAACAGCGTCATGTTGCCCATTATTTTTTCCTCGTCAGTAAACCCAGCAGGGAGAGCAGAACCGGCAGACCCACCGGTGCAAAGGGAACGGCGGCGAGCGACACGGCGGCACCGCTCAGACTGCGGATCAGCGTGGTGCGGTTTTTAAATGCCGGGACGACGAGCGCCAGTAAGATTGCCGGAAACACAGCATCCAGGCCGATGGTTTCCGGCGCAGGCAACCGTTGCCCCACCACGGTTCCCAGCAACGTGCCCAGCGGCCACAGAATGGCAACGCCCAGGCCGCACAGCCAGTACGCGGCTTTGCGCTGTTCTGGCGTTTTTTGTGATAAACCAAACACCACGCTTTCGTCGTTCATAATGTGACAGCCGAGAAGGCTGGCTGCACGGGTTCCCACCAGATCACGTACCGTTACGCCGAAAGGAATATGGCGGGCATTCACCAGCAAACCGGCTGCTGCGGCGGCTAAGGGATTTCCACCGCTGGCGATAATGCCAATGAACATAAATTCGGACGCGCCCGCCAGCACAAAAATGGAGAGGACAAACGGCACCCAGACCGGGAAGCCATACGCCATCGCCAGTGAACCATAAGACATTCCCACCACGCCCACCGCCAGGCAGACGAGAAAAATCGCTTTTATCGTGTCAGCTTTCAGACAGGAGAAGACGTGTTTCATACTTTAGCCATATCGAACGAATTTCCATTATAATGAACGGGACCAGTTAACTTTACAAGTCGAACAATTCGTTCGATATAAAAAACACGGAGTCGTTAATGACCCAGCCCATCAGTATGATCGCGAAAAGTCTGGTGCGTGAACGTCAGCGTACAGGTTTGTCGCTGGCTGAAATTGCCCGACGGGCAGGGATCGCCAAGTCCACGCTCTCCCAACTGGAAGCGGGAAACGGTAATCCTAGCCTGGAAACGCTCTGGTCGCTGTGCGTGGCGTTGGATATTCCCTTTGCGCGCCTGCTGGAACCGCAGGAGCAAAAAACGCAGGTGATTCGCCGTGGCGAAGGGACAAAAGTCGTGGCCGAGCTGGCCCATTATCAGGCTATTTTACTGGCGGCCTGCCCGCCCGGCGCCCGGCGTGATATCTATCTGCTGATGACGCAGCCAGGTGCAGATCGTATTTCACAGCCGCATCCGCCGGGATCGGTTGAACACATTATTGTGACGCAGGGCAAGGCGATGGTGGGATTGACGGAAGCGCCGGAAGAATTAGGGGAGGGTGACTACATTTGTTACCCCGCCGATCGGGCGCATATCTTTAAAGCGCTGGAGCCTGACACCCAGGCGATTTTGGTTTCTGAGCAAAATTGACATTGCCGGGTGGCGCTATCGCGTATCCGGCCTACAAAAAAACCGTAGGCCCGGTAAGCTTGCGCCACCGGGCACACGACTTACTGCAGATAAAACACTTCTTTTAGCTCTGCGCTTACCGGGCTGTTATCCGGATTGGCAGGCATGACGTCACGCATATATTTCCACCAGCGCTGGCAAACCTCGGTGTTGGCAACGGCATTCCAGCGCTCCTCGGATTCAATCTCGACAGTGGCGAAGAGCAGGTTACGCGCCTTATCGAGATAAATCGCGTAATGGTGTGCGCCGTGCGCTTTCAGCACCGCTTCCAGCTCCGGCCAGATGGGGGTGTGACGACGCTGATACTCGTCGTGCGCGTCGGCATTCACCTGCATTACAAACGCTTTGCGGATCATAACGCCTCCAGGTATAACGCGCGCACGTCGTCACGGCTGGCAGTACGTGGGTTGCATGGCGCGCACGGATCGGCCAGCGCTTTATCCAGCCAGCCTTCGATGTCGTCTTTGGTGACGCCGAGCTTACTGAAACCCACCGGGATCCCGACACGTTGACTCAGCGCGCGGATGGCCTTAATCGCTTCCTGGCTTGCGGCGTCATCGCTCATACCGCGGGTATCAACGCCCATCGCCTGCGCGATTCGGGCAAAGCGGGCCACCGCGTTTGGACGGTTAAAGTTTTCAATAATCGGCAGCAGGATCGCGTTGCAGACGCCATGCGGCAGGTTGTGCGTGGCCCCCGGCTGGTGCGCAAGGGCGTGAACCAGACCCAGCCCCGCGCTGTTAAACGCCATCCCTGCCAGATATTGCCCGAATGCCATCTGCTCGCGCGCTTCCAGGTTGTGGCCCTCATCGACCGCCTTCGGTAACCATTGCGTGATCAATCGAATCGCCTCTAATGCGTTGGCGTCGGTCAGCGGATGCGCGCCCACGGAAACATAGGCTTCAATCGCGTGCGTCAGGGCATCCATACCGGTGGCCGCCGTCACGGAGGCCGGGATGTCCAGCATCACGCTGGCATCGTCCACAGCAATGTCCGGGATGATATTCGGATCGATAATGACCTCTTTGACCTGCCGTTCAGCGTCAATGATGACGGCATTACTGGTCATTTCAGCGGCTGTACCGGCGGTGGTGTTAATGGCGACCAACGGGACGCCCGGATTTTTCACTTTGCCTACGCCGGAATAGGCGGTGGAGGGGGCCGGGTTCGCGGTGAGGATTTTGACGGCTTTTGCGGTGTCGATCGGGCTGCCGCCGCCGAAGGCGATGAGGTAATCACAGTTCGCGTCCTGATACGCCGTATAGCCTTTTTGCACCAGCGCTTCGGTCGGGTTCGGGAACACCTCATCAAACAGATGGTACGACAAGTTATGCGCGTCCAGCGCGGTAAACAGGCTGTCGAGCAGGCCCAACTTGACCAGTTGACCGTCGGTGACGATCAGCGCTTTTCCCCACTGCTTATTCGCAACGAGATTGACCATATCGCCAATCGCGCCCGCGCCGTGCAGGCTGATTTTGGGAAGTGCCAGCATAAAGCTCATGTTTCTCTCCTTAAAATGAGGATATTTCCGGCGGCAAAACGCCGGCATTGCATCAATACAGCGCTAATGCACTGGCGAGCGGGGTGACGCCAAAGCGTTTACCCAGCGCGATCAGCTCTTCGCGGCTGATGGTTTGCTTCATACCGCCCATCGACAGCACTTTGACTAACACCTCGGCGGACTTTTCGGCGGTATCGATCAGTCCAAACGTTTCATCCAGCGTCGGGCCGCTGCCGAATACGCCGTGGAATGGCCACAGCACCAGCGAATGTTTCTGCATTTCCTGCGCGGTGGCCTCGCCGATCTCGTCGGTACCTGGCACCATCCACGGCAGAATGCCCACGCCATCCGGGAATACCACCAGACACTCGGTACTGCCTTCCCACAGTTTGCGGGTAAAAAGCGCCGTCGTGTTTTCCAGCACATAGGTCAGGGCGATCAGGTTGGTGGCGTGGCAGTGCATGATCACGCGATCTTTACCGTGGGTTGTCCGGATGCGTTCGCAGTGAGAGAGGAAGTGCGCGGGCAGTTCAGAGGTGGGCACGGCGTCGTCCGTCAGTCCCCAGAGGATGTGGTAGCCCGCGCCATCGCTGTCCACTTTTACCACGCCTAAGTTAGCGGCGGGATCGAGCTGTACGTTGCGGAAGAATTTGCCGGAGCCCGTCACGATGAACGGCGTGTTCGCCAGCAGCGGCATTGGCTGGCTCAGGGCGATGTAGCGCGGCGTATGGTGGAAATCGGCGCTGAAGGGCGCGATATCTTTTTCATCGAGACGCAGCGTCAGGTTGCCGCCGTTGCGTTCGTCCCACCCTTTCAGCCAGGCGTCGGAGGTGGCTTTAATCATGCCCTGAACGAACCAGGCGTTGAGAATATTTTGCATGTTCGGTGTTCCTGTCTATTTTGTTGCCCGAAATCGCTCGGGTCTTATGTAGGCCGGATAAGCGCAGCGCCATCCGGCATTTGTTTTCTATTTATTGCCGGATGGTGTCGCGATGCGTCTTATCCGGCCTACAGACCAATGGCGTCCGGTTAACGACGTTTGCTCAGAATATCTTTCTCGTAGGCACGCACGCTTTCCAGCCACTGGCTACCGGCGGGCGTGTCATGGCGCTGGCAATACATCTCCCATACCGCCTGCCACGGCAGGGATTTCTGCTCTTCCAGTAGCGCCAGACGCGCGGTGTAATCACCGCTGGCTTCCAGTTGACGCAGGTGTTCGGTGGGTTCCAGCAGGGCGCGCAGCAGCGCTTTTTTCATGTTGCGGGTGCCGATAACCCATGCCGCGATGCGGTTGATGGAAGCATCGAAGAAGTCGAGGCCGATATGAACACGGTCGAACAGGTTGTGGCGCACGATCTCACTGGCAATCGCCTGAGTTTCATCGTCCAGCAGTACCACGTGGTCACTGTCCCAACGCACCGGGCGGCTGACGTGCAGCAACAGGCGCGGTACGAACAGCATGGCGGCGGAGATCTTGTCGGAGATCACTTCTGTTGGGTGGAAGTGGCCCGCATCAAGGCACAGCGCGGTCTGGCGGCTGGTGGCATATCCCATGTAGAACTCGTTGGAGCCGACGGTGTAGCTTTCTGCGCCGATGCCGAAGAGTTTGCTTTCCACGGCGTCGATATGGTGCGCCGGGTCCAGTTTTTCGCTGATGACTTCATCCAGTGCCGCCAGCAGGCGCTGGCGTGGGGCCAGACGGTCCACGGTGATATCTTTCATGCCATCCGGGATCCAGATATTCATCACTGACGGTGTGCCCAACTGTTCGCCAAAGTAAGCGGACACGCGGCGGCTGGCTTTGCAGTGATCGATCCAGAACTGGCGGATGTTGTCGTCGGCATGTGCCAGCGTGAACCCCTCCGCGCTCAGCGGGTGTGAGAAGCAGGAGGGGTTGAAATCCAGCCCCAACTGGTTGGCTTTCGCCCATTGCACCCAGTTTTTAAAGTGCTCCGGCTGGATTTTGTCACGGGCGACCGGGGTGTCTGACTCCAGGTAAATGGCGTGCAGGTTCAGACGTTTTGGGCCGGGGATGAGGCTAAACGCCTGTTCCAGATCGGCGCGCAGTTCATGGGCGTTGCGCGCTTTGCCCGGGTAGTTGCCGGTAGCCTGAATGCCGCCGGTAAGCGATCCTTCCGGGTTTTCGAAACCGGCCACGTCGTCGCCCTGCCAGCAGTGCATTGAGACCGGCAGACGATCGAGCTGGCGCAGGGCCTCCTCGACATCAATACCTACTGCGGCGAAGCGTTGTTTCGCCAGTTCCCAGGCTTGTTCCAGTTGAGTGGTCATGCGCAAAGCTCCTTTGTCTGTCGTTTGGAATGAAATTGCGCAACATAGCGGGCAATTTCACTGTCAGGATTCGGGATAAACGTCGTCAGGTTGTAGTTGGCGGCGATCACCTGACGGAAGTCATCGACGTTGTTCAGTTCATCCAGCGTCATCAACTGGATACCGATATTGCCGAGCGTGGAGGCCTCAATAGGACCCGCCATCACGCGGATTCCACAGGCATCGGCGCAGAGTTGGTTCAATAGCGCGTTCTGACTGCCGCCGCCGACAATGTGCAACTGGCTGAACGTTTCGCCGCGCAGCGTCGCCAGCTCCTGCAAAACGTCGGCATACAGCAGCGCCAGGCTGTCGAAAATACAGCGCGCCAGCTCTGCGTTGCTGTCGGGCACCGGCTGGCCTGATTCGCGGCACGCGGCCTGGATCTCGACGCTCATTTCGCTCGGGTTGATAAAACGATCGTCGTTGGGGTTGATCAGGAAGCGGCAGGCGGGCAACGCCTGTGTTTCGGCAATCAGGGCGGGCAGATCGTCAACTTGTCGCTCTTTCAGCACCCGTTGCAACAGCCACAGCCCCATAATATTTTTCAGTACGCGATAGCGGCCTTCCGCCCCGCCTTCATTGGTGATGTTCGCGGCAAGCGCAGCATCGTTGGTGTACGGCGTTCTGCTTTCAAAACCCATCAACGACCAGGTGCCTGACGAGAGATAGGCGCTGTGTTGATTGGCAAGCGGTGAGGCGATAACCGCACTGGCGGTATCGTGGCTGGCTACGGCCACCACCGGGATCTTATTTTTCTGCGGGCAAATCCAGTAACCGATGACGTTTCCCGGATGCGAGGGGCGACCAAACCAGGTTTTGCTGGCGCCGGTCCACGCCAGCAGGGTTTCATCCCAGTCGTCGCTGTTGATATTGACCAGTTGGGTGGTGGTGGCGTTGGTATATTCCCAGTTCAGTTCGCCCGTCAGACGGTAACTGAAGTAGTCAGGCATCAGCAGCGCATGCGCCACCTGCGCAACCAGTTCCGGTTGTTGTTCAACCAGCGCACGCAGTTGATACAGCGTGTTGAACGGCAGGAACTGGATCCCGCTGCGCTGATAAATATTGCTTTTACCGAGCTGTTCCTGCGCGCGTTGCATTACGCCGGTAGTGCGGCTGTCACGATAAGAAACCGGAAGCCCGACGCGCTGGCCTTGCTTATTGATCAGGACATAGTCCACGCCCCAGGTATCAATGCCGATGCTGTCAATGCGGATGCCTTCATCGCACACTTTTTCCAGCCCCAGGCGGATAGCGTCTTCCAGACTGTCGGGGTCCCACGTGTCGAAACCGTCCTGCTTTTGCAGGCCGTTCACGAAGCGGTGAATTTCCCGTAGCGTCAGGGAACGATGTTCACTGTCGTAACGCGCCAGCATTACACGTCCGCTGGAGGCGCCGAGATCGACAGCGACACAATGGCGAAAAGTCATAGCGAGGTCCTTCTGAGTTTCAATGCGCCCAGTCTAAAAAACCCCGGAATAGCGCACCTTCTCGTTACTGACAGGCAAAATTAGCCGTTGGCAAGAAAGCAAAGGTGAACGTGACGGCATTCACAGTTTCTGCGAATAAGCCGGTTTTCCCCTGATGTGACGGTGTCCGCATTTCCCGATCTTTCCCCGCTTTTCTTGAAAAATTGACCGGGTTTGCGCGATTTTGTGTCGAAAATTTAAGGTGCGGTAATTAACCCTTATTTACTATTTCGGGCATGTTCACTCGATCAGGAAGCCGTCATGACCGTACTGCATAGCGTGGATTTCTTTCCCTCAGGTAAAACGCCGGTAGCCATTGAACCCCGGCTTCCTCAGGCTGCTTTTCCCGAGCATCACCATGATTTTCATGAAATTGTCATTGTTGAACATGGCACGGGTATTCACGTGTTTAACGGTCAGCCCTATACCATTAGCGGCGGGACGGTCTGTTTTGTCCGCGACCATGACAGGCATTTGTATGAACATACGGATAACCTCTGCCTGACCAATGTGCTCTATCGTTCGCCCGATGCATTTCAGTTTTTGGCCGGGCTGAATCAGTTGCTGCCGCAGGAGCAAAATGGCTTATATCCTTCTCACTGGCGGGTGAATCAGAGCGTATTGCAGCAGGTGCGCCAGTTAGTGGCAAAGATGGAACAGGATGACGAGGAGATGGATCTTCCCGGGGTGGCAAATCGCGAAATTCTGTTTATGCAATTGCTGGTGTTGTTACGCAGAAGCAGCCTGATGGAAGGGGGGGATAATAACGATGCGCGTCTGAATCAACTGATGGCCTGGCTGGAAGATCATTTTGCAGAGGAGGTGAGTTGGGAAGCGCTGGCCGATCAGTTTTCGCTTTCCCTGCGCACGCTCCACCGCCAACTGAAGCAGCAGACCGGGTTGACGCCTCAGCGCTATCTGAACCGACTGCGGTTAATCAAAGCCCGTCATTTACTTCGCCATAGTGATGCAAGCGTTACAGAAATTGCTTATCGCTGTGGTTTTGGCGACAGTAATCACTTTTCGACGCTGTTTCGCCGCGAATTCGACTGGTCTCCGCGTGACATTCGCCAGGGACGCGATGCGGTGCTTCAGTAACGCGAAGACTATCAACGTTTTTCGCCGCCAGAATGTGAATAATCATCGATCTGTGATGCCGGATGGCGACGCGATGGCGTCTTATCCGGCCTGGGTGTTTACGTAATTTATCGGCCGGATAAGCCAAGCGCCATCCGGCAGGGAAGACGCGGGTGGCGAATCATCTGGTGCTTTTGAAAGACGACTTCTTTGCGAATGCCAAACAGGCCGTCGCCGTCGCCGATCGCTACCCGCAAAGTGTGTTTGCTGAACACTCGCATGACTTTTGTGAACTGGTGCTGGTCTGGCGCGGTAACGGTTTGCATGTGCTTAACGATCGTCCCTATCGTATTACCCGTGGCGATCTTTTTTACATTCGCGCCGAAGACAAACACTCTTACACCTCTGTCAACGATCTCGTCCTGCAAAACATCATCTATTGCCCGGAACGGCTGACGCTGAATCTGCGTTGGGAAAGCGCAATTCCCGGTTTTAACGGAACGCAAAAGCAACCGCACTGGCGGCTGGGCAGCACAGGAATGGCACAGGCGCGGCAGGTGATAAATCAGCTTGAGCATGAAAGTAATCAGCACGATCCGCTCGCCAACGAGATGGCGGAATTGCTTTTTGGTCAACTGGTGATGATGCTCAAGCGCTATCGTTATGCGACCGATACGCTACCGGCAACCTCCAGCGAAACGTTGCTGGATAAGCTTATCACCGCACTGGCAGGCAGCCTGGAGCGTCCGTTTGCATTAGACAAATTTTGCGATCGGGAAGGGTGTAGTGAGCGCGTACTGCGTCAGCAGTTTCGCAGCCAGACCGGGATGACCATTAACCAGTATCAGCGTCAGGTTCGTGTCTGCCATGCGCAATATCTTCTGCAACACAGCCGCCTGATGATCAGTGAAATTTCGATGCAGTGCGGATTTGAGGACAGTAATTACTTTTCCGTCGTGTTCACGCGGGAAACCGGGATGACGCCCAGCCAGTGGCGTCATCTCAGTAACCAGAGCGATTAGCTGGCCATTCCCAGACCGACGATGTTTGCGGCGATAATGATCACCACACATCCCAGACTCAGTACAGTCACGGGGCGTCGACCGGCGTTCTTCCATTCTTTCAGTACCAGACCGACGATGCCGCCGCACAGGACGTAGAAGCTCATGTGCAGCATCCAACTGATGTAGTCATACTGCGCCGGAATGCGGGCGTGACCCCAGGCGTAGAAAAAGAACTGCAAATACCACATCAGTCCACCCAGTGCGGACAACAGCACGTTGCTGATGATCAGCGGTTTTGCCAGCGAGAAGTCGGCTTTTATCGACAGATCCTTCACTTTTGCCAGACGGATAAAGCAGAATCCCAGGTTTACCAGCGCGCCGCCGCCCATGATGACCACGTAGCTTGGCAGCGCCACATACAACGGGTCTACACCGAGTGCCGCCGCTGCTTCATGCATCGGCTTCGCGGCATTCATCGCAAACGACATCCCTGCGGAGAAAATGCCACACATAATTGCCAGCATCAGCCCTTTTTTCAGGTTGAACTCTTCAGCTTTAATGCCCATTTTGCGCTCTTTGAGCTGGCCCGCGCGGGTGACAATCCCGACGCCAATCAGCGCAACCAGCACTCCGAGCAGGGTCATGCGCCCACCTTCGGTGTGAATCAGCACATCAAAGTTGCCATTGATGATAGGCGTCATCAGCGT
Organism: Citrobacter amalonaticus; assembly: GCF_037053465.1. GTDB lineage: Bacteria > Pseudomonadota > Gammaproteobacteria > Enterobacterales > Enterobacteriaceae > Citrobacter_A > Citrobacter_A amalonaticus_H. Next base: position 63,967 of record NZ_JBALIF010000010.1, read on the forward strand.
ACCGACAATCAGCGTGATGCCAATGGCAATGCCAATCCCCATCGACATACCGAGATAGCGCATGGTCAGGCCGTAGTTAATATTGCCGATGCCCCACATTGCGCCAAACAGGAAGACGGGAAGCAGCGTGGAGAGACTGAAAGAACGGTAATAAGCCCAGAAATCAGGCAGCAGCATGGCGCTGATGGCCCAGGGAAGAATCAGCCACGAGACAATCCCGCCAACCGACCACATCGTTTCCCATGACCATTGTTTAACTTGTTTGAACGGCGCATAGAAACAGGCCGCACTGGCCGCACCGATTAAATGCCAAAAGATACCCATCGTAATCGCGTTACTCATCACGTCATCCTCATTGTTTTTTTTCGTCGGTTTTACCCTTCCGACGTCATGAGTTTAAAAATTGCGCAGATGCATAACCTTTCGACAATTGCCGCAGTTCTTCTCTTTCTGGCAATGACTCCGTTAAGTGGGTGATTGGGTTCACATAATCAACAACAGGCGCAACGGAAATAACCTTAGCAAAAGTACGGCATTGATAATCATTTTCAATATCATTTAATTAACTATAATGAACCGACTGCTTACGCGGCGTTAACACCCGGCCGCTCGACAATAATGGAGATGAATATGAGTTATACACTGCCATCCCTGCCGTACGCTTATGATGCGCTGGAACCGCACTTCGATAAGCAGACGATGGAAATTCACCATACCAAACATCATCAGACTTATGTAAACAACGCCAACGCGGCGCTGGAAAGCCTGCCTGAATTCGCCAGCCTGTCTGCTGAAGAACTGATCGCTAAACTGGATCAACTTCCTGCGGACAAGAAAACCGTTCTGCGTAACAACGCGGGCGGTCATGCTAACCACAGCCTGTTCTGGAAAGGACTGAAAAAGGGCACCACCCTGCAGGGCGATCTGAAAGCGGCTATCGAACGTGATTTCGGTTCTGTTGATAACTTCAAAGCAGAATTTGAAAAAGCGGCAGCGACCCGCTTCGGTTCCGGTTGGGCGTGGCTGGTGCTGAAGGGCGACAAACTGGCGGTCGTTTCTACGGCTAACCAGGATTCCCCGCTGATGGGTGAAGCGATCTCTGGCGCGTCTGGTTTCCCGATTGTGGGCCTGGATGTGTGGGAACACGCTTACTACCTGAAATTCCAGAACCGCCGTCCGGACTACATCAAAGAGTTCTGGAACGTAGTGAACTGGGACGAAGCGGCTGCCCGTTTCGCAGCGAAAAAATAAGTCTTAGTTAACAAGACATCGCATTTCTATAGCCCCGCCAGCGCTGCTGGCGGGGCTTTTTAACGGCCAAATACCTCATCAATCGTGCGGCATTCATACTCACTCAGTTCCCCGCCCGCATTACGCGACACGCCAGTACAGTAACCATATTTACGCGATACCACGGTTTTGATAGTCGTAACAAAATCCTCACCGATGGCATAAATCGACATGTACACGCCAATCTTCTGCTGAATGTCGCGCAAAGTTGCCAAATCGCCGGCCTTAAACGCCTCGCGCGCGCTGACAAAAAGCTCCGGCATAACGTTGTTTAACCCGGAGATAATGCCAGCTCCGCCTGCCAGAAGATTAGGAATGAAATATTCGTCATAGCCTGAAAGTACGGCAAAATCATCACGCACCGCACGGGTGGCCTGGATCATACTGCGGGTATGCGACTGGCAGTCGACGGTATCTTTAATACCGGCAAAGTTCGGGAACTCGCAGGCAAGTGTTGCCACCAGTTCGGGGGTTAAATCGCAGCCAGTGCGTGCCGGGAAGTTATAGGCAAACCATTTCCCGCTAATCTTTTGCCCCAACTCGCGAAAGTAGCTCAATAACTGTTTCGGCGTTTGACCGTAGTAATACGGTGGCAGGACCATTACTGCATCGTAACCGGTGCGGTGCGCTTCCTGCGCCATCTGTAATACGTCGTGGACGCAGGTAGAAGAGACGTTAGCCACCATCTTCAGCGGGCTCATGGCACGCGCCTCGCGAATCAACAGTAGCCGTTCGTCAAGGGTGAAGGAAGCGAACTCTCCGATACTGCCCATCAGCAAAATAACGTCGATTTTTGCTTCAGTCAGGCGTTGAAGATGTTGCTTCAGACCGTTGAGGTCGATATTTCCGTCCTGGTCCATTGGCGTAATGGAGGGGCACCAGACGCCAGCAAACTGCGTTTGACTTGTCACGTTGTTGACTCCTTATTATGAAATGGTGTTTCAAAATCACCTGTTATAGATAGCATGCCTGTCTGCGCGTCGTGTGAACCGTGCTCTCATTTTGCACGGCTGAGGTTAAATAATTATGGTTAAATAGGGCAAATTCATCGGAGAGAGGGACCAGATGCGATATCCAGTAGACGTATTCAGCGGCAAAATTCAGGATTATCCGGGAAGCCGTCCCAGCGCGATTGGCAAAATTCAGGTTGATGGTGAGCTGATGCTGACGGAGCTGGGGCTGGAAGGCGATGAGCAGGCGGAAAAGAAGATCCACGGCGGGCCGGATCGTGCGCTGTGCCACTACCCGCACGAGCATTATCTGTACTGGGCACGAGAGTTTCCGGACCAGGCTGATCAATTCGTTGCCCCGGCTTTTGGTGAAAACCTCTCTACCGATGGCCTGACGGAACAACATGTTTATATCGGCGATATCTTTCGCTGGGGCGACGCGCTGATTCAGGTTACGCAGCCGCGTTCGCCGTGCTTTAAGCTCAATTTTCACTTTGGCATTAGCGATATGGCAAGTCTGATGCAAAATTGTGGCAAAACAGGCTGGCTGTACAGCGTTGTTGCGCCGGGCATAGTGTCAGCCGATGCGCCGCTGGAACTGGTCTCCCGCGTCAGCGATGTCAGCGTCCAGGAGGCTGCCGCCATAGCCTGGCATATGCCCTTTGATGATGAGCAGTACCATCGTTTGCTGTCAGCGGCGGGGCTGTCAAAGAGCTGGACGCGAACGATGCAAAAACGTCGGTTAAGCGGCAAGATCGAAGATCAAACCCGGCGTTTGTCGGGAAAGTAAAGTTACCCGTCTTTGCGATTAAATCAGGTGTCTGCACCTGATTTAATCTCCCTTCGATTTACTCCCCACATAGCGAAAAATCGGATAAAAACCCTGCCTGTTACGACGTGCTTTAAAGCCATTCCTGATACCTGGTCCACAAAAAAGAAGTTTGTATCGAAAAAAAACTTGTGTATTCCCTGCACTCAAATATCTTATCTACAAATTGGTTTAAACCAGATTGGTAAAGATGAAAAAGAAAAACAATGTTGATGTGCTCAGAGAGCGCTTTGAAAACTGGTTAAACGAGAAAAATTTACCTGCGGGCTCTAAACTGCCCTCAGAGAGGGAGTTATGTGAGTTGCTGGATGCAAAGCGCATGACCTTACGCCAGGTGCTTATCGAGCTTGAGATTGATGCACGTATTTTCAGAAAGAACCGCAGTGGCTGGTTTATTTCTTCGAAGCGATTTATTTATAACCCTAAATCACTTTCAAGCTTCAATGCCGAAGCGCGTGCGCAGGGGCGCGAGCCTTTTTGGGATTATTTAACAAAAGAAGCTGTTGAGTCGGTTCCACACCATGTTGATGATGTTTTTCTGTCTTCTGGCGATCGGTATCTTATTACCGGCTGGTGCGGCCTCGATTCACATAAAGTATTTTATCATGAATCCTATATTGATGCCGATGTTGCGCCAGGGTTCATTAACAAACTGGGAAATCAGTCTTTTGCCAGCGTCTGGGAAAATGCGTTTGGGCAGCTTTTAAACATTAAAGAAATGGTTTTTAAACCAGTTAATATGCCAGAAATTGCCTGCAAAGAGCTGGGGGTTGCACCTAATACTTATGGAATTTTAGTAGAGAAACATCGGGCTACCCGAGATAAAAAAGTGGTTCAGGTCGATTTTGAATACTGGCGGCTTGAATCTGTGGAACTAGTTATTCGTGATGAATGAGAAAAATAATGGGAAAATGTAACCATGAACTTCTTGCTGAACGCGCGAGAAATATACCACTGTATCTACATGCTTATGCCTTCCATCTGAACATGCGCTATGAGAGAGTCCTCCCGGGCGATCTTTTGGATATTGCACATCAGCAGAAATTAAAGGGTGTGAAAATACATGTTGAGGATGGTGAGTCCCAGTCATTGCAGAAACTGAACGCACAGCAGTTACAAGATTTTAAAGAGAAGGCTACGAAATATAATCTGGATGTGCATATCGAAACAAGTGCTTCGGACAAGGAGACGTTGACAGATGCTATCCGTATTGCGAAGGCTACCGGAGCAACATCAGTACGTTTTTACCCGCGTTATGAGGGATACCTGAACGATGTCATGTTGAAAATTGCCAATGATATAGGGTGGTTGTCGCAGTATGATGATTGCGGATTAAGTTTTACCATCGAGCAGCACGAAGATCTGCAAAGCCATGAACTGGTGAAGCTGGTTAAGAATAGTGGAATGAAGAACCTCTCTATCCTGTTTGATTTTGGCAATATGATTAATGCTAATGAGCAGCCACTTTCTGCGCTTGAGGTCATGTCTCCGCTCATCACTCAGGTACATATCAAAGACGCTAAAATTATTAAAGAGGGTAAAGGCTGGGGGCATGAGGCTTGTCGTTCAGGATACGGTGATTTACCGATGGAAGATATGCTTAAGGCATTATTACTTTTAGGTGAAGAACAACCGCAAGTATATGCATTTGGACTTGAAGAGGAGGTTGAATACTATGCTCCGGCATTTCGTTTCGACGATGAGGGAGATAATCCCTGGATCCCCTGGCGCGAGGCAAGTTATACACCATTACCCGATAGTAACATGATTGATACACGACTGGCACAGGAAACAGAAGATGCTCTTTCTCAAATTAAATACATCCGTAGTTTATGTGACAAGATTATAAGTAACAAATAAAATAATTAAAATGCATAGCTAATGTTTAAAGGGTTATGAAAATAACTCTCAGGTTATTATTAATAAAATAATTTAAATATTTCTCTCAACAAGCAATGAGGGTTAAATCATGTTCATGAATAAATGGGCAAGACTCTGCTTTCTGATTTTAGGCGGCGGTACAATATTCAAACTTTCAAGTATGAAAGATGTTTTTTATGTACCAATGCAGAATGACTGGGGTTTAACCAATACACAAATTGGTTTGAGTTTTACGGTTTATACGATTGTTCAGACAACGGGGCTTTTTCTTTCACTTTATATAGCCGACCGTTATTCCAAAAAAATATTATTACCGTTAGGTTTGATCGGTGTTGGGCTATGTGGCTTATATTTAGCGACACTACCCTCATTTATCGGGTATCTCGTTTGCTTTGCCGCAATGGCTTTCTTTGCCGATGTAGTTTATTGGCCGGTGTTGCTAAAAGCCGTTCGTCTGTTGGGTACGCAAGAAGAGCAAGGGCGCATGTTTGGCTTTTTAGAAGCCGGACGTGGTGTGGTGGATGTGATTGTCGCTTCCGGTGCCTTGTTTGTCTTCGTCCAGTTCGGTGAAGGAAAAGCAGGTATGCAGGCGGGTCTTCTGTTTTATACGGTAATTACGCTTGCAGCGGGTATTGTGACTTACTTTATTGTCGATGATGACAATGTGAAAGGTGGCGAAAAATCCAGCGCCAACATGGAAGTGCTCAAAGGTATCAAGCATGTTTTGTCCTGCCCTAACGTCTGGCTGGCTTCTTTAGGGATTTTCTTCGTTTACGCCGCTTATTGTGGGCTGACTTACTTTATCCCGTTCCTCAAGGATATCTATATGTTACCGGTTGCGCTCGTCGGCGCATACGGCATCATCAATCAGTATGCGTTAAAAATGGTGGGGGGACCGATTGGCGGACTGTTGGCGGATAAGGTCGCTAAATCACCGACGGTGTACCTGAAATGGACCTTTCTTATCTCAGCCGTTGCGATGCTTGTTTTCATGCAGTTACCGCATCAAACAATGAATGTGTATATCGGCATGGTGGCAACACTCGGGTTCGGGGCGATTATTTTCTCACAGCGAGCCATTTTCTTTGCACCGATGGATGAGATTGGTACTCCGCGTGAATATGCGGGTTCGGCTATGGCATTTGGTTGCATCATCGGCTACATGCCAGCGATGTTTGCGTACACGCTATACGGCTATTTGCTGGATAACAACAGCGGAATCACTGGATATAACTATGTTTTTAGCGTGATGATTGCATTTAGCTTAATGGGCTTTATCTGCTCGACGATTCTGGTTAAGCGGATTAAAAAGCAAAAGCTGGCGGCTACGGTGGCAGCAGCGTAAATTAAGGGCTTCCCCGGTACTTCATCACCGGGGAAGCATGTTACGAGCGCTTATACAGCGGCAACCAAATCACCAGTCGTAATCCCCCCAGCGGGCTGTCTTCGGCTTTTACCCAGCCGCGATGCTGCTGAATGGCGGTTTCCACAATCGCCAGACCGAGACCGGTTCCGCCGGATTCGCGATCGCGCGCTTCGTCGGTACGATAGAACGGGCGGAAAATCTGCTCCCGGTCTTCCGGGCTGACGCCTGGGCCGTCATCATCCACCGTTATCGTAATGCCCTCTTTATCCACCGCGAAGCCGACTTCAATTTTCGTATGCGAATAGCGCAGGGCGTTACGGACGATGTTTTCCAGCGCACTTTCCAGCGCGTTCGGGTTACCGTATAGCGGCCACGGGCCTGGCGGGAAATTCACCGTTAATGATTTCCCCATCTGCTCCGCTTCAAACGCGGCGTTATCCAGCACTTCGCTCCACAGATGATTGGCTTTCATGGTTTCGCTGACCAGCGCGTTTTTCTGCTGATTACGTGACATCACCAGCAGGTCGTTGATCATGCTGTCCAGACGCTGGGCTTCGGTCTCAATACGCTCCAGCTCTTTGCTCTCACCGCTGCGACGACGCAATAGCGCGGTTCCCAGTTGTAAGCGGGTAAGCGGCGTTCTGAGTTCGTGCGAGATATCCGACAACAGGCGTTGCTGGGTGGTCATCATCCGCTCCAGCGCAGTCACCATCTGGTTAAAACTGGCCCCGGCGGCAAGGAACTCCTGCGGGCCGGCTTCCAGCTCCGGATGTTGGCGCAGGTTACCCTGAGCCACCTCATCCGCTGCGTTTTTCAACTTACGCGCCGGTTTCGCCAGGCTCCACGCCAGCCACAACAGCAGTGGCGAGCTGACCAACATCGTGACAATTAACAGCAATAGCGGGCGGTCAAACAGCAGGTTGATAAAATCGGATTGGGAACTGCTGGCTGGTCGAATCAGGTAAAGCTGGTAGTTATCTTCCCCATCTCTGACGGAGAATGGCCCTACCATTTCTACGCGACCGTATTTTTTCTTCTGCGGATGATCGGCGTTATCCGCCTGACCAATAAAGTTGCGAATGATCTGCATTTCACTGCGTTCTGCGCCGATCACGCGCCCTTCGGTGGTCACAAGTAATAGCCGCTGTCCTGGCGGCGCCCACTTATCAATCGCACGGAACAAGCGACGCCACCACATTAAATCATTGGGTGGATCGTTCGCCAGTTCAGCTTCTACGTGTTGCTCAATCATCAACCCCTGGCGCTGCTCGCTGTCCAGTAGCTCGGTCATCTGGCGTGAGTCGAGCTTGGGTAACATCAGTACCAACATCAACACCAGTGCCAGCGTCAACCAGAAGATGGCAAAGATGCGTGCGGTTAAGCTCCCTATCATGAAGCGGAAACCATCAGATAGCCGCGACCACGCAGAGTTTTAAACCAGGGGTGTCCGTCTTTACGCTCCGGCAGTTTACGACGCAGATTCGAGATATGCATATCGATGGCACGGTCAAAAGGCGTCAGGCGCTTGCCCAGCACTTCCTGGCTCAAATGTTCACGCGAGACCACCTGGCCGAGATGCTGCGCCAGCAGATAGAGCAAAGTGAACTCGGTGCCGGTTAACTCCAGCGTCTGACCATCAAAGCTGGCTTCCTGGCGACCCGGATTGAGGCTCAGGGCATCCACTTCCAGCGTTGGTGAGCTGTTATCGTTACTCTGTTGCTGTTCGCTCCAGTGCGAGCGGCGCAAAATAGCGCGGATACGCGCGACCAGTTCGCGATCGTTAAACGGTTTGGGCAAATAGTCATCCGCGCCCAGTTCGAGGCCAAGTACGCGATCCAGTTCGCTGCCGCGAGCGGTCAGCATAATAACGGGGGTCTGGTGTGTCTGGCGAAGCGCTTTGAGCGTATCAATGCCGTTTTTCTTCGGCATCATCACATCAAGCAAAAGTAAATCAATGCTGTCGTCCAGAAGCTCAAGCGCCTGCTCCCCATCGTGGGCAACCAGCACATTGAAGCCTTCCATTTCGAGCAGCTCCTTTAGCAGGGAAGTCAGCTCTCGGTCATCATCAACTAACAGGATTTTATTCATCGTTTAAGTACCTCCGAGGCAGAAATTACGTCATCGGGCGTCGCTAATCCATGACTTTACGTTGTTTTACACCCCCTGACGCATGTTTGCAGCCCGAATCGTAAACTGTCTCTCGTTGAATCGCGACAGAAAAGATTTTGGGAGCAAATGATGCGCAAAGTTACCGCTGCCGTCATGGCCTCAACGCTGGCACTCAGTACTGTTAGCCATGCTGCTGAAGTCGTTACAGGCGATAACTGGCACCCGGGCGAACCCCCTGCGCCGCGCACTGTACAAAGCCATATGTTTGACGGCATAAGTTTAACCGAACATCAACGTCAACAGATGCGAGATCTGATGCAACAGGCCCGACATGAACAGCCGCCTGTTAATGTTAGCGAAATGGAGACGATGCATCGTCTTATTACCGCAGAAAAATTTGATGAAACCGCTGTACGCGCTCAGGCAGAAAAGATGGCGCAGGCACAGGTTACCAGACAGGTCGAAATGGCTAAGGTGCGTAACCAGATGTATCACCTGCTGACGCCGGAGCAGCAAGCGGTTTTAAACGAGAAACATCAACAACGAATGGAGCAGTTGCGCGACGTGACGCAATGGCAAAAAAGTTCATCGTTGAAGTTATTGAGTAGTAGCAACTCACGTTCCCAGTAGCAAACCCTGTTTTCCTTGCCATAGACACCATCCCTGTCTTCCCCCACATGATGTGGGGGTTTTTTTTATCAATAACTTAGAAAAAACCCTTAAAAATCAGCCTATCATTAAACCGCTATAAGCAGTTGTAAGGTGCCTGGAGCGTTTGATGTAGACATTATGTAGACAGCATGTATTCCTGAAAAAGCGACTCCATAATCTAAAAAGCAGTGTAATTAAATGGTATCTTAACGGCATCAACACCCCTCTCAAAGGCATGGGTATGGCTAAAGATCTCACTACTTCAGCACATGACAGACAAAACATTCTCAATAATTCGTATGCACTTAAGCACGCCGAAAAGCATCTGGCTCTGGGAGGTGTGGAATTTGGAGGCGAAAAGGTTTTTACCAAAAATCAACTCGTTGAGTTATTTGCTGTAAGTGATGCAACGATCGAAAGATACATCACAAGTAATCTTGATGAATTGAAAAACAATGGCTACATGGTTCTGAAAGGAAGAACTCTTAGAGATTTCAAAGAGGTAGCTGATGGTACCCTCATGGGTGAGGGTACCAAAACATCAATACTTGGTGTGTTCAAGTTTAGAGCCGTGCTGAACCTGGCGATGTTGCTTGTAGAGAGTGAACAGGCAAAGATCGTTCGTACTCGTTTACTTGATATCGTAATTGATACATTGGCTGAGCGCGCTGGCGGGCAGACCAAGTATATCAATCAGAGAGATGAAGATTATCTGGTTGCAGCATTCAAAGAAGAAAGCTACAGAAAACAATTCACAGACGCTCTTAATGAGTATGTCGATGGGCCAGGATGGAAGTTTGGGAAACTGACTAATTCGATATACCAAAGTATTTTCCACGAGAATGCTAATGAGTACCGCACCGTATTGAAACTACATCAAAACGACAAAATTCGTGACACTATGTACTCGGAAGTATTGACTCTCATTGCAAGTTTTGAAGCTGGGCTAGCCCATGAAATCAAAGAAAAATCGGTCCAACTAGGCAGAAAACTGACATACAAGGAAGCCGAATCAATTTTGTTAATAATGGAAAAACATCCACTTTACGAACCAATGTTAGTGGATGTCAGGACCAAAATGGCGAGTCGTGATTTATGTTTTCGTGATGCATTGCACGAGAAGTTGGAAGCATATGTGAGAGCTGTTCCAGAAGGTGATTTCGAACGATTTCTGGGAGAAAAAAGTAAATCGCTGGAAGATAGACTCATTGATCCTGAGACCCTAGAAGTATTTAAACGATTGAAAGATCGATAAGGGGTTAAAATGGAAGAAATCCCGTTTATTTACTTTGATATTGAACATGCAATACGTGTGCATGATTGGATCATTGATAACACTGGTGGGCTTCATGGCATCAAGGATCGAGGTGTCCTTGAGAGTGTACTCGAACATGTGCAAAACGATTTGTATTACCCGAGCCTTGAAGAAAAGCTGACACATTTACTTTTTTCAATCAATAAGTTTCATGCTTTCTCCGATGGAAATAAAAGATCAAGTATTGCACTGTCAGCCTACTTCTTGGAAATCAACGGGCTTGGGCATTGTGTGCAACTTTTTGTCCATGAAATGGAAAATATTGTCGTTTGGGTTGCTGAAGGGGCCATAGACAAGGGGCTGTTGATGGGTATTGTTCATGATCTTGTTCTTTGCGAAGAGCTTCAAGAGGGAACTAAATTGGAGATAGCGATCACTGTTTCAGTTCATAGGGATCAAGTGGCAGGGCAATAAACTACCCTTGCCGCGAATTTTAAGCGGTCAAGGGTATATCGAAGTGTAGTCAAAATGTAGACGAAGATTAGAATAAATCCTTTTATTCCAGTTTGTTACGTGCTGAATATCTTCACCATCCCTGTCTTCCCCCACATGATGTGGGGGTTTTTTTTGCCTGAAAATTGTCATCATCATAATCACTGACTGTCTTACGTCATCCGTTATACTAGCGGCATAAGATGGCAGGAGTGTTTATGAATCAATCCTATGGGCGGTTGATCAGCCGGGCGGCGATTGCCGCAACAGTGATGGCATCGCTGTTACTTTTGATCAAAATTTTTGCGTGGTGGTATACCGGTTCGGTCAGTATTCTGGCGGCACTGGTCGATTCGCTGGTGGACATCGCCGCATCGCTCACTAACCTGTTAGTGGTGCGCTATTCGCTACAGCCTGCGGATGATGAGCATACCTTTGGGCATGGGAAGGCGGAGTCACTGGCCGCGCTGGCACAAAGCATGTTTATTTCCGGTTCGGCGCTGTTTTTGTTTTTAACGGGTATTCAGCATTTGATAACGCCAACGCCGATGAACGATCCTGGTGTCGGGGTTGTCGTTACGATTATTGCCTTGATATGTACTGTGGTTCTGGTCTCGTTTCAGCGTTGGGTGGTGAAGCGGACGCAAAGCCAGGCGGTACGGGCGGATATGCTTCATTATCAGTCTGATGTTATGATGAACGGTGCTATTCTCGTGGCGCTCGGGCTTGCGTGGTATGGCTGGCATCGTGCAGACGCATTGTTTGCATTGGGGATTGGCATCTATATTTTATATAGTGCATTACGCATGGGCTATGACGCCGTGCAGTCCTTACTGGATCGCGCGTTACCCGATGCAGAACGTCAGGATATTTTTGAAATCGTGACCTCCTGGCCTGGCGTCAGTGGTGCTCACGATCTCCGAACGCGGCAGTCAGGGCCGACCCGCTTTATTCAAATTCATTTGGAAATGGAAGATAATCTGCCGCTCGTTCAGGCGCATAGGGTGGCTGAACAGGTAGAGCAGGAGATTTTGCGGCGTTTTCCGGGTTCCGATGTCATTATTCATCAGGATCCGTGTTCCGTCGTTCCCACGGAAGACAAAAGGTTAGAGCTTTCGTAAGTGAGAGTAAAAAAGAGAGCCAGACCCGCATTTTGTGTATAAATTACCGCCATTTGGCCTGACCTGAATCAATTCAGCAGGAAGTGATTGTTATACTATCTGCATATTCGTTGGATCGTATCGATGTGCAGGATCGACTTCCGGCAACAGATTTCATTTTGCATTCCAAAGTTCAGAGGTAGTCATGATTAAGAAAATCGGTGTGTTGACAAGCGGCGGTGATGCGCCGGGCATGAACGCAGCAATCCGTGGTGTGGTGCGCGCAGCACTGACGGAAGGTCTGGAAGTCATGGGTATTTATGATGGCTACCTGGGCCTGTATGAAGACCGCATGGTGCAGCTTGACCGTTACAGCGTGTCCGACATGATTAACCGCGGCGGTACTTTCCTGGGTTCTGCGCGTTTCCCGGAGTTCCGTGACGAAAACGTCCGTGCCGTGGCTATCGAAAACCTGAAAAAACGCGGTATCGACGCGCTGGTTGTTATCGGCGGTGACGGTTCATATATGGGGGCAAAACGCCTGACTGAAATGGGTTTCCCGTGCATCGGTCTGCCTGGCACCATCGATAATGATATCAAGGGTACTGACTACACCATCGGTTACTTCACCGCGTTGGGTACGGTGGTTGAAGCGATTGACCGTCTGCGCGACACCTCCTCTTCTCACCAGCGTATCTCTATCGTTGAAGTGATGGGGCGTTACTGTGGCGACCTGACTCTGGCGGCGGCGATTGCCGGTGGCTGTGAGTTTGTGGTGGTGCCGGAAGTTGAGTTCAGCCGTGATGATTTGGTCGCTGAAATCAAAGCGGGCATCGCGAAGGGTAAGAAACACGCGATCGTGGCGATCACTGAGCACATGTGTGACGTTGATGAGCTGGCGCATTACATCGAGAAAGAGACGGGCCGTGAAACCCGCTCGACCGTACTGGGTCACATTCAGCGCGGCGGTTCTCCGGTGCCTTATGACCGTATTCTGGCGTCCCGTATGGGTTCCTACGCCATTGAACTGTTGCTGGAAGGCCACGGCGGTCGTTGTGTCGGTATTCAGAACGAAAAACTGGTTCACCATGACATCATTGACGCTATCGAAAACATGAAGCGTCCGTTCAAAGGTGACTGGCTGGATTGCGCGAAGAAATTGTACTGATCGCAATTGCCAGATGGCGGCTTGCGTCTTATCCGGCCTACAAGTGCACTATGTAGGCCGGATAAGCGTAGCGCCATCAGGCATAAAGGCGGAGTAATTCCCGCCTTTTTTACTTTCATTTATATTCCCCGTAGTTATAGCCAATCTTTTTTTATTCTTTAATGTTTGGATTCCTTTCTGGCACGCTTTATTCATCACAACACAACATAAGAGAGTTGGACGATGAACAAATGGGGCGTGGGGTTAACCTTGCTGCTGGCATCCGGCAGCGTTCTGGCAAAGGATATTCAGTTACTTAACGTGTCTTACGATCCAACGCGCGAGTTGTACGAGCAGTACAACAAAGCGTTTAGCGCGCACTGGAAGCAAGAAACGGGCGACAACGTGGTAATTCGTCAGTCGCACGGCGGCTCTGGCAAACAGGCGACTTCCGTTATCAACGGGATTGAAGCGGATGTGGTGACGCTGGCGCTGGCCTATGACGTGGATGCCATTGCGGAGCGTGGCCGCATTGATAAAAACTGGATTAAGCGCCTGCCGGATAACTCTGCGCCGTACACGTCCACCATTGTATTCCTGGTGCGTAAAGGCAACCCAAAGCAAATTCATGACTGGAACGATCTGATTAAACCCGGAGTGTCGGTTATCACACCGAACCCGAAAAGTTCTGGCGGTGCTCGCTGGAACTATCTGGCTGCCTGGGGCTATGCGCTGCACCACAATAACAATGACCAGGCGAAAGCGCAGGATTTCGTAAAGTCGCTGTTTAAAAACGTCGAAGTGCTGGATTCGGGCGCGCGCGGTGCGACCAACACCTTTGTGGAACGAGGCATTGGCGACGTACTGATTGCCTGGGAAAATGAAGCGCTGCTGGCGACCAACGAACTGGGCAAAGATAAGTTTGAAATCGTCACCCCGAGTGAATCCATTCTGGCTGAACCGACGGTCTCCGTCGTGGATAAAGTGACCGAGAAGAAAGGCACTCAGGCCGTAGCGGAAGCCTACCTGAAGTATCTCTACTCACCGGAAGGTCAGGAGATAGCAGCGAAAAACTTCTATCGTCCGCGTGATGCTGACGTTGCGAAGAAATACGAAAATGCGTTTCCGAAGCTAAAACTCTTCACCATTGATGAGGTATTCGGTGGCTGGACGAAAGCGCAGAAAGAACATTTCTCCAATGGCGGTACGTTCGACCAGATCAGTAAGCGTTAAGTTGTGATCGAAAGCTGGCCCGGTGATTCGTCGCCGGGCTTTTTTATTTGCCATCATTTTACGTTACTCTTGCAGGCCGTTGAAATCCAGGGAACGCGTGATGAGAAAAACAGGTTATGGACTGCTGGCCGTTGTGGTTATAGCGGCCGTAGCGGGGTTGGGCTACTGGAAGCTGGCGGGCGATCCGGATGCCTTGCGTAAGATTGTGCTTGAGCAATGTGTGCCCAACCAGCGGCAGCATCAAAACCCTGCGCCGTGCGCTGAAGTGAAGCCTGATGCCGGCTATGTGATTTTCAAAGATCGTAACGGCCCTCTGCAATATTTGCTGATGCCAACCTGGCGGATTAATGGCACCGAGAGCCCGCTTCTGCTGGAGCAGTACACGCCGAATTTCTTCTGGCTGGCCTGGCAATCGCGCGATTTCATGAGCAAAAAATATGGACAGGAGATTCCGGACAGCGCTGTTTCTCTGGCTGTCAATTCGCGCAGCGGACGAACGCAAAATCATTTTCACATCCATATTTCCTGTCTTCGTCCTGATGTCAGGGCGCAACTGAATGCCAACCAGAACAAAATTAGCACCCGCTGGTTACCGCTACCTGGCGGATTGCGTGGGCATGAATACCTCGCGCGTCGCGTGACGGAAAACGAGCTGGCGCAGCGAAGCCCATTTATGATGCTGGCTGAAGAGGTACCTGAGGCGCGTGACCATATGGGCAGCTATGCGCTGGCGATGGCGCGTCAAAGCGATGATGCGTTTGTGTTGCTGGCGACGAAGCGTAATCTGCTGTCGCTGAATCTCGCCTCTGCTGAGGAAATTCAGGATCACGATTGTAAAATCCTGACTCAGCCCTGATCCGATACGCCGATGTTCTGTCGGCGTTTTATTGTACAACCTCTCACTTCAGACTGACGATGATGTATCGTTGGTTAAAATATTGTGAATTTGATCAAAAGATATAAAGGTATACCTTTATATCTTTTGGGGTTCCATTACACTCCCTCATACCGCTTGAGCCTGTCTTTTGGGGCCAGGTGTTACTCATAAAAGCTTTTATTTCACGTAGTTACGTCATTCTTTTTTTCGACATTCTTGCGCTATACGGCGCAAAAGGAATACCGATATGAAATTGTCTATCGTGGAAAAAATAGGTTTCGGCGCCGGGGATATGGCGATAAACGTAGTGATTATTGCCATGCAGCTCCTGCTGGCATATTTCTACACGGATATTTACGGTTTACGCGCAGCCGATGTGGGTGTGCTGCTGGTTGTGGTACGGATGATCGATGCCATTATCGACCCGGCAATGGGGATGCTGACTGATAAAGTGTCGACCCGCTGGGGACGCTATCGTCCGTGGTTGTTATGGTTTGCCATTCCGTTTGGCTTTGCTGTCTATCTGATGTTTATCACGCCGGATATGGCTTATACGGCGAAGCTGGCTTGGGCCTATTTCACCTATATTCTGATGACGCTGGTCTATACGGCGATCACCATTCCCTATATCTCTCTGATTGGCGTTATCACTGACGATCCCGGCGAACGTTTGAGCGCTAACGGGTATCGTTTTGTGATGACCAAAATCGCGGCGTTTCTGGTAACGATTGTGGTACCCATGCTGGCGGTCTGGCTGGGACAGGGCAATAAAGCGCTCGGCTATCAGCTCTCCATGGGGTTAATGGGGGCCATGGGCGCGGTGCTGTTTATTTTCTGCTTTATGACCACCCGCGAACGCAGCGAGCCTGAACTCCCTTCACTGACCGTGAAACAGCAGTTTGCGAATTTACTGCGTAACGACCAGTGGTTGATTCTGGGCGTGGTCATTATGTTGTTGATGTGCGGCTATGTGATCCGCGGTTCAGTGGCTGCCTACTACGCCAAATATTACCTGAATGGCGGTGACAGCCTGATTTCGCCTTTCCTGACGGTGGGCGTTGTCGCGTCGATTCTGGCGATGATTGCAACCACATGGGTGACGAAGTTCTGGGACAAAATAAAAATGTTCCGCTACACCCAACTGATCACCTTCGCATTGAGCATTGCGATGTATCTCTGCGTCGGGCAACAGAATCTTATTCTCGCTTTTGTCTTTTACTTCCTCATCAACTTCTTCTGTGACATGCAAATGCCGGTGTTCTGGTCTTCTATCGCTGAAGCGGTTGACTACGGCGAGAAGAAAACCGGTCTGCGCGTCTCCGGTCTGGCTTTCGGCGGCATTCTGTTTTTCCAGAAATTCGGGATGGGGATTGCAGGCGGCGTGCTGGGATTCCTGTTAAGCCACTTCGGCTACCAGGCGGATGTTGAACAGAGCGCAAGTTCACTGACCGGTATTGCGCTGATGATGACGCTCATCCCCGCCGTCTTCCATCTGGTGATTGGTGTGGTGATGAAAAAATACCTCATCAACAACGACTATTACCGCGATATCCAGAATGAGCTGGCACAGCGCCAGGCCTGAGGAGGAGCACATGAATCATCTCAATAAAGTCTGGGTGATTGGCGATGCTTCCGTGGATCTGGTGCCGGAAAGAGCGGATTCCTATCTGAAATGCCCTGGCGGCGCGTCAGCGAACGTGGCCGTGTGCGTCGCACGGCTGGGAGGTAACTGCGGATTTATTGGTTGTCTTGGCGAGGATGATGCCGGGCGTTTCCTTCGCCAGACCCTTGCGCAAAACGGTGTTGACGTGGGTTCCTTGCGCCTCGACCCGCAACAAACCAGCGCGGTGTTAATTGTCAATCTGACGCCAGAAGGTGAGCGCAGTTTTACCTATCTTGTGCATCCCGGTGCGGACACGTTTGTCTCGGTGCAGGATTTACCCACTTTCAGCGCCAGTGAGTGGTTTTATTTCAGCTCTATTGGCCTGACTGACAGCCCGGCACGTGAGGCGTGTCTGGAAGGTGCCAGGCGTATGAAGGCCGCAGGGGGGCACGTGATGTTTGATGTCAATCTGCGCGTCAGCATGTGGCGGGATGTACGCGAGATAGCCCCCTTGTTGGCCGAATCTATTGCTCTGGCCTCGGTCTGCAAAGTGTCAGCAGACGAGTTGTGCTGGCTGGGAAAGGTCAGTCACTGGCGGGATGCGCGCTATCTGATGCGTGAGCTTGGCTGTGAAACCACGGTGATTTCTCTGGGTGAAGAGGGCGCGCTGTTGGTGTCGCCAGAGGGCGAGTTTGCTTTCCCGGCAGCGAAAATTTCCGTCGTGGACACTACCGGCGCTGGCGATGCTTTTGTCGGTGGCCTGCTTTATACCCTCTCACACACCGCGAACTGGGACATGCGCTTGCTGATGGAAGCGATTGGCACCGCTAACGCCTGTGGGGCAATGGCGGTCACGGCAAAGGGGGCGATGACCGCGCTGCCTTATCCTGAACAACTCGCCGCCTTTCGTGCCGCTCATCCGCTGGAAAAATAATGCAAAACTGTTAAGGAGTCATTTATGCACGTTGAAACGAATAAAATACTGGGCTGCCTGATTGGTGCCGCTGCGGCGGATGCAATGGGCGCGGCGACCGAAGTACGTACTCAGCAACAAATTCGCGAATACTTCGGTGGCTGGGTGACCGGTTTTGAGAAACCGCCTGCCGATACCTTCGGACGCTGTAACGAGGCCGGGATGTGTACCGATGACTTTATTCAGGCGAAGTACATCATGGATGCCCTGCTACAGCACGATCGCCAGGTAAGCGATGACGCGATGCGTGAAGCTTTCCAGCGCTGGTTAGCCTATCCGTATTATGCCAATTTTACCGGACCAACCACCCGGGCCGCGATGAAAGCCATCTTTAACGATAACCGCGCCTCGCTTCAGGGGGAGCTGGAAGGCGAAAAACAGTCGGTGCAAATCATTAATAAAGGCAACGCGGAAGCCACGAACGGTGCGGCGATGAAGATTTGGCCCGCTGCCGTATTGCATCCTGGCGATATAGAAAAAGCGATTCAGACTGCGCTGGATATCTGCCGCTTTACCCATAACAACGTGCTGGCGATGTCTGGCGCAGCGGCGATGGCGGCGGCGACCAGTGAAGCGTTGGGGGCTGTCGCCACGGCGGACAGTATTATTGCCGCCGGAATTTACGGTGCCGATCGGGGTTACGCGCTGGCGGCAGAGCAGGGCGCAATGAGGGTTGCCGGGCCGTCTGTCGCGCGTCGTATCGAACTGGCGGTGGCGATCGGCAAACGGCACGCCCACTGGGAGACGGCAATTGTCGAACTCGCTGATATTATTGGCTCCGGCCTGCATGTCAGCGAAGCGGTTCCGGCGGCGTTTGGCCTGTTCGCGTGTTGTCCGAATTCCGCCGTTGATGCTATTATTTCCGCCGTTAATATCGGCAATGATACCGATACCGTCGCCACCATGGTTGGGGCACTTTCCGGCGCCTGGCACGGTGCTGACGCTTTTCCTGCCGACTACTTAACTACCGTTAATCGTATGAATCATTTCGATTTGGCAGAACTCGCCAGACAGATTAAAGGGTAGCGGCTGCCCTTCGGGGGCGGCGCGACCGTCCCCGTCTGGCAGACTTTCGAGGTAAATGGCTTGCAGGTTGATAAGACGAGTTTTACTCCACTGTATAAGCAGTTGTTTTATATCATTTGCCAGCAGATCCAGAACGGCACTTTGCCGCTGGGTAGCCAGTTGCCTACGCAAAAGGCGATCGCGCAAACCTATAATGTATCGCTGATTGTCGTGAAGCAGGCGTGGAGTGAATTGATCAACGCCGGTGTGATTACCTCACAGCGCGGGAGTGGTTCCGTAGTCTGTGCAGTACCAGAAGGCGTCAGCTATGGGCATACCTTTCGCGGTATCACCAGCGATCTGCGCGATGCCAGCGTAGCGGTGGAAAACCGCATTCTTGATATTGCCACGCGACGCGCGCGTGACGCGCAGGAAGACGGTTTAAGCCTGCCGGCCCATCATCATTATCTCTACATCTCCCGGGTGCGATACCTGAATAATCGCCCGTTTAACCACGAGAAAATTTATCTCGATCTCTCTTTTTTTCCGGGATTAACTTTGACGGCGGAAGAACTGGCTCACACCTCGCTTTACCACTTGTTGAATGTGAAAAGCGATTCGGCGATCGAGAAAGTGGATGCGATTCTGCCGGGGCCGGATCTCTGCGAAAAGTTGCAAATTGCTGAGAACAAACCGCTTCTTTCCGTCGCGCGCCAGACATTTATGGCGGGAGAAACGCAACCTTTTGAGTACTGCCGCTACTATGTGCTGTCTGACTATTTTGGTGAAATCCATTATCACTAACCCTCTGCTTTTTTAGGGGGAGCCGCGCGTTTACAGAAGGGGAATGCCCCCGTATTCTTGTTGAAAAAAAACAGGAGACAGGCATGTCGCTCTGGCTTACACACCCGCTGTTCCTTCCCTCACTGGTGGTTGGCATCACCATCCTGCTCTGGGCAACCTCGCTGTTGCCGGAGTTCATTACTGCGCTGCTATTTTTCACCGTGGCGATGGTGGCGAAAATCGCCCCTGCGGACGTGATTTTCGGTGGTTTTGCCTCGTCGGCGTTCTGGCTGGTGTTCAGCGGCTTTGTGCTGGGTGTGGCAATCCGCAAAACCGGACTGGCGGACAGGGCGGCAAGGGCATTGTCTTCACGGCTCACGGACTCCTGGCCGCTGATGGTCTCAAGCGTGGTGTTATTAAGCTATGCCCTGGCGTTTGTGATGCCGTCCAATATGGGACGCATCGCGCTGCTGATGCCCATTGTGGCGGCAATGGCGAAACGCGCCGGCGTGCTGGAGGGAACACGCGCGTGGTACGGTCTGGCGCTTGCGGTGGGATTTGGCACTTTCCAGCTCTCGGCCACCATTTTGCCTGCCAACGTGCCGAACCTGGTAATGAGTGGCACGGCGGAAGGTTCTTACGGAATCCACCTGAATTATCTGCCCTACCTGTTGTTGAATACGCCGGTATTAGGCTGGCTGAAAGGCGCGCTGTTGATTGTGCTCATCTGTTGGCTGTTTCCCGGAAAACCCCATGCGCCGCGAGAGTTAGCGCCGTCTGAACCGATGAGCCGTGATGAAAAACGGCTGGCCTGGATGCTGGCGGTGGTGTTGGTGATGTGGGTGAGTGAAAGCTGGCACGGCATTGGTCCGGCCTGGACCGGACTGGCGGCGGTGGTCATTACTCTGCTGCCGCGCGTTGGCTTTATCAATGGCGAGGAGTTTTCCACGGGCGTTAACATTCGTACCTGTATTTACGTTGCCGGAATTCTTGGACTGGCGCTCACCGTGACGCAAACCGGAATCGGTGACGCCGTCGGTGAGGCACTGCTAAACGTGATGCCGCTTGACCCGGACCGGCCGTTCACCAGCTTTCTCGCGCTGACGGGCATTACGACCGCACTTAACTTCATCATGACCGCTAACGGCGTGCCGGCGCTGTATACCACGCTGGCGCAGAGCTTTTCCGACGCGACCCACTTTCCGCTATTGTCGGTGATTATGATTCAGGTATTGGGTTACTCGACCCCACTGCTGCCGTATCAGGCGTCGCCCATTGTGGTGGCGATGGCGCTCGGGAAAGTCCCGGCCCGGGCCGGGATGTTGCTGTGTCTGGTGCTGGCGGTAGCGACATGGCTGTTACTGCTTCCGCTGAACTATGCGTGGTTTAATCTATTAGGAAAATTGTAGGATAATTAACCAAATATTTTGCTTTTGTGAGAGGGTGATGAGATTTACCTGAACGAATGACGGTTAATAGCGAAGTGCATAAAGATGCACAGAAAACTCAAGGATTGATCCATGGACAGATTAACCCCCATTCGTTTTTGGCCAGCCATTATCTCGATCGCTATCACGCTGACCATCTGGTTCGTTATCCCTTGTCCTGCGGATGTGACCCCGCAGGCGTGGCATCTGTTGGCGCTGTTTATCGGCACGATCGCCGCTATTATCGGTAAAGCGATGCCAATTGGGGCCATCGCGATTGTGGCGATTATGCTGGTGGCGATGACCGGCGTGACCAACCCCGGTAAGCCTTCTGCTGCCCTGAACGATGCGCTAAGCGGTTTCTCTAATCAGTTGATCTGGCTCATCGGTTTATCGATTATGCTGTCGCAAAGCCTGCTAAAAACAGGACTCGGCTCGCGCATAGGTTACGGATTTATTGCCCTGTTTGGTAAGAGAACTTTAGGTATCGCGTGGGCGTTAACCCTCGCAGAAACGCTGATTGCCCCTGTTACCCCAAGCAATACGGCACGGGGAGGCGGAATTATCCACCCGGTCATGCGGGCCATTTCCGACAGTCTGGGTTCCAAACCTGGCGATCCTGAAAACGGGTCAACGGGCCGCTATCTGGCGCTGGTCAATTACAACATTAACCCAATCAGTTCGGCGATGTTTATCACCGCAACGGCCCCAAACCCGCTAATTGTCAGCTTTTTAACCAAGGGGACCGATGGCGTACTGAATATGACCTGGGGAATGTGGGCGATTGCCGCACTTCTTCCCGCAGTGGTTTCGCTGGTGGTGATGCCCATTGTCATCTGGTGGCTTTACCCACCGGCGATCACTCGGACACCTGATGCCCCGCAATTTGCCCGGCAGAAGCTGGATCTGCTGGGTCCCCTGTCGCTGGCTGAGAAGATCACGCTGGGGGTATTTATTTTGCTGCTTTGTCTGTGGGCGGGCGTTCCGGCGATGATCATGGGTAGTGGCTGGACCGTTAACCCCACCAGTGCCGCGCTGATCGGATTATCCATTCTGTTACTGACGGGCGTTCTGAGCTGGGAGGATATTCTGAAGTGCCGCGGCGCGTGGGATACCATCGTCTGGTTTGCCGCGCTGGTGATGATGGCGGATTTCCTCAGTAAGCTGGGGCTGGTTGGCTGGCTCGCGACCAGCGTTGGCACAGCAATCGACCATCTTGGTGTCCACTGGAGCGTGGCGACGCTGCTGCTGATCCTGCTTTACGTCTATTCACACTACTTTTTCGCCAGCACCACGGCGCATATCACGGCCATGTTCTCTGCCTTTTTCATCGCGGGTCTGGGACTTGGCGCACCGCCTGCGCTGCTGGGGCTGATGCTTGGCTTCTCCTCCTCGCTGATGATGTCGCTTACCCATTATGGTACGGGTACTGCGCCGATTATTTTCGGCTCGGGCTACGCGACGCTGGCAGAATGGTGGAAAACGGGGCTGGTGATGAGTGTGGTAAACCTGACTATCTGGGGCGTAACCGGGGCCTTCTGGTGGCACTGGCTGGGATACTGGTAATGTGGAGATAAGCCGGGGAAAGTTCCCCCGGCTGTGCAACTTAGGCCTGTTTTGCGGCTTCAGCAGCTTTTACAATCACAGCGAAAGCGTCGGCTTTCAGAGAAGCACCGCCAACCAGCGCGCCATCAATGTCCGGCTGAGCAAACAGTTCTGCTGCGTTGGATGCGTTTACGGAACCGCCGTACTGGATGATTACCTGCTCAGCAATTTTCGCGTCAGCTTTGGCAATGTGGTCACGAATGAATTTGTGAACCGCCTGTGCCTGCGCCGGGGTTGCAGATTTGCCAGTACCGATCGCCCAGACAGGTTCGTAAGCGATAACTACGCCTTCGAATGCCGCTGCGCCCTGAGTTTTCAGCACTGCGTCGATCTGGCGAGCGCACACTTCTTCCGTTTTGCCCGCTTCGTTTTCGGCTTCGGTTTCACCGATGCACAGAACTGGCGTCAGACCCTGCTCTTTCAGCACGGCGAATTTTTTCGCGATCAGTTCGTCAGACTCTTTGTGGTAAGTACGACGCTCAGAGTGGCCGATAATGATGTACTGCGCGCCGATGTCTTTCAGCATTTCTGCGCTTGTTTCACCGGTGAATGCGCCAGACAGGTTCAGGTCAACGTTTTGTGCGCCCAGGATGATATGGCTACCGGCCGCAGCGTGTTTCGCCAGGTCGATATACATTTCTGGCGGCGCAATGGCTACCGCACAGCCAGCAACGCCAGCCAGCTCTTTACGCAGGTTAGCAACCAGTTCGTTTACCATGTGGCGGCTGCCGTTCAGTTTCCAGTTACCCATCACTAAAGGATGTCGCATTTCTATTCTCCACGCTTTATCAGCGAATTAAGGAAGATGGCCGCCCTTCAGGGCAGCATGGTCTGTGAAACAGTATAGAGATCACTCCCCGGAAAGGCTTTGCTTTTTATCATCTCCCCGTCATTCTCCGCGTTGCAGGTGCGTTGGCTGTACTCTCTCACCCCAGTCACTTACTGATGTAAGCTCCTGGGGATTCGTTGCGTCGCCGCCTTCCTGAAACGTGGATAATTTAGGGGGAATTGGACCCGTCCAGGTTTTCCGATAACGCAAGCTTAATCGGTTCAACTGCGAAGGTCAGCCCTTTTTCGCCGTTATCTGCGACAATATAGCGAATGGCGCCTTCGGTCTCCGCGTAATAACGTTTATTTTTCCCTGCGGTAAGCAACATTTGCAGCTTTTTCTGGCTCTGCTCTTTGGTCAGTAAGGGCGCAACCGTGCGGATCACTGCCGCCATGTACTCCAGTGCTTTCGCTTTCGCTGCTTTTTGTTCCGGTCCCTGTATCGGCAGCCACGTCACCTGCATACTTTTAATCTTCAATGTCCCGCGTTCGAGGGCGGTAGACGCATAGAGATTTTCATTAATTTTACTGGCCGCACGGGTGAGATTAGCCTGGTCCCGGCTGCTGTCGATGGCGCGGAATTCATTTAAGGTAAGCTTCGGATTTTGTGTATTAAAGTTTTCGCGAAACTGGCTGATGGAGAGATCAAACGTGGGCGCACCGGCGAGTAAATACGGTGCGGTCGCCGCCAGCGGTTCGGCGGACCGCGCGGCGAGGCTGGCGGTCATTGCCGAAAACAATAATAAAAACAGTGTACATCCTGGCTTCATCAATCTTACCTTTCGTGATAACTGTACTCGATTAAAACGATAACCGCCTGGCTTGTCAAAAGGGTAAACTGTCGGGAATGGTAAATTTAAAGGAACCGACATGACCCTACAGCAGTGGTTATTCTCATTTAAAGGGCGCATTGGACGTCGTGATTTCTGGATCTGGATTGGGCTGTGGATTGTCGGCATGGCGGTGCTGTTTTTTCTGGCGGGTCGCGATCTCCTCGCGATCCAGACGGCGGCATTCTGCCTGGTTTGCCTGCTGTGGCCTACGGCGGCGGTCACGGTGAAACGTCTGCACGATCGCGGTCGCTCCGGGCTGTGGGCCTTGCTGATGATTCTCGCGTGGATGTTGTTAGCCGGTAACTGGGCGATTCTGCCGGGAATGTGGCAATGGGCGGTTGGGCGCTTTGTGCCGACGCTTATTCTCATCATGATGATTATCGATCTGGGTGCGTTTGTCGGCACCCAGGGCGAGAATAAATACGGTAAAGATACGCAGGACGTGAAGTTTAAAGCCGATCACCAGGCGTGAAGCAAACCGTACGCCGGAATGGCCCCACGGATATCCTCCGGCAAAGCATTACCAGTAATGCTCGGCGGTCATGTGACCCGGTCGACGGCGCAGGTGTTTGGTCATTTGCCGGGTTTCTTTCAGAAGCTGCTGTGTGTCGCGTACCATCTGCGGATTGCCGCACAGCATGACATGGCTGCTCTCCTTATCCATTGATAAACCGACCGCTTTTTCCAGTTCGCCACTCTCAATCAGCGCCGGAATGCGTCCGGACAGCGAATCAGCGGTCGTTTCACGACTTACCACCGTCTGAATGCGGAGCTTGCCTGCGTAACGTTTTTGCAGCGTCTGCATCAACGGCAGATAGCTTAAATCGGCGGCATAGCGTGCGGCATGGACCAGCACCAGATTTTGGAAGCGATCCAGATCGTTACCCAATTGCAGAATCGATAAATAAGGGCCGATGGCCGTTCCGGTTGCCAGCATCCACAGCGTGTCGCAGTCCGGCACTTCATCCAGCACAAAGAAACCGGCGGCTTCACTCACCACCTGGACTTCATCGCCCGGCTTGAGTGCCGCCAGACACGGACTCAGTTTGCCATCGGGCACGGTGACCAGATAAAACTCAAGATCGGGATTATTGGGGGCATTCACATACGAGTAAGCACGCTGGACGCGTTCGCCGTCAATCTCAAGACCGAGCTTGGTAAACTGACCTGCGGTGAAAGGTTGAACGGGGGCGTGAACGGTCAGACTAAACAAGGCATCGGTCCAGTTCTCTACCTTCGTGACTTTGCCTGTTACCCAATCTGCCATGGTTTTCTCCTGTACGGTTCTCGTCCCCTTATCTTCGTTTGTTGCAAGAAAGATTTCCAGCCCGGCGGGGCTGGAAGGCTCGAACGAACAAATCAATTACAGGATGTGCGCCTGCACGTCCGGGTCTTTACGGTCGAGATAGTGGATCGACTGAATACGGCGGATGGTGCGCGATTTACCGCGGATCAGCAGCGTTTCCGTGGTGGCGATGTTGCCCTTACGGCTAATGCCTTCCAGCAGATCGCCTTTGGTAATGCCCGTCGCGGAGAAGATGACGTTGTCGCTGCGCGCCATTTCATCCAGGCGCAGGGCTTTGCCAGCCTCTATGCCCATGGCCTGGCAGCGTGCCAGTTCCTGTTCGCCAATACGACGGTTCTCTTCACTGTCGCCTTTGACATGGTGGCGCGCCAGCAGACGGCCCTGCATGTCGCCGTCCAGCGCGCGGATCACCGCCGCAGACACCACACCTTCCGGCGCGCCGCCAATGCCGTACAGTACATCCACTTCGCTGTCTGGCATACAGGTCAGAATGGAGGCAGCGACATCGCCATCGGGGATCGCGAACACGCGCACGCCCAGCTTCGCCATTTCTGCGATCACCTCATCGTGACGTGGTTTCGCCAGAATGGTCACCGTCAGTTCACTGAGCGGTTTACCCAACGCGTTAGCGATATTGCGCAGATTATCTTCCAGCGACAGGTTGAGATCGATGCTGCCTTTGGCACCCGGACCGACAATCAGCTTTTCCATGTACATATCCGGCGCATTGAGGAAGCAGCCTTTATCACCGACAGCCAGTACCGCCAGCGCGTTGGCCTGGCCCATCGCGGTCATGCGGGTGCCTTCAATCGGATCAACCGCAATGTCCACCGCGTCGCCGCGACCGGTTCCGACTTTCTCACCGATGTAGAGCATTGGCGCTTCATCGATTTCACCTTCGCCGATCACGATGGTGCCGTCGATATTGACCTGATTGAGCATGATGCGCATAGCGTTAACCGCCGCGCCGTCAGCGGTATTTTTATCGCCGCGTCCTAACCATTTGTAGCCAGCCAGCGCCGCCGCTTCGGTGACGCGGGAAAATTCGATGGCAAGTTCTCGTCTCATAGCAAACTCGTAGCAGAAAGGAATTGGCGCGAAGTGTAGCACAGGGGAGGGGATGAGATTATTGATGTGTATGCGGGGTTACCCCCGCATCAATGTGACACAACCTGTAGGCCGGATAAGACGAAGCCGTCATCCGGCATTAACAACGCATTCATGCCTGATGGCGCTGCGCTTATCAGACCTACGTGGGAGTTTCAGGAACTGACGACATTGTAGGCCGGATAAGGCGAAGCCGTCATCCGGCAGGCAACATTACTCGTCGTGATCTTCCCATGCCAGTGCACGTTTAACCGCTTTTTTCCAGCCGCTATAACGGTAGTTACGTTCGGTGGTTTCGATGCCTGGGCGGAATTCACGTTCGATAACCGCTTTTTCCTGTAACTCATCGAGGTTCTGCCAGAAGCCAACCGCCAGACCCGCCAGGTACGCCGCACCCAGCGCCGTGACTTCTCGCACTTCCGGACGCTCAACGCGTGTACCGAGAATGTCAGACTGGAATTGCATCAGGAAGTTGTTGGCGACAGCGCCGCCGTCCACGCGCAGGGCGTGCAGGCGAATACCGGAGTCTGCCTGCATTGCTTCCAGCACGTCGCGGGTCTGGTAGGCAATGGATTCCAGCGTTGCGCGGATGATGTGGTTGGAGTTCACGCCACGGGTCAGGCCGAAGATCGCACCGCGTGCATATGGGTCCCAGTACGGCGCGCCCAGACCGGTAAAGGCGGGCACAACATACACACCGTTGGTGTCTTTCACTTTGGTCGCGAAATATTCGGAATCGAATGCGTCGCTGATGAGTTTCATTTCATCACGCAGCCATTGAATGGATGCGCCCGCCATGAACACGGCGCCTTCCAGCGCGTAGTTCACTTCCCCGGTCGGACCGCAGGCGATAGTCGTCAGCAGCCCATTTTCTGACTTCACTGCTTTCTCACCGGTGTTCATCAGCATAAAGCAGCCGGTGCCGTAGGTGTTTTTCGCCATCCCTTCCTTCACGCACAGTTGACCAAACAGCGCTGCCTGCTGGTCTCCAGCGATACCGGAGATAGGAATACGCGTACCGCCTTTACCACCAATGTTGGTCTGGCCGTAGACTTCGGAAGAACGACGCACTTCCGGCAGCATTGCGCGCGGGATATCCAGCGCATCCAGCATTTTGTCGTCCCAGTCCAGCGTGTGGATGTTGAACAGCATGGTACGTGAGGCGTTTGTGTAATCCGTTACGTGTACGCGTCCCTGCGTCATTTTCCAGATAAGCCAGGTGTCAACGGTCCCGAACAGCAGTTCGCCGCGACGAGCGCGTTCACGAGAGCCTTCGACGTGGTCAAGGATCCACTTCACCTTGGTGCCGGAGAAATACGGGTCAATCACCAGACCGGTGTTATTGCGGATGTACTCTTCCATGCCATCGCGCTTCAGTTGTTCACAGATATCCGCAGTACGACGGCACTGCCAGACAATCGCGTTATAAATCGGTTTACCGGTTTCGCGTTCCCAGACGATGGTGGTTTCACGCTGGTTCGTAATCCCGATTGCTGCAATCTGATCGGAACTGATGTCCGCTTTAGCCAGAACTTCCACCAGCGTAGAGCTCTGTGTCGCCCAGATTTCCATCGGGTCGTGTTCTACCCAGCCTGCTTTCGGGTAGATTTGCTCAAATTCGCGTTGTGAAACGCTCACGATATTCGCATCGTGATCCATCACAACAGCGCGAGAGCTGGTGGTGCCCTGGTCAAGCGCAACGATATACTTTTTCTCAGTCATAATTTTTGTCCCGTAGTCACATTACAGCGAAGCGTTTTGTTGTGAAGTGGTCGTGGTTTCCTTCTCTTCCACGGCACAGACATCGCACGGCAAATGGCGGCCGATCAGTTTGCGATAGGCGAACGCGCCCAAAATAGCGCCAACGATGGGGCCAAACAGCGGCACCAGGAAGTAAGGAATATCTTTGCCACCAGTGAAAGCAACGTTACCCCAGCCAGCAAGCCAGGCGAACGCTTTCGGGCCGATATCACGCGCCGGGTTCATCGCAAATCCGGTCAACGGCCCCATGGATGCGCCGATAACGGCAATCAGTAAGCCAATCAGCAGAGGCGCCAGCGGACCACGTGGTACACCGTTACCATCGTCAGTCAGCGCCAGAATAAGCCCCATCAGAATAGCGGTAATCACCATTTCAACCGCGAAAGCCTGCACAAAATTAATGTGCGGGTTTGGATACGTTGAGAAAGTGCCAGCCAGATCAACACTTTCGATGCTGCCACGTACAATGTGGTGCGTTTGTTCAAAGTCGGCGAAAAGATTGTAATAAAGCCCGTAAACTAACGCCGCTGCACAAAATGCACCGGCAAATTGAGAAAGGATAAAAGGAACAACTTTGCGTTTGTCAAAACAGGCAAACAGCCATAATGCGATCGTAACCGCCGGATTAAGATGTGCGCCAGACACACCTGCGGTCAGGTAGATAGCCATCGCTACCCCCAGCCCCCAGATGACGCTGATTTCCCACTGACCAAAAGACGCACCCGCGACTTTAAGCGCAGCGACACACCCTACACCGAAGAAAATCAACAACCCGGTACCGAGGAATTCTGCAATGCACTGGCCTTTTAAGGTTGATGTTTGACTCATAATCGGATCCTGAAGAGTTTAATGTTTATTGTAAGCGAGGAGGTCACTGACGTCCGCGATGCCCTGTCGGCATACTGTTAATTTATCGTTAACGCTCAAAAACGAGAAATATCGAAATTAAAATGTGTGTGCCACGTCAATAAAATGAGCGTTATCGCGCTATCTGGCGCGTTTTGTTATACATAAAGCCTATGAGCTGAATCAATTCATTAACCAATTTATTAACACTTACGAGTTAGACGAACATTGTCTGTCAGAGTTGACTGAAAAGAGTTGTTCACCGCAATCTACGCGGGATGGCGCTGGACAGGGACGACGGGGCTTCATACAATCGGCACTATATTTTGTGCGCGTACACATGTAGCGTCGCCTTGCCATTCAGGAGAGTATGACCATGTCTTTAGAAGTATTTGAGAAACTGGAAGCGAAAGTACAGCAGGCGATTGATACCATCACCCTGTTGCAGATGGAAATTGAAGAGCTGAAAGAGAAGAACAATAGTCTGGCGCAGGAAGTACAGTCTGCACAGCATGGCCGTGAAGAGCTCGAGCGCGAAAATCAGTCTTTGAGAGAACAGCAGAACGGCTGGCAGGATCGTCTGCAGGCGTTGCTCGGCCGTATGGAAGAAGTCTAATCCTCGTAATCGCTCATGCTGTTCTTTCCGTAGAGTAGGCCGGATAAGGCGCTTGCGCCGCCATCCGGCAATCAGCGGGAATCAATAAAAAAGGCACCTTTTGGTGCCTTTTTTATTTCAGTGAGAATAGAATCGCTTTTTATTGCGACTCACAAGGAATGCGATATGAGCAAAAGAAACGATATCATTGATGGTTCAGATAGATTTATTACTCGTGATATTACGCATGGATTAGTATACACAGAGAATCTGGGATGGATTGACTTAGGGCATGCGAATCCGAGCGGTGCTGAACACTTATGGTCACAAATGACGACATCTCATAGTAGTAATGATAGATATTTTGAGGTTAATTATTTTCAAAGTATGTCAACAAATATTGCTGGTATGAGAACTACAACAGGAATTTACAAGAAATTTCATGTGCGAAGAGGTTTAAGTGAACCATTATTAAAAAGTGTAGCTTTATCTATTTTTTTGAGTACATCCGTACAATTTGAGACACTACAAAATCTCTGGCCATATATAATCATTACAGATAGCGGCTATAGTGTCGAAGATCTCGTTTCAGACCTTTTTGGCTTTTACCAAGCTGTCGACTATGCAGATTATACCCCTTTTCTTCATATATGTTCCAAAGAAAAGGCTTACCGTATTTGGGACTATTATGGTCCAGTAGGACAGTTTAAAAACAAAAACATTCTTCCTTTACTTTTTCCAGATCCCCTCGATAAAAGTATAAAACATCAACCCTATTTCGGACATCTACCTGCGTTCATGTGCACGGTAAACCCTATAGCAGATCCAAATATTGTTCGTGAGGTATTCATATGAATAGGCTCATTATCATCATTTTAATTATTATATTTGCGTTGCTTTATTGCCTTTTTACTCTTATGCCATTTATCAATGAAGAATACATGCAAAGTGATTTTATTGAATATTATATTTTAACTCCGAAACCATTAAAATCAGCTCCCAGGGTAACAGCGAACTGGTATTTTATAAGCCAAACTGATGAGGGTAGTGGTCAAAAAATAAATTCTCTTATATTCACAGGGATAAAGACACAGAATCTTCAGAAGTTGCGTGAAGAACTAGATTCATATATTGAAAACTATCCAGATAATCATGTAATTATGTCTGTTTCAGAGGAAGTCGATAATGGAAACGTTCGTCTTCGCCTTAACTATTACGATAGCTTTGATGACAGATAAAAGAAAGGCCATCTTTCACAGACGGCCTTTTTTGATCACTCGATGTCGAGCGGGTCTTCGGAGAGGATGATTCCGGTGTTGTCGGCGTACAAATGGTCGCCGGAGAAGAACGTCACACCGCCAAAATTGACGCGGACATCGCTTTCCCCAATCCCTTCACCTGCGGCACCGACCGGAATCGCGGCAATTGCCTGAATGCCGATATCCAGTTCTTCCAGATCGTCGACCTGACGCACCGCGCCATAGATGACCAGACCTTCCCACTCATTCTGTACCGCCAGACGCGCCAGTTCGGCGTCGACCAGCGCACGACGGACAGAACCGCCACCGTCGACCAGCAGAATGCGACCACGGCCATTTTGTTCGAGCAGATCATAGAGCAACCCGTTGTCCTCGAAACATTTCACCGTGACGATTTGTCCGCCAAACGACGACCGTCCTCCAAAGTTAGAGAACAGCGGTTCAACGACGTTGACATCTTCCTGATAGATGTCACAAAGCTCGGAAGTATCGTATTTCATAGGCTTAACGTTCAGTTGCTGCGAGAATTTTTAGTATATCGCGCTATGTGTACTGTTGGCAAAATCATCAATTGTTAATTGATATTTGTCAGTTATCTGCCCCACTGACTTAAAAAGATACCCACGACAAACAGCAGGTTAGTTAGCAGCGCCGCTTTTACGGTGCGCTCAAGCATCGGGCGCATCGCCGACGGCTCCATTTGGCGCATCACGAAACGTGCCTGTTTCACCAGCAATGGCGCAGCCAACAGGAACAACCATCCCCACGGGCTTTGCAGTGAAAGTAGGTTAAACAACGCCAGACAAACCAGCGTTCCCATCAGCAGACAGGCATGGTAACGGCGGGCGTTGAGCGCGCCCAGGCGGACCACCAGCGTATTCTTACCGTTCTCACGATCGCTGTTGATGTCGCGCAGGTTATTGATATTCAGCACTGCGGTTGCCAGCAAACCACAGGCGGTAGCCGGAAGGATTAACGCTGGAATAAGCGTATGGGCCTGTAAATACCAGCTTCCCACCACGCTCAACCAGCCAAAGAAGACCAGTACGGAAATATCCCCCAGCCCAATATAACCATAGGGGCGATTGCCCACAGTGTAAGTGATGGCGGCGATAATCGATAAACCGCCCAGCACCAGGAAACCGACAAAATCGGTCAGAGTGTGACAGGCGACTGCGACCAGCGCCAGACCGGAAAGGCAGATCAGCACGACGGTGATAATCAGCGCCCGCTTCATCTCCTGCCGGGTGATCACGCCTTTCTGCATTCCCCGCAGTGGCCCAATGCGATCCGGTTTGTCGCTCCCCTTAACGGCATCGCCATAATCATTCGCGAGATTCGACAGGATTTGCAGAAGCCCCGCCGTAATCAGAGCCAGTAAAGCGACCAGCGGATCAAAGTATCCTTGCCACCACGCCAGAGCCGTACCGACGATGATCGCCGCGAAGGCGAGCGGCAGGGTCTTAGGTCGTAAACTTTCCAGCCAGGCCTGAGAGCGGCTAATTTGTTGTTGTTCAGTCATATTTAGCGCCAATAAAAATGGGGCTTATCAGCCCCATCAACAGTGATGAAAATGCATTGCACGCGATTATAGGATAAAACGGCTTAGATCTTCATCTGCGACCAGCGCATCCAGATGTTTGCTCACATAATCCGCATCAATTGTGATGTTCTGACCGTTCAAATCACTCGCATCATAGGAAATATCTTCCATCAGACGCTCAAGTACAGTGTGCAAACGACGAGCCCCGATGTTCTCGGTGGTTTCGTTAACCTGCCACGCCGCTTCCGCAATACGTTTAATACCGGATTCAGTAAATTCGATGTTGACGCCTTCGGTCGCCATCAGTGCTTTATACTGCACGGTGACAGAGGCATTCGGCTCCGTCAGAATGCGTTCGAAGTCGCCGGTGGTCAGAGCCTGCAACTCCACACGAATTGGCAGGCGCCCCTGCAGTTCCGGGATTAAATCAGACGGCTTGGCGATCTGGAACGCGCCTGAGGCGATAAACAGGATGTGATCGGTCTTCACCATGCCATGCTTGGTGGAAACCGTGCAGCCTTCAACCAGCGGCAGCAGGTCGCGCTGTACGCCTTCACGGGACACGTCCGGGCCGGAGGATTCGCCACGCTTACAGATTTTATCGATTTCGTCGATAAACACGATCCCGTGCTGTTCAACGGCGTCGATGGCTTCCTGTTTCAGTTCTTCCGGATTGACCAGCTTGGCGGCTTCTTCTTCAATCAGCAGCTTCATCGCGTCTTTGATTTTCAGCTTACGCGCTTTTTGCTTTTGCCCGCCCAGGTTCTGGAACATGGACTGCAACTGGCTGGTCATCTCTTCCATTCCCGGAGGCGCCATGATTTCCACACCCATCGGCGCAGCGGCAAGATCGATCTCGATTTCTTTATCGTCGAGCTGGCCTTCACGCAGTTTTTTACGGAATGCCTGACGCGCCGCTGAGGGTTCAGACTGCTGTTCAGACTGGCCCCAGTTATTTTTGGCCGGCGGGATCAGCACATCAAGGATGCGCTCTTCAGCCATCTCTTCTGCGCGATAACGGTTTTTCTCGATTGCCTGAACGCGCACCATTTTGATGGCGGCATCAGTCAGATCGCGGATGATAGAATCCACTTCTTTACCGACATAGCCCACTTCGGTGAATTTTGTCGCTTCGACTTTGATGAACGGCGCGTTGGCCAGTTTTGCCAGACGACGGGCAATTTCGGTTTTACCGACACCGGTTGGGCCGATCATCAGAATGTTTTTCGGTGTCACTTCATGGCGCAACTCTTCGTCAAGCTGCATGCGGCGCCAGCGGTTACGTAGGGCAATCGCCACGGAACGCTTCGCGTTATCCTGGCCGATGATGTGCTTGTTCAGTTCGCTGACGATTTCGCGTGGGGTCATTTCAGACATGGGAGATCCTTACGCTTTAGAGGGTAATTCTTCAATGGTATGGAAATGGTTGGTGTAAATGCAGATATCCCCTGCAATATCCAACGCTTTTTCCGCAATATCGCGAGCGCCGAGCTCGGTGTTTTCCAGCAGAGCGCGTGCCGCAGCCTGGGCGTAGGGACCGCCGGAGCCGATGGCAATCAGATCGTTTTCCGGCTGCACGACGTCACCGTTACCGGTGATGATGAGAGAGGCGGTTTCATCCGCGACCGCCAACAGCGCTTCGAGTTTGCGCAACATGCGATCGGTACGCCAGTCTTTCGCCAGTTCCACTGCGGCTTTGACCAGATGCCCCTGATGCATTTCTAATTTGCGCTCAAACAGTTCGAACAACGTGAACGCGTCCGCTGTACCTCCCGCAAAGCCTGCGATGACTTTGTCGTTGTACAGACGACGCACTTTTTTCACGTTGCCTTTCATTACGGTATTACCCAGTGTGGCCTGGCCATCGCCAGCGATAACCACATGGCCGTTACGGCGTACGCTTACTATTGTTGTCACGAGCAGACCCCTTGGTTACAAATGCAGAATACAAGCCCCGCACAGTGTACGGGGCATAATGCAACTATAGATGGGGGGGATTTTGGGGGTTTCAACCCCCGGAGGCGAGTCGAATACAGTTTGTGTGACCTGCCATCTTCAGGCGGCTGATGGTGCTGTCGGCATTCTCTTTGCCTTTCACCGGCCCGATAACGACGCGGTTCCAGCCGTTGTTAGTGGTGATTTTAGAGTCAAAGCCTTCGAATGCCAGTTGCGCACGCACGGTTTCTGCCTGCTCAGCGCCTTTAAACGAACCACACTGTATCATCCAGCGACGTTCGTCTTTCTTCTCTGTTGTCGGCTTCGGTGCTTCTGGCACACGCTCAACCGGCGCGGCCTGTTGCGTTTTCGGCGCAGACGCAGTTGTGTGCGCTGGCGTCTGTAACAGATCCTGATACGGCTGCGATGTGGCGGCAGGTTTCTGCTGCTGGGTGGCTTGCTTTGGTGTCTGCTGTACCGGTGCCGTTTGCGCCGTACGCGTTTGCTGCTGTGGCTGCGTACGCGGCTGCTGAACCGGCGGAGTGGTGTTCCACTGCTGCTGTTGCTGCTCAGCCTGACGCTGCTGGGCCTGACGCTGTAGCGTTTGCTGACGTTGTGCTGGCGTCTGCTCGTTCCACGGAACCTCGTTAAGCTGCGTTGGCTGCTGACGCATATCGGCCTGCATTTGCGCAAGCAACTGGCGCTGTTCGTCAGTCAGTTGATCCGGTTTCATCACCTCACCACCCGCAGACGGTTCGGTAGGCGCACGTACGCCTGGCTGGCGACTTTCCAGTTCTTTAATATAGCGCCAGCGCTCTTCCGGTTTGGGCGGCAGCCCGTTGCCGGTCACTTTCTGGCCCTGCAACGTTTCTGCTTCTTCTTTTTTATGATGTGTAATGAAGTACAGACCACCGATAAAGGCCACAAGGACAGCGGCGGCAATGGCGACCATTGCGGGCGATACCGCAGACATGTTGCGTTGCTTTTTCCGTGATGTACTCTTTTTGCGCCGCGAAGGTGCCGGTTGACCGCGACGTACATAATCTCGTTGTGCCACTATCGTTTCGCTGTATTTATTCGTTCGTCAGCCCGCCATGTTACTTAAGCGGCGGGCCTTTGACCAGAGACCGTGTCTGAAAGGTTTATGTTAAGGCGCGCGTTGTACCGCGAAGGATCAGCTCACAGTCCATCAATCGCGAGCCGCTGCTCACATTTTGCCCCTGAATCTGGTCGAGCAGCAATAGCATCGCTTCCCGGCCAATCTCAAAACGCGGTTGCGCAACAGTTGTCAGCGGTGGATCGCTAAATTCGGCTAACGCGATATTATCGAAGCCAATGATCGACAAATCACCTGGCACCTTGATTCCCTGACGCTTAGCCCACGAGAGCGCGCCAAGCGCCATGACGTCGCTATGGCAGAACACCGCTGTGGGCGGCTGCGGTAAGTCAAAAAGCTGTTTTAGCGCGTTGCCGCCAGCTTCGTAGGTGAAATCCCCACGGGCGATGTAATGTGGATCAACGACAATGCCACTGCGACGCAGCGCCTGCACGTAACCTTGCAAGCGGTAGTGACACAGCGGCATCTCTTCCGGCCCGGCGATGCAACCAATGCGCTGATGTCCCAGTTCATGCAGGTAGTTCACGGCATTGAAGGCGGCAGTCAGGTTATCGATATGTACGGTGGGCAGTTCCAGCTCCGGTGCAAATTCGTTTGCCATTACCATCGGCGGCAGATTGCGCTGTTCTTCAATGCTGGCGTCAAATGGCAGACGAGAGCCCAGCAGTAACATGCCATCGATCTGCTTGGTAATGATCAGATTGACGAACGTTTTTTCCTGCTGGTTCTGGTGCGCGCAATCGCCGATCAGCACCAGATAACCATGACTCGCAGCCGTGACTTCGATCCCACGGATCAGTTCACTAAAGAAGGGATCGCAAATATCCGGCACAATTACCAGGATGGTTCGCGATTCATTACGTTTAACGTTGCGTCCCGCCGACTGCGGCAAATACCCGACTTCCATAGCGGCCTGTTCGACCCGGTTTCGGGTGGACTGGGAGACTTTATCTGGGTTCATCAGCGCGCGGGACACGGTTGCCGTTGAGACTTTCGCCTTCATAGCAACATCTTTCATTGTAGCGGCAGCAACCTGCTTATTCGGTTTCACTCTTTCTCCTCGCCTGGGAAACCCGGCGCAGCACAATCCTTGTTTAAATTCACATCGGAAACATTTTTATCAGATAGCGAATGGAAACGGTTACAGAATTTTCATAAAAAGTGTGATGGATGTTGAATATTTCGATCCGCCTCGCATCGTGAGAGGATTATCCCTCAATAGGATCGACATCCAGCACCCATTTCACCTTGCGTGAGTCCGGTAGCGTGTTGATGAGCGTCAGCGTACCACTGATAATATGCTGCAAACGAATTCGCGACGGATGCTGCAACAATATCTGCCAGCGATAGCGGCCGCCGCGCTTCGGCGCCAGCGCCGGAACCGGGCCGAGCACCCAAAGCTTATCGTCAGCCAACGGGCTGGCCTGGATCAGATTACGTAGCTGCTGCAAAAAGATTGGCGCCTGTTGATTATTATGATCTTCCGCGCGAATGATGACGTGGCTGGTCCACGGCGGCAATTGCATCGTTTGTCGTTCGGCCAGCGCCTGCCCGGCAAACGCGTCGTAGCCTTTATGTAACAAGGTTTGCAGCAACGGATGCTCCGGATGGTGCGTCTGCAACACCACTTCCCCCTGTTTACCCGCGCGTCCGGCGCGCCCGGAAACCTGAGTATAAAGCTGGGCGAAACGCTCCGCTGAACGGAAGTCTGCCGAAAACAACGCGCCATCGACATCCAGTAATGCAACCAGCGTCACATCCGGAAAGTGATGCCCTTTTGCCAGCATCTGGGTGCCAATCAGGATCCTCGCGCCGCCGCGATGCACTTCTGCCAGGTGCTGTTCAAGCGAACCTTTGCGGCTGGTCGTATCGCGGTCAATACGCGAAATGGGCACGCCGGGGAAGAAGGGGGCCAACGCCTGTTCAAGCTGCTCGGTGCCTAATCCTACCGGCACCATATGCGTAGAGCCGCAGGAGGGACATTGACGTGGCACCGGGCGCTGGCTGTCGCAGTGGTGACAACGCAGATGGTGTTGTGCCTGATGCAGCGTGTAGTAGTGATCGCAACGCGGACATTCCGCTATCCAGCCACAGTCGTGGCACAGCAGCGCAGGGGCAAACCCCCGGCGATTGAGGAATAAAATCACCTGGTTGTCGGCCTGTAAATGCTGGCGCATGCGGGTGATAAGCGCGGGAGCCAGTCCTGCCTGCACCTGCTGGCCTTTTAAATCCAGCACGTGCTGGGTGGCGGGACGCGCATTCCCGGCGCGGCGCGTCAGGCGTAACAGGCGGTATTTTTTCTGCCGGACATTGCACAGCGTTTCCAGCGCTGGCGTGGCGGAGCCGAGGATAATCGGGATTTGCTCGCTGTGGGCGCGATACACCGCCAGATCGCGGGCGTGGTAGCGCCAGCCTTCCTGCTGTTTATAAGAACTGTCGTGTTCTTCATCGATCACGATAACGCCGAGATTTTTGAACGGCGTAAATAACGAGGAGCGGGTGCCGATGACAATGGCCGCCTCACCGTTTTTCGCTTTCAGCCAGGCGGACAGACGTTCACTGTCATTGAGACCGGAATGCAGGACTTCCACTGGCGCGTTAAAACGTTCACGAAAACGGGCGATGGTTTGCGGCGTCAGACCGATTTCCGGCACCATGACCAGCGCCTGCTTACCCTGCGCCAGAACGTTTTCCAGCACGCTCAAATAAACTTCGGTTTTACCTGACCCCGTCACCCCTGCTAACAGCCAGGCGGAGAAGCTGTCCGACGCGCTGTGAATTGCGCCAACGGCAGTGGCCTGTTCCGTGTTCAGCCGCAGACGTTCGCCACTGACGGCGTAGCGCGTACGCCAGTCGCTAAAGCCGGGCGTTTCGCTGGCCAGTTCGCATAAGCCTTTTTTACGTAGCGCCTGCAACGCAGCATCATTGAATTCGAGGTCGGCTACCCGATCGCGCCAGATTTTTCCCTGCCGCAATGCAGCCAGCGCCTGTTGCTGTTTCGGGGAACGTTTCAGGCTATTGAGATCAACAACCTGTCCTTCTTCGGTGGCAAACCAGTACCACATTGGCGCGTTGGTTGCGGGTTTCCCCTGGCGTAGCAGGATGGGCAGCGCATGGAACAGGACGTCGCCGATGGGGTGATGGTAATACTCCGCAGCCCAAAGCAGCAGACGCCATACTGAATTCGAAAAGACCGGCTCGCTATCCAGCGCGCCCACGACCGCCTTCAGTTCATTGATGGGCAGTTCGCTTTTATCGCTGACCGAAACCACAATGCCGACGCGTTCCTGCTGCTTGCCAAACGGCACACGCACGCGACAACCCGCTTTGACGCTCATGCCTTCCGGCAGAAGATAATCAAAGGTCCGGGGAAGCGGAACGGGTAAGGCAACGTGCGCTACGGGCATAAATCGTCCTGACTTGAAATCTGGCGGGTTAGTATACACATTAGTCGTGGGTGACGAACGAATCAGTTTGCATGAGCGGGCTAATTTCTGTATGATTCGCCGCCTTTGATGCAAATTGATTGTGTCAAAACTATACTATCAACATCGCGTGGTGTCTGGCGTTAGGGCTGGAAGAGCGACGCGGCCTTAAACTGAGGTTTCCCCATGAAAAAAGATATTCACCCGAAATACGAAGAAATTACTGCTACCTGTTCTTGCGGTAACGTCATGAAAATTCGCTCTACCGTTGGTCACGATCTGAACCTGGACGTGTGCGGTAAATGCCACCCGTTCTACACTGGCAAACAGCGTGATGTTGCAACCGGTGGCCGTGTTGACCGCTTCAACAAGCGTTTCAACATCCCGGGCGCGAAATAAGTTTCGCGGTCAGAGAAAAGCGCCGAAAGGCGCTTTTTTTGTGTCCGTAAATCAGTATTCCCACGTTTCCGGGTCGATCCCCAGTTCCCGCATGATCTCTTTCGCCGCTTCCGGGATTTCATCACTGCGTTCTTTACGCAGGTCTGCATCGTTCGGCAGGGGCTGCCCGGTAAAGGCATGCAGAAACGCTTCACACAGCAACTCGCTGTTGGTGGCGTGGCGCAGGTTGTTCACCTGACGACGCGTGCGTTCATCGGTGAGGATTTTTAACACCTTCAGAGGAATGGAAACCGTAATTTTCTTTACTTGCTCACTCTTCTTACCGTGCTCAGCGTATGGGCTGATATATTCGCCGCTCCATTCAGCCATGAGATACCTTAATCCTCTTCGTCATTAATATGAGGCAAGGCCATACTATTTGCATGGTTACTCGCCGTAATTCCGCATAGTTTACCGTACAGGCGATACCGTGACACGGATAAAGCGCCTGTAGTTGTGCGCTAATGCAGATAATTTTAACGGCTATTTCCAGTTTGCTCAATCTATACGCAAAGAAGTTTAGATGTCCAGATGTATTGACGTCTATTGTTAACCTGTTTACTCTGGAGCCTGACTTTTTATCGACTCAGCTCAGGAACACCCTAACATGACGCGTAAACAGGCCACCATCGCAGTGCGTAGCGGGTTAAATGACGACGAACAGTATGGTTGCGTCGTTCCGCCGATTCACCTTTCCAGCACCTATAATTTTACCGGTTTTAATGAGCCCCGCGCTCATGATTACTCCCGCCGCGGCAACCCGACGCGCGATGTGGTTCAGCGTGCGCTGGCCGAACTGGAAGGCGGCGCTGGGGCGGTTCTGACCAATACGGGCATGTCGGCTATCCATTTAGTGACGACCGTATTTCTGAAGCCGGGTGATTTGCTGGTGGCACCGCATGACTGTTATGGCGGTAGCTATCGCCTGTTTGACAGCCTGGCGAAGCGCGGATGTTATCGCGTACTGTTTGTCGATCAGGGAGATGAAAAGGCGTTGCAGGCGGCGCTGGCCGAAAAACCGAAACTGGTGCTGGTGGAAAGTCCGAGTAATCCGCTGTTACGCGTGGTGGATATTGCGAAAATCTGCCAACTGGCGCGGGATGCAGGCGCCGTGAGCGTTGTTGACAACACTTTTTTAAGCCCGGCACTGCAAAATCCGCTGGCATTGGGCGCCGATCTGGTGTTGCATTCATGCACGAAATATCTGAATGGTCACTCTGATGTGGTGGCGGGTGTGGTGATTGCAAAAGATCCGGAAACGGTCACCGAGCTGGCATGGTGGGCAAACAATATCGGCGTGACCGGTAGCGCGTTTGACAGTTACCTGCTGTTGCGCGGTCTGCGCACGCTTTCGCCGCGCATGGAAGTGGCGCAGCGCAATGCGCAGGCCATTGTCGATTATCTGCGAACCCAGCCGCTGGTGAAAAAGTTATATCATCCGTCGCTGCCGGAAAATCAGGGCCATGAGATTGCCGCGCGTCAGCAAAAAGGTTTTGGCGCAATGTTGAGTTTTGAACTGGATGGCGATGAGCAAACGCTGCGTCGTTTCCTGAGCGGGTTGTCGTTGTTTACGCTGGCGGAATCCTTAGGGGGGGTGGAAAGTTTAATCTCTCACGCCGCCACTATGACGCATGCCGGTATGGCGCCCGAGGCGCGTGCCGCCGCCGGGATCTCCGAGACGCTATTGCGTATCTCCACCGGTATTGAAGATGGCGAAGATTTAATTGCCGACCTGGAAAATGGCTTCCGGGCTGCAAACAAGGGGTAAACATGAGTGTGATTGCGCAGGCAGGGGCGAAGGGTCGTCAACTGCACAAATTTGGTGGTAGTAGCCTGGCTGACGTGAAGTGTTATCTGCGCGTCGCGGGCATCATGGCGGAATACTCACGGCCTGACGATATGATGGTGGTTTCCGCTGCGGGCAGTACGACCAACCAGTTGATCAGTTGGCTGAAATTAAGCCAGACCGATCGCCTCTCTGCGCATCAGGTGCAACAAACATTACGTCGCTATCAGTGTGAACTGATTAGCGGCCTGCTTCCCACCGACGTGGCGGAGGGTTTAACCCGCCTGTTTATCAGCGACCTGGAACGTCTGGCAAATTTGCTGGACAGCGGCGTCACTGACGCCGTCTATGCGGAAGTGGTGGGCCACGGTGAAATCTGGTCTGCCCGTCTGATGTCTGCCGTGCTGAACCAGCAAGGTATGGAATCGGCCTGGCTGGATGCGCGTGAATTTCTGCGTGCCGAGCGTGCCGCGCAGCCGCAGGTGGACGAGAGCCTTTCTTACCCGTTACTGCAACAACTGCTGATCCAGCATCCGGGCAAACGTCTGGTAGTCACGGGCTTTATCAGCCGCAGTCAGGCGGGTGAAACGGTGCTGCTGGGCCGTAACGGTTCTGACTATTCCGCCACCCAGATTGGCGCGCTGGCGGGTGTCTCTCGCGTTACCATCTGGAGTGATGTGGCTGGGGTGTACAGCGCCGACCCGCGCAAAGTCAAAGATGCCTGCCTGCTGCCGCTGTTGCGTCTGGATGAAGCCAGTGAGCTGGCGCGTCTGGCGGCGCCGGTTCTGCACGCCCGCACCTTGCAGCCGGTGTCCGGCAGCGATATCGATCTGCAATTACGCTGTAGTTATACGCCGGATCAAGGCTCCACGCGCATTGAACGCGTTCTGGCATCCGGGACCGGCGCGCGTATCGTGACCAGCCATGATGATGTCTGTTTGATTGAATTTCAGGTTCCGGCCAGCCAGGACTTTAAGCAGGCGCATAAAGATATCGATCAGATCCTCAAACGTGCGCAGGTACGTCCGCTGGCCGTTGGCGTGCATACCGATCGCCAGCTTCTGCAATTCTGCTACACCTCGGAAGTGGCTGACAGCGCCCTGCGCATTCTTGATGGCGCGGGTTTGCCGGGCGAACTGCGTTTGCGTCAGGGACTGGCACTGGTGGCGATGGTGGGAGCGGGCGTCACCCGTAATCCGCTGCATTGCCACCGTTTCTGGCAGCAACTGAAAGGGCAGCCGGTGGAGTTTACCTGGCAGTCGGAAGAGGGGATAAGCCTCGTGGCTGTTCTGCGTACCGGCCCGACGGAGAGCCTGATTCAGGGGTTGCACCAGTCGATTTTCCGTGCGGAGAAACGTATTGGCCTGGTGCTCTTTGGTAAGGGTAATATCGGTTCACGCTGGCTGGAACTGTTCGCCCGCGAGCAGAGTACCCTCTCGGCGCGTACCGGTTTTGAATTTGTGCTGGCAGGCGTGGTGGATAGCCGTCGCAGCCTGCTGAACTACGAAGGGCTGGATGCCAGCCGCGCACTGGCATTCTTCAATGATGAAGCCATTGAGCAGGATGAAGAGTCACTGTTCCTGTGGATGCGTGCGCATCCCTACGATGACCTGGTGGTGCTGGATGTGACCGCCAGCGAACAACTGGCGGATCAGTATCTCGATTTCGCCAGCCACGGCTTCCATGTAATCAGCGCCAATAAACTGGCCGGGGCGAGCAACAGTAATAAGTATCGCCAGATCCACGATGCGTTTGATAAAACCGGGCGTCACTGGCTGTATAACGCCACCGTAGGCGCAGGGTTACCTATCAACCACACCGTGCGAGATTTAATCGACAGTGGCGACACGATTTTGTCGATCAGCGGGATCTTCTCCGGCACGCTCTCCTGGCTGTTCCTGCAATTCGACGGTTCTGTACCGTTCACCGATCTGGTGGATCAGGCCTGGCAGCAGGGGCTGACGGAGCCGGATCCGCGTGTCGATCTGTCGGGTAAAGATGTGATGCGTAAGCTGGTGATTCTGGCGCGTGAAGCGGGTTACGACATCGAGCCGGATCAGGTTCGCGTTGAATCACTGGTTCCTGCACACTGTGAAGAGGGGTCCATCGACCATTTCTTTGAAAATGGGGATGAACTGAACGACCAGATGGTGCAACGTCTGGAAGCAGCCCGGGAAATGGGACTGGTACTGCGTTACGTGGCGCGTTTTGACGCCAACGGTAAAGCGCGCGTTGGCGTGGAAGCGGTGCGTCCGGAGCACCCGCTGGCGGCGCTGCTGCCGTGCGATAACGTCTTTGCCATTGAAAGCCGCTGGTATCGCGATAACCCGCTGGTCATTCGTGGACCCGGCGCGGGTCGCGACGTGACCGCCGGGGCGATTCAGTCGGATATCAATCGTCTGGCGCAACTGTTGTAGTTTTTTGCCGGATGGCGCTGCGCTTATCCGGCCTACGGTTCGTCAATCATGCTGGCCGGCGCGTTACCGGCCGGCAAACACCTCTTTGGCGGCGAACAGGCCGTTTAACGCGGCTGGAAAGCCTGCATATACTGCCATCTGCATTATCACCTCAATAATCTCCTCCTGCGTTAACCCGACATGCAGCGCGGCTGCAATGTGAACCTTGAGCTGCGGTGCGGCGTTGCCCAGTGCGGTTAAGGCGGCAACGGTAGCGATTTCCCGACCGCGTAAATCCAGCCCAGGCCGGGAATAGATGTCGCCAAAAGGAAACTCAATCAGATAACGGACGAAGTCG
Source organism: Citrobacter amalonaticus (assembly GCF_037053465.1). Classification (GTDB taxonomy): domain Bacteria; phylum Pseudomonadota; class Gammaproteobacteria; order Enterobacterales; family Enterobacteriaceae; genus Citrobacter_A; species Citrobacter_A amalonaticus_H. Next base: position 108,076 of record NZ_JBALIF010000010.1, read on the forward strand.
GGAGCAATGTCCTTCAGGCTCTCAACGACGGCATCGCCGCCTTTGCCATCGACCTGCTGCAACATGTTTTGACCGGTAATAAAACGTTCCGAATGCATGGTGTTTTCCTCGTTTGTGTCATGTATGGCGTGAGGATAGGGCGGGCGGAATCATTTGGATAATACCGTTTCCGTGATACCTTTTCGGTATGACAACACCCCCTCTGCACTCTCTGGATATCCGCCTGCTGCGCTACTTTGCGGTAGTGGCGGAAGAGAACAACATGAGCCGGGCGGCGCAGCGACTGTTTATGTCGCAGCCACCGCTTAGCCGCCATATTCGCCAGCTTGAAGAACGGCTGGGGGTAAGGCTTTTTGTTCGTCATACCAAAGGCCTGATGCTAACGGATGAGGGCGCTCGCGTGCTGGAGCTGGTGCGTCCGCTACTGGAACTGCAGGATAAAACTTACGCAGCCCTGAGTCAGTTGGCACAAGACGGTGTGAGGTCGCTGCGGCTGGGCTTAACGACAGCCTTTGAGCAGGGGATCTTTGCTTCGCTGGAAACGCAGGTGAATAGCCAGGTCGAGTCACTACGGATTGTGCGCCAAAGTTCGCCTGAGCTGGTGCGTCAGGTCCGGCGCGGAAAACTGGATGCCGCCGTGGTGGCGTTGCCGCTGGAAACGGCGGGAGTTGCTGTAACACCGCTTGACTGGCAGGAACCGCTGATTGCCTCATTGCCTGCTCTCTGGGCAGAATCGCACAGAGCATCCCTTCTGCTGGCGTCACTCAATGCGCGGCCGCTGTTCTGGTTTAACCGGGAGCGCAATCCCGCCTTCTTTGACTACACCCGGGAGCACTTTCGCCGGGTCGGTTACACACCTGCATGTCTTGAGGAGCCGCTGGAGCATGACGTTCTGCTTGCACGCATTGCCCATGGCGACGGTCTGAGCTTACTTCCCGCCTCGTTTGCCGCGATTCAGCGTCAGGGCGTGGTGTTTCGCCCGTTAGGTGACGATGCGTTACGTCTGCATGCAGGGCTAGTGATGTTGCCAGAGAACGCTACGCGCTTGCAGTGGCTTAAAAACATGACGCTGACTGCTGATATTTCCGCCTGACGTGAAAATTTTTCATCTTCCCTGATTTTTCCTCACCATCAACAGTGATTTTTCAGTTGACGTCATCCCGCTTTTCCGTCATTTTTACATCTGGACGTCTAAACGGATAGATGTTCACAACACAACATATAATGACAAGTGATTGATGAGGTAAGGTATGAGCTTTTTTCACGCCAACCAGCGGGAAGCCCTGAATCAGAGCCTGGCGGAAGTCCAGGGTCAGATTAACGTTTCGTTCGAGTTTTTCCCGCCGCGCACCAGTGAAATGGAGCAAACCCTGTGGAACTCTATCGATCGCCTGAGCAGCCTGAAGCCGAAGTTTGTTTCGGTGACTTATGGCGCGAACTCTGGCGAGCGCGACCGCACGCACAGCATTATTAAAGGTATTAAAGATCGTACGGGTCTGGAAGCTGCACCGCATCTTACCTGTATTGACGCCACGCGTGACGAACTGCGCACCATCGCCCAGGATTACTGGAATAACGGTATTCGCCACATTGTTGCGCTGCGCGGCGATCTGCCTGCCGGTAGTGGTAAACCAGAAATGTACGCCGCGGACCTCGTGAGCCTGCTTAAAGAGGTGGCTGATTTTGATATCTCTGTCGCCGCTTATCCGGAAGTCCACCCGGAGGCAAAAAGCGCGCAGGCGGATCTGCTCAATCTGAAACGTAAAGTGGATGCCGGTGCAAATCGCGCCATCACTCAATTCTTCTTTGACGTCGAAAGCTACCTGCGTTTTCGCGACCGCTGCGTCTCTGCGGGTATTGATGTGGAAATCATTCCGGGTATTCTGCCGGTCTCGAACTTTAAGCAGGCGAAGAAGTTTGCTGATATGACCAACGTTCGTATCCCGGCGTGGATGTCACAAATGTTTAACGGCCTCGACGATGACGCGGAAACCCGCAAGCTGGTGGGGGCGAATATCGCCATGGACATGGTGAAAATTTTAAGCCGGGAAGGGGTAAAAGATTTTCACTTCTATACACTTAACCGCGCTGAAATGAGTTTCGCGATTTGTCACACGCTCGGTGTCAGACCGGGTTTATAAATGCCCAGACCCTCTGCGGAGGGTTTTTTTACACCTCATTTTGATCTACATCTCTGTAACGAAAAATATAAAAGGCACTGGCTATCGAATCTGTGGATTATTTCGACTATATCTTATCTCTGTAGGTGTATATCGTAATGTAAACACTGTAAAGGGAGCATATAGATGAGCACGCCAGACGATATTCATAACCCGACGCCCGCCGGAAAATGTCCTTTCCACCAGGGCGGCCACGATCAGAGCGCTGGAGCAGGAACCACCAGCCGTGACTGGTGGCCAAATCAGCTCCGCGTCGACCTGTTAAATCAACACTCCAGTCGTTCGAACCCGTTAGGTGAAGAGTTCGATTACCGTAAAGAATTCAGCAAATTAGATTATTCCGCCCTGAAAGGCGACCTCAGAGCGCTGCTCACCGAATCTCAACCGTGGTGGCCTGCCGACTGGGGAACATACGCCGGTCTGTTTATCCGCATGGCCTGGCACGGGGCTGGTACTTACCGTTCTGTTGATGGACGTGGCGGTGCGGGTCGTGGTCAACAGCGTTTTGCTCCTCTGAACTCCTGGCCGGATAACGTGAGCCTCGACAAGGCGCGTCGTCTGCTGTGGCCTATTAAGCAAAAATACGGACAAAAAATTTCCTGGGCCGATCTGTTTATTCTGGCGGGTAACGTCGCACTGGAAAATTCGGGGTTCCGTACCTTTGGTTTTGGTGCGGGCCGCGAAGACGTCTGGGAACCGGATATGGATGTGAACTGGGGCGATGAGAAAACATGGCTTGCGCATCGCGACCCGGAAGAACTGGCAAAACGTCCTTTAGCGGCAACCGAGATGGGGCTTATCTACGTTAACCCGGAAGGCCCTAACGCCAGCGGTGAACCTCTTTCTGCGGCCTCAGCGATTCGTGCAACCTTTGGCAACATGGGAATGAACGATGAAGAAACCGTCGCGCTGATTGCGGGCGGTCACACTCTGGGCAAAACCCACGGTGCAGGTCCGGCGACGCATGTCGGCCCGGATCCGGAAGTCGCGCCGCTTGAAAACCAGGGGTTAGGCTGGAAAAGTGATTTTGGCAGTGGTGTAGGCGCCGATGCCATTACTTCCGGACTGGAAGTGGTCTGGACGCAAACTCCAACGCAGTGGAGCAACTACTTCTTCGAGAACCTGTTCAAATATGAATGGGTGCAGACACGCAGCCCGGCTGGCGCAATCCAGTTTGAAGCGGTCGATGCTCCGGAAATCATTCCTGATCCGTTCGATCCGTCGAAAAAACGTAAGCCCACCATGCTGGTCACCGACCTGACGCTGCGCTTTGATCCGGAATTTGAGAAAATTTCCCGTCGTTTCCTGAACGATCCGCAGGCCTTTAACGAAGCCTTTGCCCGTGCGTGGTTTAAACTGACGCACCGCGATATGGGGCCAAAAGCGCGTTACATCGGACCGGAAGTACCAAAAGAAGATTTAATCTGGCAGGATCCGCTGCCGCGTCCGACCTTCCATCCGACAGAAGAAGACATCCTGAAACTGAAATCTGCGATTGCGGATTCCGGACTGTCGGTGAGTGAACTGGTTTCAGTCGCATGGGCCTCTGCCTCTACTTTCCGTGGTGGTGACAAACGCGGTGGGGCGAACGGTGCGCGTCTGGCATTAGCGCCGCAGCGCGGCTGGGATGTCAATGCGATTGCCGTACGTGCATTGCCGGTTCTGGAAAAAATCCAGCGTGATTCCGGTAAAGCCTCCCTGGCTGATATCATTGTTCTGGCAGGTGTTGTAGGGGTTGAACAAGCCGCCAGCGCCGCAGGGGTCAGTATTCACGTTCCGTTCACCCCGGGCCGTGTGGACGCAAGTCAGGATCAAACCGACATTGAGATGTTTGAACTGCTCAAACCTGTCGCTGATGGTTTCCGTAACTATCGTGGTGAGCCTGGCGTGGCACCAACAGAGTCTTTGCTGATCGATAAAGCGCAGCAGTTGACCCTGACCGCACCGGAAATGACCGTGCTGGTGGGGGGACTGCGCGTTCTTGGCGCGAACTTCGATGGCAGTAAGCACGGCGTCTTTACCGAACGCCCGGGCGTACTCAGCAATGACTTCTTCGTTAACCTGCTGGATATGCGTCACGAATGGAAACCGGTTGATGAGTCAAACGAACAGTTTGAAGGTCGCGATCGTCAGAGTGGTGAAGTGAAATACACCGCGTCCCGTGCAGACCTGGTGTTTGGTTCTCACGCGGTGCTGCGTGCGCTGGCGGAAGTGTATGCCGGTAGCGATGCGCACGTGAAGTTTGTGAAGGACTTTGTCGCGGCATGGGTGAAAGTGATGAACCTGGACCGTTTCGACCTGCTGTAAGTCGTTATCGCTAAAATAATCCCCGCTGACGCGGGGATTATTATTTGGTGCTTATTCCCACTCTTGCAGGTAGCGCTGACCGTACTGGTCGGCAACCAGCAACGACGCGTAAACCTGATCCGGCGTAACGCCGCCAGGCATGTTATGAATGGTTTCGCCTTCCGCACAAGAAGCTTCTGCCACAATGCGCATTTTAGTCGGAATATCCTGTTTGATATCCAGTTGCGCCAGGGTGATCGGCAGGCCCACGGAATGGCACAGGGCGGCAACGGTTTCAATCTCTTCAACCGGGGCGTTTTCCAGTACCAGTTGGGTCAGCGTACCAAATGCCACTTTTTCACCGTGATAGTAGTGGTGCGCATCCGGGATTGCCGTCAGGCCGTTGTGGATCGCGTGGGCCGCTGCCAGACCGCCGCTCTCAAAGCCGACGCCGCTCAGATAGGTGTTCGCCTCAATCACGCGTTCCAGCGCCGGGGTGACGACATGCTGCTCGGCGGCCAGCATCGCTTTTTCAGCCTCTTCAATCAGCGTGTTGTAGCAGAGTTCAGCCAGTGACAGGGCGGCCTGAGTGCATTTTCCGCCCGCCATGGTGGTTGCGCCACTGCGTGCGCAGGCGCGGGCTTCGAACCAGGTTGCCAGCGCATCGCCAATCCCTGCCGCTAACAAACGTGCTGGCGCACCGGCAACGATTTTAGTGTCGACGATAACCATATGCGGGTTGTGCGGTAGCAGAAGATAACGGTCAAATTCACCGTTATCGGTATAGATAACGGACAGGGCGCTGCACGGTGCGTCAGTTGATGCGATGGTTGGCGCCACTGCCACAGGGATGTTCATAAAATGGGCAAGGGCTTTTGCGGTGTCCAGCGTTTTACCCCCGCCAATGCCGAGAACGGCGCCGCATTGGGCTTTTTCCGCCACGTCGCGCAGACGATTGATCTCGTTTTGTGAGCATTCACCGCCAAACGGCGCTATTTCAAACGCAATCCCCGCGTCTTTAAAACTTTTTTCCAGTTCGCCCTGAGCAAAGCCTAAAACAAATTTATCTCCGACCACCAACCAGCGCTCTGCCAGCGGTTTGAGGTATTCACCAAGACGTGTGATGACATCTGCTCCCTGGATGTACTTACCAGGTGATTGAATAATCCGATCCATATTTCAATTCCCTCAAAGGTTGATATTACCAAATGCGTTTTTCCAGTCTTGCTCAAACTTCTCTATCGCTGACTCTACCGCAGGGGTATCGAGCATTTGTTGCGCTACATCTAAAGGAAGTGTGATTGCCTCGCAGCCCGCCAGTAAGCAATCCAGTGCCTGACGCGGCGTTTTAAAACTGGCCGCCAACACCATACAGTTGGGCGCATGCAGTTCCAGCAATGTCTGCAACTCCTGTACCGTACGGATCCCGTCTCCACCCTGGGCATCGACGCGGTTCACGTAAGGCGCGACATACTTCGCCCCCGCCAGCGCCGCCAACAGTCCCTGGGATGCGCTGTAAACGGCAGTCCCCAGCGTGGTAATTCCCTCTTTTTTCAGTTGTTTGATTGCCGCCAGACCTTCGGAGGTGACCGGAATTTTCACCACAATGCCCGGAACCGCTTCATGCAGGCGTTTGGCTTCGCTCACCATGCCCTGCGCATCGCGACTCATGGTTTGAGCGAACAGGATGCCCTCTTTACCAATGGCTTTTTGCAGGCGAGGCAGTACATCCCAGATGGATTCTTTGCTCGCTGCCACAATACTCGGATTCGTTGTGACGCCGGCGATAGGGAAGATACGGGCCAGACGTTCAACTTCAGCGACGTTTGCGGTATCCAGATACAGTTCCATTTTGCTTCCTCTTAAAGTTCAAGCTCGTGTTGCAGCAGGCTGGCGATAGCGTCAGCAGACGCGGCATTGACCAGCGCATTGCGGAATTCTTCATGCATGATGCGGCGTGCCAGGCGCGAGAATATCCGCATATGCTGGTCGCCCGCGGCGTGTTTGTTAAGCGTCAGCATGATGATGAACTGCGCATCGTCATCACCCCAGCGCACGGGCGCTTGCAGGCGCGCCACGCTGATGGTGGATTGCTCAATATGTTCAGATTTGCTGTGCGGAATGGCGAAGCCGAAGCCCAGCCCGGTGGAGAAGACCGCTTCGCGCGCCCACAGATCGGCTTCCAGTTTACGCGGATAACGGCAACGACCCGCCAGCAACAGATTGTCAGTCATGCCTTTGATGACCTCTTCTTTGCTGCGCCAGTCACTGTCCAGCGTGATGCACTGAGCGGTGACCAGTGGTGCATCCTGTTGGGTCATGCGGAACTGCGCCAGCAGATGCTCAACTTCCAGCGAGGTGCGACAGGCCATCGCCTGGTTCAACAACTGACGGCAGGCACGGCTGTCGAGTTGCGCCATTCGTGCCTTGGCAGCCGGAATCGACGGCGCGCTCATGCTGATTTCGTCCAGTCCCAGGCCAACGAGAAGTGGCAGAACAGAGCCTTTCGCGCCCAGTTCGCCGCACAGGCCAATCCATTTCCCCTGACGATGTACCGCCTGTACGGCGAAATCCAGAGCGCGCAGAAAGGCCGGATTCAGACTGTTGTAGTGGCGGGTGACTTTGGCGTTATCGCGGTCGACGGCCAGCAGGTATTGCGTCAGGTCGTTACTCCCAATACTAAAGAAATCAATCTCTTCGCAACACTGATCGATGATAAACATCACCGACGGAACTTCCAGCATGATGCCGAGCGGGATCGTCTCATCAAACGCGATGTGCTCATTGCGTAGCTGCTGTTTGGCTTCCGCCAGTTTCTCTTTCACCCACAGGATCTCTTCCATTGAGGAGATCATCGGGATCATAATTTTCAGCTTGCCGTGTGCCGATGCGCGCAGGATCGCGCGTAACTGCGTGGTAAACAGCGCGGCATATTCTTCATAAATACGCACCGCGCGATAGCCGAGGAAAGGGTTGGTTTCGGCAGGAATATTAAGGTAATCAACCGGTTTATCACCGCCAATATCCATGGTGCGCACAATAATGCTGCGCCCTTGCGCGGATTCCAGCGCCTGACAAAAAATGTTGTATAACTCCCCCTCGCCAGGCGCGCTGATGCGGTCCATATACAGCATTTCGGTACGAAAGAGACCAACGGCTTCCGCCCCGTTACCGAATGCCGCTTGCGCTTCCACGGAGTGGGCGATGTTTGCTGCGACTTCCATACGGATGCCGTCAGCCGTGCGTGCTTCCTGAGTCAGCCAGACGCGCTGTTGTTCACGCAGGATCGCCTGAACTTGAGCTTCCTGCTGATAGTAGCGCGCGACCGGTTCGTCCGGGGCCACGACGATAGCGCCCGCATTCCCGTCGATATAAACCGTCTGTTGCAGCCAGGGCGTTAAGCTGTCGATTTCCACGCCAACCAGCGTGGGGATATTGAACGAACGGGCAAGAATCACCGTGTGTGACGTGGTGCCGCCACTTTTCAGCAGCAGGCCTTTGAGGAACGTTTTGTCCAGCTCAAGAAACTGGCTCGGTGTGAGTTCTTCGGCCATACAGATGGCGGGTTGCGTCAGTTTACCCGGTGCCGGAAAGCGTTGTTCGCCGTAAATGTGCTGCAACAACTGAAAGCAGACATCGCGTACATCCAGCGCACGCTCCTGCAAATAGCTACTGCTGGAGCGGGCGAACTCATCACAAAAATGGTTGGCGCTTTCCACAATTGCCTGGGCGCAACTTAGTCCCCGGGTGACGCCTGACAGCAGATGTTGACGCAAAGAGGTATCGCCCGCCAATGAACGATGCGCTTCCAGAATCGCGCTGGTCGCCCCGTCGCTGTCCAGCAAACGAAACTCAATGTTTTTCATCAGCAGCGTTAAGCCGCGATCCAGCGCTGACTGCTCGCTTTCTGTGTCTTTCGCGACCGGGAGATCGCCGAGGGCATTGAGATCCAGCGAGGAAAGCAGCGTCAATATGCCGCCTGCGCTACCACTACAGACGCTGCGGGCGCGGAAAAGCTGAGGGTTGAGGTGAGTCAGTGACGTTGGAAGCGGCTCTGATTCGCTATCTTTGACTTCTGCCAGCGGCGCATCGCAGTGGGGGAATTCGTCTCGTAACCATTGCGCCAGACGTCGGTGGGCGTCGGCCTCATCGGCGCCTGAGATCAGTAACCGGCAGTTGTCCCCTGCCAGCGTATCGGTGCCAATTAGCGCCAGCGCGCTTTTGGCGTTTCCCTTACGATCGGTACGAAGGTTGTGCCACTCAATGTGTGAGGTAAACGTATTGCACAGCGTTTCAACATGGCTTGCCGGACGTGCATGGACGCCATTGGGCAGCTCACAGGTAAATTCCACAATCAGGGCCATTGCCTCTCTCCCATAACGATTTTCTGGTTACAGAATAAAAGGGCTTCGTTGCCTCCTGCCATGTGACAAATCTGCCAAAAGCTGGACAAATGTAATGTAAGCCAGAAAGTGCGAGATACTTCACAAGTCGGCGGATTATCTGCGGGTTCTGATATTTCATAACTTATGAGGCGGATCTCATTTTTGTACTGACATTACAAAAATCCAGTAAATGGCCTTTTTATCCACTGTCTGCGCTGTTCCGGATTGCCTATTGTTTGCCTCAACAACATTATGGATATGGGCTTTTACCAGCCCGGGAGCAGCTTATGAAAGAGTTGGTGCAGATCCTGAAAAATACCCGGCAGCATCTTATGACGGGTGTGTCGCATATGATCCCCTTTGTCGTAGCAGGCGGCATATTACTGGCGATTTCTGTCATGCTGTACGGCAAAGGTGCAGTACCGGATGCCGCCACCGATCCTAATCTCAAAAAATTGTTTGATATTGGTGTCGCTGGATTAACGCTGATGGTGCCATTTCTTGCGGCGTACATCGGTTATTCAATTGCAGAACGTTCCGCACTGGCGCCTTGCGCGATTGGTGCCTGGGTGGGGAATAGCTTTGGCGCGGGGTTCTTCGGGGCGCTAATTGCCGGGATTATCGGCGGCATTGTCGTCCATTACCTGAAAAAGATCCCTGTTCATAAGGTGTTGCGTTCGGTGATGCCGATCTTTGTGATCCCTATTGTCGGTACCTTTATCACCGCAGGCATCATGATGTGGGGGCTGGGTGAACCAGTGGGCGCGCTGACGGCCAGCCTGACCCAGTGGCTGCAAGGGATGCAGCAGGGCAGCGTTGTGATGTTAGCGGTCATCATGGGGCTGATGCTGGCTTTTGATATGGGCGGCCCGATTAACAAAGTGGCTTACGCCTTCATGCTGATTTGCGTAGCGCAAGGGGTTTATACCGTTGTGGCCATTGCTGCGGTGGGGATCTGCGTTCCGCCATTGGGCTTAGGACTGGCGACGCTGATTGGCCGTAAAAATTTCTCTTCTGAAGAACGTGAAGCCGGTAAAGCGGCGCTGGTGATGGGCTGTGTTGGTGTGACCGAAGGCGCCATTCCTTTCGCCGCGGCGGACCCGCTGCGCGTTATTCCTTCCATTATGTTGGGCTCTGCCTGTGGCGCGGTGACTGCAGCTCTGTTTGGCGCTCAGTGCTACGCCGGTTGGGGTGGTCTCATCGTTCTGCCAGTGGTTGAAGGCAAGCTGGGCTATGTCGCCGCGGTTGCGGTGGGCGCGGTCGTCACGGCGATCTGCGTGAACGTGCTGAAAAGCCTGGCGCGGAAGAATGCTTCTTCGGTCGATGAGAAAGAAGACGATCTCGATTTAGATTTTGAAATGAATTAAGTGAGGAATGAGCCATGACGAAAATTATCGCAGTAACCGCATGCCCTTCAGGCGTTGCACATACCTATATGGCCGCTGAGGCGCTGGAAAGCGCAGCAAAAGCAAAAGGCTGGGACGTAAAAGTGGAGACCCAGGGCTCGATTGGTCTGGAAAATGAATTAACGCCGGAGGATGTGAAAGACGCGGATATCGTGATTCTGACCAAAGATATCGGGATCAAATTTGAAGATCGCTTTGCCGGAAAGACCATCGTGCGCGTCAACATCAGTGATGCGGTAAAACGCGCCGACGCGATCATGAATAAGATTGGCGCGCATCTGGCGCAAACAGCGTAACCGCTTTGTTTGCCGGATGACGCTTCGCTTATCCGGCCTACGAATCAGAGCAAGTTTTAAGTTTAAGGGGAAATCTCATCAGGCGTCATCGTTGCAGGCAGTTTGAACACGGACAGCGCACAGGAACCCGAGCGTACAAGTAGTACGTGAGGGTTACGAGCACTGCCCAGGTTCAAAATGACAAATAAGATAGCCTGATAGGTTTGGCCCCACAGGAGTTCCTCATGACCACCCGTACCCATCGCTTAAAAGCGGCACTCTTCCAGAACAACCGTGAAATTTCACTTGAGCGTGCGCTGTTGTATACCGCCAGCCATCAGCAAACTGAAGGAGAGCCGGTCATTTTACGTCGGGCGAAAGCGACGGCGTATATCCTTGAGCATGTTGAGATTTCGATTCGTGATGAGGAACTGATCGCCGGTAACCGCACCATCAAACCCCGTGCGGGCATTATGTCTCCGGAAATGGATCCGTACTGGTTGTTGAAGGAGCTGGACCAGTTCCCGACCCGTCCCCAGGACCGTTTCGACATCAGCGAAGAAGATAAACGCCTCTATCGTGATGTGCTTTTCCCCTATTGGGAAAAACGCTCGATGAAGGATTTCATCAACGGTCAAATGACGGATGAGGTGAAAGCCGCTGTCAGTACCCAGATTTTTAGCGTTAACCAGACTGACAAAGGGCAGGGGCATATCATTATCGATTATCCCCATTTATTGAACCACGGGCTGGGCGAACTGGTATCACAGATGCGTGCGCACAGCGAGCGGCAGCCGGACAATCATTTCTATCAGGCGGCGTTACTGCTGCTTGAGGCCTCGCAGCGTCACATTCTGCGGTATGCCGTCCTGGCAGAAAAGATGGCGCAAGGGTGTCCGGATACGGGGCGGCGCCAGGAGTTACTGACCATTGCCGCCAACTCGCGGCATAACGCGCAGCATAAACCCCAGACTTTCTGGCAGGCGTGCCAGCTGTTCTGGTACATGAACATCATTCTGCAATATGAATCCAATGCCAGTTCGCTGTCGCTGGGGCGTTTTGACCAGTACATGCTGCCGTTTTACCAGGCATCACTGACGCAAGGCGAAGACCCGGCGTTCCTGAAAGAGTTGCTTGAGTCGCTGTGGGTGAAATGCAACGACATCGTGCTTCTGCGTTCAACGAGCAGCGCACGCTATTTTGCCGGGTTCCCGACGGGGTATACCGCACTGCTTGGCGGGCTGACAGAGAACGGGCGCAGCGCCGTCAACGTGCTTTCCTTCCTGTGCCTGGACGCTTACCAGAATGTACAACTGCCGCAGCCGAATCTGGGCGTGCGCACTAATGCGCTTATCGATACGCCATTCCTGATGAAAACCGCAGAAACCATTCGTCTCGGTACCGGGATCCCGCAAATCTTTAATGATGAAGTGGTTATTCCCGCGTTTCTGAACCGTGGCGTTTCGCTGGAGGACGCGCGTGATTATGCGGTCGTCGGGTGCGTGGAACTGTCTATCCCGGGCAGAACATATGGCCTGCATGACATCGCCATGTTCAATTTGCTGAAAGTGATGGAAATTTGTCTGCATGAAAACGAGGGGAATACTACCCTGAGTTATGAAGGATTACTGGCGCAGATCCGTGCCAAAATAAGCCATTACATCGCGCTGATGGTTGAAGGTAGCAATATTTGCGATATCGGCCACCGTGACTGGGCCCCTGTGCCTCTGCTCTCGTCCTTTATCAGCGATTGCCTGGACAAGGGGCGTGACATTACCGATGGCGGCGCACGCTATAATTTCTCCGGGGTGCAGGGGATTGGTATCGCCAACCTGAGTGACTCTTTGCATGCGCTTAATGGGTTGGTGTTTGAGCAAAAACGCCTGAGTTTCGATGAGTTACTTTCCGTATTGAAGGCCAATTTTGCCTCACCGGAGGGGGAGAAAGTTCGCGCCAGACTGATCAACCGCTTTGAAAAGTACGGTAACGACATTGATGATGTCGACAACATCAGCGCTGAGCTGCTGCGCCACTACTGCAAAGAGGTAGAAAAATACCAGAACCCGCGTGGTGGGCAGTTTACGCCTGGCTCTTATACCGTTTCCGCGCATGTGCCGCTGGGGGCGGTTGTCGGTGCGACGCCAGACGGGCGTTTCGCCGGGGAACAACTGGCGGACGGTGGACTCTCACCGATGCTCGGACAGGATATGCAGGGGCCGACGGCGGTACTGAAATCGGTCAGCAAGCTGGATAACACACTGCTGTCTAACGGGACCTTGCTGAACGTGAAATTCACGCCCGCGACGCTCGAAGGCGAAACAGGCTTACGTAAACTGGCTGATTTCTTGCGCGCGTTTACTCAACTTAAATTGCAGCATATTCAGTTTAACGTGGTAAACGCCGAAACGTTGCGTGAAGCGCAATTACGACCGCAGGATTTCGCCGGGCTGGTGGTTCGTGTAGCAGGGTATAGCGCCTTCTTTGTCGAGTTGTCGAAGGAGATTCAGGATGACATCATCCGCCGCACCGCACATCAGTTGTAAGGTTTTAGCGTCGCGCGATGAGGACGTCGCGCGGATTTTCAATATTCAACGCTATTCCCTGAATGACGGACAAGGTATTCGCACGGTGGTCTTTTTTAAAGGCTGCCCGCATACCTGCCCGTGGTGTGCGAACCCTGAGTCTCTCTCGCCGCGCATTGAGACGGTGCGGCGGCAAAGTAAATGCCTGCACTGCGCGCCGTGTTTGCGTGATGCCGACGAGTGTCCCTCCGGGGCGTTTGAACGGATTGGCCGTGATATCACCCTGGATGCGCTGGAACATGAGGTGATGAAAGATGATGTTTTCTTTCGCACCTCCGGCGGCGGCGTGACGCTGTCGGGCGGTGAGGTACTGATGCAGGCACCTTTCGCCACCCGGTTTTTACAGCGCATTCGTCGTTGGGGCGTCCACTGTGCGATTGAAACGGCGGGCGATGCTCCTGCCAGTCGCTTGCTGCCGCTGGCGAAAATGTGCGACGAAGTATTGTTTGATTTAAAAATCATGGACGCAGAGCAGGCTCATAAAATAGTGAATATGAATCTGCCGCGGGTTGTGGCGAATCTTAAGCTGCTGGTGGCGGAGGGAATCAACGTCATTCCCCGGTTACCGCTCATCCCCGGTTACACGCTTACGCATGAGAATATGCAGCGTTCGCTGGCATTACTCACATCGCTTGGGATCGGGCAGGTACACCTGCTGCCATTTCATTTGTATGGCGAACCGAAGTACCGTTTACTTGGGCAACAGTGGTCGATGAAGGATGTTCCCGCCCCTTCGGAAGACACAATGGCGCAATTTCGCATAATGGCTGAGAACGCGGGTTTCCAGGTGACCACAGGAGGTTAATATGACCGTATCATCGGGGCGATATCTGGTTGCGGTGACGGCCTGCGTAAGTGGTGTGGCGCATACTTACATGGCCGCTGAGCGACTGGAGAAGTTATGCCAGCAGGAAAAGTGGACCATCAAGATTGAAACCCAGGGCGCGCTCGGTATCGAGAATCGTTTAACCGATGAGGATATCAGCCGGGCGGATGCGGTACTGCTGATTACCGACATCGAACTGGCAGGCGCGGAGCGATTTATCCAATGCCGCTATGTTCAGTCGGGAATTAATGCTTTTCTGCGTGAGCCGCAGCGGGTGATGAGCGCGGTACGTAAGCTGCTTTCAGCTCCCCAGCATACCCATCTTATTCTGGAGTGATCTGCTTTTCCGTTAGCTGGCTGTGATACTGACGACGGTATTCCGACGGCGAACGCTCGGTGTTTTTTCGAAACAGGCGGCAAAAGTAATTGCTGTCCACAAATCCGCAGGTGTGAGCCACCTCCTTCACTTTTAAGTCATAGCCCTTCAACAGCGTTTTCGCATGTTCCAGCCGCGTATGGTTCAGGTATTCGTTAAAGCCAATAGCGCCTGTTTTTTGAAACAGATGCGAGAGATAGTTCGGTGAGATGTAAAACGCCTGCGCCACCGATTCACGGGTCAGAGGGGAGGCGTAACGTTCATCAATGTAACTGCGGATAGCCTCAAACAATGCCTGGCTGCGCGAGGCAGTTTGGATCTGGCTACCGAGGAGATCGCGGCAGTGGCTGAGCAGGCTGGCGACAATCAGCCGTGCCGTCTGCTGCTCCTGCGGCTGCATCTGCATTTCATTGAGCGTTTGCAGCAAAAAGGAGCCAATACGCGGACCACGGCGCGCAACGTGCTGTTTTGCCAGATTCTGGTACGTTTTTCCGTCCCACTGCACAATGCTGAATCCCAGTTGCTGTTTGCCAAACAGAATACTGAGCGTGGTCACCGGCGTTTGCCACTGCGGCAGGTTCCAGCCGCCCGCCGGAACATAGAGAACGTCGCCGGGCGTGAGTGTTGTGGAGACGCTGGCATCTGAAATTTCTCCCTCCAGGACGATTTCCAGGCGCGGAAAATCCACCTGATACGCCAGTTCTGGTGTGGGGGTAATGGTGCCGACAAAAAAAATCTGGCGCAGCGACGCCGGGCCGTTGATCAGGCGGGATAGAAGATGGCTGACGTCTTGATACATGATGATCCCTTGCTTTACGCAGACAGGGAAACAGTAACCGTCATGGTGAAAAAAGGCCACCCTAAAAGAGTGGCCTGAGATGGCTCATAAACGATGAGATGCCCGATGGCGCAAGCTTATCGGGCCTACAGAGAATGTATAACGTATTGATATTGCGATCTTATGTAGGCCGGATAAGGCGTCAGCCGCCATCCGGCGAAGACCTTCGCCGAGGCTTAGGCCACCCTAAAAGAGTGGCCTGAGATGGCTCATAAACGATGAGATGCCTGATGGCGCAAGCTTATCGGGCCTACAGAGAATGTATAACGTATTGATATTGTGATCTAATGTAGGCCGGATAAGGCGTCAGCCGCCATCCGGCGAAGACCTTCGCCGAGCATTAGGCCACCCTAAAAGAGTGGCCTGGACTGTGATTTATTGATTTCCGACCTGATCGCCATACGGCAAGCTGTCGTAATCAATCAGCGCATTTTTCTTATACGGGTTGCCAATCCAGCGCGTCACCTCTTTGAACTGCGGGCTGGTGACCGAACGCGTGGGATCGTAATCGTCGTAGGTCAGACCGGCTAAGTCTGACCAGGTGTGGATCAGCTCAGAACTGCTGTACTTACGATTCACATCCTGTGAGAAATCACGCGGATGGGCGGCCTGCCATTTCTCGGAAGTCCACAACAGGAACGGTACGGTATACATATGGCGCGTCGGGCTATCTTCGTTGCGGCCCTGCGTTTTATGCGGCGGTGTGTCATACACCTCTTCACCGTGATCGGAGAAATAGAGCAGGAAACCGTTTGGATCAGTGGCTTTATAGTCTTTAATCAGGCTCGCAACGACCTTGTCGTTATACAGGTTAGCGTTGTCGTAATCGTTATAGGACTCCAGCTCCTCCGCACTCAGGCCCGGCGGGACATGGTCGGTGTTGCCATCGAATTTGCCCTGGTCTTTCGGGTAACGGAATTCGTACTTAATGTGTGTACCCAGCAGATGAACAATGATGAACTTTTTCGGTGCCGGGTCAGCCAGGACTTCTTTAAAAGGCGCCAGCACATTAGTGTCATATTCGCGTGCGCTTTGCGTGCGCTGCTGGTTCATATAAAACTGCTCGTCTGTCTGCTTAGAGAAAACCGTCAGCATGGTATTACGGGCCGTCATTGTCTGCTGATTGGTGATCCAGAAGGTTTTATAGCCTGCCTGTTTCATCATGTTCATCAGCGACGGTTTTGTCAGATAGAGGTCCGGGTTCTTCTCATTTGCAAAGGTCAGCGCCTGCTGCAAAATTTCAATAGTGTAAGGACGCGAGGTGACGACGTTATTGAATACGGTCAGATTCGGGTCAGACTTATGCAACGCGTCCAGTTCGGGTGTGGTTTCACGCGGGTAGCCGTACAAACTCATGCGGCCACGCTGGGTGGATTCGCCGATCACCAGCACCAGTGTACGCGGCGCATCGCCGGAGTTGTCTTTAAAGTTAGCCAGTGGCGGCAGGGCATGGTTCTGGCTTAACAGGTTGTTAAGCGAGGTCAACTGGCGCTGATACTGATAATAGCCAATGACAAACTGCCACGGTGCTGCGGGTTCCATGCGCGAAGTAAGCCCACTTAGCGTTTTTTCATACGGCGAGTCGCCAAAGGCGGAACGTACGACAAACGGGTTCAGGATCAGACCATAGAGCAACGCAAACGAGACCAGCCAACGCCAGCGTCCGGGGATATAGACGGGGCGCAGTCGTGTCCAGAGAAACACGGCGACGACGGTATACGCCAGCGCGATGGCAATGATTTTCAGACTGAAATACTGGCTCAGGTATTCGCTGGCTTCATTGGCGTTGGTTTCAAACATCACAAAGAGGACGCTTTGCGAGAACTCTTGTCCATAAATGACGTAATAACATAGTGTTGCCAGAGACGTCGCCCACAGCACAATCCCGACCACTGCGGCAATAATCCGGGTCCGGCTGGGAAACAGGAAAATCGGAATCAGCCAAAGAGAGCTATAAAGCAGTGAATCACGCAGCCCGTTGGTGCCGCTGAATCCGGAAACTAAAATAATGACCTGCAGTAAGGAAGAGAAAAACCAGAAATAGAGAAGCGCCCAGCCAAGGGCTTTCCAGCTAAATGATGGCGTAGACTGGAGGGTTGTGGATTGCATAGTGTCAGCCTGTCTTTAAACGTGGTGCCAAACGTAGCGACTAAACCTTAAGAGAATCTGAAGCAATCACGGCAAAGGCACGAAGTTGCTCCGGATAAATCTTTCGGTAGGAAAATCAGACAGGAATATAGTGAAAGTGTACAAAATATGACAGAAATATTTCGATACCCCCCGAGCGAGCGCACGAGGGGGCATGAACGGGATACGTTAGCCGGTGTTACGCATCCCTGCCGCAATGCCGGCGATAGTAACCATCAGCGCCTGTTCAACGCGCGGATCGGGCTCTTTACCTTGTTCTTCCGTCAGACGCGAACGGTGTAACAACTCGGCCTGCAGGACGTTTAGCGGGTCGGTGTAGATATTCCGTAACTGGATAGATTCGGCAATCCACGGTAAATCCTCCATCAGATGGGAATCGTTGGCAATGGCCAGCACCACTTTGATGTCCTCTTCCAGCAGATCGCGCAACTCTTTCCCCAACGGCCACAGCTCTTTGGCAACCAGTCGCTGATCGTAGTATTCCGCCAGCCACAGATCCGCTTTCGAGAACACCATTTCCAGCATGCCGAGACGGGTAGAGAAGAACGGCCAGTCGCGGCACATCGCCTCCAGTTCGCTCTGTTTGCCATCTTCGACCACTTTTTGCAGCGCGGTGCCAGCACCCAGCCAGGCGGGCAGCATCAGGCGGTTCTGTGTCCAGGCAAAGATCCACGGAATGGCGCGCAGTGACTCGACGCCGCCCGTCGGACGACGTTTCGCCGGACGTGAACCGAGCGGCAATTTACCCAGCTCCTGCTCCGGCGTAGCGGAACGGAAGTACGGTACGAAGTCTTTGTTTTCACGCACGTAGCCACGGTACAAATCACAGGAGATGACGGAAAGCTCGTCCATGATATGGCGCCAGGCGTCTTTCGGCTCCGGCGGCGGCAGCAGGTTCGCTTCCAGAATCGCGCTGGTATACAGCGACAGACTGCTGACGGTCACTTCCGGCAGACCGTATTTGAAGCGGATCATTTCGCCCTGTTCGGTTACGCGCAGACCGCCTTTCAGACTGCCTGGCGGTTGTGACAACAGCGCGGCATGGGCCGGTGCGCCACCGCGACCGATGGAACCGCCACGACCGTGGAACAACGTCAGTTCGATACCGGCTTTCTCACAGGTTTTGATCAACGCATCTTGCGCCTGATACTGCGCCCAGGACGCGGCCATCACCCCGGCGTCTTTCGCCGAGTCGGAATAGCCAATCATCACCATCTGCTTGCCCTGAATCAGACCGCGATACCAGTCGATGTTCAGTAGTTGCGTCATCACATCGTCGGCATTGTTCAGGTCATCGAGCGTTTCGAACAGCGGGGCCACCGGCATAGCGAAGCCAATGCCGGCCTCTTTCAATAACAGATGCACAGCCAGCACGTCAGATGGCGTTTTCGCCATAGAGATAACGTAGGCGGCAATCGAGCCTTTCGGCGCTTCGGCGATAACTTTACAGGTATCAAGCACTTCACGGGTGTCGTTGCTCGGTTCCCAGTTGCGCGGCAGCAGCGGGCGTTTGGAGTTCAGTTCGCGGATCAGGAAGGCCTGTTTGTCCGCTTCTGACCAGCTTTCGTAATCCCCGATGCCGAGGTAGCGGGTCAGTTCACCCAGCGCTTCGGTGTGACGGGTGCTTTCCTGACGGATATCGATACGCACCAACGGGACACCGAAGCATTTCACGCGACGCAGGGTGTCGAGCAGTTCACCATTGGCGATAATGCCCATGCCGCAGGCTTGTAGCGACTGATAACAGGCGTACAACGGTTCCCACAACTGTTCGTTTTGCGTCAGCAGGCCAGCCGGTTTCGGCAGTTTTTCGCCTCTCAGACGCGCTTCCAGCCAGGCCTGCGTCGCCATCAGGCGAGTGCGCAGGTTTTTCATCAGGTAGCGATACGGTTCTGATGCGCCTTCTTCGCCTACCATTGCCAGCAGCTCTGGCGTCGCTTCAACCATCGACAGTTCAGAGACCAGAATCTGGATGTCTTTCAGGAACAGATCGGTCGCTTTCCAGCGGCTCAGCAGGAGAACGTGGCGAGTGATATCAGCCGTGACATTTGGGTTGCCGTCGCGGTCACCGCCCATCCACGAAGTAAAACGTACCGGAACGAAATCGACGGGTAACTGGTAACCGAGATTTTCTTCCAGTTGTTCGTTGAGTTCGCGCAAATAATTGGGGACGCCCTGCCACAGGCTGTTTTCAACTACTGCAAAGCCCCATTTGGCTTCATCCACAGGCGTTGGACGGATCTTGCGAATTTCATCGGTATGCCAGGACTGCGCAATTAGCTGGCGCAGGCGGCGCATGAGCTGGTGGCGTTCGTAATCGACAATATCTTTGTTATCAAGCTGTTTCAGGCAGGCGTTGATTTCACCCATTTTGTGGATCAGGGTGCGACGGGTAATTTCCGTCGGATGTGCGGTCAACACCAGTTCCAGCGACAAGGATTCCACCGCTTTTTTGATGGTGGCTTCGTTAAGTTCAGGCTGATTTTTCAGTTTGCGCAGGGTGCGGGCAATCACTTCCGGGTTGCTGGCGCCTTCGCCTTTTGGGGAAATACTGTGGTATTGCTCGGCGGTGTTGGCCAGGTTCAGGAACTGGCTAAACGCGCGTGCGACCGGCAGCAGCTCATCATTCGATAAATTCTGTAACGTAGTGAGCAACTCCTGGCGATTCGCTTCATTGCCAGCGCGTGAGGACTTGGACAGCTTACGGATTGTTTCTACGCGATCAAGAATGTTCTCTCCCAGCGCATCCTTGATGGTTTCTCCCAGCACTTTGCCGAGCATACTGACATTACTACGCAACGCGGAATATTGTTCGTTCATATTAACCCAGACACCCCATCTTTAATCTATGCGTCCTGTATCTTTCGCGCCACAGCGGCGTTGGCTGCGCTCGCCCACCCAGGTCACTTACTTATGTAAGCTCCCTGGGATGAGCTCGTTTGCCGCCTTGCTGTGACACGAAATCTTTCGGACTTTGTTTATTAGCCGTCTTTTATAAAGCCACGTAAAACCCGTGGCGTCAATTGCTGCGAAATCGCTTCAGCAAACGAATAAATGGCGACAATTTACGAAATTTAATTCACTTTGCAGCAGATAAGTATTACTTATGGAATTGTGACAAAAGTCACCCTCCAGTGTTACCGGAGAGTGATGAAGGTCAGTGCCAGCAAAAGTGATGCACAACCTGGGTGATTAATTCCCGGGTGGGTTTGATAAAACGCGTCTCAAGGTATTCATCCGGCTGGTGCGCCTGATTAATAGAACCTGGGCCCAGGACCAGCGTCGGACAAAGCGTCTGAATAAACGGCGCTTCGGTACAGTAGTTCACCACATCGGTTTTTTCTCCGAGTAGTTTTTCAACCACTTCAACCAACTGATGGTCCGGCGGGCATTCGTAGCCTGGAATAGGCGGATGGAGTTCAGAAACGGTCAGGCGGCCCGGCCAGCGCTCACTGACCGGTGCCAGCGCTTCCGTCAGCAGGCCATCCAGATCGCCCAGCGTCATCCCCGGCAGCGGACGGATATCCATATGCAGCTCGCAACAGGCGCATATGCGGTTTGACGCATCGCCACCGTGCAAACTGCCCAGATTCAGCGTCGGGTACGGCACGGTGAACGCGTCGTAGTGATAGCGCTCTTTCAGGGCGTCGCGCAGTTGTATGATGCGACCGATTGCGTCATGCATCAGCTCAATAGCGTTAACGCCGCGCGCCGGGTCGCTGGAGTGGCCGGACTGACCTAACACGCGTACCGCCGTCGAAATATGGCCTTTGTGCGCGCGAATGGGCTGCAATGACGTTGGTTCGCCGATGATGGCGCAGTCGGGACGAATCGCCGTGTTTTCCGAGAAATAGCGCGCCCCGGCCATGCTGGTCTCTTCGTCGGCGGTCGCCAGAATGTAGAGCGGTTTTTTCAGTTTGGTCACATCGACGTCGCGTAGCGCGTCGAGGATAAAAGCGAAGAAGCCTTTCATGTCCGCCGTGCCCAAACCATAGAGTTTGTTATCGTGTTCGGTCAGGGTGAAGGGATCGCGCGTCCAGCGCCCATCGTCAAACGGCACGGTATCGGTATGGCCCGTCAGCAGCAGCCCGCCCGCGCCTTGTCCGGTACTGGCGAGCAGATTGAATTTATTGCGCGTACCCGGGACCGGTTGAATCTCAACAGTGAACCCCAGATCGCTGAACCAACCCGCCAGCAGATTGATTAAAGACTCATTGCTCTGGTCCAGCGCTTCTTCGGTCGCGCTGATAGATGGTGTGGCAATCAGGGCGCGGTAAATCTCGATAAATGGCGGTAAGTTCATTTTCATTGTTGACACACCTTAGGTCGTGATAGTATCAATATTCATGCAATAAATGTGAATAAAAATACATTAACGTTGAGCATAAAGGAACCTGATGTTGAATACGCTGATTGTAGGCGCTAGCGGTTATGCGGGCGCAGAGCTTGTAAGCTACGTGAATCGCCACCCACACATGACCATAACCGCTTTGACCGTCTCAGCGCAAAGCAATGATGCAGGAAAGTTAATTTCTGATTTGCATCCGCAACTTAAGGGAATCGTCGATCTGCCGTTGCAGCCGATGTCCGATATCAGCGCGTTTACCGACGGCGTCGATGTGGTGTTTTTAGCCACCGCCCACGAAGTCAGCCATGACCTGGCGCCGCAATTTTTGGCTGCGGGTTGCGTGGTCTTCGACCTTTCCGGTGCCTTCCGTGTGAACGATGCCGGGTTCTATGAAAAATACTATGGCTTCACCCATCAGTATCCCGATCTGCTTGAACAAGCGGTTTACGGTCTGGCGGAGTGGAGCGCCGATAAACTGAAAGAAGCGAATCTGATTGCGGTGCCGGGGTGCTATCCCACGGCGGCACAGCTCTCTTTGAAGCCGCTGATCGATGCGGGACTGCTGTATTTGGCGCAATGGCCGGTGATTAACGCGACCAGCGGCGTCAGCGGTGCAGGGCGGAAAGCGGCGCTGTCGAACAGTTTCTGCGAAGTGAGCCTGCAACCGTATGGTGTGTTTACCCATCGTCATCAGCCGGAGATCGCGACGCATCTCGGCACTGAGGTGATTTTCACCCCACATCTGGGCAATTTTCCCCGTGGTATTCTGGAAACAATCACCTGCCGCCTCCAGGCTGGCGTGACGCACGAGCAGATCGCGCAGGTATTGCAGCAAGCGTACGGTGATAAACCGCTGGTGCGCCTGTATGACAAAGGCGTTCCGGCGCTGAAGAATGTTGTTGGGTTGCCGTTCTGCGATATCGGTTTCGCCGTACAGGGTGAACATTTGATTGTGGTGGCAACCGAAGATAACTTGTTGAAAGGTGCGGCGGCACAGGCAGTGCAGTGCGCCAATATCCGTTTCGGCTTTGCTGAAACGCAGTCTCTTATTTAAGGGTGCAATGATGAATCCATTAATTATCAAGCTGGGTGGCGTATTACTGGATAGCGAAGAGGCGCTGGCGCGTCTTTTTACCGCGCTGGTGAACTATCGTGAGTCGCATCAGCGTCCGCTGGTCATTGTGCACGGCGGCGGTTGTGTCGTTGATGAGCTGATGAAAGGGCTCAATTTGCCGGTGAAAAAGAAAAACGGCCTGCGCGTGACGCCTGCCGACCAGATCGACATCATCACTGGCGCGCTGGCGGGAACGGCAAATAAAACGCTGCTGGCCTGGGCGAAGAAACACCACATCGCCTCCGTAGGTCTGTACCTTGGCGATGGCGATAGCGTAAAAGTGACTCAGCTTGACGAAGAGCTCGGCCATGTCGGACTCGCGCAGCCGGGTTCGCCTAAGCTTATTAACACGCTGCTGGAAAATGGTTTTCTGCCGGTCGTCAGCTCGATTGGAGTGACGGAAGAAGGGCAGTTGATGAACGTGAACGCGGACCAGGCGGCGACGGCGCTGGCGGCAACGCTGGGTGCGGATCTGATTTTGCTTTCCGACGTGAGTGGTATTCTCGACGGTAAAGGGCAGCGCATTGCTGAAATGACCGCCGCGAAAGCGGAACAATTGATTGACCAGGGCATTATCACCGATGGCATGATTGTGAAGGTGAATGCCGCGCTGGATGCAGCGCGTACGCTGGGGCGTCCGGTGGATATCGCCTCCTGGCGTCACGCAGAGCAACTCCCGGCACTCTTTAACGGTATGCCGATCGGTACACGTATTCTGGCTTAATTCTTTTTGTGCCCGATGGCGGCTACGCCTTATCGGGCCTACGAAAACACAACCTGTAGGCCGGATTAGCGCAGCGCCATCCGGCAATTCAAGAAATTAAGGAAGCAAGTTATGGCACTTTGGGGTGGGCGTTTTACTCAGGCAGCAGATCAGCGGTTTAAACAGTTCAACGACTCGTTGCGCTTTGATTACCGTCTGGCGGAACAGGATATTGTTGGCTCTGTCGCCTGGTCCAAAGCGCTAGTCACCGTGGGCGTATTAACCGCTGACGAACAGCTTCAGCTTGAAGAGGCGCTTAATGTTCTGCTGGAAGAGGTACGTGCGAATCCTCAGCAAATCCTGGAAAGCGACGCAGAAGATATTCATAGCTGGGTGGAAAGTCGCCTTATCGATAAAGTGGGTCAGTTGGGTAAAAAGCTGCATACCGGGCGGAGCCGTAACGATCAGGTCGCGACTGATTTAAAACTGTGGTGCAAAGAGACGGTCACCGAACTGCTCACGGCGAACCGCCAGTTGCAAAGCGCGCTGGTTGAGACGGCGGATAACAACCAGGATGCGGTGATGCCGGGCTATACTCACCTGCAACGTGCGCAGCCCGTTACCTTTGCGCACTGGTGCCTGGCCTATGTCGAGATGCTCGCCCGTGACGAAAGCCGTTTGCAGGATGCGCTGAAACGTCTGGACGTCAGTCCGTTAGGCTGTGGTGCGCTGGCAGGAACAGCTTATGAAATCGATCGCGAACAACTGGCGGGCTGGCTGGGTTTTGCGTCAGCAACGCGTAACAGCCTGGACAGCGTGTCTGATCGCGATCATGTACTGGAACTGCTGTCCGACGCCTCTATCGGCATGGTTCACCTGTCGCGTTTTGCTGAAGATCTGATTTTCTTTAATACCGGTGAAGCGGGTTTTGTTGAGCTTTCTGACCGCGTGACTTCTGGTTCTTCGCTGATGCCGCAGAAGAAAAACCCGGATGCGCTGGAACTGATTCGTGGCAAATGTGGCCGCGTTCAGGGCGCGTTAACCGGTATGATGATGACGCTGAAAGGCTTACCACTGGCGTATAACAAAGATATGCAGGAAGACAAAGAGGGTCTGTTCGACGCCCTCGACACCTGGCTGGACTGCCTGCATATGGCCGCGCTGGTGCTGGACGGCATCCAGGTAAAACGTCCGCGCTGTCAGGAAGCGGCGCAACAGGGTTATGCCAACGCCACCGAACTGGCGGATTATCTGGTTGCGAAGGGCGTTCCGTTCCGTGAAGCACACCATATTGTCGGTGAAGCGGTCGTGGAGGCGATTCGTCAGGGGAAACCGCTGGAAGATCTACCGCTCGCCGATCTGCAAAAATTCAGCAATGTGATTGGTGATGATGTCTATCCGATCCTCGCGTTGCAGTCCTGTCTGGACAAGCGTGCGGCAAAAGGCGGCGTTTCGCCACAGCAGGTCGCACAAGCTATCAGCTATGCGAAAGCGCGTCTCGCCTGACGGCTATTCGGTTTGTAGGCCGGATAAGGCATCAGCCGCCATCCGGCAACAGGATTTAAGAGCCTGGCGTTACGCCGGGCTTTTTTACGCCTTCAGGCCACATCTCACTGGCCGTAATAGGCATTTGCGCCATGTTTCCTTAGAAAGTGCTTATCCAGTAACGTTTGCTGCATGGCGGTAAGCTGGGGTTGTAACTGCTGGGTGAACAAATTCATGTAGGCTATTTCTTCCAGCACTACCGCGTTATGCACGGCATTTGCCGGATCGGTTCCCCAGGCAAAAGGTCCATGACTGTTGACCAGTACCGCAGGAATATCGCGGGGAGAAATCCCCCGTTGTTTAAAGGTTTCAATAATGACGTTGCCGGTGTCGTATTCATAGCGTCCGTTGATTTCGTCATCCCGCATCGGGCGTGTACAAGGAATGGCACCATAAAAATAATCTGCGTGGGTAGTCCCCAGCGGCATCAAATCTTTCCTCGCCTGCGACCAGATGGTGGCGTGGCGAGAATGGGTATGAACAATACCGCCAATTTCAGGAAAGGCCTGATATAGCGCCAGGTGAGTATCTGTATCAGATGAGGGCTTTTTATTCCCTTCGACGACTTTTCCGCTGTGAATATCAATAACGACCATATCATCCAGGCACATGTTATTATATTCGACCCCTGAGGGTTTGATGACCATGAGCCCTTTTTCACGATCGATACCGCTAACATTTCCCCAGGTGAAAGTGACCAGTTGATGCACGGGCAGGGATAAATTAGCGTCAAGCACGTTTTGTTTCAGCGTATTCATTCTGAACTCCTGAATTACCATTTTAATGTTTAATAAAAGCGCAGGCCTGTGCTTTTATTAATTTTTCTAAGATGAAGGAATGGTTATTTAAATTACGCCGAATATAGGAGATGTAAAATATGGACGGTCGTTGCAGGCGGATAAAACCACGAAAACGGGCTAACTCGGAAGAATTCGGGCATAAAATGTGTTTGCCTGTATGCCCGTTAATGCCCGATATGAGGTTTTGTTGTGGAATTCACGAAACAAAAAGAGGGTAATATGTGATGCATATCACTTTATTTTGCCGGGTTCTCTTTTTGTTACATTGTGATTGATGATTTCTGTCGCGCTGCTGGCGGTATGTTATTCTCGCAAAACGATCCTTGACACGACTCACTTTAATTTACAGCAAAAAGATTAATTATAGCGTCATGATGAAATCGGTTGTTGTAGGTCGATATTATGTTGCAGGCAGAACGCTATAAAATGATTTGTGCGCATGTGCAAAAACTTGGAGCGGTGCGCGTTGCGGAGCTGTCGCAATTATGTCAGGTATCGCAGGAAACGATTCGTCGGGATCTGACAAAGCTGGAAAAGAATAAGAAGCTGACTCGTAGCTTTGGGGGCGCGGTTTCCCTGGATATGCCGGACGTTACGTCGGTCGCTTTTGAAGATAACGCCAGACAGATAAACAGCGTGGATCGTGCGGAATCATTTCGCAAGCGTACCGAAGAAAATCCGGATATCAAAGCCAAAATCACCAAGGCTGCGCTCCAGTTTATTCATCCCGGTGATTGCATATTAATGGATAACAGCAGTACCTGTTGGTTTCTGGCCAGACAAATTCCGGATATTGATATCACCGTCGTGACCAACTCGCTCCGTATTATCCAGGCGCTGGCTTGCCGGGATAAAGTCCGCATAATTGGTGTCGGCGGTGAGTATTCAGAACGTCATGATGATTTTCATGGTCCGGTTGCGGAAAACGCTATCAGAAATTTTCAGATTAACAGTTTCTTTTTCTCCTGCCAGGGGGTGAATCTGGAAAACGGTATTCGTGATGGCAGTGAGATCAATGCCAGACTAAAACAGGTTATGCTCCAGGTTTCAGCACAAAAAATATTAATGGTTGACTCCAGTAAATTCGAGCAGTTTGCCTTTAGTAAAATATGTATGCTGGATGAAATTGATATTATGGTCACCGACAGTTGCCGTGATGATCGTTACCGTAATTTGCATCCTCAGTTAAATATCGTCGAAGTCAATAAGTGATTGGTGTAAATCGTTTACTGAATAATTGAGGTCGCTACCCGATTATTTAGCCAGTACCAGAGAAAAGTCGAAATGAATAAAAGGTCAGGCTGATATTTTTATCGGGTTTTCCTGACATATAACGCTATTTCTTAAGGAAATTACGATGAAAAAATTACTCTTACCCTGCCTGATTACTGCTGTTTTAACGTCTACTGCGGCGTGGGCGGAACAAACCGCCACACCGCAGAAAGCCAACAAGCCTTTTACGATGGGCGTGGTGGTCAAAGTCGGGGGCATTCCGTGGTTTAACGTGATGGAACAAGGCATTAAGGAAGAAGGCAAAGCATTGGGCGTTAATGCCTGGCAAGTCGGGCCAACGACTGCGGATCCGGCGGAGCAGGTCCGCGCGATTGAAGATTTAATTGCCAAAAAGGTCGATGTGATTGGTGTTGTACCAAATGATGCAAAAGTTCTGGAGCCTGTGCTGAAGCGCGCTCAGGAAGCGGGTATCAAAGTTATTACTCATGAGTCGCCAGACCAGGCCAATGCTGACTGGGATTTTGAATTGCTGAACACCCAAACAATGGGCGCCAACCATATGAAAGACATGGCGAAATGTATGGGTGAAGAGGGCAAATACGCCATGTTTGTGGGCAGTCTGACCGTTCCCCTGGTCAATGACTGGGCTGATGCCGCAATTGCGTACCAAAAAGAGCACTACCCGAAAATGACACTGGTGGAGGATCGCTTTGGCGTGGCGGAGTCAGTCGATGATTCGATGCGTACTGCCAACGACCTGATGTCTAAATATAAAGATCTCAAAGGCATTATGTCGTTTGGTTCACAAGGTCCGATCGGCGCTGGCCGCGCAATTGATAAGCGTAAGAAAAACGATGCGATTTGCGTATTTGGTACTTTCACACCCGGTCAGGGAATTAAGTTGCTGGAAAAAGGGGCCATTGACGGCGGCTATATTTCTAATCCGATGACAGCGGGTAAAGTTTTTGTCCAGGTCGCAACCGCCATGATGAACGGCGAACCCATCAAAGATGGCGTAAAACTTGGCGATATGGGGGAAATTAAAGTTCAGAACAACACCATTCTGAGCGATAACCCGGAAAAACTCGATCTGGAAAATACCAGACGTTTAGTGAAATTAGGTCTGTAATCCATTTGCACTGCCGGGCCGTCATTGGCCCGGACATCCTTTCGTCGTTCAGGAGTAGCACGATGCCTCAAAGTGCAGAGCGAAATTCGGGTGAGCCGTTAGTGACATTGAAATCACTGACTAAAAGCTTTGGCGGCCATCAGGCATTAAAAAATATTCATCTCACGTTAAATAAAGGTGAGGTCCACTGTCTTGCAGGGGCAAACGGCTGTGGTAAAAGCACGTTGATAAAAACACTGAGCGGTGTTTATACCCCGGATACCGGTAGCGAAATTATTATTGATGATAAGTCCTGGTCCAGACTCTCACCTGATAAGGCGCGCGAATTAGGCATTCAGGTGATTTACCAGGACCTCTCCTTATTTCCTAACCTGACGGTGGCGGAAAATATTGCCTTTGAATACAACCTGAAAGGGTATTTGCGTTGGCATAAAAAATCTCATCTGAAAGCCGTATCGCAGAAAATAATCCAGGAATTGAATTTTAACCTCGATGCGGACGCGCTGGTTCAGCATTTGCCGATAGCCCAACGCCAGCAGGTGGCTATTTGCCGTGCGCTGGTGGCGGAAGCCCGGCTGGTCATTATGGATGAACCCACGGCGTCACTGACTCGCACTGAAGTTAAGCAGCTTTTACGCACGGTGAATTATCTTCGCGAGAAAAATATTACGGTGGTTTTTGTCAGCCATCGTCTGGATGAAGTGAAAGAAATTTCCGACCGTATTACGGTGATTCGCGATGGCGAGATTATCGGCACCTGGGCCGCAGATGCACTGTCACCGGGGCGAATTACTGAACTAATGACCGGTAAAACCATCGTTCATCAGAAAAAGTTGCCGAACAGTATTGGCGGAAAAGTCGTTCTTGAATTGAATAAATTGAGCCGGAAAGGGCAGTTTGACGATATTTCTTTCCAGCTTCATCAGGGTGAAGTGTTGGGGTTATGTGGTTTATTAGGCTCAGGACGAACGGAACTGGCGTTGAGTCTTTTTGGCATTACCCATCCGGATAGCGGTGATATTTATCTGGAGGGGAAAAAAGTGGTGATTAAAGATAATACGCAAGCCGCAAAGCTCGGAATTGCTTATGTCTCTGAAGATCGTCTGACATTAGGCGCCGTTTTGCCACAGTCGGTCAGCGACAATATGGTGCTCTCAATCCTCGATCGGTTAAAAACACCGTGGCAGTGCATTGATGAAAAGCGTCAGGCGACTCTTGTTAAAGAGTGGATTCAGGATCTGGATATTAAAGTCACCGATCCGAATAACCCTCTGTCCACGCTTTCTGGCGGCAATCAGCAAAAAGTGGTGCTGGCGAAATGGATTTTAACCCGTCCGAAAGTCCTGATTCTTGATGCGCCAACCGTTGGTGTTGATATCGGTGCGAAAGACAGTATTTATCAGCTTATTCATCGGCTCTCTGGAGTGGGTATTTCCGTGTTGCTGATTACCGATGAAGCGCCAGAAGCCTGGTACAACTGCGATCGTATTTTTCACATGCAGCGTGGAAGGATTATTAATGAACTGCTGCCTTCTGATTATACCGAACAGCAGCTCGCGGAGGTGATTAATGGCTAGTGTATTGCAGCTCCGGTTTCCACGCTCGGTTGAAGGCTGGCTGGGGTGGGTCATTGTTCTGATGCTGGCGTTTTTTGCTCTGATGAGCGATGAGTTCCTGTCGATTCAGAATCTGCTGGATTTGACCGAAAGCTATGCCGTCACGGGCATTTTTGCTCTCGGCTTGTTTGTCGTTCTGGTAACCGGAGGCATTGATATTTCATTTGCCGCCGTCGCTTCCGTCGTTCAGTACGTGGTGGCGTCGTTGCTGCTCAATGGAATGATTGCCAACCCCTTGTTGTGTCTTGGACTGGCGATCGCGCTGGGGGTGATATTCGGCCTGATTAACGCAGTGCTTATTTATTACCTCAATGTGGTTTCCATCATTATCACCATCAGTATGCAGTCACTGCTGTTCGGCATGCTGATGTGGCTGACCAACGGCCATAGCATTTACGACTTACCCGACTGGTGGGTGACGCAGCGATCCCTTTTTAGCTTTGGTTTTGAAGGGGAAACGTATCAGGTCGGTTTGCCGCTGGCGGTGATGTTGGGCATGGCCGGCATCACCTGGATAGTGATGAATAAAACGCATATCGGGCGTCAACTGTATGCCGTGGGCGGTAGCACTGAATCGGCGCGGCGCATCGGTATCCGGGTCTCACTGATTTATCTGTTCGCCTATGGCTATCTTGGCGCGGCGGCGGCGATTGGCGGAATGTTACAGGCGTACCGTATGAGTGAGGTGGTTCCCAATGCGCTAGTCGGTGGTGAGCTGGATGTTCTGGCGGCGGCGGTGCTGGGTGGGGCGAGCTTATCCGGTGGGCGCGGTTCAGTGATTGGTACGCTGATGGGCGTGTTTCTTATCGGTATTCTCAAAAATGGCCTCAACCTGGTAGGTGTGTCCAGTTACTTCGTCAATATCGTCATTGGGGTGGTCATTGTCTCGGCAATCTGCGTCACCCATTACAAAAAGCGTAAAGAAACGGACGTTGGTTTCGTCTGACAGGGGGCTTGAAATGAAAAAACAGGCATTTTTACCAATCGATGGCACCAGCTCCGGTCTACTGGCGATCTGTTTTTTGGCTGTGGTGGCGTTTAGTCTGGCGATGCCAGGACGGTTTTTTACCGATAATACGTTTCTGAGCATTGCCTTCCAGTTACCGGAACTGGGGCTGCTCACCTTCGCGATGTTTGTCCCCATGCTGAGTGGCGGGCTGAATCTGGCCATTATCGGTACCGCGAATCTGACCAGTCTGTTTATGGCCTGGTTATTCATTCAGTTTGTGCCTGCGGATGCGTCCATCGCTTCGCAATTGGGGTGGCTATTTGTGGCGCTACTGGGAGCGATGATGATTGCCGTCGCCATAGGCGCCATAACCGGGATGATTATTTCCCGGGTCGGGGCTCACCCGATCCTGGTGACGCTGGGCAGCATGACGATCATCAGCGGCATAGGTATTTATCTCACCAAGGGCGCCGCGCTCAGTGGAATGCCGCCCATTGTCCGCAGTATAGGATCGGACGTGATTTGTGGCGTCCCGGTTCCTATGGTGATTTTTATCGTCACGACGATCATGCTGGCGCTGTTTCTCGGAAAAACCCGCACGGGGAAAGTGATCTACATGTGCGGAAGCAATATCAATGCGACCTGGTTTAGCGGTATTCGCACCGACCGCGTGCTGATTGCGATTTATGCCCTTTCCAGTCTGCTCTGCGTTCTGGCCGGACTTATTATGCTGGCCCGCTTTAACTCTGCACGTATGGGCTATGGCGATTCTTATCTCCTGCTTACCGTGCTGGCGATTGTGTTGGGCGGTACTGACCCGTTCGGTGGGGTTGGAAAAGTCGCTCATGTCTTTTGCGCGCTGTTGGTACTCCAGGTGATCGCCACAGGATTAAGCCTGTCCGGGCTGAGTCTACATTTCAATCTGGCCGTTTGGGGAATGACGCTGATCGCCGCCCTGGCATTCAAATTCTTTAAACAGAAATGGCAGGCGCGGCGTGCCATGAATAACAGCCGGAAAGCATTTCAACAACAACTGGCCACTCGCGAGGGAAGATAATGCGTAGCCATCCATTAGGTATTTATGAAAAGGCGCTCCCCAGGAACACCAGTTGGGTAGAAAAACTGGCTCTGGCGAAATCATGCGGTTTCGATTTTGTTGAGATGTCGGTGGATGAAAGTGAGGAGCGACTGGCTCGTCTGGACTGGTCGCTTGCCGAACGCATGGAGGTCATTAGTGCGATTCAAAAAACCGGCGTACGTATTCCGACGCTGTGTTTATCTGCGCACCGTCGATTTCCGTTCGGCAGCCACGACAGCGATATTCGCCAGCAGGCGCGAGTGATCATGCAAAAAGCGCTACGACTGGCGCAGGATTTGGGGATTCGCACCATCCAGCTTGCCGGGTATGACGTTTACTATGAACCGCAAAATGACAACACCATCGCCTCATTTGAAGAGGCGATGGGCTGGGTGGCGGAGCAGGCTGCGGCTGCGCAAGTGATGTGTGCGGTGGAAATTATGGATACGCCTTTCATTAACTCCATCAGTAAATGGAAAGTGCTGGATGCGAAAATCAATTCTCCGTGGTTTACCGTTTATCCGGACGTCGGCAATCTCACTGCATGGGGCAATGAGCTGGAGAGCGAACTGGCAAAAGGTATCGACCGGATTGCAGCCATCCATCTTAAAGATACCTTTGCGGTGACCTCTGAGTCCCCTGGGCAATTTCGTGATGTTCCCTTTGGTGAGGGCTGTGTGGACTTTGTGAAGTTGTTCAAAATTTTACGTCGCCTGAACTATCGCGGCACATTCCTGATTGAGATGTGGACAGAAAAATCCACCGAACCGCTACTGGAAATTATCCATGCGCGCCAGTGGATAGAAAGTAAGATGCAGGCGGCGGGATGGTATGACGATCGGTCGCTTGTCGCTGGCCTGGGAGAAGACAATGAACCATTACTTTATGGGCATTGATTTGGGCGGCACCGTTACCAAGGCGGGTATCTATACCGCCGAGGGCCAGGAAATCGCGGTGGCAGCACAGACCTTACCACTCCTCAGCCCACAGCCGGGTTTTTGCGAACGCGATATGGAAGATCTCTGGCGGGCTACCTGTGAGGTGATCCGGCGTGCGCTGGCTGAAAGTCATCTGTCGGCGGAACAGATTCGTGGGATTGGTTTTTCCTCACACGGCAAAGGCCTTTACCTGGTGGATAAGTCAGGAAGGCCGGTACGCAACGGGATTGTTTCTTCGGATTCGCGGGCGCAGTCTTTGGTCGCAGACTGGAAAGCGCAGGAGATCGATTGTCTGGCCTATCCACACAGTTTTCAGCAGTTGTGGCCTTCACATCCTGCGGCCCTGCTGAGGTGGCTGAAACAGCATGAACCGGAAAACTATGCGCGAACGGGCTATGTGTTGATGGCTCACGACTATATTCGTTTTCGTCTGACGTCGACGTTTACCTGCGAAGAGACCAATATTTCGGGCAGTCAGTTATTTAATTTGCAGCGTAATGCTTTCGACCCAACGCTGTTTACCCTGTTCGGCATAGAGGAGATGATCGAATGCATGCCGAAGGTGATTGGCTCGGCAGAGCAGGCGGGGACGCTCACGCCTGAAGCTGCGGCATTATGTGGATTGAAAGCAGGAACGCCCGTCTTTGGTGGGCTGTTTGATGTCGTCGGCGCAGCCATCACGTCCGGCGTCTATGACAGCTCTCAATTAAGCGCTGTCGCCGGAACCTGGTCGATTGCCACCCGCGTTTTTGAGCGCATTATTCCGGCGGATTATCCGTATGTATGGGGTAAATTCAGTATTCCGGGGCGCTATTTTGCTCATGAAGGTAGCCCCACCTCCGCCAGTAACCTGACGTGGTTTATTCAGCATTTTTTCCCGGACTTAAAGGATGATCATGACACCCTCAATCAATGGGTGGCGCGTGGGTATGAGAAACCTGACAGCATTCTGTTTTTCCCCTGGCTGTATGGCTCGAATTATTGTGATTCATTGAGTGGTGGGTTCTTTGGGGTGAGGGGGCATCACAACGCGGAGGACATGGTTTTCGCCATCTATCAGGGGATTGTGTTTTCCCATTTGCTGCATCAGGACAAATTGTTGCAGCTCAGTGAAGGCATCCAAACCCTTCGTTTTACCGGCGGCCCTACGCATTCACGCATCTGGATGCAGATGTTTTGTGATGCCAGTAATCTTCCGCTTGAGATCGTGGATGTGGCGCAGTCTGGATGCCGGGCAGCGGCGATGTGTGCGGCCGTAGGTGCAGGGGATTATCCCGGTTTCGAACAGGCGATTAACGCGACCCAGACGCCGGTGATTCGTCTGGTACCGGATGCAGAGAAACATCAATTGCTGCGCAGACGGTTTGAGCGGTTCAGGCGTGTCGCAGATGCCCTGAGTTCTGTGGGTTGCGATTAACAGCGCGTAACAGAGTTACCCTCGCCTGGCGTTAAGCCGGGCTTTTTTACGTAAAAAAAAGCGGACCATGGGGTCCGCAAAAGTTCACGTTGGCTTTAGTTATTTGGGTTTGAGAGAAACTCTCTGAACGGGCAGTGGTTTCAAGGGTTAAACGATACCGCTCCGTTTCTGTGATGTATTATTAATCAGAAAGCTTGATAGGGATAATCGTTCATTGCTATGCTACCTATCGCCATGAACTATCGTGGCGATGGAGGATGAATAATGAATATTCGTGATCTTGAATACCTGGTAGCATTAGCCGAACACCGCCACTTCCGGCGCGCGGCGGACTCCTGCCATGTCAGTCAGCCGACGCTGAGCGGGCAGATCCGCAAGCTGGAAGATGAGCTGGGCGTCATGCTACTGGAGCGGACGAGTCGTAAGGTTCTGTTCACCCAGGCAGGTTTACTGCTGGTGGATCAGGCTCGCACCGTACTGCGTGAGGTCAAAGTGCTCAAGGAGATGGCAAGCCAGCAAGGTGAGACCATGTCAGGCCCGTTGCACATTGGTTTGATTCCCACCGTTGGCCCTTATCTGCTGCCGCATATTATTCCGATGCTGCACCAGACGTTCCCGAAGCTGGAAATGTATCTGCATGAAGCGCAGACCCATCAGTTGTTGGCGCAACTGGACAGCGGCAAGCTCGATTGCGTGATTCTGGCGCTGGTGAAAGAGAGCGAGCCCTTTATCGAAGTGCCGCTGTACGATGAGCCTATGCTACTGGCGATCTACGACGATCACCCGTGGGCGAATCGTGAATGCGTACCGATGTCGGATCTGGCGGGTGAAAAACTGCTGATGCTGGAAGACGGTCACTGTCTGCGCGATCAGGCGCTGGGCTTCTGCTTTGAAGCCGGTGCTGACGAAGACACCCACTTCCGGGCGACCAGTCTGGAAACGTTGCGCAATATGGTTGCGGCGGGAAGCGGTATTACCTTGCTGCCAGCGCTGGCCGTTCCGCAGGAACGTAAGCGTGATGGTGTCGTGTATCTGCCTTGCATTAAACCGGAACCACGCCGTACGGTAGGGCTGGTTTATCGTCCGGGATCACCGCTGCGCAGTCGCTATGAGCAACTGGCAGAGGCCATCCGTGGTGCGATGGATGGCCATTTCGACAACGCGTTAAAAAAGGCGGTTTAAGCCATTTAACGCGGCAACCCGATAGGCTTCTGCCATGGTCGGGTAGTTAAAGGTGGTGTTAACGAAGTACTCGATTGTGTTACCACCACCTTTTTGCTCCATAATCGCCTGACCGATATGAATAATCTCGGCTGCGCGCTCGCCAAAGCAGTGGATCCCCAGAATCTCTTTCGTATCCCGATGGAATAAAATCTTCAGGGTACCCACATTCATGCCGACGATTTGCGCCCGCGCCAGATGTTTAAACTGGGCGCGACCCACCTCGTAAGGCACTTTCATTGCGGTCAGTTGCTGTTCAGTTTTGCCGACGGAACTGATCTCCGGAATGGTGTAAATCCCGGTGGGAATATCTTCAATCAGGTGCGCGGTCGCTTCACCTTTCACTAACGCCTGGGCCGCTATGCGCCCCTGGTCGTAAGCGGCTGAGGCGAGGCTTGGGTAGCCAATCACATCCCCTACGGCGTAGATGTGCGGCAGGGCGGTCTGGTACATGCTGTTGACTTTGAGCTGTCCACGGCTGTCAGTTTCCAGTCCGATGTTTTGCAACGCCAGTGAGTCCGTGTTCCCGGTACGACCGTTGGCATACAGCAGGCAGTCGGCTTTCAGCTTCTTACCTGATTTCAGGTGCATGATCACGCCGTCGTCACACCCTTCAATCTTTTCATACTCTTCATTGTGGCGAATGACGACGCCGCTGTTCCAGAAGTGGTAAGAGAGGGAGTCGGACATCTCTTGATCGAGGAAGGCCAGCAGACGATCTCGGGTGTTAATGAGGTCAACTTTGACGTCCATTCCGCGGAAGATCGACGCATATTCACAGCCAATCACCCCCGCGCCATAAATGATAACGTGGCGAGGTTCATGGTGCAGGCTGAGAATGGAATCGCTGTCGTAAATGCGCGGATGCGAGAAATCCACGTCTGTTGGATGATAAGGACGTGATCCGCAGGCAATGACAAACTTTTCTGCCGTCAGGGTTTCAACCGTACCGTCATGACATTCCAGCGCCAGGGTATGTTCGTCAACAAAATGAGCGTTACCCTGCAGGATTTCACAGTGATTACGCTCATAAAAACCTTGTCGCATCCGTGTTTGCTGATTAATCACGTTGTCGGCATGGTTGAGAATATCGGCGAAAGAGGATCGAAGCAGACGGGAGTGATCGCTGTACAGAGGATTCTGATTAAATTCGATAATACGACTGACTGCGTGGCGGAGCGCTTTCGATGGGATGGTGCCCCAGTGGGTACAACCGCCGCCAACGTTATGATAACGCTCGATAACGGCAACGTGCGCTCCTTGCTTAACCAGACCCATCGCAGCGCCTTCGCCGCCGGGGCCGGAACCTATTACTATGGCATCGTAATCGTAGGAATGTGGCATGGTAAGGCTTACCTGTTCTTATACATAAAAGCAACAGAATAGTAACATCATTGCCGGGATAACCCAATTATCGTTGTGCTTTTTTGCGAAGCCGAAGCACAAACTGCGCGTAAACAAGCATTCACAACGCTGAACAAACAGATTAACTTTGAACTCTGGTATAGTGCCAGCCAGGGCATACGGAAGGATTCAGATATCGTGATGGGCGTTAGAGCGCAGCAAAAAGAAAAAACCCGGCGTTCGTTGGTAGAAGCCGCATTTAGTCAACTGAGCGCGGAGCGTAGCTTCGCCAGCCTCAGTTTGCGTGAAGTCGCACGTGAAGCGGGCATTGCGCCAACCTCCTTTTATCGTCATTTCCGTGATGTTGATGAACTCGGCCTGACCATGGTGGATGAAAGCGGCTTAATGCTGCGCCAACTGATGCGACAGGCGCGGCAACGTATTGCCAAGGGCGGGAGTGTGATCCGTACCTCGGTCTCTACATTTATGGAGTTCATCGGTAACAACCCTAACGCCTTCCGTTTATTATTGCGTGAACGTTCGGGAACCTCTGCCGCGTTTCGTGCCGCCGTTGCGCGAGAAATTCAGCACTTTATTGCGGAACTTGCGGACTATCTGGAACTCGAAAATCATATGCCTCGTGCGTTTACTGAAGCACAAGCCGAAGCGATGGTGACGATTGTTTTCAGTGCTGGCGCCGAGGCGTTGGATGTGGGCGCGGAACAACGCCGACAGTTAGAAGAGCGACTGGTACTGCAACTGCGCATGATTGCGAAAGGGGCTTATTACTGGTATCGCCGTGAACAAGAGAAGATGTCCCTCATTCCGGGACATGTGAAGGAAGAGCAATGAAACAGTCAGTTCAGGATAAAGGTACGCTGTTGCTGGCGCTGGTCGCTGGCTTGTCGATCAATGGTACATTCGCGGCGCTGTTTAGTTCCATCGTGCCGTTCTCTGTATTCCCGATTATCTCGCTGGTGCTGACAGTCTATTGTCTGCATCAACGCTACCAGAATCGCACCATGCCTGTGGGGTTACCGGGTCTGGCCGCCGCCTGCTTTATTCTCGGTGTGCTGCTCTACAGCACTGTGGTGCGTGCGGAGTATCCGGACATCGGTTCCAACTTCTTCCCGGCGGTGCTGTCGGTTGTTCTGGTCTTCTGGATCGGTGTAAAAATGCGTAACCGCAAGCAGGAAGTGTCGGAATAAAAACTGTCGGTGTCCAGGCCGGATAAGGCATTTATGCCGCTATCCGGCGCGGTATTGCCTGATGGCGCTGCGCTTATCAGGCCTACAACGTATCATTTTGCCGTCAACAACACCCCGCACTCCATGTGGTGCGTATACGGGAACTGATCAAACAGCGCCAGACGTGACACATTGTGCGTCTGGCTCAGTGTTTCCAGATTCTTACACAGTGTCTCCGGATTGCAGGAGATGTACAGAATGCGCGGATACGCCTGCACCATCTTCTCCGTTTCACTGTCCAGGCCGCTGCGTGGCGGGTCGACAAAAATGGTTTCGCACTGATAGCTTTTTAGATCAATCCCCTGCAAGCGGTTAAACTCGCGTACCCCGTTCATTGCCTGAGTGAACTCTTCAGCCGCCATGCGGATAATCTGCACATTATCAATCTGGTTCGCCGCAATATTGTACTGCGCTGCGGCAACGGACGGTTTGGCAATTTCAGTCGCCAGGACGCGGTCAAAGTTACGCGCCAGCGCTAACGAAAAATTACCGTTTCCGCAGTACAGCTCAAGCAGATCGCCTTGCGACCCTTTAGTGGCATCCAGCGCCCATTCCAGCATCTGAATGTTCATTGCTGCATTGGGCTGCGTAAAGCTATTCTCGACCTGACGGTAGATCATCTCTTTGCCTGCAACCGGCAACCGTTCATCGATGTAATCCTGATCCAGCGTGATTTTGGTTTTCGTCGCGCGGCCGATCAGATGGACGTTCAGGCTTTGTGCGCGCAGCGCGTTGCGAAGCGTTTCGGCCGCTTCACGCCACTCCTCATCCAGCTTTTTATGATACAGCAGGGAAACCACCGCCTGATTACTCATCGTAGTGAGGTAATCAATCTGGAACAGCTTGTGGCGCAGTATGTGATTGTCGCGTACGCCGGCGATCATCGCCGTCATCAGTTGGTTAATCAGTTCACTTGCCGCCGGGAAGCTATCGACGCGGATCCGGCTTTTGGTCTGCTGATCAAACATGATGTGGTACAGATCATCGCCGTCGTGCCAGATGCGAAACTCCGCACGCATACGGTAGTGACTGACCGGTGAGCGAAACACTTCCGGAACCAGGCCAGAAAAGGGCGCCATCATACTCTGCAAGCGCCCCACTTTTTCGGCGAGCTGCGCGTCATACTGTTCTGTCGGAAGGTGTTCGGGGGTCATGATGCATCCTGAATAGTAAAAGTACGCGGGGATTGTAGGGATTGCTCAACAGATGTCCAGTCATTGATGATTTCTCATATTTAACAAACTGTCTGGACAGTAAGTTGTAGCAGACGGTAGCATTTGTGTGCCGGTCCTGTGAGTTAAAAGGGAATCCAGTGTGAATCTGGAGCTGACGCGCAGCGGTAAGGAAAGGTGAAATGAGAGCGTAAGCAGACACTGCCTTCGGGTGGGAAGTCTTCATTTCTGCTATCCCTG
Source organism: Citrobacter amalonaticus (assembly GCF_037053465.1). Lineage (GTDB taxonomy): Bacteria > Pseudomonadota > Gammaproteobacteria > Enterobacterales > Enterobacteriaceae > Citrobacter_A > Citrobacter_A amalonaticus_H. The sequence continues at coordinate 147,472 of NZ_JBALIF010000010.1, forward strand.
AAAAGGATAACCTTCCAAGCCCGAAGACCTGCCGGCTGACGTCGCAACTGGTTTCCATCATCGCGTACTATCGGTGGGGCCTGCGGCATCCTTCATATATTATGGATGCTTTACAATGATTAAAAAAACTTCGCTGTTGACGGCGCTTTCCGTCACGGCTTTTTCTGGTTGGGCACAGGATGCCACCTCTGACACGCTTGTCGTCACTGCAAATCGTTTTCAACAACCTGTTAACACTGTTCTGGCTCCGACGGATATTGTCACCCGTGAAGATATTGAGCGCTGGCAATCCCGTACCGTTCTGGATGTGATGCGTCGTCTGCCTGGCGTCGATGTCGCACAAAACGGTGGGATGGGGCAGAGTTCTTCTCTTTTTGTCCGGGGAACCGAAGCAAAACACGTGCTGGTGTTAGTTGACGGTATTCCGGTCGCTCGTCCGGGTATTTCAAATGACTCTGATATCGACCAGATCCCGGTCTCGCTGGTGCAACGCATCGAATATATCCGTGGTCCGCGTTCGGCGATTTATGGTTCCGGCGCGATTGGCGGCGTCGTCAATATCATCACTATGGCGGATGAGGAGCGTTCACAGATCAATGCGGGCGTTGGTTCGAAAGGCTATCAGCAATATGACGGTACCTGGCGCCAGCGCTTTGGCGATACCGTGGTAACCGCGGCCGGGGCTTATCAGACCACCAAAGGCTTCGATGTTCAGCCGCGCTCCAGCTACAGCGGTGATAGCGACCGCGATGGTTATCGCAATAAGCTGTTCTGGGGTGGCGTAGAACATAAATTCAACGATCAATTTGATGGCTACTTCCGTGGCTATGGCTATGCGAGTAACGCTGATTATGACCAGGGTAACTGGGGCTATGACGGCGGAAACGACGAGCATCAGAATTACACGCAGTCGTGGGATACCGGGTTACGCTTCAATTCGGGTGTCTATTCTTCGCAACTGGTCGCCAATTACCAGCGCATTAAGGACTATAACTACAGCAGCCTGAACGGGCGTTACGCGACAGGCTACAGCCTTGATGACATGGAACAGCGCTATATCCAGTGGGGCAACAATGTTGTTGTGGGGCATGGCGCGATCAGTGCTGGTGCTGACTGGAAACAAGAAAAGCTGATGTCCTTTGGCGAGTATGGGAAAGACAACTACAAGCGTGATAACACCGGGCTCTATCTGACCGGTCAACAGCAGATTGACAGCGTAACGCTGGAGGCGTCTGGTCGTGAAGATCATGATGATCAGTTTGGCTGGCATGGTACCTGGCAAACCGCGGCGGGATGGCAGTTTGTTGAGGACTATAAAGTGACACTCTCCTATGGCACAGGCTTCCTGGCGCCGTCATTGGGTCAGCAGTTTGGCGCAGAGCGATTTGGTATCGCCTCTAATCCAAACCTGAAGCCAGAAGAGTCGAAGCAGTGGGAAGCCGGGTTAGAAGGACTCACAGGGCCGGTTGACTGGCGCTTGTCGACCTACCGCTACAAAATTCAGAACCTGATCGACTACAACAACAATACCTACTTCAACGTCAAATCCGCGACCATCAAAGGTCTGGAATGGACGGGGAACCTGACAACCGGGCCGGTCGATCATCGCCTGACGTTGCAGTATGTTGATCCACGTGATGATGAAACCGATCAGCAGCTTTATCGCCGCGCTAAACAACAGGTGAAGTATGAGCTGAGCGGACAGGTCTACGATCTGGGCTGGGATGTGACCTATCAGTATATTGGCGAGCGTTACGATTACGACTATGACAATTCGCGTAAGGTAAAAATGGGAGGGTTGAGCGTGTGGGATATCGGACTTTCATATCCGGTCACCTCACACCTCACAGTTCGTGGTAAAATAGCTAACCTGTTCGATAAAGATTACGAGACAGTTTATGGCTACCAAACTGCAGGACGGGAATACACCTTGTCTGGCAGCTACACCTTCTGATCCACGACCCACCGTACTGGTATTTGATTCCGGTGTCGGTGGGCTGTCGGTCTATGATGAGATTCGACAACTCCTGCCGGATCTCCACTATATATACGCTTTTGATAACGTCGCATTTCCTTACGGGGAGAAGAGTGAGGCGTTTATCGTTGAACGCGTTGTTGAGATTGTGACAGCAGTACAACAGCGTTACCCCCTGGCTCTGGCGGTTATCGCCTGTAATACGGCCAGCACCGTCTCTCTTCCTGCACTTCGCGAGAAATTCGCTTTTCCTGTCGTGGGTGTCGTTCCAGCCATCAAACCGGCCGCACGTTTAACGGCAAATGGTGTGGTCGGTCTCCTGGCGACACGCGGGACGGTGAAGCGTCCTTATACGCATGAACTTATCGCCCGCTTTGCCAATGAGTGCCAAATCGCCATGCTGGGCTCCGCAGAGCTGGTGGAACTGGCGGAAGCGAAGCTGCATGGTGAACCCGTGCCGCTGGAGGAGTTGCAACGGATCCTGCGTCCGTGGCTGCGGATGCCGGAACCTCCTGATACTGTGGTGCTTGGCTGCACTCATTTCCCGCTATTACAGGATGAACTGTTGCAAGTCCTGCCAGAAGGCACACGGTTAGTGGATTCCGGGGCCGCGATTGCGCGTCGAACGGCCTGGCTACTTGAGCATGAAGCGCCAGATGCGAAATCAACGGATGCGAATATTGCTTATTGCATGGCGTTGACGCCGGAAACAGAGCAATTATTGCCCGTTTTGCAGCGCTATGGCTTCGAATCGCTCGAAAAACTGGCGGTTTAAATCCATTTTGGGTAAATATTGCGCGGTTGATAAATAATTTTTAAATTCCCCTTGTCAGTCCGGAATAACTCCCTATAATGCGCCACCACTGACACGGAACAACGGCACGCAAGCCGCCGGGTCAGCGGGGTTCAGCGATGAATTCCGGCAGGGAAAAGCAAAATAAATGCTTGACTCTGAAGCGGGAAAGCGTATTATGCACACCCCGCGCCGCTGAGAAAAAGCGAAGCGGCACTGCTCTTTAACAATTTATCAGACAATCTGTGTGGGCACTCAAAGTGACAGGAATTCTTAACGTCGCAAGACGAAAAATGAATACCAAGTCTCGAAGAGTGAACACGTAATTCATTACGAAGTTTA
>NZ_JBALIF010000011.1:0-136900 GCF_037053465.1 Citrobacter amalonaticus
TACCGTTTACGGCCCAGGAGTATGCGGACATGGAGCGTCTGGAGGAAGAGCTGCGGACAGGAAAGCTGTCGGAGAGAAGCCGCGGCTGGCTGGAATTTGCGAACATTCCCGCAAACCTGATGGCGGCGCAGCTTGACCCGCTGCCGGTGGTGAATATCCGTAACGTTCACCTTTACCAGTGTGACCACCGGGGAATGCCCGTTGCCCTCATCAACCAGGAGGGGCAGACAGAGTGGAAAGCCGAAGTGGACCCGTGGGGAAATGTGCTTTTCGAAGACAACCCGCATAATATTGAACAGCCGCTGAGGTTACCGGGACAGTGGTATGATGAGGAGTCGGGGCTGCACTATAACCGGCACCGGTATTATGATCCAGAGCAGGGGCGATATATCACACAGGATCCGATTGGGCTGGTTGGGGGATGGAACCCTTATCTTTATCCGTTAAATCCTGTCACAAATACTGACCCTCTGGGGTTAGAAGCGGTTCTTCCTGGTCCGTTCCCCTTCCCAATTCCATTGCCAAAAAGTCCTGTACAGCAGGAAGCAGATGCAAGTGCAGCAAAAACATTGACAAAATGGTGGAAAAACTTTGGAGATGCCATTAATAATCCACCACCTCCAGGTAATTGTTCTAATGATTATTATGAGCATCTGAAAAATCAAAAAGAAGCTATTTGCAACCAAAAAAGAAAGTGTTACCCAACCGATAGTTGTGAAATTATACTTCAGAAAGGTGTGAATGGTCTTGCTTGTGTATCAACAAGGAATAACATTATGAATCAATGTTTTAATGGAGGTGATTTGCGGCATCAGCTTGAAAGAGAAACGGTCAGGGGAACTATGATGTCATGTACTACATTGGCTGTAATAAAAGGATGTTTATAAATGGGAAAAGACGAGATCATAGATTATATTCAGAAAACGTTTTCTGAATATCCAGATTATTTGAAAAATGGGGTCGTTGATGAAGACAACATTGCATATTGCCATGACGCTATAAAGCTTTTTTCTGGAAAGAGTTGGATTGAATTAATGGCTAGTGATCTTTACCATTCTGAAGATGCTGTCATTTGTCTCACTAAACCAGCATTTTCATATTATATTGCAGCCTATTTAAAACTTTTTATTGAAAGTTATTACGAAGCTGATGCTTTAGTGGATACTATTTTAAATATGCTCACTCCTCCTGTTAAAAATGGTATCCCCAGCACTACTTGGATAGTAAAAAATCTTGATTGCTTTAGTTGTAATAAAAAGGCTATTATATCTTTTACATTTCAATATTTATGTAATGAATATAATGATCAAAATACTGAAAAGGCGTTAAATATATATTGGGGACAGTATCTGAATGAATCATTGCTTATTAAAAATGTACATAACTCTAAAAATAAATGTAAATCACAGTAAGACAGAACCAAGCAGAAATCGTGGGCGTGGTTCGTGTCTTGACGGAGGGTGTAGCGTACCAGATCACAGCGAGCGGCATCAAAGCCTGTCACGCTCTAAATAGCTGCGCCTAATACCGATACACTTTTGCCTGCCCATGTTGTCCTTCCGGGAATGGGCTGGTAGTTTCCATAAAATAACGAACCTTTTTCAGCAACTGCCACATTGAACGGCACTGATGATTACGGGTTATTGTGTCATGAAGTGCCTGCCATAACCGCTCAACGTGGTTCACCCACGGTGAGTAAACCGGCTGATAAATGCCCCTGAATTTTGGATTCGCTTTCAGCCAGCGCTGTGTTTCATGGCTTTTATGGATAATGTCGTTATCCACGATGAGCGTGATAGTTTTTGCCCGGCGATATGTGGCTTTAAGATTTTTCAGCAGGCTGATGAACAGCGTCGAACTATTGCTGTTGCCGCCCACGTAGCTGACTTTGCCCGTTCCGCAGTGCTCCGGCCAGATAGTATCTTTCGTTCTGTCCCGGCGTCACCACACGTTTTTGCTGCCCGCGTAGCTGCCAGTCCGCACCGATTTCAGGATTAAGATGGATATCCACCTCATCTTCATAAAATACCGGATACTCTGCGCTGCATTCGTCCAGTGCTTTGTGGATTGCCGCCATCTTTTCATCCTTATGCGGATCACGGATGCACAGAGTTGGCGCGCCCCTTCGCCACACAAGCCCCGCAGACGGCAACCAGCGGCGAACGGTTCCGGCATGTAACTGGCAGCCGGTTATCTCATTGATTTTTATTGCCCGAAGTTCTGTACTCCAGCGTGAACGCTGGTAGCCAAAATCACCGGAAGCATGTTTTACCAGCTCACGTAGTAACGTGCAGATATGCTCAAAAGGCCAGCGACGGGTTCGTCCGGCAGGTAATAATTTGAGTACTGCAACACCCGACAGCGTGAACCCGTTAATCCAGCATCCGATGGAGGAACGGGCACAGCAGAGCGTTCTGGCAACGTCGCTGACGCGGTCACCCCGGTGCAGCATCAGCATGGCAGTCAGCCTGCGGGCATGATTTTTATCACGCGTTTTATGGATAGTTTCTGCATCAGGCGTCTTTCGCCACGGGGAATAGGTGCTATGATCGACACCGCTCAGTCCGGTTGATGGTTTTGGTTAGTTTGGCGATTGAAAAGACTCGCACAATCCGGACTGAGTTCACTCAAAGTGATCTACTATTCCGCGCAGCTATTTAGAGGTGATTAAGAAACCAGGTGAAGGTACTTATGTTGGAACAGTGCTTTTCACTTACTCTAACGGTAAAGCGATGGCCGTTGATTTGCAATGATAATTGTGAGTGGAAAATCTACTCCTGCACCAGGAAACGCAGCGTCAGTATGCTGAGTATGCACTGACCTCGGCCTAGACCCCGGGCAGGCAGTTCCGGAACTAAAAACTTTCCAGGAACCGCAGGGCGGTTCACTAATCCTCATAGCTCTGACGTTGTTTGAAAATTGCGCACTTAAATCACCAAAATCAATTCCTGCTTGCAGCTTTCCAAAATGGGCCTATAGTTGGGCCCGCAGTGATGGTTGATTATGTTATATGTTTTTTTTCAAAAGGTTAGAGTCTGAAGTAGAATTCTGCACGACCCACCAATGTAAAAGAGGGCGCTGGCGGCGCCTTTTTGCTATGCGCAGAAATTAACGATTCGAACCTGCTTGCCTGATGGCGCGTTGCTTATCAGGCCTACGTCTTCTTGCAGGCCGGATTATACGTGAGTCGCCATCCGGCAATTCATCTCATGTCACGCGGTTAATGACGAAATCAACCTCTCAAGCGCGGGTGTCGCCTGCTGTCGGTCATACACCATGTATAAATCAGCCGGGATCCGTTCTTCTAACGGACGGAATACCACACCAGGCCAGTTCATCTGCGCATAACTATCCGCAATCAAGGTAATGCCAATGCCCATGCTGACCATCGCCAGCACCGTTTGCGGCTCCATAACTTCACGGATAATCATCGGCGAAAATCCGGCACTCTGGCAGACCCGCTGCAAAAAAGCCCAGTCGGTATGAATGGATGGCATCGTGACAAAGTATTCATTGCGTAATGCCTCAAGCGGCACCGCTTCATGGGAAGTCAGCAGGTGTTCTTCCGGCATCGCCACCAGAAAAGAGGACTCATGCAAGCGTAAACTGGAAAACCCTGGCGCAGGTTCAATCGCCATTCGCCAGATACCGGCATCCAGTTCACGCCTTTCCAGCATTGCCATCTGCATCGCGGGCATATTTTCGCGAAACAAGACCTCCACGTTAGGGTTTTCTTTGATGAAATGTCGCATCACCGGGCGCATCTTCCCCCACATTGCGGTCCCAATCACGCCCAGTTCAATTCTGCCTGCCTCACCACGGCCAATCTGCTCTACTCTCGCCAGTACCTGATTCGCACTGGAGAGCAGACGCCGTGACTCCTCCATCAGGATTTTCCCCGCATGCGTCAATGCCACACTGCGGGAATGACGGATAAACAGCAGCGTACCGAGCTCCTGTTCAAGCTCTTTGATATGAAGACTCAGTGGGGGTTGCGACATATTCAGGCGGACAGCAGCGCGTCCAAAATGCAATTCTTCCGCGACAGCCAGAAAATAACGCAGTAGCTTCAGATCGATACGGTGCGTGCGTTCCATGTGTAGTCCGCTCCAGCAGCAAGATAATGCGCCAAACTACCACATTGCATTGCAAAACGGGAAACGGCGGACATGCCCTGTCCGCCGCTGATGCGATCTAATGGGCCAGTGACTTCTGTACTCGTCTTTCAGGCTCATGTTTATATTTAAAACAGAGCGCGAAAATCACCGCCAGCGCGAACGCATATGCCGCAAAAACCAGCCAGATCGTTTGCCAGTCTTTTACGCCATCCACAGAGAAGTAATCAACCGCCATACCACTGAGAATCGACCCTACCCACGCTCCGACACCATTGACCATCGTCATAAACAACCCCTGGGCGCTGGCACGAATTCTTGCGTCCACTTCCTGCTCAACAAATACCGAACCTGAAATGTTAAAGAAGTCGAAAGCACAGCCATACACGATCATCGACATCAGCAGCAGGACAAATCCTGCTGGCGACGGGTCGCCGAACGCAAAGAAGCCAAAGCGCAACGTCCATGCCAACATGCTCATCAACATGACCGTTTTGATACCAAAGCGTTTAAGAAAGAAGGGAATCGTCAGAATAAAGCCCACTTCCGCCATCTGCGAAACGGATAGCAAAATCGAAGGATATTTCACCACAAAGCTGTCGGCGAATGCCGGATTACGGGCAAAATCATGCAGGAAAGGATTACCGAAAACGTTGGTGATCTGCAACACCGCGCCCAGCATCATGGCAAACAGAAAGAAAATCGCCATGCGCGGATTTTTAAACAGCACAAAAGCATCCAGCCCCAGCTTGCTGGCAAGCGAGGCCGTTGTTTTCTTCTCAGCCACCGGAATCTTAGGCAGCGTGAACGCATACACCGCCAGCAGCAGTGACGCGCCAGAGGCAATGTAGAGCTGTGCGCTGCTCAACTCCAGGCCCATCAGACTGACCGTCCACATGGCGACGATAAAACCGATTGTGCCAAACACGCGAATGGGGGGAAATGCCGTCGCCGGATCCTGACCGGACTGTGCCAGGCAAGCATATGAAACACTGTTTGAGAGGGAAATGGTTGGCATATAGGCCATCGCATTGATCAACATCACCCAGAACATGGTATTCGGGTCAGTCACCGTTGTCGCATAAAGCAATACGCCTGCACAAATCAGATGACATAGCATGTAGGCCCGTTCCGCGCGTAACCACTTGTCGGCGATAATCCCCATAATGCCCGGCATAACGATCGCCGCCAGCCCTTTAGAACTGTACACCATACCTACGTTCGCACCGGTAAAACCGAGCGTATTGATCATGTATGAACCCAGGGTGACCAGCCAGCTTCCCCAGATAAAATATTGCATAAACGACATGATCTTTAATCGGGACGCCATACTCATTTTTCTGTTCCTTGCCGTAGGGTACAACCCCCGCCGGGAAGCGGGGTGATTATTATTATGTGCTTCAGGCCAGCTTGCGCAGGAACCCGCAAATCAGGTTGATAAAGTTCTGTCGGGAAAGCTCAGCGGCTGCCAGGGTTTGCGCATGGGAGAGTTTTACATCCCCCAGCCCCTCCGCCAGGTTTGTGATCGCGGAGACGGCAACCACTTTCAGCCCACAATGACGCGCCGAGATCACTTCAGGCACCACCGACATTCCCACTACATCCCCCCCGATAATCTGCATCATGCGGATCTCGGCGGCAGTTTCAAAGTTTGGCCCGGGATAGGACACAAACACGCCTTCGCTGAGGGGAAAGCCCTCCTCGGAGGCAACAGTCTGTAAAATCGCGCGATAATCGGTATCGTAGGCATTCGCCAGCGAGAAGAAACGTTCACCAAAACGGTCGTCGTTAGGGCCAACCATCGGCGTACCCGGCATCGTGTTGATATGATCGCTCAGCGCCACCAGGCTCCCCGGCCCTACTTCCGGACGCAGCGACCCTGCCGCGTTGGTACAAAACAACAGTTCACAGCCCAACAGTTTCATCGTGCGGACTGCGTCGGTCATGATGGTCATACCGCGTCCTTCGTAAAAATGCCCCCGTCCTTTCATACAGGCGACAGGCACCCCGGCCAGGTCGCCCAATACGAGTTCCCCCGCATGTCCGTGAACGGTACTCACCGGGAATCCGGGCAGTTTTTCATAGGAGATCGCCACAGCGTTTTCAATTTGCTCTGCCAGCGCCCCCAGGCCAGAGCCCAGGATAAAGGCCACGCGTGGCGTGAAATCTGGTTTGTGGCGACGAATAATATCCGCGCTGGTCCACGGGTTCTGGGAAAAAGGGGTTTCGGTCATAAGATGTCCTTCAAATGGGCTAATCAGATAAACAGGGCCAAAAGAGGTTATAGCGAGAGTACGCAATCGATTACCAATACTGTTTTCCCTGATGATCGATAGCCAGTCGATATTGAAAGCGCGATTTAAAACCGTGGATAAAAAAGCATATCACTGCCAGAAATGGCAGGTCAGGCTGAAGGTCTGCGTACCTTTGCCGATATGATCGTTTTACTGGCTAAAGGAACGCATGATGACAACCATCAACGTCTCAACCCCCTCCGGACAAAGCGGTAACCCCAGAGCTAAAGCCGCCTCCGGTGATAGCACCTCGGCACAAATTGCGCAGATTGCGCAAAAAATCACGCAACTGACGCAGAAGCTAAAAGATGTGGCGAATGGCAGTGGCAGCACAGAAGAGAAGCAAAAGCAGCAGGAGCTAATTCAGACGCAGATCAAAATGCTACAGGCACAACTTGCACAATTACAGCGCCAGCAGGCCAAAGAGAGTGAACAAAAGCAGGAGCAAATGCAGCTCAAAGCAGAGGGAGTAAATCATCCTTCCGATGAGCATCAGATTGACGTCTATATCTGATAAAGCGGGTCCTGCCTGCGTAACGCCGTTAACTCACCGGCCTGGGTGCGCACCACATCCCACAACGCCTGGGCCGCCGTCGACAAAGAGCGATTCTTACGCCGTGCCAGCATAAGCTGGCGCTCGACCACCGGTGTCAGCCGCTTGACCTGCAAATGGCTTCCCTGCGGCAGCGGTAGCGCCAGCGCGGGAAGGATACTGATACCAATCCCGGCTTCCACCATCGGAAAGAGCGTCGCCGGATGACCAATCTCCTGCACAATCTCCGCTTCAATGCCGAAGTGCGCAAGCGCCGCATCAATCAGCGGTCGGCTACCTGAGGCGTAATCCTGTAGTACCAGACGTTCCTGCTGGAGTTCCTGCCAGCTCACCCATTCCTCCTGCGCCAACGGATGCGACTGATGACAAAGCAGGAGGAAAGGCTCGGAAAGAACCGACTCACACTGCAAATCGCTCACCGCGCCAGGGTCAATGACGATGCCGAAATCCACTTCCCCCTGACGAATGCTTTCCAGTACCCACTGCTGCGGCCGGTCATGCAGAACAAAATCAATCGCCGGGTAGTGCTGATTACTTTGTGCAATGCACTGTGGGATCAGATGCGCGGAAATCGTCTGACTTGCCGCCACGCGAACAGTACCGGTGAGTTGCGTGCCCACCCTGCCCGCTTCCCGCAGCGTAATGTGCAGCTCATCCAGCAACCTTTCCAGCCGACCTGCCAGTTGCTGTCCCGCATCTGTCAGGACCACTTCACGGGTCGTACGATCCAGTAATTTCACCCCCGTCTGGCGCTCAAGCTCTTTGATGCTGTGGCTAACCGCCGACTGGCTCAGGCCAATGCAATCACCAGCCCGGCTAAAACTTCGTTCCTGGGCGACGGTGACAAACACTCGAAGTTGACGCAGAGAATAATTCATCGATTCAATTCATATATAGATGCAATAAATCAATTTTATTTCTCAAAATGAAAAACGCAAAATGAAGGTACTGAATTCCTGGAGTATTTATGACTATTTTTCGCATCCTCGATCCGTTTACTCTGACCCTGGTTTCGGTCGTTCTGCTGGCGTCATTCTTTCCGGCTGAAGGCGATTTTGTGCCTGTCGTTGAGGGCATTACCACCGCGGCTATCGCACTGCTGTTCTTTATGCACGGTGCTAAACTCTCACGGGAAGCCATTATCGCGGGAGGCAGCCACTGGCGATTGCATCTGTGGGTAATGTGCAGCACCTTCGTCTTGTTCCCTGTCCTCGGTGTTTTGTTTGCCTGGTGGGCGCCGGTCAACGTTGACCCGATGCTCTATACCGGATTCCTCTACCTGTGCATCCTGCCTGCCACCGTTCAGTCCGCCATTGCCTTTACGTCGCTTGCAGGGGGTAACGTCGCAGCGGCAGTCTGTTCCGCCTCCGCCTCCAGCCTGCTGGGGATTTTCCTCTCTCCGCTGTTGGTCGGTCTGGTGATGAATATTCATGGCGCAGAAGGGAGTCTGGAGCAGGTCAGCAAAATTATGCTGCAACTGCTGCTGCCGTTTGTGCTTGGTCATCTTTCGCGCCCGTTGATCGGCAAGTGGGTCGCGCGAAATAAAAAATGGATTGCGAAGACCGACCAGACCTCGATTCTGTTAGTGGTCTATTCAGCGTTCAGTGAAGCCGTTGTGAACGGCATCTGGCACAAGGTCGGCTGGGGGTCGCTGCTGTTTATCGTGGTGGTCAGTATTGTGCTGCTCGCCATCGTGATTGCGGTGAACATGTTTGTTGCGCGTAAGTGCGGCTTCAGTAAAGCGGATGAAATTACGATTGTTTTTTGTGGTTCGAAAAAGAGTCTGGCGAACGGCGTCCCCATGGCAAACATCCTTTTCCCGACCCCCGTCATAGGGATGATGCTGCTGCCATTGATGATCTTCCACCAGATCCAGTTGATGGTCTGTGCCATGCTGGCGCGGCGTTACAAACGCCAGAGTCAACAGTTGCAGGCGCAGCAGGACAACCGCGCCGCAAAGGCTTAGAGCGGGCGTTTCAGGGGTTGAACCAACTGGCTAAGCCCCTCTGTTTTAATCAGAAGTGTGATTTGCATCAGTTCACCCAGCTTGCCCGCCGGAAACTCGTCCTTACGGGCAAACCACAGTAAATACTCTTCCGGTACGTCAATCAGCCGACGTCCCTTATATTTACCAAACGGCATCACCGTATTGGCGATCTCAACAAGTTGCTCCTTTTCCATCTCAGACACCCAGCAAGCGGAGCATTTCCGCTTCGTCAATAACCTCGATGCCCAGCTCCTGCGCTTTCGCCAGCTTGGAGCCCGCCGCTTCACCCGCAATAACCAGATCGGTTTTTTTCGAGACGCTGCCCGCGACCTTAGCACCCAGTTCAACCAGCCGCGCTTTGGCATCATCACGCGACATCTGGCTCAGGCTGCCGGTCAGAACGACGGTTTTCCCGGCGAAGGGACTGTCAATTTCTTCAGCATTGATAACCACAGGTGCCGGCCAGTGAATTCCTTCCGCCAACAGTTGTGTAATCACATCCCGATTACTCTCTTCGGCAAAGAAGTTGAACACATGCGTTGCCACCACGATGCCGACATCCGGCACTTTTTGCAGTTCTTCAATGGATGCCGCTTCCAGCGCGTCCAGGGTACCAAAAAAGGACGCCAGACCCGCAGCCGTGGCTTCTCCCACTTCCCGGATGCCCAGCGCATACAGGAAACGCGCAAAGGTCGTCGCTTTCGATTTTTCCAGCGCGTCGACCACGTTTTGCGCCGATTTCGGCCCCATACGGTCCAGGCAGGTCAGTTTACCCGCCGTCAGCCTGAAGAGATCTGCTGGAGTGAGCACATACTCTTTTTCGACCAGTTGGTCGATAATCTTGTCGCCCATACCATCAACGTCCATGGCGCGGCGGGAAACGAAATGCTTGAGGGATTCTTTACGCTGCGCGCCGCAAATCAGGCCGCCGGTACAGCGGGCAACGGCTTCGCCTTCCACGCGCTCAACGTCGGAACCGCACACCGGGCAATGTGTCGGAAACTCCACCGGACGCGTCTCTTGCGGACGCTCGGAGAGCACCACATTGACCACCTGCGGAATAACGTCGCCCGCACGGCGAATCACGACTTTATCGCCAATCCGTAAGCCCAGTCGTTCAATTTCATCCGCGTTATGCAGCGTGGCATTACTCACCAGAACGCCCGCAACCTGCACCGGCTCAAGGCGCGCAACAGGGGTAATCGCCCCGGTACGCCCCACCTGAAACTCCACGTCGCGCACAAAGGTCATCTGCTCCTGCGCGGGGAATTTAAAGGCCACCGCCCAGCGCGGCGCACGCGCGACATAACCCAATTGCTCCTGAAGCGCCAGTGAGTTGACCTTGATAACCACACCGTCAATGTCGAAACCCAGTGTCGGACGGTCTTCTTCTACCTTGTGGTAGAACGCCAGTACCGCTTCCGGGGAGTCACACAGCGTAACGCGATCGCTGACCGGCAGTCCCCATGCTTTGAACTGCAACAAGCGACCCAGATGCGTGTCAGGTAACGAACCGCCCTCCAGCACACCAACGCCATAACAGAAGAAAGTAAGCGGTCGCTTCGCGGTGATTCGGGGATCTAACTGACGCAGCGATCCCGCCGCCGCGTTACGCGGGTTGGCAAACACTTTATTACCGGTGCGCTTCGCTTCTTCATTAATTTTTTCAAAGCCAGCCTGCGGCAGGAAAACCTCGCCACGCACTTCCAGACGGGCAGGAATGTTGTCGCCATGCAGCTTCAACGGAATCGCGCGGATGGTTCGTACGTTTGAAGTAATGTCTTCGCCGGTGGTGCCATCGCCACGGGTGGCAGCACTGACCAGCACACCATTTTCATACAGTATGCTGACTGCCAGTCCGTCCAGTTTCAGCTCACAGCACCAGGTCAGCTTATCGCTGCTCTTCAGACGGTCCTGCACGCGTTTGTTAAATGCCAGAAAACTCTCTTCATCAAAGACGTTGTCCAGCGACAACATGGGCACTTCATGCCGAATCTGGCTAAAAGAAGCCAATGGCGCGGCTCCCACGCGCTGCGTCGGAGAATCCGGCGTGATCAATTCCGGATGCTGCGTTTCCAGTTCACGCAGTTCGCGCATCAGGCGATCGTATTCCGCATCGGGAATTTCCGGCGCATCCATCACATGGTAAAGATACTCATGATGGCGAAGCGTGGTTCGCAGTTCTGTCAGTTGTTGTTCGATTGATTCCATATCGCACCATCAATGATAAAAAACCCCCGACAGGCGGGGGTTCAGAAAGGAAGTTGTCGTACCTTGAGTGTATCAGGCGTTCGCGTCTTTCACTTCGCGGATACGCTCCTGATACTCGCGTAGTTTTTGCGGCGTCATCATCCGACGCTGATCGTCCAGCACCACGCCGCCGACTTCATCAGCAATATGCTGTGCGGATTGCAGCATCAGTTTGAAGTTTTGCAGTTCATCACCGTAAGACGGCACCTGCATGAAAATGGTCACGCCTGGGGTAGTGAAATCGACCATTTCGGGATCAAATGTCCCCGGATTCACCATATTCGCCAGACTGAACAGAGCCGGGCCGCTACCATCCGGACTCAGATGGCGATGGAAAATATTCATATCGCCGAATTTGAAACCGGCCTGCTGGATGCTGGTCAGCAGCACTTCACCATTCAGTTCACTGCCATGATGCGCAGCAACGTTCATGATAATAACCGCTTCTTTGCGCTGCGGTTTTTCCGGCGCGGGCGTCTCTTCTGGCACCGGCTCAGGCTGCGGCTCGGCAACGGGTTCAACGGGCTGGAAAGCCTGTTGCGACGGCTGTGGCGCAGGCTGCTGAACAGGCTGAACCTGCGGCGCAGGTTGTTGTTGAACGGGCTGCTGAGGATGGACAGGCTGCTGCGCAACGGGTTGTTGCACGGGCTGTTGAACCGGTTGCTGAGGCGCAGACTGCGGTTGTTGAACCGACTGCGGCGGGCGCTGGGCATACTGCGGCTGTACCGGTGCTTCCTGCGGCGGCACGGCCGGCTGACGCGGCTGCGCAGACGCATAAGGCGGCTGGTACTGGTGTTGCGGCGACTGGCGAGGAGCCTCATGCTCCTGCGGGTTGCCGGGGGCATGATTCACGCGGTGAACACGGACTTCACCCACGCCTTCGTCTGCTTCAACGTTATCGTCATACAACTCGTCGTCGCGTTTTGATTTCATGCGTTTCAGTGGACGATCGCGGAACATAGAAGATCGTTCTTTACGGCTGGTCCAGAAACCATGTACCAGTAAAGCGATTATGGCGATCGCGCCAACAATGATTAATATCAGACGCAAATCCTGCATCATTATATTCTCTGTTGTTCTAACACCTTGCCACCACGGCAAACATTTACTCACTAAGAGTATTTGCCGATTACGTCAAGTGCAAGTGTACTCTTAACTTTCACAGCATAAAGATGAACGAAATCGTGCTTTTTGCTGTTTTTTCGAACATTTCCGAACTGTCCTGGGTGCAATAACCCGGTAAGATAGCCGCGTTCACATCGGACTTATACGAAAAGGAGCATGTCCTGACTATGGTGTCATCATCCGTCACTGCACCACGCAGCGGTTTATATTACTTCACTCAGGGGTGGAAACTGGTTTCACAACCCGGGATCCGTCGCTATGTCATTTTACCGCTACTGGTCAATATTGTGCTAATGGGCAGTGCATTCTGGTGGTTGTTCACGCAATTGGATGTCTGGATCCCCTCCTTAATGAGCCACGTCCCTGACTGGCTGCAATGGTTGAGCTATCTGCTGTGGCCTGTCGCCGTCATCTCTGTCCTGCTGGTATTCGGCTACTTTTTCTCGACGCTCGCCAACTGGATCGCCGCACCGTTTAACGGACTGCTGGCGGAACAACTGGAAGCGCGTCTGACGGGAGCCACACCGCCAGATACGGGTATTATGGGGATCATGAAAGATGTGCCGCGCATTATGAAGCGAGAATGGCAAAAACTGGCCTGGTATCTACCGCGCGCCATTATCTTACTGATTCTCTACTTTATTCCTGGGATCGGGCAAACCGTCGCGCCAGTGCTATGGTTTCTGTTCAGCGCCTGGATGCTGGCCATTCAGTATTGCGATTATCCTTTTGATAACCATAAGGTGCCGTTTAAAGAGATGCGTAATGCCCTGCGTACCCGCAAGGTCACCAATATGCAATTTGGCGCCCTGACCAGTCTGTCCACTCTGATTCCGGTGCTCAACCTTTTCATCATGCCGGTGGCCGTTTGTGGTGCGACGGCGATGTGGGTGGATTGTTATCGTGATAAACACGCGTTATGGAAATAGCGCAAAATTGTGTAAATAAGGGGTGGCTTATGCCACCTCTTATTCCATACTGATACCCATTATTTCTTCATAGCATATAGATATGCGAAATCCTTACTTCCCCATATCAGCCTGAAGGGTATGCTGGGAAGGTATCCCAATTTCATACAGTTAAGGACAGGCCATGAGTAAGATTTTTGAAGATAACTCGCTGACTATCGGTCATACGCCGCTGGTTCGACTGAACCGTATCGGTAACGGACGCATTCTGGCAAAGGTGGAATCACGTAACCCAAGCTTCAGCGTCAAATGCCGTATCGGTGCCAATATGATTTGGGATGCCGAAAAACGCGGCGTACTGAAACCAGGCGTAGAGCTGGTTGAGCCAACCAGCGGTAACACCGGTATCGCGCTGGCCTATGTGGCGGCGGCTCGTGGCTACAAACTGACGCTGACCATGCCGGAAACCATGAGTATCGAACGCCGCAAACTGCTGAAAGCGTTAGGCGCGAACCTCGTGCTCACCGAAGGCGCGAAAGGTATGAAAGGGGCGATTCAGAAAGCGGAAGAAATTGTCGCCAGCGATCCCGAGAAATACCTGCTGCTTCAGCAGTTCAGCAACCCGGCAAACCCGGAAATTCACGAGAAAACCACCGGTCCGGAGATCTGGGAAGATACTGACGGTCAGGTAGATGTCTTTATCTCCGGCGTCGGTACTGGCGGAACGTTGACAGGTGTGACGCGCTACATCAAAGGGACCAAAGGTAAAACCGACCTGATTACCGTCGCGGTAGAACCGACAGATTCACCTGTCATCACTCAGGCGCTGGCAGGAGAAGAACTGAAACCCGGCCCGCATAAAATTCAGGGTATTGGCGCGGGCTTTATTCCCGGCAACCTGGATCTGAAACTGATCGACAAAGTGGTGACTATCACCAACGAAGAAGCCATCTCTACGGCGCGTCGTCTGATGGAAGAAGAAGGTATCCTGGCAGGCATCTCTTCAGGTGCGGCTGTTGCGGCTGCGCTCAAGCTTCAGGAAGATGAAACCTTTACCAACAAGAATATTGTGGTTATCCTGCCTTCATCGGGTGAGCGTTATCTTAGCACTGCACTGTTTGCCGATCTCTTCACTGAGAAGGAACTGCAACAGTAATGCCAGCATGTTAAAAATGCGTAAAAAAGCACCTTTTCAGGTGCTTTTTTGTGGCCTGCGTCAAATTTTCACCCCGCCTGCCATTGCCTCACCCTACCAGGTCTGGTATTTAACCTGATTAATTATTTTGAAGCGCGAAATTAATCGTTACAGGAAAACTGCTGGCTGAATCGATTTTATGATTTGGTTCAAGTATTGATTTAGCGGCATAATGTTTAATGACGAGCGAAACGTCAGCGGCCAGAGGTTGACTGCAACGGATTGCGTAAAACACCTGGTGTGTCGTGCCCGTTTACGCCGGCACTAACAATACAGGCTAAAGTCAAACCGCCAGGCTAGACTTTAGTTCCACAACACTAAACCTATAAGTTGGGGAAATACAATGTTCCAGCAAGAAGTTACCATTACCGCTCCGAACGGTCTGCACACCCGCCCTGCTGCTCAGTTTGTTAAAGAAGCAAAAGGCTTCACGTCTGAGATTACTGTGACTTCCAACGGCAAAAGTGCCAGCGCGAAAAGCCTGTTTAAACTGCAAACTCTGGGTCTGACTCAGGGTACTGTCGTTACCATCTCTGCAGAAGGTGAAGACGAGCAGAAAGCCGTTGAACATCTGGTCAAGCTGATGGCGGAACTGGAATAAGTTTTTCCGGGTTCTTTTTAAAATCAGTCACAAGTAAGGTAGGGTTATGATTTCAGGCATTTTAGCATCCCCGGGTATCGCTTTCGGCAAAGCACTTTTGTTGAAAGAAGACGAAATCGTCATTGACCGGAAAAAAATTTCTGCCGACAAGGTTGATCAGGAAGTTGAACGTTTTCTGAGCGGTCGTGCCAAGGCATCTGCACAGTTAGAAGCGATCAAAACAAAAGCCGGTGAAACGTTCGGTGAAGAAAAAGAAGCCATTTTCGAAGGGCATATCATGCTGCTCGAAGATGAGGAGCTGGAGCAGGAAATCATAGCCCTGATTAAAGATAAACACATGACAGCCGATGCCGCTGCGCATGAAGTTATCGAAGGTCAGGCCACTGCCCTTGAAGAACTGGATGATGAATACCTGAAAGAACGTGCGGCTGACGTACGTGATATTGGTAAGCGTCTGCTGCGTAACATCCTGGGTCTGGCGATTATCGATCTGAGCG
Organism: Citrobacter amalonaticus; assembly: GCF_037053465.1. Classification (GTDB taxonomy): domain Bacteria; phylum Pseudomonadota; class Gammaproteobacteria; order Enterobacterales; family Enterobacteriaceae; genus Citrobacter_A; species Citrobacter_A amalonaticus_H. The sequence continues at coordinate 15,526 of NZ_JBALIF010000011.1, forward strand.
CAATCAAAGATGAAGTGATTCTGGTTGCCGCTGACCTGACCCCGTCTGAAACGGCACAGCTAAACCTGCAAAAGGTGCTGGGTTTCATTACTGATGCGGGCGGCCGTACTTCCCACACCTCAATTATGGCGCGTTCTCTGGAACTGCCAGCCATCGTGGGTACCGGTAACGTCACCGCTCAGGTGAAGAACGACGATTATCTGATTCTGGATGCCGTAAACAACCAGATTTACGTCAATCCAACCAACGAAGAAATTGAAAAACTGCGCGCCGTTCAGGAGCAAGTTGCCACTGAGAAAGCGGAACTGGCTAAACTGAAAGATCTGCCGGCAATCACTCTTGATGGTCATCAGGTGGAAGTGTGCGCCAACATCGGTACTGTGCGTGACGTTGAAGGTGCCGAACGCAACGGTGCGGAAGGCGTTGGTCTGTACCGTACTGAATTCCTGTTCATGGATCGCGACGCGCTACCGACGGAAGAAGAGCAGTTTGCAGCCTACAAAGCCGTTGCTGAAGCCTGTGGCTCGCAGGCAGTTATTGTCCGTACCATGGACATCGGCGGCGACAAAGAGCTGCCGTACATGAACTTCCCGAAAGAAGAAAACCCGTTCCTCGGCTGGCGTGCAATCCGTATCGCGTTGGATCGCAAAGAGATCCTGCGCGACCAGGTGCGTGCCATCCTGCGCGCGTCTGCTTTCGGTAAACTGCGTATTATGTTCCCGATGATCATCTCTGTTGAAGAAGTCCGTGCACTGCGCAAAGAGATCGAAATCTACAAACAGGAACTTAAGCTCGAAGGTAAAGCATTTGACGAATCCATCGAGATTGGCGTGATGGTGGAAACACCAGCAGCGGCGACCATTGCTCGTCATTTAGCCAAAGAAGTTGATTTCTTTAGTATCGGCACCAATGATTTAACGCAGTACACCCTGGCAGTTGACCGTGGTAATGATATGATTTCACATCTTTACCAGCCAATGTCACCATCTGTCCTCACCTTGATTAAGCAAGTTATTGATGCTTCTCATGCTGAAGGTAAATGGACTGGCATGTGTGGTGAGCTTGCAGGCGATGAACGTGCTACACTTCTGTTGCTGGGGATGGGTCTGGACGAATTCTCTATGAGCGCCATTTCTATCCCGCGCATTAAGAAGATTATCCGTAACACGAACTTCGAAGATGCGAAGGTGTTAGCAGAGCAGGCTCTTGCTCAACCAACAACGGACGAGTTAATGACGCTGGTTAACAAGTTCATTGAAGAAAAAACAATCTGCTAATCCACGAGATGCGGCCCAATTTACTGCTTAGGAGAAGATCATGGGGTTGTTCGATAAACTGAAATCTCTGGTTTCTGATGATAAGAAAGACACCGGAACTATTGAGATTGTTGCTCCGCTCTCTGGCGAGATCGTCAACATCGAAGACGTGCCGGATGTAGTTTTTGCTGAAAAAATCGTTGGTGATGGCATCGCTATCAAACCAACCGGAAACAAGATGGTTGCGCCTGTTGATGGCACCATCGGCAAAATCTTTGAGACCAACCATGCGTTCTCAATCGAATCCGATAGCGGTATCGAACTGTTTGTTCACTTCGGTATCGACACCGTTGAACTGAAAGGCGAAGGCTTCAAGCGCATCGCTGAAGAAGGTCAGCGCGTGAAAGTAGGCGACCCGGTTATTGAATTCGATCTGCCGCTGCTGGAAGAAAAAGCCAAGTCTACACTGACTCCGGTTGTCATCTCCAACATGGACGAAATCAAAGAACTGATCAAACTGTCCGGTAGCGTGACTGTGGGTGAAACCCCGGTTATCCGCATCAAGAAGTAATTCTTGCCGCAGGGAAAAATGGCGCCTTCTGGCGCCATTTTTTTATCTACCGGATGGCAAAACCTGCCTGATGGCGCTGCGCTTATCAGGCCTACACGTTTTTTCACCACGGAGTTGGGCTATCCGGCATCGTTGCCGCGGTCATAATGGCGAAGTCACCGGACGATAGCACTTTTCACGCATCAGGATTTTCATCCCTTCCGGCCCGCTCTCCAGCATCCGCTTTTCTGAATCTGAAACCAGCAGTTCACACTGATAGCCGCCCGTAATACCAAACATTGCGCGTGCCACGCAGATATCTTCCAGCGCGTCTAAACCACTGGTCTCGAAATGCCCGACCACACGCCCCTGCTGACGGATAACCAGCCGATAGCTCTTCATCATCGCGTCTCCCCTGCCGGAGGCAGTATTAGTTCGTCGCAACCGCATTGCTGCGTCCAGGTCATCACTTCCAGCACGCGCTCTGCGGCACATTGCGTCGCCACGGTCAGTGCTTTACCTACAACAATGCCGCTTATCAATTCGGCGCAAAACAGATCGCCCGTTCCTTTCAAATCGGTTTTTACGCGGGGATGTTCAATGACATCCACTGATCCGGCGGTCACCACCGCCACGTTGATGGTCTCGCTGGTTTGCCCTGGCGCGCTGGTGATCACTATCCACTGCAACGTATCGGTAAGCAGCGACCTTGCCGCTACAACGGCGTCGTCCAGCGTCTGGCACGGCATACCGCTTAACATCTCCAGCTCGAAGACATTCGGCGTTAACCCTTGCGCCAGCGGCAACAGATGGTGACGATAGGCCTCTGGTATCTCGGCTTTTACATACATACCGCTGTCAGTATCGCCAATGACGGGATCGACCAGAACACAGACATCAGGGCGCGATTCACGAATGCTTTTCAGCCACTGCGCCAGCAGCGCGATTTGCTCCGCGCTCCCCATATAACCGGTCGTCACCGCTTTCAGTTCACGCAACGCGTCGCGCTCGCTTAAGGCCTGCAAATAGCCGTGGAACCAGTCGGCAGGAATAACCCCCCCATAGAACGTTTCATAGTGAGGCGTATTGCTGAACAACACCGTTGGCACCGCCGTCACCCGTAAACCTTTTGCTTTGATAGCAGGGACGGCAATACTGTTGCCTACACTGCCGTACACCACCTGCGACTGAACGGCGACAATGTCGGTCTGTAACGCCCGATGTTTATCGTCGAAGAGCACTGACTGAATATCATTATCCTGCTCCATTAACTCCTCCTCTCACTGGACAGCGGGCTGTCGCCTCACTATTATCGTCATATGCTAAAATTCATTTTGTCATAGGTCAATAATGATCGACGGAAAAACCGCCAGCGAAATCTTTGACTGCATACGCCAGCACGTCACCTGCGGCATGTTGTCTGCGGGCGAAACGCTGCCGCCGGTAAGGGAGCTAGCCGCGCAACTTAATGTCAATCGCAATACTGTCGCGGCGGCCTACAAACGACTCGTGACCTCCGGACTGGCGCAAAGCCTCGGGCGCAATGGCACTGTCATTAAAGGTGCTCTCATTCCCACGGCTCAGGAAGGGGGAAATCCGTACACGCCGTTGACCGATCTCTCCAGTGGTAACCCAGCGCCCGCTTGCCTGCCCGATCTGAGCCGCTACCTCACTCAGCTCACCCCACATCATCGTTTATACGGTGACGCGCCCGTATCGCCAAACCTGAAACAGTGGGCGACGCAATGGATGCAGGATGCTGTTCCTGCTGCGGGAAAAATTGATATCACCAGCGGCGCGATTGACGCCATCGAACGTCTGCTCAACGCCCATCTTCTCCCGGGTGATAGCGTAGCGGTGGAGGATCCCTGCTTTTTAAGCAGTATCAACATGCTGCGCTATGCCGGCTTCAGCGCCAGCCCAGTGAGCGTGGACCATGAAGGGATGCAACCAGAGAAGCTTGAACTCGCCCTGAGCAAAGGCGCACGCGCAGTGATCATTACACCACGCGCGCATAATCCAACGGGATGCAGCCTAAGCGCCGCGCGCGCCGCCGCGTTACAGGAGATCCTCGCCCGTTATCCGCAGGTGCTGGTGATCGTCGATGACCATTTTGCACTGCTCTCATCATCGGCATGGCATCCCGTGATTGCCGTAGAGACACTCTGCTGGGCAGTTGTTCGCTCTATGTCAAAAACGCTGGGGCCGGATCTGCGCCTGGCTATCGTCGCCAGCGATCCCGCAACTTCCGCAAGGCTTCGGCTACGGCTTAACGCCGGCAGCCAGTGGATTAGCCATTTGTTGCAAGATTTAGTCCATGCCTGCCTCCGTGATGAGGAATATCAGCAAACGCTGACGCAGAACCGATTGTTCTACGCTTCTCAGCAGCAAAAACTGGCCAGCGCATTACAACACTATGGTCATAACATTCCCCCTGGCGACGGTCTGAATATGTGGCTTCCGTTAGAAAACCACAGTCAGACGCTGGCCTTTATGCTGGCAAAATCAGGCTGGCTGGTTCGTGAAGGGGAAGCCTTTGGCGTTAGCACGCCCGCGCACGGCCTGCGCATTACCCTGTCGACCTTAAGCGACAACGATATCAACAAGCTGGCGGCTGATATCCATCAGGCGCTGGAACGCTAACTGGAGGAAAAAGTGCGAGTACATTTTGTTATCCATGAGTCGTTTGAATCTGCTGGCGCCTTTCTGCCCTGGGCAGAAGAACGCGGTTATACCCTCTCCTTGTCCCGCGTTTATGACGGAGAAGCGTTACCGGTAAATGCTGACGGTTTCGATATGCTGGTCGTTTTTGGTGGACCGCAATCGCCGCGCACCACGCTCGCCGAGTGCCCTTACTTTGATTCAAAGGCCGAACAACATCTGATCAACCAGGCCATCTCAGCGGGTCGAATTGTGGTCGGGATCTGTCTGGGTTCGCAGTTGATTGGCGAAGCGCTGGGAGCAAAAGTCTGCCAGAGCCCGGAAAAAGAGATCGGCCATTACCCGATTACCCTGACAGAAGCGGGCAAGCGGCATCCGCTTATTGACCACTTTGGTTCTCCGCTCATGGTTGGCCACTGGCATAATGATATGCCTGGTTTAACCGATCAGGCGGTCGTCCTTGCCACCAGTGCTGGTTGTCCGCGGCAGATAGTACAATACGGTAATTTTGTTTATGGCTTCCAGTGCCATATGGAGTTTACCCGTGAGGCGGTTGAAGGGCTGATTCAGCACTCTGAACAGGAGCTGGAGGAAGCCAAAGGAAAGCGCTTTATTCGCTCGAATGCGGAAATGCGCGAATGTAATTACCGTGAGATGAATGAAAAGCTCTGGCTGTTCCTGGACAAACTGACCCAGGCGCATGTGCAAAAATAACACCACCAGGAGTGCAACTAAATTCGATATTCAAAGTCATATAAGCGCGATGGATTACTAACTTTAAGGATAGATTGATGAAAAAGCTCGCATGTGCCCTGTTTGCACTCCTGATGACACTTCCGGCATGGGCAAAGCTCAACGCACACGAAGAAGCGCGCATTAACGCCATGCTTGATGCGCTGGCACAGAAGAAAGATTTAGTCTTTGTGCGCAATGGCGATACGCATAACTGCGAAGAAGCGGTTTCCCACCTGCGTCTGAAACTCGGCAATACCCGCAATCGTATTGATACCGCAGAGCAGTTCATTGATAAGGTAGCATCCTCATCATCGATTACCGGTAAACCTTATATCGTCAAGATACCCGGCAAGAGTGATGAAAATGCCCAGCCGTACCTGCACGCATTGATCGCAGAGACCGATAAGACGCTGAAGCACGACTAACCCCTATTTCCATTCCACAGCTTTTCAAACCGTTGCCAGGGAAGGTTAAATCCCCGCGCCCTGGCTGAAGTGCTCTTCACCAAAGACGCCCGTAGACAGATAACGATCGCCGCGATCGCAAATAATTGCCACCACCACCGCCCCCGGATGAGCCTTTGCGACACGAATCGCCCCGGCTACCGCACCGCCGGAACTGACACCACAGAAGATCCCTTCACATACCGCCAGTTCACGCATGGTGTTTTCCGCCTCTCGCTGGTGAATATCCACCACCCTGTCGACAAGCTGAGCATTGAAAATACCCGGCATGTATTCCGCCGGCCAGCGACGAATCCCCGGAATACTGCTGCCCTCTTCCGGTTGCAGACCCACAATAGTAACCGCACGGTCCTGCTCACGTAAGAAGCGTGATACGCCAGTGATGGTACCCGTCGTGCCCATACTGGAGACGAAATGGGTAAGGCGTCCGGACGTTTGCTGCCAGATTTCCGGGCCGGTGGTGGTGTAGTGGGCGTAAGGATTATCGGGATTATTGAACTGGTCCAGCAGCTTACCTTCGCCGCGCTGGGCCATCTCCAGCGCGAGATCGCGCGCCCCTTCCATCCCTTGCTCTTTGGTGACGAGGATCAATTCAGCGCCGTAAGCGCGCATTGCGGCTCGCCGTTCCTGACTCATATTGTCAGGCATCAACAGCTTCATGCGATAACCTTTAAGCGCGGCGATCATCGCCAGCGCAATGCCGGTATTCCCACTGGTGGCTTCAATCAATACGTCGCCGGGCTTAATTTCTCCGCGTTTTTCCGCCTCGACAATCATGGATAACGCCGCGCGATCTTTCACCGAGCCCGCCGGGTTATTGCCTTCCAGTTTGACCCAGATTTCACTGCCGTTATCCGGCGTCAGACGTTGCAGTTTGACCAGAGGAGTCTTACCGATGGTTTGTTCTAATGTGTTCACATTTCAGTCCGGAACGAAGGCCTGATAAGCGCAGCGCCATCAGGCAAATGTGTATCGCCGGATGACAGCATAAATGCCTTGTCCGGCCTACATAAACGCCCTGAGATTACGCTATTTCTGCAAAAACGGCATCATCATGGCGCTCAATACGCTGATTGCCGTTGTACAACCGCGCATTTTGCAGTCCCACGAACAGGCGCTCACCACGCTGTGGAGCGTCATCACCCTGCATGACCACCGTCAGCGGCTCGTGATACCACCCCAGCGGCTGCACAACGAGTTGGGTATAGTGGCCTTTTGGACTGGCTTCGATGACCTGAACCGGCAGCGGCGAATCCAGGCTGGTTCGCCGGCTGATGTCGATTTCCCACGGACGCAGAAACAGATCGACCGGTCCCTGATATGCCGGCGTATAACCCAACGGCCAGCGGTGGGCCCCCACATGGAACTGCCCGCCACGGACTGTCCCTTGCAGGCGGTTAACCTCGCCCATAAACTCCAGCACGAAGCGGGTCGCCGGCTCGCGCCAGACCTGATCCGGCGCGTCGGCCTGCTCAATATTGCCCTGGCTCATCACCACCACGCGATCGGCCACTTCCGTGGCCTCTTCCTGGTCGTGCGTCACAAAGACGCTGGTGAATTTCAGCTCTTCATGCAACTGACGCAGCCAGCGGCGCAACTCTTTACGCACCTGGGCATCGAGCGCGCCAAAGGGTTCGTCCAGCAGCAGAATTTGTGGTTCAACGGCTAAGGCACGCGCCAGCGCCACACGCTGTTTTTGACCGCCGGACAGTTGCGCCGGGAAGCGATCCGCCAGATGAGCCAGTTGCACCATCTCCAGCAGTTTCGTGACTTTCGCTTTAATCGCTGCGGCATTCGGACGTTCACGACGCGGCAGCACGGTCAGGCCAAAAGCAATGTTGTCGAACACCGTCATATGGCGAAACAGCGCGTAGTGCTGAAAGACAAAGCCCACTTTACGATCGCGCGCGTGCAGACGGCTGACATCGGTTCCGTGAAAACGAATATGCCCGCTGGACTGATGCTCCAGCCCGGCAATAATCCGTAATAGCGTGGTTTTACCTGAACCGGACGGCCCCAGCAAAGCAACCATCTGACCAGAAGGAATATCCAGTGAGATATCGTTCAGCACCTGGGTGCGACCAAAAGACTTCTTAATATTGGCAATCTCAATGCTCATGATGTTCCTCCTGCTGCGCGCGTTTCTCCTGATTCTCCAGGCGCCATTGCAACATACTCTTCAAAAACAGGGTAATAATCGCCATCAGCGTCAACAGCGCTGCGGCGGTAAAGGAGCCGACGGCGTTGTAGTCCTGCTCCAGTAATTCAATCTGTAAGGGAAGCGACAGGGTTTCCCCACGAATCGACCCGGAGACCACCGACACCGCGCCAAACTCGCCGATCGCGCGGGCGTTGGTCAGCACCACGCCATACAGCAGCGCCCAACGAATGTTTGGTAACGTCACGCGGCGAAACATCTGCCAGCCAGAAGCGCCCAGCAAAATCGCTGCTTCATCCTCCTGACTGCCCTGGCTGAGCATCACGGGCACCAGTTCACGCACCACAAACGGACAGGTCACGAAAATGGTGACCAGCACCATTCCCGGCCAGGAGAACATAATTTGCAGGTTATGCTCATCCAGCCAGCCGCCCAGCGGACCGTTGGAACCATAGAACAGCAGATAGACAAGACCCGCCACCACCGGCGAGACCGCGAAAGGAATGTCCAGCAGCGTCAACAGTAGCTGGCGTCCGGGAAAATTAAAGCGGGTCACCAGCCAGGCCAGCAAAATGCCAAAGACCAGATTCACCGGCACCGCAATCAGGGCAATCAGCACCGTCAGCCAGATGGCGTGCAGCATGTCCGGATCGGCCAGATTTTGCAGTACCGGCATCAACCCTTTACTGAATGCATGGACGAAGATGTAAATCATCGGCACCAGCAGAATCAATACGGATACCAGCATCCCGGTGCCAATCAGAAACCATTTTCCCCAGTTGATACGGGGCGCGTCATAACGCTTCAATTGAGTCACTTCCGCCATTAATGACCTACCACTCGTCGACCGAAACGACTTTGCAAGGTGTTGATTGAGAACAGCAGCACTAGCGATGCCGCGAGGATGACCGAAGCAATAGCGCTGGCGGCGGGGTAATCGAACTCCTGCAAACGTACAAAAATCATCAGCGAGGTGACCTCTGTTTTCCAGGCGATATTTCCGGCGATAAAAATAACCGCGCCAAACTCGCCAAGGCTGCGGGTAAACGACAGCGCCACCCCAGCCACCAGCGCCGGGGAGAGTTCCGGCAACACCACTTTGCGAAAGCTTTGCAGACGCGTCGCCCCCAGCGTTTCCGCCGCTTCTTCGTATTCCGGCCCTAACTCTTCCAGTACCGGCTGTACCGTACGCACCACAAACGGAATGCTGGTAAACGCCATCGCCACGGCAATACCAAGCCAGGTGTAGGTCACTTTGATATCAAACTTCGCCAGCCACTCGCCGTAAAAACCATTAACTGAAAACAGTGAGGCCAGCGTCAGACCAGCAACCGCCGTCGGTAGCGCAAAGGGCAAATCCATCAGCGCATCCAGCAGCGTACGGCCTGGGAAACGGTAGCGGGTTAAGATCCACGCCATCAGCAGCCCAAACACCCCGTTAAAAATCGACGCGACAAACGCCGACAGCAGCGTCACTTTATAGGCTGCAACCACCTGCGGATTGGTGATCACCTCCCAGTATTGCGCCCAGCTCATCTGCGCCAGTTGCATCACCAGCGCACTGAGCGGCAGCAGCAAAATCAGGCAGACAAACAGCAGGCTGGTGCCCAGACTTAAAGTAAAGCCGGGCAGCACGCGTCTGGAGGAGACAGCGAACATTACTTACGCCCCGCCGCCAGCAGTTTGTCCAGTTCACCACCGCTGGTGAAATGGGTTTTCATCACTTCCGGCCAGGAGCCAAATTTATCTTCCACGCGGAACAGTTCAGTTTGCGGGAATTTGTCTTTCAGCTTGTCCATCACCTCCGGGTTATTCACGCGGTAGTAGTAATCCGTAATGATGGCTTGCGCCTGCGGGCTATACAGCCAGTTCAGATAGGCTTTCGCTGCTTTCTCCGTGCCATTGGCCTGGACGTTTTTATCCACCCAGGCGACCGGGAATTCGGCAAGAATGTTGGTTTTCGGGATAACAACCTCAAAACCCTGCGCTTCATACTGTTTGCGAATATTGTTGACTTCAGACTCGAAGCTAATCAGCACATCGCCCAGTCCGCGTTCAGCGAACGTGGTAGTCGCACCACGACCGCCGGTATCAAACACTTCAACGTTTTTCAGGAACTGCGTCATGAACTGCTCAGTTTTGGCTTTGTCACCACCGTCTGCTTTATCGGCTGCGCCCCAGGCGGCCAGATAGGTGTAACGCGCGTTACCGGACGTTTTCGGATTCGGGAAAATCAGCTTCACATCAGTTCGGACAAGGTCATTCCAGTCGTGGATATTCTTCGGATTACCTTTGCGCACCAGAAATCCCATCGTGGAATAGAACGGTGAACTGTTGTTGGGCAGGCGGCTTTGCCAGTCCGCCGGGATCAGCTTGCCTTTGTCATGCAGGATCTGCACATCGGTGACCTGGTTATAGGTCACAACGTCCGCTTTCAGCCCCTGCAAAATCGCCAGCGCCTGTTTTGATGACCCGGCATGAGATTGTTTAATCGTCAGTTTGTCGCCGCCGTTATCTTTCGCCCACTGCTGTTCAAACGGCGGGTTGAGAGCTGCAAACAGTTCGCGGGAGACGTCGTACGAGCTGTTTAAAAGCTCCGTCGCCTGCGCCTGACCGACCAGTAACAGTGACGCCATCAGCGTCAGGTATCTTTTTTTCAGTAAGTTAACGGCCATTGCGCACCCTTATAAATTTGATGACTTTCTAATAGCCATAATATTTATAACGCGTGTGAAAGGAGTAACGGTTTTATATACCGTTTGATGATTTGAAAGTTGAAAAGGGAATAAGAGAACCCCCTCCTCATGGTCAGGAGGGGTAAGGGCTGGCGGCAATCAGACGCCGATGCTAACGCTTTCCGGCAAGGTGCTGCCGCCATCTATCACGTTTTGCGTCCCTGTGAGATAGCTGGACTCATCAGAAGCAAGGAAGGCCGCCAGTTCTCCCACTTCCAGTGGGCAAGCCAGTCGACGCAGCGGAATGGCTTTCGCCATTTCAGTCAGCACGGATTCCGGATCCTCCGGATTAGACTGACGCGCAATGCTTTCCGCCATCGGGGTACGCACGTAGCCTGGGCAAATCGCGTTCACACGAATTCCCGACTGGGCATACTCCACCGCCAGCGATTTCGTCAGCCCGACAATGGCCGCCTTCGACAGCGCATACGCGGTTTCACCCGGATCGGCGACCATATCGCCAGTGACCGAGGACATCATCACGATGCGCCCGTCCTTGCGCTTAATCATCTCCGGCAAAACGGCTTTCGTCACGTTCCAGACGCCTTTGATATTCACATCAATGTGGAAATCGCGATCTTCATCGCTCATGTCGAGGAAGCTGCCCAGACGACAAACGCCCGCATTGTTGACCAGAATGTCAATGCGGCCTTCCACTTCTTTCGCTTTCTTCAGCGCCGCCGCCACGGACGCAGGATTAGTCACATCCGCAATCACGGCTGTACAGCGATGCCCACGGCCGCCCAGTTCGTCCGCCAGCTTTTCAATCTCATCGGAGATATCCAGCAAGATTAAGTTCGCGCCATGCCGGGCAAATACTTTAGCGATGCCTTCGCCAATGCCTTTTGATGCGCCCGTAATCAATGCTGTTTTGCCCGTGAGTTTACCCATTTCAATGCTCTCCTTGTGAATATGAAGTCTCACACTCCATTAACATTGAAAATACAGTAAAAACAGATTAGTGCTGAGGAACAGCTCACTAATTAAGGTAAATCTTAGATAAAAATAATCCCCGCCAGGGCGAGGATTGGTATTTTTCGCTGTTGTGCAGAAAAGGCAAAGCCGTCATTTGGCATCATCAATGCGTTCATGCCTGATGGCGCTACGCTTATCAGGCCTACGTAGAGCGGCAAGTTTGTAGGCCGGATAAGGCAAAGCCGTCATCCGACAAACATCACAGCGCAAGTAAACGGTCCAGTTTGTAGGCCGGATAAGGCGAAGCCGTCATCCGACAAACATCACAGCGCCAGCAGACGATCCAGCGACGGCGCAAAATAATACCCGCCGGTCACCGGTTTGGTGAAGCGCAGCATCGCATCACGTTTACCGTCGGTATCACCAAACATGCTCAGCAGTTGCTGTTCAATGTTGTGCAGACGCGCGCAGTAAGCGCAGAAATAGAGTCCGTGCGTGCCGCTGGCGGTGCCGTACGGCAGGCTCTGGCGGACGATCTTCAGCCCTTTGCCGTCCTCTTTCAGATCGACACGGCTGAGGTGAGAGGTGGCGGGACGATCGTCGCCATCGATCTCTTCGTTGGCTTCCTTCGTCCGCCCGATCATCATCTCCTGATCGTGAATGCTCATGCGGTTAAGCTGTTTAAGGTTATGTTCCCAACGCTGGACAAAAACATAGCTGCCGCCAGCGTCCACGCCATCTTTGATCACGGCCACTTCGCGGCGAGTCTCAACGCCTGCCGGGTTTTCCGTACCGTCAACAAAACCGCTCAGATCACGCTCTTCCACCCAACGGAAACCGTGGATCTCTTCTTGCACCTCAACGCAGTCGCCAAAGGCTTCCATTGCCGCCTGAGCGACAGAGAAGTTCACATCATGGCGCAGAGAAAGAATATGGATCAGCACATCGTATTGCGTAGCCGGCGCCAGACCTTTGCCGTAAGGAATAAAGTCTTTCAGCTCCTGAGCGCCGACGCCGCCACTGAGGGCGCGCCAGGTTTTGTTGCCAAACGCAACGACAGCGCCCAAATGGGCATCCGGGAATTTCGCTTCGAAGGTCGCCAGCTTATCGGCGAAGGTTTTGCTGGCCGCGCGCAGGGCATCAACGTCGCCTTTGACATTCGCTTCAATCCAAATCGCTGCGCGGCAATGTTCTGGCAAAATGCCACTTTGAACCTGAGACATCATTCCTCCTGAAAAATGAGAATGCCACGCAATCGTGGCATTGATGGGAACTATTTTACCCTGTTTTGCCGCACGGCGGTTTGTTCAGACGCAAATTAACGACGCCAGATAATTTTGCTGACTTTCCACGTTTTCAACGTATCGTCAGAGGGCATTAATCCTTCCGGGCCTTTCCATTCACCAGTGAAGAGATAGCTAATATGCTGACTGCCTTCAGCTTTACACTCGACGGCGTTTTGCTCATCGCTTGTGGCAGTCTGGCAGTTGCCAAACGCTTTACTGTAAAGATCGCTAAACGGAGTGCCGATTTCGACACCCGCATCGGAAGGAATATCGCTATCCAGCACATCAATGCGGCTGACCGTGCCCTGTTCGCCGTTGATGACCATCGCCACTTTGTCACCCTTCATCGCTTCGAAAAAGCGGACCACATTGCCGTCGGCGGTTTTCATGCCGCTACGCAGGCGATAGTCACCGTCCAGCGCATCGGTGATGGCTTGTTCATTCAGCGGGGTTGATGCGGTTAATGCCCCAACGCCCTGCTCGGTTACGTTGGTCGATGAACCAAACCAGTTCCATGGGTTGGCGGCCGACCAGTTCACCGACGAAAGCGTCGAACAGCCGCTCAGCGCCAGCGGCATCACACATAACAAGACTCGCAGCGATTTCATCTCAATTCCTTTCTTCAATAATCAACGTTACCTGGAGTCCGGCTTCACCAAAAAGTTCCGTTATTCTTTTTCCAGGGCAAAACAGGCGCGCAGTCGTCGGTTTGTCAGCAGCCATAGCAGCGCCACAACATCCGCAATCACCAGCGCCAGTCCAACGCCGTTCACAGGGGAGCCATTGAGCCACAATACGGGCTGCCAGCAGAGCAACACGATTTGCGCGGCAATCAGCAGCGGGCGCAACACGCGCCAGAGACGGGGAAAAGTGTAACGTCGTCCACTTAGCAAAAATGCCACGACCGCCGGGATCCCCGGTAGCAGCCCCAGCCAGAACGAGTCGTGATCGGGGTAAAACAGATTCAGAAGAGTGGCGCCCTGCTCGCGGGACGAGCCCGCAATCACAAATAACACCCAGGTGCGCGCCTGGAGCAGCAACACGAGCCAGAATAAAAAAGGCAGACGCAAATGGCCGTGGCTGTCGTAATCCGCAGGATGAAACTCAGTATTCTTCATCTTCGATCAGACGTTTACCGAGACTCAGCGTATCGGCATGTTCATAACCGAGCCGCTCATACATGCCCAGCACCACATCGTTGTCTTCGTGCACCATGATCTGAATTTTCGGACATCCACGCGCGATCAGTTTTTTCTCAAGCCGGTTAAGCAGCGCATTGGCGATGCCACGTCCGCGAAACTCAGGATGCACACCCAGATAGCAGGCTGAACCACGATGACCGTCATAACCGCCCATCACCGTCCCCACCACTTCGCCGTTCACTTCCGCGACGAGAAACAAACTGACGTCATGATTCACTTTCCGCTCGATATCCATTTCCGGGTCATTCCACGGACGCAACAAATCGCAGCGCTCCCAGAGGGTGATCACCTCTTCGAAATCTTCCTGGCGAAAAACGCGTATCTCCATGGTATTGAGGCCCTTTTCGAGGTTAAAACTCCGATTATGGCGCGAACGGCTAATTTAGCCAATATCTGACGCGAAACGGCGAAAAAAATGGCATAATGCCGCTCTGTCACGTATTGAAATGAAAAGTAAAACAATTCTCAACATCAGACGTCGTAACGGAATACGCGATACGATATAACATCAGGACTTAATTTTTTACAACTCAGGCCGTATGAGCACTTTTAAACCCCTAAAAACACTCACATCGCGCCGCCAGGTGCTGAAAGCTGGACTCGCTGCGCTGACATTCACAGGAATGTCGTACGCCACAGCAAAAGAAGCTCCACTGAAAACCAGCAACGGTCACAGTCAACCCGCGAAGAAAAACTCGGGTGGCAAACGCATTGTTGTGCTCGATCCGGGACACGGTGGAATTGACACCGGCGCTATTGGTCGCAACGGTTCAAAAGAAAAACACGTCGTACTGGCAATCGCAAAGAATGTTCGTTCCATTTTACGCAGCCAGGGGATCGACTGCCGTCTGACGCGATCGGGCGACACCTTTATTCCTCTGTACGATCGTGTCGAAATTGCCCATAAGCATGGCGCAGATCTGTTTATGTCGATTCATGCGGATGGTTTTACCAATCCCAGCGCGGCGGGCGCATCGGTGTTTGCCCTCTCCAATCGCGGGGCCAGTAGCGCTATGGCGAAATACCTTTCCGATCGTGAAAACCGTGCCGATGAAGTGGCCGGGAAGAAAACGACCGACAAAGATCACCTGCTACAACAGGTGCTGTTCGATCTGGTACAGACGGATACCATTAAAAACAGCCTGACCCTGGGTTCGCATATTCTCAAGAAGATCAAGCCGGTGCATAAGTTGCACAGCCGCAATACAGAGCAGGCGGCGTTTGTGGTGCTAAAATCACCGTCAATCCCGTCGGTACTGGTGGAAACCTCGTTCATTACCAACCCGGAAGAGGAGCGACTGCTGGGCACAACTGCCTTTCGCCAGAAAATTGCCACGGCTATCGCCAACGGCGTAATCAGCTATTTCCACTGGTTTGATAATCAGAAAGCACATACGAAGAAGCGTTAATCATGAAACCCGATGCACACCGCGTAAAAGAGTTCCTGCTCACTCTACAGGACGAGATCTGCCAGCAACTCTGCGCCATTGATGGCGAAAAGTTTGTGGAAGATAGCTGGCAGCGTGACGCAGGCGGCGGTGGTCGCAGCCGCGTGTTGCGCAGTGGCGGGATCTTTGAACAGGCCGGCGTCAACTTTTCCCATGTGCATGGTGATGCGATGCCCGCGTCAGCCACCGCGCACCGTCCGGAACTGGCGGGACGCAGTTTCGAAGCGATGGGCGTATCACTGGTTGTGCATCCGCTCAATCCCTATATTCCCACCAGCCATGCCAACGTGCGTTTCTTCATAGCAGAAAAACCGGGTGCTGACCCGGTCTGGTGGTTTGGCGGCGGTTTCGACTTAACGCCCTACTACGGTTTTGAAGAGGACGCCGTTCACTGGCATCGCACGGCACGGGATTTGTGTCAGCCCTTTGGCGACGATGTTTATCCGCGTTACAAAAAGTGGTGCGACGACTATTTCTTCCTCAGGCATCGCAACGAGCAGCGTGGGATCGGCGGGCTGTTTTTCGACGATCTGAACACGCCGGACTTTGACCACTGTTTTAGCTTTATGCAGGCCGTTGGTAAAGGCTATACCGATGCGTATCTGCCGATCGTCGAGCGGCGCAAAACCCTGAACTGGGGTGAGCGTGAGCGTCACTTCCAGCTCTATCGCCGGGGACGCTACGTAGAGTTTAACCTGGTGTGGGATCGCGGCACGCTGTTCGGCCTGCAGACCGGCGGGCGCACCGAATCGATCCTGATGTCAATGCCGCCGCTGGTACGTTGGGAATACGACTGGCAGCCGGAAGCCGGAAGCCCCGAGGCCGCCCTGTACGATTTTATCCAGGTGCGCGAGTGGGTGTAATTGCCTGATGGCGGCTTACGCCTTATCAGGCCTACAATCTGATGGCGGTTTCGACCTGTCCGGCCTACGGGGTCTGGCTTTGTAGGCCTGATAAGCGTAGCGCCATCAGGCACGAAACTACATCCACTGCCGCATTCGCTGATGTAACGTTGATGAGGGTTTCTCGGCAAACAGCTGCTGATAGTCAGTTGCAAATTGCCCTAAATGCCAGAATCCCCACTGCATGGCCGCGTCTTTCACCGTGGTGCTTTGCGACCACGGACTGATTAATTCTCTGCGCACCGCGTTCAGGCGGATCCTTTTCAGCCATGCATTCGGGCCAATGCCCAGAATGGCATGAAACGCATTTTGCAACGTCCGGCGGCTGACGTGGAGTTGATTACAGAGATCGAGCACCGTCAACGGCTCCGACATATTCTCCAGCACATATTCCCGCGCGCGGGATAACAGCTTACGGTAGCTCTGGTGGCTGATGCTCTCCGCCGTGTTAATCGGCTGCGCCTCTTCCAGCATGGTTCCCATCGCCAGCAGCAGGTTATCTCCCAGCACCTTGCGCACGGCGCCTTGATGAAGGTTCTCCGGGTTCTCGCTAAACGTCGCCAGCGCCTGCTGGACGAAGCCCCACAGCGCCGCTTTATGCTGCTCTTTGACCTCCAGCGCCGACTGGTTGCGCAGCATATGCAGCACCCGCTCCGGGTTGTGTAAAAACTGGGCCTGGCGGGAAATAACATCCTCCGAAATCACGACACCAAGAATGGTGTAATCATCCGGGGTGCTCAGTTCAAACTCCGTCCCGCCTGGACGGGTCGCAATCTCAGCGCTGCCGAGACACTGCGCGCCAATAAATCCCTGCTCGCCACGGCGAGCCGGAATGCCAAACCAGAAAGAGTTCGGCCAGACCAGACACGACTGGCGCAGCGCCAGCCCGGTGTATTCCCGAAAAACCTGGATATCGTCGAGCAGGATTTCCGTGAACTCGCCGTGAAATTTTCCCGGGTGCAGTTGATCGTAAATCTGCTGCCAGGCGGTAATCGTCAGCGCGTGTTCATAGACATCCGTGGTCCGCCGCTGGTGAACGTTATCGACTTCAACCTTTGGCGTGAGCTTAACGTCTTCGGGTAACGCTTCATGATAAAGATGGTGCAAACTGGCTGAACGGGTCTTTTTCATGATCTTTTATGCCGGACGCCTGATAAGACGCCCGGCCCTCCGACAGGTTAATTTTTTAAGCGATAGCGACTACTGCGTTTGCGCAACGCCCCGTCAGTAAAGAGCTGCTCCAGCGCGGCTCGGGCTTGCTCCAGCGGCCAGCCAAAGTGCGCGGCGACTTCTCCCGCCGTCATCCCCTGACGCACTGTCGCCAGTTGCGCCAGCAGTGCATCTGCCTGTTCCGAGCGCACTGGCGCTTCAGGTTCCGGCGTTTTTTTGGGTTCAGGTTGCGTCGACGCACGCTTAAATCCACCGATCAGCCACTGGGTGTCATTTTCCGGCCGACCAATTTCTTTGCGGCTGATAACACGGCCTGTCCGCTGTGCCGCAGCACTTCCGGCATCCAGCGCCGCGCGACACGCCGCCAAATCGCCTTCCACCACCAGCGTCACCTTCCCTGGGTCAAGCACTTCATGACTCAGCAGGTTGACGTTAGCGGCTTTCAGCATGGCGTCCGACGCGTCGACTGCGGCGACCATGCCCTCCACTTCCAGTAACCCCAGTGCATTGATCATTGATGACCTCCGTTACGCGCGCTGAATTGGGTTACGGGCGATATCCAGAACCGCATCGGTAAAGGCGTTACAGGCGGCTTTGCAGGCGGCCTGGCTCCCGGTCAAAAACGCCGCGGAATAGTTAGTTTCCGACGGCGGCGGAACATACGTCACCAGTTGAACATCGGCAGATTTCATTGCCGCATCAATACCAAAGGTCGCTTCCAGCGGCGGCGCCACCAGATAGGCAATCGGGTCGCCCAGCGCAATGCCTGCCGTTGACGAGAGATAGGAGCCGGTACGCGACACCACGTGCGCCAGAAACGCCGTGTCCTCGGCATCGTTCGCCCATTGAAACGCCGCGCCGCCTTCAATATGGGCGACCATTGCATCCAGTCCGGCGCGCACTTCCGCCGGGTTCGGCCCGCCTAACATAATCAATACTTCACCGGCGGTCGGCGACGGCCCATGAGCGGCCCCGGCATACAGGGAACGGCCATATACCACTTCAACCATCGCCTGTTTCGTCGCTTCGTCTGCGGCAATATACGTGACGTCATCAGAATCTGCCGTGATGAGACCGAGGCTACGTATATGCGGCGGTAATTTAAGTTCACGCGCAAACCCGTCGTTCACGGAAGCGATCACGCGCATCGCGCTGACCGAGGGTCGAATCAAATCTAATGCTGGCATGATGCCTCCTTAACGGGTCATGTTGATGCCGGACGCTTTTTGCTCCAGCATACGTTTGGCCAAATCCACGATGACGGCGGCGGCTTCTACCGGCGGCGTACCCCCCTGGTGGATGTTGGAAATACAGGTACGATCGGCCTCCACAGTCGTCGCCACGCGTGGTGAATAGACCGCATAGCAGGAGAGACTTTCCGACTGCCCCAGCCCCGGACGTTCGCCCACCAGCAGAATCACCACCTTCGCGCCGAGGATCTCGCCAATCTGATCTTCTATCTTCACGCGGCCATAGCGGACAAAGAATGGCGTCCCGACCTTCAACCCGGCCTGTTTCAGACCCGACAGCAACGGCGGCAGGATCTCTTCGTAGTTCGCGGTGATGGCATCGGTAGACAGGCCGTCAGACACCACTACCTGCACATCCGGACTCATTACGCACTGTGACTTCAGCGCCTCAATCGCTTCCGGGCTCAGACGACGCCCCATATCCGGGCGCGTCAGGTAGAGATTCTTGTCGCTGATTTCCGAGCGCACTTCCAGCAGTCCCTGCGCTTTCACCCACTCTTCCGGCATCTCTTTCAGCACGGTGTCTTTCGAGCGTGAGTGATCGGCGAGAAAACGCAGCAGCGCCTGGGTGCGTGGACGTGGACCCGCCCGTCCAGTGCAGACGCGTGCGGCGGTACTCCGGCGCAGTTCGGTCAGCACCTCGGCGCGGTGCGGATTTTCAACGCCGATCCAGGCTTTCGCTTCTGCGGAACCCAGATCCAGCGCACAGCTTTCTGCCGCCGACGGTGCCGCGCACTGCGGTTTGCTGCAAGTCGGTGTTGATGGCGCTGAAGTCTGAGGTTGGGTCTCTCCCATTGACGCCATTACGCTGCGTACAATTTCTTCAATCTGTTTTTGATCCATGGTTTTGTCATCCCCGCGTCATCAGAAGAACAGTGACGGATCGCCCGCCCGTTTGGTCAGGCGACCATTTGCCATAATGCCCATCGTTTCCAGCCAGCGTTCAAACTCCGGCGACGGGCGCAGATTCAGTAACTGGCGTACGGTCGCGGTATCGTGGAAGGCGGTGGTCTGGTAGTTGAGCATGATGTCGTCACCCAGCGGCATACCCATGATGTAGTTACAGCCCGCGGTGGCGAGCAGAATCATCAGGTTTTCGTTGAGGTTCTGATCGGCATCGGCATGGTTGGTGTAGCAGCAGTCACAGCCCATCGAGATGCCGCTCAGCTTGCCCATAAAGTGATCTTCCAGACCGGCGCGAATAATCTGGCGGTCATTGTAGAGATACTCCGGCCCGATAAAGCCCACCACGGTGTTAACGAGGAATGGGTCATAGTGTCGCGCCAGCCCATAGTTACGCGCTTCCATCGTCACCTGATCGGCACCGAAGTTGGCCCCCGCAGACAAAGCAGAGCCCTGCCCGGTTTCAAAGTACAGGCAGTTTTCTCCGGCGATACGGTTAAACTCCGCCCCTACAGCCCGCGCTTCGTCCAGCATCGCCAGCTCCACGCCAAACTCTTTTAAGCCCTTTTCGCTGCCGCAGATACTCTGGAAGATCAGCCCGCCCGGCGCGCCGCGGCGGATTGCTTCAATCTGGGTGGTGACGTGCGCCAGCACGCAGCCCTGAGTCGGAATGTTGAACTTGTCGATCACCCCGTACACCGTGTCCAGCACGCGGCTTAAGTTCTCCACGTCATCGGTTACCGGGTTCACGCCAATCACCGCATCACCTGCGCCGAAAGAGAGCCCTTCGTAGATTTGCGCGGCAATACTCTGCACGTCATCACGGGTGTCGTTCGGCTGCAAACGGCAACTGAAGGTGCCCGGGATGCCGATCGTGGTGTTGGCCTTTTTGATCACCGGCATCTTCTTGCCGCCGTAGATCAGGTCAGCGTTGGAGCAGATTTTCGCTACCGCAGCGACCACTTCCGAGGTCAACCCTTTGCGCGTAAAGGCAATATCATCCACCGAGGTGTCATCACTCAGCACGTACTCACGCAGCTCACTGATGGTCCAGTTTTTAATGCGGTTGTAGGCCGTTTCGTTGACGTCGTCCTGAATCAGACGCGTGACGCAGTCCTCTTCATAGGAAATCACCGGGTTGTTGCGAATATCCGCTACCGTCATTTCCGACAACACCTGTTTCGCCGCCACGCGCTCCTGCGAACTTTGCGCCGCGACGCCTGCCAGCACATCCCCCGAACGCAGTTCGTTGGCTTTTGCCAGCACCTCTTTTACATCCTTAAACTGATAAACATTGCCGAACAATGTGGTCTTTAGTTTCATAAGTCGTTCCCTCAGGAAGGAAATGCGAGTGATTTCACCGTCACCGGCACAACCGATCCGCCAAAAAGAGGCGTACCAATGTCGATATAGTCCCCCGCCCGGACAACCACCTCATCGATGACCGCCAGCGGGAGTTGCTGTAACTGTGGGCGTAACAGCATGCCCAGGGCTTTACCAAAGTCCTGCTCGGCCACCACCAGCAGGGGATGCGGATTCGGAAAACGCGCGACAAACGCCAGCAGCGCGTCGATGACCGTGAGTAATGCGGCGTAACGCACCGGCAGCGTGGCGGGCAGCGCCAGTACGTAAGCGTCAGTTTGCGGATCGAGATCCAGTTGCATCAGCGCCTGTTGCCACGCGTCAACCAGATCGGCGTCATCCACCGGGATCGCCACCGGCAGATTGCGCAGCGGCAATTGAACGCCCTCCAGCCAGATGGTACTGCCGGAGAGCGACAGCGTGTGCGCCCCCGCGCCAATCACCGTGGCGCGCACGGTTTGCGCCGGAAATTGCACATTCATGGCGCGCAGTCGCGGATTTTCATGCAACGCGGTGGCGAGCAACGGGCCAATATCGGCAAAACAGAACGGATCGGCAGGCAGATTGCGATAGCACTCGCCCACTCCGCCGGAAAGGGTAATCACCTCAGGCTTCATCCCTGCAGGCAGTAATCCGGTCTGCATCAGCGCGTGCGCCAGCGGCGACAGCGTTCCATCAATAACCTCAACAATCAGGTCCGCCATCCGCTGTGCCACCTGCTCCAGTTGCGTGACGGTCAGCGTGCGGGCGTCGGTTCCGGCACCGAACAGCTCGTCAACAATCCTCTGTCCGGGTTGATGGGCATGAACCACGCGTCCCTGGCCGTCGGTTTCCAGCAAACGCCCGCCAACGTTGAGACAAGCGGTTCCCGCGACTTTACCGGCGTCAAACAGCGCGTAATTCGAAGTGCCGCCGCCGATGTCGATATTCAGTACCCGGCACATACGCTGCTCAGAGAGGGTTTGCGCCCCGGCGCCATGACCGGCAATCACCGACTCCAGATGCGGTCCTGCGCTGGCGACCACAAAATCGCCGAGCGATTGCGAGAGCGCCATTACCGCCGGACGCGCGTTGCGGGTCTTCGCACTCTCACCGGTAATGATGATGGCCCCTGAATCCACCGCTTGCGGGGCGATACCCGCCGCCTGATACTGCGCCAGGATCAGCGCTTTGAGCTCAGCCTCCTTCAGCCCGCCCTGCTTATCGACGGGCGTAAAGAAGACCGGACTTTGCCAGCTAATGTCGCGTTTGATGAATTCGTAACGGGGCACCTGCGACACTGCCGCACGGTTAACCAGCTCCAGGCGCGAGAAGATCACCTGAGTGGTGGTGGTGCCGATATCGATACCGACGCTCAGTAGCTGGCGCGTGTTCACGATTGCGCCTCCACTTCCGTTGCAGCCGGGACATCTTCATCTTTAGGCACCAGCATCATCGCCACACCAATCGCCGTCACACCGCCAATCAATTTGCCGACAATCATCGGGAAGATCATGGCGTTCATGTTAGCCGCGGCGAAACCTAAGTGATCGCCCAGCGCGAAGGCGGCGGAGACCGCAAAAGCGCAGTTGATGACTTTGCCTCGGGTATCCATCTGCTTCATCATGCCGAACATCGGGATGTTGTTTGCCAGCGTCGCCACCATGCCGCCTGCCGCCATATTGTTGATTTTCAGCAGGCTACCGACGCGCATCAGCGGTTTTTCAAACCAGCGGGTCAGCAGCAGGACCATCGGATAAGCGCCAAGCAACACGCAGGAGATAGAACCAATGACTTCAATGGCGCGCATCACTTCACCGGGGGTGTCGCCAGGCGCCATGAAGATTGGATCGAGACCCGGAATCAGCTCCCAGCCCAGCAGGAATTTAATAACTGCCGCGGCAAGGCCAATGGTGATCAGCGCCACGAGGAATTTGGCGAAGATCTGGAAACCGTTGATCATTTTTTCCGGGATAAATTTCAGCCCCAGCGCCACCAGCACGGCGACGATGATCACCGGGATCATATTCATCAGGATCAGCGCGAAGGTGAACTCCACCGGTTGACCGTTGATCTCAACGCCCGAGTACATCGCCACCAGACCACCGGCGATACATCCGATAGGGATGGTGACAATACCCGCCAGCACGCCAAGCGCCAGATAACGACGGTCAGACGGCTCGATAATGCCCAGCGCGACGGGAATGGAGAATACGATGGTGGGTCCCATCATCGCCCCAAGAATCAGCCCGGAATAGAGCCAGGCCGCCACATCGCCCCCCGCCAGCTCTTTGGCGAGGAAGAAGCCGCCCATGTCGCACGCCAGCAGCGTGCCGGCGAACATAGACGGGTTAGCGCCAAGCATTTCGTACAACGGAATAATCACCGGACCAAGCAGTTTGGCTAACACCGGCGCCAGCGCGGTCATACCGACCATCGCCAGCCCCAGCGCGCCCATCGCCATAAACCCTTCTTCAAACTGGCCGCCGGAGCCCTCAATGCTCTTACCAAACTTACCGAGGAAGCGCGCCGACCCGCCGAACTGCGACAGGATCCTGTCCACGGCGGCAATCAGCATAAAGAACATCATGATGTACATGATGATTTCGTTAATTCCCATACCCTTATCTCCATTTGCCAGGGGTTTCGTAGGCCAGATAAGCGCAGCGCCATCAGGCAATGATGCCGCGTTATGCCGGATGGCGGCGCGAACGCCTTATCCGGCCTACGTCCTGGTATGCTTTTATTGTGCCGCCGCGTACAGATCCACAATTTGTGCCTGCGTGGCGGTGCGTGGGTTACTGCGAATACAAATATCCTCCAGCGCGGCTTGTGCCCATGCGCTGTAATGCCCGGGCGTTGCCCCAACGTCAGAGAGCCGTTGGGTCTGGCCCACTTCGCTAATTAACTCGCTGACGGCGGTGATGGCGTCGCGATCGTCGGATTTCTTATTGGTTAATGCGCGCCCGATATGGCTGAAACGTTCGCGACACACCAGGCGGTTAAAGCCCATCACCGTCGGCAGCATCATGGCGTTCGCCTGCCCATGCGGAATGTGTAATGTCGCCCCCGGCTGATGCGCCATCGCGTGGCACAATCCAAGCCCTGCGCTGGAAAACGCCATCCCTGCCATACAAGAGGCGAGCAACATGCTCTCCCGCGCCGCCAGGTCGTGGCCGTAGCCCACCGCTTTCGGCAGCGATTTGCCGATCATGGCGATGGCGCCAATCGCCAGACTGTCGGTGAACGGTGAGGCATTCAGCGCGCTATAAGCTTCAACGGCGTGCGTCAATGCGTCGATCCCGGTCATGGCCGTTACATGAGGCGGTACCCCTTCGGTTAGCGCGGCATCGAGGATTGCCAGGTCCGGCATCAGCGAAGCATGCGCCAGCACCTGCTTGCGCCCCGTCGCCGCGTCGATAATCACCGTTACGTTGGTGGTTTCCGACCCGGTTCCAGCGGTCGTGGGTATGGCAATCAACGGCAGACGTGGGCGTAATGCGCTCTGTTCCGTCATCTCCGCCAGCGTCTGCGTCGGATTGGTCACCAGCAGGGCGACCGCTTTTGCCGCGTCCAGTACCGAGCCGCCGCCAAAGGCCACCACGCCGTCGCATTTTGACTCGCGCAATTGCGCCACCGCCGCGCAAACATCGGTAATACAGGGTTCGCCCACCGGACACGGCCAGACCGTCATCGCCACGCCTTTCATCGCCAGGCTGCGTTCAAGACCGGCTGTCATCCCCGCCTGATGCAGAAAACTGTCAACCATCACGAACAGGTGATTCAATCCCCGCGTTTGCGCTTCCTGTCCGCAGGCGCTCAGCGCCCCCAGCCCGCACAGCGTCATCGGCGGTACGCTGAATGTCTTCACGCGTTGCAGATTCAGGGTATCGAATGCCTGAAAGAGCGCCGTCTGCAATTCAGCTTGCATAGATTCCCTCCGCTTTCTCTTTCCCGCTGCTGGCAATCGCCAGCGGTGTCATAAACAGGCTGTGTTGCGGGAGATGCACCTGTAACGCCGGAAAGCGTTTACGGAACAATTCGTCCACGCCCGGCTGCATGCAGGAACCGCCCGCCAGCCATAAATCCGCAATCCCTTGACCTTCGATATGACGGGCGACGATCTCCGCCATTTTTTCGTAGACCGGCTTCACCACTGGCCAAATATCCTGCGCATTACTGCGCTTGACCTGCTCCGCGTCCTCCAGTGGGATGCGGCGGTTACCTGCCAGCGTCAGGGAGATATGATGCCCGCCGGTCGCTTCATCGGCGGAGTACGTCACCTTGCCCTGTCTGACAATGGCAATCCCGGTCGTGCCGCCACCAATATCCACGACGCCGGCGTTATCCAGTTGCAGCAGGGAGGCAACCGCCGTCGGCTCATCCAGTACATGACTGACCTCCAGCCCGGCAGACTCCAGCACATTGATGGAGATGCGCGGGTCGGTTCCCGGCGGGAACGAGGTCGCCGCGTGGGTAAACCGACAGCCAAGCTGTTTTTCAAGCGTATCGAGATGGCGACGCACAATAGTGACCGCACCAAAGAAATCCCAGACGATGCCGTCGCGAACAACATCAGCCCAGTCAAGGCATACCGCCACCGGCTGACCGTCGCCGTCGACCACCATTGACACCACGTCGCAAGTGCCCAAATCGACCCCCAGCCACAGCGCGGAATCGCTCGCGGCGGGCGCCTGATTACACAGGTCAGCGGCTTTTTGCAGTCTGGGGGAGAGCCATTGTTCGTCGAATGCCATCTCTTTTTCCTTAAACGATGCGGAACGCATCCACCAGTACACAGCGACGCAGCCGCACAAAGGTGCGCGCGCTGGTCACCCCTTCTCCGGTTGGCGTGGTGATGGTCATGGTGGTCCAGCCTTCACCGCCCAGCCCCAGCCCGGCGATACAGGGTCCGTTCTTGACGAAAATGCTGGTATCAATGGCGTTCGCCATCTGGTTCATGTTGTCGATATTGCGCGAGTGCATCGCCGCCGTGTGGTGACAGCCACCTTCCAGTTGCACCGCCAGCGCAATGGCCTCTTTAACGTTCGCCACCCGGACAACCGGCAGTACCGGCATCATCAGTTCCGTGACAGCAAACGGATGGGAAGCAGGCGTTTCAACAAACAACAGGCGGGTTTGCTCGGGTACGTTCAAGCCAATTGCCGCCGCGATTTTTGCCGCATCGCGCCCCACCCAGTCACGGCTGACCGTGCCTTTGCCGCGCTCATCGATATTTTTCAGTAACACAGGTTCGAGTTGTTCGGCCTGCGCCGTCGTCAGTTTGACTGCGTGCTGGTCTTCCATCAGACGCATCAGTTCATCCGCCACGCTGTCGACAACAATCAGCACCTTCTCATCAGCACAAATGATGTTGTTATCAAAAGAGGCGCCTTTGACGATGGATTGCGCCGCCCGCACCAGATCCGCCGTCTCATCGACAACCACCGGCGGATTACCGGCACCGGCTGCGATCAGGCGTTTGTTGGTGTGTTTGCGGGCCGCGTCCACTACCGCTTCGCCGCCGGTGACCACCAGCAGGCCAATGCCCGGGTACTTAAACAGACGCTGCGCGGTTTCGATGTCCGGATTCGCCACGGTCACTAACAGGTTTTCCGGGCCGCCAGCGGCGACCACCGCCTGGTTAAGCAATGTGATGGCGCGTTGTGAGACGCCTTTCGCCGCCGGATGGGGGGCAAAAACCACGCTGTTACCCGCAGCAATCAGGCTGATGGCGTTATTGATCACCGTCGCCGCCGGGTTAGTTGATGGCGTCACTGAGGCGACGACGCCCCACGGCGCATTTTCGATAAGCGTCAGGCCGTTATCGCCAGTCAGCACCTGCGGCGACAAACATTCCACGCCCGGCGTGCCGCGCGCCTGCGCCACATTTTTAGCAAATTTATCCTCAACGCGTCCCATGCCGGTCTCTTTGACGGCAAGCTCCGCTAATTCTCTGGCGTGTTTTTCGCCCGCGTTACGAATGGCCGCGATAGCAAGCTGACGCATCGCCACGCTTTTTAGCCCCTGTTGAGCGACTTTTGCTGCCGCCACCGCATCATCCAGGGAGGCAAAGACGCCCATTTCATGAACGGCGGTCGCAGGCTTACTGCTGTCTTTCATTTTCAGCAGTACCGCTTTAACCACCTGTTCAATATCCTGTTGATTCATGATGTTCAGTCCTATTTGTGGAATATCACCTGACCGCCAGCCACCACTTCATCGACGATACCAATCACGCACAGATCGACAGGTGACGCTTCGCTGCGATGCGCCTGACGAGCAGAACTGCCGCTGACCAGCAGCACCCACTCTCCGGTTCCCGCCCCGATGCTGTCGATGGCGACGGCGCACTGACCATCAGGGTTTCCCTGAGCGTCAATCATCTCCACCATCAGCAATTTGTCGTGTGCCAGTCCCTGATGGCGTACGGTACAAACGATTTGTCCTGTGACGACTGCCAGTTTCATACCCGCCTCCGTGGGTTAGGTTGTGCTGCTGTCCTGTAGGCCGGATAAGCGCAGCGCCATCCGGCATTCAGTGATTACATATTGTTGCTGTCGCCTTTGAAGCTGATCGGGAACACTTCTTCCAGATCGCCATGCGGACGCGGGATCACATGAACAGAGACCAGTTCGCCGATACGCTGTGCCGCTGCGGCACCAGCATCGGTCGCCGCTTTGCAGGCCGCGACATCGCCACGCACCATCGCAGTGACCAGACCACCACCAATCTGTTTCACACCAACCAGCTTCACGCGTGCAGCTTTTACCATCGCATCTGAGGCCTCAATCAGTGCAACCAGGCCCCGGGTTTCAATCATTCCTAAAGCTTCCATTGTGTTTTCCTCTCATGGGGTCCAGAACGGGACCATTTATACAACCAGGGTTTGTGAGTCACGTTCGCGGCTCACGTCAGTCTGGCGCGGCACGGCTGCCACCAACGCCAGTTCGATAATTTCCTGTACGCTACAGCCTCGCGAAAGGTCATGAAGCGGTGCGGCAAGCCCCTGAATCAGCGGCCCGACAGCGCGATACCCCCCCAGACGCTGGGCGATTTTGTAGCCAATATTGCCCGCCTCCAGTGACGGGAAAACCATCACGTTGGCGTTGCCCCGTAGCGGACTGGCCGGCGCTTTTTGCGCGGCGACCTCCGGCACAAAGGCGGCGTCAAATTGCAGTTCGCCGTCCACCAGCAGCGTGGGCGCGCGTTCGCGAACGATCTCTGTGGCTTGCTGTACGTTGGCGACGCAAGGATGGCGGGCACTGCCATGGCTGGAGAAAGAGAGCATCGCCACACGCGGCTCTTCCCCGGTGATGGCACGCCAGGTGTCGGCGCTGGCAATGGCGATATCCGCCAGTTGCGCCGCCGTTGGCTGCGGCACCACGCTGCAATCGGCAAACCCTAACGCCGGTCCGACGTACTGCGGCAGCATCAAAAAGATCGACGACAGCGTTTTGCATCCTTGTTGCAAACCAATAATGCGTAAGCCCGCGCGCAGCACACTGGCCGTTGAGGAGAGATTGCCTGCGATACAGACATCCGCCTGTCCGGCGCTGACCATCGCCGCGGCAAACATCAGCGGATCATTGAGTTTCTCAAGGGCATCCGGCGGCGTTTTCTCTCCGGAACGGTCGAGCCAGCGCTGGGCGAACGCTTCACGCATCGCCAGATTGCTGTACGGATCGATAACCTGAATCCCGTCCAGCGCCACCCGATGAGTGAGGGCGAACTGACGCAACGCGAACGGACTGACCACCAGAATCGGGCGTGCCAGACCGTGATGTTGCAGATAGTGCGCCGCTTTCAGCACGCGTTCGTCTAACGCATCCGGAAAAACCACCCGGGCCGGGGTGCGCAGGGCCAGTTCACGGGCGCGTTCAATGATCATTGTTCACCTCCCAGTCGCTGTTGGATCTCACCGACGCTGAGCGGATGCTTTGTAACGCACAGAATCATCATCACGTAGACCGCGCTGGAGAGCCGGTTCAGCGCCTGCAAAATGTCCGGGCGCAGAACGTCAAAACCGCGGGTGATAAAGACCTGAGCGGCGATCGTCTCGGTCTCGCGAACTTTGGTGCGCAGCAGATTCAGGAGTGCGCACTCGCGGCCATGGCTGGCTTCCGGCACCAGGTGATCGTGATCCAGATAGCGCAGCGGCTGATGAGAAAGACGGTGCAGATCCTCTTCGCTCAGCCCGACAATGGACTGCGCCGCCAACGGCTCATCCATCGCATCGGCGCGCATAATGTTGCCCAGCCGCGAACGGATATCCGCCAGCCACGGCTGCCAGGACTCCGCCAGTTCGATTTGCAGCCATACCGCCAGCGCAATCGTGCTGTCCAGCGCGGCGCGAAAGGCCAGACGCGGGTCGCTTTTGGCAACCATTTTCTCCGCCGTCAGGTGGGTCAGCGTGTCGGGCTTTTTCGCCACCGGCTGACGGCACAGTTCGCAGCAGGCCTGCGGATGCGTGTCGCTACTGGTTAAACCGTGTACCGGCTGCGGTTGCTGCTGCGCGTCGTCAACAAACAGACTGCCCTGCTCATCCAGAAACTTGATGCGCAGGTGACGGCTTTCCAGCAGTTCGCGGGCAGAGGGCGTCAGACGCGCGTCAGCGGGGAGATGGATTTCCGCCCCTTCGCTGAGCGTATGGTTCGCTCTGAGCCATGCTTCGGTGATGAAATCGTTCATACCGATTGCCAGTTCGCAGGCCACGCAACGTACAGGAAGCGCACGGTCGTCGGCGTGCCAAATTCAATGCTTGAGCCTTTCGGGATAAACATGACATCCCCGGCTTTGGCAATCATCGTTTCGCCTTCATGACGAACATGCAGTTCACCATCCAGCACCATGTCGATTTCGTCGTAGTTCAGCGTCCACGGGAAGAACGCGTTATCCCACTGCATGAAACCGGCGGCCATACTGCTGCCGTCCTGTTCGGTGACGAGATCCGTCAGCCCGACGCAGTGCGGCTGCGCGCCGTCGAAACGACCAAACTTCACGCTGCTACCGTCAATGACTTTGATGCCGCCTTTGCCGGTAACCGATTTAAAGCCCGGCTGCATTCCACTTTGCTCAAGCGACTGTTTTTCCTTCATCACTTTGTCCATGAGCTGCGAGACCAGGCTCTCGGTGAACTGCCCTTCCGGCAATTGAGCGATGATGGTTTCGCGAATGCGCTGGGTTTCCGATTTGGTCGCATCCGTGCAGGCAGACGCCGAGGTCGGCTCCTCACCTTCCACAATAGTGACCCCCAGCAGTTCCGCGACTTCTCGGGCTTCCGGAGTGATGATGCTGGCGCGGAGTACAACCGATATCTCCTGTTCGCCTCGTGCGTGCGCCGCACGTATATCGTTAGCTGTGATAAGTTTTTTCACCTGCCCCTTCCTCCTTTTGGCTAAGCTCAGTCAGATAGTCCACCAGGTGCTGCACGCTTTGCGGGTCATGGCTGTTGAGTTCGAAAATCGGCTCCTGAAACCCAATCCCGCGCAGTAATTCGCGCGTCGCGGTCACGTCGGCATCCGGCATATCCGTTTTGCTGATAACGGCGATGTGTCGTTTACTGGCACCGATATCTAACAGTCCGGCAGGTAAGCGACTTTCTTTATCATTGGCTGCATGGACATAAATCAGCGTATCGACATCCTGCAGCGTGGTAATTAAGGCGTGATACCAACGGGGATGACTGAAATATTCCCCGGGGGTGTCGATGTCGCCTTTTTCATTAAATTCCACGGCCTGCGTTTTTCTGGCGAGGGAGTAATTTCCCTGTAGCGCATTAAAAAGCGTTGTTTTTCCCGCGCCGACCGTGCCCACAAACGCAATACGTTTCATCCGCGCCTCAAATTAGCTTTTTGTCAGATCGCAAAGGGTGAACTGTAATAAACGCCCCAGCCCGCTGACCGTTTGCAACAAGGCTTCTTCGACCGCACCGACTGAGCCGTAAATCACCAGCGCACCGCTGAACCGGTCGAGAAAACCGATATGAACGTCAGCCGCTTTCATCGCGAGATCGCCCGCTATCATTGCGGTTTCCCCTGGCGTCAGGGTCATAATGCCAATAGCGCCCGCTTCGGGAACGCCGATCTTTTTTGCCAACTCCTCGCCAGGGTGCGCAATGAGATGCGCCAGCGTAACCTGTTTGCCGGGAACAAATTCCTGAATGATGCGTTCTTTATCCATTGCTCACCGCCTGTGTTGAGACTGAGCTTATCGTGGCAATTTTTTGTCAGGGTAAATAACAAAATTCGGCAAGGTGATTTAAAAGGTGAAGTAGATCACTTAGAAAAGAGAAATAAAAAAGCGCGGGAGAAACCCGCGCCGGAATTAATTAAAGTGAAATTACAGCGGTTGTGTTTGCGCTTCCACGACAGCCAGCGCAACCATATTTACGATACGCCGAACGGAGGCAATCGGCGTTAATACATGCACCGGTTTTGATACCCCCATCAGTACTGGCCCCACCGTCACGCCTTCCGAGCTGGAGACACGCAGTAAGTTGTAACTGATACGCGCCGCTTCCATATTCGGCATCACCAGAATATTGGCTGACCCTTTCAGCGGGCTGTCCGGCATCCGGTCATGACGGATACTCTCCACCAGCGCGGCATCACCGTGCATTTCACCGTCAATCATCAGATCGGGCGCACGCATCTTAATCAGCTCCAGCGCGGCGCGCATTTTGCCCGCTGACGGACATTTGGACGAACCAAAATTCGAATGTGACAACAGCGCCACTTTCGGTTCGATACCAAAGCGACGAACGCTTTCCGCCGCCATAATAGCGATTTCCGCCAGATCTTCCGGGGTCGGATCGTCGTTGACGTAGGTATCCGCAATAAAGGTGTTGCCGCTCGGCAGCAGCAACGCATTCATCGCCCCGGCAGTGTGGACCCCTTCACGGTAGCCAAACACCTCTTTCACCACGCTGAAGTGCTCGTGGTAATCGCCGATAGTACCGCAGATCATCGCATCCGCTTCGCCACGTTGTACCATGATTGCGCCAATTACCGTGGTATTCGCGATCACCGCACGCTGGGCCTGCTCCTGGGTAATGCCACGACGCTTCATGATCTGATAATACTCACTCCAGTACTCTTTAAAGCGCGGATCGGATTCGTTGTTCACGATCTCAAAATCGACACCGGCTTTGATCTGGAGTCCCAGTTTCTGAATGCGCATCTCGATGACGCTCGGACGACCGATCAGGATAGGCTTCGCCAGCCCCAACGTGATCAGTTCCTGCGTGGCGTGCAGTACGCGTGCCTCTTCGCCTTCCGGTAGCACGACGCGCTTCGGATCTTTACGCGCCTGCGAGAAGATCGGTTTCATAAACAGGTTGGTTTTGTAGACAAATTCCGTCAGCTTATCGACATAGGCGTCGAAATCGGCAATCGGGCGTTTCGCCACGCCGGACTCCATCGCCGCTTTGGCAACGGCCGGGGCGATTTTGACAATCAGACGCGGATCGAACGGTTTAGGAATGATGTATTCCGGACCGAAGCTCAGATCCTGATCGCCATAGGCTGAGGCCACCACTTCGCTTTGCTCGGCGTGCGCCAGTTCCGCAATCGCGTGAACCGCAGCCAGCTTCATCTCTTCGTTGATCGCCGTCGCGCCCACATCCAGCGCCCCACGGAAGATGAACGGGAAGCACAGCACGTTGTTAACCTGGTTCGGATAGTCAGAACGCCCGGTACAGATGATGGCATCCGGGCGCACCTCTTTTGCCAGCGGCGGCAGGATTTCCGGTTCCGGGTTCGCCAGCGCCAGGATCATCGGCGCGCGGGCCATTCTCTTGACCATCTCCTGAGTCAGCACTTTCGGACCGGAGCAGCCGAGGAAAATGTCTGCCCCGTCGATCACGTCATCCAGCGTGCGTTTGCCATTGTCTTCTACCGCGTAGGCCGCTTTGGTCTCCGCCATGTTCGGTTCGCGATCTTTGTAGATAACCCCTTTCGAGTCGCAAACCACGATGTTGTGCTTCTGCATCCCCAGCGCTACCAGCAGGTTCATACAGGCGATCGCCGCTGCCCCTGCGCCAGACACGACCATTCGCACATCAGAGATGTTTTTCTCTACCACCCGCAAGCCGTTAAGGATGGCAGCGGTACTGATGATCGCGGTGCCATGCTGATCGTCATGGAACACCGGAATATTCATGCGCTCGCGCAGCTTCTGCTCAATATAGAAACACTCCGGCGCTTTGATGTCTTCCAGGTTGATCCCGCCAAATGTGGGTTCCAGCGCGGCAACGACGTTGATAAATTTATCCGGATCGAGTTCATCGACTTCGATATCAAATACGTCAATACCGGCGAATTTCTTAAACAGAACGCCTTTGCCTTCCATTACCGGCTTACCGGCCAGCGCGCCGATATTGCCCAACCCCAGCACCGCCGTGCCGTTTGAAATCACCGCAACCAGGTTGCCACGGGCGGTATATTTGTACGCTGCCAACGGGTCTTTTTCGATTTCAAGGCAGGGAGCCGCGACGCCTGGCGAGTAGGCCAGCGCCAGATCGCGCTGTGTGGCAAGAGGTTTGGTCGGAGAGACCTGGATTTTACCTGGTATCGGGAATTCGTGGAAATCAAGAGCGCTTTGTTTTAACTGGTCATCCATCTTGTTGTTCCTTTCACGTATCGTTCAAAAAAGTCACACGGAGTCTGATGCGTCGCACATTATCACCGCACTGCGGGACGCAAACTTTGAAGGTCACCAAACTATCATGACTTAAATAAAGAATTTGTAATCAACTTATAACAACCATGTTACCTGCCTGAGCCAGCAATACCATGCCTGTCTGCTATGCTTTTTTGTGGCGCACCTCATCTATTTCTCAGAAGTGTGAATTAAAGCACTCACCTAACACCTTACTTTTCAAGGAGTATTTCCTATGAACCAGTTAGACGGCATCAAACAATTCACCACTGTTGTGGCCGACAGCGGCGATATTGAGTCCATTCGTCATTATCAACCCCAGGATGCCACCACCAACCCCTCGCTGCTGCTGAAGGCCGCCGGGCTGGCGCACTATGCCCATCTGATTGACGATGCAGTCCTGTGGGGCAAAAAACACGGCAGAACCCAGGAGCAGCAGGTTGTCCAGGCCTGCGACAAGCTGGCCGTGAATTTTGGTGCGGAAATTCTGAAAAGCATTCCGGGTCGCGTTTCTACTGAAGTGGATGCCCGCCTCTCGTTCGATAAAGAAAAGAGCATCGAAAAGGCACGCCATCTGGTCGATTTGTACCAGCAGCAGGGCGTGGAGAAATCCCGCATTCTGATTAAGCTGGCCTCAACCTGGGAAGGCATTCGCGCCGCAGAAGCGTTAGAAAAAGAGGGGATCAACTGCAACCTGACGCTGTTGTTTTCCTTTGCCCAG
Source organism: Citrobacter amalonaticus (assembly GCF_037053465.1). Lineage (GTDB taxonomy): Bacteria > Pseudomonadota > Gammaproteobacteria > Enterobacterales > Enterobacteriaceae > Citrobacter_A > Citrobacter_A amalonaticus_H. Next base: position 49,883 of record NZ_JBALIF010000011.1, read on the forward strand.
GCCCGTGCCTGTGCCGAAGCGGGGGTCTTTTTGATCTCGCCATTTGTCGGACGCATTTATGACTGGTATCAGGCCCGCAGTCCGATGGATCCGTATGTGGTGGAAGAAGATCCGGGCGTGAAGTCCGTGCGTAATATCTACGATTATTTCAAACAACATCGCTATGACACGATCGTCATGGGCGCCAGTTTCCGCCGCACGGAGCAGATCCTCGCCCTGACGGGCTGCGATCGGCTAACCATTGCGCCGAACCTGCTGAAAGAGTTGCAGGAAAAAGATGAGCCGGTTATTCGCAAACTGGTGCCATCGTCGCAAACCTTCCCTCGCCCGTCGCCCATGACCGAAGCGGAATTCCGCTGGGAACACAATCAGGACGCGATGGCCGTAGAAAAACTCTCTGACGGTATTCGTCTGTTCGCCGTTGACCAACGCAAACTGGAAGACCTGCTTGCCGCCAAACTCTAAATCTTGCCATGGAGTTACCTATGTCCCGTAAAGACCTTGCCAATGCCATTCGTGCGCTCAGTATGGATGCCGTTCAGAAAGCCAACTCTGGTCACCCCGGCGCGCCAATGGGCATGGCGGATATTGCTGAAGTGCTGTGGAACGATTTCCTCAAGCACAACCCGAGCGATCCAACCTGGTATGACCGCGACCGTTTTATTCTCTCTAACGGCCACGCGTCAATGCTGCTGTATAGCCTGCTGCACCTGACCGGCTACGATCTGCCGCTTGAAGAGCTGAAGAACTTCCGCCAGTTGCACTCCAGAACACCTGGGCACCCGGAAATCGGCTATACCCCGGGCGTTGAGACCACCACCGGGCCGCTGGGCCAGGGGCTGGCGAACGCCGTTGGTCTGGCGATTGCGGAACGCACGCTGGCGGCGCAGTTCAATCAGCCGGATCACGAGATTGTCGATCACTACACCTGGGTGTTTATGGGCGACGGCTGCCTGATGGAAGGCATCTCGCACGAGGTTTGCTCGCTGGCAGGAACGTTAGGACTGGGCAAGCTGATCGGTTTTTACGATCACAACGGTATCTCCATTGATGGCGAAACCGACGGCTGGTTTACCGATGACACCGCCAAACGGTTTGAAGCCTACCACTGGCATGTGGTTCATGAAATTGACGGTCACGATCCGCAAGCCGTGAAGAGAGCGATTGAGGAAGCACAGCGCGTGAAGGACAAACCGTCGCTGATTATCTGTCGGACGGTGATCGGCTTTGGCTCGCCAAACAAAGCCGGGAAAGAGGAATCTCACGGCGCGGCGCTGGGTGAAGAAGAGGTGGCGCTGACCCGCCAGAAACTCGGCTGGCACCATCCACCGTTTGAGATCCCAAAAGAGATCTACCGCGCCTGGGACGCGCGTGAGAAAGGCAAAAAAGCGCAGCAGCGCTGGAAAGAAAAATTCGCCGCGTATGAGAAAGCCCATCCGCAACTGGCCGCCGAGTTTACGCGCCGCCTGACCGGTGGACTGCCCGACGCGTGGGAAAAAACCACGCAGAAATACATTAATGAATTGCAGGCGAATCCCGCTAAAATCGCCACCCGCAAAGCCTCGCAAAATACCCTCAATGCCTTTGGCCCGCTGCTGCCGGAACTGTTAGGCGGGTCGGCGGATCTTGCACCGAGTAACCTGACCATCTGGAAAGGCTCCACCTCGCTGAAAGAAGACGTGGCAGGCAACTACATTCACTACGGCGTGCGTGAATTCGGTATGACCGCCATCGCCAACGGTATCGCTCATCACGGCGGATTTGTGCCCTATACCGCCACCTTCCTGATGTTCGTTGAATATGCGCGCAACGCAGCGCGGATGGCGGCGCTGATGAAGGCACGACAAATCATGGTCTATACCCATGATTCCATCGGTCTGGGAGAAGATGGTCCGACGCACCAGGCGGTGGAGCAGCTTGCCAGCCTGCGTCTGACGCCAAATTTCAGCACCTGGCGCCCCTGTGACCAGGTGGAAGCGGCGGTTGGCTGGAAGCTGGCGGTTGAACGTCATGATGGACCGACGGCGCTGATCCTGTCACGGCAGAACCTGGCGCAGGTGGAGCGTACACCGGAACAGGTTAACCAAATTGCCCGCGGCGGCTATGTGCTGAAAGACAGCGGCGGCAAACCGGATATTATTCTGATTGCCACCGGGTCTGAAATGGAGATTACTCTGCAGGCGGCGGAGAAACTGACCGGCGAAGGACGCAACGTGCGCGTCGTCTCCCTGCCCTCAACGGATATTTTTGATGCCCAGGATGAGGCGTATCGTGAATCGGTACTGCCGTCGAATGTCAGTGCTCGTGTGGCAGTGGAAGCGGGTATCGCCGATTACTGGTACAAATACGTGGGGTTAAAGGGGGCGATTGTCGGGATGACGGGTTATGGTGAATCAGCACCGGCAGAAAAGCTGTTCCCGTACTTTGGCTTTACGGTCGAGAACATTGTGGAGAAAGCGCATAAGGTATTGAAAGTCTGACGTCCGCAACGCCGGATGACGACGCTAACGCGTCTTATCCGGCCTACAGATAGCATCGCCGGATGACGACGCTCACGCGTCTTATCCGGCCTACAGATAACATCGCCGGATGACGGCGCTGACGCGTCTTATCCGGCCTACAGATAGCAACGCCGGATGACGGCGCTGACGCGTCTTATCCGGCCTACAGATGGCATCGCCGGATGACAACGCTCACGCGTCTTATCCGGCCTACAGATAGCAACGCCGGATGACAACGCTGACGCGTCTTATCCGGCCAACAAATAGCGTTTCGTAGGTCGGATAAGACGCAGTCGCCATCCGACAGAAAATTAACGCGTTATCCACAGCGTGGGCCAGGCATCTGGTCCATGCCAGCCATCACAGCTTGGCTCTTCGGCATAACGCACCAGACGAAATCGCTGGCCGTCAAAACGCCAGCGCGTCTGGATCCCGCAGTCGGTTAACCCTCGCCCCTTTGCCAGGGTGATCAACTCCCGCGACTTCTCGTCAAACACCGCGTTCATCAGCTCCATATCATTGCTTTCCGCACCGCGGTTAAACGGTAAACGTAAGCGCACTGCATGAGAAGCCAGCGGTTTTTTCCGTGACACAATCCAGGCCAAATCAATGGTGTTGTACGCCCCGGCTTCGCAGGCAATCATCATCAGGGCTTTATCATCGGTGAGAGCGGTAACACGAACTTCACGGCGTGAGGGATCCAGCGAACAGCGAATCCCCTCCATGCGCCAGTTACCATAATCAAGCAGATCGTTACGTTCATCGAGAGAGAGCGGCGTGGGCGTGGGGTTGACGACCGCCACGCCTTTCAGCGCCGGAGCAGGAGGAACGCTGAGCGGTGGATCGTCGCCTTTTTCAATCCACGCGGTTTCACTGCCCACACGCTTTTGTTGCGCATCGATAAATAACAGCGCCGCCTTCAGCCCGGTCAGTGAGATCGCCTGTTTGCCCTTTTGCAAAGTCAGCGCTTTCCCTTCCTGAATCGTTTGTAAAAAGCCCGCTATCGTCGACGTGTCGTCGGTCATCAGATGCCACGGCGTGATGCGCCAGCGTTCGCTAGTCAGCGGCAACGGTTTGCCGTCCAGCAACAGGCGTGGGGCAATATCCGCTTCGTTGGCAGGCGCAGTCAATCCGCCGAGATCAATGCGCAAAACGGCATCAGTATGCGCCCCGGCGCTACGGCTTAAGGTCATCACCAGACCGCCATGTTCACCGGTATTACGCGCAACGCAGAAATTTTGGTTATTACAGGTCACCTGCCAGTCAGAAAAAGCCTGTTGCGCGGGCGCGGCCCACAGCAAACGGACCGGAATCAGACCGAGCAGGATAAAAAAAATAACGCGATAGCGCATGGACGGTGATAACCCCAGATGTCAAAGCAACAACACAGGTCGTATCTTCGTTGTGCCGCAGGGCATGCTCAATCGGATTTGTCGGATAGCATTGCGCATAGGTAAAGAAATATAACGTTTATTTATCAATCCATTAAGTGAGATGATTGCAAATAATTGAGCAATAACACGGTCTTACCGTCTCGTATCTCGCCGGATTTAACCATTTCCAGCGCCTGGCTGAACGGCAATTCCAGCACCTCAATATCTTCATCTTCGACGCCGCCTCCGGCATTGGCGCGCTGGTTTTCGCTATATTCCGCAATAAAAAAGTGAATCAGCTCCGTCACGCCGCCGGGCGACATGTACAGCTCAAAGAGTTTGCGCACTTCACCGACTTCGTAGCCGGTCTCTTCAATGGCCTCTTTGCGAATGCAGGCTTCGGGTTCGTCGTTATCCAGCAATCCGGCGCAGGTTTCGATCAACTGCCCGCTTTCGTTGCCGTTGACCCACGTGGCTACGCGGAACTGGCGAATCAGTACCACGGTCTTTTTCTCTGCGTTGTACAACAGGATCGTGGCGCCATTCCCGCGATCGTATACCTCACGCTTGTGGCGGATCACTTCGCCATTCGAACGGGTCAGGTCATAAGTGATATTGCGCAGGATAAAATAATTATCAGAGAGGACTTTATCTTTAACGAGGGTGATTTTTTGCGACATACCGGCTCCACAGCGTAAGAAGAGAAATCATACTACGCCGCGAATCCGGTTTTGTCTGTGTAAGATAAGGCTGATTTATGCCGGATAGCGGTGAATTGTAGGCCTGATAAGCGCAGCGCCATCAGGCGCGGGTAGCCGGATGCCGGCTACGCCTTATCCGGCCTACAGGATAGTTAAACGTTTGTAGCCCCTAACCAGTCGATGATCCCCTGCGCGGCATGGCGTCCTTCCGCCATTGCCGTAACGACCAGATCGGCGCCGCGAACGGCGTCACCACCAGCAAAGATCTTCGGATTGCTGGTCTGGTAGCGATACGTGCTCTCAACATTGGCGGCGATCCGCCCCCAGTTATCCACGGTTACGCCATGTTTCTCCAGCCACGGCATTCCGTGCGGATGGAAACCAAACGCCATGATCACGGCATCGGCGGGCATGACAAATTCGCTGCCCGCGATGGGCACCGGACGCCGACGCCCCTGGGCATCAGGTTCTCCCAGTTGTGTACGCAGGAAGCGAACGCCGCAGACGCGCCCTTCTGCGTTCAGCTCCAGTTCAATCGGCTGAACGTTAAACTCGAACGCCGCCCCTTCTTCGCGAGCGTTTTTTACCTCTTTTTTCGAACCGGGCATATTGGCTTCATCCCGGCGATACGCACAGGTTACCTGGCTTGCGCCATGACGCAGCGCGGTACGCACGCAGTCCATCGCCGTATCGCCGCCGCCCAGCACAACGACATTCAGCCCGGCGGTGTCAATGTAAGGTTCTGCGGGGAGTTCCTGGAGCCCCATCATCTGTTTGGTATTAGCGATCAGGAAGGGCAGCGCGTCGTAAACGCCCGGCGCATCTTCATTGGGCAGATCGGCCTTCATTGAACGGTAGGTGCCCACGCCGACAAACACGGCGTCATAATCCTGTAACAACGCCGCCATTTCGACGTCTTTGCCCACTTCGCAATTCAACTCAAAATGAATACCCATGGCGCTGAAAATTTCCCGGCGACGCGCCAGCAACGATTTATCCAGTTTGAAGGCCGGGATGCCAAAAGTTAGCAGTCCGCCAATTTCAGGATGGCGGTCAAAAACGGTGGCGCTGATGCCATGACGCGCCAGCACGTCAGCACAGGCAAGGCCTGCCGGACCGGCGCCAATAATGGCGACACGTTTATCCACGTTTTGAACCTGGCTGAGATCCGGCCGCCAGCCCTTAGCCAACGCGCGATCGGAGATATAACGCTCAATATTGCCGATGGTCACTGCGCCGTGCTCATCACGCACCGTACAGGCCCCTTCGCACAGCCTATCCTGCGGGCAGACGCGACCGGTAATCTCCGGCAGACAGTTCGTCTGGTGTGACAACTCCACCGCCGCGTCAATATTCCCGGCCTTCACCAGTTCTATCCACTGTGGAATATGGTTGTGCAGCGGGCAGGTCCATTCGCAGATACTGTGCTCACCGCATTTCAGGCAGCGGGAAGCTTCCTGTTCCGCCTGCGCGGTACGAAATGGCAGATAGATTTCGTCAAAGCTGGTCTTACGCGCCTCAATGGCCAGCTTATCCGGTTCGCCTCGCGCAGGTGTCGCGCGCATTTGCTCAATTTTGCTTATCCCACTTGACGCCGACACCGTCGCATCCGCATGCCAGGGTTGACTTTCCTGGCGGGCGGTACGCAAACGCCGCGCCTTTGCCAGGCGGGTTAACGCTCCTTCCGTCACCAGTTGCAGCGCATCAGCCGGGCAGTTTTCCACGCAGGCGGGGCCGTTTTCGCGCCCCAGACAGAGATCGCATTTGTGCGCCGCCGCTTTAACCTTTTCTTTCGCGACAGGCGCCAGCACAATCTGCATGGTGCCAAACGGACACGCCACCACGCAGGATTTGCAGCCAATGCACTTTTGCTGATTGACCTGCACACTGTCGTTAATGTGGCTGATTGCGCCGTTGGGACAACTGCGGGCGCAGGGCGCATCTTCACAGTGGTGACAGGTCACCGCGCTGCGCTGATGCTGATGTTTAATCACGGCGATCCGGGGCTGATAGTGACGTTGGCTCAGGACATGTTGCTCTTGATTGTGGGCCATAACGCAAGCCACTTCGCAGGCATGACATCCCAGGCACTGCTGGCTATTGGCCATAATAAAACGATTCATGGCGACCTTCTTTTTTGGTTGTAAAAACCTTATTCTTTATATGACCGTTGTTATTAACCGACTGTCCGCATGTCGGCAATGTCCATTTGCCCAGGAAGCCCATCTATTTCTACAGAACCTGTGGCAGATCAATTTATTTCAGCCTGGGTGAAATTGCGTTTCGGAACTGCAAGAGATTTTTCACCGTAAGCACTTTAAAGGAAATGACGCGTGTGATTGTCAAACGCCCTGTCTCGGCCAGTCTTGCCCGTGCCTTTTTTTATATTGTCCTGCTCTCCATTCTCTCGACGGGCGTGGCGCTATTGACGCTGGCAAGCAGTTTGCGGGATGCCGAAGCCATTAACGTGGCGGGGTCTTTGCGCATGCAGAGTTATCGCCTGGGTTACGATCTGCAAAGCAACAGCCCACAGTTAAATGCCCATCGCCAGTTATTCCAGCAGGCGCTTAATTCTTCCGCGTTGAACAATCTGAATGCCTGGTATGTCCCCGAGGCGGTGAAAAGCCGTTATGCGCAGTTGCACGCGAACTGGCTGGAGATGAACGCGCGTCTGGTTAATGGCGATTTAAAATGGTATCAGGCCAACATCAACGACTACGTCGATAAGATCGATCTCTTTGTCCTGGCATTACAGCATTATGCTGAACGTAAAGTGATGCTGGTGGTGGGAATATCGCTGGCGGGCGGTTTTGGGATCTTTACCCTCGTCTTTTTCACCCTCAGACGTATTCGCCATCAGGTTGTGCGCCCGTTGAATCAACTGGTGATGGCAAGCCAGCGCATCGAACACGGCCAGTTTGACTCTCCGCCGCTGGATACGCACCTGACCAACGAACTGGGATTGCTGGCGAAGACCTTTAATCAGATGTCGAGCGAGTTACACAAGCTGTACCGTTCGCTGGAAGCTAAGGTCGAAGAAAAAACCCACGATCTGCATGAAGCCAAGCGCCGTCTTGAGGTGCTGTATCAATGCTCCCAGGCGCTGAACACCAGCCAGATTGATGTACACTGCTTCCGCCATATTTTGCAGATCGTCCGCGAGAACGAAGCGGCACAATTTCTTGAGCTTACCGTCGGTGAAAACTGGCGCATCAGTGAAGGGGAAAAGCAGGCCAACCTGCCGATGCAAATCCTGCCGGTAACGATGCAAGAAACCGTCTACGGCGAACTGCACTGGCAAAGCCAGTATGTCGCCAGTGCAATCCCGCTGCTGAACAGCGTGTCGAGCATGTTGGGCCGTGGCTTGTACTACAACCATGCGCAGAAACACTTCCAGCAGTTATTACTGATGGAGGAACGCGCCACTATCGCCCGTGAACTGCATGACTCTCTGGCGCAGGTACTCTCGTATTTGCGTATCCAGTTGACCCTGCTTAAACGCGCGATTCCAGAGGACAATGTTCCCGCGCAAGCTATCATGAACGATTTCTCCCGGGCGCTGAATGACGCTTATCGCCAGTTGCGTGAACTGTTGACGACCTTCCGCCTGACGCTACAACAGGCGGATTTACCCTCTGCGTTGCATGAGATGCTTGACGCGCTACAAGGACAAACCTCCGCTAAACTGTCTCTGGACTGTCGCTTACCGACGCTGGCGCTTGACGCGCAAATGCAGGTGCATCTGTTGCAGATTATTCGTGAGGCGGTCCTTAACGCCATGAAACACGCCAGCGCCAGCGAGATTGCCGTCAGTTGTGTCACGGCGCCGGATGGCGATCACACAGTGTATATTCGCGATAACGGCGTCGGTATCGGTGAGCCTAATGAACCGGCAGGGCATTATGGTCTGAACATTATGCGCGAACGCGCAGAACGCCTTGGCGGAACGCTGAGTTTTTCACAGCCTTCCGATGGAGGGACGTTAGTAAGTATTAGCTTTCGCTCAACAGGATCAGAAGAGGATGCGAGTCATCTGACATAACATCGCACAAAACAGGACAGTTACATACGGAACGCTGACAAACGGGGCTTTCAGGCATGATAATTTACATTTTCTCCTTTTTTTCTCCACGTTTGGCTCGTACCTTCCCGCTACAGTAAAGCACTGTCATACCTATAAAGATAGATAGAATAATGAGGTCCTCTTTCTGATGGCGAATTTCTTTATCGATCGCCCCATCTTTGCCTGGGTGCTGGCTATCCTGTTGTGTCTGACAGGTTCCCTGGCGATTTTCTCTTTACCCGTTGAGCAATATCCGGATCTGGCGCCGCCTAACGTGCGCATTTCGGCGAATTATCCCGGCGCGTCAGCACAAACGCTGGAAAACACCGTCACCCAGGTCATCGAGCAAAATATGACCGGTCTCGATAACCTGATGTACATGTCATCACAAAGCAGCGGGACCGGACAGGCGTCGGTCACCCTGAGCTTCGTAGCCGGCACCGATCCGGATGAAGCTGTACAACAGGTTCAAAACCAGTTGCAGTCGGCCATGCGTAAACTGCCGCAGGCCGTGCAGAACCAGGGTGTCACGGTCCGTAAAACCGGGGATACCAACATTTTGACGATTGCCTTCGTCTCAACCGATGGTTCCATGGACAAGCAGGATATCGCTGACTATGTGGCCAGTAATATTCAGGATCCGCTTAGCCGCGTGAATGGCGTCGGTGACATCGATGCCTACGGTTCGCCATATTCGATGCGCATCTGGCTGGATCCAGCAAAACTCAATAGCTTTCAGATGACTGCAAAAGATGTCACCGATGCCATTGAGTCGCAGAATGCGCAGATTGCGGTAGGACAGCTTGGCGGTACGCCTTCTGTTGATAACCAGGCGCTGAACGCCACCATTAACGCCCAGTCGCTGCTGCAAACACCGGAGCAATTCCGCGCTATCACGCTTCGCGTCAATCAGGACGGTTCAGAAGTGACGTTAGGTGATGTCGCAACGGTCGAAATGGGCGCGGAAAAATACGATTATCTCAGCCGGTTTAATGGCAACGCAGCGTCGGGGCTGGGTATAAAACTGGCGTCGGGCGCTAACGAAATGGCGACCGCAACACAGGTGCTCGAACGTCTGGATGAACTGGCGCAATACTTCCCGCACGGACTGGAATACAAGGTGGCGTATGAAACCACCTCTTTTGTGAAAGCGTCGATTGAAGATGTGGTGAAAACCCTGCTCGAAGCCATCGCGCTGGTCTTCCTCGTTATGTACCTGTTCCTGCAAAACTTCCGCGCCACGCTGATCCCCACAATAGCCGTACCGGTGGTGCTGATGGGCACCTTCTCGGTGCTCTACGCCTTTGGTTACAGTATCAACACGCTAACCATGTTTGCGATGGTGCTGGCGATCGGCCTGCTGGTGGATGACGCCATCGTGGTGGTGGAAAACGTCGAACGTATTATGAGCGAAGAAGGGCTTACACCACGCGAAGCGACACGAAAATCGATGGGACAGATTCAGGGCGCGCTGGTCGGTATTGCAATGGTGCTGTCGGCAGTGTTTGTCCCTATGGCGTTCTTTGGCGGCACTACCGGAGCCATCTATCGTCAGTTCTCCATTACCATTGTGGCGGCGATGGTGCTCTCCGTTCTGGTGGCGATGATCCTTACGCCCGCCCTGTGCGCCACGCTGCTTAAACCGCTGCATAAAGGTGAACATCACGGACAAACTGGTTTCTTCGGCTGGTTTAACCGCACCTTCAATCGTAATGCCGAACGCTACGAAAAAGGCGTCGCCAGAATTCTGCATCGCAGCCTGCGTTGGATCCTGATTTATGGACTGTTGCTCGGAGCAATGGTGGTTCTGTTCCTGCGTTTGCCAACCTCTTTTTTGCCGCTGGAAGACCGGGGGATGTTTATCACCTCTGTGCAGTTACCCAGTGGTTCAACACAGCAACAAACCTTAAAAGTGGTGCAGGAAGTGGAGAAGTATTTCTTCACCCAGGAGAAAGAGAATATCCAGTCCGTCTTTGCAACGGTGGGTTCCGGGCCGGGAGGCAACGGTCAGAACGTGGCCCGCATGTTTGTGCGTCTGAAAGACTGGGGCGAACGCGACAGCAAAACCGGCACCTCGTTTGCGATTATCGAACGGGCAACCAAAGCGTTTAACAACATCAAAGAGGCGCGGGTTTTCGCCAGCAGCCCCCCTGCCATCAGCGGTCTGGGTAGTTCAGCGGGCTTTGACATGGAGTTGCAGGATCACGCAGGCGCAGGTCATGATGCCCTGATGGCCGCGCGCGACCAGTTGATTCGTCTGGCCTCGCAGGACAGTTCGCTGACCCGTGTCCGCCACAATGGTCTGGATGACAGTCCCCAGTTGCAAATCGATATCGACCAGCGCAAAGCGCAGGCGCTGGGCGTCTCGATTGACGACATCAACGATACGTTGCAGACGGCGTGGGGATCGAGTTACGTCAACGACTTTATGGATCGCGGTCGCGTGAAGAAAGTCTATGTCCAGGCCGCCGCAAAATACCGCATGCTGCCAAATGATATCAACCTGTGGTATGTGCGAAATAACAGCGGCGGCATGGTTCCCTTCTCCGCGTTCGCGACCTCACGCTGGGAAACCGGTTCGCCGCGTCTGGAGCGCTATAACGGATATTCCGCCGTTGAAATCGTTGGTGAAGCCGCCCCCGGCGTCAGTACCGGTACGGCAATGGATGTGATGGAATCGCTGGTACGCCAGTTGCCAACCGGCTTTGGTCTGGAGTGGACCGCGATGTCGTATCAGGAGCGGCTCTCCGGTGCCCAGGCCCCGGCGCTGTATGCCATTTCACTGCTGGTGGTGTTCCTGTGTCTGGCGGCGCTGTATGAGAGCTGGTCGGTGCCGTTCTCGGTGATGCTGGTGGTGCCGCTGGGCGTCATCGGCGCCCTGCTTGCCACCTGGATGCGGGGACTGGAAAACGATGTTTACTTCCAGGTAGGATTACTGACGGTTATTGGCCTCTCGGCGAAAAACGCCATACTGATTGTTGAATTTGCCAATGAGATGAATGAGAAAGGACATGATCTGCTGGATGCCACTCTGCACGCGTGTCGCCAGCGTTTACGCCCAATCCTGATGACGTCACTGGCCTTTATCTTTGGCGTGCTGCCCATGGCAACCAGCAGCGGTGCAGGCTCCGGTGGTCAGCACGCGGTGGGAACGGGCGTCATGGGAGGTATGATCTCAGCCACGATACTGGCGATTTACTTCGTCCCGCTGTTCTTTGTGTTGGTGCGTCGTCGCTTTCCGCTGAAGCCGCGTCCGGAATAAGGCATAAAAAAGGCGACCTGCCAACGGGTCGCCTTTTCGGTGTGGTCAGTCCCACACGGTATGTTCTCTTATTGGATATCCTTCCAGAAATTTATTTGCGAAGCATCACTTCGATAAAATCTTTCCAGTTCCCCAGTTCACGTTCAATCATAACAACCTCTGCTTCTTATTATGCGTATTCTACAAAAACATTATCTCAAGGTGAAGACAAATTAACCGATTACTGTAATTACATCCTCCTGGGTATCTGGCGATATCATCACTATGGCGCGGTCTTCATCATTTTTATGTGATTTACAGCAATAATTTGAAACAATCATACCTAATCTCATACTCTTCAATTTCGTTTATGAAACAGCCAGATAACATAGGATAAATTCTTAATTGTGGTTAAGTGTGAGCGGTATGATCTTTCGGGAATTATTATTCACAATACCTCAACAATGTTATATTCCCCGATCACGATTAAATGACAACATGTATTATCACTCGTAACGATATTCATGACTAAATAACCAGTTTCAGATAATAAGGATGCACATGGTTACCCTCTACGGCATTAAAAATTGCGACACCATTAAAAAGGCCCGCCGCTGGCTGGAGGCTCAAAACATTGCGTATCGTTTCCATGATTACCGCGTTGATGGTCTGGATAACGCGTTGCTTGGTTCGTTTATCAAAGAGTTAGGTTGGGAAGCACTGCTTAACACCCGTGGCACCACGTGGCGCAAACTGGATGAGGCGACGCGCAATAACATCACTGATGCAGCGTCCGCCGCCGCATTAATGACTGAAATGCCCGCGATCATCAAACGACCATTGCTCTGCGCGCCCGGGAAGCCTATGCTGCTGGGTTTTAGTGAATCCAGTTATCAGCAGTTTTTTGACGAGGTGTAGTCTATGTCGTGCCCGGTTATTGAGCTGACACAGCAGCTTATTCGCCGCCCTTCCCTGAGCCCGGATGATGCGGGATGTCAGGCGTTAATGATTGAACGCCTGCGCGCGATCGGTTTTACCGTTGAGCGTATGGATTTTGCGGATACACAGAATTTTTGGGCATGGCGCGGACAGGGTGAGACGCTGGCGTTTGCCGGTCACACTGATGTCGTGCCTGCGGGTGATGCCGATCGCTGGATCAACCCACCTTTCGACCCCACCATCCGCGACGGAATGTTGTTTGGTCGCGGTGCTGCGGATATGAAAGGTTCTCTGGCGGCGATGGTTGTCGCGGCGGAACGCTTTGTCGCGCAGCACCCAAACCACAAAGGTCGTCTGGCGTTTCTGATTACCTCGGATGAAGAGGCCAGTGCGAAAAACGGGACCGTGAAAGTGGTCGACGCGCTGATGGCGCGCAATGAGCGGCTGGATTACTGTCTGGTCGGCGAACCATCCAGCACCGAAGTGGTTGGCGATGTGGTGAAAAACGGTCGTCGTGGTTCTCTCACCTGTAATCTGACCATTCACGGCGTGCAGGGGCATGTCGCCTATCCGCACCTGGCCGATAACCCGGTCCACCGGGCCGCGCCAATGCTCAATGAACTGGTTAGTATGGAGTGGGATCAGGGCAATGACTTTTTCCCGGCAACCAGCATGCAGATTGCCAATGTTCAGGCGGGAACCGGCAGTAATAACGTCATCCCGGGCGAACTGTTCGTCCAGTTCAACTTCCGTTTCAGTACCGAACTGACTGACGACATGATCAAAGAGCGGGTTCATGCGCTGCTTGATAAACATCAGTTGCGTTATACCGTCGACTGGTGGCTCTCCGGTCAGCCATTTCTGACTGCGCGCGGTAAACTGGTGGATGCGGTAGTGAACGCGATTGAGCACTATAATGAAATCAAACCGCAGTTACTGACCACAGGCGGCACGTCTGATGGACGTTTCATCGCGCGCATGGGAGCGCAGGTCGTGGAACTCGGCCCGGTGAATGCCACAATTCATAAAATCAATGAATGCGTGAATGCCGCCGACCTGCAACTGCTCGCCCGTATGTATCAACGTATCATGGAACAACTTGTCGCCTGACGACGTTCCTTTAAGAGGTAAAGCGCATGGACTGGCTGGCTAAATATTGGTGGATTCTGGTATTAGTTTTTTTAGTGGGCGTACTGCTGAATGTGATCAAGGATCTCAAACGCGTCGACCATAAAAAATTTCTCGCCAACAAACCGGAGCTTCCCCCGCATCGTGACTTTAACGATAAATGGGATGATGACGACGACTGGCCGAAGAAAGACCAACCGAAGAAATAAGCAAAGGCCGGAGGGGTATCCCATCCGGCCTTCTTTTTTAGATCATCTTAATCACATCGTCATCGTCTGGTGTGCCGCCGCTTAGCGCTTCATCAAAGTAGTGCTTCGGTACGGTATAACGCAGATGGTCGAGCGCAAACTGCATGCTTCGGTCATCAATCGCATGTCCCAGATCGTCCACAATATCCAGCGTGACATCGCCCCCGGCGCTTAACAGCGCGTCCTGTGCGGCTACCGCATGTGAAAGCTCGATAACACGGTCTTCACCACCGTGAATCAGATGCACTGTGGTGGCCGTCGTTGCCGTTTCCGGCAGACTGGCGTAGCGACCATTAAACGCAATCACGCGCGACGCCAGACCGGGTTCAGCTTTGATGCTTTCCAGCGCCATAATCGCCCCCTGAGAGAAGCCAATTAACGCCGTCGCATTGGCCCCGACGCCACTCTGTTTTTGCCAGTAGCGGACGGTTTCAATAAACACAGGCATGATCGCATCAATCCGTTCCTGACGATTGTCCTCCGTCACGCCCTGCACGGAAAACCACTGACGACCCGATGCCGGACCGCTTGGTTCCGGGCCGCCCACGCTGACCACCAGCGCGTCCGGAAAGAGCGGAGCAAACCACGAACCAATCTCGCCCATCGCGACGGGGTTATCGCCCACGCCATGAAACAGCAACAATAACTGTTGAGCGGGTTTAGACGGGCTTTGAACAACAAAATGGTCATGTTTCATGGCGATCTCCTTAACTGATGTCGTTAATTTTACGCCGCTCAATCGCAATGACCATGCCAGAAAATTGAAGGAGTTAGTGAAAAAATTGCCATTGCAGAATGCGATTGCGGTGATGCTCAGTCCGCGTGGGATCCAGCGAAGCAAGCGCCTGGGCCGCCTCTTCCCGTTGACGTTTCAACAATGCTTTGCGCCCGGAAAGGTGCAATTCCAGACAAAGATCCGCGTCATTACGCTGCGACAACAGGCCCCCCCGTAGCGCTGGCAGCGCTTGCGTGCTGGTCATCAGCAGACGGTTCAGACAACCGAGAGAGGTCAGCAACGGGCGATGCGCAAAAGCAAACCCCGCCAGCGTCTGCCAGTCATCTTCATTAAGCGTAGTCGCTTTTAACGGTTCAACCGGGATCGCTTCACCGTTCCACCGCGCGAGAATATCGGCATCCCGGCGTAACCGGTTATGTTCATAACGAGCCAGTCGCGTTCCCGCCTCACTTAATGGCAAGAGCGCCATCGCGGTATAGCAGCCACTGCTGGCTTCTTTGTGATTACCGATACGCACCAGAATAAAGCCACAGCGCTGCCAGAAACGCCAGAGCTCAGGCGTATAGCCAAAACTCACGGAAAGATAGTCACCGTTGGCGGCATGAGCCCCGGCGATCAGCCGCTGCCCGATCCCCTCTCGCTGCCGTGCTGGGTGGACGGCAATACGACTCACCCGGCGACCTTTCAGCGTTGCCGCCAGCGGGTCGCCACCGTGCGCCGCCAGTGACTGCGCAACAAGATTGCCACGCGGTCGTCGAAATCCCGCCCATACCGCCTGACTGAGTTCAGCGCTAAGACCGCCCTCATCCACCAGCCACAGCGCGCCAGCACTCTTCCCCTCACAGGTGGCCTGGAGAAAATGCTGGCCCGGCGCGTCCATCATACGGCGTAAATCCAGGGGCGAAGTACGGTAATGCGCGCCTGAAAGCAGCCGATACGCCGCCAACGGAATTTCCGGCTGTGTCTGCCAGAGATCCTGTTCGAACCGGGAAATCGCGATATTGCCCTGTGGGGGAGTGGCGAAACTGTCATCGTCAAAAACCAGCATGTCGCTGACGATTTTCTCCAGCGGACATCCCTGCGCCCAGCGAACGGGCTGCTGGAGTTCAAAACGCTGCAAATGTGGAAAACGGGCGCAAAACTTCAACAGAAAACCGCGTCCGGTACCTTCATAACCCTGGACGGTCGTAGTCAGTAACGTTCGTGGAAATCGGGACACCAGCCGCAACAGGAGGGGCGCGGGGATCGCCGCCGCTTCATCCACCACCAGCCAGTCAGCACTGACATCCGTTGCTAACAGGGCGTCGGGAGCCATAAAACAAAACTTTTCACCAGCAAACTGCGCCAGCACATCCGTTGCCGCTTTCGCGGGCGCGGTGACGATAGCATTGCCTTTTATGCCCGAGATTAGCTGCCCTGCCAGCGCCGATTTCCCCCGTCCGCGTGCCGCCGTTACCGCCGCTATTCCCTCTGGCATCTGTCGCAGTTGTTGCACGATGGCTTCCTGCTCTGGAAGAGGAGCACCGGTCGCGGGCCCCCACGCAGGACGCTCAGGGAAACGAGGCGCAGTAAACGGCTGAGGCTGTTGCCAGCACACCGTTTGCGCATCGGTCTCAATGATTTGACGGATACGGTGAATAAAATGGGGGGTCGGGATGGGATGTGCGCAATCGCTCCAGCGCACGGAATCGGCATCAGCGCATTGATGCCAGCGCTCAAGCGGCGGGGTCAGTAACACCAGCCAACTGCCCGCACGCAACGTTCCGCTCAGGGCCGCAAAGGCCGAGGCATCAAAGCCTGACAGCGCATCGAAGATGGCATGGTGAAATTCACGTCCGAGCAAGGTCTGGAATGCCTGAGGCGTACAATGAGGTTCTGCGGGAGCTTCGGGTGCCACCCACAGCCAGTCACCGGGTAACGTATCGCGCAGTCTGTGTATTTGTTGATGACACCAGGTGACTTCGCCGCTCAGCACCAGCAAGCGGCGAATCCCCTCCCGGGTCATTTGCTCAGTAAGCGCACGCAGCACGGTAAGACCAGACATCCCTGCCCCAGACGTTAGAAACCTTTGCCAAAGGTATTACATTGATCCGGGTTTCCGCTATCAAAACCGCGTTTAAACCACGTATAGCGTTGTTCCGAGGTACCGTGGGTAAAGCTGTCCGGAACAACGCGGCCCTGACTTTGCTGCTGCAGGCGATCGTCGCCAATCGCTTCGGCGGCATTCAGCGCCTCTTCCAGGTCGCCAGACTCCAGCACGCCCTGCTGCTGCATGCTGTGGCCCCAGACGCCCGCAAAGCAGTCAGCCTGCAATTCCATCCGTACGGAAAGGCGGTTGATGTCAGCCTGCGACGCATTCTGCTGCATCTGGCGGACTTTCGGTTCAATCCCCAGCAGTTTCTGGATGTGATGCCCGACTTCATGCGCAATAACATAACCCTGCGCAAAGTCGCCTCCGGCACCCAGCTTGTTTTTCATGTCATCATAGAAGGAGAGATCGATATAAACCGTACCATCTGCCGGGCAGTAAAACGGCCCCATAATGGATTGTCCGGTCCCACATCCGGTGCGCGTTGCCCCGCGGTACATCACGAGCTTCGGCTGTTGATAAGTGCGCCCCATCTTTTCAAACTGCTGTCCCCAGGTATCTTCCGTTGTCGCCAGAATCACCGAGGTAAATTTAGCCGCTTCATCCTCATTCGGGCTGATGGAGCGTGGGGACTGCTGTTGTGAGATCGGTTGTCCCGTCATCAGCCCCGTGAGATCGACACCATAATACCCTGCCACCAGAACCACGATGAGCAGAATAAGCCCACCTTTGCCACTGGGCAGACGAAACCCAGGGCCACCAAAAGACGGACCGCCCCCGGAGTTACTGCGTCTGTCTTCCACATTGTCACTTTCACGACGCCCTTGCCAGCGCATAATTACCTCAACACTTTGTTCATTATGAAGATGATCGTAGGTGGTTCAGCGCAAGATTACCACAGGAAAGCGCGATCGGAAGGGAGAGAACAGGCCGAAGAGAGCACTCCGGCCCGGAAGGTAGCTTAGTCGAGTTTCACACCCAGACGGCGCGCCACGGTTTCGTAAGCTTCAATCAGACCACCCAGGCTCTGACGGAAACGGTCTTTGTCCATTTTATCGAGGGTCTCTTTGTCCCACAGACGGCTTCCGTCCGGAGAGAATTCATCACCGAGTACCACTTCGCCTTTGTACAGACCAAACTCCAGTTTGAAGTCAACGAGGATCAGCCCTGCGTCATCAAACAACTTTTTCAACACGTCGTTGGCTTTGTAAGTCAGCTCTTTCATACGTGCCAGATTTTCTTTGCTCACCCAGCCAAAGGTTTCGCAGTAGGAGTCATTGACCATCGGGTCGTGCATCGCATCGTTTTTCAGGAACAGATCGAACAACGGTGGATTCAGTTCGATACCCTCTTCAATCCCTAAGCGCTTAACCAGAGAGCCTGCCGCACGGTTACGCACCACACACTCAACGGGCACCATGTCCAGTTTTTTCACCAGGCATTCGGTATCGGAGAGCAGTCGTTCCATCTGCGTTGGGATACCCGCTTCAGCCAGTTTGGTCATGATGAAATGGTTAAACTTGTTGTTCACCATGCCTTTACGATCAAACTGCTCAATGCGCGCGCCATCCCCTGCTGACGTATCATTGCGGAATTCGAGCACCAACAGGTCCGGGTTTTCCGTGCTGTATACGGTCTTCGCTTTACCACGATACAACTCAGCTTGCTTTTGCATCTTATTACTCCTGGGTGTGATCATTTGTGTTCAAAACGAGGAATATTATGCCACGCACACGTTTGCGTGGCACGAAAATAAAAAGGGCCGGATTTCTCCAGCCCTGTTTTTTTACTTGCTAAACGCTGCCTGGAAGATGGCAACCAGCGCGTCGTTCTGGCTCTGCGTCAGGGTATGCCCCTTCGGATCGATAAACTGCAAGCTGCTGCGGTTGTCTAAATCACCGACCTGCAGTTTGTAGTCTCCGGAAGCCAGCCCCGGATCGCGTGCGCCCAGTTCCTGCCAGCCGCTGTCAGACAGCGGTTTGTAAGTCACCGCCAGGCTGCCCTGAGAACGGGTGCTGTCAGTTACTTTCATGCCGACTTTTTCCAGTGCGGCCGGGAGGCGCTGCCATACCACGTTGAACGGACCGCGCACTACCAGCATCGGTAAACCGGTGTCATCGGCGGCGCTCTGGACATCCATGGTGGCACCAGAACGGTTCTGCGCAGCGTTTGCCGCGTTGGTCGCGGTTTTATCGAGGCCGGCAGAAATCACGTTCATCATCTCAGTACTGTAACGTTGAAGCGAAGCGGCATCCGCAACAGGCTTACCCGCCTGCTCAAGGTTAACCAGCTTCACCATCACGGCCTGCTGGTAGCCCTGCGGTTTAACAGAGATTTGATAACGGCCACGATACTGCTCGTCTTCGTCCAGGCGGTTCCAGTCCACCCAACCGGTCGTCAGCGTCTGGCTGGCATCATCACGTTTGTCAATTGTGTAGTTCTTAGACTGAATCACGCTGACCACCTGCGGCCACAGCGTATTGACACGACCATTTTCTACCAGCAGCGTCGCGGTATCCCCGGAAAACTGGGTGCGCGCTCCGCTGACCAGCGCCAGTGGCTGTGCAGGCGGACGAATATCCAGTGCTTTCCCCACGGCACCGCTGCCGTTGGTGACCGGGATATTATAATCACCCGTTGTCACTGGCAGAATCATTCCCGCCGGAGCGTGAAGTTCAGCAAGCGGCGCAGCATCCAGATAGGATTCATCACCACTCACCTGGCGCTTGTAGCGCGAGTCGGAGCTACAGGCCGCGAGCAGCAAAACAAGTGAAACACCCGCAACCCTGGCAAGGCGCGACTTTTGAACTGAGTAAGCCATCAAATCTCCCTAAACTTTACAGCAAACCGGCATGCTTAAGCGCCGCTTTGACAATTTCACGACCACTGTCCGTGATCGGCGTCATCGGCAGGCGCAACGTATCGGTCGCCACAAGGCCCAACGCCTTACAAGCCCATTTCACCGGGATTGGGTTGGGTTCAACAAACAGTTTATTGTGTAACGGCATCAGACGTTGGTTAATCACCCGCGCCTCGGCAAAATGCCCTTCCGCCGCCAGTTTGCACATTTCCGCCATATCTCGTGCCGCAACGTTAGACGTTACGGAGATCACGCCATGACCACCTAACTGCATAAAGTCCAGCGCGGTCGCATCATCACCACTGAGCAGCAGAAAATCATCTGAAACCAGCTCTTTGATCTGGTGAACACGACTTAAGTTCCCCGTCGCCTCTTTAATTGCGACAATATTTTTTAATTCCGCCAGACGGCCAACGGTTTCCGGCAGCATATCGCAACCGGTACGGGATGGCACATTATACAGAATTTGCGGCAGGTCAGTATGTTCCGCGATGGCTTTGAAGTGCTGGAACAGACCTTCCTGAGTCGGACGGTTGTAGTAAGGCGTGACCGTCAGGCAGCCGACAATACCGCTGTCATTGAAGCGCTGCGTCAGACTAATGGCTTCTGCGGTCGCGTTTGCGCCCGTTCCGGCAATCACCGGAATACGCCCATCTGCCAGCTCCAGGGTCATCATCACCACATCGCCATGTTCATCATGGCTTAGCGTGGCGGACTCACCGGTCGTGCCAACGGAAACGATCGCCGAGGTGCCGCTGGCGACATGATAATCAATCAGTTTTTTCAGGCTCGACCGGCAGACATTACCTTTTTCATCCATCGGTGTAACAAGCGCGACAATACTTCCCGTGAACATGGGCCATCCTCTGTGCAAACAAGTGTCTCAATGGTACGTTTGGTACGACAATAAAAGCAAGCGACGAGAACCGTTCTGATTGTTGTATGCCGGTTTTTTTTATGCTTTCCTTATGATTACCCCACCTCTCAAAGGAAGAACAGGTTTGACACCTTCATCGCAACATTACCTGGTTATTACTGCGCTGGGTGCCGATCGCCCGGGAATTGTGAACACGATCACCCGACATGTGAGTAGTTGTGGCTGTAATATCGAAGACAGTCGCCTCGCCATGCTGGGTGATGAGTTTACGTTTATCATGCTGCTGTCCGGCTCGTGGAACGCGATAACCCTGATTGAATCGACGCTGCCATTGAAAGGTGCAGAGCTGGATTTGTTAATTGTGATGAAGCGCACGACGGCTCGTCCCCGTCCGCCTATGCCGGCGACGGTATGGGTTCAGGTTGATGTGCCGGATTCGCCGCACCTCATTGAACGATTTACTGCCCTCTTCGATAGTCATCAGATGAACATCGCGGAACTGGTCTCGCGCACGCAACCTGCTGAAAACAATACGGCGGCGCAATTGCACATCCAGATTACTGCCCACAGTCCTGCGTCACAGGATTCGGCAAATATTGAACAGGCTTTTAAAGCCCTATGTACAGAACTCAATGCACAAGGCAGTATAAACGTCGTCAATTATTCACAACATGATGAACAAGATGGAGTTAAGTAATGAATCCACTGAAAGCCGGTGACATCGCACCGAAATTTAGCTTGCCGGATCAAGACGGGGAGCAAGTAAATTTGACCGACTTCCAGGGACAGCGTGTTCTGGTCTATTTCTATCCGAAAGCCATGACGCCAGGGTGTACCGTTCAGGCCTGCGGCCTACGCGATAACATGGATGAGTTAAAAAATGCGGGAGTGGACGTGCTGGGTATCAGCACTGACAAACCTGAAAAACTTTCCCGTTTTGCTGAAAAAGAGCTGCTGAACTTTACCCTGCTGTCCGACGAGGATCATCAGGTCTGCGAGCAGTTTGGCGTCTGGGGCGAAAAATCGTTTATGGGTAAAACCTATGACGGGATTCATCGCATCAGCTTCCTGATTGACGCGGAAGGCAAGGTTGAACACGTTTTCGATGACTTCAAAACCAGTAACCACCACGATGTGGTACTGAACTGGCTGAAAGAAAACGCCTGATTTTTGTCACGCCAGATAAGCGTTACGCACTCTCCGGCCTACTGATGGCCTCTCAGTAGGCCGGAGATTTTACGATTTCAGCAGTCGTTATGACTCGTCAACCACCTGCGCATCAGGCCAGGCGTGGACCACGGCTTTGATCAGCGTCGCCAGCGGAATGGCGAAGAACACCCCCCAGAACCCCCACAGGCCGCCAAAGATCACCACCGACAGGATAATGACCAGCGGATGCAGGTTAACGGCCTCAGAAAACAGAACCGGCACCAGCAGGTTACCATCCAGTGCCTGAATAATCAGATAGACGGCGAAACAACTCCAGAACTCGGTTCCCATGCCAAACTGAAAAAGCGCGACGCAGACCACCGGAATGGTGACCACAAACGCGCCGATATAGGGAATCAATACCGAGAAACCCACCAGCACGGCAAGCAGCAGCGAATAGTTCAGACCAAACAACAGGAAGCCCAGCCAGGTCGCTACGCCCACCACGATCATCTCAAGAACTTTGCCGCGAATGTAGTTCGTTATCTGCTGGTTCATCTCTTTCCAGACCTGCCCTGCCAGACCCCGATTGCGCGGCAGTACACGGCGAACCGCGTTCAGCATTTGCTCTTTATCTTTGACGAGGAAGAAGACCATCAGCGGCACCAGCACCAGATAGACCGCCAGGGTCAACAGGCCGACCAGCGACGCCAGCGAATATTTCACCACCGAATCACCCATGGTGAGCATGCGCGAACGCATGTTTTCCGCCATTGCATCAATGATCCCCGCATCCATCAAGGCGGGATAACGACGCGGCAGGGTGGCGGCAAACTCGGACAGTTTGTTCAGCATGCCGGGCATATCACGAATCAGCAAAATCCCCTGCTGCCATGCTACCGGCATCACCACAAACGCCATTAACAGTAAAATACCCACAAAGACGATCAGAACGAGAGACGTTGCCCAGCGGCGCGAACAACCGATAGCCTCAAGACGCGCGGTCGGCCATTCCAGCAGGTAAGCCAACACAATAGCCACCAGCAGCGGCGCCAGTAATCCGCTAAAAAAGAAAAGAATGCCAAATCCGGCAACCAGAATAACCAGCAAGGCAATCGCCTCGGGGTCGCTAAAGCGACGGCGATACCATTGCATCAACATTTCGAGCATAAAACCTTCCCTGAACCTCAATACCGGGATTGTGATCCCGAATTGTATCGAAATGTCACAAAAAAGACTTCGCTTTTTATTGCTTATTCAGGAAACTGAAAAGTCATTTGTGCGGGGTATTCACCGACAGAGTTCACCGCTACACTGCCAATGCTGGCGCAATGGGAACGATACGGCCCGGCATCGGTCAAATGACTATCTCAAGGAAAACAGGACAGAGGTTATGTTCAGGCAGTTTAAGAAAAACCTGGTGGCTACCCTCATTGCAGCGCTGACACTGAGTCAGGTCGCTCCCGCGTTCGCCGATTCTGCGGACACGTTGCCGGATATGGGAACGTCAGCGGCAAGTACCCTCTCCATCGGCCAGGAAATGCAGATGGGCGATTATTATGTCCGCCAGTTGCGCGGCAGCGCGCCGCTGATTAACGACCCGCTACTGGTTCAGTATATTAATGGGCTGGGTATGCGCCTGGTTTCACATGCCGACTCAGTAAAAACGCCCTTCCATTTCTTTTTGATTAATAACGACGAAATCAACGCCTTCGCCTTCTTTGGCGGTAACGTTGTTCTGCACTCTGCGCTGTTTCGCTATTCCGATAATGAAAGCCAGCTCGCCTCGGTTATGGCGCACGAAATTTCCCACGTGACCCAACGCCATCTTGCGCGCGCAATGGAAGATCAGAAACGCAGCGCGCCGCTCACCTGGGTAGGCGCGTTAGGCTCCATTCTGTTAGCAATGGCCAGTCCGCAGGCCGGGATGGCTGCACTCACCGGTACGCTGGCGGGATCGCGTCAGGGGATGATTAGCTTCACGCAGCAGAATGAACAGGAAGCAGATCGTATTGGCATTCAGGTTTTACAACGTTCTGGATTTGATCCCCAGGCGATGCCGACCTTCCTGGAAAAACTGCTCGATCAGGCGCGTTACTCCTCGCGCCCACCCGAAATATTGCTGACTCACCCCCTGCCAGAAAGCCGCCTTTCGGATACACGTAACCGCGCTAACCAGATGCGTCCGGTCGTCGTGCAATCATCCGAAGATTTCTATCTGGCGAAAGCGCGAACGCTGGGGATGTACAACTCCGGGCGCAACCAGTTGACCAGCGATATGCTGAGTGAATGGGCAAAAGGTAACGTCCGACAGCAGCGTGCTGCGCAGTATGGACGTGCGCTTCAGGCGATGGAAGCCAGCAAATACGACGACGCGCGCAAAGCGCTGCAGCCCCTGTTATCAGCCGAACCTAACAATGCCTGGTTTCTGGATCTGGCGACCGACATCGATTTAGGACAAAAGAAAACCAGTGAGGCGATTGCCCGCCTGAAAAATGCGCGCGATCTGCGGGTCAATCCGGTCCTGCAACTTAACCTCGCTAACGCCCTGCTCCAGGGAGGTCAGCCGCAAGAGGCCGCCGCGATCCTTAATCGCTATACCTTTAACAATAAAGACGATACGAACGGTTGGGATCTGCTCGCCCAGGCAGAAGCTGCGCTGAATAACCGCGATCAGGAACTGGCGGCGCGCGCGGAAGGATATGCGTTAGCGGGTCGTCTCGATCAGGCTATCTCACTGCTAAGCAGCGCCAGTTCGCAAGTGAAGTTGGGCAGCCAGCAACAGGCTCGTTACGATGCGCGTATCGACCAGTTACGTCAACTGGAAGACCGCTTCAAGCCGTACACAAAAATGTAAAAAGGATCCACCATGTCAAAGGCCGTAAAAATCTACCATAACCCGCGTTGCTCCAAGAGTCGCGAAACGCTGAGTCTGCTGCAATCGAATGGCGTCGAGCCGGAAGTGGTCCTTTATCTGGAAACACCGGCTGACGCGACAACGCTGCGTCACCTGTTGAAAATGTTGGGTATGTCCAGCGCCCGGGAACTGATGCGGCAGAAAGAAGATCTCTACCAGTCGCTGAATCTGGCCGACAGCAACCTGAGCGAAGAAGCACTGATTCAGGCAATGGTGGACAACCCGAAACTGATGGAGCGTCCCATTGTGGTAGCGAACGGTCAGGCGCGGATTGGTCGCCCACCGGAAGCCGTGCTGGACATCGTCGGCTAATCCCCCCGCCGCAGTGCTTCAAGGAAAGCCTGCGGCGTCATTTCCCCCAGCTTTTTCTGCGCTTTCCCCGTGTTATAACTTTCGATTAACTCACCGAGCAGTTGACTGGCGGACTCGCCCATGCATCGTGGGATGATCATCGCCAGCGGAACGGTCACCTGAAGCGCGTTTCGTACGTTATGGTTTTGCTTATGGGCAATTCCATGCGCCTTCAGCACCTGATCCGCACCGGCACGAAGGGCGTCAGAAAAGAAAGTCTCAACAGATTGGATATCAGCAGGACAGGCCGCAAGCAGCGAATCCAGCCACTGACTGACCAGTTGTGGTGAGATCCCGGCATACAAGCGGGCAAAACACCAGCCGCTCATCGGCTCACGCGCCCAGAGCAAATGATGTTCACCGCCATCATCCATATGTAATGAAAGCGGAAGGTAGTGCGCCTCCAGCGAATGAGGGTGATACCCGGCTCTCAGCGCCTTCTTCCCCTGTAACGCTGCCCCCTGACGCTGCGCAATCACTGGTTTCAGATAACGATTAAGCGTCGCGCGCGATACGCGAATTCCCAGCCCCTCGTTCACCAGCGACAAAAGTTCATCTAACGGCACACCGGTCACGTCGCGTAACCCATTTACCAGCGCCACCTGTTCTTGTCTCATCGCTTTGTGTATCACTTTCGGCGTCGTTTTGCGGTCTGAAGTCTGCTCACGCTGACGCCAGCGCCTGACTGTGGTAACGGAGATCCCTAACTCTGTAGCCAGTTCTCTGTCGCTTTTACTGGACTGTTGTAAATAACGACGGATGCGCGGTGTGGTGGTGGCATTAGCATGCAATTTAATGTCCATCGCCATATTCCTTTTCTTAAAAGAAAACCAATCATATGAGATTTATATTTCTCCAGCGAGCACATTGTGACCGGATTCACCTTTCGACTACCGCGCTTCACTGATAATCCACTGGCATAACACAGATACCCTCATCCGATCTTGTACGGAGTTCACAATGAACAATGTTCTGGGATTTCTTGAAGCAAAATTGATGCCACTGGCCGCCAGAACCGCACAACAGCGTCATCTCGGCGCGATCCGCGGCGCATATGTGTCTTTCATGCCGTTTATTATCGTCGGTTCTATTCTGTTGGTGATCTCCTCTTTTCCAAATCAGGCCTACCAGCAGTTTATGGCGGGGACCTTTGGCGAAAGCTGGAGCAGCATTATCGAGATTCCGTTTAACGCGGTGTTCTCAACGATGTCGCTGTTTATCAGCTTCCTCGTCGCCTATCGTCTGGCGGAGCACTACGGCGAAGACCGTATTTCCTGCGGCATTCTGGCGCTGGTCAGCTTTTTGATCCTCACACCTTTTATCAAAGTTGCGGAAAACGGCGGCATCACGGTAATACCGGTGGAGTGGATCGGCAGCAAAGGATTGTTCGTTGCGATGATGGGCTCATTGCTCTGGACAGAGCTGTTTTGTTGGCTGAAGCGCAAACATCTGGTTATCAAAATGCCCGATGGCGTTCCCCCTGCGGTTCAGGAGTCGTTTGCCGCGCTGATCCCGGCCCTTTTGGTCATGGTTCTCGTGCTGATGATTCGCATCCTGTTTGACAATACCCATTACCAGACGATTCACCGCTTTATCTATGAAGTGGTCGCCACGCCGGTCCGTCACTATGGCACCTCTTATTTTGGCGCGCTGATGACGGTGTTCAGTATCACGATTTTGTGGTCAGTGGGGATTAACTCCGGGTCGATGATCAATGGCATTATCCGGCCGCTGTGGATGGAGAACCAGACGGATAACATTGCCGCTATTCAGGCGGGTGTCACGCCGCCGCATATTATCACTGAGCAATTTTTTGACATGATCTGGATGGGCGGCGCGGGCGCAACCCTGTCGCTGGTCATTGCGATGCTGATTTTCGCGCGCAGTAAAAACATGCGCGAAGTCGCGCGACTGGGCGCCGGGGCATCTGTCTTCAATATCAATGAACCGATCCTCTTCGGCCTCCCCGTCATCATGAACCCCATCATGCTGATCCCGTTCAACCTGGTTCCGCTGGTGCTGGTCACCGTTCAGTATGTGGCGATGAAAATAGGCGCAGTTGCCGTCACGACCGGGGTATTCATTCCGTGGACACTGCCCCCGGTGATCAGTGGTTTTATTGTCACCGCTCACCTTAGCGGCAGCATTATGCAAATCATCAACTTACTGATTGGCGCAATGCTCTATCTGCCCTTCATGCGCATCGTGGATAAACAGTACCGCGCTGCTGAGATCGCCTCACTGGCGCAAGATACGAATACACCCGTTAAACAGGAGTAACAGATGTGGGGAATTATCGCCACCTGGCGAATGGCGTTTGAAGGTGTAACAGAGTCCGCGTCCGCGCTGGCGGCAGGGCAACCGGCTGCTAACGCCGTCGTGGATGCCGTTGCCGCGGTTGAAGACTTCCCATGGTATAAATCCGTCGGCTACGGTGGTCTACCAACAGAGAACGGCGACGTGGAACTGGATGCCGCGTTTATGAATGGCGACACGCTGGCGTTCGGCGCGGTAGGTAATCTCGTGGATATCGCCAATCCGGTACGCGTGGCGCAAGCCCTCAGTAACCAGCGTTACAACAGTATGCTTGTCGGTCAGGGGGCTCGCGAATGGGCGTTAAGCCAGGGGTTTGCGGAAAAGACCATGCTTACCGAACGCGCTCTGCAACACTATCGCAAGCGCTGTCGCGAAACGCTTGATAAAGGCTTAAGCCCCTATGACGGACACGACACCGTCGGCATCATCGGCCTGGACAGGCAAGGTTCGATGAGCGTGGCGACATCAACCAGCGGCCTGTTTATGAAAAAACGCGGGCGCCTGGGCGATTCACCCATTATTGGTTCTGGCTTTTACTGCGACAGTCACATCGGCGCAGCGACCGCAACCGGCGTAGGTGAAGATCTGATGAAAGGCTGCACCAGCTATGAAATCGTTCGTCGTATGGCACAGGGTATGACCCCACAACAGGCTGCGGATACGGTGGTGTTTGAGCTTGAAGATACCCTGATGTCCCGCTTTGGCCGGGTGGGCGATCTTTCTGTGGTCTGTATGAACAACCAGGGGGAATTTGGCGCAGCGACAAACATCAAAACGTTCACTTTTACCGTTGCTACGGCCAGCCATCCACTCACCATCTACCTCGCCGAGCGTCGACATGAGAAGACCTGTTACCAGCCTGTCGATGAAGCCTGGATGCAGGCTTACGCCGCACGCATTCGTGCGCCAATAGAGGAAGAATAATGATTACCTTTCAGCTGATTCATTCCCTGTCCACAGTACACCCTGGCGCGCACCTGATTGCCCATCCCACAAGCCAGCCGTTACCAGACACCACGCTCATTGAGGAGATGCGCGCAGCGAATGTCATTGCGGACGCCTGCTTTGGCTGTGCCCCCTTCAAACGCATCACCCTCCTTCCGCAGGCGCTGTGGCAGGACAGCCTGACCGACGGTCTGGTGAATGCGCTACGTCCACTGCTCGCCACGCCAGTCAGTGCGAATGTCGTCATTGACGTCACTGACATCGACTCTACGGTGTTACTTCAGCTACTGCGTTTCCTGTTCAATCAGGCGTATCGCCTTGATGATCTGCAACTGAAAACCGCTGACAGTGCCACGACGCGGCTCTCGCACATTGATGTGCTTTGCTTGCCGGAACAGCGCGAAACGCTTGAGGCGATCGTTCGCCAGCAGCAGGCGATTGCCAATGGAATGATGGCCGCCCGCCGTCTTGCCGATATTCCGTCCGATCGCTGTACGCCACACTTCGTCGCCGGACAGGTACAAGCGTTATGCGCTCCCTACCCGACGTTGCACTGTGAAGTGCTCGATGAACAACAAATTGTTGAGCAAGGTCTTGGTTTGTTGCATGCGGTCGGTAAAGGGGCGACCTGCCCGCCGCGTCTGGTCGCTATCCATTACGATGGCGCGTCCGAAGGGCCCGTCCGCTGCTATGTCGGTAAAGGTATTACCTTCGATACAGGCGGACTTTGGCTGAAAGAAGGCGCTGGTATGTACACCATGAAATACGACATGTGCGGTGCGGCTAACGTGTTGGGCCTGCTGCTCACTGCGGCAGAGTTAAGGTTGCCAGTACGCATGATGGGTGTTCTGGCGCTGGCGGAAAACGCCATTGGCCCGAATGCGATGCAGCCTGGTAATGTGGCGCGCGCCTGCAATGGCATGACGGTAGAAATTAATAATACTGACGCCGAAGGGCGGCTGGTGTTGGCTGATGCCATTGCCTGGGCCAGCCAGCGACATCCTCAGGCACATTACATTATTGATATAGCCACGTTAACCGGTGCGGTGGTAAAAGCGCTGGGATATGAACTTAGCGGGCTGATGACCCAGGATGAGCAGTTACGGGATCATCTCACTTGCGCGGGGAAAATATGTGGTGATGAGGTGTGGTCGCTGCCGCTGGACGCCCGGCTGAAAAAGCAGACCGACAGCGCGATTGCCGATCTCTGTAATACGCCGACGAACAATGCCGCGATCAGCGCCTCGGCAGCCTGGCTGCTGCATCATTTCTGTCCGCCAACGATCCCGTGGGCGCATCTGGACATCAGCGGTACCGCGTTATGGCGCGAAGGAGGAAGAAGCGTGGCGTCGGGCAGACCCATCCCATTGCTGATGCAGCATTTGCTTAACGCTCTGGCCGTTGAGGAGTAACCCTAAGTTACGGCGTTTGTTGGGGGATACGTAACCTTGTATTTCGGCTAGAGCTTAAGAGTCTCTTTCACAAACGGAATGGTTAATTTGCGCTGTGCGCTGATGGAGGCATGATCGAGCTGATCGAGCGTCATAAACAGCGTGCGCATTTCCCGATCGAGCCGTTTAAGCAGGAAACGTCCCACGTCTTCCGGCAGTTCAAAACCACGCAGGCGAGCGCGCAATTGAAGCGCCTGAAGCTTGTCCTCATCCGACAACGGTTGCAGCTTATAGATTTGCCCCCAGTCCAGACGTGAGGCCAGATCGGGCAACCCCAGTTTTAGCTGGCGAGGCGGACGATCGCCGGTTATCAGTAACCGCGTTTTTCCGGACTCCAGAATGCGATTGTAGAGATCGAAAATCGCCATTTCCCACAGCTCATCACCCGCGACGCATTCGATATTGTCGATGCAGACTAGCGACAGGTGTTCCATCCCGTCGAGCACTTCCGGGACGAACCAGGTCCGTTTATCCAGTGGTACATAACCGACAGCATCGCCACGTTGCGATAATTCTGCGCATGCCGCGTGCAGCAAATGACTACGGCCCGCGCCTTCGCGCGACCAGAGATAAATATATCCGCTATGCTCCTGACGCAACACGTTTTGCAGTGCGGCCAGTAAAGAGGCGTTATCCCCCGGCCAGAAACTTGCGAACGTTTCGTCGTCAGGTAGATAAAGTGGCAAAGAGAGCTGTGCCGGTGTGTTCAGAGAGACCTCAACCAGATTTCATTCAATCGCGAGGAGTTTACCACAGAATTCGGTCGTGTTAGAACCGGGCAGCATCACTGCCCGGCTCCCGGGTTACTGCTGCGGCGTCTCCGCATCTTCCGCATCCAGCACCACTTCTTCCGGGCGCAGGACGGAGATCAGTTTGAAGATCAGGCTCAGACCGATACCGACGATGGTCGCCAGCGCCATCCCTTTCAGTTCAGCGGCCCCAATATGGACCTTCGCGCCGCTGACACCGATGATCAAAATAACGGAGGTCAGGATCAGGTTCTGCGCTTTGTTGTAATCCACTTTTGATTCAATCAACACGCGAATACCCGACGCCCCAATCACCCCGTACAGCAGCAAAGAAACGCCGCCCATTACCGGCAGGGGAATGATCTGAATGGCTGCCGCCAGTTTACCCACACAGGAGAGCAGAATCGCGAAAATCGCCGCACCGCCGATCACCCAGGTACTGTAAACGCGGGTGATAGCCATGACGCCAATGTTCTCACCGTAGGTGGTGTTCGGCGTGGAACCAAAGAAACCGGAGATCACCGTCGACAGACCGTTGGCAAACATTGAGCGATGCAGGCCAGGGTCACGCACCAGATCCTTTTTCACGATGTTTGCCGTGACCACCAGGTGGCCGACGTGTTCAGCAATGACCACCAGCGCCGCAGGCAGAATGGTCAGGATAGCGAACCACTCAAAACGCGGGGTGTAGAACGTCGGCAGCGCAAACCAGTGCGCCTGGGCAATTGGAGTGGTATCCACAACGCCCATCGCAAACGACAGCGCATACCCCGCAAGGACCCCAATCAGAATAGGGATAATCGCCAGAAAGCCGCGGAACAGCACCGAACCAAACACGGTTACCGCCAGCGTGACCATGGAAATAATGATGGTCTTTGAATCCGGCGATTGCCCTTCTGCTGGCAGCAGTCCGGCCATACCGGCGGCGACACCCGCCAGTTCCAGACCGATAACGGCAACGATTGCGCCCATTGCCGCAGGTGGGAACATCACGTCCAGCCAGCCGGTTCCTGCTTTCTTCACAATAAAAGAGACCAGGCAGAACAGGAGACCACACATAATGAAGCCGCCCAGGGCCACTTCATATCCCAGCGGCAACAGCAGCAGTACCGGAGAGATAAACGCGAAGCTTGAGCCCAGATACGCGGGGATTTTCCCTTTACAGATAAAGAGATACAGCAACGTCCCGATACCGTTGAACAACAAAACGGTTGCCGGGTTGATATGAAACAGAACTGGCACCAGCACGGTTGCGCCAAACATGGCGAACAGGTGTTGCAAACTAAGCGGGATTGTCTGTAAAAGCGGCGGTCTTTCACTCACCCCGATAGCACGGCGCGTCATAGTGTTTTCCTCTGAGTGTGTTTTGTTATGAGTTGTTTTATTCAAAAAAAAGCCGACTCTTAAAGTCGGCTATTTATTAGTTATTCACTTACTTAGTACCAAAGATCTTATCGCCGGCATCGCCAAGCCCCGGAATAATGTATCCGTGCTCGTTTAATCCCTTATCGATGGATGCGGTGTACAGCTCCACATCCGGATGCGCTTTCTCCAGCGCCGCGATACCTTCCGGCGCGGCGACCAGCACCAGTACTTTAATGCTGCTGCAACCGGCTTTTTTCAGCAGATCGATAGTGGCGATAACAGACCCCCCGGTCGCCAGCATCGGGTCAACGATCAGCGCCATGCGCTCGTCGATATTGGAGACCAGCTTCTGGAAATACGGTACAGGCTCCAGCGTCTCTTCGTTACGGTACATCCCGACGACGCTGATACGCGCGCTCGGAACGTTTTCCAGTACGCCTTCCATCATCCCCAGGCCTGCGCGCAGGATAGGCACAACGGTAATTTTTTTACCTTTGATTTGATCGACTTCGACCGGGCCATTCCAGCCTTCAATGGTCACCTTTTCGGTTTCCAGGCCTGCAGTTGCTTCATAAGTCAGCAGACTGCCTACTTCCGAGGCGAGTTCACGAAAGCGTTTGGTGCTGATATCGTTCTCACGCATCAGACCCAGCTTGTGTTTGACGAGTGGGTGTTTGACTTCCACGATCTTCATACTCTTCTCCTTTCCTCAGACGAGTGGCAACCACAAAAAAAATCGCCGGATTATACCGCTTTTCCTCTCTGGCGCAACATAACGTATGCATGACCTGGATCAAGCAAAGTCTTATACGCCTGGGTGATGAGTATAAAACAAGCCCCGCATTCCGGGCGGGGCTTTGTGTTAACCTACTGAAATCAGAGGGATTCACCGTTACTCTTTATCACCTGTTGATACCAGGCAAACGATTTTTTAGGGTGACGAGCCAGCGTCCCACTTCCATCATTATTTTTATCAACGTAGATAAACCCGTAGCGTTTTTTCATCTCGCCAGTTCCCGCTGAGACCAGGTCGATACATCCCCATGGGGTATACCCCATCAGCTCTACCCCATCTTCAACGACCGCTTTTTTCATCTCACGAATGTGCGCCGCCATGTAGTCAATACGATAGCTGTCATCCACGGTGCCGTCAGGCTGCTGTACATCAATCGCCCCGAAGCCATTTTCAACAATAAACAGCGGAAGCTGATAATGATCCCAGAACCAGTTCAGTGAGTAACGCAGTCCCACCGGATCAATCTGCCAGCCCCAGTCCGATTTCTGTACGTATGGGTTGGAAACCAGACTGGTGGTTTCATCATAATCCAGCTGCGGATTGTCCGGCGTCGCTTTGGTGGCAAACGACATGTAATAACTAAAACCAATATAATCGACACAGCCTTCTGAGAGGGCGATGCGGTCTGCTTCAGTGATATCGAGCGTAAACTGACGGCGTTCGAAATAATTGAGGAGATGCTGCGGATACTTACCGCGTACGTGGACATCGGTAAACCAGTAGCGACGGTGCATGGCGTTCATCGCCATCATCATATCGTTAGGATCACAGGTAAGCGGGTAGATAGGGCACATAGCGATCATGCAGCCAATCTGCAACATCGGGTTGATCTCACGCGCCGCTTTCACTGCCAGCGCACTGGCGACCAGTTCATAGTGCGCCGCCTGGTACATTACCGGTTCCCGGTCTTCGCCCGGCTTGAACTTCAGTCCCGAATTGGTAAATGGCGCAAAATCTTCATGATAGTTCGCCTGGTTGTTGATCTCATTGAAGGTCATCCAGTATTTCACCTTGTGCTGATAGCGGGTGAAAACCACCTTTGCAAAGCGAACAAAAAAGTCGATGAGCTTACGGTTTCGCCAGCCGCCATACTCCGTCACCAGGTGATACGGCATTTCGAAATGCGACAGGGTAATGACCGGTTCAATGCCGTACTTCAGGCATTCATCAAACAGATCGTCATAAAACTGTAACCCCGCTTCATTGGGCTGCGTTTCGTCTCCGTGCGGGAAAATACGCGTCCACGCAATGGAGGTACGAAAACATTTGAAGCCCATTTCCGCAAACAGTGCGATGTCCTCTTTGTAGCGATGATAGAAATCAATCGCTTCATGGTTAGGATAGTTTTTGCCGGGCAGGACGCCATCGGTAATTTCCCGCGCCACGCCGTGGGCGCCCGCCGTCATCACATCAGCAACGCTGACGCCTTTTCCTCCTTCCTGCCAGCCGCCTTCTAACTGATGAGCCGCCACCGCCCCACCCCACATGAAATTCGCGTTAAATCCAGACATAGTTCCCCTCGTCGATTTACAATGGCAAAACAGAAACCGGTTTCATTAAGATACTGAGCAATCCTGGCAATGGTTTCAAGGAAGAAACTGAACCCGGTTTCATTTTCGTGGTACAGGTCATAAAAACGGCGCGGCGGCGAGAAAATGCAGGAAAAATCGACAGATAAAAACGGATGCAACGCAGGCTCGCAAACGTTTGCTATCCCTGTTAGAATTGCGCCGAATTGACTTTCTACCGCAAACCGCAAGTAACGCGTGGGGACCTTAGCAGTGACCGATAAAACCTCTCTTAGCTATAAAGATGCCGGTGTTGATATTGACGCGGGTAATGCTCTGGTGGATCGAATCAAAGGCGTAGTGAAGAAAACTCGCCGCCCGGAAGTGATGGGGGGGCTGGGTGGTTTCGGCGCACTGTGCGCATTGCCGCAAAAATATCGTGAACCGGTACTGGTTTCCGGCACTGACGGCGTAGGAACAAAACTGCGTCTGGCGATGGATCTGAAACGTCACGATAGCATCGGGATCGATCTGGTGGCGATGTGCGTTAACGATCTGGTGGTTCAGGGCGCTGAGCCGTTGTTTTTCCTTGACTACTACGCGACCGGCAAACTGGACGTGGATACCGCAGCCAGCGTGATTCACGGTATCGCGGAAGGCTGCCTGCAATCCGGCTGCGCGCTGGTCGGCGGTGAAACAGCTGAAATGCCAGGGATGTACCACGGTGAAGATTATGACGTCGCCGGTTTTTGCGTCGGCGTGGTAGAAAAATCAGAAATCATTGACGGTTCCAAAGTCGCCGATGGCGATGTGCTGATCGCGCTGGGCTCCAGCGGCCCCCATTCCAATGGTTATTCGCTGGTGCGCAAGATTGTTGAAGTCAGCGGCTGCAACCCGGAAACAACCGAACTGGAAGGCAAACCGCTGGCCGATCACCTGCTGGCCCCGACCCGGATTTACGTTAAATCGATTCTGGAACTGATCGAGCAGGTGGATGTGCATGCCATTGCACACCTGACCGGCGGCGGCTTCTGGGAAAACATTCCTCGCGTTCTGCCAGAGAACACACAGGCGGTTATCGATGAGTCCTCCTGGCAGTGGCCTGCGGTATTTAACTGGCTGCAAAACGCCGGTAACGTCAGCCAGCATGAAATGTACCGTACCTTCAACTGCGGCGTCGGAATGGTCATTGCTCTGCCTGCCGCTGAAGTAGACAAAGCGCTCGCGTTACTGAAAGCAAAAGGTGAAAACGCCTGGAAAATCGGTATCATCAAAGCGTCTGATTCCGAACAACGTGTGGTTATCGAATAATGAATATTGTGGTGCTTATTTCCGGTAACGGAAGCAATTTGCAGGCGATTATTGATGCCTGCAAAGAGAAGAAAATCAAAGGCACCCTTCGGGCAGTATTCAGCAACAAGGCCGACGCGTTCGGCCTTGAGCGTGCCAGAAAAGCGGCCATTCCGGTGCATACGCTAACTGCCAATCAGTTCGCCAGCCGTGAAGCGTTTGACCGCGAACTGATTCTTGAAATCGACGCTTACGCACCTGACGTGGTGGTTCTGGCCGGTTTTATGCGTATTCTGAGTCCGGAATTTGTCGCCCACTACCACGGACGCCTGCTGAACATCCACCCTTCCCTGTTGCCAAAATACCCTGGTTTACATACCCATCGTCAGGCGCTGGAAAATGGCGATGTAGAGCATGGCACATCGGTTCACTTTGTGACTGATGAGCTTGACGGTGGGCCAGTGATTTTACAGGCCAAAGTTCCGGTGTTCGACGGCGATGATGAGGATGAGATCACCGCCCGCGTTCAGGCCCAGGAACACGCCATCTACCCTTTGGTTGTCAGTTGGTTTGTGGATGGTCGCCTGAAAATGCACGACAACGCCGCCTGGCTGGATGGTGTGCGTCTGCCTCCTCAGGGCTACGCGGCCGACGAGTAAAACAGTGCCGGATAACGCTCTTCCTTCCTTATCCGGCGCCTCCTTTTCTTCAGACCAACCGGTCCCCCTTCCTCTTTGCGATCAGACGGTTTATTGTCATACTTTTCTGACACAGTTGGACATCGCAGCGCAATGCTCGCCATAATAATCAGGCAGTGTCCCGTGAATAAAACGGAGTATAAGTATTAATGGGTCAGGAAAAACTATACATCGAGAAAGAGCTGAGCTGGTTAGCGTTCAACGAACGTGTGCTCCAGGAAGCGGCGGATAAATCAAACCCGCTCATTGAACGGATGCGTTTCTTGGGCATCTATTCCAATAACCTTGATGAGTTCTATAAAGTTCGCTTCGCGGAACTGAAACGCCGCATCATCATCAGCGAAGAACAGGGCTCAAATTCGCATTCTCGCCACCTGTTAGGCAAAATCCAGTCCCGCGTTCTGAAAGCTGACCAGGAATTCGATGGTCTGTATAACGAGTTACTGCTGGAAATGGCGCGTAATCAGATCTTCCTGATTAACGAGCGCCAGCTCTCAGTCAATCAGCAAAGCTGGCTACGTCACTACTTCAAACATTATCTGCGCCAGCACATTACCCCGATTTTAATTAACCGCGAAACGGATCTCGTTCAGTTCCTGAAAGATGATTATACCTACCTTGCGGTGGAGATTATTCGCGGTGACACCATTCGCTATGCCCTGCTGGAGATCCCGTCTGACAAGGTTCCTCGCTTTGTGAACCTGCCGCCCGAGGCCCCGCGGCGTCGCAAACCGATGATCCTGCTGGATAATATTCTGCGCTACTGCCTGGACGATATCTTCAAGGGCTTCTTTGATTATGATGCCCTGAACGCCTATTCCATGAAGATGACCCGTGATGCCGAGTACGATTTGGTACACGAGATGGAATCCAGCCTGATGGAGCTGATGTCCTCCAGCCTGAAGCAGCGTCTGACCGCTGAACCGGTGCGTTTTGTTTATCAGCGCGACATGCCTAACGCGCTGGTCGAAGTGCTGCGCGAAAAGCTGACGATTTCGCGTTATGACTCTATCGTACCCGGCGGGCGTTATCATAACTTTAAGGATTTCATCAACTTCCCCAATGTGGGCAAAGCGAATCTGGTAAATAAACCGCTGCCGCGTCTGCGCCACATCTGGTTCGATAAAGAGAAATTCCGCAACGGGTTCGACGCCATTCGCGAGCGCGATGTGCTGCTTTACTATCCGTATCACACCTTTGAACACGTACTGGAACTGCTGCGTCAGGCCTCCTTTGACCCCAGCGTGCTGGCGATCAAAATCAACATCTACCGCGTGGCGAAAGACTCACGCATTATCGACGCCATGATCCACGCCGCCCATAACGGTAAAAAAGTGACGGTGGTGGTTGAGTTACAGGCGCGCTTTGATGAAGAGGCTAACATCCACTGGGCGAAACGCCTGACGGAAGCGGGCGTTCACGTGATTTTCTCGGCCCCTGGCTTAAAAATTCACGCCAAGTTGTTCCTGATTTCGCGTAAAGAGGGTGAAGAGGTGGTGCGTTACGCCCATATCGGCACCGGGAACTTCAACGAAAAAACCGCGCGCCTGTATACCGACTATTCATTGTTAACCGCCGATGCGCGTATCACCAACGAAGTGCGCCGGGTGTTCAATTTTATCGAAAACCCGTATCGTCCGGTCACCTTTGATTATCTGCTGGTGTCGCCGCAAAACTCGCGTCGCCTGTTATATGAAATGATTGACCGCGAGATAGCCAATGCCCAACAGGGCCAGCCTTCCGGAATTACGCTCAAGCTGAATAACCTGGTGGATAAAGGTCTGGTTGACCGTCTGTATGCCGCCTCCAGTTCTGGTGTGGCGGTAAACCTGTTAATTCGTGGTATGTGCTCGCTCATTCCAAATCTGGAAGGCATCAGCGACAACATTCGCGTCATCAGTATTGTCGACCGCTATCTTGAACATGACCGGGTCTATATCTTTGAAAACGGCGGCGATAAGCAGGTGTATCTCTCCTCTGCGGACTGGATGACACGCAATATCGATTACCGAATTGAAGTGGCGACACCGCTGCTCGACCCGCGTCTGAAACAGCGGGTGCTGGACATTATTGATATTCTGTTCAGCGACACGGTAAAAGCCCGCTATATCGACAAAGAACTGAGCAATCGCTACGTGCCGCGTGGAAACCGCCGCAAAGTACAGTCGCAACTGGCGATTTACGACTATATCAAATCACTTGAGCAACCTGACTAACGCTATGCCAATACATGATAAGACCCCACGACCGCAGGAGTTTGCGGCGGTTGATCTCGGCTCAAACAGTTTTCACATGGTGATAGCCCGCGTAGTGGATGGCGCGATGCAGATTATTGGTCGCCTGAAGCAACGCGTGCATCTGGCTGATGGTCTTGGCGAAGACAATATGCTGAGCGAAGAAGCGATAGAGCGTGGATTAAGCTGTCTCTCGCTGTTCGCTGAGCGTCTACAGGGATTTGCGCCGTCCAGCGTCTGTATCGTGGGAACGCATACCCTTCGTCAGGCGGCCAACGCCACCGATTTCCTCAAACGTGCGGAAAAAGTGATCCCCTACCCGATTGAGATCATTTCCGGTAATGAGGAAGCGCGTCTGATCTTTATGGGCGTTGAGCATACGCAGCCGGAGAAAGGTCTCAAGCTGGTGATTGATATCGGCGGAGGCTCGACAGAACTGGTCATCGGTGAAAACTTTGAACCCAAACTGGTTGAGAGTCGCCGTATGGGGTGCGTTAGCTTTGCACAGATTTATTTCCCTGGCGGAGCGATCAGCAAAGAGAACTTCCAGCGCGCCAGAATGGCGGCGGTCCAGAAACTCGAAACCTTAACCTGGCAATTTCGTATTCAGGGCTGGAACGTGGCGATGGGGGCTTCCGGCACCATCAAAGCCGCACATGAAGTGCTCCTCGGGATGGGTGAGAGCAACGGGTTCATCACCCCTGAACGACTGGCTATGCTGGTTGCTGAGGTACTGAAACATCGCAATTTCGACGCGCTGAACCTGCCAGGATTATCGGATGAACGAAAAGCGGTTTTTGTCCCGGGTCTGGCGATTTTGTGCGGCGTCTTTGATGCGCTGGCAATCCGCGAACTTCGCCTTTCCGATGGGGCGCTTCGCGAAGGCGTGTTGTACGAAATGGAAGGTCGTTTCCGCCATCAGGATGTTCGCAGCCGTACAGCCAGCAGTCTGGCAAACCAGTATAACATCGACAGCGATCAGGCCCGCCGCGTACTGGAAACCACCATGCAGATGTATGAACAGTGGCAGACGCAGCAGCCGAAGCTGGCGCATCCGCAGCTCGAAGCGCTGCTGAAATGGGCGGCAATGCTGCATGAGGTTGGGCTGAACATCAATCACAGCGGTCTGCACCGCCACTCAGCGTATATCCTGCAAAACAGCGATCTCCCCGGATTTAATCAGGAACAGCAAACCATGATGGCCACACTGGTTCGCTATCACCGTAAAGCGGTAAAACTGGACGATCTCCCGCGTTTTACGCTGTTTAAGAAGAAGCAGTTTCTGCCGCTCATCCAGTTATTGCGTCTTGGCGTACTGCTGAACAATCAGCGACAGGCCACCACAACACCGCCCACATTGACGCTCATCACCGATGACAACCACTGGACCCTGCGTTTTCCACATGACTGGTTCAGTCAGAACGCGCTGGTGCTGCTCGATCTGGAAAAAGAACAGCAGTACTGGGAGGCCGTCACCGGTTGGCGTTTAAAAATTGAAGAAGAACACTCACCGGAAATTGCCGCGTGAAGCCACTCAGGTGCCAGTCACTGGCACCTGCTCTTTCAGCGTATCCTTCAGGGGTTGCGGTTCGCCGATAAGATATCCCTGCATGTAATCTATTCCCAGCGATATTGCCGCGTGGCGGATCTCTTCGCTTTCGACGAATTCAGCCACCACCTGCATTTTTTTCATCCGGGCGAGATGGCAGATAGACGACACTATCTGGTAATCCAGACTATTGGAGACAATATTGCGGATGAAACTTCCGTCAATCTTCAGGATATCAGCGTTAACATTTTTCAGTCTGGCATAGCTGGCATAACCGGTGCCAAAGTCATCAATGGCAATGTGACACCCCAGCAGTTGCAGATTTTTGAGGGTTAACTCCGCCTGCCCGGTATTCAAAAGCGCCTGACTCTCGGTCACTTCAAAGATCAATTGCCATGCTTCAATCTGATATTTGCTCAGAAGCTTACTGACTTCCTGCGAGAATTTTGCCCGACAAATAGATGGGGCTGAAAGGTTAAGCGCAAAGCGACGAGCCGGTATTATCTCGCGATTTTCCGCCATAAAACGCAAGGTATTTTCAATGACCCAGAGATCAATTTTCGACGACAGGCCAAATTCATGCGCCACTGGCAAGAAGACCTCAGGGTTGATCATTGTGCCGTCGTTATCTTCCAGACGCAGTAAAATCTCATGGTAGACATCGCCACGCAGACCTTCAATTGGCTGCGCCATCAGACAAAAACGATCGTTCTCCAGCGCATACTGCAATCGATTCATCATCAAAACTTTGTCTTTCAGGTTACGCTGTAAATTCACCGCGCCCCGACGCGCCAAATTCTCCGGCGTGTTGGTCATAATAGACAGCTCTGCGATAGTACTTAACTCGCCCAGCAATAAATAAATATGGTTGACGGGAGAGCGCACGTAACAATAGCTCACGCCAACCTGTGGCTGGAAGGTCATTCCATCCCAGACAAAGCGAAACTGCTTAATATGTTCGTCCAGCGCTTCAATACGCTGCTGATGGGACTCTGTGTTTAAGCGCAGTAACAGATCGGGGCCGGACATTTGATAAACGAGTTCATCAGGCCCTAGCTTTTCGGCTATCCAGTGTGAAATTTGTTGTTTGTACTGGATACGCAACATAATCCCGTAATTCTTAACCAGAAATTCAAGTTCAGGAACACGCAAAAAACAGAGGGCCGACCAGGGAGTATTTCTCAACGCACGGTTCAATGCCCGAAGGTTGGGAAGATGTACGACCGGATCAATAAATGCCTGGCGTCGGACGCGGCTACTCACCATTCGCTGACGGGTAGCCAGCACCGCCATGTAATTCACAATAAAAGAAAAAACAAGATAACTGGATGAGGTAATAGCCAGTTGAATATCATACCCCGAATAATATGGCGTATAGCTTCTGTAATTATGAATCGCAATAATGATTATGGGTGCCCACAACAGCGAAATAAAGCGATAACCATAACGCATTGCCCCCCATAACATCACCGGCAGTAATAATGACATGGTGTAGTTAGTGCTGAATATGGAGCTGTTTTCATTCAATGGCATGCACAGCATGATCATTAAAGCTGACAAAATGAGAAACCAAATGGCGATTTCTTTTTTTGATACTTTGCTGTCAAACTCTAACTTCATCCGCGAATAATATCCGCGTAAATGCATAGGATTACGAACAATCCTAATAAGAAAATAGAAAAGCGGTACGCCGACCAAATTACCCACAAGAATTCCCTGGTAATTGATTAATGCGTTGATGTTAAAAGGCGTTGCCCCCATCAGGCTCAACTTACTTTCATATAGCCCTACAAAAGCGGCGAACTGAAAAAGTACCAGCAACAACGTGGCGGGACAAAAAACCTGCCAGAACACTCGCTGAAAGACAAGATGCGATATGCCATGCGAGACATTGTTGCGCCGGGGCACAAAGACACGATAGCCCCCCCAACTCAACACAATCGCAATGAGAATATGAGCAATAATCGGCAACGTTTCCACGAGACCAACTTGTGGATATTTGCGAATAAAAATTGCCAGTATAATTCCTGGCAGTGCCGCCCAACCGAAAAAGAGCATCAGGCTCATCATTAAAGATAAGGGTAAGTAGAGGAGAATGACATCGCCGGTGGCCACATGCGCATAGGTATTCGTCTGGCTTACAAGCGGTAACAATATGGAAGGTAAAACCAGAGGCAGTCCCCACCACTTATCTCTGATTGCAATATAGTTTTTATTCAGTCGCATAGATGCTCAGCAAAACCCCAAATTCCATAAGGGGTTATATCAGACAGGCATCCATCCTGACTTAAAAATTAAGATGAAAAACTCACCATACATATCGCACCGATTTTAGTTATCAATGGAAAGTAAAGCTTGATATATATCAAGTAATTTTACCCACATTAATGATTCATTACCTTTATTTCACTGTGTTATCATTTACATATAATTGACGTAAATAATTAAGCCAACTTTCATAACGCAGAAATATGAATCAACTGACGCAATTTTACATAATCAAGAATTGACCATCTTAGCCCAGTATGCCTTAATGTACATATCGCCCGTGTGGGCATCCTTTAAGGAACCTTTTGTGAGTCAGGCAACCAGTATGCGAAAACGACATCGATTTAACAGTCGCATGACCCGTATCGTATTGCTTATCAGCTTTATCCTCTTCTTTGGACGCTTCGTCTACTCTTCTATCGGTGCCTGGTATCATCATCAGGATAAAAAAGACGCGCAACAGTCCAGCCTCTCAGTCGAAACGCCTGCTCAACGTTAGTTTTTTCTGACAGAAACCCCCTTCAGGTTACCCCATATGCACAGATACAAAAAAACTCCTGTAATACAGTAATGCCGTACAGTTAAGCAAAATAATGAGCATGTATTCATTATTTTGCTTTAAAAGCCCCCCGCTGAAAAACTGTGGAATGGTTCCGTTCACTACACTTCCTCTGCTTCCTGTCAGTTTCACTGCGGTGAACGTGTAAAGGGCGTTCGCCGCCCCGGCCAGAGGCGACATAAGACAGGATGTCGACCAGAGCCGACTGCAGGCAGATGGTCGGGAGATGAGCATAGTGCGAAGCACCGATTTCTCTGCGGAACCACGGGGATCGATAAGGGGCCGTGGTGGCCCCCTTATCCCGTTCACAGAATGTGAAGTAACAGAAGCAACAGGTCATCAGGTGAACGGAACAACCTGCAAAGCTTAACTGACCAGCATTACTGTAATGCTGAGGGTTTTGCCATCATACGTCATTGTAATGGGCAATCATTCCCACTTGAAATGGTTTACTGGATTTGGCCACCTGAACAGAGGTGATATGCTCATCTCAGAACAATACAGGTGCCTCAATGAAAAAAAGAAATTTCAGCGCAGTGAATCGCCACGCTTCCCCCAGTACATGACATGACTCATCCTGCCCCATAAAACCACAAACTATGCTGGTTATTTTTTGAACTTTTTCGCAGTTTAAAAACAGGATTCACAGATAGTGAGCACCGGGTTTGTAAAACCCACAGTCAATTTCAAGGGAACTAATTAACTGAAATTCATAAAATGAGGGTTATCACAATGGAAACTAAGCATGAAGCTATCAATGTCGCTCTGACGATTGAAAACGGAGTTGTTATCAATGTTCGCCAGATCCAGGAGAATGAATTTACAGCCTCTCTGGACACTTTTTTCTGGCTGGCAAAGCGCGCTGGTTACAAAATTATTCCACCCCATAGCCATAATGATGAACCTATGAATGCAGAGGAACCTGCTGAAGTCGAATAAATGTACAGATTACTCACATATCAGAACATTATGGCCACACGCCGGAAAGCCAGGTTCTGAAATAACCGGCTGGAATATAGACAACATATTTTCCAGCCGGCTATTTAGCTGATACTCCAGTCTTCCAGGCGTAAGCCATTAATACGTTCGAACTCACGGGTATTGTTCGTCACCAGAATTAAACCCAGTGCGCGGGCATGGGCCGCAATCATGCTGTCATACGGGCCAACGGGCGTACCTGCTCTTGCCAGT
Organism: Citrobacter amalonaticus; assembly: GCF_037053465.1. GTDB lineage: Bacteria > Pseudomonadota > Gammaproteobacteria > Enterobacterales > Enterobacteriaceae > Citrobacter_A > Citrobacter_A amalonaticus_H. Next base: position 93,975 of record NZ_JBALIF010000011.1, read on the forward strand.
TCTGCACGGATTTGCCCCGTCTGTACCGCCGCATCGATACCATAATTCAGCACCTCCAGCCGGGCGATAAATCCTTCGACCACGCGCAGGTTTTTCTCCGGGCTAGCTGACTTTTCCGCGCCGTAAATCAGTTCCATCAGCGTGACAGAACTGATACACATCCGCCCGTAATGCTGGTTAAACGCCTCCCGGACGGCCTGAGGTTTATTTTTGATCGTATAAATACAAATATTGGTATCCAGCATGTGTTTGAGCATCAGAACCCTTCCCTGTCCTGGTCACCGGGCTGCTCACGGGCAACCATAAAGTCAGACGTCACGCTCTCACCATCAAACCAGCTGTCCCAGCTTTCTCCTGCGGGAGTAATAATGCGCGTTCGCCCCACCGCAACGATATCCACGTGTTTGACATCCTCCGGTAAAGCCACCGCTTTTGGCAGACGCACCGCCTGACTACGGTTACTTTTGAATACGGTTGTCTTTTCCATTCTCGCCTCCAGTGGTGAAGTTTTGTACATATTGTCAGCATAAGGCAATTATGGGATATGTCAATGGGATATACAAAAGAAGGCACTGGCGCGTACAAATATTTTCAGGTCCCCTGAAAAAACAACATTGTGCCCGCAAGTCATCATAAAACAACACACCACTACATGATGGTTAAATCCTTTATTATCATTTAATTACGAATGAAACATAGCTTGACCATCGTATCCACAATGTTATTTTTACGGTAACTGCCGCAGTCCTGGGACTGCACCCGAGACAGCCATGACCTTAGGGACTGTGCCTGGCTGCTATGTCAGGTTGCTACCGCGTCTTTAGACGGGGCGTATCTCTGCGCCAGTAAACAGGTTGCCTGAAACGGCGGCGCGTCACTTTGGAAGCGAAGCAAAACAAAGTGACGCCGACGCACACCGCTGCGCCAGCCGCCGTTTTATCAGGCTTATCGTTGTATTTACCTTCTGGCGCCATCATTTCTGCGACAAAAAGATATAATCATAACGAAATGAGCGAATTCCGGTGGGCGATACGGCCACATAGAGCCCATCACGATCGGTAACTTTGTAGATTTTTTCCTGCGGTTTAAGTCTTCTAAGCTGGATATCGGTAAGCATACGCACTCCGGAAATACCGTCAGAATTGACTAATTACTGTACGTATTGACTAAAGAGGACTGTCTATTTTTTCTACGATTACGTCAAATTTACCGTCAGGAACTGTGCGCCACATAGAAAATTCATGAATGCACATAAATAAAAACCCCCTGTAAAAACAGAGGGTTGATTGCAGTTTTACCTGTTCATGAAAACCCAGGAAGGGTTATCGGCTTATTCCCACTCAATCGTTGCTGGTGGCTTGCCGCTGATGTCATATACCACACGGGAAATCCCGTTCACTTCGTTGATGATGCGGTTAGATACACGGCCCAGGAAATCATACGGCAGGTGCGCCCAGTGCGCGGTCATGAAGTCGATCGTTTCGACAGCACGCAAGGAAACCACCCAGTCATACTTACGGCCATCGCCCATCACGCCAACAGAACGCACCGGCAGGAACACCGTGAATGCCTGGCTGACTTTGTTGTACAGATCGGCTTTGTGCAGTTCTTCAATGAAGATAGCATCCGCGCGACGCAGCAGGTCGCAATACTCTTTCTTCACTTCGCCCAGCACGCGGACACCCAGACCCGGTCCCGGGAACGGGTGACGGTACAGCATGTCGTAAGGCAGACCCAGCTCCAGACCAATCTTACGCACTTCGTCTTTGAACAGCTCTTTAAGCGGCTCAACCAGCCCCATCTTCATCTCTTTCGGCAGGCCGCCTACGTTGTGGTGAGATTTGATGACGTGCGCTTTACCGGTGGCAGACGCGGCAGATTCAATCACGTCTGGATAAATTGTCCCCTGCGCCAGCCATTTAACATCTTCCAGCTTAAGCGCTTCTTCGTCGAACACTTCCACAAAGACGCGGCCGATGATTTTACGTTTCGCTTCCGGATCGTTCTCGCCTTTCAGCGCGGTCAGGAAACGATCTTCTGCCGGAACATGGACAATGTTCAGGCCAAAATGGTCACCGAACATGTCCATAACCTGTTGGGCTTCGTTCAGGCGCAGTAAGCCGTTATCGACAAAAACACAGGTCAGGTTTTTCCCGATCGCGCGATGCAGCAGCATAGCGGTAACGGAAGAGTCCACACCACCGGACAGACCGAGGATCACCTTGTCATCACCCACCTGCTGGCGGATACGCTCAACGGCATCGTCGATGATTTTGGCTGGCGTCCACAGCGCCTCACACTGGCAGATGTCGCGGACAAAACGCTCCAGCATGCGCATCCCCTGACGGGTGTGGGTCACTTCCGGATGGAACTGTACGCCGTAGAAGCGTTTTTCTTCATTCGCCATAATGGCAAACGGGCAGCTTTCGGTGCTGGCAACGGTCACGAAGTCAGACGGGATGGCGGTAACTTTGTCGCCGTGACTCATCCATACGTCCAGCAGCGGTTTGCCGTCTGTCGTCAGGGAATCTTCAATGCCACGAACCAGCGCGCTGTCGGTCAGAACCTCAACCTGCGCATAGCCGAACTCGCGTTCGCTTGAACCTTCAACATGACCGCCAAGCTGCATGGCCATCGTCTGCATACCATAGCAAACGCCGAATACCGGAACGCCGGCTTCAAAGACATATTGCGGGGCACGTGGACTGTTCTCTTCTGTCGTGCTTTCCGGACCGCCGGAAAGAATGATACCGCTAGGATTAAACTCGCGAATCTGTGCTTCAGTCACATCCCACGCCCACAGTTCACAATACACGCCAAGTTCACGCACGCGACGTGCAACCAGTTGAGTATACTGCGATCCGAAATCCAGGATGAGAATGCGATGCTTGTGAATATTGTCTGTCATTGACGCTAATTCCGAGGCAAGTGAAACCAAAAAAGCGCCCGGTGTGAAACCGGGCGCGGAAACTGATCAGGAGCCCAGACGGTAGTTCGGGGATTCCTTGGTGATGGTCACGTCGTGAACGTGGCTTTCCTGAATACCCGCACCGCTGATACGTACGAATTCGGCTTTAGTACGCAATTCGTCGATAGTACCACAGCCGGTCAGGCCCATACAGGAGCGCAGGCCGCCCATCTGCTGGTGAATAATTTCTTTCAGGCGGCCTTTATAGGCAACGCGGCCTTCAATGCCTTCCGGCACCAGTTTGTCAGCGGCGTTATCGCTCTGGAAGTAACGGTCAGAAGAACCTTTGGACATTGCGCCAAGAGAGCCCATACCGCGGTAAGATTTGTAAGAGCGCCCCTGGTAAAGTTCGATTTCACCTGGCGATTCTTCGGTCCCTGCCAGCATGGAACCCACCATCACCGCGCTTGCGCCAGCTGCGATCGCTTTGGCGATGTCGCCAGAGAAGCGGATACCACCATCGGCAATAACCGGAATCCCCATGCCTTCCAGCGCTTCTACAGCGTCAGACACCGCGGTGATCTGCGGAACCCCTACGCCAGTCACGATACGGGTTGTACAGATGGAGCCCGGGCCAATTCCCACTTTTACGGCGCTCACGCCAGCGTCCGCCAGGGCACGAGCACCCGCGCCAGTCGCCACGTTGCCGCCAATGATTTGCAGGTCCGGGTATTTCGCGCGAGTTTCACGAATACGTTGCAGAACGCCTTCAGAGTGGCCGTGAGAGGAGTCGATCAGCAATACGTCAACACCCGCAGCCACCAGTGCATCAACGCGTTCCTCGTTGCCAGCGCCTGCGCCAACCGCAGCGCCGACGCGCAGACGACCATGCTCATCTTTACAGGAATTTGGTTTACGCTCTGCTTTCTGGAAGTCTTTAACGGTAATCATGCCAAGCAGATGGAAGCTGTCATCCACAACCAGCGCTTTCTCAACGCGTTTCTCGTGCATTTTTGCCAGCACCACATCACGCGCTTCGCCTTCACGAACGGTCACCAGACGCTCTTTTGGCGTCATGTAAACGCTAACCGGCTGGCTCAGATCGGTCACAAACCGGACGTCACGGCCCGTGATGATCCCAACCAGTTCGTTACCTTCGGTCACAACCGGGTAACCTGCAAAACCGTTACGCTCGGTCAGTTCTTTCACTTCACGCAGAGTCGTGGTTGGCAGTACGGTTTGCGGGTCGGTTACCACGCCAGATTCATGTTTCTTCACACGGCGAACTTCTTCCGCCTGACGCTCAATAGACATGTTTTTGTGGATAAAACCGATGCCGCCTTCCTGTGCCAGCGCAATAGCGAGGCGCGCTTCAGTCACGGTGTCCATTGCCGCGGAGAGCATAGGAATGTTCAGACGAATCGTTTTCGTCAACTGCGTGCTGAGGTCGGCAGTATTCGGCAGAACGGTGGAGTGAGCGGGAACGAGGAGGACGTCGTCAAACGTCAGAGCTTCTTTAGCAATACGTAGCATGGGCAATATCTCTAACCTGGGGGTGGATAAATATTGCCGAGGCATTATACAGAGCGTAATCGGTTGCATCCACACTTTTTTGCAAAAAATGCTTGCGCTCATATGCAGGCGAGTTACTATCGATTGAATAACCTGCTGATTTAGAATTTGATCCCGCTCACATGTTATCCACTCAGTCCCCCGCAATTTTTACCGTTAGCCGCCTTAATCAGACGGTTCGTCTGCTGTTAGAGCAGGAGATGGGTCAGGTCTGGATCAGCGGTGAGATTTCCAATTTCTCGCAGCCCTCATCGGGGCACTGGTACTTCACGCTGAAAGATGACACGGCGCAGGTCCGCTGTGCGATGTTTCGCAACAGCAATCGACGGGTCACCTTTCGACCACAGCATGGTCAACAGGTACTGGTACGCGCCAACATTACGCTGTATGAACCGCGCGGCGATTATCAGATCATCGTCGAAAGCATGCAGCCCGCCGGAGAAGGTCTGCTGCAGCAGAAATATGAACAGTTAAAAGCCAAACTGCAGGCTGAAGGGCTGTTTGATCAGCAACACAAGCAGCCGCTGCCCTCTCCTGCACATTGCGTCGGGGTGATCACCTCGAAAACCGGCGCCGCGCTGCACGATATTCTCCATGTACTGAAACGCCGCGATCCCTCTTTACCGGTCATTATCTATCCGACCGCCGTTCAGGGTGACGACGCGCCGGGGCAGATCGTGCGTGCTATAGAACTGGCGAATCGTCGGCAGGAATGTGACGTTCTGATCGTCGGACGCGGTGGCGGGTCGCTGGAAGATTTGTGGAGCTTTAACGACGAACGCGTCGCCCGCGCGATTTTTGCCAGCGCTATTCCGGTGGTGAGCGCCGTCGGACACGAAACCGATGTCACCATCGCCGATTTCATTGCCGACCAGCGGGCGCCAACACCTTCGGCGGCGGCGGAAATGGTCAGTCGGAATCAGCAAGAGTTGTTACGTCAGATCCTGTCAGTACAGCAGCGTCTGGGCATGGCAATGGATTATTTTCTGGCCAACCGCAGCCGTCGGTTTACCCAGATTTATCATCGTCTGCAACAGCAGCACCCGCAGTTGCGTCTCGCACGTCAGCAAACGGCCCTGGAGCGATTACACCAGCGTATGAATGCGGCTATCGACAGCCAACTCAAACGCGGTAGCCAGCAGCAATCCCGCCTGCTGCAACGCCTGAATCAGCAAAATCCCCAATCACGCATTCACCGGGTGCAAAGCCGGATTCAGCAACTGGAATACCGTCTGGCAGAAAACATGCGTTCTCGCCTGAGTGCCTCACGCGAACGCTTCGGGAACACCGTAACGCACCTGGAAGCCGTCAGTCCTCTCTCCACACTGGCGCGCGGTTACAGCGTCTCCACGGCGACTGATGGCAAAGTGCTGAAAAAAGTGAAGCAGGTAAAAACGGGTGATGTCATGACCACCCGACTGGAAGATGGCTGGGTGGAAAGCCAGATTACCGATGTGACACCGGTGAAAACCACGCGAAAACACAAACCGGCGCTGAAATAATCGCTTTATCTGTCAGTAACGACAAACTCAACGCGTTTTTTCGAGATTAATCCGTGGCCGTTCTGGCAAAAATAATCCACGGCACCACAGGCTTTTAACACCTGGAGCGGCTTGTGACAGTCAGGGCACTGCGCCTCAACGTGATAGTCTGTATTACAGGCCGCGCAATGTGCGGTGTCGCCATTGTGTTCCAGCGGTTGCTGACAAACGGGACAGCTTAGCGCCATACAATCTCCTCACATTCCTGTTGATAACACCCTCTCCAAACGGAAAGGGCGTGACGGATTATTTGCTTTTCTTAATGTGTTTAATCAGACGCTTACGCTTACGCATCTGGGTCGGCGTCAACGTATTGCGCTTGTTAGCGTACGGGTTCTCGCCTTCTTTAAACTGAATGCGGATCGGCGTCCCCATCACTTCCAGCGATTTACGGAAGTAGTTCATCAGATAGCGTTTGTAGGAATCCGGCAGGTCTTTAACCTGATTACCGTGAATCACCACAATCGGCGGGTTATAGCCCCCCGCATGAGCGTATTTCAGCTTCACTCGGCGACCACGCACCAGCGGCGGCTGATGATCTTCAACAGCCATTGTCATGATGCGAGTCAGCATCGCCGTGCTCACACGACGGGTGGAACTGTCATACGCTTCGCGGACAGATTCAAACAGGTTACCGACGCCACTGCCGTGCAGCGCAGAGATAAAGTGTACGCGCGCAAAGTCGATAAAGCCCAGACGGAAGTCGAGGGTCTCTTTCACCTGCTCTTTGACTTCCTGAGTCAACCCGTCCCACTTGTTCACAACAATCACAAGTGAGCGCCCACTATTGAGGATAAAGCCCAGCAGCGACAGGTCCTGGTCAGAGATACCTTCACGGGCATCAATCACCAACAGCACCACGTTAGCGTCTTCGATCGCCTGCAATGTCTTGATAACCGAGAATTTCTCTACCGCATCGGTGATTTTGCCGCGCTTGCGAACCCCGGCGGTATCGATGAGAACATATTCGCGCTCATCACGCTCCATCGGAATATAGATGCTGTCGCGGGTCGTGCCCGGCATATCGTACACAACGACGCGGTCTTCACCCAGAATTCGGTTAGTCAGTGTGGACTTACCGACATTCGGACGACCGACAATCGCCAGCTTGATGGGCAAATCCTGCGGATTGAAGTCATCTTCCGGCTCTTCTTCCCCATTCTCATCGGCTTCGAACTGCGCCCAGTACTCGGCGTCTTCATCCACCTCTTCCTGTGGCGCGGCATCGTCCATCCACGGCAGCAGAACATGTTCCAGCAGGCTGAGAACGCCACGGCCATGAGAAGCGGCGATCGGGTGGATTTCACCCAGACCCAGTGAGTAGAAATCAACAATCGCCTGATCCGGATCGAGTCCGTCCGTTTTGTTGGCGACCAGGAAGGTGGGTTTTTCACGGGAGCGTAAATGCTGGGCGATGGCTTCATCCGCAGGCATCAGGCCAGCACGGGCATCCACCATAAACAGCACCACATCGGCCTCTTCAATCGCCAGCAGCGACTGTTCCGCCATGCGCGTTTCTACGCCATCTTCGGTGCCATCAATCCCGCCGGTATCAATACAGATAAACTCGCGGCCTTCAATCTCCGCACGACCGTACTTACGGTCACGAGTCAGACCCGGGAAATCCGCAACCAGCGCGTCTCGGGTGCGGGTTAGACGGTTAAATAACGTGGATTTTCCGACGTTAGGGCGCCCGACAAGCGCGACCACAGGTACCATGTTTAAAGCCTCATTTTAAAAATCATCACACAGCAGACGCGATTTTTGCGCCGCTGTTAAAAACAGGAAAACGGCCCCTGTACCAGGAGCCGTTTTTTAAAGCATACGACCGGGACGATTAACGTGTAATGGAATACACAGTACCGTCTTTCGCCTGGATCAACAGTTTGCCATCGGCCGAGACCGGTTCAGTCAGGAAGCCAGAGCTGTCGACTTTCTGCTGAGCCACAAAACGGCCATCTTCGACATTCAGCCAGTGCAGGTAGCCTTCGCTATCCCCAACCACCAGATTACCATTATACAGGGCTGGAGAAGTCAGCAGACGGTGTAGCAGATCGCTCTGCGTCCACAGCGTCACACCACCATCGGTCGTGAGCGCCAGCACGCGATCATCCTGATCAACCAGATAAATACGGTTGCCGTCAATGATAAAGTCATTCACGGATCCCAGTTCACGTTTCCACATGATCTGACCGCTACGCAGATCCAGCGCTGTCAGGTTTCCATTATAAGCCAGAGCGTAAACGACGCCATTGACGATAACCGGAGTCGTATCAACATCGCTCAAACGATCGATTTCGGTAGAGCCTGTCGCCTGAGAAATACGCTGCTGCCAAATCATCTGACCTTGCTGCATCAACACCGCGCTTACGCGGCCGTTATCGCCACCGACAATAGCTGCACCAAAGGCAGTTGCCGGCGCGGATTCGCCACGCAGGGACAGCGACGGCATATCGAGGTTTACCGTCCACTTAATGGCGCCATCGGCTTCGTTAAGTGCCTGGAGCTGACCATTACTGGTGTGAATTAACACCAGACCGTCACTCACCACCGGACGGGACAGCGCTTCACCAGCCACTCGGGTCTGCCATGCAACAGTACCATCCGCCGCGTTCAGTGCGTAAACCTGTGCTTTTTCGCTACCCAGATAAACATGACCACCCGCGACCGTTACGCCCCCCGACAGAAGTGCCGGTGAACGTGAGAACCAACCCTCTTTCTCTCCCAGATTAACCGCCCAGACTTCTTTACCGTCGTCAGCGTTCAATGCCTTCACCACGCCAGCGCGATCGGCTGCATAGACCACGTTATCGGCATACGCTGGATGGAGGTTGGAATAGAAATCACCGATACCATTCCCGACAGAAGTGCTCCATGCGGTGGATGGGGTAAACTGATTTTCAACCACCGGCAATGGGGACATTTTAACAACGTCTTCTTCGCCACTAAACAGTGAACAGCCGCTCAACAGGGTAACGGAAAGCAGCCCTGGCAGAAGTAAATTACGCAATTGCATCGGGTCCCTCTCAGATGGACAAATTATTGATTTTCATCTGCATCATTTCGCTCAGTGCCGGAGAGGCGTTACTTTTCACGCCCGCTTCCCACGCACTACGCGCACCTTGTTTATCACCTTTACTCAGCAGCGCTTCGCCACGCAGATCGGCAACGATGGCTGCCCATCCTTCCCCCTTCACACCTTCGAGGGTTTTCAGCGCCGTATCCGCCTGCTTGAGTTGTACCTGAACCCGGGCAAGACGCAATGTGATCACCGCTTTAAGGTTTTCATCACTGGTTGCAGCCAGTCCCTGTTGAAGCTGAGCTGCAGCTTTCTCCAGTTGATTCTGGTCAACAAACTTCTGCGCCAGTTCCATCGAAGCCAGCGCACCGTATGTATTTTTATTGTCTGCTGCAAATTTCTCAGCCGCAGACAAGTTTTCCTCTTTACCCGCGCTGAGTGAACTCACCACGTTCTGGTACGCCAGAGAAGCAGAGCGTGCGGATTCAGTCTGATGACTGGTCCAGTAGCGCCAGCCGATCAGCGCGCCAACGCCTAAAATGACCCCAACAGCCAGCGCTTTGCCGTTTTCGGCAAAGAAGCGTTTAATCGCCTCAACCTGGTCGTTTTCGTTCTCGTAAATTTCCACGCAGTTCTTCTCCTTAAGCCATTAACGTGCGCAAATGGGCTGCAACGCTATTCTGTGCAACTTCAGTTTGCTCACCGGAGCGCAAATCTTTCACTACAACAGTACCGGCAGCCACTTCAGACTCGCCAAGCACCAGTGCAACGCGGGCACCCCATTTGTCAGCCCGGGCAAACTGTTTCTTAAAGTTGCCGCCGCCATGGTTTGTCATCAGCTTCACCCCCGGGATTTCATCACGAACGCGTTCAGCCAGTGTCATTGCTGCAGACTGCGTTTGCGCACCTGCAGCGACCAGGTATATATCGACAACAGAATCGGCTTTAAATTCCGGATTCACGGCCTGAACCAGTAAAACAAGTCGTTCCAGTCCCATCGCGAAGCCAACCGCCGGGGTCGCACGACCGCCAAGTTGCTCGACCAGCCCGTCATAACGTCCACCGGCACAGACGGTTCCCTGGGACCCCAGACTGCTGGTCACCCACTCAAACACGGTGCGGTTGTAGTAGTCGAGACCGCGTACCAGACGCTGATTGACGGTGTAGGCAATGCCTGCGGCTTCCAGCAGTTTGCACAGACCGGCAAAGTGTTCGCGAGAGTCTTCGTCCAGGTAATCACCGAGCTGAGGGGCATCGTTAAGCAGCGCCTGCACATCCGGATTTTTCGAATCCAGTACGCGCAGCGGGTTGGAATACATCCGGCGTTTACAGTCTTCGTCCAGTTTCTCAACGTGTTGTTCCAGGAACGCCACCAGCGCATCGCGATAGTTCGCACGGGCTTCCAGAGAGCCAATAGAGTTCAGCTCCAGATTCACATGCTCCGCGATACCCAGCGCACGCCACCAACGCGCAGTCAACATGATCAGCTCAGCATCAATATCCGGCCCTTGCAGGCCAAAGGCTTCGGCGCCCAACTGATGGAACTGGCGATAACGCCCTTTCTGCGGACGCTCATGGCGGAACATCGGCCCGATATACCACAGACGTTGTTCCTGATTGTACAGGAGACCATGCTCGATGCCGGCGCGGACACAACCTGCCGTTCCTTCCGGACGCAGCGTCAGGCTATCGCCATTGCGGTCCTCAAAGGTGTACATCTCTTTTTCAACGACGTCGGTCACTTCACCAATCGCACGTTTGAATAACGGGGTCTGCTCTACAATCGGCAAGCGGATTTCACTGTAACCGTAGCTGCCGAGCACGTTTTTGAGTGTGCCTTCAATGCGCTGCCAGATGGCGGTTTCGCCAGGCAGATAATCGTTCATGCCGCGAATGGCTTGAATGTTTTTTGCCACGTTTATTCTCTTTCTGTATATAAAAATGAACCCTCAGCGCTTCCCCGAACGAGACGGGAGCCATGCGGGTTCAATCATACACGGGAAGCAGGCCGCTTCCCATCACGTTATTATTTCTCAACCTGCTGCACATTGATACGCTGCGCTTCGTCGAGCATGGTTGCTTTGGCACGAATGCGGGCTTCAAGCTGGTCAATCATATCGCTATTATCCAGACGATCTTTACGAACACCATCTTCATAGAGACCACTTTTCTTGTTGCCGCCGGTGACGCCCAACGTTGAGACTAACGCTTCACCCGGTCCATTCACCACACAGCCAATGATAGAAACATCCATCGGCGTAATGATATCTTCCAGACGCTGCTCCAGCGCGTTGACCGTACCGATCACGTCAAACTCCTGACGTGAGCAGGTAGGACAGGCGATAAAGTTGATCCCGCGAGCTCGGATGCGCAAGGATTTCAGAATATCAAAGCCAACTTTGATCTCTTCTACCGGGTCCGCCGCCAGCGAAACACGTAAGGTATCGCCGATCCCTTCGGACAGCAGTAATCCCAGACCAATCGCCGATTTCACCGCGCCACTGCGTGCGCCGCCCGCTTCGGTGATCCCGAGATGCAGCGGCTGATCGATCTGTTTTGCCAGCAGGCGATAGGATTCCACCGCGAGGAAAACATCTGACGCTTTCACGCTCACTTTGAACTGATCAAAGTTCAGGCGATCGAGGTGATCCACATGGCGCATTGCCGATTCCAGCAAGGCCTGCGGCGTAGGTTCACCATATTTTTCCTGCAGATCTTTTTCCAGCGAGCCGGCGTTAACGCCAATACGAATGGGGATATTCTTGTCGCGGGCGCAATCCACTACCATGCGGATACGCTCTTCGTTACCGATATTGCCCGGGTTGATGCGCAGGCAATCAACGCCGTACTCCGCCACTTTCAGCGCAATGCGGTAGTCAAAATGAATATCGGCCACCAGCGGAACAGAAACCTGCTGTTTGATCAGTTTGAAGGCTTCTGCTGCATCCATGGTCGGTACGGAAACACGAACAATGTCAGCGCCAACACGTTCCAGCGCTTTAATCTGATTAACCGTCGCGTCCACATCGGTGGTGCGCGTATTGGTCATCGACTGTACGGCGATGGGAGCCCCATCGCCAATCGGCACATTCCCAACGTAAATACGCGTTGACTTTCTACGTTGAATTGGAGCCTGGTTATGCATGAAAAATCTCCCGCGTTACCCGTCTGTTACTGCGCCGGTGATGGTTCGGCATTAAGGGTCAGACGCGCAACCTGGTTAGTTCTGATAAAACGGCTCAGATCGACAGGTTTTCCTTGATACTGGATCTGTACCGCGGCCGGCGCGCCAATTTTAAGCTTATAGGGCGCCTGGCCGATAAGGTTTAGGCTCCCGTCTTTGCGTTGCATACCGCTGAACAGTTTTTTGCCCGTCGCATCGCTCACTTCCAGCCAGCAATCCGCGGTGAAATTCATCACCAGCGCGTTAGGATCGGCTGCCGCCTCAACGCCTGCCGGATTGTTCGCGCCATCTGGCGAGGTAGGTGCTGCGGAGGTCGTCGCGGTATCAACGTTAGCCTGGGAAGGGGCTACCACGGCGTTCTGCTGCGAATCCACTTCCGGGGCAGGTGCTGCGGTCAATGGCGCAGGCGTTTGCGCGTTGTCAGACGGCGCGGCTGGCGCAGGTGTATTGTCCTGACCTGCTGACGCAGTGGTGTCCAACGGTACGCTCTGCGAATTGTCGCTGTTGGCGTTCAGCTCTGCGGAGGATTGATCGGCCATCGTGGAGATCTCTTCCTGTTGCGCCTTGTGGTTTTGCCACCACCATGCGCCCGTCAGTCCCACAACCACGAACAGCACCAGCCAGGTAAAGGTCATCAACCAGCCATCGCGCTTTTTGCGGCGTTTGCCTAACGAAAAAGTCTGCATGGGTGCCACGGTCGCAGCGCGAACAGGTGCCTGCTTCTCCAGTCCTGGCAGCAGTTCTTCCTCAGGAATATGGACCAGACGCGCATAAGAGCGGATATATCCGCGCAGGAACGTTGACGCTAAATCAGCTGGCGCCTTATCGTCTTCAATATCGCGTACAGTAGAAACCTTCAGGCAAAGTCGCTCAGCGACAGCCTGCTGGCTGAGTCCGAGTTGTTCACGGGCATTGCGCAGACGAACGCCGGTGGTTTGTGCTTCATGTTGGTCGTGCGTGGCTTCAGTATTCATTCGCTACAGCTGCTGGTGAAAATTAAGATTCAGGTGCTGGCGAGTCACAATACCCACCCACACCGCGAAATATCTGGTCAGTTAACCTTAGTCAGACAGTATAAACCTGTCAGGTCACACTTAACAAAAACAGCTCTTGCCAGAGGCTAAACTATTGTTGCACCGTACATACTGCCTCAAAGTCAACAAAAACGCACCGTTATTCTTGAGCAGGAAAGTATAACCTCCGCACTCATACAAATAACATTACGCCACAGTACAAAAATCATACTGTGACGCAATCCGCATCAGACTGTTTTCACGTCGATGGATACACCCTGCAAACGCTTACGCAGCGTACGTTTCGTACGATCGATAACGTCTCCAGCCAACTGCCCGCAAGCAGCGTCGATATCATCACCGCGGGTTTTACGCACGATGGTGGTAAAGCCGTAACTCATCAAAACCTTCGAGAAACGATCGATCCGGCTGTTGGAACTGCGGCCATAAGGCGCGCCCGGGAACGGGTTCCAGGGGATCAGGTTGATCTTACAAGGCGTATCTTTCAGCAATTCTGCCAGTTGATGCGCATGTTCTGTCCCGTCGTTAACGTGGTCCAGCATGACGTATTCAATGGTGACACGTCCCTGGTTGGCATTGGATTTCTCCAGATAACGACGAACCGCGCTCAGGAAAGTTTCGATATTGTACTTTTTGTTAATCGGAACGATTTCGTCACGAATTTCATCGTTCGGCGCATGCAGTGAAATCGCCAGTGCGACGTCAATCATGTCACCTAATTTATCGAGAGCCGGCACCACGCCGGACGTTGACAAGGTGACGCGACGCTTGGACAGACCGAAGCCGAAATCATCAAGCATGATTTCCATCGCAGGCACCACGTTGGTCAGGTTGAGCAACGGCTCACCCATGCCCATCATCACTACGTTGGTGATCGGACGCTGACCGGTAACTTTCGCCGCGCCAACAATTTTTGCCGCACGCCATACCTGACCAATAATTTCAGAAACACGCAGGTTACGGTTAAAGCCCTGCTGCGCCGTCGAACAGAATTTGCACTCCAGCGCACAGCCTACCTGAGAAGAGACACACAGCGTGGCGCGATCCTCTTCAGGAATATAGACCGTTTCAACGCGCTGATCGCCCACCGCAATCGCCCATTTGATGGTGCCATCGGAAGAGCGCTGTTCTTCAACCACTTCTGGCGCGCGGATTTCCGCCACTTCTTTAAGCTTATTGCGCAGCACTTTGTTGATGTCCGTCATTTCATCAAAGTTGTCGCTGCAATAGTGATACATCCACTTCATCACCTGATCGGCGCGGAACGGCTTTTCGCCCATCTCTTTAAAGAATTCGCGCATCTGCTGACGGTTCAAATCCAACAGATTGATTTTTCCATTTTTATTGGGAACCGCAGGGGTGACTATTTCGGAGGTGTTAACTAATTCAGACATAATTTTTTCCGGCCTCGTTGTTACACGTTATGGCCCATGGGAGGTTGAAAAGAAACGCCCCGGCAAGCAGTAGCTCATCCGGGGCGTTGCATTGTACAAAGTCTGGCGCAAGGATGCCACGTTTGCACGCGGCTTTTACCGAAAAATTATTCCCGAATAGTATGCGTCAGAAAAAGGGAATTAGCGCGTACGAGCGCACACTTCGCCTTCACCAAAGAAAAACGCGATTTCACGTTTGGCCGATTCCAGAGAATCCGAACCGTGAGTGCCGTTTTCGGTGAAGCTGTCTGCGTAGTCTGCGCGCAGCGTACCTGCCAGTGCATTTGCCGGGTTGGTCGCACCCAGCAGATCGCGGTGACGCTGTACCGCGTTTTCGCTTTCCAGCACGGAAACGACGATCGGACCCGAGGTCATGAACTCGACCAGGCCGTCAAAGAACGGTTTACCGTCATGTTCAGCATAGAATCCACGCGCCTGCTCAACGGTCAGATGGAGCATTTTGGTTCCGACAATTTTGAACCCTGCGGCTTCAAAGCGCATAAAGATATTACCAATAACGTTTTTTGCCACCGCGTTTGGCTTGATGATGGAAAAAGTACGTTCAATAGCCATGATTACCTCTGAAAGATGTTCTGTTGTGTTTTACCTGGCGCGGATTATAAAGAGCATCCTGGCTATTGCATATGGATGAAGGTAACATTTCTTTAAAATAAGATGAGTATTAGCAACAAAAAATGTCAACATAGTCTACTGCAGCGCAAATCTCACCGTAGAAACCTGTCCTCTTTCATCCATCGCCAGTAACTGATAGTCCCCTTTTTCACTGAGACGGAGCGTAATGCTGCTACCACGATCTTTCAGCGGCTCGCCATTGAGGAACCACCAGCGTTCTCCTGCCCCGCCGCTGCTCTGAATAACTAAACTCACTGCGGCGGCCCCCGGCAGCTTTTTCACAATCGCACCGTCGCGGATTCCTGACAGCAGCAGCGGCAGCGTGTGATCTTCTCCCTGTGGCGGGCATTCCGTAGAGGCCAACGATAAGCGCGCGCGACGACGCTCTGATTCGGGTAGCCACGGCTCCAGCGGTAACGGCCAGACAACCAGCGTCTGCTCCCGCGCCTGAGGACAATCGGCGGCCACACGTTTACCCTGCGTGTCCAGCCAGACCGGGAAACGAATGCCGTTCACACCTTCTTGTTCTGGTAGTTGCAGTGTCGGGGGTTGAGCATCCTCCAGCAGCCAAGTGGACAACCGTCGACGGCAATTGCTGTCACCCTCAGGAAGGGATTGGCCTCCGGGCCAGCACACCACACCGCGGGTCACTGACTGTGGACGTGGGTCTTCAGGTAACGATGCGCCACGCGCTAAAAGCAGATTGTTCACCTGATTGAGCAGCGGGATTGCGCTGGCGTAACCGAACTGTCCGGCAACGGGCGTACCATCCGGTCTGCCCGTCCAGATACCGATGACATAGCGCGCGTTCAGACCGATCGCCCACGCATCACGATAACCGTAGCTGGTGCCGGTTTTCCAGGCCAGCGGTGCCACGCGCGGCAGAGCATTATCGGGTAACGGCTGGGCTTCATCGGCTAAAATCCGCCGGATAATCCACGCCGCGCCAGCCGACATCAGGGGGCGTTCAATCAGCGGATCGTCTGGCTGCAGACGAAGTTTTCCGGCCTTGCCGTGGCGGGCGAATGCACTGTATCCCGCGGCCATATCCTCAAGCCGCGCCCCTGCCCCGCCCAGAATCAGTGAGAGATTGGGAGACGCGCCGACGGGCAGATACAGCGGCAGCCCGATGTTGCGCAGCTTCGCCGCAAAGCGTTTCGGGCCGTAGGCTTCCAGCACCTGTACCGCCGGTAAATTCAAGGAGCGAACCAGCGCTTCACTCATACTAACCGGACCATGAAAACCACTGTCAAAATTGCCTGGCCGATAATCCCCGGTTCGCCGCGGGACGTCCTGTAATAAAGACGCCGGATGAATTAATCCATCATCCAGCGCCAGGCCATACACAAAAGGCTTCAGTACCGAGCCCGGCGAACGAATCGCGTTGACCATATCCACATATCCGAAACGCGTATCGTCATTCAGATCGGCCGACCCAACCCAACCGCGCACGCTCATATCGGTGTGATCAACGACGATCATCGCCAGCGAACTACGGGCAGGAAGTCGGGCCTTCCAGTTTTGCGCCAGCTCTTCCAGTTGTCGTTGCAGCCCGGCATCCAGGGTCGTGACGATTTTGTCGCGCTGGCTTTTGCCAAGCATCATCCGCGAGAACAACGGCGCCAGTTGCGG
Source organism: Citrobacter amalonaticus (assembly GCF_037053465.1). GTDB lineage: Bacteria > Pseudomonadota > Gammaproteobacteria > Enterobacterales > Enterobacteriaceae > Citrobacter_A > Citrobacter_A amalonaticus_H. Next base: position 110,931 of record NZ_JBALIF010000011.1, read on the forward strand.
CATTTGGCGCGGGGTGAGCCAGACAGGCTCCTCCATCGACTCCTTAACCTGGCTTTGCGACCAGACGCCCTGGGTGGCCATCCTCTCCAGCACTTTATTACGCGCGATCTCTGCGCGCTCTGGCCAGCGATCGGGACGCAGCCGACTCGGTGCCTGCGGCAGCACGGCCAGTAAAGCGGCGTCAGCATAGCTGAGCTGTGTGGGCGGTTTACCGAGATACGCCCAGCTTGCGGCACCGACCCCCTGCAACGTACCGCCGAACGGCGCGCGATTAAGGTAGAGCGTCAAAATGTCGCGTTTGGAAAGATGCCACTCGAGTTGCAGCGCGCGCCAGAGCTGGCGGAACTTACCGCCAAAGGTGCGGGGATGCGGGTCAAGCAGACGCGCTACCTGCATGGTCAGCGTGCTGCCGCCGGAAATAACGCGCCCGGACGTTAAATCCTGCCAGGCCGCGCGAAGGACAGAAAAAGGATTCACGCCGGGGTGCGACCAGAACCAGCGATCCTCATAGTTGATAAGCGCTTCCAGATAGCGCGGGGAAACTTCGTCGAGCGTGACCGGATAACGCCAGATCCCGTCTGCGTCAGCAAACCGCCACAGCGGCGTGCCATCATAGGCCACCACCACGCGCGCCGGATTTACCTCGCGCAAAGGCAGCGGCCAGATCTTATCTGCCGACCAGGCCGCAAAAACAAGCAAACCAGGCGCGGCGATCAGCCAAAGCCAACCACCGCGCTTACCCAACAGACGCCTCATTTACGGTTTAACAATCAGCGGCCCCTCAGATGTCCCCGTCGCTCGCCACTGCGGAACGTACATTGATTCCACCATCGGTACGGGAACCTGATAGGTGCCAGGCGTCACCGCTCGCGCCAGATAGACCAGCGTAACCGGCTGCCCCTCATTCACTGCCACGGCTGCCACAAAGCGATCGTCACGGAACTCCACATGCTCAATATTGGCCTGTTGCATCTGATTGAGAAGATTTTGTACTTCGCTGCCGCTGTCCTGCAGGCTGGCACTGCCATTCGCCAGATTCTGGTTCTCCAGTTCCAGTCCAGCAGGCAGCAGATCCACCACCAGCGCATCTGGCACATTCTGGCTGGCTTTCACTTCCAGCCAGACCAGCACCAGATCGCCGCTACGCAGCGTTTCCAGCGATTTACTTTGACCATCGGTGCCGAGGATATGACGTTCAATCTGCAATACATTGCTGGCAGATGTCGGTGCTGTTTGCGGATAGCCACTGGCGTCAAGGCGCAGCCACAGCGGTTGATTACCGTTATTTGTCACCTGAAGCGCAGCGAGCTGATCCGCATTCAGATTGCGGGTTTGCGCTTTATCACCTGTCAGCGGCTGTTCAGCCAATGACGTCTGTGCCTGCCAGGTGCCGGGTAAATCCTGCAATGAGCGGGCCGCCAGGAACAGCGCATTATTTTCCTGCGTTGACAGCCAGCGTTGACCAAACGCCTGTTCAGAGAGGGTGTTCAGCAGCGCATTTTGCACATCAGGTTTCAGCTTATTCTCTTCCAGCAGCGCCAGCATCAGGGCGTTATCACGAAGCGAACTGCCGTAATCGCCTATCCACTGATGTTGATCGTTTCGCGCCGTCGACAACGCCAGTGTCACCGCCTCGTCACTGCGTTTCGCATCGCCCATCGTTTTTAACGCAATGCCCAGTTGCAGCAACGGTAAACCGGAAGCCGCCTGATCTCGACGCTCCCAGATCTCACGCAGTGCGCCAAGGGGCGCTTTCTGCTGGCGCGCCAGTACGAGCGCAGCATAAGCCTGCACCGCAAATTTGCTCGCCTGGCTGTTGTCAGAGTAACGAATCGACATCATTCCCGGATCCTGCAGATAACGCAGCAGGCGGGCATTCCCCTGATTGATTTCCTCTGTCGGCACGCTGTAGCCCTGCTCACCCGCGCGGACCAGGAAGTCCATCGCATACGCGGTCAACCAGTACTCTTCCGGCCCATTTTTATCCCACAGGGCAAAGCCCCCGTTATCCCGTTGCATTTGCAGCAGGCGGGAAATGCCCGTTTCAATGGCTGCACGACGTTTCTCATCAGTGTCACCCGCAATACCCAACGATTTTAACTGCTCTGCGTTGGTATAAAGTGACGGGAACAGACCACTGGTGGTTTGCTCAAGACAGCCATAAGGGTAGGCCTTCAGTTCACGAATGTAGCGCGCCAGATTCAACGGCGGTTTACCGCTGAACAGTAACTGCCCCTGCAACGTTGCCGGAGAGAAATTCGCTAACGCATCGGCCGATGGCGTCCACTGTTCACCCGGCTGAAGCATTACGCCGTTATTGACCGTTTCCGCCGGGAAGGCCGGACGTACGCCAATCTTCCACTGCTTTTGCTGCGGCCCGATATTCTCTCCTGGTACGGTTAGCCCACTGAGCGTCGCCTGGAGTTCACCCTCGCCAAACCCTTCTTTCGCGCGGACAGGGATAAACAGAGTGGTGCGCACACCCGGTTTCAGATTAACCTGCGCAGGTTGCTCGCTAACCAGTTCAATCAGCCCGCTGGCGCTCAGGGCGACGTTCAGCGATTGTGGAAGATCGGTGAGGTTGGTGACATCCAGCACCAGCCGTGAAGTATCTCCGGATGCCATAAAGCGCGGCATATTGAGTTCAGCAATAACCGGGGCGGCAACAATCGTTTTGCTTTCATTGCTGCCAAAATCATCTGCCGTCCATGCCTGGGCCATCACGCGCAGTTCGCCGTTAAAATCACCGATCGGCAACGTCACACTGCCTTCGCCCTGCTCATTAAGCATGACCGGTTGCGCCTGCTGGGCAACGATGTTCACATGGTTGACCGGCGGTTTTCCGCCGCGTTTCAGTTCATCGCCATCACCACCAAAGCGCAAGGCCGCCAGACGCCCCTGGCCTTCAATCACCTGACCGTAAATGTCGTAAATATCCGCGCCATAGCGTTTTTGTCCAAAGAATGCCTGCCACGGATCCGGTGTGACGTAGTCGGTAATGTTCAGCACACCGCTGTCGACCGCCGACACCAGCACATTCACCTGTTTTGGCGTTTCGCCATTTTTACTGCTGGCTTTAATCTTCACCGTTAGCGGTTGATTCGGACGCATCTTTGCCGGGCTTTCCAGTGCCAGATCCAGGCGGCGGTTTTCATCTCCTAACGGCAAATGCAGCAAGCCAACGGCGCGTTTCGGCGTGGCGGAACGCGATTTATCCCCCGGACGTACCACCAGCGTGCTCAGGTACAAATCATGACGATTCCAGGATTTATCAACCGGAACAGACAGATCAAGCCCTTCGGCCGGGACATCAATCTCTTGCCACCACAGCGGACCTTCGCTGGATTCCACCATCGCATAGCCTTTGCCTGCGGCGGGTGCCGCAATATGCAGCTTCATCGTGTCGCCCGGGCGATAGGCCGGCTTGTCCAGCTTCAGCGTGACGCGGTCCGGACGCGCAGCTCCGCTACCGTCGCTGTTATCCTGCCAACTGTATCCCGCCCAGAAGCGCACGCTACTGACCGAATCGTTTGGCGCTTTTACTTCGAGGCGGTATGCGCCCCACTCCACCGGGAAGGTCACTTTACCGGTTTCATCGGCCTGCAGATCCAGCGTCTGCTCACCTTCCACCAGATCCTTTTGATCAAAGCGTGACTGCCAGCCTTCGCTCTCTATCCAGTCCCAGTAATAGTCACGACGTTCACGAATCAAACGCACCTGCAGACCGGATACTGCTTTCTTCATGCCTTGCGCATCGACATACACAATATCAAAGGCGGCATTACTGTCTTCATCGACAATCGGTTGATTCACCGTTGTATCGGTGCGGTAGTCGTACACCGCTTTGACGGCAAACTGTGGACGAATGCCCGGCAGCGTGTCTGCGGGCCAGATTGCCTGTTCAGCACGACGCGTCACCGGGCGACCGCCGGACTCCAGCAAACTCCCCTGCAATATGACCTGCAACGGTGAGTGTGTTTCGCTCCACTGGCTGTTGATGCTGACATTGCCACGTCCCGTTTCATCCAGGTTAAGCTGCACTTCATCGAGACTGCGCGACAGGTTTTCTTCCGCAACATCGCCAAACTGGAAGCCCGGCAGCGTCGGTACGGCCTCACGCAGTGGACGCAGGAACAGTTGCCCCTGTAGCGCATTACCGTTCGCCGGTGCGCCATACAGGTAATAACCCACCACCGAGAAATTCACCGGATCGGCCGGGGAAATTGGCGTTTTTTGACCAGTGAGATTCAGCGCCATCCGCTCCGGCATAAAATCTTCAACGTGGAAATCCCACATCCGGGTCTGGTTGTCTCCGGTGTTGGCGCGAATGTGCCACATACCGGTCGGCGCGCTACCGTCCAGCGGGTAGGTAAAGCGATACAACCCGTTGTCCGGTTGACTGACAACCGTACGGATCACCTGACCATCGGGTTTTACCACTTCCAGTTTCACCGGCTGATCGGGCAGCATCTTGCCGTCGCTGTCGCGCAGCAGACCGTTGAGGATCACTGTTTCACCCGGACGATAGAGGTCACGCGGGCCAAACATAAAGAACTGTTTGCTGTAGCCTGGCGCTCCCGCGATATCAAATTCCGCCAGATCCAGCGCCGGAAGTTTCAGATCCAGCAGCGTGGTTTGACCCGCTTTGCGGGCCAACAACAATGCCGCATTTTTGTTATTTTCCAGTTGGACATGGCCTTTACCATCACTGGTCGCCTTCGCCAGCGTCTGGCCTTTTTCGTCCAGCAAGGCAACATCCACCCCCTGCTGCGCGGCGCCGTTTTCCAGGCTTTGCGTGAAGACGTCGAGGCGATTCTGGTAACGATGAGCCGATACACCGATATCGCTGAGCGTAAATAAGGTTGCGGCGTTGCTGTATTCGTACTTCCCGGCTTTGTTCATCACCGCGACATACACTCCCGCCTCCTGCAGCGGTTTAATCTCGCTCAGAGGAAGAAGGAGTTTTTCACGGGTGTTGCGCGCAGGATTGAGATCGAAGCGGCCGGTATACACCAAATCGGCCATTTTCAGCAGATTCTCGGACTCCCAGTTTGAGACTGAGTTTCGGTACTCCCACTGGCTGACAAATGCCGCCAGCGACTCAGGCTTCACGCGGAAAAAGTTCACGTCAACGTTGTTCACATTAAGCGCCATCACCGGCAACCCTGCCACAACTTTTCCTGGAAGCAATGAGCCGCGACTGGCAAAACCAACGCTTGGCTGGACATCCCGTGTGGTCAGGGTTTTCTCATAATCAATCTCAAAGGTCGCTTTGTTGAGCGCTTTAAGTTCGCGTTCAATGGTCACCACCAGTTCGCGGTTCGGCTCCAGGTGACGTAAGCGTAACTCTTTGAGATTGGTGGAAAGCTCCCATGCGCCATCGACTTTGCCGCTTTTCTTATCGACGACATGTACAGTACGGGTAAAGTCCTGTTCGGGATCTAACGGGATGGAAAAAGTCAGCACTAACGTCGAAGCACCGTCCAGTTGCACTTCGGAAGCATCCAGCAGCGTCAGCGTTTTACCTTCGCTCCGTTGCGCCAGTTTTTGCAACTGCGCCGGATCTTTCTTCGCTGGCGTGGTTTGCGCGACAGGCGTATCGACATCGCTTTTCGGCGCTCCAGACGGTTTGTCGTTGTTATCACACCCCGCCATCATCAGCATCATGATGCAGGCGGCTAAACGCATGTGTCTCATTTTTCATCCCTGGCCAACACGGCCGTTAGCAACGTTGAACTATTATTATGCGTGAGATTTATCTTTGTGTAAGTCTCTAACCTGCTTCTGTTGTCTGAATTTACTTCATAAATGTGGCTTCGCCGGACAAATCGGCCTCTTTTACTTGCCCCTTGCCTGCAAAGGTTCGACAATTTGCCCTTCATCTGGCTATTAAATGGAGACGCCTATGTCCACTGCCTGGTTTGTCGCTGCCGACTGGCTTGCCGAACATATTGACGATCCGCACATTCAAATTATCGACGCCCGTATGGCGCCGCCGGGTCAGGAAGATCGCGACGTCGCGCAAGAGTATCGTTCCGGGCATATTCCGGGAGCGGTATTTTTTGATATTGAGGCGCTCTCCGACCACACTTCACCTCTGCCGCATATGATGCCGCGCCCGGAAGCTTTCGCCGTGGCGATGCGTGAACTGGGTGTTCATCAGGATAAACATCTGATCGTCTATGACGAAGGAAACCTGTTCTCCGCCCCACGCGCGTGGTGGATGCTGCGCACGTTTGGCGTTGAGAAGGTGTCTGTTTTGGCTGGGGGACTCGCGGGCTGGAAACGTGATGAGTTGCCGTTGCAAGAAGGCGACGTTGAATTGCCGGAAGGCGACTTTGATGTCGCGTTCACGCCGGAAGCGGTAGTACGCGTTACCGATGTTCTGCTCGCCAGCCATGAGAAAAGCGCTCAGATTGTCGATGCGCGTCCGGCGGCGCGTTTTAATGCTGAAGTTGATGAGCCCCGTCCGGGACTCAGACGCGGGCACGTGCCTGGCGCGTTGAATGTACCGTGGACGGAACTGGTTCAGGACGGCGAACTGAAAACCACCGACGAACTGGATGCCATCTTCTTTCGTCACGGGGTCAGCTTTGATCGCCCGATCATCGCCAGCTGTGGCTCCGGTGTAACGGCGGCCGTCGTCGTACTGGCGCTCGCCACGCTCGACGTACCGAATGTGGCATTGTATGACGGTGCGTGGAGCGAATGGGGTGCGCGAGCGGATTTACCGGTAGAACCGGCGTAATGGTTGCAGTGCCGGATGGCGCATATGCTTATCCGGCCTGGAAACCAAACAAAACCTGTTTTTAAAGAATGCGGTTTTGCCTGAAATCGCGCAGGAACCCACCCCAGCGGCGTTCATAAAACGGCGCAATATGCTCGGTGATAAAGTGGCTAATCCCCTTCTCACCTTTCTTCACCTGGCAAATATCGACAGGCTCATCCCCCGGTATCGTATCCATCGCCACGCTACCGGCAGTGTGGATAATCTCTTCAATATCTCCGTCTGCTTCAATACCAATCAGCAGATTGGGCTGCGCGTCCGCATTCTCTTTGATGGAACAGAGAAACGCGCGCTTCACCGGTTTAATGGTCTTAAACAAGGTGGTCAGCGAATCTATCATCTGCGCTGGCGGTTCAGCCACTTCGGAAAGGATCAGTGACTCGCCGCCTTCCAGCACTTCCTGGGTACTGAGCGGATTGCCCTCTTCCCCTATCAGCAGGCTGATTTCTCGCGGCATGAACTCTTTGCCGGTTGGCAGTTTGGCGTTGAGGAACAGCGTTTCGCCGAGCGTCATCTCAAACAGCGTACGAACAGGCATTACCACAAACGCCTGTTCCTCTTCCACCGCCTGCTGCAACGCCTCCAGAGAGGTGAAAAAAGGAATGACGGTTGTGCCGTCCTCTTTTTCCCAGTGTTGAAGGTCCAGGGCGCTGTCTTCAACAATCGCTTCGCCTTCTGCCGCAGTGCCTGGCACCCAGACGGTAGACTCCAGTAAGGTACGGAAAAATGCCGGACGGTGCGCGGGTTCCGTCGCGGCTTGCTCCAGTAAAGTTTCTAATTCGTTTTTTGTTTCGGCCATAGGATCACAGATCATGTACAGATTAATGTAGGCCTGATAAGACGCAACGCGTCGCCATCAGGCAAAATGCCGGATAGCGCTAACGCTTACCCGGCCTACAAAGCGACAAACTCAGGCAGTCAACAGGTTCGCAATCGTACGCACACCCAGACCGGTCGCCCCGGCAGACCACTGCTCAACCGGCGCTTTACGATAGGTTGCGGAGCAGTCGATATGCAGCCAGCCCTGCTGGTAGTTTTCCACAAAGTGCGACAGGAACCCAGCGGCGGTGCTCGCCCCAGCCGGATACGCCGCGCTGCCGGTATTGTTCAGTTCAGCGAAATTTGACGGCAACTGGTTGCGGTGGAACTCCGCCAACGGCAGACGCCAGAAGGCTTCATTCTCTGCGGCAGCGCTTGCCAACAGGCGGTTCGCCAGTTGATCATCAAAGCTGAACAGCGCATGGTAGTCGTTACCCAGCGCCGTTTTCGCAGCACCGGTCAGCGTTGCGGCATCGATGATCAACTCCGGTTTCTGTGCGCTGGCATCGATCAGACCGTCTGCCAGAACCAGACGTCCTTCAGCATCGGTATTCATCACTTCGACGTTTTTACCGTTGCGATAGTGGATAATATCGCCCAGCTTAAACGCGTTACCGCTGATCAGGTTATCCGCGCAGCACAGGTACAGCTTCACGCGCTTGTTCAGTCCACGTGTGATGGCAAACGCCAGCGCGCCTGTAACCGTTGCGGCACCGCCCATATCGGATTTCATCGAATCCATAAAGGCGCTTTGTTTAATGCTGTAACCGCCGGAATCAAAGGTAATCCCTTTACCGACCAGGCAAGCGTAAACCGGAGCTTCTTTGTCGCCCGTTGGGTTGTAGTCCAGCGCCAGCAGGACTGGCGGACGTTCAGAACCGCGACCGACGGTGTGCAGTCCCATGTAGTTCTGCTCGCGCAGATCTTCACCTTTGGTAATGCGGTAAGCGACGTGATCGCACGCGACGCTGCACAGCAGGTCAACGGCGCGCTGCGCCAGTTGCTCTGGCCCCAGATCTTCCGCCGGGGCGTTAATGGTGTCGCGTACCCAGTCAATAATGGTCAGACGGTTATCCAGCTCCTGACGCTGCACATCGTCCAGCGCTGGCCACTCCACTTTACGGCTACCCTTCGGCGCTTTGTAACCCTGCCAGAATGCCCAGCAACGGTCAGCATCCCAGCCATCATCGGCCAGTTGAACATGTTTGATACCAAGGCCGTCGATTTTACGTGCCGCACGCTGAATAAGGCCCAGGTCATCTTTCCCATTAAGGTGCAGGGCAATACCCTCGTTATTGATACTGTATGTGGCTTTTTCACCCCAGCGTGCGTCAGCGGGTTGTGTGGAAAGCGTAATTTTCATGGCTTCTGTCATGTTATTTATCCTTATTAGCAAACGGGCCGCCTCATGGCAGCCCGTATGTTCATTCCACTAAATGATTCGCGCTGCAGGAAAGCGGCAATCGAGCGAATCCCCGGGAGCAGAGATAACTCTGTGACTGGGGTGAGCGAGCGCGGCCAACGCATCTGCAGCGTGAAGCATGACGGGGAAATTATTCTGCTTCATCTAACCAGACTAACAGAATCGCCTCCAGAATTTTTTCATTGGATGCGTTGGGGTCGTCGTCAAACTCCTCAAGATCGCAAATCCACTGATGAAGATCGGTGAAGCGAACGGTCTTTGGATCGAGATCGGGGAAAGCGTCATACAGCGCTTCACCAATTTCGCGGCTATCGGTCCACTTGAGTCCCATACTGTCCTCGGTTAATGCTCACGCGCATGATTGATGGTGTAACGTGGGATTTCGACCACGAGATCGTCTTCAGTGACGCGAGCCTGGCAGCTTAAACGGCTTTCCGGCTCCAGTCCCCAGGCTTTATCCAGCATGTCGTCTTCTTCTTCCGTGCTTTCCGGCAGGGAGTCAAAACCTTCACGCACGATGCAATGGCAGGTGGTACAGGCACAGGATTTTTCACAGGCGTGTTCAATCTCGATACCGTTGCGCAGGGCAACGTCAAGAATGGTTTCACCGGTCTTCGCTTCCAGAACTGCACCATCCGGACAGAGATCCTGATGAGGCAGAATAACAATCTTTGGCATATTAAACCTCGTCCACGGAATGGCCTTTCAGCGCGCTACGGACAGACTGGTCCATGCGGCGAGCAGCGAATTCCTGGGTTTGTTTGTCTACGTTTTTAATGGCGTGTTCGATAGCGTCAACATCATCGCCCTGCGCCACCTCGCGTAAGTGCGCGGCGGCATCGTCAATGCGTTGACGTTCTGCGGCGCTGAGCAGCGCGGCATCAGCGGTCAGCGCGCCGGTTAAACTCTCCAGCACGCGCGCCGCTTCGACTTTTTGCTCTGCCAGCATACGGGCTTTTACGTCCTGTTCGGCAAAGCTCATCGAATCCTGAATCATAGAGGCAATTTCACTGTCGGTCAGACCATAAGAGGGCTTAACCTGAATCGATGCTTCTACGCCAGTGGACTTCTCCATCGCCGTGACGCTTAACAGACCGTCCGCATCCACCTGGAAGGTGACGCGAATGTGCGCGCCGCCTGCGGGCAGCGCCGGGATACCGCGCAGCGCAAAGCGCGCCAGCGAACGGCAGTCCTGCACCAGCTCACGTTCGCCCTGCATCACGTGGATAGACATCGCGGTCTGGCCATCTTTGAAGGTGGTGAAGTCCTGGGCGCGCGCCACCGGAATGGTGGTATTACGCGGGATCACTTTCTCGACCAGGCCGCCCATCGTCTCCAGTCCCAGCGACAGCGGGATCACATCCAGCAGCAACATTTCACTGTCCGGCTTGTTGCCGACCAGGATATCGGCCTGGATTGCCGCACCGATAGCGACCACTTTATCCGGATCGATTGAGGTCAGCGGCGGGCGCCCAAAGAATTCACCTACGCGCTCACGCACCAGCGGGACGCGAGTCGACCCGCCAACCATCACCACTTCCAGCACATCCTGCGCCTCAACGCCGGCATCTTTCAGGGCGCGACGGCAGGCCAGCAATGTACGCTTCACCAGCGCGGAGATGAGGTCGTTGAACTGTTCACGCGTAATCTCGCCCTGCCAGCCCGCCACGTTCACGGTGACGGACCCGGCATCGCTAAGGGCGATTTTCGCGGCGATAGCGGCATCCAGCAGTTCACGCTGAACACGGTTATCGCTGCGATCGGCAATTCCCGCCTGTTCACGGATATAATCCGCCAGCAGATGGTCGAAGTCATCGCCGCCCAGCGCGGAATCTCCGCCCGTCGCCAGCACTTCAAACACCCCGCGACTCAGACGCAGAATGGAGATATCGAAGGTCCCGCCACCGAGGTCATACACCGCGATAACGCCCTCTTTACCGGAATCCAGACCGTAGGCAATCGCCGCGGCGGTCGGTTCATTAAGCAGGCGCAGCACGTGCAGGCCCGCCAGACGCGCAGCATCTTTGGTTCCCTGACGCTGGGCATCGTCAAAATAGGCCGGTACGGTAATCACCACGCCGTCGAGATCGCCGGAAAGCGATTCAGCGGCGCGCGCCGCCAGTGCTTTGAGAATATCGGCAGACACACGGACCGGATTCAGCAAACCCGCCGCCGTTTCAATCATTGGCAGGCCGTTTTCACTTGCCTGAAAACGGTACGGCAAATGGGGATAACGGGCCTGAATATCGGCCAGCGAGCGCCCCATCATGCGTTTGACTGAGCTAATGGTATTCGCGGTATCCCGTGCGGCATTAGTACGCGCATCGTACCCCACCGTGTGGCCTTGCTGATGGTAGTGAACGACTGACGGCAGCAGATGACGGCCATCGTGATCGGCCAGCGTTTCCGCCTGACCGCTACGTACGGTTGCGACCAGAGAGTTGGTGGTTCCGAGATCGATGCCCGCCGCCAGACGACGCTGGTGCGGCGCAGCACTCAGTCCCGGCTCACTAATTTGTAATAAGGCCATAATTGCTTCCGAAAATTAAAAATCGAGCAGTTTTTCTTCGAGTTGTTCTGCACTGCTTCGCAGTTTATCGAGAAAACGTAGTTTACGCACGGTATCGGCCGCAGCGTCCCACGTCTCGTTATCCAGTTGTTCCACTAGCTTTTGATGGCGGTTATCAAACATCTTTTTCACGCGCTGGATAAAGGGTTCCAGCCGCGCCTCGTCTTTCGCCTGTTCTATCTCATCAAGCTCTTCGCGCAGTTCCAGTTGTTCCATCAGGAATGCGGTATCGCGCACCGTGTGCTGCTCGTTGCTGAGATCAAAACCGTGTAGCGAAAGCAGGTACTCTGCGCGCATCAAAGGGTGACGCAACGTTTGCCAGGCCTGATTAATGGTGGCGGATTGCTGTACGGCGGCAAGCTGTTCCGCCTGCGTGCCACTGGCAAATTTATCAGGGTGATACTGGCGTTGCAGATCCTGAAAACGAAGGCTCAGCGCCTGCGTATCGAGCTGATAACGGGCCGGTAAGCCAAAGAGGGTGAAGTAGTCCATAACATTCTCAGGGGTAGCCTGTTAGAACAAACCCCACACGCAGCAGGGCTACGGCGGGGTTTTCGGATAACGCAAGTTACACGTGGAAGCTTTCGCCGCAACCACACTCGTCTTTCACGTTCGGGTTAGTGAATTTAAACCCTTCGTTCAGACCTTCTTTCACAAAGTCTAACTGCGTACCGTCGAGAAATTGCAGGCTTTTACCATCAACCACGACCTTAACGCCTTTGTCTTCAAACACGGTGTCTTCTGCCGCCGGTTCATCAACAAATTCCAGTACATACGCCATACCTGAGCAGCCTGAGGTTCTCACGCCCAGACGCAGGCCAAACCCTTTACCACGGTTTGCCAGGAAGGTATTTACTCGCGCTGCTGCACTGTCGCTAAGTGTAATCGACATAATAAAACCTCAACTCTTCTTATTTTGCTTCACGTTTGCTTTTGTAGTCCGCAATGGCGGCTTTGATTGCGTCTTCTGCCAGAATCGAGCAGTGAATTTTCACTGGCGGCAGTTCAAGCTCATCGGCGATGTCAGTGTTTTTAATCGCCTGCGCTTCGTCCAGGGACTTGCCTTTCACCCATTCGGTGACCAGAGAACTGGAGGCGATAGCGGAACCGCAGCCGTAAGTCTTGAAACGCGCGTCTTCAATGATACCTTCATTGTTAACTTTGATCTGCAACTTCATGACGTCGCCACAGGCCGGTGCGCCGACCATACCGCTGCCCACGTTCTCGTCGCTGTTGTCAAAAGAGCCCACGTTACGTGGATTCTCGTAATGATCGATTACTTTTTCGCTGTAAGCCATGATGAATTCTCCTTATCGGTACCGATTAATGATGTGACCATTCGATGCTGTTCAGATCCACGCCCTGCTTGTGCATTTCCCACAGCGGAGAAAGGTCGCGCAGGCGGCCAATGGATTTACGAACCAGTTCGATGGTGTAATCAATCTCTTCTTCGGTAGTAAAACGACCTAAAGAGAAACGAATAGAGCTATGCGCCAGCTCGTCAGTCATGCCCAGTGCGCGCAGCACGTAGGATGGTTCGAGGCTCGCAGAGGTACAGGCGGAACCGGAAGAGACCGCCAGGTCTTTCAGCGCCATAATCAGTGATTCGCCTTCAACGTAGTTAAAGCTCACGTTGAGAATGTTTGGCGCGCCCTGCTCAAGGTCACCGTTCAGGTAAACTTCTTCCATATCTTTCACGCCATTCCACAGACGGTTACGCAGACCGCGCAGACGCGCCATCTCAGTTTCCATCTCTTCTTTGGCGATACGATAGGCTTCACCCATCCCGACGATCTGGTGAACAGGCAGCGTACCGGAACGCATACCGCGCTCGTGACCACCGCCGTGCATTTGCGCTTCGATGCGAATACGCGGTTTACGGCGAACGTACAGCGCGCCGATCCCTTTCGGACCATAAATTTTGTGGCCGGAGAAGGACATCAGGTCAACTTTCAACTGGCTCAGATCGATAGGCAATTTGCCCACGCTCTGGGTGGCGTCAACGTGATAGACGATCCCGCGCGCACGGCACATTTCACCGATTGTCGCGATATCCTGCACCACGCCGATTTCGTTATTCACGTGCATAATGGAGACGAGGATGGTGTCATCACGCATCGCCGCTTCCAGTTCTTTCAGATCGATAATGCCGTTGCTCTGCGGCGCGAGGTAAGTGACTTCAAAGCCTTCGCGCTCCAGTTGACGGCAGGTATCCAGCACGGCTTTATGTTCGGTTTTGCTGGTGATGATGTGCTTGCCTTTTTTCTGATAAAAGTTGGCTGCACCTTTGATCGCCAGGTTATCGGATTCCGTCGCACCAGAAGTAAAGACGATTTCACGCGGGTCGGCACCGACCAAATCAGCAATCTGATTACGGGCGATATCCACCGCCTCTTCCGCTTGCCAGCCGAAACGGTGTGAACGGGAGGCCGGGTTACCAAAGGTTCCGTCCAGCGTCAGGAACTGCATCATTTTCTCGGCAACACGCGGGTCCACCGGCGTGGTTGCGGAGTAGTCGAGATAAATCGGTAATTTCATTGCTCTATAAACTCCGTACATCGCTTCAATGCAAGGAGCCAGGCAACCGGCTGGATGTACGACCGTGTTAACGGAGCGTAAGCGCTCCGGCCTGACTCGAAAATCTTATTATCGTTAACCTAACTGTTTCGCGTTTTTGCAGGACGGTTAAATTAAGCGCGTAACTTAACGTCAATTGCATCTTGCGCACGATTTGTGCGTGGAGCGTCGTGGCTGTGCTGGCGACCAGACACATCCAGGACTTCCTGGTTATTCACCAGTTCACCTAACGTAATATTGTTGAGGAAACCGGTCAGACGATCGCTCAGATCGCGCCACAGCGCGTGGGTCAGGCATTTATCGCCGCCCTGACAACCGCCTTTGCCCTGGCAACGGGTCGCGTCAACCGACTCGTCAACAGCGCTAATCACTTCACCGACGGCAATACTGCCGGCATCTTTACCCAGCAGATAACCACCACCTGGTCCACGTACGCTGGACACCAGGCCATTTTTACGCAAACGGGAGAACAGCTGTTCCAGATAAGAAAGGGAAATTCCCTGACGTTCAGAAATATCAGCCAACGGTACCGGGCCCGCTTCGGAGTTGAGCGCAACGTCCAACATTGCGGTCACGGCATAACGCCCTTTAGATGTCAGTCTCATGTCTTACTTAGCCTCAAACTCGCCCCTGCCCGGGGTTTTTTATTGTAAAATGGGGATATTGCATAGCAGGGCCAAGTCTGACATTCCCGACTAAATCAGTCAACTATTTACTTGACTGTTTTAGTCAGGTATTTAACCTTCAGTGCCATTTTCCTTTGCCGGATGGCGCTTTGCTTATCCGGCCTATGGCTCGCACTTACTTGTCCTTATTCTGCTGCTCAATAGAAGCCAGCATCCCACGCAAAATGTTCAGTTCCTGGCTCTCCGGACGCGCACGGGTAAACAGACGACGCAGTTTGTTCATCACCTGACCCGGATGATTTTCGCGGATAAAGCCCGTCGCCAGCAGCGTCTGCTCAAGGTGACCGTAGAAACGCTCAAGATCGTCCACCAGCGGGTACGGCGCTTCTTCATGCTCTTGCGCACCTGGGTTTTCCTGCGATGCCAGCCACGCCATGCGCACTTCATAAGCGATAACCTGAACCGCCATCGCCAGGTTCAGCGAGCTGTACTCCGGGTTCGCCGCGATCGCAACGTGGTAATGACATTTTTGCAGTTCGTCGTTGGTCAGCCCAACACGCTCACGGCCAAACACCAGCGCAACCGGGGTATTCGCCGCTTCCGCCACGCTTTTCAGACCACATTCTCGCGGATCAAGCATCGGCCACGGCAGCGTACGGGAGCGTGCGCTGGTTCCGACAACCAGGCTGCATCCGGCCAGCGCTTCATCGAGGGTATCGACGATCTGCGCGTTGCCGATCACATCGCTGGCCCCGGCCGCCAGGGCGATCGCCTGGGAGTCAGGTTTAACCAGCGGATTCACCAGCCACAGGTTGGTTAATCCCATTGTTTTCATTGCGCGGGCAACAGAGCCCATATTGCCGGTGTGTGAGGTCTCCACCAGCACGATTCGAATATTTTGCAGCATTGTCTTTCTTCAGCTAAAGATTATTCAGGCATATTATCATAAATCGGAGACATATTCCGATCTCGCTGCTATACTCTGCGCCGTTTTCCCGTTCTTTAACATCCAGTGAGAGAGACCGATGCATCCGATGCTGACCATCGCCGTGCGCGCAGCGCGCAAGGCGGGTAATATAATTGCCAAACACTACGAAACGCCTGACTCAGTAGAAACCAGCCAGAAAGGCAGCAATGATTTCGTGACCAACGTCGATAAAGCCGCCGAAGCGATTATTATCGAAACGATTCGCAAATCTTACCCACAGCACACCATCATCACCGAAGAAAGCGGTGAACATGAAGGTACCGATCAGGATGTTCAATGGGTTATCGATCCACTGGATGGCACCACCAACTTCGTTAAACGTCTGCCGCACTTCGCGGTTTCCATCGCTGTACGTATTAAAGGCCGCACTGAAGTCGCTGTGGTTTACGATCCCATGCGCAATGAACTGTTCACCGCAACCCGTGGTCAGGGTGCGCAACTGAACGGTTATCGTCTGCGCGGCAGCAATGCCCGTGACCTCGACGGCACCATCATCGCAACCGGCTTCCCGTTTAAAGCCAAACAGCACGCGACCGCTTACATGAATATTCTCGGTAAAATGTTTACCGAGTGCGCTGATTTCCGTCGTACCGGTTCTGCTGCGCTGGATCTGGCCTATGTCGCCGCTGCGCGCGTTGACGGTTATTTCGAAATTGGCCTGCGCCCATGGGATTTCGCGGCAGGTGAACTGATTGCCCGTGAAGCTGGCGCGCTGGTCTGCGACTTTACCGGCGGTCATAACTACATGACGACCGGCAACATCGTGGCGGGCAACCCGCGCGTGGTTAAAGCGATGCTGGCGACTATGCGTGACGAACTGAGCGACGCGCTGAAGCGTTAATTGTTTGCTGCCGGATGGTGGCTAACGCCTTATCCGGCCTACAGAGGAAAATGAACTGTAGGCCGGATAAGCGAAGCGCCATCAGGCATTCTCCCCCGGCGCACGTTTAAAACGGCCGTAATCCCCTTCCCATTGGCACCGCACTCACCCACATCACGCCTGCGGCCACCACTAATATCACACCACCGGCTAACGCCAGCGTCGTCCATCCCACCTGTCGCCACAGTACAGGCGCCGAGTTACCGCTCAGTCTGACCGCCAGCGTGCGAAAACTGTGTACCAGTAATGCCAGCGAGCTAATCGTCAGCGACGTTCCCGCCGCCATCACCAGTGCTGACGCCATCCCCCAGTAAAAGACGCCAATCACTTTACTGAACAGCAGCACCATGAGAGCCCCTGAGCAGGGACGCATCCCCATCGACAGAATAATCATTAGCCTCGCCCGCCAGTCATCACTACGCTGAAGCTGTTTGGGATCCGGCATGTGCTGATGCCCGCAACCGCAGTGCGCATGATGCACATGATGGGGCGTGAAGGCGGTGAATGTGGGTTTACGTAGTAGCCGCCGCAGTTTCTTCACGGCACGCCAGCAGAGCAAAATGCCCAGCATACCCACCAGCGCATAACTCCCCTTCTCCAGCCAGAAACCACTCAGATGTAACTGTCGCGCCGGAAGTTGCAGAATGCTCAGTACCACTACAACCAGTCCAATTGCCACCACGCCCTGGAGCAAAGAAGAGGCCAGCGTCAGGCCAATGCTCGATTTCAGCTTTGAAGGATGCGTCGCCAGCCAGGTGGTAATCACTATCTTTCCATGTCCCGGCCCGAGCGCGTGCAATACGCCATATAAAAAGCTAAACAGCAGCAATGCCCCACCCGCCTGACCAGGGTTGGCGGCCACCGCTTTCAGTAACACGCTCATCTGTTGGTTGACATCCCGCTGCCAGACAATGCTTTTAATCATCACCTGCGGCCAGACCTGCCACAACCAGACACCAGCCACTGCGGCGACCAGCAAAAACAGCGCCAGCGGCCATAGCGACACCCAGCGCCGGGCACGAATACGGCGTTGCGAGATTACTGACATGCGAACGTCACCTGCTGCGCGAACTGTTTACCCAGCTCCATATCCTCTGGCGGCGCATCTTCTTTATCCAAAGACTGGGCAAAACTGAGCGATTCTTCACTCGGCGTTGGCGTATGCACGGCGATCTCACAGTGCTTACGCATCGCGGGCGATAACGTCGCATCGCTGTCTTCTTCGTAGCTCATATCGACATAATAGCTGGGATCAAAGGTTGAAAAGGTATAACGCTGCCCGCTTAAAGGCTGCGGTTTCGCAAGCGGCAACACAAAGGTCAGCACCGCCTGGTGCTCATCACGCGCCATACCGTATTCCGTGGGCCGGTTCTGAAATTTGACGCGCTGCCCGTTGTGCCACATTTCGGTGAAATAGTGCTGGCCCAGCACATTTGCCATCACTTCCGCCGCCAGCTTTTTCCAGACGTCGGACCCCGGTTTCGCCTCCCCGGCATCATACAGCAGGTCGGCTGAGGTCAGTTCATCCATCGTCCAGCGCATCTTAAGCGCCACAACATTGCCGTTATCGCTGACCACTTCCGTTTTCAGACGGATAAAGCTGTGCGGATGCGCGCTCACCGAAAACGTCAAAAATGCAAATAACCAGGGCAACACGCCGCGTATCATGAATGCCATCAACGCCTCAGAAAACAGAACGGGCCACGCTGTCATCATCAACGTGGCAGGATTGTCCGTGAGGATATCATTGAAATGAGAAATGTTGAGCACGGATTTCCGGGCTCGATTCAGTTCTCAGTTTTGCGATTTACTCACTTCACACAGGCGGGCAAATTCGCTGACATCAGCCGTTCGATCTTCAGTTTGATAACAAATTGTTAATTAAATCATTTGTTTCACTATGTTATTTAACATATAAAACCACACACAAAGTGCAACAACCTTTCAAATTAACTAAACATTAACTTTAATTAATATATAAATTAACAATAATGGGCTTTTATCACATTTATTAAACTTGCGATTCATTACCTCTTCCCTTCGTTGATAACCTCCTGTCGTGACTTGCCCTGGTCCCTACAAAAGGTACAACTATGAAATTCAAACTCGCATTACTCAGTGCAACCCTGGTTTCTGCATGCATGTTGTCCGGTGCGTCCTTTGCGGCAGAAAAATATGAAATTGCTGTGGTAGCCAAAGTGACCGGTATTCCCTGGTTCAACCGCATGGAAACCGGCGTCAACGAAGCCGCCAAAAAACTGGATGTGAATGCATATCAAACCGGTCCTTCCACGCCCGATCCGGCACAGCAAGTGAAGGTCATTGAAGATCTCATTGCTAAAAACGTCAACGCAATCATTGTGGTACCTAATGATGCGAAGGTGCTGGAGCCCGTGCTGAAGAAAGCGCGCGATAAGGGGATTGTCGTTTTGACCCACGAATCGCCGGATCAGCAAATTGGTCAGTGGGACATTGAAACCATCGACAGCGAGAAATATGCCCAAGCCAACGTTGATGAACTGGCAAAAGATATGGGTGGTAAAGGCGGCTATGCGATTTATGTCGGCTCGCTGACCGTCCCGCTGCACAACGCCTGGGCTGATTACGCCATCAAGTACCAGAAAGAAAAATACCCGGAGATGTTTGAAGTCACCACCCGTCTGCCGGTGGCTGAGAGCATCGATAAGTCCTACTCCACCACGCTGGATCTGATGAAAACCTATCCGCAGATGAAGGGCATCATTGGTTTCGGCTCGCTGGGTCCAATTGGCGCTGGTCAGGCGGTACAGAAAAAACGCGCGAAAGATAAAATCGCCGTGGTCGGCATCGCCATGCCAGCACAGGCTGCGCCGTATCTGATGCGTGGAGATATCAAGAAAGCGCTGCTGTGGGATCCGAAAGATGCCGGTTATGCGCTGGTCACCGTTGCTAACCAGTTGTTGCAAGGCAAAGAGGTGACGCAAGACCTGACCATTGAAGGATTAGGGAAAGCCGATGTCGACATGGAGAAGAAAGTGATCCGCTTTAACAAGATCCTCGAAGTCACCAAAGACAACGCGCAATCGCTCGGTTTCTAAGGCATCAGCCAACACCAGGGAAACCCAACGCCGACCGTCTGGTCGGCGCTATCTACAGACTTAACACTCAGCGTCCTTCCGGGCGCTCGCAGGGGTATTGTCCATGACAGACACCACCGCATTTATCACTCTTGAGAATATCAGCAAGCAATTCCCGGGCGTGCTGGCGCTGGATAATGTGAATCTGACCCTGAAAAAGGGCGAAGTTCACTGTCTGGCGGGACAGAACGGCTGCGGCAAAAGCACCATCATTAAAGTGATCTCCGGGGTTTACCAGCCGGAAAAAGGGGCGCAAATTCTGCTGGATGGCAAACTGTTCCACCAACTGAGCCCTCAGCTCTCCTCGCATTACGGAATCCAGGTTATCTATCAGGATCTTTCTCTTTTCCCCAACTTTAGCGTGGCAGAGAACATTGCCGTTAACCGCTACCTGCCCGGGGGCGATATCTGGGTACGTCGCGGCGCCATGAAAGAACAGGCATTAGCGGCAATGAAGCGAATTGGCGTCTCTCTCGACCCGGATAAAAAAGTGGAAAAGCTCTCCATTGCCGACCGCCAGCTTGTCGCGATTTGTCGAGCCATTGCTGCCGATGCGCGTCTGGTGATTATGGATGAGCCAACGGCGTCGTTAACGCGCCAGGAGGTCAACGGCCTGCTGCGTGTGGTTAACGAACTGAAAGCCGCAGGCATTTGCGTGGTGTTTGTCAGCCACCGTCTTGATGAAGTGATGGAAGTGGCGGATCGCATTAGCGTGATGCGCGACGGCAAACTGGTAGGAACCTGGCCCGCCAGCGAACTCGACAGCCACGAGCTGGCATTCCTGATGACCGGTCAACGCTTCCACTACAGCCCGCTGCCGGAAAAACCACCGGTTGAGCAGGAACCCATGCTGGAGCTGCGCAACCTGAGCCGCAACGGTAAATATCAGGACATCAACTTGTCGCTGCGCAGCGGTGAAATCGTGTCGATCGTGGGTCTGCTCGGGGCGGGCCGCACCGAGCTTTGTCTGAGTCTGTTTGGCATGACCCACCCGGAGAGCGGGGAAATTCGCATCAACGGCAAGCCCGTTCAGTTTCGCAATAATCATGACGCCATCCGACACGGGATCGGCTATGTCTCGGAAGATCGCCTGACCCAAGGGCTGATCATGGAACAGTCGATTTACGACAACACCATTGTCACGGTCTTCGACAAACTGCATACCCGCAGCGGCCTGCTTGATCACGGCAAAGCGAAAGCGCTGGTTGCCGATCTGATCCGTGAACTGAACATTAAAGTGTCCGATCCCCAATTACCGGTCAAAACGCTGTCTGGCGGCAACGCCCAGCGCATCGCCATCGCTAAATGGGTGGCGACCCAGCCGCGCATCCTGATTCTGGATTCCCCGACGGTGGGCGTTGATATCGCCAACAAAGAAGGAATTTACCAGATCGCCCGCAGCCTTGCGGAACAGGGAATGGCGGTACTGATGATTTGCGACGAGATCCCGGAAGCGTATTACAACAGCCATCGTGTGTTGGTGATGCGTCGCGGGAAACTGGTTGCCGAATTTAATCCACATCGCTGTCGCGAAGAGGACATTGCAGAGGTGGTCGAGGTCATCCATGAATAACGTTCGTCTCTCCCGTTTAGTCGGGCACCATGAATTCTGGCTGGGCCTGCTGGTGATTGCGCTTGCTGTCGGCCTGAGTGTCAGCACCGATGAGTTTTTGTCTCTCGGTAACCTGACGGACGTGGCCACCAGCTACGCCATTCTCGGCATTCTCGCCTGCGGGCTGTTTGTTGTATTGATCTCCGGCGGCATTGATATTTCGTTCCCGGCCATGACGGCGATTGCCCAGTATGCGATGGCAAGCTGGGTGATTGCGCACGGCGGCAACTTTATGCTGGCGCTGGGTCTCGCCATGGCGGTCGGATTACTGCTCGGGCTGTTTAACGGCTTTCTGGTCTACTGGCTGCGCGTCCCCGCTATCATCATTACCATCGCCACTCTGAACGTCTATTACGGGCTGCTGGTTTATGCCACCAAAGGCACCTGGTTGTATGGTTTCCCGGACTGGTTTATGAACGGCATCAACTGGTTTTCGTTCACCGCAGCGGATGGGTATGACTACGGCCTCACTCTGCCGCTGCTGTGCCTGGCCGCCGTCATTATCATTACCGCCGTGCTGATGAATTACACCCGACTCGGTCGCCAGATTTACGCCATGGGCGGTAACCGCGACGCCGCCTCCCGCCTCGGGTTAAACCTGTTAAAGCTGCATTTCTATGTCTACGGCTACATGGGCATTCTCGCTGGCGTAGCGGCCGTTGTGCAGGCGCAGATCACCCAGTCGGTGGCCCCGAACTCGCTGCTCGGATTTGAGCTGACGGTACTGGCGGCAGTGGTGCTGGGCGGCACCAGTATGAGCGGTGGTCGCGGCACGCTGACCGGTACGCTGCTGGGGGTGATTCTGCTGGCCTTTTTACAAAACGGTCTGACGCTGCTCGGCGTCTCTTCGTACTGGCATACCGTCTTCAGCGGCGCCATTATCCTGGTCAGCATCAGCGCCACGGCGTGGAACGAAAAACGCAAACTGGCAAGGGAGCTTTGAGATGAAAGCGTTCGCAAGAGTATTACCCGGTGATGCCATCATCCGTCTGCAGTGCGTGATTATTATCGTCGTCGCCGTCGTCTTTTCCGCGCTGTTAGGCAGCCGCTTTTTCAGCGTCGCCAACTTCCAGTCTATCGGCTCACAGTTACCGATCCTCGGCATGCTGGCATTAGGGATGGGGATGACCATGCTGACGGGCGGCATCAACCTGTCGATTATTGCTGGCGCTAATGCCTGCTCACTGGTGATGGCAGCCGTCATTGTCAGCCATCCTGACAACCCGCTGTTCCTGGCGCTGGCGCTGTTGGCTGGCGCAGCGGTCGCCGTGGCGATCGGCACCCTGAACGGCGCGCTGATCGCCTGGGTTGGCGTGTCGCCAATCCTCGCCACCCTCGGCACCATGACGCTGATCTCCGGGCTGAATATTTTACTCTCCAACGGCACGGTGATTTCCGGCTTCCCGTCTGCCATTCAGTATCTTGGCAACGCCACCGTCGCAGGTATTCCTGTCGCCCTGTTGCTCTTTTTACTGGTCGCCGTCCTGCTGTGGGTGTTGCTTGAACACACGACGCTCGGACGCAGTCTCTATCTGATGGGGTCCAACGAACAGGCGACCCGCTACAGCGGCGTGAACACCGTTCGGGTGCAGATTTCCGTTTACGTCATTTCCGCGCTGCTCGGTTGGGTCGCTGCAATCTTAATGATGGCCAAATTCAACTCGGCGAAAGCGGGCTATGGTGAGTCTTATCTGCTGGTCACCATCCTCGCCTCGGTACTAGGCGGCATTAACCCCGACGGCGGATTTGGCCGCATCATCGGGCTGGTGCTGGCGCTGGTTGTGCTGCAAATGCTGGAAAGCGGATTTAATTTGCTGGGGATCAGCAGCTATCTGACGATGGCGCTTTGGGGCGCAGTCCTCATCCTCTTTATCGCATTACAGAATCGTAGAGCCTGATCTCAGGAGAAAAATTATGGCGAGTTACTTTATTGGTGTGGATGTTGGAACCGGCAGCGCTCGCGCAGGGGTGTTTGATCTCAACGGCAGAATGGTGGGCCAGGCGACCCGCGCCATTGAGATTTACCGTCCGCAGGCCGATTTTGTCGAGCAGTCGTCCGATAATATCTGGCGGGCCGTTTGCAACGCGGTTCGTGATGCTATCAATCAGTCCGACATCAACCCCATTCAGGTTAAAGGGCTGGGGTTCGATGCCACCTGTTCGCTGGTGGTTCTGGATAAAGAGGGCAAACCGCTGACCATCAGCCCTTCCGGGCGCAGCGAGCAGAATATTATTGTGTGGATGGATCACCGCGCCATCATCCAGGCCGAACGTATTAATGCACTGCACCACCGGGTGCTGGATTATGTGGGCGGCATTATCTCGCCGGAAATGCAGACGCCGAAGCTCCTGTGGCTGAAACAGCATATGCCTAACACCTGGGCGAACGCGGGCTACTATTTTGATTTACCGGATTTTCTGACCTGGCGCGCCACGGGCGATGATACGCGCTCGCTCTGTTCTACCGTCTGCAAGTGGACCTACATGGGCCATGAAGACAAATGGGATGCCAGCTACTTCCGCGAAATCGGGCTGGAAGATCTGCTGGAACACGATGCGGCAAAAATCGGCCGCTACGTGAAAACGATGGGCGAACCGCTGGGCCACGGCCTGACCCAACGCGCTGCCAGTGAAATGGGGCTGATTCCGGGTACCGCCGTCAGCGTGTCAATCATCGACGCCCATGCCGGTACGCTGGGTACGCTCGGCGCCTGCGGTGTTTCTGGTGAGGTTGCCGACTTTGACCGTCGCGTTGCCCTGATTGGCGGCACCTCTACCGGACATATGGCGATCTCGAAAGAGCCTCGCTTTATTGGCGGCGTCTGGGGTCCCTACTATTCCGCCGTGTTGCCGGAATACTGGCTCAATGAAGGCGGACAATCGGCAACCGGCGCGCTGATCGACCACATCATTCAGTCGCATCCTTGTTACGATACGCTGCTTACGCAAGCCAAAGCGCAAGGGCAAACGATTTATGAAGTGCTGAACGCACTGCTGCGGAAAATGGCGGGCGAGCCGGAAAATATCGCTTTCCTGACCCGCGATATTCATCTCCTGCCCTACTTCCACGGCAACCGCTCGCCGCGCGCGAATCCGACACTCACCGGAGCGATCAGCGGCCTGAAACTCTCCCGCACGCCGGAAGACATGGCGCTGCAATACCTGGCGACCATTCAGGCAATTGCGCTGGGTACACGCCACATCATTGAGACCATGAACCAGAGCGGTTACAGCATCGACACCATCATGGCAAGCGGCGGCGGCACCAAAAACCCCATTTTTGTCCAGGAACACGCCAATGCCACCGGCTGCGCTATGCTGCTGCCAGAAGAGAGCGAAGCGATGCTGCTCGGCGGCGCGATGATGGGCACGATTGCGGCGGGCGTATTTGAAACCTTCCCGGAAGCGATGTCGGCAATGAGTCGCATCGGTAAAACGGTCACTCCGCAGACGAATCGCATTAAGCAGTATTACGACCGCAAATATCAGGTGTTCCACGAGATGTATCAGGATCACATGAAATACCGCCAGTTGATGCAGGGGGACGCATGACAAGTCCATGGCAACAGGCCAGCGATACGTGGGCGCTCTACAGCGAGGCGCTGGCGGGGTTACATCAGCATCTCAGCGAACCCGTCTGGGACGCGTTAATGACCGAATTACGCGAATGTCGCGGGAAAATTGTCGTCACCGGCGTGGGCACATCGGGCATTGCGGCGCGAAAAATCGCCCACATGCTGGCCTGCGTTGAACGTCCGGCGATCTACCTGAACGCGACTGACGCCGCCCACGGCGACCTGGGTTTTTTACGCGCCGACGACCGGGCCATTCTGATCTCACGCGGAGGCAACTCCGACGAACTGACGCGGCTGTTGCCCGGTCTGGCGGCGAAAAACGTCCCGATTATCAGCGTCACGGAAAACCCGGATTCCGCCATTGCCCGCGCTGCCCGGCTGGTGATTTCCACCGGTGTTCAGCGTGAGGCGGATCCGCTGAACATGCTGGCGACTACTTCCATCATACTGGTCATCGCCCTCTTCGACGCCGCCTGCGCCTGCCTGATGAGCGAGAGCGGATACAGCAAAGAAACGCTGCTTGCCGTGCACCCGGGCGGCGATGTCGGGCTAACCCTGCGACAGCAACGTTAATCCATGGAGCCATGTCTACCGGGGTGACAATCCCTTTCAGTTAAGGAGGTTCGCCCTCCTTAATCTGCGGGACTATAACGGCGTCATCGCCTCGGTGATATAACGGCCCTGCTACGGATCGTAGTACCAGTTATAGTGCAGCCCTGACTCCCCGTCATACCACTGGCCCGGTAACCTCAGCGGCTGTTCAATATTGTGCGGATTGTCTTCGGAAAGAACATTACCCCACGGGTCCAGTTCTGCTCTCCATTCCACCTGTCCCTCCCGGTTTATCAGCGCCATCGGCAGCGGGTCAAGCTGTAAGTATCCCGCATAATCGTGCCATTCACATTTAGAGATCATCCGGCATAATCAATCTGCCAACGAAGGAGATCGCTATGCGTAAAGCCCGTTTTACTGAGCATCAGATCATCGCTGTGATTAAG